>NZ_JAKFEO010000036.1:0-190319 GCF_036675665.1 Hydrogenophaga sp. | reverse complement strand
CGTCAAAATTTCACCGAACTGCAGATTTCGTCGATCGCAGCCTGAGGAGTAAGTCAACATGGCACAGAAAAAAGGCGGCGGCTCAACGCGAAACGGGCGCGATTCCAAGCCCAAGATGCTCGGCGTGAAAGCGTTTGGCGGTGAACTGGTCAGCGCAGGCTCGATCATCGTACGTCAGCGCGGCACCAAGTTCCACCCCGGCTTGAACGTCGGCCTGGGCAAGGACCATACGATCTTTGCCACGGTGGATGGTCACGTGAGCTTTGCCGTGAAGGGCGAACTCAATCGCCAGACCGTCAGCATCACGCCCGTTTGATCGGGTGACTGCAATCGCTGCCGGCTTGTAGAGCGTGGGCAGCGTTTGCAGAATGCTGACGCGTTGAATGCAGAAGGCCCGCTCAAGCGGGCTTTTTGTTTTGGTTCCTTTTGTGGGGATGCATCCCTGGAAAGCATGTCATGAAATTTGTGGATGAAGCCACCATTGATGTCGCCGCGGGCGATGGCGGCAATGGCTGCGCATCTTTCCGGCATGAAAAGTACAAGGAGTTCGGTGGCCCCGATGGCGGTGACGGTGGACGAGGGGGGCACGTGTATGCCGTGGCCGATGCCAGCCTGAACACGCTGGTGGATTTCCGCTTCACGCGCCGCTTTGAAGCTGAGCGCGGGGAGCATGGCAAAGGCTCCGACATGTTCGGTGTCAAGGGTGACGACATCATTCTCAAAATGCCGGTTGGCACCATCATTGCCGACGCGGAGACCGGCGAAGTGCTGCATGAGCTGTTGCAGCCTGGCGAGCAGGTCACCATTGCCAAAGGCGGCGACGGGGGCTTTGGCAACATGCACTACAAGAGCTCGACCAACCGGGCGCCGCGACAGAAAACGCCGGGCTGGGCTGGCGAGAAACGGACCCTCAAGCTGGAGCTCAAAGTGCTGGCCGACGTTGGCCTGCTGGGCATGCCGAACGCTGGAAAGTCCACTCTGATTTCAGCCATCTCGAACGCCCGCCCGAAGATCGCCGACTATCCGTTCACGACGCTGCATCCGAACTTGGGCGTGGTTCGAGTGGCGCCCGAGAAGAGCTTTGTGGTGGCCGATGTTCCAGGCTTGATCGAGGGTGCCTCGGAGGGCGCGGGCCTGGGGCATCAGTTCCTGCGACATCTCCAGAGAACGCGTTTGCTGCTGCACATGGTGGACGTTGCGCCTTTTGACGAAGGTGTGGATCCCGTCGTGCAGGCCAAAGCCATCGTGGCCGAGCTCAAGAAGTTCGATCAGGCGTTGTATGAGAAGCCGCGCTGGCTCGTGCTCAACAAGCTGGACATGGTTCCGTTGGACGAGCGCGAAGCGAAGGTCAAGGACATCGTCAAGCGCCTCAAGTACAAAGGCCCCGTCTTCGAGATCTCAGCGCTCACGCGTGAGGGGTGCGAGTTTCTGGTTCAAAAGGTCTACGAACACATTGCCAAGGTGCATCAGGCAACGCTGGCACCGGTGGATATCGATCCGCGTTTTGATACGCCCATGCCTGGCTGAACTTTCTTTCCCATGTCGACCATGCTCCTCGCAGACAACACGGGTTCGGCGCCGGTGCGCGTCAATGGACCACTGAAAATGGCGCGACGCATCGTGGTCAAGGTGGGCTCGTCCCTGGTGACCAACGAGGGCCGAGGGCTCGACGAGGATGCGATCGGGCAATGGAGTCAGCAGTTGGCGGCGCTTGTGCAGGAAGGCCGCGAACTCATCATGGTGAGCAGCGGGGCGGTGGCCGAAGGCATGAAGCGCCTGGGCTGGACGGTGCGTCCCAAAGAAATCAATGAACTGCAAGCAGCTGCGGCCGTAGGGCAGATGGGGCTGGTTCAGATGTACGAGTCCAAGTTGCGCGAACATGGCGTTGGCAGCGCGCAGGTGCTGCTTACGCACGCTGATCTGGCCGACCGCGAGCGTTATCTGAACGCCCGCTCGACCTTGCTCACGCTCCTGCAACTGGGCGTGGTGCCGGTGATCAACGAGAACGACACGGTTGTCAATGACGAGATCAAGTTTGGCGACAACGACACCCTGGGGGCTTTGGTGGCCAACCTGGTGGAGGCCGACGTGCTCGTGATCCTGACCGATCAGAAGGGCCTGTACACGGCTGACCCGCGACACGATCCTGCAGCGCGGTTCGTGCATGAGGCACGTGCAGGTGATCCCCAGCTCGAGTCCATGGCTGGCGGCGCTGGCAGTGGTATCGGCAAGGGCGGCATGATCACCAAAATCCTTGCTGCCAAGCGCGCAGCCGGGTCAGGAGCCTCGACTGTGATTGCCTGGGGGCGTGAGCCGAGGGTATTGCTCCGTTTGTGCAATGGAGAGGCCATTGGGACCTGCCTGGTGGCCAACACGCCGAAGAACCAGGCGCGCAAGCGTTGGATGTTGGACCACCTGCAAATGCGCGGCGCAGTGATGGTGGACGACGGAGCCGTGGGCAAGATTGTCGGTGAGGGAAAAAGCCTGCTGCCGATCGGCATGACGGGCGTGGACGGCGATTTTTCGCGGGGTGATGTGATCGCCGTTCGCGATGGCCGTGGCGTCGAGGTGGCCCGTGGTCTGGCGAACTACGCCAGCTCGGAGGCCCGTTTGCTGTGTCGCAAATCGTCTGCTGATTTTGAGCGATTGCTGGGATACGCAGCTGAACCCGAAATGATTCACCGCGACAACATGGTGCTGGCACGCACCTGAAAGCGGCAGCCCGAAGGCGATTCAGCGGGGATCGATGCGATCGGTCTTCAAGGTCGCGAGGATTTTCTGGGGACTGCCCGTGATGGTGCGGCCTTCACAAACACCTTGGCGGGCCAGCATCATCGCGGGTCGCGTTGGACCGCTGAAAGACAGTGCCTGCCACTTGACGTCCGGACTGGTGTTCCAGCTTCCCTTGTCGCTCAAACGCGCGTAGGTCTTGGTTTCGGCGGTCGCGCAGCGTATGCCCTGGTACAGGACATTGAGCGCTCCGCTGGCGCTGCGTGCCACCATCACGAAGCGCACCACACCGTCTTCACCCACGTTCAGGCTGGCGGGATCGATACCGTATGTCAGGGCCGAGTTCTTCATGACTTCAAATGGCTGCAGCACTTCCGTGCTGAACACCGTTGGAGGAACCACTGCTGACTCGACCCATACCGTCTCTTCGAGGGAGGAGGGTTGCGCCTGAAGAATCGAAGCCGTTGTGCAAAGCGCTGCGAACGTGCATGCCGAGGCTATCCACTTCGGTCGGCATTGAGAATGAGATGTCATTTGAATGGGGTGTGCACTGAACGACCATCGTTCTGTGGATCGGGGTCGAAGCTGGCACCAGGTGGCAATTCCAGCCCCATGGGTGCGCACAGTGGCGACATGGGTTCATCACCGCCGTCGTCCTGGCGTTGCCGCGTGCCGCTGCGCAAATAGCGGGTTCGATGATCGGTCCTGGGCAGGTACCGCGCCAGTTCCGTGAGTGCCATCTCGTAGACGCCGCGTTTGAATTCGACCACCACGTCCAGCGGCACCCAGTAGTCGTGCCAGCGCCATGCATCAAATTCAGGATGGCTCGTGGCGCGCAGGTTCAGGTTCCAGTCTTGCGCCACCAATCGCAACAGATACCAGATCTGTTTCTGGCCCTTGTAGTGGCCGCGGGCATCCCGGCGGATGAAGCGGTCCGGCACTTCGTAGCGCAACCAGTCCCGCGTGCGGGCCACAATGTTCACGTGCTCGGGCATGAGGCCCACTTCTTCGTGCAACTCGCGGTACATCGCCTGCTCAGGTGTCTCGCCCCTGTCGATGCCACCTTGCGGAAACTGCCAGGAGTGTGAGCGTATGCGCTTGCCCCAGAACACCTGGTTTCGCTGGTTGAGCAGAATGATGCCGACATTGGGCCTGAAGCCTTCTCTGTCAAGCATAATCAACCCCAAATTTTTAAACTGTCTTCATTATGCATCGCTGCATGCGAGTTGCGAAGTGATCACACACCTGTTGTCTCTCTGAGCGCTGCGGGACGCCCCAAAATTGGGCCCGCTTGGGCCAGTTTGCCCCGCACATCTGTTCAGAGTCCTCCCTTTTTTGAATCCACCGAGCTGCCTGCGGGCGGCGCTGAGCCCATGAAAGCCTCCCAGTTCTTCATCTCGACCCAAAAGGAAGCACCGGCCGACGCCGAAGTGGTGAGCCACCAGCTCATGACGCGCGCCGGCATGATCAAGAAGCTTGGCGCAGGCATCTACAGCTACATGCCCATGGGTCTGCGCGTGATCCACAAGGTGGAAGCCATCGTGCGCGAGGAAATGAACCGCGCTGGTGCGGTTGAACTCACCATGCCGGTGATCCAGCCGGCCGAGCTGTGGCAGGAGACAGGTCGCTTTGAAAAGATGGGCCCGGAGTTGCTGCGCATCAAGGACCGGCACGACCGCGATTTCATCGTGCAGCCCACCAGCGAGGAGGTGGTCACCGACATCGCGCGCCAAGAGCTGCGCAGCCACAAGCAATTGCCGAAGAATTTTTACCAGATCCAGACCAAATTTCGCGATGAGCGTCGCCCTCGTTTTGGTCTGATGCGCGGGCGTGAATTCATCATGAAGGACGCTTACAGCTTTGACCGCGATGAGGCGACGGCCAAGGCCAGCTACCAAGTGATGGCGGCAGCCTATCGGCGCATCTTTGATCGATTCGGTTTGCGTTACCGGGCTGTGGCCGCTGACAGCGGCGCCATCGGGGGTGATCTGAGCGAGGAATTTCAGGTGATCGCGGCCACGGGCGAAGACGCCATCGTGTACTGCCCTGGCAGCGACTACGCGGCCAACCTGGAGAAGGCCGAGGCGCTGGCACCCGCGGCACTGCGTCCTGCGCCCTCAAATGGGATGGCCAAAACGCCAACGCCGGGCAAGAGCACCTGTGCCGATGTGGCCGCGTTGCTGGGGGTCCCTCTGGCCACCACGGTCAAGTCTCTGGTGCTGGCCACCGACACGCTCAACGAGGCGGGTGAGACCGTCAATAGTCAGGTATGGCTGCTGCTGCTGCGCGGTGATCACGACATGAACGAAGTCAAGGTGAACAAGGTACCAGGCCTGAGCGCCGGTTTCCGCTTCGCCAGCGTGCCTGAGATTGAAGAGCACTTCGGTTGCCGCCCCGGCTACCTGGGACCCATTGGCCTGAAGAAGCCGGTGAAACTGGTGGTGGACCGCGAAGTGGCCGTGCTGGCCGACTGGATCTGCGGTGCCAACGAACCGGATTTCCACATGACCGGGGTGAACTGGGGCCGCGACCTGCCCGAGCCGGACGTGGTGGCAGATCTGCGCAATGTGGTCGAAGGCGACGCCTCACCCGACGGCAAGGGCGTGCTCGCCATCGAGCGTGGCATCGAAGTGGGCCATGTGTTTTACCTGGGCACCAAATACAGCAAGGCGATGAACGCCACTTTCCTGGGCGAAGACGGCAAGCCTGCGCACTTCGAAATGGGCTGCTACGGCATCGGCATCACGCGCCTGCCAGCCGCGGCCATCGAACAGAACCACGACGAGCGCGGCATCATCTGGCCCGACGCGCTGGCACCGTTCACCGTGGTGGTGTGCCCCATCGGCATGGACCGCAGCCCGGAGGTGAAGGCTGCCGCCGAACGACTCCACGGCGATCTGATCGCGGCGGGCATCGACGTGATCCTGGATGATCGCGGCGAGCGCCCGGGGGCGATGTTTGCCGACTGGGAACTCATTGGTGTGCCGCATCGGGTGACCATCGGCGACAGGGGCTTGAAGGCAGGGCAGGTGGAATACCAGCACCGCCGTGATGCCGCTGCCACCCAGGTGGCGGTGGCCGACGTGCTTGCCTTGCTGAAGGGCAAGCTCGGCGCATGAAGCCGCTGGCCTGGTCGCGTCGCGACTGCCTGCTGGGGGCGGCGTCGCTGGGGCTGGGTTCGTTGCCCCATTGGGCGCACGCAGGTGGGCAGCTTGAAGAGCCGCTGGCAGATTCGGTGCGCGGTGCTTTGAGCGCCGCCATCTCCAACAGCGCGCCACCGGTGCCCGAATTCGCCGACCTGGAAAAGCGGCTGGCCTACTTGCGTTGGCTTGGCGCCAGCAGTGGGCGGCTGCAGCGGCGCAAGACCGACTTTCAGACGCGCATTGAATTCCTGCAGACCGTCTGGTACGAAACGCGCCGCGCGGGGCTGGACACCACGATGGTGCTGGGCTTGATCCAGGTCGAGAGCGCATTCCGGAAATTCGCCATTTCGCGTGTGGGTGCGCGGGGCTACATGCAGATCATGCCGTTCTGGTCACGCCTGATTGGCGATGGTGACCCCAGTCGGCTCTTCAACATGCAGACCAACTTGCGCTTTGGCTGCGTGATCCTGCGCCACTACCTCGACCGCGAACGCGGTGACACCTTTCTGGCGCTGGGCCGTTACAACGGCAGCCGGGGCCGTGCCGAGTACCCCAACGCCGTGTACACCGCAGCTAAAAACTGGGCACACCCCGACGCTTGAGGGGCCGCTATTGAAGAAACCCGATGCGGCTCTTGCTCGTGCCCGCTTTGGGCAGGTCGTCGGGTTCCACGCGGTAGCGGTTGTCCAGCCGCGCATTGCCAAACGCAGTGACCAGCGCCCGGCGCATTTCGCGCGGTGCCAGCACCGCGAGCTGGTCCAGCACGTCGTCGGCCGGCTCCGGATCAAAGCGCTGTCCCCAGTCGTGCTCCCCGAGGATGCTGCGGTAGAGATGGGCGCCGATCTTGCGTGCGGCCTCCAGTGTGGGCGGTGCGATCTCGAACACGTTCATGCGGTTCATGATCGGTTCCGGAATGTGGCGCTCGTCGTTGGCGGTGGTGACCCAGATCACCTGGCTGGCGTCGATGGGCACCTCGGCGAACTCGTCGACGAAGTTTTGCGCGGTGTCGTGCTCCAGCAGGCTGTAGAGCGCGCCCAGTGGGTCGTATTGCGCATCGGCATTGGCCTTGTCGATTTCGTCGACCACGATCACCGGGTTGGCGTACTGGCCGTCGATCAACGCTTCGAACACCTTGCCCGGTTTGGCGCCTTTCCATTGCGAGGATGAACCCGACAGCAGCCAGCCTGCCGTCATGGAACTCATGGGCACCAGGCTCAGGCTGGTGCCCAGCAGGTCGGCCAGCTGTTTGGCGAAGTGGGTCTTGCCCACGCCAGGCGGGCCGAGCAAGAGGATGGGTGTGACCTCCAGGCTGTCGCGGCTGTCCTGGCTCAGGGCCACGTGGCGCTTCACGTCATCGAGCACTTCGCCAAAATTGGGCAGCAGGTCGTAGAGCGGTGCCATGTCGGGCACACCCGAGGGTTTGACGGCGAAGCGTTGTGGGCCGCGCTCCAGCATGCGCTGCCACGTGTTGCGCAGGCTTTCGTATTCGCGCTCGTTGCCACTGGCCTGCAGTTTGGCCAGCTTGCGCTCGACTTCGTCGGCGCTGAACACGCTGCGCATCTGGGCGATGGGCAGACCAAGAGGGGGTGAAGCGACCAGGCTGCGTGAGCTCATGGGGTTCTCCTTGAAGGTTCAGTGGCGATTTCATTCAAGCACAAGATGTGCCCGCCATGAAGCCCGAAAAGCCCCGTGAAGACCCCGTTGACTGCCGGATCGACCCTGTCCGTGCGAAACCGCGCAAATGGCGGACGTCAGAAACGACAAAGCCACCCGAGGGCGGCTTGTGCGGTGGCGCAAGGCTTGTCAGCTCTGGCCGGTGATGACCTGTTGCAGTTCGCCCGACTGGTACATCTCCATCATGATGTCCGAGCCGCCGACGAACTCGCCCTTGACGTAGAGCTGCGGGATGGTCGGCCAGTTGCTGTATTCCTTGATGCCCTGGCGGACTTCTTCGTCTTCGAGCACGTTCACGGTCTTGAGCGTCTTGGTCTCGACGCCGCAGGCCTTGAGGATCTGGATGGCGCGGCCGGAAAAGCCGCACATGGGAAAGCTCGCGTTGCCCTTCATGAACAGCACGATGTCGTTGGATTTGACCAGTTGGTCGATTCGGGTTTGGGCGTCGCTCATGGCTGAAAGGTCCTTCTGCGAATGGGTCTGAAGTGACCCGGGAACGGCATGCATTATCGCCCTTGCGGCCATTGGCCGCCGCTGCAGCGCTCGATGGCCGCAAGGTCGGTGCGGCTGCTCACCTGTTCGAATCCGGCGTCTTGCAGCAGGCCGCGAACCGCAGCGGCCTGGTCGAAGCCATGTTCGATCAGCAGCCAGCCGCCCGGCTCCAGCGCCTGCGGCGCGTTGGCGACGATGGCGCGGATGTCATCCAGGCCGTCGGCGCCGGCCGTGAGGGCCGACAAGGGTTCGTGCATCAGGCCGACCAGATGTGGGTCACCCTCGGCAATGTAGGGCGGGTTGGTGACGATCAGGTCGAAGCGTTGGCCCGGGACGGCGTCCAGCCACGATCCGGCGTGAAACTGCACGGGCAGCCTCAGACGCTGCGCGTTGTCGCGGGCGACCGCCAGGGCATCTTCGCTGGCGTCGCTGGCGCTCACCGATGCATGTGGCCGCTGCGAAGCGATGGCCAGCGCAATGGCGCCGCTGCCGGTGCCCAGGTCCAGCACGCGGGCTGGGCGGGCTTGCGCATCCATCATCTCCAGCGCCCAGTGAACCAGCGTTTCGGTGTCGGGGCGTGGCACCAGCACCCGATGATCCACGGCCAATGGCAACCCGAAAAATTCCTGTTTGCCGTACAGGTAAGCCATCGGTTCACCTCGCTGGCGCCGCTGCAGCAGGGCGGCCAGCCGAGTCAGGGTGCCGGATTCAAGCGCATCGCTGTCGTGCGCCAGCAGCCAGGCGCGATCGTGCGGGCTGCGATGCAGGGCCAGCAACAGGAGCATCTGTGCATCCAGCCGGTCCAGGCCTTCGCGCTGCAACCGTGCCTGCGTTTCGCGTGCGGTCGTCATGCGCCGTTGCGCTGTTCGAGCTCGGCCAGCAGCTCGGTGCCACGCGCCACCTGCAAGGCATGGATGACCTCGTCCAGATCACCCTCCATCACCTGCAGCACCTTGTAGAGCGTGAGGTTGATGCGGTGGTCGGTGATGCGGCCCTGGGGAAAGTTGTAGGTGCGGATGCGGTCGCTGCGGTCGCCGCTGCCGATCAGGCCCTTGCGGGTGGCGGCTTCCTTGGCGGCGCGCTCGCTGCGGTCTTTCTCCTGCAGGCGCGCGGTGAGCACCTGCAGGGCCTTGGCCTTGTTGCTGTGCTGGCTGCGGCCGTCCTGGCATTCGGCGGTGATGCCGGTGGGCAGGTGGGTCACGCGCACGGCGGAGTCGGTCTTGTTGATGTGCTGGCCGCCAGCACCGCTGGCTCGATAGGTGTCGATGCGCAGTTCGCTCGGATTGAGCTTCACCGCCTCCGTTTCGTCAGGCACGGGCATCACGGCCACGGTGGCTGCGCTGGTGTGGATGCGGCCCTGCGTTTCCGTGGCCGGCACGCGTTGCACGCGGTGGCCGCCCGACTCGAAGCGCAGCCGACCGTAGGCACCGGCGCCGGACACGCGCAGCACCGCTTCCTTGTAGCCGCCAAGCTCGCTGGGCGACTCGCTGACGGTTTCCACCTGCCAGCCCTGACGCTCGGCGTAGCGGGTGTACAGCCGCGCCAGGTCGCCGGCAAACAGCGCCGATTCGTCGCCACCGGTGCCCGCGCGGATTTCCACGAAGGCGTTGCGCTCGTCGTCGGGGTCTTTGGGCAAGAGCAACTGCTGCAGCTCGGTGTCGAGTTGGGCCATGTCCGCCTGCGCGCTGTCGATTTCCTCGCGGGCCATGTCGGCCATGTCCGCGTCCGCGAGCATTCCGGTGGCCGAGGCCAGGTCCGCTTCGCGCCGCAGGTAGCGGTTGAACACCTCGACCACGGTTGAGGCGTCGGCGTGCTCGCGGCTGAGCGTTTTGAAGCGCTCCATGTTGTCCACCACGTCGGGGGCCGAGAGCAGGGCGTCGAGCTCGTGCAGGCGGGCGCGTTGGCGCAGGAGGGTGTCGCGGACGAAGGGTTTCATGGGTGGGGAATGTCGGTGTCGGCGGGCCAGCCATCCGACGGTACCGAACCGCAGACGGTGTCGCCCGACGCAAGCCGCTAGGCTTGTGGGTCGCGCGGCGACTTGGCCGAGGATTCGCGCAGGAAGAGACGCGAGACGGTCTGCGCCGTCACCGCGCGCGCGGCGGTGTCGCCGGTGTGCAGCTCGGCCAGCGTGCCGTGCAGCATCTTTTGAGTCAGGCCTCTGGACAGGGCTTCCAGCACGGCTTCCACCGGTTCGCCCCTGGCCAGCAGGCGGCGGGCTCGGGCGAGTTCCACAGCGCGCCATTCATCGGCCTGCGCGTTGATCTGCTGGATCAGGGGGACCACGCCGTTGGCGGGGTTGCGCTGTTCCATCCAGTGCATGAAGCTGGCCACGCCGGCGTCGATGATCACTTCGGCCTGGGCCACGGCGGCCTGGCGGTTGTCCTTGCCGGTCTGCACCACGGTGGCCAGGTCGTCGACGGTGTAGAGGTACACGTCGGTCAGCGCCTTCACTTCAAATTCGATGTCGCGCGGCACGGCCAGGTCGACCATGAACATGGGGCGATAGCGACGCTTCTTCAGCGCTCGCTCGACAGCACCCAGACCGATGATGGGCAAGGTGCTGGCGGTGCAGCTGATGACGGCGTCGAACTCGTGCAAGCGGTCGGGCAGGTCGGCCAGGCGGAGGACCTGGGCGCCGAACCGGTTGGCCAGCTTCTCGCCGCGCTCCAGCGTGCGGTTGGCGATCGCCATGCTCTTGGGCGTCTTCGCGGCGAAGTGGGTGGCGGCGAGTTCGATCATCTCACCCGCGCCGACGAACAGCACCCGGATGTCCTTCAGGTCCTCAAACAGCTGCGAGGCCAGGCGCACGGCCGCGGCCGTCATGCTGATGGAGTGGGCACCGATCTCGGTGGAGCTGCGCACTTCCTTGGCCACGGCGAAGGAGCGCTGGAACAGCTGGTGCAGCGTGCTGCCCAGGGCGCCGGCGTCGTGGGCAGCGCGCACTGCGTCCTTCATCTGGCCCAGGATCTGGGCTTCCCCCAGCACCATGCTGTCCAGCCCGCTGGCCACGCGGAACGCATGGCGGGCCGCCTGGTCGTCGCGCAGCACATAGGCATGGTCGCGCAGCACGTTTGTGCTCACGCCGCCGGTCTGGGCCAACCAGTCCAGCGTGGGATCCACCGCCGATGCGTCGCCCGCGCCATAGAGTTCGGTGCGGTTGCAGGTGGAGAGCAAGGTGGCCTCGGGTTGGCGCACCAGACTTTGGCGGTAACCGTGCAAAGTGGGCTGGATCTGGTCGAGCGCAAACGCAAAACGGCCCCGCAAATCGAGCGGAGCCGTGTGATGGTTGATGCCGAGGGTCCAGACAGACATTGTCAGATTATAAAATTGATCGCTTATGCACGTCACTGGCAACTCTCAATGACACCTTTGTCTGTTCTCTCGCACCTGGTGGGTTTCGTGGCGCCCGCTCTCGGCGTCGGGCTGCTGCTGTGGGCTGGCTTGGCGGTGCGAGGCAAGGGGCGACCGGGAGTCGGCCGCGGCCTGCAGCTGGGGTTGCTGGTCGTCTCTGGCGTGGTGGTGCTGCTCGTGGGGCTGGTGTACTTCGGTCGCGACGGAAAGGTCGCCACCTACGCGGCACTCGTGCTGGCCCAGGGGACGGTGGCCTGGTGGTTGCGCGGTCGTTGACTCAGGAGCCCGGGGCGAACAGATCCACCCGGTCGGTGATGATGCCGTCCAGCCCCAAGTCGATCAGCCGCTGCGCGGCCCAGTCGTCGTTGACCGTGTAGGCCAGCGTGCGCAGGTTGGCCGCCCGGGTTGTGGCGATCAGCGCCGCGTCCCACAGCGCGTGGTTGCAGACCACAGCCACGCACTCCAGTGAACGGGCCACGTCCATCCAGCCGGTCCACAAGGTGTCGAGCAGCAGGCCGCGTGGCAACTCGGGCGCCGTGGCCATGGCGCTTTGCAGGGCTTCAGGCTGGAACGAGGTCAGCAGGGGAGGCCAGCCGGGCCGGTCTTGCCAAAGGCGCTGCGCAGCTGTCGCCACCGCCCTGCCGGTCTGGGCTTCCAGGCCTGGAGTGGGTTTGATTTCGATGTTGAGCCAGCAGGCGTTGGCCTGGCAGTAACGGGCCACACCTTCCAGAGTGGCCAGTGGCTCACCCGCGTAGCCGCGCGAATGCCAGCTGCCCGCGTCGAGCTGACTCAAGGCGCTCCACGACTGGTCGCCGCCCACGCCGTGCCCGTTGCTGGTGCGCTGCAGCGTGTCGTCGTGCAGCAGGAACACCACACCGTCGGCACTGAGTTTGGCGTCGCACTCGAACATGCGGTAGCCGTGCGAGGCGCCCAGCCGGAACGCGGCCAGTGTGTTTTCGGGCGCGAGCTTGCCGGCGCCGCGGTGGGCGATCCACCGCGGATAAGGCCATGGTGTCTTGTGGTCCCCCAAGCTCACACCCGCTTGCCGGTGGTTGCGTCGAACCAGTGCAGGCGCTCCAGCCTCGGCTGGGCGTGAATGGTGCTGCCCACCGCCGGTGCACCTTGGTCTTCGTGGGTACGGATGATGAGTTGTTCGTCGCCCAGCCGGGCATGCACCAGTCGCTCGGCGCCGAGCAGCTCCACCGTCTCCACCTGCAGCGCCCAGCCTTCCGAGCCGATGTCCAGGTGCTCCGGTCGCACACCCAGGATCTGGCCCGTCCTGCCGCCCGGTGCCGACTTGAGAAGGTTCATGGGGGGTGAGCCGATGAAGCTGGCGACAAACGTGGTGGCCGGGCGGGAATACACCTCTTCGGGCGTTCCGAACTGTTCCATGTTGCCGGCGTTCATCACGATCATGCGTTCGGCCAGGGTCATCGCCTCCACCTGATCGTGCGTGACAAAAAGTGAGGTGATGCCAAGTTCACGGTGCAACTTCTGGATCTCCAGGCGCGTCTGGGCGCGCAGTTTGGCGTCCAGGTTGGACAGCGGCTCGTCGAACAGGAAAACCTGGGGCTGGCGCACGATGGCGCGGCCCATGGCCACGCGCTGGCGTTGGCCGCCCGAGAGCTCGCGTGGCTTGCGCGCCAGCAGGTGGCCCAGCTCCAGGATGCCGGCAGCCTTGTCGACCCGCTGCTTGATCTCGTCGATCGGCACCTTCTTGATCTTCAAGCCGTAGGCCATGTTGTCGAATACCGTCATGTGCGGATACAGCGCGTAGTTCTGGAACACCATCGCGATATCGCGCTCGGCCGGCTCCAGTTCATTGACGACACGCTCGCCGATGCTGATCTCGCCACCGCTGATCTCTTCCAGGCCAGCCACCATGCGCAGCAGGGTGGACTTGCCGCAGCCCGACGGACCGACGATCACGATGAATTCGCCGTGGGCAATTTCGGCGTTGACGCTGTGGATGACTTGCAGTTCGGTTTTGCCGGTGCGGTAGCGCTTGACGACGTTGCGTAGGGAGATGGATGCCATGGAAATCTCTGTTGTTGTTCGTTGAAGCGGAGGCTTACTTCTCAGTGTCCACCAAGCCCTTGACGAACCAGCGCTGCATCAGGATGACGACCAGGGCGGGCGGGATCATGGCCAGCACGGCGGTGGCCATCACGATGTTCCAGTCGGTGGCGGCGTCACCGCCACTGATCATGCGCTTGATGCCGATCACCACCGGGTACATGCTCTCTTCAGTTGTGACCAGCAGCGGCCAGAGGTACTGGTTCCAGCCGTAGATGAACTGAATGACAAACAGCGCGGCAATCGAGGTGACCGACAGCGGCAGCAGCACGTCCTTGAAGAAGCGCATCGGGCCAGCGCCGTCCATGCGCGCGGCTTCCACCAACTCGTCGGGCACGGTCAGGAAGAACTGGCGGAACAAGAAGGTGGCGGTGGCCGAGGCGATCAGCGGCACGGTGAGGCCAGCGTAGGTGTTGAGCATGCCCAGGCTGGCCACCACCGAGTAGGTGGGTCCGATGCGCACTTCCACTGGCAGCATCAGCGTGACGAAGATGGCCCAGAAGAACAGCATGCGGAAGGGGAAGCGGAAGTAGACGATGGCGAACGCCGACAGCAGCGAGATCGCGATCTTGCCAACCGCGATCACCAGTGCGGTGATCAGGCTGACCATCATCATTCGCCCCACCGGCGCGTTCGATGCAGCCCCCATGCCGGTGCCTTTGAGCGCAGCGGTGTAGTTTTCAATCAACTGGTTGCCGGGCAGCAGCGACATGGGTGCTTGCACGATGGCGTCGGCCGTCTGGGTGGAGGCAACGAAGGTCAGGTAGAGCGGGAAGCCGACCACCAGCACGCCGATGATCAGCACGGCGTGGGAGAGGAGAGTCAGGCCGGGGCGGCGTTCGATCATGTCAGTACTGCACTTTCTTCTCGACGAAGCGGAACTGCACCACCGTGAGCGCAATGACGATCACCATCAGGACCACCGACTGCGCGGCAGAGCCACCGAGGTCCAGCGCCTTGAAGCCGTCGTAGTAGACCTTGTAGACCAGGATCGCGGTGTCCTTGCCCGGGCCGCCCTGGGTGGCTGCGTCCACGATGGCGAAGGTATCGAAGAAGGCGTAGACCACGTTGATCACGAACAGGAAAAACGTGGTGGGTGAGAGCAGCGGGAATTGAATGGTCCAGAAACGCCGCCATGGATGGGCGCCGTCGATGGCCGCGGCCTCGATCAGCGATTTCGGGATGCTTTGCAGGCCCGCCAGGAAGAACAGGAAGTTGTAGGAAATCTGCTTCCAGACCGAGGCCATCACGATCAACGTCATCGCGTGGTTGCTGTTGAGCAGGCTGTTCCACTCGATGCCCACAGCGCGCAGCGCGTAAGAGACGACGCCGATGGAAGGTGCCAGCATGAACAGCCACAGTACACCGGCCACGGCCGGGGCCACCGCATAGGGCCAGATCAGCAGCGTGCGGTAGATCAGCGTGGCCTTGACCACACGGTCTGCGAACACGGCGAGCAGCAGCGAGATGCCGATGCCCAGGCTGGCCACCAGCACCGAGAACACGGCGGTGGTCTTGAACGAGGCCAGATAGGTCTCGTCGTCGATCAGGTTCTTGAAGTTCTGCAGCCCCACCCATTCGGTCGAGATGCCGAAGGCGTCGGACTGCTGAAACGACTGCAGCAGCGCTTGCGCTGCTGGCCAGAAGAAAAAGACCAGAATGACGATGACCTGGGGCGCGAGAAGCGCCCACGGCAACCAGCTGGAACGAAAGACGACGCGTTTTTCAGAGGCCATGCGTGCCAGTGGCAGAAGGTTGTGAAGGACTCACGCGACCGGCGCGTGAAACGGGGCGGCATGAACGAATCATGCCGCCCCGGCGAGCATACTCAGTTCTTGTTGGCCGCCTCGAATCGAGCGAGCAATTCGTTGCCACGCTTGACCGCGCTGTCCAGCGCTTCCTTGGCGGTCTTCTTGCCGGCCCAGACCTGTTCCAGCTCTTCGTCCTCGATCGCGCGGATCTGCACGAAGTTGCCCAGGCGGATGCCGCGCGACTTCTCGGTGGTCTTGCGGATCATCTGGTTCACGGCCACGTCGGTGCCGGGGTTCTGCTTGTAGAAGCCCGACTTCTCGGTGGCTTCGAACGAGGCCAGCGTGATCGGCAGGTAGCCGGTGCGCTGGTGGCTCTTGGCCTGGATCTCGGCATTCGTCAGGTAGTTGAAGAATTCAGCCACACCCTTGTACTCAGGAGCCTTCTTGCCGGCCATGACCCACAGCGAAGCGCCGCCGATCACGGTGTTCTGCGGTGCGCCGGCCACGTCGGGGTAGTAAGGCAGCGTGGCAATGCCGAAGTCGAACTTGGCGTTCTTCTTGATGCTGGCGTAGGTCGACGACGATGCCGTGGCCATCGCGCATTCGCCCGAATAGAACGGCGCGTCGGCGGCGTTGCCGCGGCCGCGGTACACAAACAGTCCCTGCTTGGCCATGTTGGCCAGGTTCTCGATGTGGCGCACATGCAGCGGGCTGTTGAAAGTCAGTCGTGAGCTGGTGCCGCCAAAGCCATTGCCCTTGGTGGCGAACTCGGTGTTGTGCCAGGTCGAGAAGCTCTCAAGCTGGGTCCAGCCCTGCCAACTGGTGGTGAACGGGCAACTCACGCCCGAGGCCTTGAGCTTGGCGGCAGCGAGCACCACTTCAGGCCAGGTCTTGGGTGGGCTGTTCGGGTCCAGTCCGGCCTTCTTGAACAGGTCCTTGTTGTAGTTGAAGACCGTGGTCGAGCTGTTCAGCGGGAAGCTCAGCATTTGCCCGTTGGGGGCGGTGTAGTAGCCCACGACGGCGGGAATGTAGGCCTTGGGATCGAACTTGTAGCCCGCATCGGCCAGCACCTTGCCCACCGGCACGATGGCGCCTTTGGCCGCCATCATGGTCGCAGTGCCGACTTCATACACCTGCAGGATGTGCGGTGCATTGCCCGCGCGGAAGGCCGCCACGGCCGCCGGCATGGTTTCGTCGTAGGTGCCTTTGTAGGTCGGCACGATCTTGTATTCCTTCTGGCTGGCGTTGAAACCATTGGACAGGTCCAGCACCCAGTCGTTGAGGCCACCGGTCATGGAATGCCACCACTGGATCTCGGTCTGGGCGTGGGCTGGCCCGCTGATCAGTGCGGCAAGCGCCAGGGCGCCAGTGAGGGGAAGAAAGCGTTTCTGCATGTTGGCTCCTGAAATATCGGACGACGGGAACGCCGTAGGGTATGGGTCTTTTGTGACAAAACGATTGCAACGGCGTTTCCTGCTCATGACAACAGGGGTTTCCATCAGGGGGGTGGGTGAATGGGGCCTGCGGTACCATCTTGGGTTACCCACTGTCACGTTGGCGTCTGCCACACCCATGAACGCTCCCACACCGCTCTCGCTCTTCGCCGTGGCCACCGACGAAGCACCGCGCCTGCGCGAGATCCCGTACAACTACACCTCCTTCTCCGACCGTGAAATCGTGCAGCGCTTGCTGGGCGAGCGGGCCTGGACATTGTTGAACGAACTGCGTGGCGAACGCCGCACCGGCCGCTCGGCCCGCATGTTGTACGAGGTGCTGGGCGACATCTGGGTGGTGCAGCGCAATCCCTATCTGCAGGACGACCTGCTCGACACCCCGAAACGCCGCAAACAGCTGGTGGACGCCTTGCACCACCGCCTGACCGAGGTGCAGAAGCGCCGCACGCCGCAAGACGACGCCGGGCGCGACCAACTGGTGGCCGAGTTGCTCCAGGCCGCCAAGGGTGCGGTGGACGCCTTCTCGCGCTCGTTTGAAGACATGGCTGCGCTGCGCCAGCGCGCCACCAGGGCGCTGCGCAAGCTCACCGCGCACGACAACATCAAGTTCGACGGCCTCTCGCGCGTCTCGCACGTGACCGACGCGACCGACTGGCGCGTGGAATACCCCTTCGTGGTGCTCACGCCCGACACCGAAACCGAGATGGCCTTGCTGGTCAAAGGCTGCTACGAACTCGGTCTGACCATCATTCCCCGGGGCGGCGGCACCGGCTACACGGGCGGCGCGATCCCACTGACCTGGAAGAGTGCGGTGATCAACACCGAAAAGCTCGAAGCCATGACCGAAGTGGAATGGGTGAAGGCGCCCGGTCACGACAAACCCCTGCCCACCATCTGGACCGAAGCCGGCGTGGTGACGCAGCGCGTGGCCGATGCGGCCGAGCGCGCAGGTCACGTGTTCGCGGTTGACCCGACATCGGCCGAGGCCTCGTGCGTGGGTGGCAACATTGCCATGAACGCCGGCGGCAAGAAGGCCGTGCTCTGGGGCACGGCGCTGGACAACCTGTTGAGCTGGCGCATGGTCACGCCGCAGGCGCAGTGGCTCGAAGTCACCCGGCTGGACCACAACCTGGGCAAGATCCACGACGCCGAGGTGGCCAGCTTCGAATTGAAGTATTTCGAGGCCGACGGCAAGACGCCGGTGCGCACCGAACAGCTCGTGATCCCCGGCAAGACCTTCCGCAAGGAAGGCCTGGGCAAGGACGTGACCGACAAGTTCCTGAGTGGCCTGCCGGGCATCCAGAAAGAGGGTTGCGACGGCCTGATCACCAGCGCGCGCTGGGTGGTGCACCGCATGCCCGAGCATGTGCGCACCGTGTGCCTGGAGTTCTTCGGCAATCCGCGCGATTGCGTGCCCTCGATCGTGGAGATCAAGGACTTCATGTTCGCCGAGATGAAGCGCCCGGGTGGCGCCATCCTGGCCGGCCTGGAGCATCTGGACGACCGTTACCTCAAGGCCGTGGGCTACGCCACCAAGAGCAAGCGCGGCACCTTGCCCAAGATGGTGCTGGTGGGCGACATCGTGGGCGACGACGCCGACGCGGTGGCGCGCGCCACCAGCGAAGTCATTCGCCTGGCCAATTCGCGCAGCGGCGAAGGCTTTGTGGCCATCAGCGCCGAGGCACGCAAGAAATTCTGGCTCGACCGCAAGCGCACCGCGGCCATCAGCAAGCACACCAACGCCTTCAAGATCAACGAAGACGTGGTGATCCCGCTGCCACGCATGGGCGAGTACACCGAGGGCATCGAGCGCATCAACATCGAGCTCTCGCTGCGCAACAAGATCAAGCTGGCCGATGCACTGGAAGCCTTCTTTGCCAAGGGCCAGTTGCCCCTGGGCAAGACCGACGACGCCAACGACATTCCCAGCGCCGAGCTGCTCGAAGATCGCGTGCAACAGGCCCTGGTGCTGGTGCGCGAGGTGCGCGCGCTGTGGGCCGGCTGGCTGCGCGACGTGGACAGCCTGTTCCCGCAGTTGCAAGACCACCGCCTGCGCGCCAGCTGGAAAACGCAGCTGCGCGCCCCGCTGCAGCAGATATTCACCGGTGCCGCCTTCGGTGCGGTGCTGGACGAGTGCAACGCCATCCACCAGCGCGTGCTCAAGGGCCGCGTGTGGGCGGCGCTGCACATGCATGCAGGCGACGGCAACGTGCACACCAACCTGCCGGTCAACAGCGACGACTACGAGATGTTGCAGGCGGCGCACGAGGCTGTGGCCCGCATCATGGTGCTCGCGCGCAGCCTGGACGGCGTGATCTCCGGCGAACATGGCATCGGCATCACCAAGCTGGAGTTCCTCACCGACGAGGAACTGCGCCCCTTCGCCGAGTACAAGGACCGCGTCGACCCCGAAGGCCGCTTCAACAAGGGCAAGCTGCTGCGTCAGGGCGTGGTTACCGATGCCAGCCTGCGCAGCGCCGACCTGTCCCACGCCTACACCCCCAGCTTCGGCCTCATGGGCCACGAGTCGATCATCATGCAGCAGAGCGACATCGGCGCCATCGCCGATTCGGTCAAGGACTGCCTGCGCTGCGGCAAGTGCAAGCCGGTGTGTGCCACGCACGTGCCGCGCGCCAACCTGCTCTACAGCCCGCGCAACAAGATCCTGGCCACATCGCTGCTGGTGGAGGCCTTCCTGTACGAAGAACAGACCCGGCGCGGCATCAGCATCAAGCACTGGGAAGAGTTCGAAGATGTGGCCGACCACTGCACCGTGTGCCACAAGTGCCTGAGCCCGTGCCCCGTCAAGATCGATTTCGGCGACGTCACCATGAACATGCGCAATCTTTTGCGCAAGATGGGCAAGAAGAGCTTCCGTCCGGGCAATGCCGCGGCCATGTTTTTCCTGAACGCGACCAACCCCGAGACCATCAAGTTCATGCGCGGCGCCATGGTGGGCGTGGGCTTCAAGGCCCAGCGCATGGCCAACAAGCTGCTGAAGAAGGTGGCGCGCAAGCAGACGAGCGCACCGCCCGCCACGCTGGGACCGGCTCCTGTCAAGGAGCAGGTGATCCACTTCATCAACAAGAAGATGCCCGGAGGCCTGCCCAAGAAGACCGCGCGCGCCTTGCTGGACATTGAAGACAAGGACTACGTGCCCATCATCCGCAACCCGGCGGGCACCACGGCCGAGACCGAGGCGGTGTTTTACTTCCCCGGCTGCGGTTCCGAGCGCCTCTTCAGCCAGGTGGGGCTGGCCACGCAAGCCATGCTGTGGCATGCCGGCGTGCAGACCGTGTTGCCACCGGGGTACCTCTGCTGTGGCTATCCGCAGCGTGGCAGCGGCCAGTTCGACAAGGCCGAAAAAATCATCACCGACAACCGGGTGCTGTTCCACCGCGTGGCCAACACGCTGAACTACCTGGACATCAAGACCGTCGTGGTGAGCTGCGGCACCTGCTATGACCAACTGCAGGGCTACGAATTCGACAAGATCTTCCCTGGCTGCCGCATCATCGACATTCACGAATACCTGCTCGAAAAAGGCATCACGCTGCCAGCCGGGCAGGGCGGATACCTCTACCACGACCCCTGCCACACGCCGATGAAGCTGCAGGAGCCGATGAAGACGGTGAAGGCCCTGGTGGGCGACAACGTGATCGAAAGCAAGCGCTGCTGTGGTGAGTCGGGCACGCTGGGCGTGACCCGTCCCGACATCTCCACCCAGATCCGCTTCCGCAAGGAAGAAGAGCTGCTCAAGGGCGAGGCCGCCCTGCGCGCCGCCGGCACCGTGGGTGCGCAGGCCAACGTGAAGATACTGACCTCTTGCCCGAGCTGCCTGCAAGGCCTTACCCGCTATGGCGACGACCTGAACAATGGCCTGCTCGAAGCCGACTACATCGTCGTCGAAATGGCGCGTCAGATCCTGGGCGAAGACTGGCTGCCCGCCTACGTGGCCAAGGCCAACGAAGGCGGCATCGAACGCGTGCTGGTCTGACCCCGCAACACACACGGAGACATTTCCCATGGCCGGACTCGACAAGAACACGCCTTCGCCGCAATCGATCACGCTGCACCAGCAGTCTCACGTGCTCGAGATCGGCTTTTCCGATGGAAAGGAGTTCAGGATTCCGTTCGAGCTGATGCGCGTGTATTCGCCGTCGGCCGAGGTGCAGGGTCATGGCCCGGGCCAGGAAGTGCTGCAGACCGGCAAGCGCGAGGTCGGCATCATCGCCCTGGAGCCGGTGGGCAATTACGCCGTGCAGCCCACGTTCTCCGACGGCCACAGCTCGGGCATCTTCTCCTGGGATCTGCTGTATTTCCTCGGCTCGAAGCAGGACGAACTGTGGGCCGAGTACACCGCACGTCTGAGCGCCGCTGGCGTGGAGCGTGATGCACCCATGCCCGAAAAGGGCGGCCACGCCTGCGGCAGCCACTGAGGGCATCGCCATGGCAGACACCCATTTCGGCTTCAAGACCGTCGACGAGCGGGACAAGGCTTCCCGCGTGCGCAGCGTGTTCGACTCGGTCGCGCCCAAGTACGACGTCATGAACGACCTGATGTCGGGCGGCCTGCACCGGCTCTGGAAGCGCTACACGCTCACCGTGGCCAACCCGCAACCGGGCCACCGCGTGCTCGACATCGCGGGCGGCACCGGCGATCTGTCTCTTGCGTTCGCCAAGAAGGTTGGGCCCACTGGCCGGGTGGTGCACACCGATATCAACGAGGCGATGTTGCGCGAGGGCCGCACGCGCCTCCTTGATCTGGGCGTTGTGCTCCCCACCTTGGTGTGCGACGCTGAAAAGCTTCCGTTTGCCAACGATACGTTTGATTTCGTGTCGGTGGCCTTCGGGTTGCGCAACATGACGAACAAGGAACTTGCGCTGGCCGAGATGCATCGCACCCTCAAGCCAGGCGGCAAGTTGCTGGTGCTGGAGTTTTCCCGGGTGGCGAAACCGCTCGAAAAGGCTTATGACTGGTATTCGTTCAACATCCTGCCCAAGCTGGGCAAGCTGGTGGCCAACGACGAGGAGAGCTACCGCTACCTCGCCGAGTCCATCCGCATGCACCCGGGTCAGGAAGCATTGCGGCAGATGATGCGCAGCGCGGGCTTCGGTCACGTGGATGTGCACAACCTCACCGCCGGTGTGGTGGCGCTGCATGTGGGCATCAAATGCTGATCGTGGTTTGGATTTTTTGATTTTTGATCGAAGGGGACGGGAACATGAACAAGTTGTGGTCGGTGATGCTGGTTTGCGCGATGGCGCTGAGCTCGCAGGATGTCTGGGCCAAGCGCATGGGCGGCGGCTTTTCGATCGGCAAGCAGTCGGGCAACGTGACGCAGCGCAGTACCGCGCCCGCGCAGCAGCAGGCAGCGCCACAGGCGCCCGCACAGAATGCTGCTGCCCGTCCCGCCACCGCCAGCCCGGCGGCAGCGGCGCCCAAGCGTCCTTGGGGCGCCATGCTCGGCGGCCTGGCCGCAGGTCTTGGGCTGGCCTGGTTGGCCTCTTCCCTGGGCCTTGGTGAGGGTTTTGCACAGTTCCTGATGTTTGCCTTGCTGGCGGCGGTGGTCATGGCCGTGATCGGCATGGTGATGCGCCGTCGCGCAGCTTCCAACGGTGCCGGCAACATGGCTTACCAAGGTGCTGGTGGCCCGGCCACCCAATCGGGCAATTCGCAGTTTGATCCAGCCATGCCCCGCAGCTACCTGCCACACAACGTCGGCAACGATGCATCGGCCCGTCCGTGGGAGCGCAGTGGCTCCGCATCGCTCGACACGGCGTCCGCAGCGGGCGGCTCCGTGATCGGCGCAGCCCTCATGGGGCGCCAGACCTGGGGCGTGCCTGCCGGCTTTGATGCCGACGGCTTCCTCAAGGCTTCCAAGGCCAATTTCGTGAGCCTGCAAGATGCATGGGACCGCTCCGACATCCCCAGCCTGCGCGCCATGATGACCGACGGCATGCTGGAGCAGATTCGCAGCCAGTTGGCAGATCGTGAATCCACCAACGCCGGTGGCGTCAACAAGACCGAGGTGGTGATGCTCGACGCCCAGTTGCTCGGCATTGAGGAGCTGGACGACGAGTACATGGCCAGCGTGGAATTTTCGGGAATGATCCGCGAAGACGCATCGTCTGGCCCCAATCCGTTCCGCGAAGTCTGGAACATCACGCGACCCAAGGCCGGCTCGGGCGGTTGGCTGGTGGCGGGCGTTCAGGCGCTGCAATAACGTCAATGGGTCGGGTCCACGACCCGACCTTGTCCGGGCAATGGCCGATGGTGCCGCCCGCCAGGTTTTATCCGTCAAAATCGGGTGGTCATGAAAAATGAACCACCCGATTCTTCGTCCGGACCAGGCGCTTCTGGCGCCTCGCCTCTGAACTTCCTGCAATCCTTGCTGGGCTCGATCCGCCCGCCCGACTGGGTGGTGGACGAGTTGCAGAACCGGCTCGTGCTGTTCCTCAACCACGTGTTGATGCAGGAGCCAGCCGCGCAGGATCGCTTGAAACGCCAGAAGGGCAAGCCCGTGCGCATCCAGTGGGGCGACTTCCACCTCACGCTGGCGCCCACCGCAGCCGGTTTGCTGGAGCGCTGTGCGCCCGGTGCGAAGCCCGAACTCGGCGTCACGCTCACCCAGACTTCACCCCTGGAGCTCGCCCAGAGCGTGCTGGCCGGCCAGAAACCGGGCGTGGACATCCAGGGTGACGTGCAACTTGCGGCCGAGGTGGCCTGGTTGGTGGACAACGTGCGCTGGGATGTCGAAGAAGACCTGTCCCGGGTGGTCGGCGACGCCACCGCTCACACCATCGCGCGGTTCGCGCGGTCCGCAGCCACGGCCATCAAGTCCTTCGTGGCCCGCATGCCCGAAGGCTTTCCCCCAAGGAACCCATTCACCAGCGCGCCCGCGTCCGATGCCGGCGTGCCGCCGCACGACGGCGGACCCAGCGCATGACGCGGCTCTTTCGCGGCGCCTTCATTGTCTGGGTGGTGTTGCGCTACGGGCTGGACGAGCTGGTGCTCTCCAGCTTCCGCGGCCGCTGGATCCGCCTGCTCACCCGCGTCGTTTCCGTTGGCCGCAACCTGGATGCGCCCCGCGGCGAGCGTCTGCGCGAGGCCCTGGAGCGCCTGGGGCCGATCTTCGTGAAGTTCGGCCAGGTTCTGTCGACCCGCCGTGACCTGCTTCCGTCCGACATCGCCGACGAACTCGCCCGACTGCAGGATCGGGTACCCCCGTTTCCCAGTGAAGTGGCCGTGGCCAGCATCGAGCGTGCGTTCGGCAAGCCGCTGTCCGAGGTGTTCACGCACTTCGAACAGGTGCCGGTGGCCAGCGCGTCGATCGCCCAGGTGCACTTTGCGACCCTGCGCGACGGCCGCCATGGCGGGCGCGAAGTGGCGGTGAAGGTGCTGCGGCCCAACATGCTGGCCGTGATCGACAAGGACCTGGGCCTCATGCGCATGATGGCTGGCTGGGTCGAACGGCTTTCCGCCGACGGCAAACGCCTCAAGCCGCGTGAGGTGGTGGGCGAGTTCGACAAATACCTGCACGACGAATTGGACCTGCTGCGCGAGGCGTCGAACGCCGCGCAACTGCGCCGCAACATGCAGGGCCTTGATCTGGTGCTGATCCCGGAAATGCTCTGGGACTATTGCTACACCGAGGTGATGGTGATGGAGCGCATGCATGGCCTGCCCATCAACAAGGTCGACGAATTGCGCGCCCTGGGCGTGGACATCCCGAAGCTCGCGCGCGACGGCGTGACCCTGTTTTTCACCCAGGTGTTCCGCGATGGTTTCTTCCATGCCGACATGCACCCGGGCAACATCCAGGTGAGCACGGAGCCAGCCACGTTCGGGCGCTACATCTCGCTGGATTTCGGCATCGTCGGCACACTCACCGAGTTCGACAAGGAATACCTGGCGCAGAACTTCACCGCCTTCTTCCGGCGCGACTACAAACGCGTGGCCGAGCTGCACATCGAGTCCGGTTGGGTGCCCGCCGAGACGCGTGTGGACGAGCTCGAGTCGGCCATCCGTGCGGTGTGTGAACCGTACTTCGACCGCCCGCTCAAGGAGATTTCGCTTGGCCTGGTGCTCATGCGCCTGTTCCAGACCTCACGCCGCTTCCAGGTGGAAATCCAGCCCCAGCTCGTGCTGTTGCAGAAAACCCTGCTCAACATCGAAGGCCTGGGCAGAGAACTCGATCCCGAGCTGGATCTCTGGAACACCGCCAAGCCGTTCCTGGAGAAGTGGATGATCGAGCAGGTGGGGCCGCAGAAGCTGCTGCAGCAACTCAAGGCCGAAGCACCGCAATACGCCAAGCTGCTGCCCGCGCTGCCACGCCTGCTGCACGACTACCTGCATCACAAGCCGCACGAACTGCGGCGCGAACTCGACAGTCTGCTGGCCGAGCAGCGACGCACCAACCGCCTGCTGCAAGCCATCCTGTATGGCGGACTGGGCTTTTTGCTCGGGCTCATCGTGATGCAGGTGCTGGTGCGCGTGCGCCTCTGGTGAAGACGGGCGGCTGCGTGCCGCCCGGGGCCGACGCCCGGCAGGGGCGCCTGACACCCCCTCAATTTATAATGACGGGTTTTGTTCCGCTTCCACCGCGGAATGCAGTGCGCCCGCCGGGTGACTGCCTTGACCGGACACCCCCCTTCTTCACCAGGTTCACGCCATGCCCATCTATGCCTACAAGTGCGAGTCCTGCGGCCATGCCAAGGACGTGCTGCAGAAAATGTCCGACGACCCGCTCACCGTGTGCCCGGCCTGCGGTCAATCCAGCTTCAAGAAACAGCTGACCGCTGCCGGCTTCCAGCTCAAGGGCTCGGGCTGGTACGTCACCGATTTCCGCGAGGGCAGCAAGCCCGCCGCCACACCAGCCGCCGAGGGCGCGCCCGCTGCCGCGGCGCCCGCCAAGCCGGCCGGTGACGCTGCCGCACCCGCGCCTGCCGCTGCACCCGCAGCCGCGCCGGCTCCCGCCGCACCGACCACACCGACCACACCGTCGGGCTCCTGAGTTATCCCGCATGCCGTCGTTTCGCAAATGGTTGTTCTCGGGCCTGCTGGTGCTGGTGCCCCTGATCATCACGCTGTGGGTGCTGGAGTGGGTGGTCAGCACGCTCGACCAGACCCTGCGCATCCTGCCCAGCAGCTGGCAGCCCGATCAGGTGTTCGGCATGCACATTCCTGGCCTGGGTGTGGTGTTCGCGCTGGTGGTCGTGCTCTCCATCGGTGCCCTGGCATCCAACATCATCGGCAACAAGCTGGTGAGCTGGTGGCACGCGCTGCTGCACCGCATTCCCGTGGTGCGCTCCATCTACTCGGGCGTCAAGCAGGTGTCGGACACGTTGTTTTCCGAGAAGGGAAACGCGTTTCGCAAGGCCTTGCTGGTCGAGTGGCCGCACGAAGGCATGTGGACCATCGGCTTCCTCACGGGTTCACCCGCGGGTGACGTGCTGACCCACCTGCAATCCATGCCCGGTGGCGCCGAGCACGACGAATTCCACAGCGTGTACGTGCCCACCACCCCCAACCCCACCGGCGGCTACTTCGTGATGGTGCGCAAGAGCGCCTGCGTGGAGCTGCAGATGAGCGTGGATGAAGCGCTGACCTACATCGTGTCCATGGGCGTGATCGTGCCCGGCGGACCCAAGAATCCGCACCTCAAGGTAGGCGCCGACGGCGCCATCCAGAAGACCCCCTGATCTCTCCCTGCGGGCCCGACCTGCGAACCTGTTGAAAGAAGAAGCGAAATGGCGATGCGTACCCACTATTGCGGTCTGGTGACCGAGGCTCAACTGGGCGAAACCGTGAAGCTGTGCGGCTGGGTGAACCGCCGCCGCGACCACGGTGGCGTGATCTTCATCGACCTGCGTGATCGCGAAGGTTATGTGCAGGTGGTGTGCGACCCCGATCGCGCCGAGATGTTCAAGACCGCTGAGGACGTGCGCAACGAATTCTGCGTGCAGGTCACCGGCCTGGTGCGCGCGCGCCCCGCCGGCACCACCAACGACAAGCTCAAGAGCGGCCAGATCGAGGTGCTTTGCCACGAACTGAAGGTGCTCAACCCCTCGGTCACGCCACCCTTCCAGCTTGACGACGAAAACCTCTCCGAGACCACACGCCTGACGCACCGCGTGCTCGACCTGCGCCGCCCCTACATGCAGAACAACCTGATGCTGCGCTACCGCGTGGCCATGGAAGTGCGCAAGTTTCTGGACGCCAACGGCTTCATCGACATCGAAACACCGATGCTCACCAAGAGCACGCCCGAGGGCGCGCGCGACTACCTCGTGCCCAGCCGCGTGCACGACGGCCACTTCTTTGCGCTGCCGCAGTCGCCCCAACTCTTCAAGCAGCTGCTGATGGTGGCCGGCTTCGATCGCTACTACCAGATCACCAAGTGCTTCCGCGACGAGGACCTGCGCGCCGACCGCCAGCCCGAGTTCACGCAGATCGATATCGAGACCTCGTTCCTGACCGAGGAAGACATCCGCGACATGTTCCAGGGCATGATCAAGACGGTGTTCCAGAACACGCTGGGCGTGGACCTGGGCGAATTCCCGGTGATGGCCTACAGCGAAGCCATGCACCGCTTCGGCTCCGACAAGCCCGACCTGCGCGTGACGCTGGAGTTCACCGAACTCACCGACGTGATGGGCGATGTGGACTTCAAGGTCTTCTCGGCGCCCGCCACCATGAAGGGTGGCCGCGTGGTCGCCCTGTGCGTGCGCGGCGGCGCCGACATGAGCCGCAGCGAGATCGATGCCTACACCGAATTCGTCAAGATCTACGGTGCCAAGGGCCTGGCCTGGATCAAGGTCAACGACGCCTCCAAGGGCCGCGACGGCCTGCAGAGCCCGATCGTGAAGAACCTGCACGACAAGGCCGTGGCCGACATCCTGGCGCGCACGAAGGCGCAGAACGGCGACATCATCTTCTTCGGCGCCGACAAGGCCAAGGTGGTCAACGACGCCATTGGTGCGCTGCGCCTGAAGATTGGCCACAGCGAGCTGGGCAAGAAGAACGGCCTGTTCGAGAGCCGCTGGGCACCGATGTGGGTGGTCGATTTCCCGATGTTCGAACACGACGAGGAAGCCGATCGCTGGACCGCCGTGCACCACCCCTTCACTGCGCCGAAAGACGGCCACGAAGACTGGATGGTCACCGCGCCCGAGAAGTGCATTGCCAAGGGCTACGACATGGTGCTCAACGGCTGGGAGATCGGTGGCGGTTCTGTGCGCATTCACACCGCAGCGGTGCAGCAGAAGGTGTTCGATGCGCTGAAGATCACGCCCGAGGAGGCCCAGGTCAAGTTCGGCTTCCTGCTCGATGCGCTGCAATACGGTGCGCCGCCCCACGGCGGCCTGGCCTTCGGCCTGGACCGCATCGTCACCCTGATGACCGGTGCCGAATCGATCCGCGACGTGATTGCCTTCCCCAAGACCCAGCGCGCCCAGTGCCTGTTGACCCAGGCACCCAGCCTGGTGGACGAGAAACAGCTGCGCGAGCTGCACATCCGCCTGCGCAACACGGACCTGGCCAAGTCCGCCTGACCTGCGGCTTCGGCAACACCAAAAAGGGCGACGACGGTCGCCCTTTTTTTTGGTGATGGGCGAGGGCGGATCCACACCACAGAGCAGCGGTAACAAAACGTACGGCGTGGTACGGGTACGGGTTTGTTAGGATGACTTTTTGAAAGGAGCCCATCCATGAGCAAGAACGCCCAAGACACCCTGGCCAACAAGGAGAAGCTGGTCGCCGACCTGCAGCGCGTCATTGCCGACGCCGAAGAGTTGATGGTGGCCACCGCCCACCAGACCGAAGGCAAGGTGGCGGAGTTGCGCGAGCGCATCAACGAAAACCTGCGCCTGGCCCGCCACAAGCTGCTGGACGCGGAAGACGCGATCAAGGAGAAGAGCCGTGAGATGGCCCGCGTCACCGACGACTACGTGCACGAACACCCCTGGCGCGCCGTGGGCACGGCTGCCGGCATCGGCTTGGTGATCGGTCTGCTCATCAGCCGGCGTTGACCGGACTCGGCATGTCTGTGCCAACGACCCGTTTGTCGGCCTCGCTCAAGGGGTTGACCGCCACCGTGCTGGAACTGCTCCAGCTGCGGCTGGAGCTGCTCAGCGTGGAAGCGCAGGAGGAAGTGTTGCGCGTCGGCGGCCTGCTGGTCTACGGCGCCGTGGCGGTGGCCTTCCTCAGCCTGGGACTGGGCTTTCTGGCCATGCTGATCACCGTGGCACTCTGGGACACCCATCGCCTCGTGCCGTTGGCGGTGTTCGCCGGGCTGTTTCTGGGTTTGGGCGGTGTGGCGGCCTG
The DNA here is from genome assembly GCF_036675665.1 of Hydrogenophaga sp. Taxonomy (GTDB): domain Bacteria; phylum Pseudomonadota; class Gammaproteobacteria; order Burkholderiales; family Burkholderiaceae_C; genus Hydrogenophaga. Next base: position 161,320 of record NZ_JAKFEO010000036.1, on the reverse strand, counting down.
GCTCGCCCGCGAGCGCGTGCGCAGCGGCACCAGGCTGTTTTCGGCCACGATCGAGGAACTCCAGCAGGACCGAGAAGTGCTTCGCTCATGACCACACGCAAGCCCGACCGTGCCGCGCAGTTGGCTCGCCGACGCCAGGTGCTCGTGCACCGGTCCGGGCGCCTGCGCGTTCAGGTGGTTGACCGGTTGCAGGTGGTCCAGCCTGCGCTGGCCTGGGCCGACCGTTTGCAGGACGCCTGGCGCTGGTTGCGGGCGAACCCGCTGGCCGTGGCGGGGAGCTTGCTGGCGGTCGCCATTTGGCGGCCGCGCCGATCGTTGGGGTGGGCGCTGCGGGTGTGGTCGGCCTGGAAGCTGTTGCAGCGGGCACGTTCGGCCGGCCATGCGGCCTCTCGCCTCTTCTGACCTTCTTTTTTTCATGGTGGCGAAGATCCCGCAATCGGTGCTGGTCGTGATCCACACGCCGGCGTTGGAGGTGCTGCTGATCGAGCGCGCGGACGCGCCAGGCTTCTGGCAATCGGTGACCGGCTCCAAGGACACGCTGGATGAGTCGTTTGAACTCGCCGCGGTGCGCGAGGTGGCCGAGGAAACCGGGCTGAACGCACGAGCGAGCGGCCACGCGCTCACCGACTGGGCGCTGGAGAACGTGTACGAGATCTATCCGCAGTGGCGCCATCGCTACGCGCCGGGAGTGACGCACAACACCGAGCATCTGTTCGGGCTGTGCATCCCAGAGCCCGTGACCGTGCTGTTGAGCCCGCGCGAACACCGCGACCAGGTGTGGTTGCCGTGGACGCGAGCGGCCGAACGCTGCTTCTCGCCGTCGAATGCCGAGGCGATCTCCTGGCTGCCCAGAATGGCGGCGAGGCTGAACTGATTTGCACATGTCGCGGGTGGTGTTGGTGGCATGATTTGCTCATGAGCATTCTTCGCGTCGCCACCTACAACATCCACAAAGGCGTACAAGGCCTGGGTCCCACGAGGCGGTTGGAGATCCACAACCTCGCACACGCCGTGGAGCAGTTCGATGCCGACATCGTCTGCCTGCAGGAGGTGCGTCAACACAACCGCAAGCTTGAGAAGCACTTCACCCGCTGGCCCGACCTGGACCAGGCAAACTACCTGACACCCGACGGCTACGAGGCCGTTTACCGCACCAATGCCACCACGCGCCACGGCGAACACGGCAACGCGCTGCTCTCACGCTGGCCGGTGATCGACAGCCGGCACTCCGACGTCTCCGACCACCGCTTCGAACAGCGCGGACTGCTGCACGTGCAGCTGTTGATCGAAGGCATCGACGTGCACGTGGTCGTGGTTCACCTGGGGTTGATCCATGCCAGCCGAGCGCGCCAGGTGCAGCGCCTGGGCGAGTACGTCGCCACCGGAGTGCCCGAGACCGCGCCGCTGATCGTGGCCGGCGATTTCAACGACTGGGGCGCGCAACTGCTGCGGCCCATGGCAGACCTGGGCCTGCGCACCTTCGAAGGCATCCGTTTGCCGACCTACCCCTCGCGCCTGCCGCTGCTGCACCTGGACCGCATCTTCGTGCGGGGGTTGCGACCGGTCTCGGCGCAGGTGCCGCACGGGCGGGCCTGGTCGCGCATGTCGGACCACCTGCCACTGATCGCCGAGCTGGAGTTGTGAAAGCCGCCGACAAGTTGTTGCGCCGCTCGCGCGCTGTGCGCGGTGCCTTGCGAGGCGGTCACCAGCTGTTGCTGCTGCAGGGCGGCGCCGAGCTCTTCCCGGCCCTGGTGGCCGCCATGGATGCCGCGCGCCGTGTGGTGCATCTGGAAACCTACATTTTCGAGTTCGCAGGCTCTGCGCTCAGCGTGGCCGAAGCGATGGAACGCGCAGCCCGACGTGGCGTGGTGGTGCGGCTCGTGATCGACGGCGTGGGCACGCCGACGGTGCCCACGTCCTGGCAACAGCGGTTTGACGAGGCGGGCGTGCATTGGCACATCTATGCGCCGCTGGGGCGCTTCGGCCTGGTGCTGCCCAGCCGCTGGCGGCGGCTGCACCGCAAGCTCTGCGTGGTCGACGGCACGGTGGGCTTTTGCGGCGGCATCAACATCATCGACGACCAGGACGACGTGGCGCTGGGCAAGCTGGATGCACCGCGACTGGACTTTTCGCTGCGCGTGGCCGGGCCCTTGGTGCGCGACATGGCCGAGACCATGGAGCAGCTCTGGTGGCGCCTGCAAGCCGCTCGCAGCGCACGTCGGCGCGAGTTCAAGGCAGCGTGGGAGGCCTTGCGGGAATCGCGTCCCGTCGGTGATTTCTCGCGCCTGCTGCAGAAGCTCGACACGGCCCACACCAGCCCGCGGGAAGCGGGCAGCAACAGCACGTTTGGCGACGCGGCCACCATCCCCCTGGGCGTGGACAGTGCGCGCGCCACCTTGCTGCTGCGCGACAACGTGAGCCATCGGCACGACATCGAGCGCGCCTACCTCAAGGCGATCGGCGCAGCGCGGCGCGAGATCGTGATCGCCAACGCGTACTTCATTCCCGGTCGCAAGCTGCGCCGCGCGCTCATCCTGGCGGCCGCGCGGGGCGTGCGGGTGCGCCTGCTGTCGCAGGGCAAGTATGAGAACTTCTTCCAGTACCGCGCCGCGCGGCCGGTCTACCAGCACCTGGTCAACGCCGGCATCGAGATCCACGAGTACGCACCCAGTGCCCTGCATGCCAAGGTGGCGGTGGTGGACGAGCGCTGGGCCACGGTGGGTTCGACCAACCTGGACCCGCTCTCGATGCTGCTGGCGCGTGAAGCCAATGTGATGACCACCGACCAGCGCTTTGCCCGCCTGCTGCGCAGCCACCTCGATGGGCTGGTGCAAAACGCCGGTGACATGGTCGATGTGCGGGCTTTGAGCAGCCGGCACTGGACGCAGCGCGTGCTCGACCGCATTGCCTTCGGCATCATGCGCGCCACCCTGTTCGTCACTGGCCACCGCTATTGAAGTAACTCCCAAGGCCATGAACGACGATCTGATCGTCCAGCGCCCGCAAGGTCTGTACTGCCCGCCAGGCGACTTCTACATCGACCCGTGGCGCCGGGTCGAGCGCGCCGTGATCACCCATGCGCACGCCGACCACGCACGCCCTGGCCACGCGCACTACCTGGCCACCGCTGTGTCCGAGGGTCTGCTGCGCTCGCGCCTGGGACAGGGCATCACGCTGCAAGGGCTGGCCTACGGTGAGGTGGTGGAGCACAACGGCGTGCGCATTTCGCTGCACCCGGCCGGCCACGTGCTGGGTTCGGCCCAGGTGCGGGTGGAGCATGGCGGCCGGGTGTGGGTGGCCAGCGGCGACTACCGCACCACACCGGCCGGTGCCCCCCCCGACCGCACCTGCACGCCCTTCGAACCAGTGCCCTGCGATGTTTTCATCACCGAATCCACTTTCGGCCTGCCCATCTACCGCTGGCGGTCGGACGCGGAGCTGTTCGGCCAGATCGACCAATGGTGGGCCGACAACGCCGAGGCCGGGCGCGCCAGCGTGCTGATCTGCTACAGCCTGGGCAAGGCGCAGCGCATCCTGGGCGGGGTGGATGCGTCCATCGGCCCCATCGTCTGCCATGGTGTGGTCGAACCGCTCAACCGCGCCTACCGCGCCGCCGGTATTGCGCTGCCCGAGACGTTGACGGTGAGCGACGCGAACGACAAGACCAGCCTGCAGCGCGCGCTGGTGCTGTGCCCCGGCAGCGCGCTGGGCACGCCGTGGATCAAGCGCTTCGGTGATTTTTCGGACGCGTTTGCCAGCGGCTGGATGCAGGTGCGCGGACAGCGCCGGCGTGGCGGGCACGACCGCGGCTTCGTGCTCAGCGACCACGCCGACTGGCCCGGGCTGCTCGGTGCCATCGGTGCCAGTGGTGCCGAACGCGTGATCGTCACCCACGGCAGCGTTCCGGTGCTGGTGCGTTACCTGCAGGAGCAAGGGCTGCAGGCCGAAGGCTTCGAGACCGAGTACGGTGACGAACACGAGACCCGAACCGGGACCACGCCAGCGTCGACCCCATGAAGCGCTTTGCCGACCTGTTCGCCGAGCTGGATGCGACCACCGCCACCAGCGCCAAGGTGACCGCGCTGAGGCGTTACCTGGGCGCCGTCGACGACGCCGATGCGGCCTGGGCCGTGTACTTCCTCTCGGGCGGCAAACCGCGCCAGTTGATCAAGACCGCGCAGTTGCGCGCCCTGGCGCAAGAGGCTTCCGGATTGCCCGAATGGTTGTTTGAAGCGAGCTACCAGACCGTCGGCGACTTGGCCGAGACCATCGCGCTGGTGCTGCCCGCTCCCGAGAGCACCGAGGGCCTGGAGGCCGGCCTGAGCGACTGGATGGAGCAGCGTCTGCTGCCCCTGCGCGGGCAGGGCGAGGACATCGTGGCCATGGCGGTGCGCGCCTGGTGGCGCGAGCTGGACATGACCGGGCGGTTCCTGCTGGTCAAACTGGTGGGCGGCGGCTTCCGTGTGGGCGTGAGCAAGCTGCTGGTGCAGCGCGCCATCGCTCAACACGCGGGGCTGGACGCCAAACAGGTGGCCGCGCGCATGATGGGTTTCACCGACAGCAAGCGCCTCCCGACGGCGGCCATGTACCGCGCCCTGATCGCACCGGCCGGTGAAGCGGGCAACGAACATGCCGGACGCGAGCCCAGCCAGCCCTATCCGTTCTTTCTCGCCAGCCCGCTGGGCATGGATGCCGGCGACGACCTGCTGGGCCTGGAAGTGGCCAGCACCGACGTCGCGCAGGCCATGCAGGCGCGCCTGGGCCCCGCCACCGACTGGCTGGCCGAATGGAAGTTCGATGGCATCCGCGGCCAGATCGTCAAACGCGGCGGTCAGGTGTGGGTGTGGTCGCGCGGGGAAGAGCTCATGAGCGAGCGCTTCCCGGAACTGCAGGCCCTCGCCCAGCGTTGGCCCGACGGCACGGTGGTCGATGGCGAGATCCTGGTGTGGGACGAGGGTGATGGCGTGAGCGCCTTGCCCGGCAACGACCGGCCCGGCCGACCCGCACCGTTTGCCTTGCTGCAACAGCGCATTGGCCGCAAGACACTGAACGCCAAAGTGCTGGCCGATGCGCCGGTGAACTTCATGGCCTACGACCTGCTGGAAGCCGATGCGCAAGACCTGCGCGCGCAGCCACAGACCGAACGCCGCGCGCGCCTGGAGGCCCTGGCCCGGGGCATGAACGCCGTGTCGGGCCCGCGCCTGTGGCTCTCACCCGGCATCGCCGCCAGCGACTGGCCCACGCTCGCCGAGCAGCGGTCGAAGGCGCGCGAACTCGGCGTGGAGGGACTGATGCTCAAGCATCGCCGCAGCACTTATGGCACCGGCCGGCAGAAGCGCTGGACCGGCCCGGGCACCCAAACCGAAGACGGGGTGGTGGCCTGGTGGAAATGGAAGATCGACCCGCTGAGCATCGACGGCGTGTTGATCTACGCCCAGGCCGGCCACGGCCGCCGCGCCTCGGTCTACACCGACTACACGTTCGCGGTCTGGAACCGCTTGCCGGCCAGCGCCGAAGAGGCGCAGGCCGTGGTGGAGGCGATCGCTCGCCGAGAACCCGCCGTGCCCGGCGCGCTGCAACTGGTGGCCTTCACCAAAGCCTATTCGGGCCTGAGCGACGAAGAATTCAAGTCGGTCGACGCCGTGATCCGCCAGCACACGCTGGAGAAGTTCGGCCCGGTGCGCAGCGTGCGACCGACCCTGGTGTTTGAACTCGCCTTCGAAGGCATCGCCCGCAGCACCCGCCACAAGAGCGGTGTGGCGCTGCGCTTTCCGCGCATGCAACGCATCCGTTACGACAAGCCATTGCACGAGGCGAGCACCTTGCAGGAGCTGGAAGCCTTGCTGGGCGATGGAACGGGGGCGGCTCCACATCCCGGGAAAAGCCTTATTCATGCTTGAAAGAAAAGCGGGTGATAGCATGCCCCATGCTCATGAAATCCGACTCCGCCATGACCCCAGCCGTCCCCGACGACGACCACGGAACACCTGTCTCCGTCAAGATCCGCGAGCGCGTGAAGGCGGCTCGCCAGCGCTTTCACTCGAACGACAACATCGCCGAATTCATCCGGCCCGGTGAACTCGACCTGTTGCTCGACGAGGTGGCCGAGAAGATGAAGGGCGTGCTCGACAGCATGGTCATCGACCTCGACAACGACCACAACACCGGCGACACCGCGCGCCGCGTGGCCAAGATGTACATCAAGGAAGTGTTCAACGGCCGCTACGTCAAGGGTCCGGCGGTGACCGAATTCCCGAACGCCGAACACCTCAACGAGCTGATGATCGTGGGTCCCATCACCGTGCGCAGTGCCTGCAGCCACCATTTCTGTCCGGTGATCGGCCGCATCTGGATCGGGGTGATGCCCAACGAGCACACCAACGTGATCGGTCTGTCCAAGTACGCGCGCCTGGCCGAGTGGATCATGGGCCGCCCGCAGATCCAGGAAGAAGCCGTGGTGCAGCTGGCCGACCTGATCCAGGAGAAGACACAGCCCGACGGCCTGGCCATCGTGATGGAGGCCAGCCACTACTGCATGGCCTGGCGCGGAGTGAAGGACATGGACAGCAAGATGATCAACTCGGTCATGCGCGGCGTGTTCCTCAAAGACCCCAACCTGCGGCGCGAGTTCCTGTCGCTCATCCCGCGCTGAATTCACCGCTCATCCAGAAGAAGACCGCCATGCTTGTCCGCCTCCTCTACGTCAGCCGCGCTGTCGAAAAAGACTCCCCCCGTGTCATCGAGTCCATCCTGGAATCCGCGCGTTCGCACAACATGGGCCACGGCATCACCGGCGTGCTGTGCTATGGCGGTGGCGTGTTCCTGCAAGCCATCGAAGGCGGCCGCAGCGCGGTCAACACGCTCTACAGCCACATCGTGGCCGATCCGCGCCACTCGGACGTGGAGTTGCTGCACTATGAAGAGATCACCGAGCGCCGCTTCGGGGGCTGGACCATGGGTCAGGTCAATCTGACCAAGCTCAACATCTCCATCGTGCTGAAGTACTCGGAGAAGCCCGAGTTCGATCCGTACCTGGTCTCGGGCAAGGTTTCCCTGGCCCTGCTCGAAGAGCTGATGGCAACCGCGAGCATCATCGGCCGGGCTTGAAGGGTTGAGGAACTCCCCCCTGCGCCGCTGCGCGGCTTCCCCCCTCTCTGGAGCGCCTGCGGCGCCTGGAAGGGGGACGGCACCTGTGGCCGGCAGAGCCGGACCCTTGGTGCCCCTGGAATCCGGCTTCTTCTGACGCTGCATGTCGCTGACCGCCCTGGGCCTGATCGTTCTCGCGGGCCTGATCCACGCCTGCTGGAACATCGCCGCCAAGAAGGCAGGGGGCGACGCACGCTTCGCGTTCTTCAGCGCCTTTTTCATGATGCTGGTGTGGGCGCCGCTGGGCTGGTGGATGGGACGCGATGTGGTGGCCGACTGGGGCGCCATCGAGTGGGCGCTGGTGCTGGCCAGCGGAGTGCTCCACGTCTTCTACTACGTGATCCTGCTGCGCGGCTACCGCAAGTCCGACCTCACCGTGGTTTACCCCATGGCGCGCGGCACGGGGCCGCTGTTGTCCTCCCTGGTCGCCATCGTGCTGCTGGGTGAGCAGATCTCTGCCCTCGGCGTGGCGGGCATTGCCGGCGTGGTGGGTGGCGTGTTCCTCATTGCCGGCGGGCCCGGCCTGCTGCGCGCGGCGCACGACCCGGTGGCACGCAAGCGCGTGCACAAGGGCATGGTGTACGGCGTGGTCACGGGTGTCTTCATAGCGGCCTACACGGTGGTCGACGGCTACGCGGTCAAGGTGGTGTTGATGTCGCCCATCCTGGTGGACTACATGGGCAATTTCGTGCGCGTGGCGCTGCTGGCGCCCAGCGTGCTGCGCGACCTGCCCACCGCTCGCCAGCTGTGGCACACGCAGTGGCGCTACGCGCTGCTCGTGGCGGTGGTCAGCCCGGTGGCCTATGTGCTGGTGCTCTTCGCCATGCAACAGGCGCCGTTGTCGCACGTGGCGCCCGCGCGCGAGGTGTCGATGTTGTTCGCAGCGCTCATCGGCGGGCAGTTGCTCGGCGAAGGCGACCGCCTCGCGCGCTTGCTCGGGGCCATCTTGATCGCCGCCGGCGTGGTGGCGCTGGCGCTGGGATGATCGCGGCATGACGACTTCACCTTCGCCAGTCTTGTTGGGCTGCGATTTCACCAGCGCGCCGAGCCGACGCAAACCGATCGTTCTGGCGGTCGGCCGGACGGAGCGCAACCGCGTGGTCTTGAATGGCATTGAGCGCTTCGAGACGCTCGATGCCTGGTTGGCGCGCATGTCGGCACCCGGCACCTGGGTGGGCGGCTTTGACCTGCCCTTTGGCTTGCCGCGTGAGCTGGTGACCGCCTTGGGCTGGCCCACCGACTGGGCCGCCTGCATGGCGCACTACGGCGGCCTCAGCCGGGAATCCATTCGCGAGTCGTTTGCCGGGTTTTGCAACGCACGTCCGGTGGGGGGCAAGTTTGCCCACCGTACCACCGACGGCCCGGCGGGTTCGAGCCCCAGCATGAAGTGGGTCAATCCGCCGGTGGCCTTCATGCTGCATGCGGGCGTGCCGCGTCTCATGGCGGCAGGCCTCACCTTGCCGGGTCTGCAGCCGGGCGATGGCTCGCGTGTGGGCCTGGAGGCCTACCCCGGCCTGCTGGCGCGCAGCGTGCTCGGTGCCACGTCGTACAAGAGTGATGACAAGGCCAAGCAGACACCTGATCGGCTGATCGCCCGCAAGACGCTGATCAACGCGCTGGAAAACGGCCAGGCACCGCTGCTGCTGGCTGGTGGCCTGCGCCTGAAGCTCACGCACGCCCAGCGCGATCAATTGGCCGACGATGCCAGCGGCGACAGTCTGGACGCCGTGCTCTGCCTGCTGCAAGCCGCCTGGGCGCAAGCGCAGCACGCTGCGGGCCACCCGCGCTGGGGCTTGCCAGAATTCGATCCGCTGGAAGGCTGGATCGTGACCGCCTGACACCCCACGATACCTACAATGGCCGCGAGCCCTTTGCCACATTCCACACCATGACCACCACCCCGACCGAACTCCCCACGCTGCCCGAACTGCCCGCCGGCCTGCGTTTTGCTTTCGTCGAAGCCTCGTGGCACGCCGACATCGTGCACCAGGCCCGTGATGCGTTTTTTGAAGAAATGGCGCGCGGTGGTTTTCAGGCCGATGCCATCGACGTGTTCGATGTGCCCGGCGCGTTTGAAATCCCGCTGCATGCGCAGCGTCTGGCCCGTTCGGGTCGCTACGCCGCGGTGGTGGGCAGCGCGCTGGTGGTGGACGGCGGCACCTACCGCCATGATTTCGTGGCGCAGACCGTGGTGCAGGCGCTGATGGACGTGCAGCTGGACACCGGCGTGCCCGTGATTTCGGCGGTGCAGGCGCCGCACCATTTCCACGAACACGTCGAGCATCGCAAATACTTCATGCGCCACTTCGCCGTGAAGGGCACCGAGGCCGCACAGGCCTGTCTGCAGACCGTGGCCGGGCTGAGGCGCCTGGACGCCTTGTTGCCGTCCTGAAAGCGGCCCGTCGGCTGTAAGGCTTTCGCCCGTCGCCAGACGAACCAGGGTCTCGTTGAAGGAGTCCTTCCATGTCCGACACCGCCCGCCCCGCTTTTCGCCGTCGCATGCTGATGCTCATTGCGTCGCACGCGCTGGTCTTGCTCGTGGGCTTCGCCGCAGGCATCTATGCACTGCCCATCCTGATCGCACCGGACGGACCCAGCGCCCGGCAGGTGGCTCAAGCTGCCGCGGGTAGCACGTACAGCGGTGAGTTCCGCCGCGACTTGAAGGACAGTGATGCCCTGCACTGGGGCGAGGGCACGGTGACCGTGAGCCCTCGGCAGATCACCTTCACCGGACGCCTCGCGCCTGGGCCCGACTACAAGCTTTACCTGTCGCCCGAGTTCGTGGAGACCGAGGCCGATTTCAAGCGGCTCAAGGCGACCATGCTGCGCGTGGGCGACGTGAAGACCTTCGACAACTTCATCGTGGCCTTGCCCACCGGCACCGACCCTTCGCGCTACAGCAGCGTCATCGTGTGGTGCGAGACCTTTGACCAGTTCATCTCCGCTGCGCGTTACCGAGATCCGGCCTGAGCCGTGACAGCGTCTTGCGCGCGCGCCTTGCGGCGCGGCGAGTCGCCCGGCAGTCTCGCTTGCAATTGATGCATCATCGCTTCAGCGCTTCGTCGAGGCCGCTCCTGGATCGTCGACGCAAGCGCAGACATCAAAGAACGGAACAATCATGAACTCAACCAAACTGATCGGCATCCTTCTCATCGCGGCGGGCGCCATCGCCCTGGTGTACGGCAGCTTCAGCTACACCAAGGAAACCGAGGCCGTGAAGCTCGGCCCTCTGGAACTGACGGTGAAAGAAAAAGAAACCGTCAACGTGCCGGTGTGGGCCGGCGTTGGCGCCATCGTCATCGGTGGTTTGCTGCTTGTCATGGGTGGCAAAAAGGGCTGAGGCACTTCGCATCCGGTTCGTCGTCGTCCATGCTGTGCCGGTTTGTCGCATGACATTGCGCGGGATGTGCCGGTTTGCGCTCGCTGGCGCTTGCGTGTTTGGCGGCATGGCCCAGGCGCAGGAGCGGCCGGACGAGGTGTACAGCGCGCGCGTCAGCCGCGTGTTTGACGGCGACACGCTCTGGGTCAAGCCGCTGCAGGGTGGGCGTTACCGCAAGCTGCGCCTCGATGGCGTCGACGCCCCCGAAATCTGCCAGCGTGGCGGAGAAGCGTCGCGCGAAGTGCTGGCCAGACGCGTCCTGAACCAGGTTGTCGAGGTGCGTGTGCGCAGCCAGGACGACTATGGTCGGGGCATTGCACGCATCGTGCACCAGGGCGACGATGTCGCCGCCTGGTTGGTGGGCAATGGTCAGGCTTGGTCGTATCGCTGGCGGCGCAGCCTGGGGCCGTTTTCTGCCGAAGAGGCCGCGGCAAAAGAGCGTGGCCGGGGCCTGTTCGCAGAGGCTGCACCCGAGTTGCCGCGTGATTTCCGCAAGCGCCACGGGCCGTGCCCGATGCCATCGCGCGGCTGAATCAGTGAGGGCGGCCGCACACCGCGCACTGCGGGTTCTGTGGCAATGTGATTTGGGTGAAAGCAAGGTCGCGCCCGTCGAGCATGAGCAGTTTGCCGGTGAGGCGAGAGCCCAGGCCGGTGAGCAGTTTCAGCGCCTCGGCCGCCTGCATGGTGCCCACGATGCCCACCAGCGGCGCGAACACGCCCATGGTCGCGCAGCGGGTTTCCTCCAAGTCAGCCGACTCGGGAAATACGCATGCGTAGCAGGGGTTGTCCGGGCTGCGCGCGTCGAACACGCTGAGTTGCCCGTCCATGCGGATCGCTGCGCCCGAAACCAGCGGCTTGCGGTGTTTCACGCACGCGCGGTTGATGGCGTGACGCGTGGCGAAGTTGTCTGTGCAATCGAGTACCACGTCGGCTTGGGCGATCAGTTCGCTCAGCAAGGCCTCGTCGGCCCGCTGCACGATGGGCGTGACCCGCACGTCGGGGTTGATGGCGGCGATGGCTTCCACGATGGACTCGGCCTTGGGGCGGCCCACGCGCGCCAGGTTGTGTGCAATCTGGCGCTGCAGGTTGGTCTCGTCGACCACGTCGTGGTCCACCACCGTGATGCGGCCCACGCCAGCGCTGCCCAGGTACAGCGCGACAGGCGACCCCAGGCCACCCGCGCCGATGATGAGCGCGTGGGAAGCCAGCAAGGCTTCCTGGCCCTCGACGCCAAGTTCGTTGAGCAGGATGTGGCGCGAATAGCGCAGAAGCTGTGCGTCGTCCAAAAGCGTCACAGCGGGCTGTCAGCCCGCTGTGTCCTCAGTTTTCTTTTTTCTCTTCGGTGCGCACCGTCTGGCTCTTGCTCACCATGACCGGGCGACCCTTGAGCTGGTTGATCGCCTGCATGAGCTGGAAATCTTTGTCGGTGCCGAACTCAGGCACGAGACGCTGGCCCGGATTCTTTCGGGCTTCCTCTTCGAGTCGCTTGCGCGCCAACTCGCGGTCTTCACTGCGCTGCTGCTCGGCCGCACGCATGGCGTCTGTCATCGGTACCGCCGCGGCCTTGGGGTCCTTGCCGTTGGTCAGGCTGTTCGCCAGATCGGCTTCTCGAGTGCGCAGCGCGGCGAACACGTTGCCTTCCAGCGTTTCGTCCACCAGCACGTCGGGCACGATGCCCTTGCCCTGGATGGAGGTGCCCATCGGCGTGTAGTAGCGCGCCGTGGTCAGCTTCAGACCGGTGTCCGGACCGAGCGGGCGCACGGTCTGCACCGAACCCTTGCCAAAGGTCTGGCTGCCAATGATGGTGCCGCGCTTGTGGTCCTGCAGGGCGCCGGCCACGATCTCGCTGGCCGACGCCGAGCCCTCGTTGACGATCACCACCAGGGGCACGCGCTTCAAGGCGCCTTTGGTGTTGTCGGTCAGGCGCTTGATGGGGTCGTTGCCGCCGCGACGCAGGTAGTGCTGCGGAATGGCCTTGTAGATGAACTTGCTGTCTTCAAGCTGGCCGTTGGTGGAGACCACGGTCACGTTTTCAGGCAGGAAGGCGGCCGACAGCGCCACGGCGGCATCGAGCAGACCACCGGGGTCGTTGCGCAGGTCCAGCACCAGACCCTTGAGGTTGGGCTCGGTCTTGTACAGGTCTTCCACCTTGCGGGCGAAGTCTTCGATGGTGCGTTCCTGAAACTGCGACACACGAACCCAGGCGTAGCCCGGCTCCACCACGCGCGACTTCACGCTCTGGGTCTTGATCTCTTCGCGGGTGATGGTCACCGGGAAGGTGCGGTCCTCGTCCTTGCGGAAGATGGTCAGCAATACCTTGGTCCTGGGCTCACCGCGCATGAGCTTGACCGCCTCGTTGATCGACAGGCCTTTGACGTTGGTGTCGTCGATCTTGGTGATCAGGTCGTTGGTCTTGAGACCAGCACGGAAGGCGGGCGAATCTTCGATGGGGGAGACCACCTTCACCAGACCGTCTTCCATGGTGATCTCGATGCCCACACCCACGAAACGGCCGCTGGTGCCTTCGCGGAATTCCTTGAACGACTTCTTGTCGAAGTACTGGGAATGCGGGTCCAGGCTCGCCACCATGCCGGTGATCGCCTCGGAAATCAGCTTCTTCTCGTCCACCGGCTCCACATAGTCGGTCTTGACCATGCCGAAAACCGCGGCGAGCTGCTGCAGCTCTTCGAGCGGCAGCGGCGCCAGCGTGCCGCGGGCAACCGCCTGCAACTGGACCGTGGTCAGCGCGCCCGCGACCGCACCAATGGCCACCCAGCCTGCAATTTTCAGCTTGTGACTCACCTGTTTTGCCATTGAATTACCTCAGTAATGACGCCCATGTCGGACCACTTGACCCGACGGCGGATCAATATACACCTATGAGCATGGAGAATCGGTTCGGTTCCCCAATGCCCGGCCCGATGCCCGGGCTGTCCCGATCGCCGGTTGTCAGGCCTTGCCTTGTGCCGCCACCGCAGCGGCCGCCTGGGCTGCCGCCTCGGCGTCGCCCAGGTAGTAGCTTTTGATCGGTTTGAGGTCGGCGTCGAGTTCGTAGACCAGCGGGATGCCGTTGGGGATGTTGACGCCCACGATGTCGTCGTCGCCAATGCCGTCGAGGTACTTCACCAGCGCGCGGATGCTGTTGCCATGGGCGGCCACCACCACGCGTTTGCCGGACTTGATCGCGGGTGCCATGGCTTCGTTCCAGAACGGCAGCACACGCGCCACGGTGTCCTTGAGGCACTCGGTGAGGGGGATGTCCTGGGGATTGAGGCGGGCGTAGCGGCGGTCGCCGCGTTCGCTGCGCGGATCGCCTGGCTCCAGCGCCGGCGGCGGCGTGTCGTAGCTGCGGCGCCAGACCAGCACCTGTTCATCACCGTACTGCTTGGCCATGTCGGCCTTGTTCAGCCCCTGCAGGGCGCCGTAGTGGCGTTCATTGAGGCGCCAGCTGTGCACCACTGGCAGCCAGGTGCGGTCCATCTCGTCGAGCACGTGCCACAGGGTGCGGGTGGCGCGCTTGAGCACGCTGGTATAGGCCAGGTCGAAGTCGTAACCCTCGGCCTTGAGCAACCGACCAGCGGCTTTGGCTTGCTCCAGACCGGTGGGGGTGAGGTCGACATCGGTCCAGCCGGTGAAGCGGTTTTCCAGGTTCCAGGTGGATTCGCCATGGCGAATCAGGACGAGTTTGTGCATGGGGAAGAGGTGGCGTTGGGGGCAAGGGAGCCGTGAAATACGGCTGCACCGTGGATCACTTTGGCACAGTGCAGCCCGCCATTCTAAAATCGCGGGCTTACTCGAAAGGTGTCCTCGTGAGTTTCTTCATCGATAACTGGATTTTGCTGGCCGTGGCGTTCTCGTCGGGTGCCATGCTGTTGTGGCCCATGGTTTCTGCGGGCGCGCGTGCCGGCTCGCTCACCACGGTGGAGGCCGTGCAGCTCATGAACCGCGACAAGGCGGTGGTGGTGGATGTGAGCGAGCCCGCCGAATTCGCTGCTGGCCACGTGATCGGTGCCAAGAACGTGCCCCTGTCGGAGCTGGAGGCCAAGCTGCCCGGCACCGTCAAGAACAAGGCCATGCACCTGATCCTGGTCTGCCCCAACGGGTCCAAGGCCAACCGGGCAGTGGCCGTGGCCAAGAAGCTGGGCTATGAGAATGCGCAATCCCTGACGGGCGGCATGGGCGCCTGGCGCGCAGCCAGCCTGCCGGTGCAAAAAGCCTGATCATTTGGGCTTCGTTTTCGCACCGACAGGAAAGTTCGCATGGCCAAAGTCAAGATGTTCACCAGCGCCTATTGCCCCTATTGCAGCGCCGCCAAGGCTCTGTTGCAAAGGCATGGTGTGGCCGATCTGGAAGAAGTTTTCGTCGACGGGCAGCCGGAGTTGCGCGCGCAGATGAGAGCCATCACCGGCCGCACCAGCGTGCCGCAGATTTTCATTGGCGAGCAGCACGTGGGCGGTTGCGACGACCTGCACGCTCTCGATGGGCGTGGTGGGCTGGTGCCCATGCTGCAAGCCTGAGTCATCGAGTCGCCATGCCGGGCTGACATAATTCGCCCAGTGCCCGCCGCGGGAACGCTCCCCCGGCGGGTTTGTTTTTTCAACGCATTCTTCGAGACATCACCATGGCAGAAAACCAGGAACCCACTTTCCAGATCCAGCGCGTCTACCTCAAGGAAGCGTCGCTTGAGCAACCCAATTCGCCTGCCATCCTGCTCGAGCAGGAGCAGCCCACGGTGGACATCCAGCTCGGCGTGGAAGCCAGCCCGGCGGCCGACGGTGTGTTCGAGGTCTGCGTGACCGCGACTGTGACGACCAAGATCAAGGATCGCACCGTGTTCCTGGTTGAGGCCAAGCAGGCCGGCATCTTCGAAATCCGCAACCTGCCACAGGAGCAGATGGGTCCGATCATGGGCATCGCCTGCCCGCAGATCGTCTACCCCTACCTGCGCAGCAACGTGGCGGACATCATCCAGCGCGGTGGTTTCCCGCCCGTGCATCTGGCCGAGATCAACTTCCAGGCCATGTACGAGCAGCAGCAGGCGCAGGCCGCCGCCGACGCTCCCCGCATCGTCACGCAATAAGGCCTTGCCCGGCACCGGCCCGATGAACATCGTCGTGCTCGGAGCGGGCGCCTGGGGCACTGCACTGGCCATCAGCGCGGCTTCGCCAGGGGATGCGGGGCGGCGCGTCACGCTCTGGGCGCGAGACGCGCAGCAAGCCGCCGACCTGAAACAGCACCGAGAAAATCGCCGCTACCTGAGCGGGGTGTCGGTGCCGGAGGCGGTGCGGATCGCCACGGGCCCGCTGCACGGTGGCGCACCCGCGCTGGCAGGTGCCGACCTCGTGATCGTCGGAACGCCCATGGCCGGCCTTCGTGCCATGCTGACGCTGCTGGCCAGCCAGCGCGCTCCGGTGGCGTGGTTGTGCAAAGGCTTCGAAGCTCCGCTGGATGCCGCTCATTCCAACGGTTTGATGGGTCACGAGGTGCGCGCCCAGGTGGCACCCCAACTGCTGGCGGGGGTGTTGAGTGGCCCAAGCTTTGCCCTGGAAGTGGCGCGAGGACAACCCACCGCCCTGGTGGCAGCCAGCGAACACGCCAGCGTGCGCGACGTGCTCGTGGCCGCTTTTCACAGCCCCACCCTGCGCGTGTACGCGAACGACGACATCGTGGGTGTGGAAGTGGGCGGCGCGGTGAAGAACGTGCTGGCGATCGCCACCGGCCTGTGCGACGGCCTGGGCCTGGGGCTCAACGCGCGCGCGGCGCTCATCACCCGTGGCTTGACCGAAATGACGCGCCTGGGGCTGGCCCTGGGCGCCAGGGCCGAGACCTTCATGGGGCTCTCGGGCCTGGGAG
This sequence comes from Hydrogenophaga sp., assembly GCF_036675665.1. GTDB lineage: Bacteria > Pseudomonadota > Gammaproteobacteria > Burkholderiales > Burkholderiaceae_C > Hydrogenophaga. The sequence continues at coordinate 144,942 of NZ_JAKFEO010000036.1, read as the reverse complement.
ATCTGGTGCTCACCGCCACCGGCGATCTCTCACGCAACCGCAAGGTGGGCCAACTGCTCGCGCAGGGCATGAATCTGCAGCAGGCGGTGGATTCACTGGGCCATGTGGCAGAGGGCGTTTACAGCGCGCGCACCGTGGCCCAGCGCGCGCGCGCGCTCGGTGTGGACATGCCCATCACCGATGCGGTGGTGGCCTTGCTGGACGGCGACCTGCTGCCAGCGCAGGCTGTGGCCATGCTCATGGGCCGCGACCCCAAGGACGAACTGCGCTGATGGACCGGGCAAAGCCCTTTGTCCGACGCCGGTTCAAGGTGCGGCGCAACCTGCCGGGTTGAACACCCGCTCGGTCGATGCCGGGTTGCGTGCCAGTGCCGCCGCTGGCCGGCGCGGGCGGCGCACCAGCTCGCCGCTGCAGTTCGGGCAGGTGTTGTTCAGCTTCGATTCAGCGCAGTCATTGCAGAACGTGCACTCGAAAGTGCAGATGCGTGCGTCCAGCGATTCGTTGGGCAGGTCGCGGTTGCAGCATTCGCAGTTGGGACGCAGCTGGAGCATGGCAAGGCCTTTCGACGTCAGATTTCAAAGTTGTCGATGAGCCGGGTGTTGCCCAAGCGAGCAGCGCCCAGCACCACCAGTGGATCACCCGCTTGCGGCGCTTGCAGGTCAGCCCGGCGGCGCACCGTGAGGTAGTCGGGTTGCCAGCCGCGCGCAGCCAGGTCTGCCATGGCGCGCGCCTCCAGCGCGGGCAGGTGCCGCGCCAGACCGTCGGCGGCGGCCAGCGCATCGCGGCCCAGCTCGCGCAACGCCAGCGAGAGTTGCACGGCCTCGGTGCGCTCGCTTTCGCTCAGATAGCCATTGCGCGAGCTCAGAGCCAGGCCGTCGGGTGCACGCCGGGTGTCGCCGCTGACGATGGTGATGGGCAGCGCAAACTGCCTCACCATGCTGCGAATCACCAGTTGCTGCTGATAGTCCTTTTGGCCGAAAACCGCGTGGCGCGGGCCCTTGGCCTCGGAAAAAACGCTCTGGAACAGCTTCATCACGACGGTGCACACCCCCGTGAAAAACCCGGGGCGAAAGTGGCCTTCGAGGATGTCGGCCAGCTCGGTGGGCGGTTGCACCTTGAAGCCCTGAGGCTCGGGGTACATCTCTTTTTCAGACGGCGCAAACACCACGTCGCAACCCTCCGCAGCGAGCTTGTCGCAATCGGCCTGCAAGGTGCGGGGATAGGTGTCGAAATCCTCATGGGGCGCGAACTGCAGGCGATTGACGAAGATGCTGGCCACGGTCACGTCGCCCAGCGGCTTGGCTACGCGCACCAGATCGAGATGGCCCGCGTGCAGGTTGCCCATGGTGGGGACCAGCGAGGGGCTGTTGAACGGCCGCAACGTGGCGCGCAGGTCTTCGAGGGTGTGGACGATTTTCATGAGCGAGAAGTGTCTTTTCAAGGGGCGCCGCGGAACCGGCTTTGCCGGGCCGCCAGCGCCGCCCCCTCGAGGGGGTAGCGCCGCAGGCGCTGCGGGGGTGATCCAGTGCTACCAGGCGTGCAGACTGTCGTCGGGAAAGCTGCCGTCCTTGACCGCGCGCACGTAGGCGGCCATGGCGTCGCGCACGCTGCCGGCGCCTTCCATGAAGTTGCGCACGAACTTCGGGTTCTTGCCCAGATTGACGCCCAGCATGTCGTGCATCACCAGCACCTGACCGGCGGTGTCCTTGCCCGCGCCGATGCCGATGGTGTGACAGCTCGGGAGTTGCCGCGTGATTTCGGCGGACAGGGCCGCGGGCACCATCTCCAGCACGACCATGGTGGCGCCTGCGTCCTGGAGTTCGAGCGCATGGCGCTTGAGCACGAGTGCGGCGGCGTCTCCGCGACCTTGCACGCGGTAACCGCCCAGCGCGTGCACCGTCTGCGGAGTCAGGCCCAGGTGCGCGCAGACCGGGATGCCGCGCTCGACCAGGAAGCGCACGGTCTCGGCGGTCCAGCCGCCGCCTTCGAGCTTGATCATGTGCGCGCCGGCGTGCACCAGTTGCGCCGCGCTGCGCATGGCTTGTTCTTTTGATTCGTGGTAGCTGCCGAAGGGCAGGTCGCCGAGCAGCCAGGCCGTGCCCTGCACGCGGCGCAGGCCGCGCGCCACGCTTTCCACGTGGTAGGCCATGGTCTCCAGCGTCACGCCCGCGGTGCTGGCGAGGCCCTGGCAGACCATGCCCAACGAGTCGCCCACCAGGATGCACTCCACACCGGCCGCGTCGGCCACGGCGGCGAAGGTTGCGTCGTAGGCGGTGAGCATGGTGATCTTCTCGCCACGCTCGCGCAACTCGTTCAGGCGCGGCAGGCTCACCGGCTTGCGCTGGGGCAGAGGCGAGGCTGTGGGCAGCGTGCCGTAAGGCGTGGCCATGGGCGCAGTCGGGGTGGGGGTGCTCATTCGTGGTTCCCGCGTGTTTCAGGGGTGGGTGAGAATGCGGGACTATAGACCATCCCGGTATGCTTGCGACCCATGAAACACCTCTCAGAATTCACCCTTGTTGACCTGCACAAAGTGGCCAGTTGCGATGTTGCGCTGGCCTTGGCGGAGGACGTGGGCGCGGGCGATCTGACCGCCGCGCTGGTGGATGCCACCCAATCTGCGCGTGCACGCATTCTGGCGCGAGAGTCCGCGGTGATCTGCGGCACGCCATGGGTGGAGGCGACCGTGCAGGCACTCGATCCGCAGGCCCGGCTGACCTGGCATGTGAGCGAAGGCCAGCGCTGTGCGGTCGACCAGACGGTGCTCACCATCGAGGGCGAGGCCCGGGCGCTGCTCACCGCCGAGCGCACGGCACTCAACTTTCTGCAACTGCTCTCGGCCGTGGCCACCAAGACCGCGGTGTTTGTGGAGGCGGTGGCGGGCACGCGCGCGCAGATCGTGGACACGCGCAAGACCTTGCCGGGGCTGCGGCTTGCGCAGAAATACGCGGTGAAGACCGGTGGGGGTGTGAACCACCGCATCGGCCTGTATGACGCGGTGCTGATCAAGGAAAACCACATCGCCGCGGCCGGCGGCGTGGCGCAGGTGCTGCAACGCGTGCGCGAGACCACGCCCCAGGCGAGATTTGTGGAAATCGAGGTGGAAACCCTGGCCCAGCTCGACGAGGCCCTCGCCAGCGGCGCCACCATGGTCTTGCTGGACAACATGGACATCCCCACCTTGGAGGAGGCGGTGCGGCGCAACGCGGGCCGTGCGGTGCTGGAAATCTCTGGGGGTGTGAACCTGCAGACCGTGCGCGCACTGGCAGAAACCGGGGTGGACCGCATCTCCATCGGTGCCCTCACCAAGGACGTGAAAGCGGTCGATTTCTCCATGCGATTCGAGGCGCTTTGACGCCTCGCGAAAGACCAACCATGAACACCGAAGCCAGCGTCATCGACGTCGAATACGAACAACCCGCCTGTCCCACGCAGCACGCCTGGGCGCGCGTGCCGGTGGAGCCGGGTCCCAAGCAGCGCGCCGAACTGAAGGACAAGATCCGCCGCCTGCTGAAGGAGCGCAACGCGGTGATGGTGTCGCACTACTACGTGCACCCGGACTTGCAGGACCTGGCCATCGAGACCGGGGGCATCGTGAGCGATTCGCTGGAGATGGCGCGCTTCGGGCGCGACCACGCGGCGCAGACCTTGATCGTCTCGGGCGTGCGCTTCATGGGTGAGACCGCCAAGATCCTGAGCCCGGAGAAGACCGTGCTCATGCCCGACCTCGACGCCAACTGCTCGCTCGACCTGGGCTGCCCGATCGACGAATTCAGCGCGTTCTGCGACGCCCACCCGGACCGCACGGTGGTGGTGTACGCCAACACCAGCGCGGCGGTGAAGGCGCGTTCCGACTGGTTGGTCACCTCCAGCTGCGCGCTCGACATCGTGGGCGCCTTGAAGGACAAGGGCCACAAGATCCTGTGGGCGCCTGACAAACACCTGGGTGGTTACATACAGCGCGAGACCGGCGCCGACATGGTGATGTGGGGCGGCGCCTGCATCGTGCACGACGAGTTCAAGGCCTTCGAGCTGCAGGCGCTGATGAAGGAGCATCCGCAAGCCAGGGTGCTGGTGCACCCGGAGAGCCCGGCCGACGTGATCGCGCTGGCCGACTCGGTGGGTTCCACCTCGGCCATCCTGAAAGCGGCGCGCGAGATGGACGCGCCCGAATTCATCGTCGCCACCGACAACGGGATGATGCACATGCTGCGCCAGCAGAACCCGGGCAAGGTGTTCATCGAAGCGCCCACGGCCGGCAACAGCGCCACCTGCAAGAGTTGCGCGCATTGCCCCTGGATGGCGATGAACGGCCTGGCGGGTGTCGCTCGGATTCTGGAAAAGGGCCTGAACGAAATCCACGTCGACCCGGCGTTGATTCCACGCGCGCGACTCCCGATCGACCGCATGCTGGCATTTACTGGTGCGCAGCGCAGTGGTCAAAATCCTGGCGCGCTGGTGCCGAATATCGGCGCGGCCTGAATCGCCTCAGCGAGCTGGCGGTACGAGGATGGTCGGTTTGGCGACCGGCAGCAGTTCCGGATAGTCCCGGCTGAAGTGCAGGCCCCGGCTCTCATGCCGCAGCATGGCCGACATCACGATCAGGTCGGCCACCTGCACCAGGTTGCGCAGCTCCAGCAGGTCGCGCGTGACGTGGAACTGCGAATAGAACTCGTGGATTTCGGCCTGCAGCAGCGAGATGCGGTGCGCGGCGCGCTCCAGTCGCTTGTTGGTGCGCACGATACCCACGTAGTCCCACATGAAGCGGCGCAACTCGTCCCAGTTGTGCGAGATCACCACCTGCTCGTCGGCGTCGGTCACGCGGCTGTCGTCCCACTGTGGCATGGCTGGCGTGCCGGCGTCGGCTGCCGAGCGAATCGCATTCACCGCGCCTTGCGCAAACACCATGCACTCCACCAGCGAGTTGCTCGCCAGGCGGTTGGCGCCGTGCAGGCCGGTGCAGGTGGTTTCGCCCACAGCGTAAAGACCGGCGATGTCGGTGCGGCCACCCAGGTCGGTCACCAGACCGCCGCAGGTGTAGTGCGCGGCCGGCACCACGGGAATGGGTTCCTTGGTGATGTCGATGCCCAGCTCGGCGCAGCGCGCGAGGACGTTGGGAAAGTGCTCACGCAGGAACTCGGGCGGCTGGTGCGAGATGTCCAGGTGCACGCAGTCCAGGCCGTGCTTTTTCATCTCGAAGTCGATCGCGCGCGCCACCACGTCGCGCGGTGCAAGTTCTGCGCGCGGGTCGTGGTCGGGCATGAAGCGGTGGCTGCCCAGGTGCGGCGGCAGCTTGAGCAGGCCGCCTTCACCACGCACCGCCTCGGTGATCAGGAAGCTCTTGGCGTGCGGGTGGTACAGGCAGGTCGGATGGAACTGGATGAACTCCATGTTGCCCACCTGGCAGCCCGCGCGCCAGCCCGCGGCGATGCCGTCGCCGGTGGCGGTGTCGGGGTTGGTGGTGTAGAGGTAGACCTTGCCCGCGCCGCCCGTGGCCAGCACGGTGTGGGTGGCGCTGAAGGTGACCACCTCGTCACGCACAGTGTCGAGCACGTAGGCGCCGAAGCAGCGCTCTGCCGCGTGGCGTGCCGGATCGTGGCCGCCCAGCTTGCGGTCGGTGACCAGGTCCACCAGCATGTGGTGCTCGAACACCTGGATGGCGGGCGTGGCGCGCACGCGCTCGATCAGCGTGGCCTGCACCGCAGCGCCCGTGGCGTCGGCCGCGTGCACGATGCGGCGGTGGCTGTGGCCGCCCTCGCGCGTGAGGTGCAGCTCGCCCGCTTCCAGCGAGAAGGGCACACCGAGTTCCCGCAGCCAGGCGATGGCCGCGGGCGCGTTCTCCACCGTGAATTGCGTGGCTTCAAGATCGCACAGGCCCGCACCGGCGACCAGCGTGTCGTCCACGTGAGACGCGACGCTGTCACCCTCGGCCAGCACGGCGGCAATGCCGCCTTGTGCCCAGTTGCTGGAGCCGTCGAGCAGGGCGCGTTTGGTCACCACGGCCACGCGGTGGGTGGTGGACAGGTGCAGTGCCGCGGTCAAGCCGGCCAGGCCGCTGCCGATGATGAGGACGTCGAAGCGGTGAGAGTCGGTCATGGATGAAAAGATCTAGCTGGGCGTGTAGGCCAAGCGGACATAGATCGGTGCAAAGGCCTCGGCCTGGGTCAACTCGATGAGTGTCTCTTTGGCCAGTTCGAGCATCGCGATGAAGGTGACGACCAGCACCGGCGAGCCCTTCGTGGGGTCGAACAGTTCGCCGAACTCGACGAACTTGCGGCCCTGCAGGCGGCGCAGCACGATGCTCATGTGCTCGCGCACCGAGAGCTCTTCGCGGCTGATCTTGTGGTGCTGCACGAGCTTGGCGCGCTTGAGGATGTCGCGCCAGGCGCTTTGCAGGTCGATGGCGCTCACATCGGGAAAACGTGGCGCCAACGCCTGCTCCACGTAGACCTGGGCGCGCAGGAAATCGCGGCCGTATTGCGGGGCATCGGCCAGGCGCTGGGCGGCCAGCTTCATCTGCTCGTATTCAAGCAGGCGTCGCACCAGTTCGGCGCGCGGGTCTTCCGGCTCTTCGCCCTCGGCCGTCTTCTTGGGCGGGAGCAGCATGCGCGATTTGATCTCGATCAGCATGGCCGCCATCAGCAGGTATTCGGCCGCCAGCTCCAGGTTGTTGGCGCGGATCTCATCCACATAGGTGAGGTACTGGCGGGTCACCGCCGCCATCGGGATGTCGAGGATGTTGAAGTTCTGCTTGCGGATCAGGTAGAGCAGCAGGTCCAGCGGGCCTTCAAAGGCTTCCAGGAAAATCTGCAGTGCGTCCGGCGGGATGTAGAGGTCGCGCGGCATGGCGAACAGCGGTTCGCCATACAGCCGCGCCAGCGCCACGTGGTCGACCACGGTGGGCAGCACCGCGTCGAGGCCCTGGGGCGCCTCGTCGAGCGTGTGGACCTCGTTGCCCATGTCGTGGTGAGGGGGGAGCCGTCGGATCAGCTGTGATCGGAGCCGGTCTGGTAGACGTAGGGCTGCTGAGGCACGCGGGCCGTCTCGGCTTCGGCCTGGAAGCTGCGGTCGATCTGCTTGTCCCACAGCAGCGAGCGGCCCAGACGCTGCGACTGCTCCAGCCCCGGCTTGTCGGCCTTGAGCTTCTCGATGAACAGCGTGGCGTCGGACTTGTAGTGCGGGCGGGCGAAGAAGGACATGGTGGTCGGGGCCTGGTGCGGGAGGAAAGGCGCGATTTTACCGGTCTGGGGCTGCTCGGGTTGCCCGCAGGTCACTCGCAAGTATTGAGTCGCGTTGCAAAGCCGGAACGCTCGATCAGGGAGCGCGGCTGGGGGTGCAGCCCCACCATGCCCAGATGCCCGCCGCGCTTGTGCACCGCCTTGTGCAGTTGCTCCAGCGCGTCCAGGCCGGTGGTGTCCAGCGAGATCATGTGGCTGGCGTCCAGCATCACATTCAGCGGCATGGTTGTGCGCTCGACCTCGGCCACGATGGGATCGATCTTGGCCACGGCGCCAAAGAAGAGCGAACCGTAGAGCTTGTAGGTCGCCTGGTGTTCCGTGCGCGCCACCGGTTCGGCACGGAAGATCTCGCTCTGGCGCCGCACGAACAGCACCACCGCGAGCACCAGCCCGAGCTCGACCGCCACAGTAAGGTCAAAGACGATGGTGACGAAGAAGGTGGAGAGCATCATCAACCGGTAGTGGTTGCTGAAGTGCTTGAGCCGCGCGAACTCGCGCCATTCGCCCATGTTCCAGGCCACGAACAGCAGCACGCCGGCCAGCACGGACAGCGGAATGTGGTACGCCAGCGGCGCGGCCAGCAGCACCACCGCGGCCAGCGTGAGGGCATGCACCATGCCCGCCACCGGCGAGGCGGCGCCCGACCGGATGTTGGTCACCGTGCGCGCGATCGTGCCGGTGGCCGGCATGCCGCCAAAGAAGGGCACCACCGTGTTGGCAATGCCCTGGGCCATGAGTTCCTGGTTGGGATCGTGCTTGGGCGCGTCGCCCAGTTGGTCGGCCACGCGCGCGCACAGCAGCGATTCGATGGCGCCCAACAGCGCGATGGTGAGCGTGGGCGTGACCAGCAGGCGCACGGTTTCCCAGGAAAAGTCCGGCAGCTCGAAGTTGGGCACACCCTGCGGGATGCCGCCAAAGCGGGTGCCCACCGTCTCCACCGGCAGGCTGAGCAGCCAGGCCAGCAGTGAGAGCGTGATCAGCGCGACCACCGGGCCGGGGATGCGCGACGTGGCCTTGAGCGCACTCACCGTCTCGATGGATTCGAGTTGGCGGCGGAACTGCGAGTCGACCGCCCACAACCGCGGCCACACCACGAGACCCAGCACGCACAGGCCACCGAGCCCGAGTGCGAAGGGGTTGAGGCTGTGGATGTGGTCGGTGATGGCGCCGATCTGGCCGAAGAAGCTCGCCGGCATCTTCTCGATGTCCAGCCCCAGCAGATCACGCACCTGCGACAGGGCGATGAGCACCGCGATCCCGTTGGTGAAGCCGATCACCACCGTCACCGGCACATAGCGCACCAGCGTGCCCAGGCGGAACAGACCCATGAGGAAGAGCAGCACGCCGGCGCTCGCGGTGGAGATCAGCAGGTTGGCCACGCCGTAGCGCTCGACGATGCCGTAGACGATGACGATGAAGGCGCCCGCCGGTCCCCCGATCTGCACCGAGGTGCCGCCCAGCGCCGAGATCAGGAAGCCCGCGATGATGGCCGTCCACAGCCCGGCCTCGGGCTGCAGGCCGCTGGCAATCGCGAAGGCCATGGCCAGCGGCAGCGCCACGATGCCGACCGTGGCGCCAGCCCCCATGTCGCGCGCCAGCTTGTCCCGGTTGTAGCCCTTGAGGTCCTGGATCAGACGCGGACGGAACGGGGCGAGGGGCGGCATTCCTTGAAACATGGGGCATGTTACCTTTGGCAACGGCCTGCGAAGCTGACAGGCAGGGCCTCAAACACTGCGGGTTTACACTGAATTTTTCACCCTTGAAGAGGTTGTCCGCATGCGTGGTTTGTCCGATGCCGTTCGCCAAGGATTCCTGATCACCCTGCTGGCGCTGGCCTCGTTGCTGGCGGGATGCGACGTGAAGAACATCAGTGAACTTGAAGAGGGCGTGTCCACCGAAGCCGATGTGCGAGAGCGCTTTGGCGCACCCGAGGCGGTGTGGGAAGGCGAGGAAGGCGCGCAGATCTACGAATACAACCGCCAGCCCGCCGGCCATGTGAACTACATGATCACCATCGGCCCCGATGGCCGCATGGCCGCGCTGCGTCAGGTGCTCACCGAACGCAACTTCGCACGGGTGTTGCCCGGCATGGCGATGGAAGAGGTGCGTCGCATGCTGGGCAAGCCGATGAAGATCACCACCTATGCGCTCAAGCGTGAGACGCACTACGACTGGCGCTACCTCGACGGCGCCAGTCGGTCGGACTCCATGGTGTTCACCGTGGTGTTCGACCCGGACTTGCGGGTGGTCAACACGATGACCGCGCCCGATCCGGACCTGGAACGCAGATAGCGGATCAGCCCCCGTGGGGGGGCAGCCTACCTGACGCGCATGCCGGGCGTGGCACCGGGCCACGGGTTGAGGATGTGGATGCCCGGCTCGGCGTTCTCGTCGGCGTGGCTGGCCGCCAGCACCATGCCTTCGCTCACGCCGAACTTCATCTTGCGTGGCGCCAGGTTGGCCACCATCACGGTGAGCTTGCCCACCAGGTCTTCGGGGGCATAGGCGCTGGCGATGCCGCTGAACACATTGCGCGTCCTGCCTTCGCCGACGTCCAGCGTCAGGCGCAGCAGCTTGGTCGAACCTGCCACCGCTTCGCAGTTCACGATCTGCGCGATGCGCAGGTCGATCTTGCTGAAGTCGTCGATGGTGATGGTGTCGGCGATCGGCTCGCCACCGGGCACGGTGGCTGCCACCGCCGGGACCGGAGGCGGTTCGAACAGCGCGTCAAGCTGCTTCACGTCCACGCGCTGCATGAGGTGCTGGTAGGCGTTGATGGTGTGTCCGGCTCCCAGCAGGCGGCTCGCATCGGTGAACTGCAGGGGTTCGACCTGCAGGAAGGCCTCGACGTTGGCGGCGAGCGCAGGCAGCACCGGCTTCAGGTAAAGCGTGAGCAGGCGGAAGGCTTCGATGCAGGCGGTGCACACATCGTGCAGACGCCCATCCATGCCTTCCTGCTTGGCGAGCTCCCAGGGCTTGTTCTGGTCAACGTAGGCGTTCACGCGGTCGGCCAGCTGCATCACCTCGCGCAGTGCCTTGCCGTACTCGCGCTCGGCATACAGTGCCGTGATCGATGGCGCAGCGGTCTGCAGGTGGTCGAGCAGGTTGTCGCCATCGGCCGAGACTTCACCGAGCTTGCCCTCGAAGCGCTTGGCGATGAAGCCGGCCGCGCGCGAGGCGATGTTGATGTACTTGCCGATCAGGTCGCTGTTGACCCGGGCCATGAAGTCCTCGGCGTTGAAGTCCACGTCTTCATTGCGGCTGCTGAGCTTGGCCGCCAGGTAGTAGCGCAACCACTCCGGGTTCATGCCCAGGCTCAGGTATTTCAACGGATCCAGGCCGGTGCCCCGGCTCTTGCTCATCTTCTCGCCGTTGTTGATGGTGAGGAAGCCGTGCACGAACACCGCGTTGGGCACCTTGCGGCCGCTGAAGTGCAGCATGGCCGGCCAGAACAGCGTGTGGAAGGTGATGATGTCCTTGCCGATGAAGTGGAACTGCTCGGTGGCCGGGTCGGCCATGAAGGCGTCGAAGTCGCGTCCGGTCTTGCCGAACCAGTTCTTCAGCGAGGCGAGGTAACCCACGGGCGCGTCCAGCCACACATAGAAGTACTTGCCGGGTGCGTCGGGGATCTCGATGCCGAAGTAGGGCGCGTCGCGGCTGATGTCCCAGTCCCCCATCTTCGGCTTGCCGTCTTCGCCCGGTTCGATCCACTCGCTGATCTTGTTGAGCACCTCGGGCTGCACCGCGCCGCTTTGCGTCCATTGGTCCAGAAAGGCCAGGCAGCGCGGGTCGGAGAGCTTGAAGAAGAAGTGTTCCGATTGCTTGAGCACCGGCTTGGCGCCAGACAGGGCGGAGTAGGGGTTGATCAGCTCCGTGGGGCTGTAGACCTTGCCGCAAACCTCGCAGTTGTCGCCGTACTGGTCTTTGGCATGGCAGTTCGGGCACTCGCCCTTGATGAAGCGGTCGGGCAGGAACATGTTCTTCTCGGGGTCGAAGAACTGTTCGATGGTGCGTGTCTCGATCAGGCCGTTGGCCTTGAGGTCGCGGTAGATCTGTTGCGCGAGCTCGTGGTTCTCGGGCGCGTCGGTGCTGTGCCAGTTGTCGAAGCCGATGTGAAAGCCATCGAGGTAGGGCTTGCGGCCGGCCGCGATGTCGGCCACGAACTGCTGCGGCGTCTTGCCGGCCTTGTCGGCCGCGATCATGATCGGCGCGCCGTGCGCGTCGTCGGCGCAGACGAAATGCACCTCATGGCCCTGCATGCGTTGGAACCGCACCCAGATGTCGGCCTGGATGTACTCCATGATGTGACCGATGTGGAAGTGGCCGTTGGCGTAGGGCAGGGCGGTGGTGACGAACAGGCGTCGCTGGCTCATGGGATGGGCTTTCTTCTGGGGAACCGGCGATTTTAGGGCGTCGGCCTGTCTATGTCCTCATGGCGATTGTGTGAATGACCCCGGTCAGGGTGGGGCGTTAGACTTCAGCCCGTTCGTTAGATCCGATACCCCCATCCCCACTGGAGCCAGTTCCCCATGCCCGTTGATTCCCAGGCGCTCCTGACCGCGCTGCAAGCCGTCATCGATCCGAACACCGGACGCGACTTCGTCACCAGCAAGGCGCTGAAAAATCTCCAGACGCAGGACGGCGATGTGTCCTTCGATGTTGAACTGGGTTATCCGGCCAAGAGCCAGATGCCGGGGTTTCGCAAGACCCTGATCGCCGCGGCCAAGTCGGTGGCGGGCGTGGAGAACGTCTCGGTCAACATGACCATGAAGATCACGGCGCATGCGGTGCAGCGCGGTGTGCAGGTCATGCCCAATGTGAAGAACATCATTGCCGTGGCCTCGGGCAAGGGCGGGGTGGGCAAGAGCACCACCGCGGTCAACCTGGCGCTGGCACTGTCGGCCGAAGGCGCCAAGGTCGGCATTCTGGATGCCGACATCTACGGCCCGAGCCAGCCCATGATGATGGGCGTGGAAGGCCGCCCCGAGAGCGCTGACGGCCAGACCATGGAGCCGCTGGAGAACTACGGCGTGCAGGTGATTTCGATCGGTTTCCTGATCGACCGCGACGAAGCCATGATCTGGCGCGGCCCCATGGCCACGCAGGCGCTGGAGCAACTGCTGCGCCAGACCAACTGGAAAGACCTCGACTACCTGATCGTCGACATGCCCCCGGGCACCGGCGACATCCAGCTCACCCTGAGCCAGCGCGTGCCGCTGACCGGCGCGGTGATCGTGACCACGCCGCAGGACATTGCCCTGCTGGACGCGCGCAAGGGCATCAAGATGTTCGAGAAGGTGGGCGTGCCCATTCTGGGCATCGTGGAGAACATGGCGGTGCACGTGTGCGAGAAGTGCGGCCACGTGGAGCACATCTTCGGCGCCGACGGCGGCAAGAACATGGCGGCCGAGTACGGCATGGACTACCTCGGCGCGCTGCCGCTCAACATGAGCATCCGTGTGCAGGCCGACAGCGGCATGCCCACCGTGGTGGCCGACCCCGAGGGCGAGATCGCTGGCCTGTACAAGTCGGTCGCGCGCCAGTTGGCGATCAAGATCGCGGCCAAGGCCAAGGACTTCTCGAACAAGTTTCCCAGCATCAAGATTTCCAAGGAAACCTGAATCGGCCTGTCGACCGTTCCTCTCCCAAAAAGCCGGCCCGTCGCCGGCTTTTTTGCGCCTGGGTGCCTCTCAAAGTACTGCCAATGAAGTATGGCGCGACCGTTGGGTTTGCGATGTGATGCCGTATACCCCCTGGAGCACACCTTGTCATTTGCGTCTTACGAGATTCGCCGCATGACCCGCGGCCACCTGTCCACCACCATCGGTTGGGCCGCACGCGAAGGCTGGAACCCCGGACTGCACGATCTGGACCCCTTCCACGTCATCGATCCCGACGGTTTCTTCATGGGCTGGCTCGGTGAACGGCCCGTGGCCTCGATCGCCTGCGTGCGCTATGGCGACAGTCACGGATTCATCGGCCTCTACATGGTCGAGCCGACACTGAGGCGCCATGGATTGGGTCTGGCCCTCTGGAACGCGGCACTGGGCCATGTCAAGGGCTGCGTCGTTGGCCTGGATGGCGTGCCGGCCCAGCAGGACAACTACCGCCGCAGCGGTTTCGAGCTGGCTTGGTACAACGTGCGCTACAGGGGTTGGGGCCGCGAGTCGGTTGCGCAGGACCGGCGGGTGGTGTCGCTGTCGTCGCTGCCGTTTGCGCGGCTGGTCGCCTACGACCAGGCCTTTCAACCCGTTGCACGCCCGGTGTTTCTGCAGGCCTGGATCCAGATGCCGCAGAGCCATGCACTGGGGTGGTGGGAAGACGGCGAATTGCGGGGCTATGGCGTCCTGCGGGCCTGCAAGGAAGGCCACAAGCTTGCACCCCTGTGCGCCGACTCGCCGGCCATTGCCGAGGCCTTGTTCGAAGCGCTGTGCGCGCGGGCACGCAGGGACCAGCCGGTGTTCATGGACGTGCCCGAGTGCAACCTGCAGGCCACCCGGCTGGCCCTGACCCAGGGCATGGAGGCCACGTTTCCCACCGCACGCATGTACCGCGGCCCGGCGCCGCAACTGGCGCTCTCGCGCCTGTACGGGCTGACGACACTGGAAGTCGGCTGATTCAGGTGCCTGGATCAGGCGCTGGGTGCCTCGCGTTCGCGCAGCCGAAAGCGCTGGATCTTGCCGGTGGCGGTCTTCGGCAGCTCGGGCAGGAATTCGATGAAGCGTGGGTACTTGTAGGGCGCCAGCTTCTCCTTCACGAAGGCCTGCAGCTCGGCTTCGGTGGCGTGTACACCGCTCTTGAGCACCACGAAGGCCTTGGTCTTGGTCAGACCGTCGGCGTCCGTCTTGCCGATCACGGCGGCTTCAAGCACCGCGGGGTGCTGCACCAGCGTGGCCTCCACCTCGAACGGGCTCACATAGATGCCGCTGACTTTCAGCATGTCGTCGTTGCGCCCGGCGTAGGTGCAGTAGCCGTCGGCGTCGCGCGTGTACTTGTCGCCGGCCTTGGTCCAGCCGCCCTGAAAGGTGTCGCGGCATTTGGCGCGGTTGTTCCAGTACATCAACGCCGCGCTCGGGCCCTTGATGTAGAGGTCGCCGATCTCGCCGTCAGGCACGGGCGTGCCGTCTTCGCCGCGCAGTTCGATTTCGTAGCCCGGCACCGGCTTGCCGGTGGTGCCGTAGCGCACGTCGCCGGGGCGGTTGGAGAGGAACACGTGCAGCATCTCGGTGGAGCCGATGCCGTCGATGATTTCCACGCCGAAGTGGTTCGTCCAGCGCTGGCCGATGTCTTGCGGGAGCGCTTCGCCGGCCGAGGAGCACAGGCGCAGCGCGACCTCACTCTTCTTCGGCAGGTCGGGGCTGGCGAGCATGCCGCCATAGCCGGTGGGGGCGCCATAGAACACCGTGGGCTTCAACTCGGTGAAGCGCTTGAAGCAGGCTTGCGGCGTCGGCCGTTCGGCCATCAGCACCACGCTGGCGCCCACGCTCAGCGGGAAGGTCAGTGCGTTGCCCAGGCCGTAGGCGAAGAACAGTTTGGCGGCGGAGAACACCACGTCGTCCTCGCGCAGACCGAGCACGGCCTTGCCGTAGAGCTCGGCCGTCCAGTACAGGTTGGCCTGGGTGTGCACCGTGCCCTTGGGCGCGCCGGTGGAGCCGCTGGAGTAGAGCCAGAACGCAGGCTCGTCGCCGTGCGTGTCGGCCGCCTCGGCGGGCGCGCTCTTCGCGACCAGTGAGGTGAAGTCGTGTGCACCTGCCGGCAGGGCCTCGCTGGCGCGAGAGACGATCAGGTGCTTCACCTCGGTGGGCTGCGAGGCCAGCGCGGTCTGCAACGTGGGCAGCAGCGCCGCCGAGACGATGGCCGCCTGCGCGCGGCTGTTGCTCAGCATGTAACCGTAGTCCTGCGCGGTCAGCAGCGTGTTCACCGCCACCGGCACCACGCCGGCGTGCAGCGCGCCAAGGAAGGCCACCACCCAGTCGCTGCAGTCGTGCATGAGCAGCAGCACGCGCTCTTCGCGATGCAGGCCGAGAGCGCTCAGCGCGCCGGCAAAACGCCGCACCTGATCGGCGAGCTCGCCGTAGCTCAGCGTGCCCTGGTCGTCGGTGAGGGCGTTCTTGCTGGCGCGGCCGCTGTTGAGCGCGAGCAGGTGGCGCGCGAAGTTGAAGCGCTCGGGTGGCGGCGCGACGGGGGTGTTCATGGGGTTTGTCTCCTCTGCGGGTTTTGGGGTCAGACGTTGAACGGTACGGCAGATGCCGCCAACACGTCCAGCGCGGCGCTGCTGGCCTGCACCGCGCTGCGGCGGTGGTAGAAGCCCAGCGCGCGCAGGCCGCCGAGCTCTTCGCCGCCCCCGGCGCGACCCGGACCACCGTGCAGCGACATCGGCATCACGTTGCCGTGGCCACTCTGGCTGGACGCCACGTCGGGCGAGATCGCGTGCACGCGACCATGGGCCGAGCCGAGTTCGAGCGCGGCACTGGCGATGAAGGCCGGATCGGCGCTGTAGACCGAGCAGACCAGCGAACCTTCGCCGCGACGAATCAGCTCATAGGCTTGTTCGATCCCGTCGTAGGCCATGAGCGTGGCCACCGGGCCGAACACTTCCACCTCGTGCAGCACCTTCGCCTTCGCGGGTTCGCGCGAGCCCAGCAGCGTGGGCGCCACGCAGGCGGCCACCGAGGCGTCCGCATCCACCAGCACGGCGCCGCTGCCGTCGAACAGCAGTTCCGCCTCCGTGCGCAACGTCGCAAGGCCTTCGAGCACGCTGGCCTTCTGTTCCTGGCTCACCAGCGCGCCCATGCGCACGGTCTCAACGCGCGGGTTGCCCACCGAGACCTTGGCGAGCTTGGCACCGATGGCCTGGGCGGCCGCGTCAAACAGGGTGCGCGGCACGAACACGCGGCGGATCGCGGTGCACTTCTGGCCGCTCTTGACCGTCATCTCGCGCACCACCTCGCTCACCAGCAGGCCGAAGGCCTCGCTCTCGGCCGTGGCGGCCGGGTCGAGCAGCGCGCTGTTGAGGCTGTCGGCCTCGATGTTGCAACGCACCGAACGTTCGGCCACGGCCGGGTGGCTGCGGATGATGCGTGCGGTCTCGGCCGAGCCCGTGAACGAGACCACGTCGAAGGGCTGCAGCTGGTCCATCAGGCCGGCGGACGAACCGCAGACCACCGACAGCGCGCCCGACGGCAGGATGCCGGCGTCGATCACGTCCCTGACCATGCGCTGCGTGAGCCAGGCGGTGGCGGTGGCGGGTTTCACGATCACCGGCACGCCCGAGAGCAGGGCGGGCGCGGCTTTTTCCCACAGGCCCCAGCTCGGGAAGTTGAAGGCGTTGATGAACAGCGCCACGCCGCGTGTGGGGGTGAGCATGTGCTGGGTCTGGAACACCGGGTCCTTGCCCATGCGGATGCGCTCGCCATCCAGCAATGCGCGTGCATCGCCCAGCGCCTCACCCTGCTTGGCGTAGTAGCCCAGGGTGAAGATGCCGCCGTCGATGTCGACTGCCGAGTCCTTGGTGGTGGTGCCGCAGTTGGCGGTCGCGATCTCGTGGTACGCGTCGCGGTTGGCCTGCAGCACCTTGACGATGGCGCCCAGCAGGCCGGCGCGCTCGCCGTAGCTCAGGGCACGCAAGGCGGCGCCGCCCTGTTCGCGGGCAAAGGCAAAGCCCGAAGCGAGATCGAGCCCGGCGCTGCTCACGCGGGCCAGTTCGGTGCCGAGCACCGGGTCGAACAGCGGCGTGCCCGCGCCGGTGCCGGTCACCCATTGGCCGCCGAGGTGGTTGGGGAGCAGGGAGGTGGTGGTCATGGTGTGAATGGGGTGGGCGAGCGGCCTGGGCTGTTCGCGGATGGAGAATGGCGCTATAAATGCACTATCTTGCGTGCGTCGAGATGTGCATTAAAGTGCATGTGGCGCCGCTTTGCAAGCCCCCTTGCCGGTTTTTCCCTACCCGATGAATCTGTTTGAAAGCGCAGGCACCCCATGGATGCAGCCGATCCCGGCCTGATGGTCACCGCCCGGCCTGTGGACCCCGCTCCCGTGGACGAGGAGGCGAGAAACCCCTTTCTGGTGGCACTGGGTGAGCGCGTGCGCACCCTGCGCTCGCGCCGCGGCATGACGCGCAAGGCTGTGGCCGTGGCGGCCGACGTGTCCGAGCGGCACCTGGCCAACCTCGAATACGGCACCGGCAACGCCTCCATCCTGGTGCTGTTGCAGGTGGCGCAGGCGCTGCATTGCTCGCTGGCCGAATTGCTTGGAGATGTGAGCACAAGCTCACCCGAGTGGCTGCTGATCCGTGAGTTGCTCGAAGGCCGCGGCGAGGCCGATCTGCGTCGTGTGCGCGTGGCCATCGGCGGCCTGCTGGGCGGCGGCGCCGTGCCCGGCGGCGACCCGGGACGCAGCTCGCGCATCGCCCTGATCGGCCTGCGTGGCGCCGGCAAGTCCACCCTGGGCCAGCGCTTGGCCGACGACCTCGGTTTTGCCTTCATCGAACTCAGCCGCGAGATCGAGAAATTCGCCGGTTGCAGCATCCACGAGATCCATTCGCTCTACGGCACGCCCGCCTACCGTCGCTACGAACGTCGCGCGCTGGAAGAGGCGATCCAGATCTACCCCGAGGTGGTCATCGCCACGCCCGGGGGGCTGGTGTCGGACGCGGCCAACTTCAACCTGCTGCTTTCCCACTGCACCACCGTGTGGCTGCAGGCCGACCCGGCCGACCACATGGGCCGCGTGGCCGCGCAGGGCGACATGCGCCCCATGGCGGCCAGTCGCGAGGCCATGGAAGATCTGAAGCGCATCCTGGCCGGGCGCTCGGCCTTCTATTCCAAAGCCGACATGAGCTTCAACACCAGCGCCTACAGCCTGGACGACGCCTTCCAGGCGCTGCGCGCCCAAGTGCGCGAGCGCTTGGACCTGGTTACAAAACATGCATAAAAGTGCATTGACCGATTTGGCTTTGTGAATTATTATTCACGTCATTGGGCTCCCGCTGGCAGTTGAATGCCGGTTTGGCGGGGCCCCTGTTCAGCCCCGCAGCCCCGAGGAGACAAACCCATGAGTGACACCGCCATCGCCAGCGCGCCCGTTGCGGCCGCCCCCGCCACCAGCACCGCGCCCACCACGGTCGATTACCGCACCGAGCCGGGCCAGTACCGCCACTGGAAGCTGTCGTTCGACGGTGCCGTGGCCACGCTGTCGATCGACATCAACGAAGACGCCGGCATCCGTCCCGGCTACAAGCTCAAGCTCAACAGCTACGACCTCGGCGTGGACATCGAGCTGCACGACGCGCTGAACCGCGTGCGTTTCGAGCACCCCGAGGTACGCACCGTGGTGGTCACCAGCGCCAAGGACCGTGTGTTCTGCTCCGGCGCCAACATCTTCATGCTCGGTGTGTCCAGCCACGCCTGGAAAGTGAACTTCTGCAAGTTCACCAACGAGACCCGCAACGGCATCGAAGACTCCTCCAGACACAGCGGCCTCAAATTTGTGGCCGCGCTCAACGGCGCCTGTGCCGGTGGTGGCTACGAGCTGGCACTGGCGTGCGACGAGATCGTGCTGGTCGACGACCGCTCGTCCGCCGTCTCGCTGCCCGAAGTGCCCTTGCTCGGTGTGCTGCCGGGCACCGGCGGCCTCACCCGCGTGACCGACAAGCGCCACGTGCGCCACGACCTGGCCGACATCTTCTGCACCACCAGCGAAGGTGTGCGCGGCAAGAAGGCGGTCGACTGGCGCCTGGTGGACTCGATCGCCAAACCCCAGCAGTTCGCTGCTCACGTGAAGGAACGCGCCGACGCGCTGGCCTTGAGCAGCGACCGCCCGGCCGCCGGCCAGGGCGTGGCCCTGCCACGCATTGAGCGCACCGACAGCGCCAACGGCCTGAGTTATGCCTTCGTGAACGTGGTCATCGACCGCGCGAAACGCAGCGCCACCCTCACCCTGAAGGCACCCACCGGCGCCCAGCCCAAGGACATCGCCGGCATCGAAGCCGCGGGCGCCGCCTGGTGGCCGTTGCAGATGGCGCGTGAACTCGACGACGCCATCCTCTGCCTGCGCACCAACGAACTCGACATCGGCACCTGGCTGCTCAAGACCGAGGGCGACGCCGCCGCGGTGCTGGCCAGCGACGCGCTGATGCTGGCGCACAAAGACCATTGGCTGGTGCGTGAGACGCTGGGCCTGATGCGCCGCACCTTCGCGCGGCTCGATGTGTCCTCGCGCAGCCTGTTCGCCCTCATCGATTCCGGCTCGTGCTTCGCCGGCTGCTTCGCCGAGCTGGCCTTCTGCGCCGACCGCGCCTACATGCTGGCCCTGCCCGACGATGCCGACAAGGCGCCCAAGCTGCAGCTCGACGAGTTCAACTTCGGCTGTCTGCCCATGGTCAACGACCAGTCGCGCCTGCAGCGCCGCTTTTACGAAGAGGCGGCACCGATGGAAGCCGCGCGTGGCGCCATCGGCCAAGCGCTGGACGCCGATGCCGCCTTCGCACTCGGCCTGGTCACCGCCGCTCCGGACGACATCGACTGGGACGACGAGGTGCGCATGGCGCTGGAGGAGCGCGCTTCCATGTCGCCCGACGCGCTCACCGGCCTGGAAGCCAACCTGCGTTTCGCGCAGAAGGAAAACATGGCCACCCGCATCTTCGGGCGGCTCACCGCCTGGCAGAACTGGATCTTCATCCGCCCCAACGCTGTTGGCGAAAAAGGTGCCCTGAAGGTCTACGGCAAAGGCGACAAGGCCGCCTTCGATTTCAACCGCGTCTGATTGATTCATCCCCGTCACCGAACCCGAGGAAGCACAACATGAGCACGATCGACTACAGCGACAAGATCCCCAACAACGTCAACCTGAGCGAAGACCGCACGCTGCAGCGCGCGCTGGAGCAGTGGCAGCCCAACTACCTCAAGTGGTGGGACGACATGGGCCCGGACGGTTCGCAGAACTTCGACGTCTACCTGCGCACGGCGGTCAGCGTCGATCCGCAGGGCTGGGCCCAGTTCGGCCACGTGAAGATGCCCGATTACCGCTGGGGCATTTTTCTGAACCCGGCCGAGCAGGACCGCAAGATCCACTTCGGTGACCACAAGGGCGAGGCCGCCTGGCAGGATGTGCCTGGCGAATACCGCGCCAACCTGCGCCGCATCATCGTGACGCAGGGCGATACCGAGCCGGCGTCGGTCGAGCAGCAGCGCCACCTGGGGCTGACGGCGCCCAGCCAGTACGACCTGCGCAACCTGTTCCAGGTGAACGTGGAAGAAGGCCGCCACCTCTGGGCCATGGTGTATTTGCTGCACAAGTACTTCGGCAAGGACGGCCGCGAAGAGGGCGAAGCCCTGCTGGAGCGCAACAGCGGCAACGCCGACAACCCCCGCATCCTGGAGGCCTTCAACGAAGAGACGCCCGACTGGTTGAGCTTCTTCATGTTCACCTACTTCACCGACCGCGACGGCAAGTTCCAGTTGTGTGCGCTGGCCGAAAGCAGCTTCGACCCGCTCGCCCGCACCACCAAGTTCATGCTGACCGAAGAAGCGCACCACATGTTCGTGGGTGAATCCGGTGTGAGCCGCGTGATCAACCGCACCTGCCAGGTGATGAACGAGCTCAAGACCGACGACCCGGCCAAGCTGCGTGCCGCCGGCGTGATCGATCTGCCGACCCTCCAGCGTTACCTGAACTTCCACTTCTCGGTGACCATCGACCTCTTCGGCGCCGACGAATCGAGCAACGCCGCCACCTTCTATTCCACCGGCCTCAAGGGCCGCTACGAAGAGGGAAAGCGCGCCGACGACCACATCCTCAAGGGTCAGACCTACCGCGTGCTCAACGTGCAGAACGGTCAGCTGGTCGAAAAGGAAGTGCCGATGCTCAACGCGCTCAACGAAGTGCTGCGCGATGACTACATCAAGGACAGCGTGGGCGGCGTGGAGCGCTGGAACAAGGTGATCGAGAAGGCCGGCATCCCCGTGCGCCTGACCGTGCCGCACAAGGCCTTCCACCGCAACATCGGCTTGCTCAAGGGCGTGAAGGTTGCACCCGACGGCCGCGTGATCTCCGAGTCGGAATGGGCCGCCAACCGCGACAACTGGCTGCCCAGCGAGTCGGACCGTGCCTTCGTGGCCAGCCTGATGGGCCGTGTGGTCGATCCTGGCAAATTTGCCAACTGGATCGCGCCACCGGTCATGGGTGTCAACCGCCAGCCGGTGGACTTCGAATACGTCCGCTTCGCTTGAACTGACTCCCCCCGCGCCGCGCCTGCGGCGCGTCACCCCCTCAAGGGGGCGTCGCCTGCGGCCTGGCAAAGCCAGTTCCGCGGCGACCTTGGTTGAATGTCCCCTCGCTCCTACACTGTCTCTTGATCACTCGGAGACTCACCATGAACGCCCCAGCCGAACTCGCTGTCATCAAGCAGCACCTGATCGATCCCGAGATCTGCATCCGCTGCAACACCTGCGAAGCGATCTGCCCGGTGCAGGCGATCACGCACGATTCGCGCAACTACGTGGTCGATGCCTCCAAGTGCAACCTGTGCATGGACTGCATCTCGCCGTGCCCCACCGGCTCCATCGACAACTGGCGCACCATGCCGCTGGTGCGCGCCTACACACCCGAAGAACAGCTCACCTGGGACGAGCTCCCGCCCGAGCTGCCGCCTGAAGAGCTGGAAGGCCTCGGCGATGCCGTGGCCGTTCGGACCGAGCTGGTCGAAGCCCCCGCCACCACCGCCAGCGGCGAACAGACCTTCGTGGCCAGCAGCTACGGCGCCACGCTGCCGCCCTGGTCCGCCGCACACGCCTACACCAACCTCTACGGTCCCAAGGCCACACAGAAGACCGTGACCGCCACCGTGGTGGGCAACCTGCGTGTGACCGAAGTGGGCAAGACGGCCGGCAGCGACTACGACACGCACCACGTGGTGCTGGACTTCGGTGCCATGCCCTTCCCGGTGCTCGAAGGCCAGAGCATCGGTGTGATCCCGCCCGGTGTGGACGCCAAAGGCAAGCCGCACCATGCGCGCCAGTACAGCATTGCCAGCCCGCGCAACGGCGAGCGCGTGGGTCACAACAACCTGTCGCTGACCATCAAGCGCGTGCTGGAAGACCACCAGGGCCAGCCGGTGCGCGGCGTGGCCAGCAACTTCATGTGCGACCTCAAGGTGGGCGACACGGTGGACGTGATCGGGCCCTTCGGCACCAGCTTCCTCATGCCCAACCACCCGCGCTCGAACATCGTGATGATCTGCACCGGCACCGGCAGCGCCCCCATGCGCGCCATGACCGAGTGGCGCCGCCGCCTGCGGGCTTCGGGCAAGTTCGAGGGCGGCAAGCTCATGCTGTTCTTCGGCGCGCGCTCGCAGGAAGAGTTGCCGTACTTCGGCCCGCTGCAGAACCTGCCCAAGGACTTCATCGACACCAACTTCGCGTTCAGCCGCACGCCAGGGGCACCCAAGCGCTACGTGCAGGACGCCATGCGGGAGCGCGCGGCCGACCTGGCCGTGTTGCTGCAGGACCCCGACACGCACTTTTACGTGTGTGGCTTGAAGAGCATGGAAGAGGGTGTGGTGCTGGCCTTGCGCGACGTGGCCGAAGGTGCGGGACTCAGATGGGACGACCTCGGTACAGCCCTCAAGCGCGAAGGCAGGTTGCACCTGGAAACGTACTGAGGTCCAAGGGCCTCAGGGTTTCCCCGCGCATTGTTGCGTCTGTGGCGGGGGCAAGGGCGGTGCCTTCTTCGCCTCGGGTGAGGATGCCTTACATTGCTGCCTGCGTATGAACACCCCCCATACCCCCGTCCCCACCAGCAGCCGGCCCGCCATCGAGGTGGACGTGGTGATGCGGCGTGAGCCCGTGAGTGGCCCCATGAGCCGCTGGCAGCCGTTTCGCTGGGTCTTGGGCGACGTGTTGTTGCGCGGCAGCCCGGACGAAACCGGGCCCGAGGGTGTGGAGCACGACCACGAGCCGCAGGCGGTCGAACCCGTCGATGCCCCCGCAGAGGACGGCAGCACCACCCACTGGCTGTTTCCCCGTTTTCGCGTGATGCTGTTTCGCGACGACGCCGAGGGCTATTTCCTCAACCTCAACAGCCCACAACCCTGCTTCTGGGTGTTCTGGCGTGCCGATGAAGAGCGCCTGCTCGACGGTGAGCCCATGGCCGTGCCGCAGATCGTCACGCTGAGCTACCACGATGCCGGTCGCTGGCTCGACGCACAGGAGCGCGTGGACCAGGTGCCCGCCGCTCCCGAGGTGGTGGACTGGTTGCGTGGCTTTGTGGACGTCACCTACCAGCCCGAGCCCAAGCGCCGCCAGCGTCCCGAGAGCTTCAAACCCTTGACCGACCGTTTTGGCCAGCCCGTGCGCGTGACGACCGAGAAGCGGCGCGGCGGTGGTGGACCTCCGGGACAGTGAGCATGGCCACGGACGACGACAGCAATTTCTTTTCGCGCTGGTCGCGCCGCAAGGTGCAGGTGCGCACCGGCGAACCGCTGCCGGCCGAGCCACCAGCCCCGCTCGCGGCGGTCGTGGTGCCCGCTGCCGTTGCACCGCCCGCGCCCGTGACTCCATCGGTGGAGGAGCAGCCCGAAGCACCCCCCGCACTCACGCTCGACGACGTGGCCCGCCTCACACCCGAATCCGATTACTCGGCCTTCGTGGGCAGGAGCGTGTCGCCCGACGTGCGCAATGCAGCGGTGAAGAAACTCTTCACCGACCCGCACTACAACATCATGGACGGGCTGGACATCTACATCGACGACTACTCCCAGCCGAGCCCGCTTTCGGTGGCGGACATGGCGAAGATGGTGGGTGCGCAGTTCCTGAAACTGGTGGACGACCCGAACGAAGAGAAGCCAGCCGCCGCCGTGGCCGCAGCGCCCCCGACCGAGACCACCGACGCCGCACCCGAAGCAGGCGAGGCCTTGCCAGACGACCACAACGACTCCCCCGTCCCCGAGACACCGGACCCCCACGATGACCACGCTGATCTGCAATTGCAACCAGACCATGCCCCTGAACCCCCGGGTTCTGGGCGAGGCCCTGGATGAAGACCTGACCCTGCACACCACACTGTGCCGCCGCGACGCCCCCGCGTTCCAGCGTGCCGTGCGCAGCAACGACGACCTGGTGGTCGCCTGCACCCAGGAGAGCCGCCTCTTCACCGAACTCTCCGAACAGACCGAGGGCGCGGTGTCGCTCGACGTGCGGCCGATCAAGTTCGTGAACATCCGCGAAACCGGCGGCTGGAGCCGCGAAGCCAAAGACGCCACGCCCAAGATGGCCGCCCTGCTGGCCGCCGCCCGCCTGCCCGACGCCGAACCGGTGCCCACCGTCACCTACAAGAGCGCGGGTCGCCTGCTGATCATCGGTGCGTTGCAAGACGCCGAGCGCGTGGCCGATCTTGTGTCCGACACGCTGGAAGTCAGCCTCATGTCCACCGGCGGCACCGGCATGCAGACCCGCCGCTACCCCGTGATCGCTGGCGACATCGGGGAAGTGCGCGGCTGGCTCGGCGCTTTCACGGTGGACTGGACCACCAGCAACCCGATCGACCTGGACCTCTGCACGCGCTGCAACGCCTGCGTGGCCGTCTGCCCGGAAGGCGCCATCGGTCTGGACTACCAGATCGACCTCGACAAGTGCAACAACCACCGCGCCTGCGTGAAAGCCTGCGAAGCGGTGGGCGCGATCAACTTCCAGCGCGACGCACAGGACCACAGTGAGAAGTTCGACGTGGTGCTCGATTTGAGGGCCGAACCGGCCTTCAGGCAGCATGCCCACCCACAGGGTTACTTTCATCTGGGCAGCGGCATCGACAACGCCGCCGGCATGGCCACCGTGCTCAAGCTGCGCGAACTCGTGGGTGAGTTCGAAAAGCCCAAGTTCTTCACCTACAAACAGAAGATCTGCGCGCACGGCCGCAACGAAACCGTGGGCTGCAATGCCTGCGTCGAGATCTGCTCGGCGCTGGCCATCAGCAGCGACCTCAAGCGCAACCAGATCGTCGTCAACCCCAACCTCTGCGTGGGCTGCGGCGCTTGCACCACCGTGTGCCCGACCGGCGCGCTCTCGTACGCTTACCCGCGTGCGAGCGAGCAGGGCGTGAAGCTGCGCACCCTGCTGGCCACCTACGCCAAGGCCGGCGGACAGAACGCCGCGCTGCTGTTGCACAGCCAGGAAGCGGGTACGGCGCTGGTCAACGAACTGGGCCGCGTGGCATCGATGGACAAAGCCTTCCGCGGCGTGCCCGCGCGCGTGATTCCGATGCCGCTGTGGCACACGGCGTCCATCGGCCTGGACGTGTGGCTCTCGGCGTTTGCCTACGGCGCCTCGCAGGTCTGGGTGCTCATGACCGGCGAAGAAGCGCCGCAGTACCGCGAGGCGGTGCGCGAGCAGATGGCGGTGGCCCAGGCCTTGGTGCTCGGCCTGGGTTACAGCGGACACCACTTCCGCCTGATCGACGTCAACGACATCCAGGCCCTGGACGCCGCACTCGTCGAAGCCCCGGCCCAGACAGTCAAGCGCCGCGCCACCTTCGCCATTCAGGCGGAGAAGCGCGCCACCGTCGAGCTGGCCATCGACCACCTGCTGCAGGACAGCGCCGCCCAGCGCCCGACCATGGAAGCCATCGCGCTGCCCGGCGCTTCGCTGCTGGGCACGATCGCGGTCAACAAGGACACCTGCACGCTCTGC
Organism: Hydrogenophaga sp.; assembly: GCF_036675665.1. Lineage (GTDB taxonomy): Bacteria > Pseudomonadota > Gammaproteobacteria > Burkholderiales > Burkholderiaceae_C > Hydrogenophaga. The sequence goes on along the minus strand of NZ_JAKFEO010000036.1, from coordinate 119,030 downwards.
CTGAGCTGCGTGAGCGCCTGCCCGGCCAGTGCCTTGCAGGACAACACCGAGCGCCCGCAGCTGCGCTTCATCGAGAAGAACTGCGTGCAGTGCGGCCTGTGCGCCAGCACCTGCCCGGAAGACGCCATCACGCTGCAGCCGCGCCTGTTGCTCGGCGAGCAGCGCAAGCAGTTGCGCGTGCTCAACGAAGCCCAGCCCTACCACTGCATCCGCTGCGCCAAACCCTTCGGCACCCTCAAGGGCATCGAGGTCATGCTCGGCAAGCTCTCTGGCCATGCCATGTTCCAGGGCGAGGCGCTGGAACGCCTGAAGATGTGCGGCGACTGCCGCGTGGTGGACCTGTACTCCAATCCGGGCGAGACCCGCATCACCGATATCTGAACGCCCACCCCGCCATGAACAATGCCATTCCGATCACGTCCGCCCTGGACGAAGAAACCGCCCGCGCCGAGGTCTATGGTCTGCTGGCCGCGCTGTACTACGCACCGCCCCCGCCCGAGCTCATGGCCCAGCTGCGCGTGGCCGTGACCGAAGCGCCCGCCGCTGGCGGGTTCCTCGAAGAGCCCTGGCGCGAGGTGGTGGCCGCTGCCCGCGACATGACCGATGCCGCCGTGACCGCCGAATACAACGCGCTCTTCGGCGGCGTGGGCAAGCCCGAGGTTTACGTCTTTGGCTCGCATTACCTCAGCGGCTTCCTGAACGAAAAACCCCTGGCCGCGCTGCGCGGCGATCTGGCCGCGCTCGGCCTCGGCCGCGACGACACCATGCCCGAGACCGAAGACCACGTGGCCTATGTCTTTGAAGTGATGCGCTATCTGATCGCTGGTGAAGACGTCGAGGTGGCCAACCTCACGCAACAGCAGAAGTTTTTTGTCGCCCATGTGCAGCCCTGGGTGCCGGCCATGTGCGAGGCCATCGTTGCCCATCCCAAGGCGAAGTTCTTCGCCACCCTGGCCGCCTTCACCAACGCCTTCGTCGGTGTCGAGGCGCAGGGCTTCGACATGCTGGTCTGACCAACCATCGCCAGTGTCCGGGCTGGACGCGATCAGCTGCTGTTCAGAGTCCAGTCTCGCGCGCGCCAGGGCGCCCGTCGTGGGTGTTCGTGGCAGCGGGCGCCTGCGGCTCGGTGAACAGCCGCACGCTGAAGATCGCGCCGGACCTGCCGTCGTCGCGGTTGGCGGCCGCTATGTGGCCACCGTAGCGCTCCACGAGCCCCTGGCTGATCCACAGGCCCAGGCCGTTGCCGTCGTTCTTGGTGGTGAAGAACGGGCGGAACAGGCGCTCTTGCGTGGCCTCGCTCAAACCGGCACCGCTGTCGATCACGCGCAACTCGGCGCCTTCGTCGCGGTCGCGCGTTTCCAGGCGCAGTACGCCGCCCTGCGGCATGGCCTGGATCGCGTTGATCAGCAGGTTGATGATGACCTGCTGCAGTTCCTGGCGGTTGCTGCCCACACGCTGTGTACACAGCAGGTCGCGCTCAACCTCGATCTGGGTCTGCGACATCAGATGCCCCACCAGCACCAGGCAGTCGTTGACCGTGCGGTTGAGGTCAAGCGACTCCACGTAACCGGCGTATTCGGTGGGCCGCGCGTATTGCAGCAGTTGGGTGACGATCAGGCGCATGCGTTCGACCTGCTCGTCGAGCAACTGCAACTCGCCACGCACCGGCTGCGCGTGCGTGCCCAGGGTCTCGCGCATCAGGTCGAGGTTGCCCTGCATCACCGCAATCGGGTTGTTGATCTCGTGCGCGATGCTGGCGGTGAGCTGGCCGATGGCCGCGAGCTTTTCGCTTTTGACCAGTTGCTGCTGCGCCATCTGAAGCGACTCGTTGCTCATCTCCAGCTCACGCGTGCGCTCGGCCACCTTGTGGTCGAGCTCCTCGCCCCAGCGCTGCAGCGCGGCGGTCTTGTCGTCGATGACGTCCAGCAGTTCGTCCAGATGGCCGGCCAGTGCACCGAGTTCGTCGCGCGCCGAGATCTCGCCCACGCGTGCCTCTGACTGACCTTCTTCCACCAGCTGCATGGTGCGGTTCATGCGCTGCACCGGCTGGAAGATGCTGCGCGCCCAGCGCAGCGAGAACCAGGCCGAGAGCGCCATGACGCCGAGAAAGATCAAGCCCATCACCGCCAGCATGGCGTGGCGCACCAGGCGAAAGGGGGCTTCGGTGAAGCCCACGTAGAGCATGCCGATGCGTGCTCCCGTGGCATCCTGCAGTGGCTCATAGGCGGACACGTACCAGTCGTTGACGACGAAGGCGCGGTCCAGCCAGGTGTTGCCGCGGCCCAGCACCGCGTCGCGCACCGCCTGCGACACCCGGGTGCCGATGGCGCGCTGGTCCTGGAACAGGCGCACATTGGTGGTGATGCGCACGTCGTCCATGAACAGGGTGGCCGTGCCCTGGCTGCCGAAGGGCAGGGCGCCTTCGGGGTAGACGATGCGGTTGATGTGGTCGATGAAATCGAGGTTCTGGTTCAGCAGCAGGCCACCGGCGAGCACCGCGATGGTCTGGCCCTTGGCATCGAGCACCGGGTGCGTGGAGAGCATCACCATGGCGCGGTGCTCGGCCTCGCGCGTGTCGGGCGCGGCGTTGCGCGTGGCCACCAGCGGAATGCGCAGGCGCGGCGAGAGGTGGGGTGCGAGCGCTTCGAGTGCCTCAGGCGCCAGCAGCAGCAGCCGGGCCTGCGCCTTCGTTCGACCGGGCTGCAGCGACGCAGCGAGCCCGGCGGGCATGGGCGGAATCGGCGCGGTGGCGTCAGCGCTGCTGAGGCCCGCGGGCACAGCGCGTGCGAGTGGCTCGCCTCTCGCGTCGTAGAGCAGCAGGAAATCGAGACCGAGCCGTTCGCGCGCCAACGCAAGTTGTTCGCTCAGGCCGTTCTTGTCCGTGGGGGCCTGGCGCAATGCCGCATACAGCGACTGCGAGCCCGCTACGCCCAGCGTGCCCGAACCGACTTCGCCGAGCACCTGCTGGAAATAGCCGTGCGCCACCGCCAGATCGCTGCGCACCTTGGTGATCAGGAGCCGGTCGTAGGCCACGTTGCCCCACAGGGCCAGCGCGATCACCAGCATCGGGAACGCCACCAGCAGCGGCAGCAGGGCCATGGCCAGCAGCTTGTTGCGGACCGAGCCCACGAGCCAGCGCGGCGTGCGCCAGAGTGTCATGCTGGTGGTCGCGCGCAGCGCGGCGGGGGTGTTTTCACAAGCTGTTCCACTCGGCCACGCGGCGCTCCAGCGTGCGTCGCGAAACACCGAGCAGTTGCGCCGCGCGCGTCTTGTCGCCCTGCACCGAGTCGAGCACGGTGAGGATGTGCAGCTTTTCCATCGCGTGCAGGTCGGTGGGCTTGGCCTGGGCCGTGGCGCTGTCCTGCGCCTGGTTGACGCCCGGGTACAGGGCCGAGACGTTGAGCGTGCCCAGGATCAGCGAACGCTCGATCAGGTTGCGCAGCTCGCGCACGTTGCCCGGCCAGTTGTACTGGGCCAGGAAGTCCATCTCCTGTGCGCTGATCGTCAAAGGCTCCACGCCGAGCGAGGGCGCGAGCTGTGCCATGAAGTGCGCCACCAGCTCGGGGATGTCCTGTTTGTGCGCGCGCAGCGGCGCCAGGTTCAGGTCGACCACCTGCAGGCGGAAGAACAGGTCCTTGCGGAAGCGCCCGGCCTCCACTTCGGCGCTGAGCTGGCGGTTGGTCGCCGCGATGATGCGCAGGTTGACCGGCACCAGTTGCTCGCTGCCCACGGGGCGGATCTGGAGGTCTTCGATGGCGCGCAACAGCGTGGCCTGGATCGGCAACGGCAGTTCGGCGATCTCGTCGAGAAACAGCGTGCCGCCCTGCGCGTAGTGAAAGAGACCGTCGCGCGCGCGGGTGGCGCCGGTGAACGCGCCCTTGGCGTGGCCGAAGAGTTCGCTCTCGATCAGCTCGGGAGACACCGCTGCGCAGTTGACCGGCACGAACGGTCCGCTGGCGCGGCTGCTCAGTGCGTGCAGCTCTCGCGCCACCAGTTCCTTGCCGGTGCCCGACTCGCCTTGCAGCAGCACCGTGCTGTTGACCGGCGCCACGCGGGCAATGGAGGTGCGCAGGGTCTGCATGTCCAGCGACTGGCCCACCATGGCGGTGCCGCGCCCGGGAGGCTGCGAGACGGCGCGGCGCAGCACGAAGTTTTCGCGGCGCAGGCGCGAGCGCTCGTAGCAGTGCTTCACCGCATTGAGGATCTGCGGCACACGAAACGGTTTGAGGATGAAATCGGAAGCGCCGGCGCGCAGCGCCTCGATGGCGGTGTCCAGGTCGGCGAAGGCGGTGATCAGGATCACCTCGCCGGTGAAGCCGTGTTCGCGCAACTCCTTGAGCCAGACCACGCCGCTTTTGCCGGGCAGCGAGATGTCCAGAATGATCAGGTCGACATGGTGGCCGCGCAACCACTGCGCGCCGTCCTCGGCACTGCCCGCGCTCATCACGAAATGGCAGCGTGGTGCCAACGTCTTGACGAGGAAGTTGAGCATGCCTTGCTCGTCGTCGACGATCAGGATCGACCAGTCGGGCCAGCCTTCCAGGGATTTGTCGGGCCCGGAGGGCGAAAGTGATGTTTCCACGCGTCGGGATTCTACGGACGTAGCCTACGAAAACAGTGGGGTATTGGCGCAAACCCCACGGTGGTGCGGGGTGCTGCGTCAGCAGCGCATGTGCTTCACGTGCGACAAGTTGTCGCACCGATGCGTGACAACTTGACCATGTGCGCTGTGGCACTTCGACATCCGCATGCGGGTATTCCCGAGGGCGTCGACCTGCTCGACGACCGCATCGTGAGTGTGCTCAAGGTGTGGCGCCGCATGGCCGCCTGGCTCCCCCGCATCGCTACCGACACCTTTGGCTTATGGCACGCTTCTGGCTATCAAAAGCGCAGCAAGCGGCGATGCTGCAATGCCGCATGAAGAGCACACGGGTCGTCGGGATCGAAACACGATTGGCTACGTATGAACCACCTTGCAACCCATACACGGTGGGGTTAGATTCCACGTATGCAAAAGGTCCGCACGTTGGTTGGCGGGCCATTTCAACCTGGAGATCTGCATGACCAAGCCCTCCCACCCGACCACAGGTGAAGAACGTTCCGGCCTGAACCGGCGCACCCTGTTTGCCGGAGCCTCCACGGTTGGCGCGCTCGCCGCTGCTGCGGCCTTGATCCCACGCGCAGCGATTGAAGAGACCGCTGCGATCGAGGCCAAACCCGCTCCCGCCAAAGGCGGTGGCTACAGCCTGAGCGATCACGTCAAACAGTATTACCAGACCACCCGCATCTGAGCGGACGGCTGTTCCTTGAATCCCCACGTTCTCGTTCGTTCGATGCCCCGGAGAGGGGCGCAAGCCGCTGCCCCGGCGGCTTCCCAGGAGGCAAAACCATGCTGCTGACCAAAAAATCATCCTCCACGGGTGGACACGCTGCCCGCGTGCATTCCACCTTTGTTCACAACCTGCAGCGCGGCCTGTCGACGGCGCTGCCCACCATGGACCGACGCGCGTTTCTGCGCCGCTCCGGCATGGGCGTGGGCGTGGGGCTGGCCGCGTCTCAACTCGTGCTGGTGAAGAAAGCCAGGGCGGCTGAAGGCAAGTCGATCGACGGCACCGGCAAGATCGAAGTCAAGCGCACGGTCTGCACCCACTGCTCGGTCGGTTGCGCCACCGACGCCATCGTCGAAAACGGCGTCTGGGTGCGCCAGGAGCCGGTGTTCGATTCCCCCATCAACCTCGGCGCCCACTGCGCCAAGGGTGCCGCCCTTCGCGAGCACGGCCACGGCGAATACCGCCTGCGTTACCCCATGAAGCTGGTCAACGGCAAGTACGAGCGCATCAGCTGGGACGTGGCCCTGAACGAGATCACCGCGAAGATGAAAGAGTTGCGCGAGGCCAGTGGCCCCGACTCGGTCTACTTCGTAGGCTCCTCCAAGCACAACAACGAACAGTCGTACCTGCTGCGCAAGTTCGTGAGCTTCTGGGGCACCAACAACTGCGACCACCAGGCGCGCATCTGCCACTCCACCACGGTGGCCGGCGTTGCGAACACCTGGGGCTATGGCGCCATGACCAATTCGTACAACGACATGCAGAACAGCAAGTGCGCGTTGTACATCGGCTCCAATGCCGCCGAAGCGCACCCGGTGTCGCTGCTGCACATGCTGCATGCCAAGGAAAACGGCTGCAAGATGATCGTGGTCGATCCGCGCTTCACACGCACCGCGGCCAAGGCGGACGAGTTCGTGCGCATCCGCTCCGGCACCGACATCCCGTTCCTCTTCGGCGTGCTGTATCACATCTTCAAGAACGGATGGGAAGACAAGCAGTACATCAACGACCGCGTGTTCGGCATGGAGGCCGTGAAGGCCGATGTGATGGCCAAGTGGACCCCGGACAAGGTGGAGGAAGCCTGCGGCGTGGGTGAAGCCCAGGTGGCCAAGGTGGCCGAGATGATGGCCAAGAACCGGCCGTCCACGCTGGTCTGGTGCATGGGGCAAACCCAGCACACCATCGGCAACGCGATGGTGCGCGCTTCGTGCATCTTGCAGCTCGCGCTCGGCAACATCGGCAAGAGCGGCGGCGGCGCCAACATCTTCCGCGGCCACGACAACGTGCAGGGCGCGACCGACGTGGGCCCCAACCCCGACTCGCTGCCTGGCTACTACGGCCTGGCCGCCGGCTCCTGGAAGCACTTCGCCGCCGTGTGGGGCGTGGAATACGAGTGGATCAAGAAGCAGTACGCCGAAGGCATGATGGAGAAGCCCGGCATCACGGTCTCGCGCTGGATTGACGGCGTGCTGGAGAACAACGAGCTGATCGACCAAGGTCCGAACCTGCGCGGTGTGTTCTTCTGGGGCCATGCGCCCAACTCGCAGACCCGCGGCCTGGAGATGAAGCGCGCGATGGACAAGCTCGACCTGCTGGTGGTGGTGGACCCCTATCCATCAGCGACCGCGTCGATGGCCGCCATGCCCGGCAAGCCCGAGGACCTCAACCCCAACCGCGCGGTATATCTGCTGCCAGCGGCCACGCAGTTCGAGACCAGTGGGTCCGTCACGGCGTCCAACCGTTCACTGCAATGGCGCGAGAAGGTCATAGAGCCGCTGTGGGAGAGCCGCAGCGATCACATGATCATGCACCAGTTCGCTGAAAAACTCGGCTTCGGCAAGGAGCTCAGCAAGAACTACAAGATGCAGCAGGTCAAGGGCATGGACGAGCCCGTGATCGAAGACGTGCTGCGCGAGATCAACGCCTCGGTCTGGACCATCGGCTATACCGGCCAGAGCCCGGAGCGGCTCAAGGCCCACATGCGCAACATGGGCGCCTTCGACATCAAGTCGCTGCGTTGCAAGGGCAAAGTGGTCGACAAGGAAACCGGCTACGACATGAGCGGTGACTACTTCGGTCTGCCGTGGCCCTGCTACGGCACCGCAGCGATCAAGCACCCGGGCTCGCCCAATCTGTACAGCACCGAGCGACACGTCATGGACGGCGGTGGCAACTTCCGCGCGAACTTCGGCGTGGAGCGTGAGGGCAAGAGCCTGCTGGCCGAGGACGGTTCGCACTCGCTGGGTGCCGAGATCACCACCGGTTACCCCGAGTTCGACCACGTGCTGCTCAAGAAGCTCGGATGGTGGGGCGACCTGACCGCAGACGAGCAGAAGTCCGCCGAAGGCAAGAACTGGAAGACCGACCTCTCCGGCGGCATCCAGCGCGTGAGCATGGCGCATGGTTGCCACCCGTTCGGCAACGCCAAGGCGCGCGCTGTGGTGTGGAACTTCCCCGATGCGATCCCGCAGCACCGCGAGCCGATCTATGGCATTCGCCCCGACCTCGTGGCCAAGTACCCCAGCCACGACGACCAGAAGAGCCGCTGGCGCATGCCGGTGCTCTACAAGTCGCTGCAGGCCAAGAACATCGAAGACAAGATGCACGAGAAATTCCCGCTCATCATGACCTCGGGACGCCTGGTCGAGTACGAAGGTGGCGGCGAGGAAACCCGCTCCAACCCCTGGCTGGCCGAGCTGCAGCAAGAGATGTTCGTCGAGCTCAATCCGGCCACGGCGGCCGCACGCGGCATTCGCAACGGCGAGCGCGTGTGGGTGAGCAGCCCGACCGGTGCGCGCCTCAATGTGCAGGCGCTGGTGACACCGCGCGTGGGACCGGACACGGTGTTCCTGCCGTTCCACTTCTCGGGACGCTGGCAGGGCGAGGACATGAAGCCCTACTACCCCGAAGGAGCCTTCCCCGTGGTGCGAGGCGAAGCGGTCAACACCGCGACCACGTATGGCTACGACATCGTCACGATGATGCAGGAAACCAAGACCACCATCTGCAACGTCGAAAAAGCCTAAGACCAGGAGCACACCATGGCAAGAATGAAATTCATCTGTGATGCAGAGCGCTGCATCGAATGCAACGGTTGCGTGACCGCCTGCAAGAACGAGCACGAGGTGCCTTGGGGCGTGAACCGCCGCCGCGTGGTGACGCTCAACGACGGCGTGCCCGGCGAGAAGTCCATCTCGGTCGCCTGCATGCACTGCAGCGACGCCCCTTGCATGGCCGTGTGCCCTGTGAACTGCTTCTACCGCACCGACGAAGGCGTGGTGCTGCACGACAAGGACGTGTGCATCGGCTGTGGCTACTGCTCCTACGCCTGCCCGTTCGGCGCGCCGCAGTTCCCCTCGCAAGGCACGTTTGGTGTGCGCGGCAAGATGGACAAGTGCACCTTCTGCGCTGGCGGCCCCGAGGCCCATGGCAGCCAGGATGAGTTCGAGAAGTACGGACGCAACCGCCTGGCCGAAGGCAAGCTGCCCGCCTGCGCCGAGATGTGCTCGACCAAGGCGCTGCTGGCCGGTGACGGCGACGTGGTGGCCGACATCTTCCGCAACCGCGTGTTGCAGCGTGGCAAGGGCGCCGAAGTCTGGGGCTGGGGCACCGCCTACGGCACCGCACAAGGGACCAAATCATGATCCAGCGTTTCACCCTCACCATCGCAGCGGCAGCCTTGACACTGGGCCTGGCGGCCTGCGGCGACCAGCCGCAGGAAATGAACGCCGCAGGCGTCAAGCAGGACGGCGCCCCCTACATCGGCGTGGGCAAGAGCCAGTACGCCCAGGGTGGCTGGAACGTGGGCGACAAGGCCAGCTGGGAGCAGCAGCTCAAGGCGCGCGCTCAGTACGGACAGAACGACTACACCCGCATGTCCAAGTGACAAGGAACGCTGTATGCAACGGTTTTTGACCGCTGGCTTGCGCCAGCTCGCATCACCCGCTTTCCTGGCTGCTGCCCTGCTCGCGCTCAGCGCGGGCGTGGCCAGCGCTCAAGCCGTGAAACCGGCCACGGGGCAGGACGACCCGGCTCCGCCGGCCGTGACCGCGCCGGCAGCCACCCAGCAGGGCGGTATCCGCAGTGCCAACATCTTCGAGATCGCGCCCGACGCGGCCACCGATCCGAAGTACAGCGAGCAGACCAACGCCGAACGCGGCAAGGTCCAGCCGGGCAACAACGCACCCATGTGGCGCGATGTCGGTAAAGGCGTGACGGGCTATTCGAGCCTGCCCTACCCGGAAGCCGGCAACATGATCCAGGGCTTCGTGCAGTACCCCGGCTCGCGCCTGACCAACGCCGGTGAAGCCTGGCGCCAGGTGCGCAACAACTGGATCATTCCTTACGGTGGCTCGCTGTTGTTGATCGTGTTGGTGGCGCTTGCGCTGTTTTACTTCGGCAAGGGCACGATCAAGCTGCACGGCAGCGAGACCGGTCGCGTCATCGAGCGCTTCACCTATGTCGAGCGCGCAGCCCACTGGGTCAACGCCATTGCCTTCGTGGTGCTGGCCGTCTCGGGCATCGTCATGGCGTTCGGCAAGTTCTTCCTGCTGCCCGTCATCGGCAGCACGCTGTTTGGCTGGCTGACCTACGCGCTCAAGAACATGCACAACTTTGCCGGCCCGCTGTTCGCGGTGTCGCTGGTAGTGGTGTTCTTCACCTTCCTCAAGGACAACTGGCCCAGCAAGGACGACTTCGCCTGGATCATGAAGGCGGGCGGCCTGTTCGGCTCCGCCGAAGTGCCTTCGCACCGCTTCAATGCGGGTGAAAAGCTCGTGTTCTGGGGTGGCGTGTTTTTCCTGGGGCTCATCGTGGTGGGCTCCGGGGTGTTCCTCGACAAGATCGTGCCGGCCGTGGAGTACACCCGCGCCAACATGCAGGTGGCCAGCATGATCCACGGGGTGGCCACCGTGCTGATGATGGCCATGTTCCTCGGACACATCTACATGGGCACCATCGGCATGCAGGGCGCCTACAAGGCCATGAAGACCGGCTATGTGGACGAGACCTGGGCCAAGGAACACCACGAGCTCTGGTACGACGACATCAAGGCCGGCAAGATCCCCGCGCACCGCACGACGGCCGCCACCGCGGCCAGTGACGCGCCCCGCACCGCCTGAACGCATCCCGTTAGTCTGAAGCAAGGAACCTTCCATGAAACGCAGCCTTCTGTGCCTCTCGATGCTGTTGGCCACGTCCGTGTTTGCCAAGTTGCCCACACCCGTGTTGACCGAGGAAGCCAAAGCCAAGGCCGAAGAAGCCAAGGCCAAGACCGCCTGGGCCGCCAAGGTCGACAGCTACAAGCTGTGCCTGTCCATGGACCGTGCGGCTGGCAACTACTTCAAGACGGCCGCTGCCAGCGGGAAGTCGGTAAAGCCCGGGGCGGCATTGCCCGCCTGCGCCGATCCAGGGCCGTTCACCTACGTGGCCGCAGCGGCCGCAGCCGTGGCCAAGCCGGCCGAAGCGGCGGGTGCCCATTCACCCGCAGCCACGGCGGCCAGCCCGCCCAGCGGCAAGGCGCCCGCCGCGGCGACCACACCGACCAAGTGATTGGTGGCGGCGCTGCCCGCTTCTGTGTGTCATCGCTTGAAAGGGCCGCGCCTTCGGGTGCCGGCCCTTTGACGTTGTCGTCTTCGAATCTGTTGTAGCCTGCTGCCATGCCTTTGCCCCACCTCACCCAGGCCCGTGCGCCACTGACCCGCGAAGTCGAGGTCATGAACCAGCACGGCGAGCGCGAGACGATCTTCATACCCGCCGAGCGCGACCTCACCGTGTACGTGGACAAGCGCGAGTTGGTGACCCTGATGACGCTGGGCGCGCAACCCGAGTGGCTGGTGCTGGGCTACCTGCTCAACCAGCGGTTGATCGCCACGGTGGACGACATCGAATCCGTCACGGTGGACTGGGAGGTGGGCGCGGCTTCCGTCAAGACGCGGCATGGCATCGACCACATCGAAGAGCGCACCTCCAAACGCGTGGTCACCACCGGCTGCGGCCAGGGCAGTGTGTTCGGCAACCTCATGGACGAGATCGACAGCATCCGCCTGCCCGAATCCATGGTGCTGCGCCAGTCGCAGCTGTATGGCATCGTCAATGCGATCCGGCTGAAGGAAAGCACCTACAAGTCGGCGGGCTCGGTGCATGCGTGTGCGCTGTTCCGCGACGAGGAGCTGCAGCTGTTTGTTGAAGACGTCGGCCGCCACAACGCGGTGGACACCATCGCAGGGTGGATGTCACTTGAACAGTCCACCGATGCGCGCAACAAAGTGTTCTACACCACCGGCCGCCTCACCAGCGAGATGGTCATCAAATCGGCGCAGATGGGCGTGGCCATGGTGGTCTCGCGCAGCGGCATCACGCAAATGGGGCTGGACGTGGCGCAGCGCGTGGGCCTGTGCGCGATCGGCCGGGCCACCAACAAGCACTTCCTGTGCTACACGCACCCCGAGCGGCTGGTGCTCGACGCGGTGCCACCGGCCACGCCCACGGCCCGCGAGCGCGCCGCCAGCCCGTCCTGACGCGGCGCTGCCCCGAGTGATCGGGCATAAACTCGGTTCACTTTTTTGCCGAGAAATTCCCCATGAGCCGAGACGTCCACGTCATTGACCACCCCCTGGTGCAGCACAAGCTCACCCTGATGCGCCGCAAGGACACCAGCACCAAGAGCTTTCGCGAGCTGGTGCACGAACTCAGCGCGCTGCTGGCCTACGAAATCACCCGCGACATGCCGATGCAGGAGATCGAGATCGAGACCCCGCTGGAGAAGATGACCTCGCGCGTGATCGACGGCAAGAAGGTGGTGCTGGCTTCCATCCTGCGTGCGGGCAACGGTTTTCTCGACGGCATGCTGCAGGTGATCCCCGGCGCGCGCGTGGGCCACATCGGTCTGTACCGCGACCCGGCCACGCTCAAGGCGGTGGAGTACTACTTCAAGATGCCGCAGGACATGCACGAGCGCGACGTGATCGTGCTCGACCCCATGCTCGCCACCGGCAACTCGGCCGTGGCGGCTGTTGATCGCCTGAAGAAGACCGGCCCACGCTCGATCCGTTTTGTGTGCCTGGTCACTTGCCCCGAAGGCATCAAGACCTTCCACGATGCGCACCCCGATGTGCCGATCTACACGCCGGCGGTGGACCGTGGTCTGAACGAACACGGTTACATCGTGCCGGGTTTGGGCGACGCAGGCGACCGCATCTTCGGCACGAAATAGGATCACCCCCGCGCCGCGCTTGCAGCGCGTCACCCCCTCAATGGGGCAACGCCTGCGGCCTGGCGGAGCCAGTTCAGCGGCGTTCTGAACCAATGCACTCCGCGCCGGTCCGACGTGTGGCTATTGTTGATGCGATAAGGTCCTGCGAATGCGTACACCTCCCACCTCCCTGCCCATCCGCTTCTGGACCCTGGGCTGGTCTTCCCTGACCCGCGACTGGCGCGCCGGTGAGTTGCGGCTGTTGATGCTGGCCGTCACGCTCGCGGTCGCTGCCTTGTCGGCGGTGGGCTTCTTTGCCGACCGCTTGCAAGGCGGCCTGTCGCGCGATGCACGTGCGCTCATCGGGGGCGACGTGGTGATCAGCAGCGACAACACGCCACCACCGGCCTTCGAACAGCAGGCGCGCGAACTGGGCCTGACCGTGGCGCAGACGCTGGGGTTTCCCACCATGGGCCGCGCCCGAGACGAAGAGGGTGGTGCCGCCCGGCTGGTGGCCTTGAAGGCCGTGGGCGAGGGCTACCCGCTGCGTGGCAGCCTGCGCGTGGCCGAGACACCCACCGCCGCCGATGCGCCCACGCGCGAGATTCCCGCCCCCGGCACCGCCTGGGTCGACGCCGCGCTGCTGGTGTCCTTGAACCTGCGGATGGGCCAGCCGCTCTTGCTGGGCGACTCGGCGCTCACCATCGCCCGCATCATCGTGGTGGAACCCGACCGGGGTGCTGGCTTCATGAGCTTTGCGCCGCGCGTGATGATCAACAACGCCGATCTGCCCGCCACCGGCCTGGTGCAGCCCGCCAGCCGGCTCACCTACCGTCTGGCCGTGGTGGGCGACGAAGCCCGCGTGGCCCGTTTCAACCGGTGGGCTCAGGCCGAGATCGCCCAGTCCGGCCTGCGCGGCATCCGGCTGGAGTCGCTCGAGGGTGGACGCCCCGAGATGCAGCAGACGCTGGAGCGCGCCGAAAAATTCCTCAACCTCGTGGCGCTGCTCGCCGCGTTGCTGTGCGCCGTGGCGGTGGCCATTGCCGCGCGCGGCTTTGCCCAGCGGCACCTGGACGACTGCGCCATGCTGCGCGTGCTCGGCCTTTCGCAGGGCACCATGGCGCGCGCTTACACGCTCGAATTCGCGCTCGTCGGCCTGTTTGCCAGCGCGCTCGGTGTGGCCATCGGTTATGCGGTGCACCACGTGTTCGTGGTGCTGCTCGCGGGCCTGGTCGAGGCCAGCCTGCCGCCGCCCGGCATCGCGCCCGTGCTGCTCGGCCTGGGCATGGGCCTCACGCTCATGATGGCTTTTGGCCTGCCTCCGGTGCTGCAGCTGGCCAAGGTGCCGCCGCTGCGCGTGATCCGCCGCGACGTGGGCCAGCTCAAGCCCGCCACGCTGGCCGTGCTGGCCCTCGGCATGGCCGGTTTTGCCGCATTGCTGCTGGCCGCCAGCCGCGATCTGGTGCTGGGCAGCATCGCGGTGGGCGGCTTCGCGGCCGCCGTGCTGCTGTTCGCCGCCGCCAGCTTTGCTGCCGTGCGCCTGCTGCGTGCCAGCGTCAACGAAGCCACCGCACCTCGCGCGCTGGTGATGGCCACGCGCCAGCTCTCGGCCCGCCCGGTCTACGCGGTGGTGCAGATCAGCGCGCTCTCGGTCGGGTTGCTCGCGCTGGTGCTGCTGGTGCTGCTGCGCACCGACCTCATTGCCAGCTGGCGCAACGCCACCCCGCCGGACGCACCCAACCGCTTCGTCATCAACGTGCAGCCCGAGCAGGGCACGGAGTTCCAGCAGGCGCTGCGCACCGCCGGGGTGGAGCGTTTCGACTGGTATCCCATGATCCGGGGCCGCCTGGTCAGCATCAACGGCGCAGCGGTCAGACCCGAGGACTACACCGACGACAGGGCTGCCCGTCTGGTCGACCGCGAGTTCAATCTCTCCAACACCGCCACCCTGCCCGACAACAACCCGGTGGTGCAAGGGCGCTGGACCAACGACGAAGCCGACGCCCTGAGCGTGGAAGAGGGGCTGGCTGAAACGCTGGGCCTCAAGCTCGGCGACCGACTGGGTTTCGACATCGCCGGCCAGGTGACTGAAGGCCGCATCACCAGCCTGCGCAAGGTGGACTGGGGCTCCATGCGGGTCAACTTCTTCGTGGTGTTTCCGGTGGCCGATGTGCCCGACGTGCCGGTGAGTTTCATCAGCGCCTTTCGCGCGCCCGATGGTGCGAGTGCCGCCGGCGCGAGCTTCGACAACACGCTGGTGCGCCAGTTTCCCAACATCACCAACGTCGACATGAGCCAGACCATCGCGCAGGTGCAGCGCGTGCTCGGCCAGGTCATCAGCGCGGTGGAATTCCTGTTCGCCTTCACGCTGGCCGCCGGCCTGGTGGTGCTGCTGGCCGCCATCACCGCCACGCGCGGCGAACGCGAGCGCGAATTCGCCATCCTGCGCGCGGTGGGCGCAGGCTCGCGCCTGCTGCGCCAGGTGCAGCGCATCGAGTTGCTGGGCGTGGGCCTGCTGGCCGGCTTCCTGGCTTCCACGGTGGCCGTGGTGGTGGGCTGGGCGCTTGCTCGCTACGTGTTCCAGTTTTCCTGGACCGCTTCGCCCTGGGTGCCGCTGGGCGGCGCGCTGGCCGGCGCCGTGCTGGCACTGTTGGCGGGCTGGTGGGGACTGCGCAGCGTGCTGCGCACCCCGGTGGTGGAAACCTTGCGCAGGGCCGCCGAATGAACACGCCCCTGCAAGAGCCCACGCCCTTCGCAACTCCCTTCGAATGGATCGGCGGCGAAGACAAGGTGCGCGCCCTGGTCGACCGCTTCTACGATCTCATGGACATCGAGCCCGGCTACCGGGAACTGCGCGCTGCCCATGGCAGCACGCTGGCCGATGCGCGGCAAAAACTCTTCTGGTTCCTCTGCGGCTGGCTCGGCGGCCCGCAGCACTACACCGAACAGTTCGGCCACCCGCGCCTGCGCATGCGCCACATGCCGTTTTCCATCGGCATCATCGAACGTGACCAATGGCTGGCCTGCATGGACCAGGCGATGGTCGAGACGGGCGTGGACGCGGTGCTGCGCGAGCGATTGAAGACCAGCTTCTTTCAGACTGCGGACTGGATGCGGAATTCGCCAGGGTGAGAGCCGGTGCTTTCAATCAACCAACGGGCTGCGACATGCAAACGGCCATGCCTGTGCGAGCTGCCTTCATCCCGATCGCAGCAACACCACCAGCGCCCCAGCCCCACCCTCGGCCGGCCGCGCCTGCACAAACGCCATCACCTCGTTCTTCTGCACCAGCCAGCGCAGCACGCGGTTCTTGAGCACCGGCATGCGCCCGGGTGAGCCCAGGCCCTTGCCGTGCACCACGCGCACGCAGCGCAGGCCGTGCTGGTGGGCCTCGCGGATGAAGCGGCCCAGGGCTTCGCGGGCTTCGTCGGTGCGCAGGCCGTGCAGGTCGATCTGGCGCTGGATGCTCCAGCTGCCTTCGCGCAGCTTGCGCATCACGTCCGGCCCGAGGCCCGGGCGGTGGAAGCTCAGCATCTCGTCGGTGTGCAGCAGGGTCTCGATGTCGAACTCGTCGGACAGTGCCTCGCGCATCACCGAGGCCTCGTCAAGCTGTCGTTGCACGGGGAGCGGCTCCACCGGCACCCGGCGCGGCTCGATGCGGCCCGGGTTGGCGATGGATTGCACCGGCCCCACGGCGTGGGCAAACAGGCGTTGCTCGCGTTCGCGCCGCCGCTCGGCCTGGCGCGCGGCTTCGCGTTGCAAGGCATCGGCCGCCGCACGCTCGGCCATGGCGCGCTTGAGCGCCTTCAGGTCGGCCAGCGTGTTGACTTTCATGGCGTCGATTGTGACGGAGCGGTCTCGCTCGCCGCTGCGGGCACGAGATCAACCCTGCAGCGTCAGATCAAGCCCATCTCGGCCATGGACGCGGCGTGGTTGCGCGTGACGATGAAGTGGTCCAGCACGCGCACGTCCACCAGCGCCAGCGCCGACTTGAGGGTGGCGGTGAGGGCTTCGTCGGCGCGCGAGGGCAGGGCGGTGCCACTGGGGTGGTTGTGCGCCAGCACCACGGCGGCGGCGTGGTGATGCAGGGCGCGCAGCACCACTTCTCTGGGGTACACGCTGGTCTGGGTGAGGGTGCCGCGAAACAGTTCCTCGAGCGCCACCAGCCGGTTCTGGGAGTCGAGGAACAGCACCGCAAACACCTCGTGCTGGCGGCCACCGAGCTGCAGCTGCAGGTACTCGCGCACCGCCTGGGGGTTCTCCATGAGCGTCTTTTCCTGCAGGCGCTGGGTGAGCGCGCGGCGGGCGAGTTCGAGCACGGCCAGCACTTCGGCGCGTTTGGCCGGGCCCAGGCCCTTGACCTGCCTCAGCGCCTCGGCGCTGGTGTGCAGCAGTCCGGCCATGCCGCCAAAGTGTTCCAGCAGCTCCTGAGCGAGCTGCACCACGTGTTTGCCGCGGATGCCGGTGCGCAGCAGCAGCGCCAGCAGTTCCACGTCGCTGAGCGCGGAAGGTCCGCGTGCCAGCAGCTTTTCGCGCGGTCGCGCGTCGTTTGGCAGGCTCTTGAGCCCGACTGCAAGAAGGCCATCCATCGTTTTCTCTCCCTGTTTCAGTCCGCTTTTTACAATACAGGCTTCACCCCACCGCCAGCGCCCCGGTTTTCAGCCCTTGCGCCACACTCCCGCCCATGCTTTCCCATCCGCCCATGCCCCAAGTCCAAGACGGCTCCTTCCTCACCCTGCACTACCGCATGTCGGGTCCGCAGGGGCAGGTGATCATCGACACCTTCGCCGGCAAACCCGCCACGCTGAGCCTGGGCACCGGCGAGCTCTCGCCCGCCATCGAGCAGCGCCTGATGGGGCTGGAGGAGGGCACCCACACCATCATCGAGCTGGCCGAGGGCGAAGCCTTTGGCGATCGCCAGCCCGAGATGGTGCAGTGGGTGGCTCGCAAGCTGTTGAGCGAGCTGGGAGACCCGCACGAACGGTACGTGGCCGGCGATGTGGTGCAGTTCCCCACGCCCGATGGGCTGGGCACCTATGCGGGCGCGGTGCTGCAGGTGCGCGAAGACGGTGCGGTGCTGTTCGATTTCAACCACCCGCTGGCCGGGCAGCCGGTGAACTTCGAAGTGCAACTGATCGGGGTGCTCTGATGCCGATGTCCCAGGAAATCGTTCTCGCCGAGCCGCGCGGCTTCTGTGCCGGTGTGGACCGCGCCATCGAGATCGTCGAGCGTGCGCTCGCCAAGTTCGGCCGGCCCATCTATGTGCGCCACGAGATCGTGCACAACACCTATGTGGTCAACGACCTCAAGGCCAAGGGTGCGGTCTTCATCGAGGAACTGGCCGACGTGCCGGCCGGCGCCACGCTGGTGTTCTCCGCCCACGGCGTGAGCAAGGCGATCCAGGACGAAGCGAAGCAGCGCGGCTTCCACATCTTTGATGCCACCTGCCCGCTGGTGACCAAAGTGCACGTCGAGGTGGCCAAGCTGCACCGCGAAGGTTTCGAGTTCATCATGATCGGCCACAAAGGACACCCCGAGGTGGAGGGCACGATGGGCCAGTTGGAGAGCGGCATCCATCTGGTGGAAGAGGTCGCCGATGTGTCGCGCGTGTCGCCCACGCAGACGGCCAAGCTTGCCGTGGTGACGCAGACCACGCTGTCGGTGGACGACGCCGCCGAGATTCTCAAGGCCGTGAAGGCGCGCTTTCCCCAGGTGCGCGAACCCAAGCAGCAGGACATCTGCTACGCCACGCAGAACAGGCAGGACGCGGTCAAGCTGCTGAGCCCGCAGGTGGACATCGTGATCGTGGTGGGCAGCCCCACCAGCTCCAACAGCAACCGCCTGCGCGAAGTCGCGCTCAAGCTCGGCACGGTCAGCCACATGGTCGACAGCGCCGATGAGCTGCGCGCCGAGTGGTTCGAAGGCAAGAGTCGCGTGGGTCTCACCGCCGGCGCCTCGGCGCCCGAGATCCTGGTGCGCCAGGTGATCGAGCGCATCAAGGCGCTGGGCGCCATTTCCGTGCGCACCATGGACGGCCTGACCGAGACCATCAAGTTCCCGCTGCCCAAAGGCCTGAAGATGGACGGCGAAGACGCCGCGCCGCTGCAGCACCTGCGCTGAGCCGCCGGGGCACCCAGGTGCCTTCTGCCCAAACCTACAATCGCCGCATGCTAGACATCGTTCAACTGAGAAAAGACCTCCCCGGGGTCGTGGCGCGGCTTGAAACGCGCAAGAGCCCACAGCCGTTTCTGGACGTGGCCGCCTACCAGGCCCTGGAGACGGAGCGCAAGACGCTGCAGACCCGCACCGAAGAGCTGCAAAGCCAGCGCAACACGCTCTCCAAACAGATCGGTCAACTCAAATCCAAAGGGGAAAACGCCGACGCCGTGATGGCGCAGGTGGGCGCACTCAAGACCGAGCTGGATGTGTCTGCCACGCGGCTTGAGGTGATTCAAGCCGAACTGCACAACCTGCTGCAGGCCGTGCCCAATCTGCCGCACGAGAGCGTGCCCGTGGGCAGCGACGAGCACGGCAATGTGGAGCTGCGCCGCTGGGGCACACCGCGTGTGTTCGACTTCCCGGTGCGCGACCATGTGGACGTGGGTGCCCCGCTCGGACTCGATTTCGAAACCGGCACCAAACTCGCCGGCTCGCGCTTCACCTTCATGCGCGGCCCGCTCGCGCGCCTGCACCGTGCGCTCAGCGCGTTCATGCTCGACGTGCAGACCCAGGAGCACGGCTACACCGAGTGCTACACGCCCTACATCGTGAACGCCGACACCCTGCGCGGCACCGGCCAGTTGCCCAAATTCGAAGCCGACCTGTTCGCGGTGAAAAAGGGCGGCCAGGAAGGTGAGCCCGTGCCCGACACGCAGGCGCTCTACCTGATCCCCACCAGCGAAGTGACGCTGACCAACACCGTGCGCGACACCGTGGTGGCCGAAGCCGAGTTGCCGATCAAGCTGACGGCGCACACACCGTGCTTCCGCTCGGAGGCCGGCAGCGCCGGGCGCGACACGCGCGGCATGATCCGCCAGCACCAGTTCGACAAGGTCGAGATGGTGCAGATCGTGCATCCCGACAAAAGCTACGAAGCCCTGGAGGCCATGACCGGCCACGCCGAAGCTGTGTTGCAGAAGCTCGACCTGCCCTACCGCGTGCTCGCGCTGTGCACCGGCGACATGGGCTTTGGCGCCACCCGCACGCACGACCTGGAAGTGTGGGTGCCCGCGCAAGGCACCTACCGCGAGATCAGCTCGGTCTCCAACTGCGAGGCCTTCCAGGCCCGGCGCCTGCAGGCTCGCTTCAAGAATGCGCAGGGCAAGAACGAACTCGTGCACACCCTCAACGGCTCGGGCCTGGCCGTGGGCCGTGCGCTGGTGGCGGTGTTGGAGAACTTCCAGAACGCCGATGGCAGCGTGACGGTGCCCGAGGTGCTGCGGCCGTACATGGGTGGGCTGGAGCGCCTGAATCCGACTTGAAAACGGCTTGAAGCGAAAAGCTTTGCCCAGCAAAAAGCCACCGGGTTCGGTGGCTTTTTTCATGTCTGGCGGAGAGGGTGGGATTCGAACCCACGGTACCTTGCGGTACGCCTGATTTCGAGTCAGGTACATTCGACCACTCTGCCACCTCTCCGGTGTCGGTCTTCATCGCGAACCGGCGAGTATAGCAGGCGCTCAACGCCGAGATGTCGGCATGTCGGGCGCGCGAGGCGGGTGAGACAATGCGCCCACCGCCGCATTCCACCCACCCATGCTTGTCGACACCCAACCCGCGACCTATCAACACGTGCCGGCATCGCCGGAGGTGCGTGACCATTGGGTGAATTCGCAACTCATCGGCGTGTTGATGGACAACATGGGCCCGTCGTTGGTGGCGGCCACGCTTTCGCTGCCGCTGCTGGTTTACATGATGGCGGGGGATGTCAACACGGTCGGCTTGCTGGTCTGGACCGTGCTGATGCTGGCGATGCTGGTCTACCGCTACCGTCTGATCGGTATCTACCGTTTGCGCCACGACAGCCTGGAGGGGCCGCAGCGCATCACCTTCATCACCCGCTACCACTGGAGCTGGGCCGCTGTGGCCCTGCTGTGGGGCGGGCCGGTGCTGCTGAGTTACCAGCAGGCACCGATCGCCACTCAGTTCGTTTGCGCGCTGGTGGTGCTGGGCCAGGGGCTGCTCACGCTCACCTCCTTCAGCGCCTACCTGCCGGTCTACCGCACTTACGCCAATGCACTCATGCTCTCGGTGCTCTTGAGTCTGGTCGTCGTCATGGTGGTGTTGCCCCAACCGGCTGGGGCACTGCAGACCGGACTGGTCCTCATGGCCCTCCTGGTGGCGTTCTGGGGCTTGCTGTTCATGACAGGAACACGCATGCACGAGGTTCACCGTGCCAGTTTTGAGTTGCAGTTTTCCAATCAGGAGCTGATCGACTCGCTCACCTTGCAGACCCGCGCCTCGTTGCGCGCGGTGGCCACCAAAAACCGATTTCTGGCGTCTGCCGCCCACGACCTGCGCCAGCCGGTGCATGCGCTCAGCCTCTACGCCGACTGGCTGGCCACCGAGCCGGAGATGGCGCGTGACATCGCCCCGCGCATCCTGCAGTCCACCCGCGCCATCAACGAGTTGTTTGATTCGTTGTTCGACCTGACGCGCATCGATGCAGGCAACTACAAGGTGCGGTTGCAGCACGTGGATGTGGAGAAGCTGTTCGCCGATCTGTCGCTGCAATTCGAACCGGTGGCGGTGGGCAAGTCGCTGCGTCTGCGTTCCCACACGCGGCCCACCACGCTGTGGTCGGATCCCGTGGTGCTGCGCCGCATTCTGGGCAACCTGGTGTCCAACGCGCTGCGGCACACCCATCAAGGGGGCGTGTTGCTGGCGCTGCGTCAACGCGAGGACATGTTGGTGTTCGAAGTCTGGGACACCGGCGTGGGCATTGCGCGCGAGCACCAGCAGGCGATCTTTCAGGAGTTCTTTCGCGTGTCCCAGCATCAGGGCACCGAGGACAGCCTGGGCCTGGGTTTGACGATCGTGTCCAAGCTGGCGTCGTTGATGGGCTACCAGCTGGCCCTGACGTCGGAGGCCAACCGGGGCAGCGTCTTCAGGGTGATGCTGCCGGCGTTCACCCAACAGGAAGCCACCGGGAGGCCCGAACCCACGGTGGTGCGCAGCGCGGCCTGATCACGGGCCGCTGCGCTGCTGCCCGCGGGATCAGAGGTCCAGCAAACCAGCCGTGCGGGCGAGGTGGCTGGCCTGCGAGCGGCTCTTGACGTTGAGCCGGCGGAACAGTCGCCACAAGTGCACCTTGACGGTGTGTTCACTGATCTGCAGTTGCTCCGCGATATCGCGGTTGCTCAGGCCACGGTCCAGCATGACCAGCAGCTGTTTCTGACGTTTGGAAAGTTTGTCAGGAATGGTGGGGGCGTTTTCGTCTTCCACCTCGTCGGTCAGGAATTCGCGCAGCACCTTGGCGATCTGTGCCGCACCGGCCGACTTCTCCACATAAGCGTCGGCGCCGGCTTCGCGGGCCAGGTCTTCGTAATCGGATGAGGGTGAAGCCGACAGCACGATCAACGATGTGTCGGGCAACATCTGGCGGACTTCGCGCACACCGGACACGCCGTTGGTGTCGGGCAGTTTGAGGTCGAGGCAGACCAGCTCTGGCTCACCATGTTCGGCGATGGCCTTGCTCACGGACGCCAGCCGCTCAAGTTCAATCACCTGGGTCGAGGCCCGAAGGCGGCGAAGCAGCATGACGACGGCTTCGCGCATGAGCGGGTGGTCGTCAATAACAAAAATACTCATATCGGGCTGTGCTGGTAATAAATGGTTTCAACCGAAGAGCATATCGGCAACTTGAACCTTTGGCGATAGCCGCCTCCGGCGAAATCGGTCCTGGGATGGGACTTGTTGCACGATATGCGTCGCGCGGCGTGGGCTTCCATCGAATACCCCACATGGTACGCGCATGGGACGCGGGATGTTACCCAAAAGAAGACACCCTTCTCGGAGGCCTTCTGTGGGGCCGTTGCCGTGTCGGGGTCACGCGGGTTCAGTCGGCCTGCTCGCTGAAGGCCTGCAAGGCAGCCGACACTGCCGCAGGGTCGCCACGGGACGCCAGCTGACCCGACAGGGCTTCCAGCGCCATATTGCCTTCGCGTTGCAGGCGCATCATGGCTTGAGCCGCATCGCGTGGAGCGGTGAAGCCTGTGCTTTGCAGGAGCAGCGCGCCCTGGGCGTCGAGCAGCTTGAAATAGAACAGGCCGTCCGGTTCCCGGTATTGCTTGAAACTGGGGGCCGCACTCTTGCTGCCCTTGCGGACCACGGGAGCCGCCGCCATCTGAAGCGGGCGCAAACCGACGGCGTGGCGCAGTCTTGATGTGAATGGCGTGGCGATGGCGCGTGCTTTTTCAGCGCCTGCTTTCAAGGTCTTTTCAATCCGCTCGGGCTCCTGGATCAATTCGTCGTAGACCAAGCGAAGCGGTGCAATTTCCTGGTCCAGGCGTTCGAACAAGACTTGCTTGGCCTCGCCCCAGGCGATGCCGTCGGCGTAGGCTTTTGCCAGCGCAGCGGTTTCATCGGCCGAGGCGAAGGCCTGGTAGAGCTGGAACAGCGCCGAGCCATCGGTGGACTTGGGCTCGCCCGGTGCGCGCGAGTCGGTCACGATGCCCATGATGAGTTTCTTCAACTGCTCGCGCGGCACGAACAGCGGGATGGTGTTGTCGTAGCTCTTGCTCATCTTGCGACCGTCAAGCCCGGGCAGGGTGGCCACGTGTTCTTCGATGGCGGCCTCGGGCAGCGTGAAGTGTTCGCCGTAGAGGTGGTTGAAGCTGGCCGCGATGTCGCGCGCCATTTCGATGTGCTGGATCTGGTCACGCCCCACCGGCACCTGGTGCGCGTTGAACATGAGGATGTCGGCCGCCATCAGCACCGGGTACATGAAGAGACCGGCGGTCACGCCAGCGTCAGGGTCGGCGTTGGCCGCGGTGTTCTTGTCGACCGACGCCTTGTAGGCGTGCGCGCGATTGAGCACGCCCTTGCCGGTCACGCAGGTCAGGAGCCAGGTGAGTTCGGGAATCTCGGGGATGTCGGACTGGCGGTAGAAGGTGACCTTCTCGGGATCGAGCCCGCAGGCCAGCCAGGTGGCGGCAATTTCCAGCGTGGAGCGCTGCACGCGCGCGGGCTCGCCCACCTTGATGAGCGCGTGGTAGTCGGCCAGGAAGTAGAAGCTCTCCACCTGGTCCAGGCGGCTGGCGCGCACGGTGGGGCGGATGGCACCGACGTAGTTGCCCAGATGGGGTGTGCCCGAGGTGGTGATGCCGGTGAGGACGCGTTGGGTTTTCATGGGCGTTACAGGATCAGCATGCGCAGGGGTGTGAGCAGCACTTCAATGGCGCTGCCGGTGAGCATCATCAACGGTCGCAACCAGAGGTTGCCCACCACACCGCTGATGACCAGGGCCATGACGATGAAAAATCCCCAGGGCTCGACGCGTGAGACCAGTTCGGCCTGGCGCAGGGGCAGCAGGCCCACCAGAATGCGCCCGCCGTCCAGGGGGGGAAGTGGAAAGAGGTTGAAGGCGAACATGACCAGGTTCACCAGCACGCCCGCGCGGCACATCTGCAGGAAGAACTGTTCGTGCACGCCCATCGCGGCCAGCACATAGAGCAGCACGGTCCAGGCGATCGCCTGGAACAGGTTGGCACCGGGCCCCGCAAGGGCGACCCAGACCATGTCGCGCTTGGGGTTGCGCAGGCGCCCGAAGTTGACCGGCACCGGCTTGGCATAACCGAACAGGAAGGCCCCTGCGGTGGCGAAGTACAGGATCAAGGGCATCGCGATGGTGCCCACCGGATCGATGTGCTTGACGGGGTTGAGCGTGATGCGTCCCATGAGTTCGGCGGTGCGGTCGCCGAAGTGCCGGGCCGCGTAACCGTGAGCCGCCTCGTGCAGCGTGATGGCGAACAGCACCGGGATGGCGTAGAGGGCGACGGTTTGAACGATCTGGGCGAAATCCATGGAGGGTGCGCTGTGGGCAAACGGGTATTGTCCCAGACTGGGCGAGAGCCCCGCCGGGGTGGCTCAGAGCCCGAGCGGACCGAGGGCGCCCTGGCCTGCGCGGATCACTTCGGGTTCCCCGCCGCTGCCCATCGGCGTGAGGTCGATCACCGTGGTGGGCTCCAGCGCACAGGCCCCGGCATCGATCACACCGGCCAGCTCATGCTGCAGACGTTCGCGGATCTCCTGGGCGTCGTTCAGCGGATCGGTCTGGCCGGGCAGGATGAGTGTGGTGGAGAGCAAGGGCGCACCATGCAGGCCCAGCAGCTCCAGCAGCGTCCTGTGCTCGGGCACGCGCAGGCCGATGGTCTTGCGCGACGGGTGGCTCAGGCGACGCGGCACTTCCTTGCTGGCCTCCAGGATGAAGGTGTAGGGGCCAGGTGTAGCGAGCTTGAGCAGCCGGTACTGGCGGTTGTCGACCCGCGCGTAGCTGGCGAGTTCGCTCAGGTCGCGGCAGATCAGCGTGAGGTGGTGCTTGTCGTCCACCTGGCGGATGCGGCGCAGGCGGTCGGCGGCGGTCTTGTCGTCGAGGTGGCAGACCAGCGCGTAGCTCGAATCGGTGGGCACGGCCAGCACGCCACCGCGTTCCAGCAACTGCACCGCCTGCTTGAGCAGGCGCGGTTGGGGATTCTCGGGATGGACTTCGAAGAACTGCGACATGGTGGTGAGACGCGCTCAGGCCTCGGGTTGTTCCACCGGCAGTCGCCGGTCGCGCGCGGTGAGCCAGCTGGCGGTGGCGCCGCACAGCACGATCATCGCGATGCCGATGAGCTCCAGGCGGCCCGGCACATGGCCGAACACGACCCAGCCACAGAACATGGCGAAGCCGATCTGGCCATAGAGGTAGGGCGTGAGCGTGGACGCCTGCGTGCGTTTGAACGCCAGGATCAACAGAAAATGGCCCACCGTGCCCATGAGGCCGATCAGGCACAGCAGCGCGAACGTGGCTGCGTCGGGCACGGTCTGCCACACCACGGGCAGCACCAGGCTGGCGAGCAGCGCGCCGACCCAGCCGGTATAGAAATGCATGGTCATGGGGTCTTCGGTGCGCGCCATCTTGCTGGTCAGAATCTGGAACCAGGCGTAGGTGAACACCATCACCAGCGGCAACAGACTGGCCCAGCCGATCACATCACCACCAGGTTGCACCACCAGCAGCGCGCCTGCGAAGCCGCCGCACACCAGCACCCAGCGCAGCGGCGACACGCGCTCGCGCAGGAACAGCGCAGCCAGCAGCGTGACCACCAGCGGCGTGATCATGACGATGGCGGTGAATTCGCCCACCGGCATGTACTGCAGGGCGACGAACGAAATCGCGCTCACGGCCAGCAGCAGGGCACCGCGCAGCACCTGAAAGCGGGGGTGCGCGGTTTGCAACAGGCTGCGACCGCGCAGCGGCAGCATGACGGCCGTGACCAACACCGCGTGGAACGCGTAGCGGAACCACACCGCCATCAACACCGGCACGAAGGCGCCGACGTACTTCACGGTGGTGTCCAGCACGGCAAAGAACGCCGTGGCCAGCACCAGGAAGCCAATGCCCAGCGCGGCCTGCGCGGGCGGGTAGCGCGTCGGCTCCACCATCACTGCAGGATGCGCGACTGCAGCAGCTCCCACACCGGCGTGACGCTGCCGGGCAGGTCGGGCAGTTTGCCCAGGTCCATGTGGCTCTCTTCCGGGCTGTGGAAATCGCTGCCGCGCGAGGCGGCGAGGCCGAATTCCTGGCAGTAGCCCGCGTATTTCGCGTAGTCGGACTGGTTGTGCGCACCGGTCATCACCTCCACCGCCTGACCGCCGTGGCTTTTGAACTCGGTGAACAGCGCGAATTCTTCATTGGGCGTGAGCTTGTAGCGGCCCGGGTGGGCGATCACGGCCACGCCGCCGGACTGCGTGATCCAGCCCACCGCGTCGGCCAGCTTGGCCCAGCGGTGTGGCACGAAGCCGGGTTTGCCTTCGGTGATGTATTTGCGAAAGACGTCGTTGGTGTCCTTGCTCACACCGATTTCCACCAGATAACGCGCGAAGTGCGAGCGAGAGATGAGCTCGGGGTTGCCCACGTACTTCAAGGCGCCTTCATAGACATCTTTGATGCCCACGCGGGCGAGGTCGTCGCTCATGTCGCGGGCCCGCTGTTCGCGCCCGCCGCGCGTGGCCCGCAGGCCGGCCAGGAGCGTGGGATGCGTGTGGTCCATGCCCAGGCCGACGATGTGCACCGTGATGCCCAGGAAGGTCACCGAGATCTCGACGCCTGTGAGGTAACTCATGCCCACCTCACGCGCAGCCGCCATGGCGCGATCCTGCCCACCGAGTTCATCGTGGTCGGTCAGGGACCACAACTCCACGCCGTTGGCCTGGGCGCGCTGCGCCAGCGCCTCGGGCGTGAGGGTGCCGTCGGAGACGACGGAGTGGCAGTGCAGGTCGGCGTTGGTCAATGTGTTCACCGGGTCATTTTAGGTTTTACCCATTCACCCTGTGTTTCGCAGGCCGGCCGCGATGCCGTTGATCGAAATGTGGATGCCGCGGCGCACGCGTTCGTTGCGATCGGCGTCGTTTTCACCAGCGCGGTAGCGCCGCACCAGTTCCACCTGCAGGTGGTGCAGCGGGTCGATGTAGGGGAAGCGGTGGCGCATGGAGCGCTGCAGCGCAGCGTTGTTGACCAGGCGCTGCTTTTCACCGGTGATGAGCGCCAACGCATCGGCGGTGCGGTGCCACTCGGCTTCGATGGCGGTGAACACCTGCTTGCGCAGGCGCTTGTCGGGCACCAGCTCGGAGTAGAGCGAGGCGAGCGCCAGATCGCTCTTGGCCAGCACCATGTCCATGTTGGAGAGCAGGGTGCTGAAAAACGGCCACTGCTTCACCATCTTCTGCAGCAGCGCCTTTTGTGTGGCCACGCCCTTGGGACCGTCGCGGTGCAGGAAGGTGTGCACCGCCGAGCCGAACCCGTACCAGCCCGGCAGCGTGAGGCGGCACTGGCCCCAGCTGAAGCCCCAGGGAATCGCGCGCAGGTCCTCGATCTTCTGCGTCGCCTTGCGTGAGGCCGGACGCGAGCCGATGTTGAGCTCGGCGATCTCGCGGATCGGTGTGGAGGCGAAGAAGTACTCGGCGAAGCGCGGGGTGTCGTAGACCAGCGCGCGGTAGGCCGCCATGCTCTGGCGCGAGAGCTCGTCGGCCGCCGCCAGGAAAGCGGCGGGCGCGTTGCGCGTGGGCTTGAGCAACGTGGCCTCCAGTGTGGCGGCCACCAGGGTCTCGAGGTTGCGCCGGCCGATTTCCGGGTTGGCGTATTTGGAGCCGATCACCTCGCCCTGTTCGGTCAGGCGGATCTGGCCGCGCACCGTGCCCGGCGGTTGCGCGAGGATGGCCTGGAAACTCGGACCACCACCGCGCCCCACTGTTCCTCCTCTGCCATGGAACATCCGCAGCTGGATGGGTTTTTCACGGCCCTGGTTGAGGGCGTCGAACAACTCGACCAGTGCGATCTCGGCCCGGTACAGCTCCCAGTTGCTGGTGAAGATGCCGCCGTCCTTGTTGCTGTCGGAGTAGCCGAGCATGATGTCCTGCTCGCAATAGCCATCGGCCGCGCCCCGTTCGACCATGGCGCGCACACCGGGCAGGGCGAGGTACTCGCGCATGATGGGCGCGGACTGCGCCAGGTCTTCGATGGTCTCGAACAGCGGCACCACGATCAGGTCGCACACCGCGTCGTCATTCAGCGTGCCGCGCATCAGCCCAGCCTCTTTTTGCAGCAGCAGCACCTCCAGCAGGTCGCTCACGGTTTCAGTGTGGCTGATGATGGCGTGGCGAATGGCCTGCGCGCCGAAGCGCTCGCGCCCGCTGCGCGCGGTGTCGAAGATGGCCAGTTCGCCCAGCGTGTGGGCCGAGTACGCAACACCGGGCACGCGCAAGGGTCGCGCGTCGTTGAGCTGGCGAAGCAGCACGACGCGCTTGCCGGCCTCATCGAGTTGCGAATAGTGCGGCTCGATGCGCGCCGTGGCGAGCAATTCCGCCACCACCTCTTCGTGTTTGTCCGAGCTTTGCCGCAGGTCCACCGTGGCCAGATGAAAGCCGAACACCTGCACCGCACGCATCAGCGGCTGCAGGCGCGCGCGCGCCAGTGCGGCGCCGTGATGCGACTTGAGCGAGTCTTCGATGGTGCGCAGGTCGTCGAGCAGTTCGGCTGCGCTGATGTAGGCGTCTTGCGGTGCCACGGCGTGGCGCGCCGCCTCGCCGCCGGTGAGGTGGTGAAGCGTGGCCGCGAGGCGCGCGTACATGCCAGTGAGTGCGCGGCGGTAGGGCTCGTCCTGTCGGTGGGCATTGGTGTCGGGTGAGCGCTTGGCCAGGGCCTGCATGGCCGGGCTCACGCTGGTGAGCATGGCCGACACGGAAAGCTCGGCGCCCAGGTGGTGCAACTGGGTGAGGTGGTGGCGCAGCACCATGTCGGCCTGGCTGTGCAGCGCCAGTTCGAGCGTCTGCTCGGTCACGTTGGGGTTGCCGTCGCGGTCGCCACCGATCCACTGGCCCATGCGCAGGAAGGGCGCGATCACGGCGTTCTCGCCATCGTCGCCCAGACCTTCCTCGAGCTCGCGGTACAGGCGCGGGATCTGCGTGAGGAAGGTGGCCTCGTAGTAGCTCAGCGCGTTCTCGATCTCGTCGGCCACGGTCAGCTTGGTGAAGCGCAGCAGGCGCGTTTGCCAGAGCTGGGTGACACGGGCGCGGATCTGCGCCTCGATGTCGTCGCGCTCGCGCGGCAGGCGCTCCTGTTCGTCGCGCTCGCCGAGCAGCCGCGCGATGGCGCGCTCGGCGTCCAGGATGCTCTTGCGCTGCACCTCGGTGGGGTGGGCCGTGAGCACGGGCGAGATGTGGCTGTGGGCCAGCGTGTCGACGATGGCGCCCGGCGCGATGCCGGCCTTGTGCAGTCGCTGCAGCGTGCGCGCCAGACTGCCTTCCTGCAACTCACCGGCGCGCTCGTGCACGGCGCGGCGGCGGATGTGGTGGCGGTCCTCGGCCAGGTTGGCCAGGTGGCTGAAGTAGGTGAAGGCGCGGATCACGCTCACCGTCTGGTCACCGCTGAGGCCCTTGAGCAGTTTCTTGAGGGCTTTGTCGGCCGATTGGTCGGCGTGGCGTCGGAATGCGACCGAGAGCTGGCGGATCTGCTCGATCAATTCAAAGGCCACCCGGCCCTCCTGCTCGCGGATCACATCGCCGAGGATGCGTCCGAGCAGACGGATGTCGTCGATGAGCGGCTGGTCCTTGTCGGCGCGGCTGGAGGGGCGGGTGCGGGTGTGCGCGATCGTTCGGCTCATGGTGTTGGGAGATGAGAGGCCTGCCGACGGGGCCGGGTGTTCTGGAGAAAACCCGGTCGAAGGGCCATGCTAGCATCCCAAAACACCCTGCCCGGTTACGAACCGGGTACCAAATTTCGCGGGTCGTGCCGCCAAAGATCCTCCCCTCCCTTCATGTCCACTTCCACCTCCCTGGCCATCACCATCGCCACCCGCGAGAGCCGCCTGGCGCTGTGGCAGGCCGAACACGTCAAGGCTTTGCTGGAAGGCCTGGGCCACCGGGTGACGCTGCTGGGCATGACCACGCTGGGCGACCAGATCCTGGACCGCAGCCTGTCCAAGGTGGGGGGCAAGGGCTTGTTCGTCAAGGAACTCGAAGTGGCGCTGGCAGAGGGCCGCGCCGACATCGCCGTGCATTCGCTCAAGGACGTGCCGATGCAGCTGCCCGACGGCTTTGCGCTGGCCTGCGTGATGGAGCGCGAAGACCCACGCGATGCCTGGGTGTCGCCGGGCTGTGCGTCGCTGGCCGAGCTGCCCGCGAACGCGGTGGTGGGCACCTCCAGCCTGCGCCGCCTGGTGCTGTTGCGCGAATCGCTGGACCGACTGGGCCGCACCGATGTGCGCATCGAACCCTTGCGCGGCAACCTGGACACGCGCCTGCGCAAGCTCGACGAAGGCCAGTACCACGCCATCGTGCTGGCCGCGGCCGGCCTCAAACGGCTGGGCCTGGGCCAGCGCATCCGCCACATCTTCGAACCGGCCGACTCCTTGCCCGCCGCCGGCCAGGGGGCACTGGGCATCGAGGTGCGATCGGATCGGCAAGACCTCGTCGATGCGCTGGCGCCGCTCGCGCACACCGCCAGCTGGCAGCGCGTGGCGGCCGAGCGCACCGTATCGCGCGCCATGGGTGGCAGCTGCTCCATGCCCCTGGCGGCCTACGCCGACTGGCAGGCAGACGGCATGTTGAAGCTCGACGCCGCCTGGGGCGATCCGCAAGGCCGGCATGCCGTGGTGCGGGCGAGCGGGCAGGCGCGCGTGCACACGCTGGCCGAGGCCGAGGCGCTGGGCCAGCGCGTGGCCGCCGACCTGCGCGCGGCCGGCGCCACACCGCCGCTGGTGGAGGTCTGAGGCCTTGAGCGAGACCACCGCCCAGCGGCCCGTGCCCGGCCGCCTGGCGCGACTGATCGTCACCCGTCCCGCGGGTGAAGCCGCCCACTGGGTGCAAGCGCTGCGTGCCCAGGGCTGGCCAGCGCAGGCCCTGCCCCTGATCGACATTGGCGAGCCGGCGTCCGTCGAGGCCAGGGCTGCCTTGCAGGTCTGGCGCGCGAACTGGTCACAAGTCGATGCGCTGCTGTTCGTGAGCGGCGCGGCCGTGAGCCATTTTTTTGCCGACGGGGCGGTTGCGCGTCCGCTGGCGCCGTTCAACACACGTTTCTGGGCCCCGGGGCCTGGCACGGCGCGCCAGCTCGAACAGGCGCTCGGCGCCCTGGGCATTGCGCCCGAGCGCATCGACTCGCCGCCAGCCGACGCCGCGCAATTCGATTCCGAGCATCTCTGGCCCGTGGTCGCCCCGCAGGTGGTGGTGGGAAGCCGGATCCTCATCGTGCGGGGATCGACCATGGAAGCGCCCGCAGCCGAGGGCTCTGTGCCCGGGCATGGGCGCGACTGGTTGATTCGGCAATGCGAGGCCCGCGGTGCCCGGGTCGAAGGCTGTGTGGCCTACGAACGACGCCCGCCGGTGTTCGACGACGCCGATCGCGCGCTCGTGGCGCAGGCGACCCTGGCAGGCAGTGTGTGGCTGTTCAGCAGTTCCGAAGCGCTGGCCGCGCTGCGCATGGCGCAGCCATCGGCCCGCTGGACTGCGGTCACGGCGCTGGTGACGCATCCGCGCATTGCCCAGGCTGCGCGCGACGCGGGCTTCGGGCGTGTGATCGAATCACGTCCCAGCCTGCCCGACGTGTTGCGCGCCCTAGAATCAGAGTGCACTGCACCATGAGCTCCAACCAACCTGTTCACCCCTCCACCGACACCGCGGCGCCCGCCGCGGTGCCGAGCCACGCAGCGCCGCAGTCTGCTGCTGCAGCGGGGCGCCGACCCGGCTCGGGGTTGACGTGGCTGGCCGTGCTGCTGGCCGCGCTGGCACTCGTGCTGGCCGGCTTGCTGTGGCAAAAGCTCAGCCTCACCCAACAGGAACTGGCCCGCCGCGTGCAAGACAGCGGCGAGCAGGCCGTGGAAGCGCGCACCATGGCCGCACAGGCCGAGGCGCTGGCGCAGGAGCTGCAGGCGCGGCTGGCCGTGGCGGAGGTGCGCTTGTCCGAAGTGAGCCTGCAGCGCAGCCAGCTCGAAGAACTCATGCTGGCGCTCTCACGCTCGCGCGACGACAACCTGGTGCAAGACCTGGAGTCGGCGGTGAAGCTCGCGCAGCAGCAGGCCCAGCTCACCGGCAGTGCCCAGCCCATCATCTCCGCGCTCCAGGCGGCGGACCAGCGCATTGCCCGAGCCGCCCAGCCACGGCTCAATCCGGTGCAGCGCGCCATTGCACGCGACATCGAACGCATCCAGGCCGCCCCGCTGGCCGACATCCCCGCGCTGGCCATGCGGCTGGACGAGTTGGCCCGGCAGGTGGACGAGTGGCCTGTGCTCAACCAGG
Organism: Hydrogenophaga sp.; assembly: GCF_036675665.1. Taxonomy (GTDB): domain Bacteria; phylum Pseudomonadota; class Gammaproteobacteria; order Burkholderiales; family Burkholderiaceae_C; genus Hydrogenophaga. Next base: position 86,519 of record NZ_JAKFEO010000036.1, on the reverse strand, counting down.
TGGGCTTGCAGAAGGCGGCGCCTGCCGCACGCAAGACCGCAGCGGCGCCCGTGCCAGCGGCTGCAAAGAACCCTGCCACGCCCGCCACCGCTGCGCCAGCCGCCCCCGCCGCCCAGGAGCCCGCTCTGGAGAGCGAGCCAGGTGCCGAGCCGGGTGGATTCAGCCAGGGCTGGGCGCGTGTCTCCGGCTGGTGGAGCGCTCTGTGGGAGCGCACCTGGACCGAGATCACGCGCAGTGGCCGCGAGCTGGTCCGTGTGAGCCGCATTGACCGCCCCGAGGCCGCGCTGCTGGCGCCCGAGCAGGCGTTCTTCCTGCGCGAAAACATCAAGCTCAAGCTGCTCAACGCCCGCCTGGGGCTGCTGGCCAGGCACATGGCCGCCAGCCAGGCCGATGTGGTGGCGGTGGAGGCGTCCATCGCGCGCTACTTCGACACCAGCGCACCCCGGGTGGCCAGCGCGCAAGCCTTGCTGGGTCGCCTGCGCCGCGATCTGGTCGACAACGAACTGCCGCGTCCGGAAGCGACCCTGTCCGCCCTGGCCGCGGCTGCGGGAGGCCGCTGATGCGCCGTCGTCAGCGGGGCGCAATGCGCAACGTGTTCTGGTTGCTGGGGCTGGCCGCCGTGGCGGTGGCGCTGGCGCTGCTGGTGGGGGACAACGCGAGCACGGTCACGCTGTTCTGGCCCCCTTACCGGTTCGACGTCTCCTTCAACTTCGTCCTGTTCTGCCTGATCGCCGCCTTTGTGCTGCTGCACGCCGCGTTGCTGGCCATCGGTCTGGTTCGAGACCTGCCCGAACGGGCGCAGCGCTGGCGCAACCAGCAGATCGAGCGCTCGGTGGTGGGTGCGGTCATGGACGCGTTGGCGCACCAGCTGGCGGGCCGTTTCGTGCGTGCGCAGTCGGCAGCGCAGCACGCGCTCGATCAACTCAAGACCGTCGCGCCAGGCCAATGGCCGCGGCGCGACCAGTTGCAGGTGCTTGCGCATTTGCTGGCCGCCGAAAGCGCGCAGTCGTTGCAGAACCGCGAGCGGCGCGATGAACATCTGCAGGCCGCGCTCGATCCCGCCTTGGCCAAGGGCGCGCCCGATGCGTCCGAGGGCGCCCTGTTGCGCGCGGTGCGCTGGGCAGTGGAAGACCGCGATGTGGAGGCCGCACGCAGCCGTCTGGCCGAGCTGCCGCAAGGCGCGGGCCGCCGCATCCAGGCGCTGCGGCTGAAGCTGCGCGTCGCGCGCCTGGGGGGCGCCACGTCAGAAGCGCTGGAAACCGCGCGCCTGCTCGCCAAGCACAAGGCGTTTTCACCCGAAGCCTCGCGCAGCATCGTGCGCGGACTGGTGCTCGACGCCTTGCGCGAAGCACACGACATGGCGCAACTCGAGGCTGTGTGGAATGGTCTGGACGCCAGCGAACGCGCCATGCCCGAGCTGGCCCTGGCCGCCGCGCGGCGCGGTAACCAGCTGGTGCTCCAGCGCAGCGATGCTGACGGAGATGAACCCCGCGAGGTGGCCGCTCGTCTGCGCTCGTGGCTGGAGCCGCTGTGGCTGGACTTCGATGCCCTGACGCCCGTGCAGCAACGCCAACTGGTGGTGGCCTTCGAGCCCGGCCTGCCGCAACTCGACAGCGCCTGGCTCGCTCGACTGGAGCAGCAACAGCGCCTGTCGCCCAACAACGCCTTTCTGCAGTACCTCGCCGGGCAGGCCTGCATGCAGCGCCAGCTCTGGGGCAAGGCCAGTCAGTTGCTCACGCAGGCCAGCCACGGCTTGAATGACGCCGCGCTGATGCGCCGCACCTGGCGCTCGCTGGCCCTGCTGGCCGAAGAGCGCGGCGACGAGACGGCGGCTCAGGCGGCCTGGAAACAGGCCGCGTTGCTGGACTGAACGCCTGCTCACCCGCCAAAAGAAAAGCGCCCGAGGGCGCTTTTCTTTCGGGGTCCATACCTTCAGGCGCTGGCGCCTGAAGGAGGGGCCGATCAGCGTGTCTCGAAAGGCAGCTGCATGTCGCGCAGGTCCTTGCGCGTCTCGACCAGCACCAGCGGTCCGTCGTCCAGCACCACCGCCGGCTTGGGCTCGCGCGGCACGTGCACGGGCTTGGGCTCGGCCGCGATCGCGGCCTGCACCTGGGCCACTTTGTCGGCGTTGGAGTTGACCCACTCCAGACCGCTGGACTGGGCGACCTGCTGCATCTCTTCCATGGGCAGCGAGAAGCTGGCCACCTTGGGCAGACCGCGGGCCGCGGGCGCCTCGACCACCACCGGCGCTGCGGGCTTGGGTGCTGGCGCGCGAGGGGCGGGTGTCGGTGCTGGCGCGGCCACCGGGGCGGCCACCGGCGCCACCACAGGTGTGGCGATGGCTGGTGCCGGTACGGCAGCCTCCATCACCGGAGCTTCGATCGGAGCTGCGACGGGAGCCGGGGCGGCCACGGGCGCTTCGTCCACCACAGGCGCGGGCGCTGCCTCCACGGGCAGACTGAAGTAGCTGCGCGTGGGGGCTTCGTCCACCGGCTCGTGCACCAGTGTCGAGGCAGCGGCGAAGGCCACTTCGCTGGCTGGCATCTCACTGACGGGTGCTGCCTGGCCTTCGCCGCCTTCGGGGGCGCCGTTGGCATCGCGTGGGCCGCGCTCGCGGCGATCGCGGCCATATCGGTCACGGCTGCGGCGCTCGCGCGGGGCGCGTGGTGTGCCATCGGCACCCTCGGCCATCTCGCCTTCGCGGGGTGCCTCCGTGCTGTCGCCAGCTTCCTGCGTGACTGGAGCGACATCGCCCTGGATGATCGGGGTCTGACCTTCGGCCCCTTCGGCTGGACGACGGCGGTTCTCGCCACCGCGACCACCACGACCGCGGCGCTGGTTGTCGCCGCCTTCGTTCGCTTCGCCTTGTGCGGCGACCGGCGTTCCGTTCACCAATTCAGCGGGCGCTGCGCCCTCCACCGGTGCAGCGTCGCGGCGGTTGTCGCGGCGACCCTCGCCTCGGCGGCCCTCACCGCGGCCTTCGCCACGTTCTCCGCGGCCTTCACCGCGTGGTTCACCACGCGCTTCGCTGCGGCCTTCGCCTCGCGGCTCACTGCGGCCTTCACCCCGGCGACCTTCGCCGCGGCCTTCGGCACGTCCTTCGGGACGGCCTTCCGGGCGTCCTTCCACACGGCCTTCGCCGCGTGGCTCGCCACGGCCTTCGACCGGACGGCTCTCGCGACCGCCTTCGCGGCCGCCACGGCCGCCTTCGCGACCGCGGCCTTCGGCACCACCGCGTCCACCGCGGCTGCGGCCATCGCGGCCACCTTCACGACCACCGTCGCGCTGACCACGACCATCGCTGCGCTCTTCGCGTGCGCCGGGTTTGGCGGCGGCCGGTGCGGCCACCACGGGTTTGGGTGCCGCGACGGGAGTGTCACCGCCACCGAACAGGCTCTTGAGCCAGCCGAAGAAGCCCTTTTCAGCAGGAGCAGCCGCCACGGGCGCGGCCACGGGGGCTGCTGCAACAGCCTTGGCTGCCACGGGAGCTGCCACGGGTGCCGCCACCTCGGGGCGGGGTGCCGCCACAGGAGCCGGACCGTCGGGCAGCACGCCCTTGATCACCGGTTCCTGCTTGTTGGTGCGTTCCTGGCTGCGGCGCGTGAAGCCGGTGGCTTCGTCCGGCTCGTCGGCCAGCTTGTAGCTGGCGTCCAGATTGTCCAGGCGCGGGTCGTCGTGCTTCAAGCGCTCGAGCTTGTAGTTGGGCGTGTCCAGCGACTTGTTGGGCACGAGCAGCACGTTGATGCGCTGCTTGAGTTCGATCTTGGTGATCTCGGTGCGCTTCTCGTTGAGCAGGAAGCTGGCCACTTCGACCGGCACCTGCACCAGCACGGCCGCCGTGCTGTCCTTGAGCGACTCTTCCTGGATGATGCGCAGGATCTGCAGCGCCGACGATTCGGTGTCGCGGATGTGGCCCGAACCACCGCAGCGCGGGCAGGGGATGGACGAACCTTCGTTCAGTGCGGGCTTGAGGCGCTGACGGCTCATCTCCAGCAAACCGAATTTGCTGATGGCGCCGAACTGCACACGGGCGCGGTCCTGGCGCAGCGCGTCGCGCAGGCGGTTTTCCACGTCGCGGCGGTTCTTCGACTCGTCCATGTCGATGAAGTCGATCACGATCAGGCCACCCAGGTCGCGCAGGCGGGCCTGGCGGGCCACTTCGTCGGCGGCTTCGAGGTTGGTGCGGGTGGCGGTCTCTTCGATGTCACCGCCCTTGATGGAGCGGGCCGAGTTCACGTCCACGGCCACCAGCGCTTCGGTCTGGTCGATCACGATGGCACCACCGCTGGGCAGCTGCACGGTGCGGCTGTAGGCGGTCTCGATCTGGTGTTCGATCTGGAAGCGCGAGAACAGCGGTGCGTCGTCGCGATAGCGCTTCACGCGGTGCCCGTGCTCGGGCATCACGTGGCTCATGAACTGGTGCGCCTGTTCAAAGATGTCGTCGGTGTCGATCAGGATCTCGCCGATGTCGCCGTTGAAGTAGTCGCGGATGGCGCGGATCACCAGGCTCGATTCCTGGTAGATCAGGTAGGCGCCCTTGCCGCCCTGGGCCGCGCCGTCGATGGCGTTCCACAGCTTGAGCAGGTAGTTCAGGTCCCATTGCAACTCGGGCGCGTCGCGGCCGATGCCGGCGGTGCGCGCAATGATGCTCATGCCGTTGGGGTATTCGAGCTGGTCGAGCGCCTGCTTGAGTTCCTGGCGGTCTTCGCCCTCGATGCGTCGGCTCACGCCACCGCCGCGCGGGTTGTTCGGCATCAACACCACGTAGCGGCCGGCCAGGCTCACGAAGGTGGTGAGTGCTGCGCCCTTGTTGCCGCGTTCTTCCTTTTCGACCTGGACCAGCAGTTCCTGGCCTTCGCGGATCACGTCGTTGATGCGGGCCTGATTGACCGGCACACCCGCAGCGAAATACTGACGCGAGATTTCCTTGAATGGCAGGAAGCCGTGGCGGTCCTCGCCGTAGTCCACGAAGCAGGCTTCCAGCGAAGGCTCGACGCGGGTGACGACGGCCTTGTAGATGTTGCCCTTGCGCTGTTCGCGCCCTTCGATTTCGATTTCGTAGTCGAGCAGTTTTTGCCCGTCCACAATGGCCAGCCGGCGCTCTTCGGCCTGCGTGGCGTTGATCAGCATGCGTTTCATGATGCGATTTCCTTCGTTCAAACACACAAGGACGCCCGGGTTCGAAAACCACAGGCGTCAACTCGCCGTGAACCAGCGGAAAAAGCGAACGGGGGAGGAATTGCCGGAGAGCCGTTGACCCGCAGTTCGGGGTAGGCGTTCAACACAGGCGGGCACCAAGGTGCCGCGTCGAACCGCCAGGTCAGGGCGTAGGCGCGTGGAGTTGGGTGAGCAGGGAAGGCTGGATGGCTGTCAATGACATGGATCTGGCCGGGTTATCTCTGTGTTCACTTTGTCCTCGACCAGCTTCACGTTGGAAAGCTGGTCGATTGGGGTATTCCGTAGTCGGGTTCGCTGTTTTCATCAACCGGTTCGCCCGCGGCGTCTACCGCACCTTGACCGCACCGGGATTCCATGGGGAATGGCCGCGGGTGCGATGGGAGGTGCCGGGTGCTGCGGGTGGCAACCTTCTCACGTCGGTCTCCCGCTTTGTCGGGCCGGGAGGTCTGTGCCTTCAGTGCTTGCCGTAAACTCAAGGCAAATCAATCACTTACAGCACGTGACGAGAGTGACGCATTATAGACAGCCAACCGTCACCGTGGTGTCCTATTTCCCCTCCGAATCCCTTGCTTCAGCCCCCGAACTCCGCAGCCGCCGCCGTGCGGCACCTCACGGTGGACGAAGAGTCGGCCGGGCAGCGCCTCGACAACTTCCTGTTCCGCGAACTCAAGGGGGTGCCCAAGACCCATATCTACCGCATCATCCGCTCGGGTGAGGTGCGCCGGAACAAGGGCCGGGTCGGGGCGGACGACCGGGTGCAGGCGGGTGACGTGTTGCGGATTCCGCCGATACGCCTGTCCGAGCGGGCGGAAGAAAAGCAACTCAATCCGGCACCCGCCCGGCAGTTCCCGGTGATTTTCGAGGATGAGGCATTCCTGGCCATCGACAAGCCCGCCGGAGTGGCGGTGCACGGGGGCAGTGGCGTGAGTTTTGGCGTGATCGAACAAATACGCCAGGCCCGCCCCGACGCCAGGTTGCTGGAATTGGTCCATCGCCTCGACCGTGAAACCAGCGGCCTGCTGTTGATTGCCAAAAAGAAAAGTGCACTCAAGGCCTTGCAGGATCAATTCCGCGAACGCGAAACCGGCAAGACCTATCTCGCGCTGGTCAAAGGGGCTTGGCCCGCACGCCTGAAGGTGCTGGATCAGCCATTGCACAAATATTTGCTGGCCGATGGCGAGCGGCGCGTGAAGGTGACGACCAAGGATGACCCCGACGGCCTGCACTCGGTGACCTTGGTGAAGGTGGCGGCGCGCGTGCCCGTGCCCGCAGCGCTGGCCTCTGTGCTGCCTGAGGGCTTGAGCTTGCTGGAGGTGACCATCAAGACCGGCCGCACCCACCAGATCCGGGTTCACCTCGCCAACGCCGGTCATCCGATTGCGGGTGACGACAAATACGGTGATTTCGAACTCAACCGTCAATTGGCGCGTGCCGGATTGAAGCGGATGTTTCTACACGCCTGGCGCCTTCGATTGAGTCACCCCGTCTTGAATACACCGGTTGAGTTGCACGCGGGCTTGCCCGACGAACTGCAACCATGGTCCGGTGGTTGGACGGGAAAAGGCGATTAGAATGTGGTTCCGCATCGGCAGCTTTTAATCGCACATTCCGATCGATTCCATCTTTACAAGGATTTATCAATGGCCAGCTATTCCGAACTCATGGCGCAAGCCCAAACCCTGATGGCGCAGGCCGAACAGGCACGCAAAGACGAACTCGCTTCCGTGATTGCCGATATCAAGGCCAAGATGAAACAATTCGGCATTTCGGTGGCCGATCTGGGTGGTGGGACCGGCGGGAAGAAGCCGGCCAAATCCAAATCGGCATCGGCGCCGAAATACCGAGGCCCCAACGGCGAGCTCTGGGCGGGCGGTCCGGGCCGCAAACCCGAGTGGGTGCGTGCCGTGCTGGCTTCCGGCAAGAGCGTCGACGACTACCTGATCTGAGCCTTTTCCGGCTTTTGCAAGGCCCGCCTCTGGCGGGCCTTGTTTTTTCCGGGGCGTCTCACCGGGTGCTCGCGGCTCGCTATCCTTGCGGCATGACCAGGATCCTTCTTGTTTGCATGGGCAACATCTGCCGCTCACCGATGGCCGCCAGCGTGATGCACGCCGAAGTGCATCGCAGGCAGCTGGCCGATCGGGTGTCGCTGGACTCTGCCGGCACCTACGGCGCGCACCGCGGGGAAAAGGCCGATCGTCGCGCCATCCTGCTTGCGCAGGCGCGCGGCTACAGCCAGATCGCCAAGGAACGCTCGCGCAAGGTGACGGATGAGGACTTCGAGCACTTCGATCTCATCCTGGCCATGGACCGCGACAACCTGGCCAACCTTCGGCAGGCGTGCCCGCCGCAGCACCAGCACAAGCTGCACTTGTTTCTGGAGTACGCGGGCGTGCCGGGGACCTTGGAGGTGCCCGACCCTTACTACGGCAACGCGGAAGGTTTCGAGGCCGTGCTGCGCCTGTGCGAGCAGGGCGCCGACGGGGTGCTCAGCCGCCTTTTTGCCAGATGATTTTCTTGCCCGACGCTTCCCAGCTCTCGTAGTGCCTGGCGTACAGGTCCTCGATGCGGTTGCGCTTGACCTTGAAGGTCGGCGTGATGACGTCGTTGTCCACCGTCCAGGCGGTGGTGACCACCACGATGCACTGCAGTTGCTCGTGCGGATCGAGCGTGGAATTGATGGTCTTGAGGTGGGCGGCCAGTGAGGCCTCCAGCTCGCTGCGCGCGCCGGGATCGGCCACTTTGGTCACCGCATCGGCGTTGAGCATCACGATGCCCAGCGGCTGGCCGAGGTTGGCGCCGGTGACCACGCAGGCCTCCACCGCTTCGTGCATCACCAGCTTGTCCTCGATGGGCGCGGGCGCCACGTACTTGCCCTTGCCGGTCTTGAACAGATCCTTCACGCGCCCGGTGATGCGCAGCAAGCCCTGCTTGTCGATCGTGCCCTTGTCACCTGTCTTGAGCCAACCGTCATCGGTAAAGCTCTCCTTGCTCTTCTCGGGCTCCTTGTAGTAGCCCAGCATCATGGCGGAGTTGCGCATCTGCACCTCGCCGGTCTCGGGGTCCAGGCGGTGCAGCACGCCTTCATAGGCCGGGCCCACCGTGCCCTGCTGGTTCTTGCCCGGTTCGGTGATGTGGGAGAGCGCGAGGTTCTCCGTCATGCCGTAGCCTTCGTTGATGTTCAAGCCCAGCTTGCTGTACCACTGCAGCAATGCAATGGGCATGGGTGCTGCGCCCCCGGCGGCGAACGTGCACTGGTCCAGGCCCAGGGCCTTCAATACCTTCTTGCGAACGATGCCGCCAATGATCGGAATGCCGAGCAGGCGGTTGAGTTTGGCCGGCGGCATCTTGTGATGAATGCCCTGCTGGAACTTGACCCAGAGGCGGGGCACCGAGAAGAAGATGGTGGGGCGGGCGCGCTGCAGGTCGGCGGCGAAGGTGTCGAGGGACTCGGCGAAGTACACGTGCATGCCCGTGCGCAGCCAGCCGTGCTCGACCAGCATGCGCTCGACCACATGGGCCAGTGGCAGGTACGACAACATGCGGTCGTTGCCGGACATGGGAATGCGCTTGAGGCCGGCGTCGAGCGCCCAGGCGAAGTTGGCGAAGGTGTGCATGACGCCCTTGGGCATGCCGGTGGTGCCCGAGGTGTAGATGAGGGTGGCGAGTTCTTCACCATCGCGCAGGGGCTCGCCCGCCATGGGCTGGCTGCGCTTGCAGATCGCGTCCCAGCCCTCGCAGTTCTTCACAACGTCTGCGGGCGAGAGCGGGTAGCTCATGCAGGGCAGGTCGGTGGGCACGCCGGGCTTCATGCCTTCCCAGCCGTCGAGCTTGCCCACGAACAGGGCCCTGGCTTCGCTGTGCGTCAGGATCTGGCGGATGGTCTCTGGCGCGAGCGTGGGGTACAGCGGCACCGACACGTAGCCCGCCATCCAGATGGCCAGGTCGCTCATCATCCACCAGGCGCAGTTCTTGGAGAGGATGGCCACTTTGGAGCCCGGCTCCCAGCCGTGCGACTGCAGGTGGGTCGCCATGCGGCGCACCTGGTCGGCCACTTGTGCCCAGGTGAAGTCCTGCACCACACCATTTCCCATGGGTTGCGTGAGGGCCACGCGGGTGGGGGCGGTTGTTTCCCAGTGATACAGGCGTTGAAGGGCCAGCAGCTCGGGCGCTATTCTGCTCATGTGGTTTGTCTCCGTTGTATGTGCTGCGCACGAATCTACCAAGGCCGCAGCCTGGTGTTTAGAGGGTTTCACCTGCAAGAGAACGCTTGCCTCAACCGGTGAAGCGCACCGACAGGCTGGGCAATGGCGAGGTGAAGCGGGCCGCCCAGTGCTCGCCGGGTGCAACAGGCCAGGCATCGGTCCAGGTGCCGGTGGTGATCACGTCGCCGGCTTGCAGCTCGGGTGCGCCGGGGCAAGCGCGCAGGGTCAGTGTGAAATGCTGCAGCGCGCGCAGTGGGCCATCCAGCACGTTCGAGCCCTGGCCCTCCTCGACAGCCTGGCCGTCCTTGAGCAAGCTCACCTGGGCATGGGCCAGCAAGGTGTCGAGTCCGTCGGCGCTGCCGGCGAGCTCGCGCACCGGCGTGCGGCGACCCACCACCAGGCGCGCGTGCAGCGCACCATCGGCCACGGTGTCGGCGGGCAGAAACTTCCAGTCCGCCAGGTGCGACTGCACCACTTCGAAGCCAGGCGCCACCCAGTCGATGGCCTCGAACAGATCGTCCAGCGTGGCACTGGCCGCGGGCGTGGCTCGCAGGCCGAACACGACCTCGGGCTCCAGCCGTGGCTGGCAGGTGTGGGCGAGCGACACGCTGCCTTCGCCCTCGCACAGGGTGAGCGTGCTGTCCCACACGCAGCCCCAGATCGGCGCGAACACGTTGTAGCGCGGCCAGATCGAGCGGTTGGTGAAGCCCACCTTGTAGCCGCGCGGTTGTTCGCCGCGCGCGATGCGCAACTGCCGCACCGCCAGCGCACGTTCATACGCGGTGTCCAGGGACAGGCCGGACGGTGTGGACCAAAGGCTGCCATGGTCGAGGTGGTTCAGAAGTGCATCAGGTGTCATGGTCGTGGTGATGGGCCAGGGGACTTCATCATAGGCAGCCGGTATGCTGCGGGCCATGACTCCTCACACGCTTGAAACCCTCGAACTCGTCACCGGGGGCAACCCCGCAGCCACGCCTGTGGCCAGCATCGTCGTGCTGCACGGCCTGGGCGCCGACGGCAACGACTTCGTGCCGATTGCCCAGGAACTCGATCTGGATGCCATCGGTCCGGTGCGCTTCGTGTTTCCCAGCGCGCCGGTGCGCCCCGTGACCCTCAACGGGGGCTACGAGATGCGTGCCTGGTACGACATCCACCCACCCATCGGCCAGTCGCGCATGGAAGACGAAGCCGGCCTGCGCGAGTCTTGCGCCCTGGTGCAGGGTTTGCTGGACCGCGAGGCCGCGCGCGGTGTGCCGCCCGCGCGCACGGTGCTCATGGGGTTTTCGCAGGGCTGCGCCCTGACGCTCATGGCAGGCCTGCGCGCGCCGCAGCGCCTCGCCGGTCTGGTGGGCCTGTCGGGCTACCTGCCGCTGGCGGACAGTACAGCCGCCGAGCGGTCCGAGGCCAACCGCGACGTGCCCATCTTCCTGGCGCACGGCACGCACGACCCGGTGGTCGTGGTCGAGCGCGGTGTGGAGTCGCGCGATGCGCTGCAGGCGCTGGGCTACCCGGTGGACTGGCACAGCTACCCGATGGAGCACTCGGTGTGTGCGCAGGAAGTGGCCGATCTCAACGCCTGGCTGGTGCGCCTGCTGGCGAGCTGAATGCCTGGCTCCGCGGGCTTCTTCACACGCCGCTGGCGCGGTGAGGTGCCGATGCGCGTGCTGTTCTGGCGCGACATGGTGACCGTGGGCACGGTCTTCAACCTGCTGGCCACCGCGGTGGCGCTCGCCATTGCGTTGGCGGACGAGGCCATCGTGCTGGCCGCGGTGGTGCACTTCGCGCCGCTGCCCTACAACCTGTTCCTCGTGGCCTCGGTCTGGCGCTGGCCCGGCGTCGGGGCCTATCGCTGGGCTTCGGTGGCGTGGCTGGTGGTCGTCACGCTGGTGTGAGCCTCTGTGCGGGTGCGCAGCCAGGTGCTCAAGTCGCGGCCGTACAGAATGAGTGCCAGCGCCAACAGGATCAGCGGCATGGCCACAAACACCCAACCCGTGAGCTGCTCACCGCCGAGCAGCACGCCCACGCACAGCGCGACCACCGGGTTCACGAACGAGTAGCTGCCCGCCAGCGCGGCGGTGGTGTTTTTCAGCAGCCACAGGTAGGCATTGAGCGTGACCAGCGTGCCCATGACCACCAGGTACACCCAGGCCAGGGCGGACGCAGCGCTGACCTGCGCCCATTCGAACTGGCGCGCGCCGGGCTCGAACACGGTGGCCACCACCACACCGAGCAAGCCGCCGATCAGCCATTGCGCGCCCGAGGCCATGGCCGGTGCGGGCAACACCAGCTTGCGCGAGGCGTACGAGCCCAGGCTCCAGCACAGCGGCGCGCCGAAGGCCAGCAGCGCCCCCAGTGGCGTGGCGGAAAAATCACCTTCCATCGCCAGCACCATCGCGCCCAGCGCGCCGAGCGCCAACCCGATCCAGCTGGTGAGCGGCACACGTTCGCCGCCCCACCGTGTCCACAGCGCGAGCCACATCGGCATCGTGGTGACCACCGTGGCCATGAGGCCCGAGCCGATGCCCAGCCGCTGCGCCAGCACCACCAGCGCCATGGCCGCAAAGGCCATCAGCGCGCCGATGAGCGCGCTGTTGCGCCACTGCGATGCCGTTGGCCAGGGCAGGCCCTGCCAGTGCGCGATCGCCAGCATCACCGCGCCAGCGACCACGAAACGCGCGCCGTTCATCAGCACCGGTGGCAAGCTCTGCATGGCCACGTCGAGCGCGAAATAGGTCGTGCCCCAGACGATGTACACAATCAACAAGGCGCCATACAGGCGTATCGTCTGGCGTTCCAGGCCATGTGGGCTGATGAATATCGGCATTTTCGTGTTCCCGTAAGATAATTTCCGGCGGATCTCTCTGGCGCCGTATTTTGAACAGGATTTAGGCTGTATGCAAGCAAATATTCAGACGGACGACATGGATGCCAGAATTTTGACGGCACTGAGCTCCGACAGCCGACGTTCTTACGCCGATGTGGCGTCCGAGGTGGGCCTGTCCACGGCCGCCGTGCACGAGCGGGTGAAGAAGATGGTGGAGCGCGGCGTGATCGAGCGGTTTTCGCTGCGGGTCGATCCCGACCGCGTGGGTCTGCGCTTCACCGCGTTCGTGGCCATCCGCAACGACGGCGGCATCCACTGCCGCGAGGTCGCGCCCCTGTTGCGCGAGATGCCCGAGGTGCTGGAGCTGCACAGCGTGGCCGGCGAGTACGACTTCCTGGCCAAGATCCGCACCACGCACGCCCGTGCGCTGGAAGACGTGCTCTACAAGATCAAGGCCATTCCCGGCGTGGCCCGCACCACCAGCACCGTGGTGCTCAACACCGAGTTCGAGGACCGGCCGCTGCAGCTGCCGGGTTCCCCCGCGGCCTGACAGGCAACCGGACGACAGCGGAAGCTGACCGGGGGAAGACCGGCTTTTTCCGAGATGAAACGCACGCATGACCAGCAAATGGACGGGTGTCAGGTTCAAGTCAGGCCGACTTGCAACCGATAGAGGTTGACATCCCCCGGGATGCCCAGCCCTCAACCTGTTCTTTCTGGAGTTGTCATGAAACTGAATCGCGTCCTCATGCTGGCCACGCTGGCCGTCTCTGCCTCCGTTGCCCACGCCACCGATCCCAAGGCCACCATCGCCGACCTCGACGCCCGCCTGGGCAAGATCGGCACGCCGCGCCTGGAAGGCACCGACACCGTTGCCGGCAAGCCCGTGCCCGCCATCTTCTTTGGCGAGCGCAAGATCAACAACAACTTCGACGTGGTCGACGGCATCCGCAAGACCCATCAGGCGACCGCCACCGTGTTCGTGAAAGACGGCGACGAATTCGTGCGCGTCAGCACCAACGTGCTCACCCCCGAAGGCAAACGCGGCGTGGGCACCCAGCTCGCCCGCAACGCCGCCTACGAATCCGTGAGCAAGGGTCAGCAGTATTGCGGCCCCATCGACGTGCTGGGCACCGCCTTCGACGCTTGCTACAACCCGATCAAGGACGCTGGCGGCAAGATCATCGGCGTGAGCTACATCGGTCACAAGAAGTGATGGCGGTGGCGCGATGAAAAAACTTCTCAATCCCTTTGGCTGGCTCCTCCGACTTTCGGTGGGCCAGCAGCTCTTCGGCGCGTTTGCGTCCATTCTGGTGTTGACGGCGGTTCTCGGCGCCACCGCTCTGGTGGGTCTGAAGAGCGTGGATACCGAAGCCATCGCGCTGTCCGAGAAATGGCTCAAAGGCGTGAGCGCCCTGTCGGATGCCCGTGCGCTGGCGGTGGAATACCGCGAGTTCGAAGTCAAGCACAGCCGCACCGAAGACGGCAGCTATCACGCCGAGTACGAAGACAAGATGAAAGAGACCGGCAAGTCCTTGCAGGATTTGTTCACCGGCTACCAGGGACGCGTTTCGGGTGATGAGGAAACGGCGTTGACCGCCAAGTTCTCGAGCGCCTGGGCCGCCTACCTGCAAGCGAATGAAAAGGTCGTCAAGCTCGGTCGCGCCAAACAGCAGGTGGATGCCGCCGACATCGCCGACGGCCTCTCCAGCATGGCGTTTGATGAACTGGTCGCGGCCCTCAACGGCTTGATCCAGTTCAACCACGGTGGTGGTGAAGCCTCTGCGCAATACGTGGCCACCGTGTACGACCAGGCGCGTTTTGCCGTCATGGGTCTGCTGGGCCTGTCGCTGGTCGCCGGTATTGGTCTGGCGCTGATGATCACCCGCAACATGCTGCGCCAGCTCGGTGGCGAGCCGCGCACCGCGGTGAGCATTGCGCGGGCCGTGGCCGAAGGTGACCTGACCACGCCGATCCGGCTCAAAGCCGGCGACACCGACAGTCTGCTGGCCTGGCTGCAGACCATGCAGCAGGGGCTATCGAAAGCCGTGACGGATGTGCGCCGCAGCTCCGACTACGTGTCGCACGCCAGCGGCGAGATCGCCTCGGGCAACCAGGACCTCTCGGTCCGCACCGAGCAGCAAGCCAGCGAACTGCAGCAGACGGCGGCCACCATGGAGCAACTGGGCACGACCGTGCGCCACAACGCCGACAACGCGCGCCAGGCCAGCCAGCTGGCCCAGAGCGCGTCCAGCGTGGCGGTGCAGGGTGGTGAGGTGGTGGGCCGCGTGGTGCAGACCATGAAGGGCATCAATGAAAGCAGCCGGAAGATCAGCGACATCATCGGCGTGATCGACGGCATCGCCTTCCAGACCAACATCCTGGCACTCAACGCCGCGGTGGAAGCCGCGCGCGCCGGTGAACAGGGCAGGGGCTTTGCGGTGGTGGCCGGCGAGGTGCGCAACCTGGCGCAGCGCAGCGCCGAGGCCGCCAAGGAAATCAAGGGCCTCATCGGCGCCAGCGTGGACCGGGTCGAACAGGGCTCGGCCCTGGTCGATCAGGCCGGCACCACCATGCAGGAAGTGGTGGCCTCGATCCGCCGTGTGAGCGACATCGTGGGTGAGATCAGCGCGGCGAGTTCGGAGCAGAGCGCGGGCGTGGCGCAGGTCGGCCAGGCCATCACCCGCATGGACCAGGGCACGCAGCAGAACGCGGCGCTGGTGGAGGAAAGCGCGGCTGCGGCCGACAGCCTCAAGCAGCAGGCCCAGCAGCTGGTGGAGTCGGTGGCGGTCTTCAAGACCGGCGTGGTTCGCGCCTGAGTTCGATCCGGCCTTCGGCTGCTCGAGCAGCCCGCATCACGCAACCGCCTGCGCCAGTTCCCTGGCCAGGCGGTTGTGCCTTTCCAGCAGCGGACCGAGATCCACCGTGGTGAGCTGGCCTTGGCGCACCACCACCCGCCCGTTCACCACCGTGTACGCGGCCTGCGCGCTGGCGCACAGCAGCAGACTGGCCACCGGGTCGTGCACCGCGCCGCCGGCAAAACCCAGCGTGCGCAGATCAAAGAGCGCGAAGTCGGCGCACAGGCCGGGCGCGAGATGGCCCACATCGCGGCGCCCCAGCACCTGCGCGCCGCCGCGCGTGGCGAGAAACAGCGCGTCGCGCGCCGTCATCTCGGCCGGGCCGAGGTCGCAGCCGAAGAAGGTCTTGCCCGCACGCACCTCGGGTGGCTGCATGGCACGGCCCACGCGAGCCAGCAGCAGCGCCTGGCGCGCTTCGCCCACCATGTGCGCGCCATCGTTGCTGGCGCTGCCGTCCACCCCCAGGCCCACCGGCACGCCGGCGTCCAGCATGCGGCGCACCGGGGCGATGCCCGAGGCCAGGCGCATGTTGCTGCACGGGCAGTGGGCCACGCCGGTGCGGCTCGCGGCGAACAACGAGATGCCGTCGTCGTCGAGCTTGACGCAGTGGGCGTGCCACACGTCATCGCCCAGCCAGCCGAGGTCCTGCGCGTACTGCGCGGGTGTGCGCTTGAACTTCTCCAGGCTGTAGGCGATGTCGTGGTCGTTCTCGGCCAGGTGGGTGTGCAGCCGCACCCCTTGGCCCTTGAAGGATCGCGCCAGTGCCGCGCTCTCCTTCATGAGCGCGGTGCTCACCGAAAACGGTGAACAAGGTGCGAGTGCGATCTGCAACATGGCGCCATGGCGCGCGTCGTGCCAGGTCTCGACGAGCCGCTGGCTGTCTTTCAAGATCGCGTCCTCGCGCTCCACCACGGCGTCGGGCGGCAGGCCCCCCGCGCTCTGGCCCACGCTCATGCTGCCGCGCGTGGCCATGAAGCGCATGCCGATGCGCTGCGCGGCGTCGATGCTGTCTTCCAGCCGCACGCCGTTGGGGTAGATGTAGAGGTGGTCGCTGGTGGTCGTGCAGCCGCTCATGAGCAGCTCGGCCATGGCCACCTGGGTGGAGACCTGCACCATCTCGGGCGTGAGCCCGGTCCAGATCGGGTAGAGCCCCCGCAGCCAGCCGAACAGCTCGGCGTTCTGCACCGCCGGTATCGCGCGCGTGAGGCTCTGGACCATGTGGTGGTGCGTGTTCACCAGGCCGGGTATGACGAGGTGGCCGCGCGCGTCGATGGTTTCGTCGACTTCTTCGCGCAACGCGGGAGCCAGCTCGCTGGCCGGTCCGATCCATTCGATCAGGTTGTCGCGCACGAACAGGCTCGCGTCGTGGATCTCGCATCCCTGCGCCGGGTCGTTGTGATCGAAGGTGGCGATGCAGTCGGCGCGGTCGATCAGCAGGGTGGGCATGGGCGAGCGGTTTTTTGATGTGGCGACAATGGAGGCATGTTCACATTCTCAGCCAACCTCAGCACGCTCTTTACCGAGCTGCCGTTCGCCGATCGGTTCGCCGCGGCGCGCGACTGCGGCTTCGAGGCGGTCGAGTGCCAGTTTCCCTACGGCCACACACCCGACCATCTGGCCGCCCTGCTGCGCGCCAACGGCTTGCGCATGGTGCTGCACAACCTGCCGGGCGGAGACCCGGCCACGGGTGATCGTGGCATGGCCTGTCATCCGCAGCGGGTGGGCGAGTTCCGCGCCGGTGTGGCGCGTGGGCTCACGCATGCGCTGGCCCTCGGCGTGCCGCAACTCAACTGCCTGGCGGGTCTGCAGCCCCCCGGCGTGAGCGAGGCGCAAGCCCGCGCCACGCTGGTGGGCAACCTGCGTTTTGCCGCCGCCGCGCTGCGCGTGCATGGTCTGCGTTTGCTCATGGAGCCCCTGAACACGCGCGATGTGCCCGGCTTCTTTGTGAGCCGAACGGCGCAGGCGCTGGCCATCATGGACGAGGTCGGGGCCGACAACCTGTACCTGCAGCACGACCTCTACCACGCCCAGCGCATGCAGGGCGAACTGGCCGGCACGCTGCGCGCGCTGCTGCCACGCATCGGCCACATCCAGATCGCCGACAACCCCGGGCGCGGCGAGCCCGGCAGCGGCGAGATCAACCACCGATTCCTGTTTGACGAGCTCGATCGTCTGGGCTACAGCGGCCATGTGGGCTGCGAGTATTTTCCCCTTGAAAAACGCGACGACGGCACCCGCGCCGGCCTCGCTTGGCTGGCTGCCCACGGACGCCACCCCACCGGAAGACCCCTGTGATGCAACCCACCCTGAACGATCCCCGAGCCCTGCTGCGCCACTTGTATGACGTGGCGGTGCAGCGCGCGCTGCCCCTGCACAACACGGCCGCTTTCCTGCCACCGCCGCCCAAGGGCCGCACCGTGGTGATCGGTGCCGGCAAGGCCGGCGGCGCCATGGCCCAGGCGGTGGAGGCCCTGTGGCCGGCGGATGCACCGATCTCGGGCCTGGTGGTCACGCGTTACGACCACACACCACCGCGCCCGGTGGGTTTGAAGGAACGCATCGAGGTGGTGGAAGCCTCGCACCCGGTGCCCGACGCCGCGGGTCTGGCCGCCGCGCAGCGCATCCTGCAGCTCACCCAGGGCCTCACCGCCGACGACCTGGTGCTCTGCCTCGTCTCGGGCGGTGGCTCCTCGCTGCTCACGCTGCCGGCCGACGGCCTCACGCTCGAAGACAAGCAGCGCATCAACCGCGAGCTGCTGGACAGCGGCGCCAACATCCTGGAGATGAACACCGTGCGCAAGCACCTCTCGCGCATCAAGGGCGGGCGGCTGGCGGCGGGTTGTGCGCCCGCGCGCGTGGTCACCATCACCATCAGCGACGTGCCGGGCGATGACGTGAGCGTGATCGCCAGCGGCCCCACCGTGGCCGATGCCACCAGCTGCGCCGACGCGCTCGACATCCTGCAGCGCTACGGCATCCAGGTGCCGGCGACCGTGCGCGCGCAGCTGGAGCGCGGCGAACTCGAAACACCCAAGCCGGGCGATGCGCGCTTGCAGGGTCACGAAGTGCACCTGATCGCCACGCCGCAGCAAAGCCTGGAAGCGGCCGCGGCCGCCGCGCGTGCGATCGGGCTCAACACCTACGTGCTCAGCGACGAGATCGAAGGCGAATCGCGCGAGGTGGGCAAGGTGCATGCCGCACTCGCGCGCTCGGCCGCGCTCGGCCGCAGCGATTTCAAGACGCCCTGCGTGATCCTCAGCGGCGGCGAGACCACGGTCACGGTGCGACCCCGCGTCGAAGGCCAGGCCAAGGGCAAGGGCGGACGCGCTGGCGAGTTCTGCCTGGGCATGGCGCAGGCGCTCAATGGCGTTGCCAGCGTGTGGGCACTGGCGGCCGATACCGACGGCATCGACGGCATGGACGACAACGCGGGCGCGATCGTCACGCCCGACACCCTGACGCGTGCCGCGGCGCGGGGGCTCAAGGTCACCGACCACCTGGCGCGCAACGACGCCTACGGCTATTTCAAGCCGCTGGGTGACCTGGTGATCACCGGGCCCACGCACACCAACGTGAACGATTTCCGGGCCGTGCTGGTGCTCTGACGCCGGAACCGGCCGGCAGACGGTTACAAGTCGGTCCGGCGGATCGTTTCTAATGTCGCCTTGGCCGCCGGACGTCCGGTCTGGCCACCGCTGACGGGCGTGCACGCCCCACCGTGTCAGCAACCCACCCTGTTCTTGATGCCGATTGCGCCCGCAGGGCGCCAAGGAATGCTTTTTTGCGCAGCAACTTCAACCGCTCAGCCCTGGTGCGCCAGCTTGCCGGCTGGCTGCCCACGCCCGCAGAGGCGCCTCGGCAGGACCTGGCCGAGCGGCTGGGCCAGTGGCTCAACGTGGCCGATGCCATCGCGCTGCACTCGGCCCACCAGGCGTTGCCGTCGGTGGCCCGGGCCCGGCGCCCGGCGGTGCCGGCCGCTGCCCGCGCCGTGCAGGCCGAGCTTCAGCGGGTGCGCGCCACCCTGCGCCAGGCCATCACCACCCCGCCGGGCGAGCCGGGTGACGAATCCGGCGATGACGCCGATGCCGGCTTTGCACCGCACCACCAGCGCTGTCTGGAGCAGCAGCGCCGCATGGAGATGGGCATCGACGCCTTGCGCGGCCACGTGCGCAAGACCTTGGCCCAAACCTCCCCGCGCCTGGCGCAGCTCGCCGCGCTGGACGCCGTGCTCGACACCATGCTGGGTGGGCGCGAACAGAAGCTGCTGTCCTCCTTGCCGAGCTTTCTCAAGGCGCGCTTCGACCAACTGCGCCAGACCCACCCCAGCGGTTGGCAACCATTCTTCGAAAACGACTTGCAGCAGGCCCTGCTGGCCGAGCTCGACCTTCGGCTGCAGCCCGTGGCGGGCATGGTCGACGCCCTCAGCCAGGAAGTGAAACAACACCCATGAGCAACAACGCAGTGAACCGCCTTTTTTTCGTCGGCGCCTTGACCCTCGGCCTGATCGCCGTGGTCTGGGTCGGCTGGGGCTTTGTCGGGACCAGCGCCATCGCGCTGGCCATGACCGTGGCCATCGGTGGCGTCTACCTGCTGGGCGCGCAGGAGATCCGGCGCTTTCGCGCCACCACCGACGCACTGGCGCAGGCGCTGGCCAACGTGCCCCAGCCGCTGGCGCAATTGAGCGACTGGCTGGCGCGGGTGCCATCGGCGCTGCAGAACGCCGTGCGCGCGCGCATCGAGGGCGAGCGCGCCGCCTTGCCCGGCCTGGCCCTCACGCCCTACCTGATCGGCCTGCTGGTGATGCTGGGCATGCTCGGCACCTTCCTGGGTCTGGTGGTCACGTTCCGCGGTGCCGTGTTCACGCTCGAAGGCACGGCCGACCTGCAGGCGATCCGCGCGGCACTGGCCGAGCCCATCAAGGGTCTGGGCCTGGCGTTCGGCACCTCGGTCGTGGGCGTGGCCACCTCGGCCATGCTGGGCCTCATGTCGGTCATCAGCCGGCGCGAGCGCATGGCCGTGGTGCGCCAGCTCGATGCCCACACCGCCACCGTGTTCCGCCCGTTTTCGCTCGCGCACCAGCGCAACGAAACCTTCAAGGCGCTGCAGCAGCAAGCCGGCGCCTTGCCCGCCGTGGTGGACCAGCTGCAAGCCCTGATGGCGCAGATGGAGCGCCGAGGTCAGCAGCTCGACGAGCAGTTGCTGGAGCGCCAGGCGCTGTTCCACCGCGAAGCCAGCGTGGCCTACCAGGACCTCGGCCAGTCGGTGGCGCGATCGCTCAACGACAGCCTGACGGCCAGCGCGCGCGTCGCCGGTGAAACGCTCCAGCCGGTGGTGGAGAACGCCATGGCGGCCATCGCGAGCGAGTCCACGCGCCTGCACGAGCGCGTGAGCGACGCGGTGCAGACGCAACTGGGCGGTCTCTCGACGCAGCTCGGTGCCAACGCCCGCACCGCGCTGGAAGGCTGGACCCAGGCCCTGCAACAGCACGCGCACACCAGCGAGCAGCAGACCCACGGTCTGGAACGGGCGCTGGTGGCCTTCACCACCACGTTCGAGCAGCGCTCCGCCGCCTTGCTCGCGGGCGTGCACGACACGGTGTCACGCTCGCACGCCGAACAGGCTGCAACGGAGCAGCAACAGCAGACCGCCTGGAAAGAGGCACTGCGGGCCATGGCCACCTCGCTGCAGAGCGAATGGCAACAACTGGGCGCGCAGACCCTGGCCGAGCAGCAGGCCGTGGGCCAGACGCTGCAGCAGACCGCGACCCTCTGGCGCAACGAGCTGGCCGCGCTGCGCAGCGAAGAAGCCGCTCGCGGCGAGGCTGCCGTGCAGCGCCTGCTGGAAACCGCCAACGAGGCGCCCAAGGCCGCGGCCGAGGTGATCGCGCAGCTGCGCCGCGAAACCACGCAGCTCGGCGAGCGCGACAACCTCGCGCTGCAGGAACGCGCCACGCTCATGAACAACATCGGCAGCCTGCTGCAGACCGTGCAGCAAGCCACGGGCGAGCAGCGCGCGGCCATTGAATCGCTGGTGACCTCGGCCAGCGCCGTGCTCGACCAGGTCGGTCGCCAGTTTGCCGACACGGTGGGTGTGCAAGCCCACCGCGCGCAAGACGTGGCCGCGCAGGTGAGTGGCAGCGCCATCGAGCTGGCCAGCCTGGGCGAGGCCTTCGGCCACGGCGTGCAGCTCTTTGCCGCCACCAACGAAAAGCTCATCGGCAGCCTGCAACGCATCGAGGAAGCCGTGGGCCAGTCCATGCTGCGCAGCGACGAACAGATGGCCTACTACGTGGCGCAGGCGCGCGAGGTGATCGACCTCAGCATCAGCTCGCAACAAGGCATCGTGGACGACCTGCACCGGCTGCGCACGGCCGAGAGGGCCGTGGGATGACCGGGCTGGACGACACTTGGGAAGAGGGCGCGGGCGAGCAGACCGCGCCGGTCTGGGCCGTGTTCGGCGACCTCATGGCCGGCCTCGTGGGCGCCTTCGTGCTCATCCTCATCGGTGTGCTCGTGGTGCAGATGGACCTGGTGGCCAGCCTGCAGGCCGAGGTGCAGAAACGCCAGCAGGAAGAAGCCCGCCGCATGGCGCTGGAAAAAGCCCTGGCCATTCCGCTGCAGACCGGTCGCGTGACGCTGGACAACGGGCGCATCGGCATCAGCGGCAGCGTGCTGTTTCCGCTCAACTCCGACGAGCTGCGCTCCGAGGGGCGCCTGCTGCTCAAGAGCCTGGTGCCGCCGCTGCAGGTGTACCTGGGCGAGCGCGACGAGATGCTGATGGTCAGCGGCTTCACCGACGACCGACCGGTGCAGGCCAACAACCAGCGCTACACCGACAACCTCGAACTCTCGGCCCAGCGGGCACTCACCGTGACCCGCGTGCTGATCCAGGAGGGCATGCCACCGCAGCGCGTGTTCAGCGCCGCTTTCGGTGCCGAACAGCCCGTGGCCTCCAACGCTGACGAGAAAGGTCGCTCGCTCAACCGGCGCGTGGAGATGGCCCCCGTGCCCAAGGCGGCCAGCGCGGCGAAGGCGCCTGTGCGTGAGTGACCCCGTGCGCGCCCACTACGCGCAGGCATTGCAACGGCGCATGCAGGCCGCGCCCGAGGCCGTGCAGCGCGTGCTGCAAGACCGGCTGCAACGCGCCATGGCCGAGCCGACCGAGGCGCCCGTGACGGGCGCTGCACAACCGCCACGTGCCCGCCCGAAGAAGGTCCTCACCCCGCTGGGCCAGCTCAACCAGTACATGGCCACCGCCACGCAGGCCGGCCCCGAGCTCAAGAGCGCGCAGCGCTTCCGCGAAACCTGGTCCCGCATCTGCGCCGAAGAAGACGTGACCCAGGCCGTGGAGCGTGGCCCCGAGAACGCGGGCCCGCTCAACTCGCACATGCTCGTGCTGCGCACGCTGGGGCTCATGCGCGACCTCTCGCCCGACTACCTGCGGCGCTTCATGTCACACGCCGACACGCTGCTGTGGCTGGAGCAGGCGCACGGCCGGCTCAAGGAACCCGCGGGCAAGACAAAGCCCGTCAAGACGGGCCGTGTGAAGCGCTGAGTGTCAGCGGCCCGGCGGCATGTTCCGCCAGGCCGCTGCCGGTTGATCAGAGCTTGGCGGTGGTGATGAAGCTGTCGTAGCGCCATTCGGAGAAGCGACTCCACAGGACCTGGTCGCGCTGGAAGGCGCGCATGTCCTGGTGGATCTTCTTGAATTCGGGCGACTTGGCTTCGTGCGCGGCGAACACTTCCTTCGCGGCCTTGAAGCCGGCGTCCATCACGTCCTTGGTGAACGGCTTGAGCTTGGTGCCGCTGCCCACCAGGCGCTTGAGCGCCTGCGGGTTCTGGGCGTCGTACTTGGCGGTCATGTCGCGCGCGGCAACCGCACCGGCGGCACGCACGATGGCCTTGTTTTCTGGCGAGAGCGCGTCGAAAGCCTTCTTGTTGATGAAGAACTCCAGTTCGGCGCCACCCTCCCACCAGCCAGGGTAGTAGTAGAACGGGGCGACCTTGTTGAAGCCCAGGCGCTCGTCGTCGGCCGGACCGACGAACTCGGTGGCGTCCAGCGTGCCTTTTTCCAGCGCCTGGTACACCTCACCGGCGGGCATGTTCTGCGCCACCACGCCCAGCTTGGCCATGGTCTCGCCGAACAGGCCGCCACCCAGGCGCATTTTCAGGCCCTTGAGGTCGGCCACGCTCTTGATCTCCTTGCGGTACCAGCCACCCATCTGGGTGCCGGTGTTGCCCGAGCTCATGGAGAGCACGTTGAACTTGCCGTAGAACTCGTCCATCAGCTTGCGGCCGTTGCCGTGTTCCATCCAGGCGTCCATGTGGCGCGCGGTCAGGCCGAAAGGCACAGCGCAGCCGAACGCGAAGATGGGGTCCTTGCCGGTGAAGTAGTAAGGCGCGGTCTGCGCCATTTCAATGGTGTTGTCCTGGATGGCATCCACCACACCGAAGGCGGGCACGATGTCGCCCGCGGCGTGCACCGACACCTCGAACTTGCCGCCCGACAGGGCCTTGACGGTTTCAGCGAATTTTTCGGCCGAGCCGAAGATGGTGGGCAACGACTTGGGGAAGCTGCTGGCCAGGCGCCAGCGCACGGCGGCCTGTGCATGCACGGCGGGGGCGATACCGGTGGTCAAAACGCCGGCGATGCCAGCGTTCTTGATCATTGAACGACGATCCATTGAATGTGTTTCCTGAGAGAGGTTGTCGGTGGGCGCGCGGCAGTGCGTTGCGCCCGCAAAGGGCGCCAAGTGTGCCATCTTCCGAGAGACCCTCTGGTGCGCTCTGTGCCGGGCGCGACCTCGCGCCCGCGTCGGTGTCAGCGCCGGATCTTCCAGCCCGTCTTGAACACCCACCAGACCACCGCCAGACACGCCGCCATGAACGCCAGCGTCATGCCCGTGCTCACGGCGATGTGCACATCGGCCACGCCGTAGAAGGCCCAGCGCAGGCCGCTGATGAGGTAGACCACGGGGTTGAACAGCGAGACCGTTTGCCACACCGGCGGCAGCATGTTGATGCTGTAGAACGCGCCGCCCAGGAAGGTGAGCGGCGTGATGATGAGCAGCGGGATCACCTGCAGTTTCTGGAAACTGTCGGCCCACAGGCCGATGATGAAACCGAACAGGCAGAAGGTGATGGCGGTGAGGATGAGGAAGCCCACCATCCACACCGGGTGCGCCACCTCGTACGGCACGAACACGCGCGCCGTCAGCAGGATCAGCAGGCCCAGCGTGAGGCTCTTGGTGGCCGCAGCGCCCACATACCCCAGCAGCACTTCGACCCAGTTCACCGGCGCACTCAGCAGCTCGTAGATGGTGCCGGACCACTTGGGCATGTAGATGCCGAAGGCCGCATTGGAAATGCTTTCGCTCAACAGCGAGAGCATGAGCAGGCCAGGGATGATGTAGGCGCCGTAGCTCACGCCGTCGATGTCGCCCATGCGCGAGCCGATGGCCGAGCCGAAGACGATGAAGTACAGCGAGGTGCTGAGCACCGGCGCGATGATGCTTTGTGCCCAGGTGCGCAGGGCGCGGTTCATCTCGAACTGGTATATGGCCCTGACGGCGTGAATGTTCAAACCCATCATGCTCGGGCCTCTTCTTTCTGTTCGTGCACCAGGCTGACAAAGATGTCTTCGAGCGAACTCTCGCTGGAGCGCAGGTCCTTGAAGTGGATGTTGTTGTCGGCCAGCGCGCGCAGCAGCTCGGCGATGCCGGTGTCGTCTTTCTGCGCGTCGAAGGTGTAGGTGAGGGCATGGCCGCCCTCGGTGATCTCCAGCGCCCAGGGCGCCAGAGGTTCGGGGATGCGCTCGATGGTCTGCTGCAGCGTGAGCGTGAGCTGCTTCTTGCCCAGCTTGCGCATGAGCACGTGTTTGTCTTCCACGAGGATCAGCTCGCCCTTGGCGATCACGCCGATGCGGTCGGCCATGTCTTCGGCTTCTTCGATGTAGTGCGTGGTGAGGATGATGGTCGTGCCCGCTTCGCGCAGCTCGCGCACCATGCGCCACATGTCGTGCCGCAGCTCCACATCCACGCCCGCGCTGGGTTCGTCCAGAAACAGGATCTTGGGCTCGTGCGAGAGCGCCTTGGCGATCAGCACACGGCGCTTCATGCCGCCCGAGAGCGCCATGATCTTGCTGTCCTTCTTGTCCCAGAGCGAGAGGTCCTTGAGGATCTTCTCGATGTAGGCCGGGTTGGGTGCCTTGCCGAAGAGGCCTCGGCTGAAGCTCACCGTGGCCCACACGGTTTCAAACGAGTCGGTGTGCAGCTCCTGCGGCACCAGGCCGATGGCCTCGCGCGCCAGCCGGTAGTCGCGCACCGTGTCGTGGCCGTCGGCCACCACCGTGCCTTCGGTGGCGTTGACCATGCCGCAGATGACGCTGATCAGCGTGGTCTTGCCGGCGCCGTTGGGGCCGAGCAGGGCCAGGATTTCGCCGCGGCGGATGTCCAGGTCGACCTGCTTGAGGGCCTGGAAGCCGCCGGCGTAGGTCTTGCTGACGCCGCGCACGGACACGATGGCCGCAGGGTCGGCGGCTGCAGGGGTTGAATGCATGGGAACTCCACGGAGGTGGATGAAAGGAGGCCGGAAAAGTGGTCGAATTCTAGGCTGTACCTGTGTACAGTGTTTCAACCATGCCCACTACCCACATTCCGCTGCAGGCCATCAAGGGCCGCGGCCTGGCCCAGCACCAGCCCCACCGCTTCGAGCGCGACGCCCGCGAAGCGTTCGACGACGGCTGGGGCGCGCTCGACGACGCGGTGCAGGCGCGCGACGAAGCGCCACCACCGGCCACCGAGGTGAGCTTTGAAGACGCGAAAAGCGCCATCACCCACAACGACTCGCCCGACATCGGCTTTCGCCTCGGTCTCAACCCGTACCGGGGTTGCGAGCACGGCTGCGTGTATTGCTACGCGCGGCCCAGCCACAGTTTCCTGAACCTCTCGCCGGGCATCGATTTCGAGACCAGGCTGATCGCCAAGCGCAACATCGCGCAAGTGCTGCAGCGCGAACTCGCCAGCCCGCGCCACGTGCCCGAGCTGCTCGCCATCGGCACCGTGACCGACGCCTACCAGCCCATCGAACGCGAGCTGCGGCTCATGCGCGGCGTGCTGCAGGTGTTGAGCGACACCCGGCACCCGCTGGCCATCGTCACCAAGGGCAGCGGCGTGGAGCGCGACATCGACCTGCTCGCACCCATGGCCGCGCAGGGCCTGGCGGCGGTGTACGTGACCATCACCTCGCTCGATCCGAAACTCACCCGCCTGCTGGAGCCGCGCGCCGCCGCACCCCACCGCCGGCTGCGCACCATCCGCACGCTGGCCGAGGCCGGCATCCCGGTGGGCGTGAGCGTGGCGCCGCAGATTCCGTTCATCAACGACGACATGGAGCAGGTGCTCGAAGCGGCGTTTGAGGCCGGCGCCCGGCGCGCCTTCTACACCGTGCTGCGCCTGCCGTTTGAACTGAGCCCCATGTTTCGCCAGTGGCTGGAGCTGCACTACCCGGACCGTGCCGCGCGCGTGATGGCCCGCGTGCAGGAGATGCGGGGCGGGCGCGACTACAACGCTGACTTTTCGCAACGCATGAAGGGCAGCGGCGTGTGGGCCGACCTGTTGCGCCAGCGCTTCGAGAAGACCTGCGACCGCCTGGGCTACCAGCGCGAGCGCGAGCCGCTGAAGACCACGCTGTTCAGGCCGGCGAGCCTGCAGGGGCAGCAGTCGCTGTTCTGAGCAAGGCCAGTGCGTCCGTGCGCCAGTGGTGCAGGGCTTCATAGAAACCTTCCCACACGCAGCCGTTGCAGCCGCGCCCGCAGCAGGTGGCGGGCTCGGGCGGTGGCGGGCGCAAGGCCGCGTCCAGGTTCATGCCCTGACGCTGCGCCAGGCCACGCAGGTGGGCAGTCAGTGCTTGCGCGGTGGCCAGGTCCGCCAACGGCACCTGGGCCGGATCGTGGCGCACGAAGCGGGCTTGCGTGCGGCCCTCGAACTCACCCGTCTCGCCAAACATGGCCGCCGGCCGCACCCACTGGCCCCAGCCACCGTAGAGCGCGCGGTACAGCGTCATGCCTTGCAGGCTCTCGCTGCAGCGCACGGTGTCCAGCACCTCGTACCAGCCGCCCTTGTAGTGGCGGTACAGGCCGGGCGGGGTGGGGTTCAGCGGGGGCAGGTCGTGGTCGGTCATGGTGTGCGTGTGGCGGTTGTGCGCTTGAACCGCTGCAGCACGTGTGCCGCCATGCCGCGCGCCAGTTCGGTGTTGCCCAGGAAGACGGTGCCCAGGCTTTCCTCGTGCAGCATGTCGGCTTCCTCTTCGTTGTGGGTGCGCAGGAGCACCTCGATGTCGGGGTTGAGCATGCGTGCGATCTCCACCATCTTGCGCATGTTCATCGTGTCCGGGATCGTGATGATCAGCATGGCCGCCCGGGCGATGTGCGCCTGGATCAGGACTTCGGGCGTGGAGGCGTCGCCACTGACGGCGGCGATGCCCTCCTTGCGCAGCGCGTCGACGATCTCCCGGTTCTCCTCGGCCACGACGAAGGGAATGCCCTTCTCGCGCAGGGTCTGCGCGATGCGCTGGCCCACGCGGCCCAGGCCCACCAGCACCACCTGCCTGGCCAGCAGCGACTCGTCGGTGGAGGCGGGCAGCTCGGCCAGCGGGTCGTCGCGCGCTTCCAGCTGCCGCGCGTAGGCCGAGCGCCTGCGAATCCAGGCCTGCATGGGCTCCACCGCCGAGAACAGCGCGGAGTTGGCTGCGATGGAAATGAGGGCACCGGCCAGCACCAGGCTCTGGCCCTCCGCCGGCATCAGCTTGAGCGCAACGCCCAGGCCGGCGAGGATGAAGGAGAACTCGCCGATCTGCGCCAGGCTCACGCCCACCGTCAGGGCGGTGTTGAGCGGGTACCTGAACAGCAGCACCAGCACGACCGCCGCGAGCGTCTTGCCCAGCATGATGATGGCCACCACCGCGAGCAGCTTGAACGGCTGGTTCAGGATCACGGCGGGGTCGAACAGCATGCCCACCGACACGAAGAACAGCACGGCAAAGGCATCGCGCAGCGGCAGCGACTCGTCGGCGGCGCGGTGGCTGAACTCGGACTCGCGCATCATCATGCCGGCGAAGAAGGCGCCCAGCGCGAAGGACACGTCGAACAGCTTGCCCGCGCCAAAGGCCACTCCCACCGCCACGGCCACCACGCTCAGCGTGAACAGCTCCTGGGACCCGGTGCGCGCCACCCACCACAGCGCCTTGGGCAGCAACCGGCGGCCCACCACCAGCATCAGCACGATGAACGCGGCGACCTTGGCCAGCGTGATGCCGACGGTCTGCCAGATCTCGGTGCCGGTGGCAGGCGCCACACCCTCGCTGGGGGCGATGACGCTGGCCAGCGCCGGCAGCAGCACCAGCACCAGCACCATCACCAGGTCTTCCACGACCAGCCAGCCCACCGCGATCTGACCGTTGATGGATTTGAGAAGACCCTTGGCTTCCAGCGCGCGCAACAGCACCACCGTGCTCGCCACCGACAGACACAGACCAAAGACCAGCGAGGCGGCCAGGCTCCAGCCCCAGACATGCGACAGGCCGATGCCCAGCAAGGTGGCCACGCCGATCTGCACGATGGCGCCCGGCACGGCGATGCGGCGCACGGCCATGAGGTCGTTGATCGAGAAGTGCAGGCCCACGCCGAACATCAGCAGCATGACGCCGATCTCGGCCAGCTGGCTGGCCAGACCCATGTCGGCCACGAAGCCTGGCGTGGCGGGGCTGATGACGATGCCCGCGAGCAGGTAGCCCACCAGGGGCGGCATGCGCAGCCGCACGGCGATGTACCCGAAGACCATCGCCAGGCCGAAGGCCGCCGCAATCGTGGCGATCAGGCTGACGTCGTGCGGCATCGGTGGGCCTTTCTGCTGGTGGATCGGTGGGTGGGGTTTCCTCCGGTGCGCCCGGTGCTGCGGTCGATTATGAAGGGCGATGTGGAGTGCCTGGCATTGAGCTTGCTTGGTGCCACGCAGGCGGCGGGCGCGGTTTTCAGCCGGTCCGCCGGTCTCGCCAGACCCTGGCGCATACCAAGGTGTTCAACCATGTCCGCAGACCTGCCACCACCGATCGCCAACGCCGAAGTGCCGGCCTCGCCCAACACGCCGCACCCGCGCCACATCCGCCTGACCTCGCACTCCGGCGGTTTCGGTGCCTTGCCCATCCAGTGGGGCGCGGCCACCGCGCGAGAGCGCGGGCCGGTGGTGGGCACCACGCTCAACCTGGCGCACCGCAACGTCATCGGCACCCACAGCGGCAGCTACAGCGTGTACCGCGCGCTCGCCGTGGCCGCGGGCGCGCTCAAGCGCGAGCACCGCGCCGACCTCACCAACACCGCGCCCACCGACATCATCGGCCCCTACCCGCAGTGGGCCGACCCGGACAAGATGGTGAGCATGGACCCCTGGGGCGCCGTGATTGCCGACGCCTACGCGACCGAGCTGGCCGCCGGCTACGACATCCGCCCCACCATCGCGGTGACCAAGGCGCATGTGATCCTGCCCGAGGTGATCGACGCGCTGCAGAAGGGCCGGCTCAAGCCCGACGGCCGCTTCCTCACCGCGGGTGGCGCGGCCGTGGTGACCAAGGTGGCGGTGGAGCCGGTGTGGTACCTGCCGGGCGTGGCGAAGCGCTTCGGCTGCACCGAGGCCGACCTGCGCCGCGTGCTGTTTGAAGAAACCGGCGGCATGTACCCCGAGCTGGTCACGCGCTCCGACCTGGAGGTGTTCCTGCCCCCGATCGGCGGGCAGACGGTCTACATCTTCGGCCACCCGCGCGACCTGGCCGACCCGAGCGTGGAACTCACGGCCCGGGTGCACGACGAGTGCAACGGCTCCGACGTGTTCGGCTCCGACATCTGCACCTGCCGGCCCTACCTCACGCACGCCATCGAGGAATGCATCCAGGGCGCGCAGCGCGGCGGCGTGGGCCTGGTGGCCTACTCGCGCAAGGAGGGCCGGGCGCTGGGCGAGGTGACCAAGTTCCTGGTCTACAACGCGCGCAAGCGCCAGGTGGGTGGCGACACGGCCGACCAGTACTTTGCGCGCACCGAATGCGTGGCCGGCGTGCAGGACATGCGCTTCCAGGAACTCATGCCCGACGTGCTGCACTGGCTGGGCATTCGCAAGATCCACCGTCTCGTGTCCATGAGCAACATGAAATACGACGCCATCACTGGCGGTGGCATCGAAGTGGGCGAGCGCATCAACATCCCCGACGAGCTGATCCCGGCCGACGCCCGCGTGGAGATGGACGCGAAGATGGCGGCGGGCTATTTCACGCCGGGCCTGGTGCCGGGTGCCGACGAACTCAAGATCGCCAAGGGTCGGGGGTTGAGCCTTTGACCGCGCCCGCAGCGGTGAGCGCGCTGCGCTCCACCGGCGCGATCCGCGAGCGGGCCGGGCAACTGCTGGCCCGCGCCCGCGCCGGCGCATCCACCCACTTCGCGGTGGACGACGCGGCTCTGGCGCGGGCCGCGCGCACGGTGGCCGACCTCACGCGCCAGCGTTTCCCCGACCTGCGCATTCCGTACCACAGCCGATGGCGCCATTTCGAAGCGGGCCAAGTGAACCGCGTGGCCCGCCTCGACACCTTGCTGGGCCCGGTGGACGCCGCCGAGCGCGCCCGCGCACAGATCGACCTGGCGCTGGTGAGCGTGCTGCTCGACGCCGGCGCGGGCGCCGAATGGGGCTACCGCGAGGTCGCCAGCCAGCAGACCTTCTCCCGCTCCGAAGGCCTGGGCGTGGCGAGCTTTCATGCCTTCACCTCGGGCCTGTTTTCCAGCGACCCGGCGCAGCCGCTGCGCGTGGACGCAGCCGGCCTGGCCGCATTGACAGCCGAGCGCCTGGGCGAAGCCTTCCAGGTGGGCGCGCGCAACCCGCTGGTGGGGCTGGAGGGGCGCAGCGCCGTGCTGCGCCGCCTGGGCCAGGCCATGCGCGAACACGTCGACACCTACGGCCCGCTCGGCCGCCCCGGTGCGCTGTTTGATGCCCTGCGCACTGGCCCCACCATCGAGGCCCACGCCATCCTCTCGGCCCTGCTCGACACCCTGTCCGGCATCTGGCCTGCGCAGAACGACATCGGCGGCACCGCGCTGGGCGACTGCTGGCCTCACCCGGCCGTGGTGGGCGAAGGCCTCACCGCGGGGTGGATGCCGTTTCACAAGCTCTCGCAGTGGCTCACCTATTCGCTGCTGGAACCCTTTGAATGGGCGGGCGTGCGCGTGCAGGGGCTGGACGCCCTCACCGGCCTGCCCGAGTACCGCAACGGCGGCCTGCTGATCGACGCCGGTGTGCTGCGCCCGCTGCCCGCCGACCACGCCACGCGCCGCTGGCAGGCCGGCGACACCTTCATCGTCGAATGGCGCGCGCTCACCGTCGCGCTGCTCGACGAGCTCGCGCCATTGGTGCGCGCCGAACTGGGGTTGAGTGCCGAGCAGATGCCGCTGGCCTGCGTGCTCGAAGGCGGCACCTGGGCGGCGGGCCGCCTGCTGGCGCTGCGCCTGCGCGGCGGCCTGCCCCCGCTCAACATCGCCAGCGACGGCACCGTGTTCTGAACCCGTTCCCGAACCATGAAGGCCACCCCACCATGAGCAACGTCCACCTCATCGACCACCCACTGGTGCAGCACAAGCTCACGCTCATGCGCCGCAAGGACGCCAGCACCAACAGCTTTCGCCGCCTGCTCAACGAGCTGGCCCTGCTCATGGCCTACGAGGTCACGCGCGACATGCCGATGCAGGACATCGAGATCGAGACGCCGATGGAGGCCATGACGGGCAAGGTGATTGATGGCAAGAAGCTGGTGTTCGTCTCCATCCTGCGCGCGGGCAACGGCATTCTGGAGGGCATGCTCAGCGTGGTGCCCGGCGCGCGGGTGGGCCACATCGGCCTGTACCGCGATCCCAGGACGCTCACCGCGGTGGAGTACTACTTCAAGATGCCGACCCACATGCCCGAGCGCGACGTGATCGTGGTCGACCCGATGCTGGCCACCGGCAACTCGGCGATTGCCGCGGTGGACCGGCTCAAGGAGATCGGGCCGAAGTCGATCAAGTTCGTGTGTCTGCTGACCTGCCCCGAAGGCATTGCTGCCTTCCACAAGGCACACCCCGACGTGCCGATCTACACCGCGGCGATCGACCGCAAGCTCAACGACCACGGCTACATACTGCCCGGCCTGGGCGATGCGGGCGACCGCATCTTCGGCACGCAGTGACCGCCCGGCTCGGCGATCAGCCGGTGTAGCCGGCCAGACGTGGCAGGAACAGCACGAAGTCGGGCCACAGCGTGATCACGACCAGCGCGACGATCATCACGACCAGGAAAGGCACGACCTCGCGCACCAGTGCGAGCAGCGAGACGTCGGCGATCTTGGTCATCATGAACAGCAGCAGACCATAGGGCGGCGTGACCAGACCGATCATGATGTTGAGCACGGCCACCACACCGAAATGCACCGGGTCGATGCCCAGCGCGACCGCGGTCGGCAGCAGCACCGGCAGGATCACCAGGATGATGGTGGAGCCCTCCAGGAACGCGCCCAGCACCAGCAGCAAGAGGTTGACCGCCAGCAGGAACGCCAGTGGCGACATGTCCAGCGTGCGCAGCACCGTGCTGAGCGAGGCCGGGATGTTCTCGGACGTGATCACGTAGTTGAACACCAGCGCACCGGCGATCAGCATGCCGATGGAGATGCTGGTGCGCGCGCTCGACAGCAGCGAGTCGGCCATGTCGCGCCAGCCCAGGCTGCGGTAGAGCACCGAGGACACCAGCAGCGCGTAGGCCGCGGCCAGGCCCGCCGCTTCGGTGGGCGTGGTGATGCCGCTGTAGAGGCAACCCAGCAGGATGATGGGCAGCATCAGCGCGGGCAGGGCCTCGCGCGTGATGCGGGGCAACTCGCGCAGCGGCACGGCAGGCTCCACCGGAAAGTTGTGCCGCCTGGCCTGCACGTAGATCAGCGCCATCTGCACCGCGGCCAGGAGCAGGCCCGGCAACACACCGGCGAGGAAGAGAAAGCCGATGGAGGTGCCGGAGATCAGCGCGTAGAGCACCAGCGGAATCGAGGGCGGCAGGATGGGGCCGATGACCGCCGAGACCGCGGTGAGCGCGCCCGCGAACGCCGGCGTGTACTTGCCGTTGCGGGTCATCATGGCCTGCATCAGCTTGCCCGAGCCCGCCGCGTCGGCCAGGGCCGAACCCGACATGCTGGCGAACACGATGCTCTGCAGCACATTGACCTGCGCCAGCCCACCGGGGAAGCGGCCCACGATGGCGTTGCAGAAACGCAGCAGGCGGTCGAGCACGCTGCCGGTGCTCATGAAGCTCGCGGCCAGGATGAACAGCGGAATGGCCAGCAGCAGGTAACTCGAATACGTGCTGTTGAGCAGCTGCTCGGCCGCGCTGCCCATGTCCATGCCCTTGAGCCAGAGGTACAGGATGGAGCCACCGATCATGGCCTGGCCCACGGGCACACCCAGCAGGCTGAGCGCGACGATGGTGGCCAGCGCGAGCGAAAACGGACTGGTGAAGTTCACGGGGTTTTCAGGAGAGGGGAGGGTCGATCGGATCGATGCGGGCTCCGCGCAGCAGCCCGAAGAGCTGCCACAGGTGGCGCGCGATCACGGCCACGGCAAACGCCAGGTAGATCGAGAACAACCAGTCGAAGCGGATCTTGAGGTAGGAGGTGCTCTCCACTTTCATGAAGCTCACATAGTCCCAGGTGGCCGGCAGCGCCATGCCGAAGAGCACGACGATGGCGATGGAACCGATGGCCCGCGCGATGCGCCGCAGGCGAGGGCCGAAGGCGATGTCCAGCACGTCGATGCGGATCTCGTCCGCGTCCCTGAGCACGAAGGCCGAGCCCCACAGCACCAGCCAGAGCCAGGCCACGAGCGAGATCTCCGCCGTCCAGCCCACCGGCCAGTCGAACACGTAGCGCAGGACGATCTGCAGGATGAAGGCGATGAAGATGACCGCGAGCAGCGCTGCGGCCACCCCGTCGGCGAAGTGGCGTAGGGCGCGCATCCTCACTTCATTGCGTTGATCTTGTCGATCATGCCGGCTGGCCAGTTCTTCGCTTCATCAGACGCCAGGTAGATCTTCTGCGCGTATTCGCGGAAGGCGTTGATGTTGGGCGCATACACGTCCAGGCCACCCCGGCGGAAGCCTTCGGCCAGCTCGGCCTCGCGCTTCTGGTGCTCGGCCGTGCTCCAGGCGATGGCCTTGTCGGCCGCGGCCTGAAAGGCGCGCTGCTTCTCGGGCGACATGGCCTGCCAGGTCTTGAGGTTCATCGTGAGCAGATCAAAGCCCACCAGGTGCGAGGTCAGCACGATCTGGCCCATCACCTCGTTGAACTTCATGTTCTGCACGTTGGGCAGCGGGTTGTCCTGGCCGTCCACGGTGCCGGTCTGCAGGCCGGTGTAGGTCTCGGCGTAGGCCAGCGGCGTGGGGTTGGCGCCAAGCGAGCGGCCCAGCAGTTGCCAGGCATCGCCCGGGGGCATGCGCAGTTTCACGCCCGCCAGGTCGGCCGGGGTGTTGATCTTCTTCTTGCCGCGCAGCCCCACATGGCGCGTGCCGAAGAAGGTGGGGCCGAGGATCTTCACCTTGAGCTGGTCTTCGACCTGCTTCTTCATCTGGGCGCCCATGTCGCTGGCGAAGAAGGCGTTGAGGTGGTTGGCGTCGCGAAACAGGTAGGCCGAGGTCAGCAGCGACCACGAAGGCACCTGCTTGGAGATGTCCTGCGGCGAGATGTTGCCCATCTCCAGGTTGTCGCGTTGCAAAGCCACCAGCTCGGTGCCCTGGCGGAACAGCGTGGAGTTGAGGAACAGTTCGATCTTGTGGTCCGCGGCCACGTCGGCGGCCAGGCGTTTCATCATCTCGGCGCGGATGTCGGTGTCGGAAAACACGGCGGCAAATCGCAGCGTGCTCTGGGCCTGGGCCAGGCCCGGCCACAGCGCTGCGGCGGCGAGGGTGGCGCCCGTGGCGAGGGCGGAACGGCGGGTGAGGGCAGCTTTCATGGTGTTGTCTCCTGTGAAGTTGTCGGCGGCGAAGAAAGCGGATGAAACGGGGGCTGCGTTGTCAGGCGGCGACGGCAGGTTTGAGGTGCCGGGCCATGGCGTGCAATGCCAGCTCATAGCCGTAGGGCCCGAGGCCGCAGATGACGCCGGTGGCGCCCAGCGAAATGATCGACTGCTGGTAGAGCGCCTCACGCCGGTGGATGTTGGTGATGTGCACCTCCATCACCGGCTGGTCCAGCGTCTTGAGCGCATCGAGCAGCGGGATGGAGCGAAACGACAGACCGGCCGGGTTGATGAGCACGGCGGCGCCCAGTGCCCGCGCCTCCTGCACCCAGTCGATCAGCACACCTTCGTGGTTGGACTGGCGAAACTCGCACTGGAGCCCGAGTTCGGCGGCCACCGCGTGGCAACGCTGCTCGATCTGGGCCAGCGTGGTGTGGCCGTAGAGGTGGGGTTCGCGGATGCCCAACAGGTTGAGGTTGGGGCCGTTGAGGATGTAGACGGTGGTGGTCATGGCGGTGAGGAGGTTGGCGCGGCTTGAGCGTGCCCGTGCGGTGCAACGGGCTGGCCGTGGCGTGGGCTTGGCCCTATATTTGTCTCCAGGTATTTCCGTGCTGCGATCAACCGGTGTGTGGTGATCACGCCTGTCTTGCAGCGATTCTTGTCCCGGTTCAGGAAACTCTTTCCAGATTGGAAAGTGATTCCACATAAAGAAATCTGCCATGAACCTTGCCCTTGACCGTGGTCTTGCCTTGCTCGAACACCTCTCGCGCAACCCCGACGGGTTGCCCCTGGCCCTCATGGCCCATGACCTGGACATTCCCCTGAGCGCCTGCCACCGCCTGCTGGGTGATCTGCAGCACTGTGGCTATGTTCGGCAGAAACGCAAACAGGGTGACTACCAACTCACGACCAAGGTGGTGTCACTCGGCCTGGGTTACCTCAGCCACGCGGGCATCGTCGACATTGCCGAGCCGCTGCTGGAGCGGCTGGCGCTGCAATCGGGTGAGCTCGTGCGTTTGTCGATCGTGGACGATGAGCGCCTGATCTGGGTGGCCAAGGCGCAGGGCACGCGCCAGCAGGGCATCCGCTACGACCCCGACATGGGCATGGAAGCGCGCCTGTCCTGCACGGCCTCCGGCCACGCCTGGCTGCAGACCTTGAGCGACGAACGCGCGCTCGAACTGGTGGCGCACCAGGGCTTCGGCGCACCGAAGGAATTCGGCCCCAAGGCGCCGACCACCATCAAGGCGCTGCTGGGGTTTCTGCACGCGGCGCGGGTGCGTGGCTGCGCCATGATCGACGAGGTGTTTGCCCCCGGCATGAGCGCGATGGCCGCGCCGGTGTTTCGGCGCCACGAGGCCATCGGCGTCATCAGCATCGCCGGGCCGCGCCAGCGCCTCACCATGGACGCGATGCAGAACCTCATGCCCGCCCTGCTGGCCGCGGCATCGGAGCTGGGGCCCATCAGCAACGTCTCCAACCTCTTCGGCAGGCCGCCGCTGGGCAAGGGCTGAAGGAGAACACGCATGCTTGACCTGCTGATCACCCACGCCACCCTGCCCGACGGCCGCACCGACATGAGCGTGGCCGTGCAGGACGGCCGCATCACCGAGGTGAGCGCCGGCTTGAGCGCGCCCGCGCACGACACCGTGCACGCACAAGGCCAGTTGCTCACGCCACCGTTCTGCGACCCGCACTTCCACATGGACGCCACGCTGAGCTACGGCCTGCCGCGCGTGAACCAGAGCGGCACGCTGCTCGAAGGCATTGCCCTGTGGGGCGAGCTCAAGCCGCTGCTGACCGAAGAAGCGCTGGTGGAGCGCGCCCTGGCCTACGGCGACTGGGCTGTGGCCAAGGGCCTGCTGGCCATCCGCAGCCACGTGGACACCAGCGACCCCAGCCTGCTGCCGGTGCGCGCCATGCTGGAAGCCAAGCGCCGCATGGCGCCTTACCTCGACGTGCAACTGGTCGCCTTTCCGCAAGACGG
This sequence comes from Hydrogenophaga sp., assembly GCF_036675665.1. GTDB lineage: Bacteria > Pseudomonadota > Gammaproteobacteria > Burkholderiales > Burkholderiaceae_C > Hydrogenophaga. Next base: position 49,415 of record NZ_JAKFEO010000036.1, on the reverse strand, counting down.
CGTGCTGCGCTCACCCGGTGGGCTGAACAACATGATCCGTGCGCTGGACATGGGCGTGGACGTGGTCGGCGGCATCCCGCATTTCGAGCGAACCATGAGCGATGGCGCGGCCAGCGTGAAGCTGCTGTGCGAGCTGGCCGCCGAGCTCGGCCTGCCGGTGGACATGCACTGCGATGAAAGCGACGACCCGCTCTCGCGCCACATCGAGACCCTGGCCTTCGAGACGCAGCGCCTGGGCCTGCAGGGCCGCGTGAACGGCTCGCACCTCACCTCCATGCACAGCATGGACAACTACTACGTTTCCAAACTGATTCCGCTGATCGCCGAGTCTGGCGTGAGCGCGGTGGCCAATCCGCTCATCAACATCACGCTGCAGGGCCGGCACGACACCTACCCCAAACGCCGCGGCATGACGCGCGTGCCCGAGCTCATGGCCGCTGGCGTGACCGTGGCATTCGGCCACGACTGCGTGATGGACCCCTGGTACTCGCTGGGCAGTGGCGACATGCTGGAGGTGGCCCACATGGGCCTGCACGTGGCGCAGATGACCAGCCAGGCCGGCATGCGGCAATGCTTTGAAGCGGTGACCACGAACGCCGCGAAAGTGATGGGGCTGCAGGGCTACGGCATTGAAGCGGGCAACGACGCCAGCTTCGTGCTGCTGCAGGCGCGCGACCCGATCGAAGCCATCCGCCTGCGGGCCACGCGCCTGAAGGTGTGGCGCCAAGGGCGGCTGCTGTCGGAGATGGCGCCGGCCACCGCGCGCCTGAGCCTGCCTGGGCGCACTGGGGCGGCCGCATGAACTCGTTTGGCAAACGCGCCCTGGGCGCGCGCCTGGAGCGCATGCGCGCATCGACGATGTGGGACGGCCTGGGCTTTCGCAACGTGCACCCGGCCTTGCCCGGGCTGCGCGATGCGACCGTGCCCCGGCCCACGCTCAAGGAATTTCTGAGCTCGGGCGGCCGGCGCGCGCCGACCGGGCCGCTGCCCTCGCAAGACCCGCGCGAGGCCTGGAGCCGCCCGGCGCAGAGCGGCCTGCGCGCCACCTGGCTGGGGCACTCCACGGTGCTGATCGAGATCGACGGCCACCGCGTGTTGACCGACCCGGTGTGGGGCACGCGCGCCTCACCCTTTCGGCTGCTCGGCCCCAAGCGCTTCCAGCCGGTGCCGCTGCGCCTGCGGCAGATGCCCGAGGTGGACGTGGTGGTGATCTCGCACGACCACTACGACCACCTGGACCACCCCACCATCCGCGCGCTCGCGCGGCACAGCGCCGTGCCGTTCGTGACGTCCCTCGGCGTGGGCGCCCACCTGCAGGCCTGGGGCGTGGCGGCCGAGCGCATCACCGAGCTGGACTGGTGGGAGAGCCACCGCGTGCCCCACACCGGTCTCACCATCACCGCCGCGCCGTCGCAGCATTTTTCAGGGCGCGGCTTCAAGGACCGCAACGCCACGCTGTGGTCGTCGATGGTGGTGCAGTCCGGGCAGCACCGTGTGTTCTTCAGCGGCGACACGGGCCTGACCACCGAGTACGCCACCATCCGCGAGCGGCTGGGCCCGTTCGATCTGGTCATGCTGGAAGTGGGGGCCTTCCACCCAGCCTGGGGCGACATCCACCTGGGCCCGGTGAACGCCCTGAAAGCCCACGCGCTCCTGGGCGGTGGTGCTTTTCTGCCGGTGCACTGGGGCACCTTCAGTCTGGCCATGCACGCCTGGGACGAACCGGTGGAGACGCTGCTGCAACTGGCGCCGTCGCTGGGTGTGCCGCTGCTCATGCCGCGCCTGGGCGAAGCGGTGGAGCCGGCTCACCTTGAAGCTGTGGTGCCGTGGTGGCGAGGGCTGGACGAGGGCGTGCAACCCCCGCGCCCCGCTGAAGCGCCGATCATCCAGCGCGAACTGCCTTGGCCGCTGGACTGACGCAGGGTGCCAACGCCGTGCGATTTGCGATGGCAGCTTGTTGCGACTGGCCGTCTGGCCGGGCACTGGCTCGTTACAGGCCAGGTCGCCAAGTCCCGTGAAAACCGAACGGCACGCGGTGCGGCAAACGGGCGACCGCAACAGGTCCGGCCGCCAGGTCCATCGCATCGAACACCAGCAGGTCGCTGCGCCTTTCCTGTTCACGCCAGGCCACGGCCAGCAGCCAGCCGTCGCCCTCGGCTGCGTCGATCGCGCGCGGCACGAACACCGGTTCGGACACCACGTCTCCATAGGGCAGCGTGTGCATGCTGCGCTCGCCGGTATCGAAGTCGAAACGGGCGAGGCTGTCGTAGAGCACGCTTTCCGAGTCATCCCTTGCGCGCGACGTCCCATGGCAGGTATAGAAGCCGTAGCGGTTGCGCCGGCCCGTGTAGCGCTCGTCGATGCGTGGAAACTCCGCCACCAGGTCGTCGAGGTACTCACGCCGGAACCCGGTGTCATTGCCGCTCAAGTCGAAGGTCCAGCGGCACAGGCGCGCGGCCATGGCGTCGGGGTCACCGGGATGGCCGTCGGCATCGGGCAGGCCGGGCGCCGTTTCCGACTGCATCACGTAGGCCACGATGGTGTCGCCGTCGTCCCAGGCATTCATCACATGGAACACGTGGCAGGGGTCGGCGTCGAACCAGCGCAGTGTGTCAGCCGCCCCACCATGCTGCATCACGCCAACGTGGGTCCGCAGGCCGGCATCCCAGGCCAGCAGCGGCTTGCCGCGCATGGCGCGTTCCATGCTGAGGGTCAGCGGCGTGACGGGAAAGAGCACATGCCCGCGCGTCACCATGAAGTCGTGCGCCATGCTGGCATACGGCGCTGCGAACGATTGGAGTCGCGTGACCTCGCAGTGCCTGTCCATCACACCGTAGAGCATGGTTGGCGAACAGGGGCCGTCGGGCGAGTATGCGAAGAAATGCAGTTCGCCGCTCTCGGGGTCCATCTTCGGGTGCGCGGTGCAGCGCGAGGTCACGCAGTCGCCGAAGCTCTGATGTCCTTTGGACGCCAGCGTACAGGCGTCGAGCTCAAAGGGCTGATGCGACTCTTCGAGAGCGAACAGGCGATCGCCATGCCACAGCATGCTGGTGTTGGCCGTGCCACCGTTTCGGCCCTGCGCCAGCGGGTCGCTGGTGGCGGGGTTGCCGAAGGTGCCGAAGAGCGCGCGTCCGGCTTCATGTTCCAGTTGCCATTTCGGCGTGCGCGCCCAGCGGTTGCTGTACGACACCGTGCCCTTGGCGATGTGGAAGGCATGCACCATCCCGTCGCCGGAGAACCAGTGGTAGCTGTTGTCGCGTGGCGCGTATTGCGGGTTCGGGCCGACACGGTAGAGGCTGCCCGACATCTCGGGTGGCAGCGCGCCTTCGATGTGGAGCGCCGCGATGTCGTGCTCCTCGGTGAGCGGCGCGTAGTTGCCGGTGAAGAAGTGAGGATTCGTCTGCGTTTGTGCGTTCACGTGGGGGCCTTTGGGATTCATTCAGGAGGTCGATGCGCCGTCCAGGTGCGCGATGGCTTGCCCGACATAGGCGGTCAATGTCTCGTCGATGCCCGAGCCGGCCCGCAGAGCCGCATCGTGATGGAACGCGCGTTGCAGCTTCGCGTGCAACGCGGCATCGCCGCCGGCCTTGGCGAGCGAGAGCGCCTGCCAACGCAGCGCCAGCGCGCGCATGGCTGCACCATCGGTGGGAGCGCTCGCCAGCATCTGTTGCCGAACCTCGGCAATGAGCGGCGGCCATGCATCGGTCTGCGCAACGTAGTGCTGGCGCAACGTGGCCATGTCGCCCGAACTGCAGTAAGGCGCGTAGAGCTGCAGGCGCGCGAAGGCCATCGCGTGCGAGATGTACCGGATGCCGGCGCGGTCCACACCGGTCAGCGCGTGGAGCGACGGCTCGTTCCAGTGCATGGTGTAGAGCTTCATCAGCAGACCTTCGTCACCCCCGGCCTCTTCGAGCAACAGTTCTATCCAACGTTGCGCCAGGGCCTGTGCCTCCGGGTTCTCGGGTGAAACGCCGGCCCCAACCAGGCGTTGCAGCCACGCCGACAACTCCGAGCGCTCGGGCGCCACGGCGTCAGTGAAGCCGTCGCGCTGCGTCTTGAGTCTGCGCTGCTCGTCCTCGCTGAAGTACTTCGAGCCCGCGATCATGCTCTCGAGCGCCAGGAGCCAGTCGTCGATGCCGGGCTCTTCGCTGGCCTGCAACCGGGCCTGCACCGTGAGCAGGTGGGTGCGCAGCGCCGATGCCTGCAGGATTTCGCGGTCGAGTTGCGCCACCTGCCGGGCCACGACTTCCGAAATCCCGCCGGCCGCGTTGTCGAGCAGGCCTTGTATGTCGGCGAGCGACAGGTCGAGTCGCCGCAGCGCCTGAATGCGGTAGAGCCGCGCCACGTCTTTTCGGCCATACAGGCGGTAGCCACCACTGGACCTTTCGGACGGCACCAGCAGGGCGATGTCGTCATAGTGCCGCAATGCGCGCACTGTCAGCCCGGTGCGCCGGGCCAGTTCACCAATCTTCAGAAACATGCCTTCCCTCTCAAGTTGAAGGCATCGTAGACCGTGCCGTTGCGAGAGGGTCAAGCGCTTTTCGTGGCCCGCGCTAAGTCGCCATCAGCTTTGTCGACAGGCGCTGCGTGCCCGCCGCTGGGCCGCACCGGGGTGCGCTGATGCGCTCGAGCAGTCCGCCGAAGATCATGCGTTTGCCGTCGAAGGGCATGGGCAGGTTGCCGGGTGTGGACGGATCCATGCGCGGGTCTTCCATCATTTTCTTCATGGCCGCGTCGCGCGTGGCCTTGTCGGGCCATACGACCCACGAAAAGGCCACCGTCTCTTCGGCGGTGGCCTGGACTGCGCGACGGAAGTCGGTGACTTTGCCGTTGGGGACGTCGTCGCCCCAACCCCGCTCGCTGGTCTGCTCGCGCTGGGCATCAGCCTTCGCGCTGCCCTGGCCGCTGGATGGATGGGGCTTGACGGAATAGGACAGTTGTCCTATTCTCCGCAGCCATTAGGATGGTTGTCCTAAACGTCAGTCCAGAACCTCCGATGAACGACATGACCACCCGAGACCAGATCGTGGCTGCTGCCGACGAATTGTTCTATCAGCACGGCTTCGAGCACACGTCGTTCACGGCGATCGCGAGCGCCGTGAAGATTTCGCGCGGCAATTTTTACCATCACTTCAAATCCAAGGACGAGATCCTCGATGCGGTCATCGAAGCCCGGCTTGCCAGCACGCGTCAGATGCTCGAAGGATGGGAAAGCCAGGTGGCCGAGCCCGAGGCACGCATCCAGCGTTTCATTCACATCCTGATCCAGAACCAGACCTTGATCATGAGCCACGGCTGCCCGGTTGGAACCCTGTGCATGGAGCTGGGCAAGCTCGATCACGCATCCCGGGAACACGCCAACGAACTGTTCTTGCTGTTCAAGCGTTGGCTTGCGCGGCAGTTCGCCGAACTGGGCCGCAAGAAGGACGCCGATGCCTTGGCCCTGCACCTGCTCGGACGCAGCCAGGGCGTGGCCACGATGGCACAGACGTTTCGCGATGCGTCCTTTGTGCGGCGGGAGGTGCGGCTGATGGACCAATGGTTGCAATCCTGCGCAAGCCCCGCAGCTTGAGTGAACCCTGCTGGAGAACATGCAAGATGTTTGTCGTGCTGCTGAACCTGTCCACCCACAAAGACCAGGCCCCCAGGCACATGGAGGCTCACAAGGCCTGGCTGCAGCGTGGCTTTGACGATGGTGTTTTTCTGGTGGCCGGCAGCCAGGCGCACGGCAAAGGCGGTGCCATCGTCGCCCACAACACCAGCAGGGCCGAGCTGGAAGCAAGGGTGGCTGGCGACCCCTTCGTGGTCGAGGACGTGGTGAAGACGGAGTTCATCGAGATGTCACCCTCCCGGGTGGACGAACGTCTGCGTTTCCTGCTGGCTTGAAGCCCCCACCGCGTTGGCGAAGATTGAACCGAATGAGCACCACCGTACCTGGGCCCGATGGCCAACCTCGATGCCGCTGGTGTGCGGCCGCCCCCGAGTTTTTTGCCTACCACGACAAGGAGTGGGGATACCCGGTGGCCGACGACCGCCGTCTGTTCGAAAAGCTGTGCCTGGAGAGTTTCCAGTCGGGCCTGAGCTGGCGGACGATCCTCGCCAAGCGGGAGCATTTTCGCGCCGCCTTCCATGCGTTCGACTTCGACCGCATCGCGCGCTTCACCGAGAAGGACGTGGACCGTCTGCTGCAGGATGCCGGCATCGTTCGTCATCGCGGCAAGATCGAGGCTGTCATCAACAATGCACGCCGTGCGCAAGAGATGGTGCGGCGGGAGGGCTCGCTGGCCGCCTTCCTCTGGCGCTACGAGCCCGACAAAACGCAAACGGGCCTGCCGCAGACAGCGTCCACCTCGGCGCAGTCCCACCAGCTGTCGAAAGATCTGAAGAAGCTTGGCTGGAAATTCGTCGGCCCCACGACGGTGTACGCCTTCATGCAGGCCATGGGCCTGATCAACGATCACGCCGAGGGTTGCGTGATTCGCGAGCAGGCTGAGCGGGCGCGCAAGCGCTTCTCGCGTCCGGGTTAGAGGGGCCGCGAAGGCTCACTACAGCCGCCCCAGCGCGTCACGCAACATGCCGCTGGACGCGCAGGTCGGCGTGCTCCGGGTAGGGCGCTGGCGGCTCGGTGCGGGCCGGCTCTCCGGCCAGTTGGCTGGACAGGCCGTGGTTGATGTCGCGGTGGTGCGCCTCGTCGGCGCGCACCACCAGCACCACGTCGCGCAAGGTGGCGTCGTCCTTGAGTTTCCAGTAGCGCTTGGCGATGTCGGGCGCGGGCCCGTTGGGTGCACGGCCCGAGTCGATCTCGGCCAGGTACTGTGTGTAGCTGATCACCGCTTCCTCTTCAAAGTAGCCCACCAGGCGGTGCGCCGTGCGGCGTGAGACGAGATACAGCGCAAAGAACCCGAGGTAGAAGACCCACTGCGCAAAGAGGATGAGCCAGCGTTCCAGCGCGGTGGGCCTGGCGACCTCGATGAAGGTCATCAGGTGCATGCGCTCGTTTTCTGCTTCTTCCATCAGCGTGCGGATCCAGCCTTCATCGTTGACCATGCGGCGCAAGGAATGCAGATGGGTGAGCGTGGCACCCACCATGCCCGGCACGGCCGCCACCGTCTCCAGCACGATGGCGCGGTGGCCGTAACGTTTGGCAAAAAACGCATCCGCAAGAAATCGCAGCAGCTTCGTCACGCCTCGCGCGAAGTGGTCGCTGGCGGTGCGGGGCGGGTGGTGCAGCGGGGCGTCGTCAGTCATGGATATCCGTCGGAGTGGGTGCTCCCAAACATCCTGACGGATGTGCCTGCGGGGGTCTGGGCGCTGGCGCACAGATGCGACGGCGCATCCCGCCCAAGCTGTTCGATCGCGCACGGTTTGACCTGAGTCAACAGGCCTGGGAGGATCGTGCTTCACACTGAAGTCCACCTCGCGGCAGTCTTCTGCCGCATTCAACGAAAGGCAGTCCGATGTTTCCAGAGTACCGAGAGCTCATTACCAATCTCAAGAACAACGACCACCACTTCACCCGGCTGTTTGACCAGCACAACGCCCTCGATCAGAAGATCAAGAACATGGAGGAGGGCATCGAGATGGCGACCCACGTCGAGATCGAAACGCTCAAGCGCGAAAAGCTGCAGCTCAAGGACGAGCTCTATGCCGTCCTCAAGAAAGCCAGCAGCACCTGACACCACCGAGTCTTCCAACCGTTCCAGGAGGGACCGTGTCCACCATGATGAAAGCAGCCGTCTTCGTCGGGAAGAACCGCATCGAGGTGGTGGACAAGCCCATCCCCGACGTGGGCGCCAACGACGCGTTGATCCGCATCACGACCACCACCATCTGCGGCACCGACGTGCACATCCTCAAAGGTGAGTACCCGGTGGCCAAGGGCCTGACCATTGGCCACGAACCGGTGGGCGTGATCGAGAAACTGGGCAGCGCCGTGCAGGGCTACACCGAAGGCCAGCGCGTGATCGCCGGCGCCATCTGCCCCAACTTCAACTCATACGCCGCACAGGACGGCGCGCCTTCGCAGGACGGCAGCTACCTGATTCCCCAGGGCCTGTGTGGCTGCCACGGCTTCAAGGCCACGGCGGGCTGGCGATTCGGCAACCTGATCGACGGCACCCAGGCCGAGTACGTGCTGGTGCCCGATGCGCAGGCCAACCTGGCGCCCATTCCCGATGGCTTGACCGACGAACAGGTGTTGATGTGCCCCGACATCATGTCCACCGGCTTCAAGGGCGCGGAGAACGCCAACATCCGCATCGGCGACACGGTGGTGGTGTTTGCGCAAGGCCCCATCGGCCTGTGCGCCACGGCCGGCGCGCGCCTGCTGGGGGCGTCCACCATCATCGCGGTGGACGGCAACGACCACCGCCTGGACATTGCAAGGAAGATGGGCGCCGACCTCACGCTCAATTTCAAGAACTGCGATGTGGTGGACGAGATCATGAAGATCACCGGCGGTCGCGGTGTGGATTCGTCCATCGAAGCGCTGGGCACACAGGCCACCTTCGAATCGGCCCTGCGCGTGCTCAAGCCCGGCGGCACCTTGTCCAGCCTGGGCGTCTATTCGAGCGACCTCACCATTCCCCTGTCGGCCTTCGCCGCCGGCCTGGGCGACCACCGCATCAACACCGCGCTGTGCCCCGGCGGCAAGGAGCGCATGCGCCGGCTCATGAACGTCGTGGCCTCGGGCCGCATCGACCTGGGCTTGATGGTGACCCACCAGTTCAAGCTCGACGACATCGTGGCGGCGTACGAACTGTTTGCGAACCAGCGCGACGGGGTGCTGAAGGTGGCGATCAAGCCTTGAGGTCGAGGCGCGGTGACGCGGGAACAGATGGACCGGGGCGCCCGTTGACATGCATACCGTGACTGAATTCATGGATCCGTGATCAACTCAGTTCACACCCATGTGGCTAAGCCGATAACGACAGTACCAAGCGCCGAAGGTTCACGTCTTTTGGGGAGGACGCGGAGCTTGAATCGCATCGGGCACCGCGCTGGTCCGAGGCGGTCTTTGAATCCGGCGCCCTCAAGAGATCCCACGCCATGAAATCAGTTTTCACTTTCAGCATCGCCCGACGACTCTATGCCGTCGGCATCGCCATCTCGGTGGCGCTGGCTGCCTTGGGCATGTATGCGTACACCACTCTGAATGAAGCCGCCGACCTGGCCGGCTTCACCGAGAGCACCCGTGTGCCGCAGCTCAACACCATGGCAGACATGGAGCTATCGGTGACTCAGGTCTCGCTGCAGATTCGTCACGCGATTCTGGCGCGCAATGCCCAGGAGCTGCAGGAGACGTTGGCGTACATAGCCAACACACGCAAGCACATGGACGAATCGCTCTCCGCATACGAAAAGCGCTTGTTTTCTGAACAGGGAAAAACCCATTTCGCGACGTTGCCACCGTTGATGTCGAACTTCTGGAAGCTTGGTGAGGCCAATATTGCGTTGATCCAGGAGGGCAAAAAGGAAGAAGCCTTTGCCTACTTGGTGGACGTGACGATTCCTGCGCGCAATCACCTGCTCAGCGCCTTCAGAAAGGGCACCGAAATTCAGACCAAAGGACTCAGCAGCGATATCCAGATGATTCAAAAGGATGCGCACAACACCTCCACGTTCATCGCCATTGTTGCGTCGGTCTTGTTGGTTGCGCTGATGCTCTTTTCAGCGCACGTCGCCACTGTGCTGCGCCGCCGCGTGGCCGCGACCCAGGCCGTGGCAGAGCGTGTGCGCGATGGCGACCTCACCATCGCCGTGACCGACGACGCGCGCGATGAATTCACGCCTTTGCTCGCCACCATGAAGGACATGCAGGCTTCGCTGACGCGCGTGGTGACCGAAGTGCGTCACGGCGCAGACAACGTCGCCACGGCCAGTGCGGAGATTTCCCAGGGCAACAACGACCTCTCCAGCCGTACCGAGCAGCAAGCCTCTGCCCTGGAAGAAACCTCGGCATCCATGGAGCAAATGGGTTCTACCGCCAGCCAGAATGCGGACAACGCCCGTCAGGCCAACCAGCTTGCGGCAAGCGCCAGCACGGTGGCCCTGCAAGGTGGCGATGTGGTGAACCAGGTTGTTCAGACCATGAAGGACATCAACGACAGCAGCAGGAAGATCAGCGACATCATCGGCGTGATCGACGGAATTGCCTTCCAGACCAACATCCTTGCCCTGAACGCAGCGGTGGAGGCCGCGCGGGCTGGTGAGCAGGGCCGTGGGTTTGCGGTGGTGGCAGGTGAAGTGCGCAACCTGGCACAGCGCAGCGCGCAGGCGGCCAAGGAGATCAAGGTGCTGATTGGCGCCAGCGTGGAGCGTGTGGCGCAGGGCACACAGTTGGTCGACAGGGCCGGTACCACCATGAAGGAAATCGTGACCTCCATTCAGCGTGTGACCGACATCGTGAGCGAGATCAGCAGTGCCAGCAGCGAGCAGAGCGCCGGTGTGGGCCAGGTGAGTGAGGCTGTCAGCCAGATGGATCAGGCCACACAGCAAAACGCTGCACTGGTCGAAGAAAGTGCTGCAGCAGCGTCCAGTCTTCAGCAACAGGCCCAACAACTGGTGCAAGCGGTGTGCGTGTTCAAGCTTGCGGGACATGCGACCCGATAGGCATCGGATCGGGAGAATTGGCCCCGCTTCTCTGAACTGTTTCACCCCGAGAGATGAAGAGACTCGTCCCTTGACACGGCCCCAGGGGACGGCCCGAAGATGGTGCCTTGTCGAAAAGGACCCCGCATGGCCACCAGAAAGATCCCCACTTCTCCCGACGCCCGATCGTTGCTCGCTGCCGAGGCGGCTCGCCGACTGGGCGTTTCCGTCAAGGCGCTGCGACTGTACGAGCAGCGTGGCCTGCTTCAGCCGACACGCACCGATGCTGGCTATCGGTGCTATGGCCCGGCGGATATCCGGGCCGCACAAGACGTGGTGGCACTGCGCTCGCTGGGTCTTGGTGTCGCTCAGATTGCAAAGGTCATGAAGGGGGATGCCAGCGCAACGGATCAAGCGCTGGCGCTGCGCGAGGCTGAGTTGAGCCAGCAGTTTTCGGACATGCAAAGAGCGAGCGAGCGCTTGAGGGAACTGCGCCGTGGTCTGGCCCATGGACTGCGCCCCCGTGCTGGAGAACTGGCCGATGTGATCGAGGCACAGGGTGCCACCGTCTCCTTCGAGTTGCCGTGGCCATGGGGCGGTGAGTCGTTCGCACTCAGCGATGTTCGGTCGCTGACCTATCTGGTGGGGCCCTTGGGCAGCGGAAAGACCCGATTGGCCCAACTGCTTTCCCAGGCCCTGCGCAATGGTCACTTCCTTGACCTTCAAAGGCTTGACGACCCTGACCAGTTCCTGGGCGACCTCGGACTGACGCAGGACGAAGTGGCCATGGTGGAGAGTCACCTTGTCTGGCTGCGCGAGGAGGGCGCCGTGGACGACATGCCGCTTCGGGTCGTGCTGAGCGCACTGGAGGCCCAGGGAGGCCAACGGGCGGTTGTCATCGACATGATCGAAGAGGGACTGACTCGGCCATCCCAGGAGGCGCTCATGTCGCTGCTGCGCCGCCGCCTCAGAACGCGCGCGGCGCCCATGGTGGCGATGACGCGCTCCTTGTCGATACTGGACCTTGCCCTCGTTGGCCCCGGCGAGGCCATCCTCTACTGTCCCGCGAACCACTCGACTCCCTTCGTGGTTCCGCCGTTTTTGGGTGCCATTGGCCACGAGGCGCTCGTGTCATGCCTGGCCACGCCGGAGGTTCGGGAGAGGGTCACACGCATGCGTGCATGAGTGCCTGTGCCGGCTCGTGTCGCGTCGCATTTCTCTGCTCGAAAGCTCACTTGCCTTGACCCAAGTCAAGGCGCGAGGGACATCGCAGGCTCAGCATCGGGCGAGATGCATCGCAAGCCACTGGCCATCGTGACGGGGGTAGCGTCAGCGTCACTGGAGGCACACACCATGACAAGCCAAACGATTCCGCAGGCGCCTGCCGCCGCCGCGCCCAGCGTTCAAGACCGGTTTCCCACCGCATACAGCATCCTCTTTGCGCTGATCATCCTGATGGCCGCGCTCACCTGGATCCTGCCGGCCGGCCAGTACCAGCGCGTGGCCAACGAGGCGCTGGGCAAGGACGCGCCGGTGCCCGGCACCTACCAGGTGGTGGAGGCGGCGCCTCAAGGCGTGTTCGACGTGCTGATGGCGCCGATCACGGGCTTCTACAACCAGAGTACGGGCATGGCCAACGCCATCGACGTGTCGCTCTTCGTGCTCGTCATCGGCGGCTTCCTGGGCGTGGTGAACGCCACGGGCGCCGTCAACACCGGCATCGAGCGCGTGATGCTGCGCTTGAAGGGCCGCGAGAAATGGATGATCCCGGCCCTGATGCTGCTGTTTGCCGCCGGCGGCACCACCTATGGCATGGCCGAGGAGACGCTGGCGTTCTATGTGTTGCTGATTCCGCTGATGATCGCGGTGGGCTACGACGCGCTCACCGGCGTGGCGGTGATCATGGTGGGCGCCGGTGTGGGCGTGATCGGCTCCACCATCAACCCGTTCTCCACCGCCATCGCGTCCAACGCGGCCGGCATTCCGTTCACCCAGGGCCTGGTCTTGCGGCTGGTGATCCTGGCGCTGGGCTGGCTCATCTGCGTGGTCTACGTGATGCGCTATGCCGAGCGGGTGCGCAAGGACCCTTCGTCCTCGCTGGTGGCCGATCTCAGGGCGTCCAACGAGGCGCATTTCCTGCGCAACCGCGAAAGCCACCGCGAGGCGGTGCTCACCGGCCGGCAAAAAATCATCCTGCTGATGTTCGGCGCCACCTTCGCCGCCATGGTCTGGGGCGTGGCCTCGCAGGGCTGGTGGATGGCCGAGATGTCGGCCCTGTTCCTGGCCTCGGCCATCGCGGTGGGTCTGGTGGCGTGGATGGGCGAGAAGCCTTTCACCACCGCCTTCGTCGACGGTTCGCGCGATCTGCTGGGCGTGGCCCTGGTGATCGGCTTGGCGCGCGGCATCGTGGTCATCATGGACCAGGGCAAGATCACCGACACCATCCTGCACACCTTCGAAGGCTGGATCAGCGGCATGCCCGACGTGGCCTTTGTCAACGCGCTGTTCGCCACCGAAGGCCTGCTCAGCCTGCTGGTGCCGTCGACCTCTGGGTTGGCGGTGCTGAGCATGCCCATCCTGGCGCCGCTGTCCGACTTCGCCGGCGTGCCGCGCGAGCTGGCCGTGACCGCGTTCCAGACCGCGATCGGCATCACCAACCTGGTGACACCCACCTACGCCGTGGTGGTGGGCGCGCTGGCCATCGGCCGGGTGCCCTACCAGCGCTGGGTGCGATTCATCTGGCCCTTGATGTTGATGTTGACGCTGCTCAGCGTGGCCAGCCTGAGCGCGGCGGTGCTCCTGTGAGCGCAGTCGGCACCACCGAGGCCAGTGCCAGCCGGCTGGGCGTGCATTCCGAGGTGGGCAAACTGCGGCGCGTGCTGGTCAGTGCGCCTGGCCTGGCGCACGAGCGCCTCACTCCGGCGAACTGCGATGCCCTGTTGTTCGACGACGTGTTCTGGGTGCAGCAGGCGCGCACCGACCATTTCGACTTTGTCTCCAAGATGCAGGACCGTGGCGTCGAGGTGCTGGAGATGGGCGAGCTGCTCGCCGAGACCCTGGCCATTCCGGCCGCGCGCGACTGGGTGCTGCAGCGCAAGATCACACCGGACCACGTGGGCGTGGGCATGCTCGACGAGCTCAAGGGCTGGCTGTGGGGGCTGCCCGCCGAGGCGCTGGCGCGCTACCTCATCGGCGGTGTGGCGGTGCACGACCTGCCGTTCAAACCGGACGGCATGTTCGGGCCCTACCTGGGCCCCGATGGCTTCGTGCTGCCACCGCTGCCCAACATGCTGTTCACGCGCGACACCAGCGCCTGGATCTACGGTGGCGTCACCCTCAATCCCATGCACTGGCCGGCGCGGCGGCAGGAAACGCTGCTGACCGCTGCCGTGTACCGGCACCACCCGCTGTTCGCGCAGGCCGGCTTCCCGGTCTGGTGGGGCGACCCCGACGTGGACCACGGCCCGGCCACGCTGGAGGGCGGCGACATCATGCCGATCGGCCACGGCGTGGTCTTGATCGGCATGGGTGAGCGCAGCACACCGCAGGCGGTGGGGCAACTGGCGCAGGCCTTGTTCGCCGCCGGCGCCGCCCAGCGTGTGGTGGCCTGCCAGATGCCGCAGTCGCGCGCGGCCATGCACCTGGACACGGTGTTCTCGTTCTGCGACCGCGACACCGTGACCAGCTTCGTGGACGTGGCAGCGCAGATCGTCTGCCACAGCCTCTACCCCAACGACCGTGGAGGCATCGACTACAGACGCGAAAGCCAGCCGCTGTTCGAGGTGGTGGCGCAATGCCTCGGCCTGAAGCAGTTGCGCGTCATTCCCACCGGTGGCGACGGCTACGAACAGGCGCGCGAACAGTGGGACGACGGCAACAACGTGGTGGCCATCGAGCCGGGCGTGGTGATCGGCTACGACCGCAACACCCACACCAACACCCTGTTGCGCAAGGCCGGCATCGAGGTCATCACCATCCGCGGCAGCGAACTCGGCCGTGGTCGCGGCGGCGGGCACTGCATGACCTGTCCGATCTGGCGCGAGGCCTGACAAGGAAACACCATGGCATTCAATCTGAAAAACCGCAGCCTGCTGACCCTGCGCGACTTCACGGCGGGCGAGATCGGCTTCCTGCTCAAGCTCGCCGCCGACCTGAAAGCCGCCAAGTACGCCGGCACCGAGCAGCCGATGCTGCGCGGCAAGGAAATCGCGCTCATCTTCGAAAAAGACTCGACGCGCACCCGCGTCGGCTTCGAGGTGGCGGCGCACGACCAGGGCGCCACCGTCACCTACCTCGGGCCCTCGGGCAGCCACATCGGCCACAAGGAATCCATCAAGGACACGGCGCGGGTGCTGGGGCGGGTGTACGACGCGATCGAATACCGCGGCTTTGGCCAGGCGGTGGTCGAGACGCTGGCGCAGTGGTCGGGCGTGCCGGTCTACAACGGCCTGACCGACCAGTTCCACCCGACGCAGATCCTGGCCGACCTGCTGACCATGCGTGAGCACTGCGAGAAGCCGCTGCGTGAAATCGCCTTCTGCTTTCTCGGCGACACCGGCAACAACATGGGCGACTCGCTGCTGATCGGCGCTGCCAAGCTCGGCATGGACGTGCGCCTGTGCGGGCCGGCATCGTTGTGGCCGGACCCGGCCATCGTCGATGAAGCGTCGGCGCTGGCGCGGGACAGCGGGGCGCGCGTCCTGCTGACCGAGGACGTGGCCGCGGGCGTGAAGGGCTGCGACTTCCTCTACACCGACGTCTGGGTCTCGATGGGCGAGCCCGAATCGGTCTGGGCCGAGCGCATCCGGCTGCTGCTGCCCTACCAGGTCAACGCTGCGGCGATGGCGCTGACTGGCAACCCACGCGTGCGCTTCATGCACTGCCTGCCGGCCTTCCACAACACCGAGACCGAGGTGGGCGCGCAGATCGAGCGGCTGCACGGCATCACCGCCATGGAGGTCACCGACGAGGTGTTCGAGAGCCCGGCGTCCATCGTGTTCGACCAGGCGGAGAACCGCATGCACACCATCAAGGCGGTGCTGGTCGCCACGCTGGGGGGCTGATGTGAAGCACCCCCCGCGCCGCTTCGCGGCTCCCCCCTCTCTCGCCCTCGGCGGGAGGGGGGCGACACCTGGGGCCGGCGGAGCCGGACCCGCGGTGTCTCTGGCCTGGCGTTGTTTCGTGCGTTGCGGGTCGCGCTTCGGCGTGATGGTGTACTGAGATGGCCTTCGTCGTGGTTGCTCTGGGTGGCAACGCGCTGTTGCGGCGCGGCGAGCCGGTGAGCGCGGCAACGCAGCGCGACAACATCCGCCGCGCGGCGCTGGCGCTGGCGCGGCTCATGGCCGAGGGGCACCAGCTCGTCGTCACCCACGGCAACGGGCCGCAGGTGGGCCTGCTCGCGCTGCAGGGCGAGGCCGCCGGCAAGGGCGCCTTTCCGCTCGACGTGCTCGGCGCCGAGACCGAGGGCATGATCGGCTACGTGTTGCAGCAGGAACTGGACAACGCCTATGCGGGCGCGGCGCACTTCGCCACGCTGCTGACGCAGGTCGAGGTGGACCCGCAGGACCCCGCGTTCGAAGCTCCGAGCAAGCCGGTCGGCTCGGTCTACAGCGAGGCCGATGCGAAACGCCTGGCCGAGCAGCGCGGCTGGTCCGTCGCGCGCGATGGCGACGCCTGGCGCCGCGTCGTGGCCTCACCGAAGCCGGTGCGCATTCTCGAGATCGAGGTGATCCGCCTGCTGGTGGCGCAGGGCGTGACCGTGATCTGCGCAGGCGGCGGCGGCATTCCCGTGGCGCAGCGCGCCGACGGTGCCTACATCGGTGTGGAGGCCGTGATCGACAAGGACCACGCCAGCGGCCTGCTGGCCGCCGAGTTGAAGGCCGATGCCTTCCTCATGCTGACCGACGTGCCGGCGGTGTTCACCGGCTGGGGCACGCCGGCGCAGCGCGCGCTGGGCGACGTGACGCCGCAGGAGCTCGCCGCCCTGGACTTTGCCGCTGGCTCCATGGGCCCCAAGGTGCAGGCCGCCTGCGATTTCGTGAACCGCAGCGGTGGCATGGCCGGCATCGGCGCGCTGGACGACGCGTCGGCCATCCTGGCGCGGCGGGCCGGCACGCGGGTGGTGCCCCCACAGGTTTGATCTCGGCGAGGTACTCGGTGCACAAGCTCACGGCCGAGTCGTCGGCCGGGGCTTGAACGGCTTGGGCGGGCCAGTGGCGCCGAGCACCTTGCCCGCAACCTCGCGCCCGTACATCGAATCCTCGGTGGCGTGAAACTCCCGTTGTGTGCCTTGCACGTTGCCGGTGTAGCGCGGGTCCTGTGGCCGGTCGTGGCTGTTCATGAAGAGCGCGACGTCCCACGCCTGTTGCTCCGTCAGCGTGCCGGGCAGACCCAGCGGCATGTTCGCCTTGACAAACGCGGCGGCATTGCTGATGCGCCCCATGCCGGCGCCCCAGTTGAACGAGTCAGCGCCCCAGAGCGCAGGGAACACCGCGTAACCGTTTTGCGTGCGCTGGCCTGCGCCATCGGCGCCGTGGCACAGCGCACAACTCTCGGTGTAGACCTTCTCGCCGCGCACGAAGTCGGCCTGCTGCGCGGGTGGGGCTAGCGGCGGGTAACCGCGGCCCGCGAGCTTCGGGTCGAGCGGTGCGCCGGACGCGAGCCAGTAGGCGTAGCTCTCCAGCGCCACCAGCTCGGGCGCCCCCAGCGGTGGTGCGCGCCCGTTCATGCTGTACTCGAAACAGCCTTGCAGCCGCTGCTGGAAGGTGGTGACGCTCTTGGTCTTGCTGCGGTAGGCGGGGTAGCTCACGAAAGCGGCCCACAGCGGTGATGAGTCCGCCAGCCGCCCGGCATCGAGGTGGCAACTGACGCAGCGCAAGCTGTTGCCGACATACGCGGGCATGGCGCGCGGCGTGTCGACAAAAATCTCGCGGCCTCGACGGATCACGTCGCCGAACTCGCCCGCCGGTATTTGTGATTCCGGAGGTGGGCGAAACACCACGCCCGCGCCGGTCGGGGCGGCCGGCGCGGTGAGCTCGGCCCGAGGCGGATCACCCGCCAGGTCGCTCGGTGGTCGTGGCGCGGACGCTGCCGCGCGTGCCTGTTCGCGTTCCCGCCGGGCGGTCCATCGCTCGCTGTAGGCCTGCATGCTGAAGTAGTCGAACACCCCTGCCGCATGGAGGCCAACGCCGATGGCCAGCACCGCCAGCGCGGCGCCCACAGCCCGCCGTGTTTGTCGGGTCATCATCGAACCTCCTTCGCAGGCAAGGCGGCGTAGTGCTCGGCAATGGCGAGCACCTCGGCCTCGGACAGCTTCCTGGCGACCACGGACATCAGCCCCATCGGGCCGGGCGGTCGTGCACCGGTTTTCCAGGCGTTCAACTGGTTGGCAAGGTAGCTCGCGCTCTGCCCGGCCAGAGGCGGAAAGTCCGGGCCCACGCCACGCCCACCCGGGCCGTGGCATTGCTCGCACGCCGGCAACTGGTCGGCCCAGCGGCCGCGGGTGGCCAGGGCACTGCCCGCCGAGACCGGTGCCGACGACGTTGCCATGGACGATGCGGGCGCTGTTGACACAGCTGCGGCCGGCGCAGGCAACGCAGCGTAATAGGTCGACACGTCAACGCGTTGGGCGTCCGACAATGCCTTGGCGATCGGCCTCATCACGTCGTTGACGCGCGTGCCGTCCGCGAAGGCGGCCAGCTGGCGTTGCATGTAGGGCGCGCCCAGTCCGGCCAGGCGCGGGAAACCGGCCTGTGCGAGGCCTTCTCCTGCCGCACCATGACAGGTCTGGCAGGCTGGGACAGCCCCGGCGCCCGTCTTGGCAATGGCCGCGCCGTCGGCATGGCAGCTGACGCTGAACATCAGGCCCAGGAAGACCTGGATGGCGGACCATCTTGTGATCACCAGTCGGCCCGTTCGAGGCTGCGTTGCCCGCTCGGTGCGACGCATCGACCGTTGCAAGAGCGCGTTGTCTGCGAGCAGTTGCGCAAGGGACTCGATCATGACGGTCTTTCCATGGGCAAGGTAGGCCATCAGGAGCCGGGCGGTTGTCCAAGGCCGCATGGCGTGCATGGCAGCCTGCCAGCTTGGCCTGATCCGCTTCGTCTCTCTGTGCGGTGCCGTACCGAGCGGCCGGTTCCCGTCAACGCGGCCCAAAGATGGCAGCCAGGCCGGACTCCGGCGCGCCCTGGCGCATCTGGACACCGCCGCCGGCGTCCTTCCACACCAACGCGGGCGTGGCTCGCAGGCCGTAGGCGCCCATCAGCGCGGCGTTCGCGTCCAGTTTCGCGGCGACCGCGGCGGGGACCACCGAAAGCGGTTTCAAGCTGTCGTCACCGAGGGGTTTTGGTCGTCCGCTGGCCAGCATCTTTGCGTTCGATGCAACGTGCCCCCGTTCATGGGCGTCCAGTGCTGCAGCCGGGTTTTTGTCGCCGAGCAATGCGGCTGCCTTGCCGGCGCTGGTCGGTGTCAGGATGCCCACCATGACGTGCCGAAGCTGCACCTTGCCCGCGTCGATCCACGGCCGTGCGTCGTCCCAGAGCTTGTTGCAGTAGGGGCAGTTGGGGTCGGTGAACACATAGACCGTTCGTGGCGCGTCCGAGCGGCCATCAGCGATCCAGTGGCTCTTCTCGAGATTGCCCCAGACCGCCTCGGACATCGGCTGGGCCACTGCTTTTTCCAGCCCGGTCGCCGTGAGGTTCTTGCCGGTGGCGTCAAACATCGTTCCGGCAATCACGTACTTGCCATCGGGCGTCAGGTACAGGGCAATGGGCTCGGTGCCCGCGTGGGCAGCGTAGGCGGTCATTCCGCCTGCACCTGGAAATGTGCCCACGATGCTCAGGCCTTTTTTTTCCAGCGCCTGGAGTGGCACGGGAAGGGGTGGGGCAGCGAAGGCCATCGATGCAGAAGCCGATGCGAGGGCGATCAGCACGACCATGGACGACACGGTTGCGAAAGGCAGGGGTGATGAGAAGGCGCGGGCATTGGGATGGTTCATGGCGTGGTGAGTGGTTGTGATGGAGGTGTGGCGGCGCGAAGGCTTGTCAGGCGCTGGGTGAGCGTGGCTTGCGACAGCTCGCCAATGCGGGTGTCGACAAGCCATCCTTGCGCGTCGAAGAACAGCGTGGTTGGCAAGGCGCTGTGGCCCAGCGTTGCGCCCGTGAGGCGCTTGGGATCGAGCAGCACGTTCTTCAGCGTCAGGCTGTGGCGGTTGAGGAAGCTGTCAATTGCTTGCGCGTCTTCGCCTTGATTGACGAAGACGATGTTCATGTCCGGGTGGGCAGCCTGTGCCTGTTGCATCACGGGCATCTCGCGCACGCACGGCGGACACCAGGTAGCCCAGAGGTTGACCACGGTGGGCTTGCCGGCGAACCCCACCAGCGACACCGGCTGACCCGTCATCGAGGTCAGCGCCAGCGGCGGCAAGGGCACGGGCGTGGTGGACATCAGAACGGAGCCAAAGCTGCCCAGCATCAACACCAGGCCGGTGGTGATCGCAGCGGCAAACACGGGTTTGCGCATGCCGGCCTGGCGCTGCGCACGTTGCAGGCCGAACAGCAAGGCCGCCACAACGCCCGCAGCGGGCTCCCAGCCGCCATCGCGGATGTCCAGGATGCTCAGGGGGGAAGCGAAGTACTGCTCGTGCCATTGCCAGACGAAGGCGAGTCGTGCCGCGAACAGGCCGACCAACAGCATGCGCGTGAGCGTGGGTTCGGCCTCGATGCCCGCGGACTTCGCCATCCATCTGGCGACCCACCGGCCGAGTGCGATGGCGAACAGGGCGAGCAGCACCGAATACGGCAACGACAGCGGGCCGATCTGCAGGGACTGGTTCATACCGGAGCCTCCACCTTGAGCGTGGGTGGCCCAGGCTGGCGCTGCAAGAACTGCTCGACTGTGAACTCACCCACCAGGCGGGCGTCGCGCCGCTCGCGTCCGGCCGCATCGAACATCATCACGGTCGGCGGGCCGATCACCTGGTGGTTGCGCATCAGTTCCCGATGGTGCGCGTCGTTCGTGGTCACATCGGCGCGCAGCAGCAGAACGCCGGCCAGCGAGCGTTGCACGCGAGCGTCTGCAAAAACCTCCTTTTCGATCGCCTTGCAGGAAACACACCAGTCGGCATAGAAGTCAACAAGGGTGGTTTGCCCCGCCGCCCGGGCGGCGGCCAGTCGGGCCCGGAGGTCGGCGTCGCTGGTGATGGGTTCAAACTGCAGGCCCGTTGTCGTTTCCGCCTGGCCCGTTGCCGACGCTGCGGCGAACGGCAGTGGCCGCCAGGGATCCACCTGACCGCCCGCCGCGCCGAGCACCATCGCGCTGCCCCACAGACCGGCCAGCACCGCCAGCGTGCGGATGGCCAGCCGGTTCGGCGACGCGCTGTCAGAGACGGCGGTGGCCCTGCGAGACGCCGCATGCACGAGCGTCACCGCCACAGCGAGCAGGAGCGTGCCCCACATCAGCAATGCCAGCGGCGCGGGGACAACGCGTTCCAGCATCCACACTGCGGTGCCCAGCAGCACGAAGCCCAGCGCAGCTTTCACGCGTTCCATCCACGGACCCGGCTTCGGCAGGAAGCGCGAACCCAGGGTGCCGACGATCACCAGCGGCGTGCCCATGCCCAGGCCCAGCGCCGCCAGCAACAGCGCTCCCTGGACCGCGTTGCCGCTCTGGGCGATGTAGAGCAGGGCACCTGCCAGCGGCGCGGTCATGCACGGGCCGACCAGCAGTGCCGACAACACACCCATGGCTGCAGCACCTGGCAGCGAACCGCCGCGCAAGCCATGGCTTGCACCGTCGAGCTTGTCGCGCAGCCGGGCAGGCAGCTGCAGGGTGAACACGCCGAACATGCCCAGGGCCAGCACCACGTAGATGCCACCCAGGGCGAGCATCGTCCAGCGGTTTTGCAGCATCGCCTGCAGGTTCGCCCCTGCCAGCGCAGCCGCCACGCCCAGTGTGGAATAGGTCAGCGCCATGGGCAGCACGAACGCCATGGACAGCGCGAACGCACGCCGTGGCGGCGCCCGGCTGCCCACCACGATGCCGGAGACGATGGGCAACATCGGCAGCACACAGGGCGTGAAGGCGAGTGCGATGCCGAGCAGGAAGAAGAGCGGCAAGGTCCAGCCGAGCGAGCGCTCGCCCAGCCATTGCTTGATCAGGGTGTCACTGCCGGAAACGCTGTTCCAGAAGCCGGTGACGTCCGGTGATTGCGCTTGTGATGAGGAGTTGGCGGGTGTAGCGGTGGAGTTGGCCGACGAGACGCCGGCGACCTGGATGGTCTGGCTCTGGGGGGGATAACACAGACCTGCATCGGCGCAGCCTTGCCATGTGACGTGGAGTGCGGCGGCGCCCGCGGACGACACCTTCATCGTGACCGCGTCGTGGTAGACCTCCATCACGCCGAAGTTGGGGTCGTCCTTGCGAATGCCCGGCGGGAGTTCCGTTTCCACAGGGCCTGCGGACGGAGATGCCGTGACCGCCATGCGCTCGCGATACAGGTAGTACCCCGGCGCGATGGTCCAGGTCAGATGCAAACCGCCAGTGCCGGGCTTCGCGACCACCAGCCGAAAGGCTCGCTCGGGTTGCAGGAAGTCTTCAGCGGCGTGTGCGGGCACCGCTCCAACCCACATCAGCACCAGTGCGGTGAGGGTGGCCGGGGCAGCGCGCAAGCCGCTTCGGAGACGATGGAAAAAGTCGGGCATGGGCAGGTGTGGAGCGTGACGGGGTGTCAACGAAGCGACATCCTTGAACGCTGCGATTAAGGTGGCGTTAACGCCTTTTCCGGAGTGTCTTTGGCGGTGCTTCCAACCCCTCACCCACCATAATCGCGCCATGAAATCCAATCGGCCATGAAATGCGGTGTTGGCCCCTTCGGAGACTGTCGTGCACGTCTTGCTGATTGAAGACGACCGTCTCGTTGCCAGTGGCATCGTTGCCGGGCTGCGCTTGCTCGGCGTGACCGTGGATCACGTCGACACCGCCGCGAAGGCGCGCGCGGCGCTCGGTGCGTCGCACTTCGATGTCTGTGTGCTTGACCTCGGCCTGCCCGATGAAGACGGCATGGCGGTGCTTGCGCGTTGGCGCGCTCAGGGGCAGGCGATCCCCGTGCTTGTGCTGACGGCGCGTGACGCGCTCGAACACCGAGTCGCGGGACTGCAGGCCGGCGCCGACGATTACTTGCTCAAGCCCTTCGAGCTCGACGAACTGGTGGCCCGCCTGCATGCGCTGGTGCGCCGGGCCAGCGGGCGCAGCAGTGACCTCGTCGAACACGGCAGCCTGACCTTCAGCGCTTCCAGCGGCGAGGTCCGGCTGCACGGCGTGCGGGTTGAACTGTCGCGACGCGAACTCGCGTTGTTGCGCGCGTTGCTGCAGAACCCCGGCCGCATTCTGAGTCTGGAGCAACTCCAGGCCAGCCTGTATGGCTTTGAAACCGACGTGGAAAGCAACGCGGTGAACGTGCACATCCACCACCTGCGCCGAAAGCTGGGTCCCACGATCGTGGAAACCGTGCGCGGCCTGGGCTACCGGTTGGGTGCGGCCGGAGCGGCACTTGAGGAAAGGCGATGACGCTGCGCCTGCGCCTGGTCGCCATCATCGGTTTGTCGCTGACGCTGCTGTGGAGCGTCGTTGCGGTGTGGATGTTCATGGATGTGCGCGAGCAGTTGAGAACCGCTCTGGACGAGCGACTGGCAGCATCGGCACGCATGGTGGCCGGCCTGGTGGCGCGCCTTCCGGCCGAACGCCTGCAAGTCAATGGGCCACCGGATTTGCCGCTTGATGTGATCGCGCGCGACGGCCTGGCGTGTGAGGTCAGCCTGGTTCGCGGCGAGGTCGGGATCCTGCCCATCGCGCGCACCGCCACCAGCCCTGGCCTGGAGGCGGCAACTTTGGGCTACAGCACAGCCGTCCATGGTGGCAAGTCCTGGCGCACCTACGTGCTGCAGGTGGGTGAAGTGCGCATTGCCACCGCTGACCGCGTGGATGGGCGTGAAGGCCTGCTGCGCGAGATCGCGCTCTCTGCAGCTGTCCCGTTCGCCATCGCGATGGCCGGCAGTCTGGTGCTGCTGTGGATCGGTGTCGGGCGAGGTCTTGCGCCGATCGAACGGGTGCGCACCGCGTTGCTGAATCGACGGGCTGACGCCGAGGTGCCGTTGCCCGACATCGACGCGCCACCGGAACTGCAGCCGCTGATCGACACCATCGCTCACTTGCTGGTTCGCGTGCAGGACGCGATCGAGCGGGAGCGGCGCTTCACCGACGACGCCGCGCACGAGCTGCGCACACCGCTGACCGCCATCAAGACCCATCTGCAGGTGCTGCGCCTGGCCTTCGGCGACGCCGGGCTGCCTGGCGCGGCCGGCGAGGCGTTGGTGAATGCGCAGCAAGGCGTGGCGCGGCTGCACCGCACGCTTGAGCAGTTGTTGTTGCTGGCGCGGCTTGAGGGAGCGGAGAAGGCCGATCAGGCGCCGCGGGTCGATGCGGTGCATGCGGCGCAACAGGCGATCGACGATGCGTCAGCCGGTGCACCACGCGTGGAGTTGCGTGCAGAGACGAACTCAGCGTCGCTGGCGATGCCCGAGGTCTTGCTGGTGTCGGCTCTGCGCAACCTGCTGGACAACGCGTTGCGCCATTCACCCAGGCCCGGCTCGGTCGTGCTGCAGATCGAACGGCCGCCGGGCCAGGTGGCGTTCTGCGTTCTCGACGAAGGCCCGGGCATGACCGCCACCGAAGTTGCACAAGCGGCGCAGCGGTTCTGGCGGCGCGGCAGCGGTCATGTGGATGGTGCTACCGGCAGCGGCCTGGGCCTCTCGATCGTCGATGCCATCGCCAGGCGTTATGGCGGCAAGTTGCAGCTGGCGCCGCGCAGGGGCGAGGGTCTGGAAGCGCGGCTGTGTTTTCCAGCGGTTCGTGGTGAGAGCGACACAGCTTGAAGCCGGGGCGCGCGCATCGGGCCGCACCTGGGTTGAGTGGATACCTGTTGCCTCAGCGATCGCAAGCACTCAGAACGGCTGTCCGATCAGGAGGTCCAGTGGGTTCGTCAATGGCTGCGGCGTTGATCGCGCCAAGGGCAGCAGCCGGTTGTACTCGTTCTTGACCACTCTGTAGCACTCGCAAGCCTGCCTCTCGAGCCCTGTGCGATCGACCACCTGGATGCGCCCACGCGCGTAGGAAATCTGACCGAGGGCCTGCAACCGCTGTGCGCCCTCTGTCACGCCTTCGCGGCGTACGCCGAGCGAATAGGCAATCTGCTCATGCGTTGCGACGACCACGTTGTCCTGACCACGGTCCAGGTTCAGGAGCAGCCATCGGCACAGCCTCTCGTACAAGGAATGGTGGCGGTTGCACACCGCTGTCTGTGCCACCAGGCTGCTCAGGGCCAAGGTGTAGCGCAACAACAGTCGCGATGCAGAGCCGACCCGGTCGACCTCCTCCTGGAGCACCCGCGCCGGCAACCGGAGCGCCTCGCCGGGGCTTCCCACCACGGCACGGTTGGGCATGGATCCGCCCCCCAGGAGCAGCTCTATGCCGACGATCCCCTCGTTGCCGATGAGGGCGAGCTCTGTCGATTCCCCGTCTGCCGTGACGTAGACGATGGAGACAACGGCCGTCGTCGGGAAGTACGCGAAATTCATCGGGCGGCCGGACTCGTGCAAAACCAGACGCTGCGGTAGATTGACCTTCTCCAGCTGGGGCAGCCAGCGCTGTCGCACGTCCTCCGGGAGGCCGGCGATGACGTGGTTCGTTGGTGGTGAACATGCAATGCACATGAAGCGACTCCGCCAATTCAGTGCACTGAACGTTAGGCCGTCCTGACCCAGGCTCCCTTGATCTGGCTCAACCTGCGGAGTCGTCGTGTCCGATGTTGAACCGTTCGGCCGATGGGGCGCTCCCACGCGGCAGTTGGACGAGAGCGCCGCAAGCGAGCGCTGCTCAGTCTCTCAAGGCCGCACAGAAATTTCGTTCTTGACCGACTTCACGCCGTTCACTTTGCGCGCGATGGCCTCGGCAGCGGACTTCTCCGCAGCGCTCTTCGCGAACCCGGACAGCATGACGGTGCCGTTGAGCGTTTCGACCCGGATGCTGGTGGCGGCAACCGTTTTGTCCTCGGCGAAACGAGCCTTGATCTGGGTGGTGATGACGGTGTCGTCGACATATGCACCAACTGATTCCTGGCCGCGAGTGACGGCGCAGCCCGACGTGGTGAGCAGAAGCAGCGCGGTGAAAGCGGCGACGAATGCGTGACTTGTTTTCATGGTTGACTCCAGTGGTTGTTTCTATTCGGCCAATCCGATCATCCGGGTCTGCAGTTCCCGAATGACCGTCAGTCTCCGGGAACCTCGCAATTCACTCTGTGCGATACCGAACATGGAACTGGCCGTCGGTTGATGGAGGCGTGGAGTGCCTTGGTGCTCGTGGGGCATGCCGTGCGCCAGGAAACCGGCGGTGTCAATCCAGCTCCAGCGGGATGAACATCCGTTTCCCGTCGCGGTCCACCAGCAGGGCAGCGCTCAAGGGGCGGTTGCGCACCAGCCGCCGCACGTCGTCCAGGGATTGCACGGGTGTGAGGTTGATGGCCAGCAGGGCGTCGCCTGCGAGCAGTCCGGCCTGCGCAGTGTGTGCGCTCACCTCGTCAATCCAAAGTCCCGCTGTCACCCCAAGCAGATTGCGCTCCTGCGCCGTCAGAGGCCGCAGGCTCCAGCCCAGCTCTTGCCGGCCCTGGGCAGCGTGCGTGGTGTCGGGCACCCCTGCCTCCACCAGATCCATCGCCTCGTCCAGTTGCACCTCCAGCTCCAGTGCCTTCTTCCCCCGCCACACAGCAAGGCGAACCCGCTCGCCTGCCAGCGCCACGCCGAGGTAGCTGGTGAGCTCCCCCGCGTACCCGAGCGCCTGGCCGTTGCAGGCGGTGATGATGTCGCCCGCGCGCAGGCCGCCCTTGTCGGCGGCGCTGCCAGCGTCAACGCCGGCCACCAGCGCACCCCGAGGCTGCTCCAGGCCAAAGGCGTGGGCCAGCGTGAGGTCCAGGTTCTGGATCGTCACGCCCAGGTAACCGTGCCGCATGCGGCCGTGGGCAACGATCTGATCTTTCACGCGCATTGCCACATCGATCGGCACCGCGAACGACAGACCCTGGTAGCCCCCCGAGAAGGTGTAGATGTGCGACTGGATGCCGACCACCGAGGCGCTCGCATCCAGCAGCGGCCCGCCCGAGTGGCCCGGGTTGACGGATGCATCGGTCTGGATGTGGGGCACCGCGGCGTAGCCCGGCAGCGCGCGACCCTTGGCGCTGACGATGCCGTGCGAAACACTTTGCTCAAGCCCGAACGGTGCACCGATGGTCACCACCGGGTCGCCTACCTGGAGCTGGTTCACCCGGCCCACCCGCAGCACCGGCAGACCGGTGGCTTCCAGGCGCAAGACGGCCACGTCCGTCGTCGGGTCGGTGCCCACCACCTGCGCGCGAAACTGGCGCCGGTCACTCAGGCGCACCGTGATGCGGCGAGCGCCTTCAATCACATGGGCGCTGGTGAGCACCAGGCCGTCGCGGCTGATGATGAAGCCCGATCCCTGCCCATGAAAGGGCTGCTTGCCATTGAATGGCAGCACGGGTGTCTTGTCTTCGGGTGTCCACGGAGATGAAGAGGGCGTGCGCATGCCGACCACCTCGATACCCACCACGGCGGGGCCAGCCAACTCGACGATCGCGCGGTGGTTGGGTGTGAACCCACCCGGCAACGCGCCGGTCAGGCCGTCAGGCTCGGTGGCCAAGGCAGCTACCAGCGAACTGCCCAACAGCACGAGAGCAGGGAGCCGCCAGCGCACTGCCTTCACTTGACCTGGATTCGGTTGATGTATTCCAGCAGGCCCAGGATGCGCGCGCGCACATGCGCCTCGGCGTTGTAGGGCGCCTCCATGAAGTACTCAGCGTCCTTGATGCGGTAGTCGCGCCCCCACACCGGCATGTCGCGCGAGCCGTGGGCCGGCACTTCCGCGCCGTCGATCACGTCGTACAGCCGGTTCATGGGCAACACGCCGCCGTTGTTCTTTGCCAGCATCGTGAGGTCGGGCGGGATCCTGGTCAGAAAGGGCACGAGCGGGCCGTTGCCCTTGCCGTTGGTGCCATGGCAACTGGCGCAGTTGGCGTCGAACTCGCGCTTTCCAGGGTCGACGGCAGCGGGGCGTGCCTGCGCCAGCGCATTGCTGGCCAACACGGTGAAACCCAAGGACAGCCAAAGGGATGTTTGCAGCTTCTTCATGGGGACGTCCTCCAGTTCGAGATCTGCGTCCATGTTCGCGCTGGAGAATGTGCGGCGCATTGACTTGTCTCAAACGCTCTGCAGGTAGGCTGCCGATGCGGTTCTGCACAAGGTCAACGCGCCGGCGGCTCCAAGACGTGGATGTGCGTCCAGATCGGTGGGTTGTCGGGTTGCTCACGACAATGGGTCATTCCTCAATTTCGGTATGAACTGCGGCTTCATTGAGCCTGCTCAATGCCAGCACCACCGGCCCACCGCAAACTGCAGTGGCCGATGTTTCTCCGGATAGAACCGGAGTTCAGAGGCCAAGTGAGGATTCCCCCTGAGGGGGGCGTTTCCAGCGTGTGTTGCCACACTCTGGTGGATGAAGGCAACCTCAGACCGGCTAAACCCAGTGGGCATCGCCGGGGACCTTCACCATGGCCCGCCATTCGCAAGGGTGGTGGGCCATCTTGTTTTCGAACCGTGCTGGCCATGCGGCAGAAAGGTTGAACATGAAAACCGCTTGCGCTCTTCGTGACCGGGCTTGGAAAAGGGATTCAAGCATGACGCGCCGGGCCAGACCATCCAAGGCCAACACCTCCAGCAAACGCATCGCGGTCCAGTGATGCGATTGACCAGCGAGGAGAAGCAAGTTGTACGGATTCAACACGACGATCGAGCTTTCGTTCGATGACGCCCTTGAGCGTGTCATGGCAGCGCTCAAGCAGGAAGGCTTCGGTGTCCTCAGCGACATCGACGTTCAGGAAACGATGAAGAAGAAGCTCGGCGTCGACATGCCGCCCTACCGCATCCTGGGCGCCTGCAATCCACCTCTGGCGCACAAAGCCTTGCAAGCCGAGCCCGACATTGGACTGCTGCTGCCATGCAACGTGGTTGTGCGCCAGGAAGCCGAAGGCCGCGTCTCGGTGGCGTTCATCGATCCGCTGGTGATGATGGAGATGGTTGACAAGCCCGAGGTGCAAGCTGTCGCAAAGGAGGCCGAGCAACGACTGCGGCGTGCTTGCACGAGCCTGGCGCACTGAGGTCTTGACTTTTTCGAACGGATAAAAGGTAGTTTCCGCTCAAGAGGTGGGCGCGTAGAGTGAGCAAAGAGCCGAGTTTCACGACAAACACCACGCAGGAGGGGGGCTCCTTGGAAGAACCATTCAACCCACGCCAGAACAAGCTGCTGGCCTGTTTGCCCGACGCCGAGTGGCAACACTGGAAACCCCAGCTTGAGCTGGTGGAACTGCCGCTGGGCAAGACGCTGTACGAGCCTGGTGCGCAGCAGACCTTCGTGTACTTCCCCACCAGCGCGATCATCTCGATGCTCCACGTGCTGGACGACGGATCGTCGGCTGAGATCGCGGTCGTCGGATTTGAAGGCATGGTCGGCATCTCCATCCTGATGGGCGGCGGCTCCACACCGAGCCACGCCGTGGTGCAAAGCGGAGGCATGGGCTATCGACTGCGTGCCGATGCCTTCAAGGGCGAGATCGAGCGTTCCACCCCGGTCATGCACCTGATGCTGCGCTTCACGCAGGCCCTCATCACGCAGATGAGCCAGACCGCGGTGTGCAATCGCCACCACTCGCTGGAGAAGCAGTTCGGGCGCTGGCTGTTGCTCAGCCTGGACCGCTTGCACGGCAACGAAGTGGTGATGACGCAGGAGCTGATCTCCAACATGCTGGGCGTGCGCCGCGAGGGTGTCACGGAAGCGGCGCTTCACCTGCAGGCCGCCGGCGTCATTCGCTACGCGCGCGGCCACATCTGGGTGCTGGATCGGCCCCGGTTGGAAGAACGCACGTGTGAATGCTATCGGGTGGTGAAGAAGGAATACGAACGCCTGCTCCCAGCTCTCGAAGCGACCTGATCTGACTGATTGACGCGCGTGAATGTCCACATGAAAACCACCGAAAACGACCTCATCGAACGCCTGCCCAAGGCGGTGCGCAAACGCTTTCTCGCGCTGTGCGAGCCGTTTGAACTTGTGCTCTCGGCCGAACTCGGCGTGCGCGGCAAGGAATTGAGCCACGCCTACTTTCCCCGCTCTGGATTCATCTCGCTCGTGATCGACATCGACAGCCACCCACCGCTGGAGGTGGGCATGGTCGGACACGAGGCCATGCTGGGCTCAGAGCTGGTGCTGGGGCTGGTCAAGACACCCTGGCGCGCTTTGGTGCAGGGGGCGGGCAGTTGCTGGCGCATTGAAGCTCGGGCGCTTCAGAAGGCCATGGAGGACATCCCCGCGTTGCAGGACGTGATGAAGCGCACCTTGATGGTCCGCTTGCACCAGCAAGCCCTGTCATCGGCCTGCGAGCGCTTCCACCCGATTGAACAGCGGCTGGCGCGCTGGCTGCTCATGAGCCAGGACCGTGCCGATGCCAACCACTTCTATGTCACTCAGGAGTTCATCTCACTGGTGCTTGGCGTGCGGCGCGTGAGCGTAACCAAGGCTGCGGGTGACCTCAAGAACGACGGCATCATTCAATACACCCGTGGCCAACTCAAGGTGCTTGACCGGGCCGGGCTCGAGCGCAAGGCTTGCACCTGCTATGAGGCAGACAAGCGGCTG
This sequence comes from Hydrogenophaga sp., assembly GCF_036675665.1. Classification (GTDB taxonomy): domain Bacteria; phylum Pseudomonadota; class Gammaproteobacteria; order Burkholderiales; family Burkholderiaceae_C; genus Hydrogenophaga. The sequence continues at coordinate 19,016 of NZ_JAKFEO010000036.1, read as the reverse complement.
AGCACCATTCTCATGAACGAGAAAAACTAGAGTCGAACCCGTGGGGTGGGGTGTCACATGCTTGCCTCATGATGTGAGGGCGGCAACAGCTGCAACGCGCTGTCCAGGCATGCTCGACAGACCATCTTTCCACTGACTCACATGACATCCATGAAACACCGCAAACTGGGCGCCTCGGGCCTCGTCACATCCGCCCTGGGTCTGGGCTGCATGGGCATGAGCGAGTTCTATGGCCAGACCGACGATGCCGACGCGCTGCGCACGCTTGAGCGTGCGCTGGAACTGGGTGTCACGCATGTCGACTCGGCCGACACTTACGGCCACGGTCACAACGAAACGCTCTTGGGCCGTTTCATGGCTCAGGGCGGTGCGGCGCGGCGCCAGCAAGTGATTCTGGCCACCAAGTTCGGCATCGTGCGTGTGGCTGGTCAGTACGAACGGCACATCGACAATTCCCCGGCCTACATACGAGAGGCCTGCGATGCCTCGCTGCGGCGTCTGGGGGTGGACCACATCGACCTGTACTACTGCCATCGCCGCGACCCGGCGGTTCCCATCGAAGAGGTGGTGGGCGCCATGGGTGAGCTGGTGCAGGCGGGCAAGGTCAAGGCCATCGGCCTGTCGGAGGTGTCGGTCGAGACGCTGCGCCGTGCCCAGGCGGTGTTTCCCATCGCTGCCGTGCAAAGCGAGTATTCCTTGTGGAGCCGCGAGCCCGAGGCGGGCATGCTGGCGGCCTGTGCCGAGTTGGGCGTGGCTTTTGTGGCCTACAGCCCGCTGGGCCGCGCCTTCCTCACCGGCACGGTGGACGTGGGCCAGTTGGCCGACAACGATTTCCGCAAGAACAACCCGCGCTTCGTGGGCGAGGCGCAGGCGGCGAACCAGCGCCTGGTGGCCGCGCTGACCAGCTTCGCCGCCGAACGGGGGCTGAGCAACTCGCAGGTCGCGCTCGCCTGGATGCTAAACAAGCACCCGCACGTGGTGCCGATTCCGGGCACACGCCGCATCGCCTACCTGGAAAGCAACGTGAGCGCGGTCGACATCGTGCTCACGCCCAGCGAGATCGAGCAACTGGACCGGCTGTTCGATCCGATGGCCGTGGCCGGCGCACGGTATCCCGACGCGGGACTGCTGGGCATCGAAGCCCGGTAGACCTCAGGCCAGGTCGGCCGCTTCAAACAGCGGCCGGATCTCGATCTCGCTCGGTCCCGGCATGGGGTTGGGGCAGCGCCGAACCCAGGCGACCGCCCCGGACGTCACAACGCAATGGCGTGTTCCCGCGCTGTTTCTGAAAGGAACGGTTTCTGCGCAGCCAATGTCACCGCATCCGCGCCGGCCGGGAACCGCAGCCGGGGTGTGGTGTCGTTGGCGGCCAGCCACACGGCTTCGGCCACGTCCTGTTCGCTCGTGACAGCCGATGGCTGTCCGAGGCTGGCAAAAATGGATTGGGCGTAGGCCGCATACGCCGGCGGGATCAGGCCCTGCATGCGCTCGCTGCCATTGGCCGTGAACCGCGTGGTGGGCGCGTAGCCCGGCTCGACCAGCTTCACCTGCACGTTGAAGGCCTCCAGCTCCAGCGCCAGAGATTCGGTGAAGCCCTCTATGGCTGTCTTGCTGGCGGTGTAGGCCGCCACCATCGGCATGGGGGCCAGCGTGGCGCTGGAAGTCACGTTCACCACCCGGCCACTGCGGCGGGCCCGAAACTGCGGCAGCGCCGCCTGGGTCATGGCCATGGTGCCGAAGGTGTTGGTTTCGAAGATCTCGCGCACCGTCGACATGGGCGTGGCTTCGAAAGCACCGAAGAGGCCCAGACCGGCGTTGTTCACCAGCACGTCGACGGGGCCCACGTTTTCCAGTGTGCGAGCGATGCTCTCGGGGCAGGTCACGTCCAGTGGCAGCACATGCAGGCGTGAAGACAAGGGCAGAAGGTCGGTACGCGGGGTGCGCATGGTGGCGTACACCTTCCAGCCGCGGGTGTGGAAATGCCGGGCGGTTTCCAGGCCATAGCCGGACGAGCAGCCCGTGATCAGGACGGTTTTCATTGCGGAACTCCTTTGGGGAAGTGGTTGGGAAGAACGCAACGATACCGGGCGTCGTCCGGACTATCTACAATCATAAGTCCACAGTTTGTTTGCAGGAGTCCGGAGATGGTCGATCCGCTGGCAGAAGTCATCGCCCTGCTGCGACCGCGCGCGGTGTTCTCCAAGGTGATCAGTGGCGCTGGTGCCTGGGCCGTGCGCTATTCGGCGTTCGGCCAGCCCAGCTTCTGCACGATGCTGGAGGGGCAATGCGTTCTGTCGGTGAAGAAGGAGGAGCCTGTCACCCTGGAGGCGGGGGATTTCGTGCTGATGCCTGCCACGCCAGGATTCGTGCTTTCAAGTCGTGAGCCCGCTGTGCCGGTCTTTCTCGATCCCAAAAAAACGCAGGGAACCACAGGAGAGCTGCGGCACGGGCGGCGCAAGGGGCCTCCTGATGTGCGCATGCTCGGCGGCTATTTCGAGTTCGATTCCCCGGATGCCGCGTTGCTGGTGTCGCTCCTTCCCGTGCTCCTGCATGTGCGTGGCATCGAGCGCCTGCCGATTCTGGTGAAGCTGGTCAGGGAGGAATCCCTTGAAGCGCGACCGGGTCGTGAGCTGGTGCTCGGTCGGCTGGTGGAGGTGTTGCTGATCGAGGCACTGCGAGCGACCACTGGAGACAGTGCCCCGCCGGGTCTGCTGCGCGGTCTTGCCGACACCCGGGTTGCCGTGGGCTTGCGCCTGATGCACGGTGCCCCTGCGCACACATGGACGGTGGACGCGCTCGCCAGGGAGGCTGCCTTGTCCCGATCAACATTCTTCGAGCGGTTCTCACGCGCCGTGGGCTTGCCCCCCATGGAATACCTGCTGGCCTGGCGCATGGCCCTGGCCAAAGACATGTTGAGCCGCAGCGGCGTGGCCATCGCGGAGGTGGCAGAGCGGGTGGGCTACAGCTCGGCCAGCACATTCAGCACTGCATTCAGTCGCCACGTGGGACAGCCGCCGGGCAGGTACGCGCGCCAACCATAGGCCCTTGCCCTCGGACGCAGGATATCAGCTCAGATCGGCCGCCTCGTACAGCGGCCGGATCTCGATCTCGCTCGGTCCCGGCATGGGATTGGGACAGCGCCGAACCCAGGCGACCGCCTCCTCCATGTCCTTCACTTCCCACAGCCAGAAGCCGGCGACCAGTTCCTTGGTTTCTGCAAAAGGCCCGTCAATCACCCTGCGGTCGGCACCATCAAACGCGACGCGCTTGCCTTGCGACGAGGGCTTGAGGCCATCAGCGGCCAGCAAGATGCCGGCATCGCGCAGCTCATCATTGAATCGGTCCATCGCCTCGAACATCTCGGTCGCCCAGGGGGTGGACAGCAAGCCCTTCTCGCTGTCTTCAGTCGCCTTCACAAGCACCATCACGCGCATGGCCATCTCCTTGGTGGATCCGGCCGAAACGGCCAGGTATCGCAACGACGAAAGGGGTCGCAGGAAATCGACACGTAGCAGCCTGTGTCGCGGCCTCAGCCGCCCACCGGCGCCAGCCAGGCGCGCAGGTAGGGCAGCAGCCGGTCCTTCATGGGTTTGTCGCGGTGCAGGGCGCAGAAGTTCAGCGCCAGGGTCTGCACCAGAAAGGCTTCCACACCCTCGACCAGGATGTCCTTCGGCACGTCCTTGCGGAACGCGCCGTGATCCAGCCACTGGCCCAGGATCTCTTCGAGCCGCCCGAAGGTGAGGGCGATGGGGCCGATCTCTTCCATCGCGGCCGCGCCCGAACGGCGCAGGATCACGTCGAACACATAGCGCTCGGACGCCATCAGGTCCACCACCGGCATCAGGCGCTTGGTCAACTGCTCCACATCGCGTGGGGCGGGTCGCGCGGCCATCTGGTCGAGCAGCGCGTTGATGCGCTCGCCAATGAGCAGGTCCATCAGTTCGTCCTTGTCCTGGAAGTGCGCAAAGAAGGTGCCTTTGGCCACACCCGCGCCCAGCACCACCTCTTCAATGCGCAAGGCCTCGAAGCCTTTGTCGGTCACGAGTTCGTGCGCCACGGCGGTCAGGCGGGCGCGGGTGTCAAGGGTTCGTTGCTGGACGGCTTTTCGCATGGGGATGGGCTCACGTGGAAAAGTGACCAAAGTCAAAATAAATTGACCACGGTCAAATAAATGGCTATAAAACTGACTCCGGTCAATTTTACAGGAGCCACGTCATGAAACGCATCTTCATCCTCAATGGCCACCCGGCCGAGACCTCGCTGTCACGAACCCTGGTGGAAGCCTACGCCGACGCCGCGCGCCAGGCCGGGCACGAGGTTCGCCTCACCCATCTGCACGACCTGCACTTCGACACCGACTTTGGCTGGGTCGATGTCGAGAGGCCCAAGCCGCTGGAACCCGCGCTGGAACAGTTGCTGCAAGACCTGTCGTGGAGCGAGCATTTCATGATGTCCACGCCCATGTGGTGGGGCGGCCTGCCCGCCAAGCTCAAAGGCCTGTTTGACCGGGCGCTGCTGCCCGGGCGCGCCTACGACACACGCAACAAGAGCCTCATCGGGCTGCCCCGGCCCATGCTCACCGGCCGCACCGCACGGGTGGTGATCACGTCGGACACACCCGGCTGGTTCCTGCGGCTGGCCTACAAGAACGCGCTGATCTGGCAACTGCGCCGGCAGATCCTGGAGTTCGTCGGCCTCAAGCCGACACGGCTCACGCACCTGGGGCCGGCGAGTGAGCCGAAGGCGGGGGAGGTGCTGCGGTGGGTGGCGCAGGTGCGGGAGTTGGGGAGTCGGGCGGTTTGAGCGGGGGCGCTTGGGGTGGGCGGCCGGTACGCCTTCCGTCGCTGATGTCCCAGTCGTTGGAGTTAGCAGGCGAGTAGGTTAGGCCGTATTCGCATCCTCGGCCGCTATCCAGCGTTCAAAGACGGCCTCAAACAGTTTCTCTGATGCTTCCAAGAACGAAAAAACAAAGGTAGGTTGGACCGTTAGCCCGCCTATCTCAGAGTTCTGAATTTCAGTTGACCGCGCGAGAAGAAGCTGCTTCACGAGTGGGCGTGGTTCTTGGCCCAGATCGCCCGCACTGTGGACAATTGCGTTCCGGATCAGCCGATAGGCGTCAACTTCATCCCAGAGCGACTGTTGGACCACGAGGCCTGAGACTTTGGTTATGACTTTTCGTGATTTTTGGAAGGGGGAGTCGCCGGCCAGGTCCTTTAGGGTCAAGCCGGTCCCTCCTGTCCTGAGCAATGTCTTTGCGACTCCAACTAGCCGGGTTTCAACTACGGTGTATGCGAGCGCCAGTAGGCTTTGCTGTTGCTGGTTCGGGAACCTCCTGACTAGAAGTTCATACGTATCCGAGTTGTTCTCGAAGTAGGCCTCACGCTCATCCTGAGACAACTCTGAGACCGCGCTGGCAACATGGGCCTCATGCTTCCTAGCTTCCGAAAGTATCAGCTCCGTTGTCAGGCGCGCATATGCCCTGACGTCCTCCAGCTCGGAACGAGTCAACCGGCGGTGTGCGTATACGACGAAACGCTTTTGGGGCCGAGGACGAATTCATGTACTCGGGTAACCGTAGGATTGTCCAGTCACCGCCCTCAGGATATCCATGGCAACTGGATGAAGAATCAGTCTATGACTGTGCAAAGTGAAGCTGCACGGTGGCCTTCAGTTGCTCGGCGTACTGGAACACGTCATCTACCGATTCAATGTTCATCACCTCTTCCTCCTTGCCGGCGTTGAACAGTCCTAAGCGAAGCTTCTGCGTGTTGTTGAAGCGCAAGCGGCAGATGGGCTTTCGGTTGTTGTCATCGAGTAGCACAGCGCAGTAAGACTGCGCGTCGCGGATGAATATGCGCTTGGGTGGGACAACATCGCGAAGGATCGCCCTGACCAAGTGAAACGCTTCCAGTTCCTCGAGTGAAGTCTCAAGCTGAGCCTGAGCTTCGCTCGGGCTTAAGGACTTTGCTTCTTCCGCGCTTGGGGAAGAGATCGAGCCTGCCGGGGCTTGCAGACTCACAACGGACACGGCTTCTGGAGACATCGCGCCCTTCAGTCGTGCATTGATGCGCTCACCGATCAGTTGCTCAAATGCACGGCGAGTAATCGGCGTGAATTGCTCGCGAATCGCGGCTGTGAATTTCCGGTTCCCGATCATGTCGCCGGCAAGAAGACGGACGACTTCCTCTGGTGGACTTTCAATCCAAGCCACGAGCTTGGTCTGTATGGCTCGGGTGTACTTAAGTTCGTTCGCCGTCGTCAGGATCGTTTCCAGATCGAAGGCAGATTTTGCAAACTTCTTGAGTTCTTCGACATCTCGCTCGCGGAAGTCCAGGATGTTGAATTCGAAGAAGGGCTTCTCGTCCCTCCTCCGCCGTCCCCGTCGCATTCATTTCTTCAGGCTCGCCACCCGGCTGCGCCACCGCATCCCGCAGCGCTTCAAACACGCTGATCGCCAGCAGGAACGGTGGCTCGCCCACGGCCTTGCTGCCGTTCATGCCGGTCGGTTGCGCAGCCGCTTCCACCAGGCGGTCTGGCTGACGATGGTGAAGGTGAGCGCGGCGAGGATGATGGCAGACAGCGGGGAGGTGAAGAACTCGCCGACGAACTGGCCAACATTGCCTTCTGCTGAAATCATGGCCTGTCGATAGCTTCGATCCATCATCGGACCGAGGATGATTCCCAAGATGACAGGACCTACCTGGTAGCCGTACATCTTCAGGAAGTAGCCAACCACCCCGAAGCCGAGCATCCAGTAAACATCGGTGGGGTTGTTGCTGATCGCGTATGCGCCCACTGCAGACAACACCAGAATCAGCGGCAGCAAGACAGGTTTTGGCGTTTCGACAATCTTGGCAAACATCTTGATGCCGGTCAGACCAAAGATGAGCAGGAAGATGTTGGCCAACGTGAGGCAACCCACCGTGAACCAGAACAGGTGGGGTGTCTCCACCATCAGGAGTGGTCCTGGCTTCAAGCCGTGTATGTACATCGCGCCGATGATCACGGCGGTCACTGCATCACCGGGGATTCCCAGCGTCATCATGGGAATGTAGGCGCCTCCGATCGCGGCGTTGTTGGCGGACTCGGGTGCCACCAATCCCTCAACCGCTCCCTCGCCGAAGGGGACCTCGGGGTTCTTGACGCTGCGCTTGGCGTGGTCGTAGGCCATCAGTGCGGCAATGTCGCCGCCCGCGCCAGGCAGTGCGCCCACCACAACGCCGATGGCCGATGTCCGCGTTGCCAATGGGAGGTGTTTGCGAACCACGCTCCAGGACGGGATGATCTTCGACACGTTCTGCTTGACTGTCTGGAGCTTCAATTCGTGCAATTGCGCCAGGACCTCGGCGACGCCGAAGAACCCGATCATGGCGGCGACATACGAGATGCCCGCGGTGAGCTGGAGGCTGCCGAACGTGAAACGCGATTCGGCGGTCATGGGGTCCAGCCCGACCGAGCCGATCAGGACGCCGAGCGCGCCCGCAAATATGCCTTTGGCCAGCGAGTCACCGGACAGGCTGCCGACCAGCAGGATCCCCCACAGCGCCAGCATCAGGTAGTCGCGTGGAGCGAACTTCAGGGCGAGTTCCGATACCGCAGGTGCGGCCAGCGCGAGCGCCATGATGCCGATGAATCCACCGAAGACCGAGATGATGGTGGTCAGTCCGATGGCCTGGCCCGCCTCTCCGCGCTTGGCCATGGGATAGCCGTCCAGCGCCGTGGCGATGGCCGAAGGTGCCCCGGGGATGTTCAGAAGAATGGCACTGCGCGAACCGCCATAGACACCGCCAAAATAGATGCCGGCGATCAGCGCCAGGGCCGAGTTGACGTCCCACTTGAAGGTGAACGAGATCAGGATCGACACCGCCATCGTCACCGAAAGTCCGGGAATCGCGCCGATGTAGATGCCTGCAAATGTGCCGACCGCCGTCAGCATCAGCAGTTGGGGATCCAGCCAGGGGATCAGGAAGAAGCCAAGCACTTCGCTCATGACAGCATCCCTTGCAGCAGTTTTCCGCTGGGTAGAACGACCGAAAATGCCGTTTGAAAGATCACGTGGATGGCAGCCAGGCTGAGTGCGGACACCACCAGATTGAGCACGATGCGCCGGCTGCCGAGCAACCACATCGAAACCACCAGAAAGACATACGACGACACCAGGAAGCCCGCCCATTCCAGTGCGAGCATGTAGGCGAACGTTGCGGCTGTGAAGCCGATCAACACACCGGGTGTCAACTGGCGCATGAACTGCTGTGGCAGCGTTTCACCTTCCAGGGGCGGGCTTGGCTTCTCGCGCAGGGTGTGCACGACATTGGCCAGCCCGGTGATGACCATGACACCGGTTGCCACCATCGGGAACGAGCCTGCCGAAGTCAGTGACTCGAAGCCCGAGATGCCGTAGGCGGTCCAGAGCATGAATGCACTGAACATCAACAGCAGCACGGTGAATGCCATTTCGCCGGGCAGCCGGCTTCGTTGGGTGTGCATGATGAAGAATTCCTTGGAGATGTTTCAGGTGTCCGTGGTCGTGCAGGGCCCGGCGATTCGATGCCCGCCAGGCCTCGTGGGGGCGCTCAGGGCTTCGCGATGCCCAGGTCGGCGGGGTTCTTCTTCGCCACGCCCACGTCCTGGTAGGTCCACGCAGTCACCGACTGCCACTTCTTCAGGAAGGCTTCGGCTTCGCCGCCCGACAGGTTCATCACCACATTGCCTCGGGCAACCATCAGCTCTTTGAACTTCGGATCGTCGACGGCCTTCTTGAAGGCGGCTGTCAGACGGGCCTTGACTGCATCGGGCGTGTCCTTCTTGACGAAGACGCCGTAGAACGGACCCCAGGGCAGGTATTTTTCCAGGGCGGGAAGATCTTTGGTGATCGGGGGAACATCGCCAAAGGGCTTCTCGTCAATGGCGGCCAGTGCTTTCAAGCGACCTGCCTTGATGTGTTCGGCCGCAGCACCCGCGCCAACAAACATCAGATCAACGTGACCGCCGAGCAAGGCTGTCACGCCGGGTCCGTCGCCATCAAAAGGAACAGAGGTCACGGGAAACTTGGTGACGGTGGAGATCATCGCGCCAACAGTGAAGGGCAGGCCACCAGTGCCGGTGGACGCTTGTTTGATCTTCCCTGGGTTGGCCTGCACGTCGGCCAGCAGATCCTTGAAAGACGTCCACGGCTTGTTGGGGGTCGTCACCACCAGAACGTTGCCTCGGCCAATGATGTTCACGGGATAGAACCTGGAATAGTCGAGATCGCTGATGCCCAGGATCGGGTGCAGCTGCGGGTTCTCGGCACCAAACAGCAAGGTGTAGCCGTCGCTGGCCTGCTGGTTGATGAAGTTGGTGGCGATCGCCCCCACGCCGCCGGGCTTGTTCTGCAGCACGATCTTTTTGCCCAAGGCTTCTTCGGCGCCCGGCGTCAGTGCACGGCTGACGACGTCCGTGGCTCCGCCCGCGCCCCACTGGATGATCCCGGACAGCTCGCGCTCCGGAAAGCCTTGCGCCGATGCGCCTGCCGTGGCAGCCACGCACGCCATGGCAGCGATGATGTTTCGGATCGGTTTCATTGTTGTCTCCTGATGGTTGGGAAGTGGAAAAAAAGGTCGACATGCGACCGGAGGAAAACCTGCTGTTCGGGATGGGTGTTGCCTGTTCGGTCGTTGTCGGTTCAATAGCGATGGATCAGCATGCCGCCGTCGACCTTGATGGCCTGACCCACGGTGTAGGGCAGCAAACCCAGAGCCAAGGTGCTGACGGTTCTGCCCACTTCTTCTGGCCTGCCCCAGCGCGGATTGACAAGCCAGCCGCGTTCAATCTCGGCGTCGTAGTGTGCCTTTGACGCCAGGCTCATGTCGGTTTCGATCAGTCCTGGTATCACTTCATAGACACCGATGTCTTCTTCACCAAGACGCACGGCGAACAATGAAGACACCATCGCAAGAGCCGCTTTGGAGACGCAGTATTCAGCGCGCTGGATCGAAACCGCTTGGGCATTCGAAGACGTGATCGTGATGATGCTTCGGTGGTGTGTTCTCTCGGTGTCCTTCAAAAGGCCGCGGGCAAAAGCCTGGGTGAGAAAGAAGGTGCCACGGGTGTTGATATGGAGGCAGCGATCAAATGCCTCGGGGGTCACATCCAGCAGGTCGCCGCGCGACAACACGGAGACGCCAGCGTTGTTGACAAGACAGTGGATACGCCCGATGGCAGCTTCGGCGCAGTCCAGGAAGCCCATGTGGGCGGAAACGTCGCCAAGGTCGACCGGCACCGCAGCAGCACGTACCCCCAGGGCGTTTGCTTCATCCACCACCCGGTGCAGTTCGTCACTGTCCTCAAGGTCGGACAGAACGAGGTCGAAGCCGGAGCGTGCCAGGGTCAGTGCAATCGCCCTGCCGATGCCTCGGCGGGCGCCGGTGACCAGCGCGGCGGGCCGGGACGGTGGGTTGCAGCTTGTGGACGGCATGGTTTGGAGACGGTGGGGTAGCGGCTGCGGTTGAATCAGGCCGCGTGGCCGCGACCCGACATTGCGCTGCGCACCGAGCGCATCGCTGGATGATCAGCTTGGCGAAGTTCCTTGGCAACCGTGTCGTACCCGAAGAAATCGAGGTAGTCGGGGATCTGCTGGACCATCATCTCGTGACCCGAAAAGGCACGGATTCCCCTGTCCAGGCAGGCGCGCTCGATGGGCGTGGGTTGACTTTTCATGAGGATGTCGATCACGGTGGCGCTGCGCTCCAGGCGCAGGGGATCAAAGGGCATCGGATCGTTCGCGTTGAGCCCGAGAGGCGTTGTGTTGATCACCAGATCGAAGCCCGACGGATCGTTGCTGGTGGCGACATGCGCGCTGGTGCGCACCGAAGGGACGGTTTTCAATACCTCCACCAGATGGCTCGCGCGCTCAACGGCTGTATCGAATACCGCAAGTTGGACGGGGCCGTCGCTGAAGGAGGCGAGTGCACTGGCAATGGCCAGGCCGGCGCCGCCCGCGCCCAGCAGGAGCGCCCTCCGTCCAGCGAGGTCAACGCCATGGTGGCGCAGCGCGCCGACGAAGCCGCTGCCATCAAAAAGGGCACCTTCAAGGGCGGCGTCGCCACTGCGGCGCACGGCGTTCGCCGCGCCCGCCAGTCTCGCCGCTGCATCGACCCGGTCGAGCAGCTTCGTCAACCGCGTCTTGTGCGGAATGGAGACCAGCATTCCCCGCACATTGCCTGCCACCAGCGCGCTGGTCACGAACGAATCGAACTGCTGCTCGTTGATCCAGATGGGCACGCACACCGCATCCACGTCAAAGCGCGAAAAGATCAGGTTCAATGCCTGTGGTGCCATGACCTGGGCGATGGGGTTGGCGACGGTGAGGATCAGTTCGGTGGTTCCCCGAACCGTGGGGGTCGCAGAGGCTGGGGGCTTGATCTGGGGCATGGCGGCGACTGTACGAACAGCCGCCAACCGCGTGAAGAGACGTTTCCCCCGGTGCGACCGATAATCGGACGCGCTTGTCCGATCTCCGGGCATACCTATCGCTTTCCCTATGTCCGCCTCCCCACTGCACGCCGAGTTTCCGATTGATCCGGCCGACCTGATTGCCGGTCTGGGCCGAGGTTTGTCGGTGATCGAGTCTTTCGACGATGAGCACCCGAGGATGACCGTCAGTGAGGTGTCTCAACGCACCGGTATTCCCCGCACGGCGGCGCGCCGTTACCTCTTGAGCTTGTGCCATTTCGGTTATGCACAGACCGATGGAAAACACTTCTGGCTGGCGCCGCGCGTGCTTCGGTTGGGTCAGAGCTATCTCGGTGCCGCTCGCCTGCCGCGGCTTGTTCAACCCTTTATTCAGCGGCTGTCGATGGCGACCGGCGAGACTGTCAATGTCAGCGTGCTCGATGGCCATGAGGTCGTCTACATCGCCCGCAGCAACAGTCCCCGGGTGGTGTCGATCGGCTTTCACTCGGGCGCGCGAGTCCCGGCGCATGTGGTCACACCAGGCGTCGTGCTGTTGGCGCGGTTGAGCGATGAGGCCCTGTCGAAATGGATCGATGAGCATGAATTCGCGGTGTTCACCACGCACGTCACTTGCGATGGCAAAACCTTTGTCGAATGGGTGCGCCAGGCGAGGCGGATGGACCACTGGATCACCATGCAGTTGCTGGACCCGGGCCTGATGGGTGTTGCGGTTGCGCTTGTCGATCGGCACGGCAACTGCAAGGGAGCGCTGGGCATGACACTGCAGGTCCAGGCCTGGTCGATCAAGACAGTGGAAGAAAAATTGCTTCCCTCGCTGCGTGAGACGGCGATGGCGCTGTTGCCCTTGATCTAGGCTGAGCCGGTGCCTGGGGCTCGCCAGCCCCGCTCAACGCCAGAGCTTGCCGCACAGCCCGCGGTAGACATAGGGCAACGTGGGTGCCTCGGGGCGGGTGCCCGAAGGCTCCAGGGACACCGCCAGCTCCACCGCCGGGAAGAACACCTGCTCGGCGGTCTCGGTCAGGTCGAGGTGGGTGAACTTGCCATTGGGCAGCGGCCCCACGGCGGCGACCGCCCCCGCCTTGTCGATGCGCCAGAGGTAGAGGGTCTGTCCTGCGGGCACTTCGACAGGCGTCACCTGCTTGATGTCGACCCGCTTGCCATTGCGCAGGCTGGAGACGATCAGGCCTGGTTGTCCCTGGGCCGTGGCGAGCACACCCACATAGCTGTCGGGCAATTCCATGCCGCGTTGCTGCTCGGTGTGGGCTTGCCACACGACCGGCACCAGGGCGCCCAGGAACAAGCCCGCTGCCAGCGCCCCCGCGGGCGCCGGGGCCAGCAGGCGACGCCACCAGGAGGGCGCGGCCTCGGCCGCGGTGGTGCGGGTCGTCGCTTTCGCGATCCGGGTCCACAACGCGGCGCTGGGTGCCTGCTCGGGCAAGGCCCGATGCAGGGGCGCCAGGCGTTGTGTCCAGTCGTTCACGGCGGCCACCAGTTCGAGGCGGCTATGCATGGCCGATTCAAACCGGCGCCGCGCGCCGCCGCGCAAGGTGCCGGCCACATAGGCCGCGGCCAGCTGATCGATGGCCGAAGGATGGTGGTACCAGTTCATGCCAGGGCCTCCATGCAGCCCTTGAGCCGCATCAAGCTGCGCCGCGTCCAGGCCTTGACGGTGCCGAGGGGGCGCGCCATGCGCTGGGCGATCTCGGTGTGGGTCAGGCCGTCTTGAAAGGCCAGCAACAGGGCCCGCCGGGGTTCGGGCTCCAGCGTGCCCATGCAATGCGTCAGTTGCGCATCGTCTTCATGGGCCAGCAACTGGTTCATGGGGGACGCATCTTCGGCCTGCGCATCGTGCATGCGCTCTTCGCCGTGCTCGCCGCGCCAGTGCAGCGGCTCTTCGGGTTTGCGTTTGCGCAGCAGGTCGATGGCGCGGTGCCGGGTGACCACGCAGAGCCAGGCCAATGTGCGGTGCTGCCCCGGCGCAGCGTTGGCAGCGCGGTTCCAGATCGAGGTGAAGACCTCCTGCAGCACATCCTCGGCCATCGCGTGGTCTTGCGTCACGCGCATGGCCACCGCCATCAGACGGCTGGCGCCCAGGCGGTAGAGGGCCTCGAACGCCTGGGCGTCGCGCAACGCCACACGCGCCAGCAGGCCGGCGACTTCATCACGGTCATCGATCAAGAGGAACCCCCGAATGCAACGTGGCCGAGCATACCGCTGAGGCATGCCCGGCCTGGGAAACGCCGGCGGCTCAGTACGTCGATGTGGCGGCGGCGGCGGTCTTGGCGCCCGGCTTGGAGGAGATCACATGCCACACGCCGCCCTGGCCGTCACCGTTGCGCTCACCGGGCTTGGCATCGCCGGCAAAGTAGTAGAGCGGCTTGCCGTTCATCGTCCATTGGCGCGTGCCGCTGATCAGGCCGAATTCGCCCTTGGCCGCCGCCTCGGGCTTGGCGGTGAAGGCCGGCCACGCCACCAGGCAAGCACCGCTGCAATTGCTCTTGCCCGGCTCGTCCTTGTCGAAGATGTAGACCGTGCGACCGGCCGCGTCGGCCAGCACGCCGTCACGCACGACGGGCTGCGCCTGCACGGCAGCGGCGGCGAACAGGGACAGGGCGCAGGCGGCCAGGAGAGTGGTTTTTTTCATGATGCATTCGTCCTAAAAGATGTTGGGTTTCGGGCCCGCACCATTGCGTGCCTGCCTTTAGAACGGAGGAGATGGGCGCCTGGATGCAGGGGCCTGAAAAAAAAATGGAAGCGGCCAGCAGGGGCAGGGCCTCTCCGGAGCTGCGACTCAAGGTCGCAAGCATCACTCTGCGAAGCCGATCCGGCTCACTTGTCTGGGTGGGGCCAGCGGGACGGGCCGCCGCTTGCGGCTCCACACCAGTGCCAAGAGGGCGAGACCTGCCAAGGCGAGGGAAGAGGGTTCAGGCACTTCCTGGGCGCGTTCACTTCCATCGATGCGGAATGCCATGTCCAATGTGGTGTCGAGGCGCGCGCCGACACCATCGTTCTGCCACTGGGTCGCCGAAGAACCGAAGCCCGTTGTCGAGCTGGCCATGATGGCGTAGTTGATCTCCGTATCGTGCTGAAAGCCAATCCAGTAGGTACCTGCCGCCAGATCGATGCTGGTGTTCAGCCTCAGATCGAAGACGTTGTCTCCCAGGCCGTTGGGCGTGGGGCTGGCGTCTTGCGTGGCCACCGTTTCCAGCAGCGCGCCGCCCCCGAACACCGGGTCGGCGCTGTAAATCCAGGCACGCGCGCCATTGAAGTCGGCAAGGCCACCATAGAGGTAAGCCGTCCAACCGATCGACGTGATGGTCGAGTTGGTGCCGAGCGTGAAATCTTCAAAGATGGTCCAGGTGCCGATGCATATGCCGCTGTCTTCGGCGCAGCGGTTCGAGTTGCCAGCGGTGGGACCGTTCGAGAACAGCAGCGCGGCCGACGCCGGCAATGCCATCGACAGCGTGATGACGGCGAGCGCCACTGCGTTGGTCAAGCGTTGAGTGAACATCGATTCTCCTTTCGGTTCGTTTGTCCGGTCACAGCCACCGATGCCCACAGACACGGCCAGCAGTCTATCGGAGCGATCATGAAAATCAACCTTTTGCAGTCTGTCCCATCCGCTGCCCCGTCCCCGCCCTCAAAACCTCTTCCGCCGGCCCGGGATCCGCTGGCGTGGCATTGCCTTGCTGGACCAGGTCGTGCAGGCTCATGCCCGCCAGCGAGGTGGCTGCCGCCTGCTGCAGCTGCGTGACCAGCCTGTCCACCGCGACCGTCGTCGGCACCCCCGCGGGTGACAGAAAGCCGTCTTCACCGGCAGCGCGCACCGCCTCCAGCACGTCAGCCAGCAGGATGCGGGCCGGGCTGCGCGCCGGCAGGTACCTGCACGGCTCTTCGACGGTGGCGACCACCAGGGCCTTGCGCTCAAGCTCGTCGAGCACCACCATCAACACATGCCCGGGCACCTTCAGGTGCTGGGTGAATGTTTCCTGTGATGGCGCCGCCTCGCCATGAACGAAGCGCCTGGCCACCAACTCCATGATCGCCAGGGCCAGCCGTTCACGCATGCGGTTGCTCAGGCGCGGCTCGCCGCCGCGCAGGTACAGGTACTCCGGGTGCTGCACGTAGAACGCAACGCTGGCACCGAACAGCAGCACCAGCCAGCTCAGGTAGAGCCAGATCATGAACAGGATCACGATGGCGAAGCTGGCATAGATGGCGGCGTAGTTGTTCGACGTGGAAATGAACAGCGCGAACGCCCAGCCCGCCGTCTGCCACGCGAGACCACCCACGGCGCCACCCACAATGGCCGGCCACAGGCGCACGCGCGTGTTGGGCATGAACAGGTAGATGAAGGTGAAGGCTGCGGTGATCAGCAGGTAGGGCACCAGCCGACTGAGCGCCTGCACCAGCTGGCTCAACACTTCCACCGACATCAGGCCGCGCACCAGCTCGATGTTCATCACCGTCGCGGTGGCGCCCAGCGCGGAAAACACCAGGATGGGGCCGACCATCAGCACCGTCAGGTACCGCGTGAACCGTTCGCCCAGGGGGCGCGTGCGCGGCGCGTGCCAGATGTAGTTCAGCGACTCCTCGATCTTCTGGATCAGCGAGATCGACGTGTACAGGAGCAGCGCAAGCCCGACCGCGCCGAGCACGCCGACGTTCATGTTGTCGATGAAGCCGGTGATGCGCAGCGCAATCTCTCCACCCTTCTCGCCCAGCGGTGCGAGCAGGTTCAGCAACATGGGCTGGATCTGGTTCGTGACACCAAACGCCTTGAGCACGGAAAAGCTCAGCGCCAGCAGCGGCACGATGGACAGCAGCGTGGTGTAGACCAGGCCCATCGCGCGCAGCGTGAGCTGCCCGAAGGCCAGGTCGCGACCCAGGATCAGGACGGTGCGCGCCAGCCGCAGCAAGCCGGTGTCGCGGGCGGGTGTCCACACCAGCGATTCAATACGGTCCTTCAGCGAGTCAAGGGGCATTTGCGTCGGTCACCAGGTCGATTTGGCATCAAACGGTACCACGCTGCCCGTTTCTTCTCCAACCGCGATCAGCCTTTCGATCTCGGCGTCTTGCCCATTGACCGTGGCCCTTATGGCACCCGGTACAGCGCGCAGAGTTTGTTGCCGTCCGGGTCGCGCACATAGGCCAGGTGCATGCTGCCCGATGGGCCGCCACGCGGGCCGGGTGCGTCTTCAATCGACACGCCACCCTGCGCCACCGCCGTGTCGTGAAACGCCTGCAACTGCTCGGGTGACGAACACTTGAAGCCGATGGTGCCGCCGTTGGCAGGGCACGCCGTTTCGCCGTTGATGGGTTCGCTCACGCAGAACGATGTGCCTTCGTGGCGAAAGAAGAGCCGCTTGTGGCCCGAGCCTGCCGTGTTCTGCACCGGTTCGCCCACGCCGAGCGTGCCGAGCACCGCGGTGTAGAAGATCTTCGAGCGCTCAAGGTCGTTGGACCCCACCATCACATGACTGAACATTGTTTTTCCTTGTGGCAAAAAATTGTGCTGGTGGATGGTAGCGCCCGGCCCATCGAGGCGGCCTTCTTCTCTGACCGCCTCGCGTGAGAAGAATCCCGTTAGAGTGGCAGCGGATCACTTTTGCGGGAAGACGAACATGGCCACAAGACAAGCAGCGTCGGGCACCGTCAGAGCGGGCATTGGCGGTTGGACGTACGAACCCTGGCGCGACAATTTCTACCCCAAGGGCCTCGCGCACAGCAAAGAGCTCGCTTTCGCCAGCGCTCACCTCACGGCGATCGAGGTCAATGGCACCTACTACAGCACCTTCAAACCACCGACCTTCGCGAAGTGGCGGGACGAGACACCCGACGGTTTCATGTTCTCCCTCAAGGCCAACCGCTTCGCCACCAACCGCAAGGTGCTGGCCGACGCGGGCGAGTCCATCGAACGTTTCGTCGGCAGCGGCCTGAGCGAGCTGGGCCCCAAGCTCGGGCCACTCGTGTGGCAGTTCGCGCCAACCAAGCTGTTCGATCCGGTGGACTTCGAGGCGTTTCTGAAGCTGCTGCCGGGCAAGGTGGATGGCTTGCCCCTGCGCCACGCGCTGGATGTGCGGCACAACAGCTTCATGGACCCGGCGTACCTGGCCTTGGCGCGCAAGTACCGGTGCGCGACGGTGTTCACCGATTCGGACGACTACCCGTCGTTTGCCGACCTGACGGCGGACTTCGTCTACGCGCGTCTGATGCGCACCGACCCGAAGGTGAAGACGGGTTATGCGCCCAAGGCGCTGGACCGGTGGGCCGAGGCAGCGAAGACGTGGGCGGCCGGCGGTGAGCCCGCCGATGTGCCACGGCTGGAAGGCCCCGGAAAGAAGGCCGGGCCGCGTGACGTATTCATGTACTTCATCAGCGGCGCCAAGGAACGGGCGCCTGCGGCGGCGATGGCGTTGATCGAACGCCTGAACAAGGCTGTCCCTGCCTGAACCTGCGGGCCCTCGGCCGCTGCGCCGAGCAAACCGCTCAGCGTTGGGGGCCATGGTGTTGCGCTCGGGATGGTGGTGGCGCACGATGGCCTGGATGAAAGCAGTGATGTCTTGGCCGAGGACCAATCCCGGGTCCGGCTGGCCGAAGGCAGAAGCGCCGTCACATCCGCTGCCTCCAGCAACGCGTGGGACGCGGCACCCGCCGACCGCCCTTCGCACCAGACCCGGCTGGTTCATGCGGCTAGCCTACAAGAACGCGCTTATCTGGCAACTGCTGCGGGAGACACTGGAGTTTGTGGGCCTGAAGCCAACGAGGCACGCGCAACTGAGTCCGGCGAGTGAGCCGAAGACGGGTAAGGTGCATCGGCGGGTGGCTCAGGATCAGAGGTGTGGGAGTCGGACCGTTTGAGTTGGATTCAAAGTTAACTGGACTTTTTCAGTGGTGACGCCAAATGCTCAATGAACACGGTCATCTCATTCTTCACGGTCTCAACCTCATCCAAGGAAAAAGTAATCGACTCACCAACAGCAAGATTTACCTTGAGGGATCTAGGTAGCACTTTTGCGAGCTGACGCACCGTCCTATCCGAAACACGCCCGCCTGCATGGACGATGGCGTGTCTGCAGGCTTGTGCTGCGATTATGTTGTTCATCCTCTGATCTCGCGCCGGTTCAAGTGATGTGTAGGTCGAAAATGCTCGAACGGTAGCGCCCATGTCCTGAAAGGTGTAATCGTGCTTAGCTATTAATAGATCTGGCACGGCACCGACCAGGCTCCAGTCTCTTTCTTTAAGGTCGATTACGCTGAGCTTGAACTCTTCTTCTAGCAGTTTTCCTGGGTTATCTGAGGCAAGTTGCTCTGTCACTGCTTGTCGGAACAAATCACCAAGAGCAGAAGCGAAGTGTGAGACAAGTAGAACAACTGCTTGATTGTAGATTGCTTGATACTTTCCCCGAATGCTTTCGTTTTGTCGAATGCCTCTAATTAGTCGGACCTGATTTATTCAGATTGACGCAAAGGCCAAGCGATGGGCTGAGCTGCTGAGTGCGTGAACAAGCGGCATGCGCGGCATCGGAGACCAGTTCGGCGATAGGCCCGCGATCTGGCAC
>NZ_JAKFEO010000071.1:0-1692 GCF_036675665.1 Hydrogenophaga sp. | reverse complement strand
CAGTGCCGGGTAGACTACGCAGCCTTTTCGGCCTACCCGGCCATTCGAGCAAACCCAAAAGGTTTAACCCGTGATCAACTTTTATCAGGTGCGCAAGGCGTATCGCGTCGCCGGCCAGGATATCCCGGCCTTGCAGCCCACCGATCTGCAGATAGCCCGTGGCGAAGTGTTCGGCCTTATCGGCCACTCGGGTGCCGGCAAAAGCACCCTGTTGCGTCTGATCAATCGCCTGGAGGAGCCCTCCGCCGGGCGCATCCAGATCGACGGCGAAGACGTCACCGCGCTGGACGCGGCGGGCCTGCGGCGCTTCCGCCAGCGGGTCGGGATGATCTTCCAGCACTTCAATCTGCTCTCCTCCAAGACAGTGGCCGACAACGTGGCCCTGCCGCTTAAGCTGGCCGGCGAACTGGGTCGTGGCGAGATCGCCCGGCGCGTGGCCGAGTTGCTGGCCCGGGTCGGTCTGCAGGACCACGCCAATAAGTACCCGGCGCAACTCTCCGGCGGACAGAAGCAGCGCGTCGGCATCGCCCGCGCCCTGGCCACCGAGCCGAAGATACTGCTGTGCGACGAGGCCACCAGCGCCCTCGACCCGCAGACCACGGCCTCGGTGTTGCAACTGCTGGCCGAGATCAACCGCGAACTGGGCCTGACCATAGTGCTGATCACCCACGAGATGGACGTGATCCGCCGGGTCTGCGACCGGGTGGCGGTGCTGGACGCCGGGCAGATAGTCGAGCAGGGTCCGGTGGCCGAGGTGTTCCTGCATCCGCAGCACGCCACCACCAAGCGCTTCGTCCAGGAAGCCGAACAGATCGACGAGAACGAGCAGCGTGACGACTTCGCCCATGTTGAAGGGCGCATCCTGCGCCTGACCTTCCAGGGTGAGGCCACCTATGCGCCGCTGCTGGGCACAGTGGCGCGGGAGACCGGGGTGGATTACAGCATCCTCGCCGGGCGCATCGACCGCATCAAGGACACCCCCTATGGCCAGTTGACTCTGGCCCTGACCGGCGGCGACCTGGACGCCGCGCTGGCGCGCTTCGCCGCCGCCGACGTGCACCTGGAGGTACTGCGCTGATGGAAGCCCTACTAAGCCGCTTGTTACCCAACGTCGACTGGACGGAAATCGGCTACGCCAGCCTGGACACCCTGAGCATGCTCGGCGGCTCGCTGCTGTTTACCGTGCTGCTCGGCCTGCCCCTGGGCGTGCTGCTGTTTCTGACCGGCCCGCGGCAGCTGTTCGAGCAGAAGGCCCTCTATGCTTGCCTCTCGCTGCTGGTGAACGTGCTGCGCTCGGTGCCCTTCGTCATACTGCTGATCCTGATGATCCCCTTCACGGTCATAGTCACCGGCACCTCCCTGGGGGTGGCCGGGGCCATTCCGCCGCTGGTGGTGGGCGCCACGCCCTTCTTCGCCCGTCTGGTGGAAACCGCGCTGCGCGAGGTGGATCGCGGCATCATCGAGGCGACCCAGGCCATGGGCGCCAGCACCCGGCAGATTGTGCTCAACGCCCTGCTGCCTGAGGCGCTGCCCGGCATAGTCGCGGCCATCACGGTCACCGCCATTACTCTGGTGTCCTACACCGCCATGAGCGGCCTGATCGGCGGCGGCGGCCTGGGCGACCTGGCGGTGCGCTACGGCTATCAGCGTTACCAGCCGGATGTCATGGCGGTCACCGTGATACTGCTGCTG
>NZ_JAKFEO010000035.1:0-192798 GCF_036675665.1 Hydrogenophaga sp. | reverse complement strand
AAACTTGGCCGCCAGCACCGTCGTGATCGCCGCCGTCAGCGTCGTCTTGCCGTGGTCAACGTGTCCAATCGTGCCCACGTTCACGTGCGGCTTGGTCCGCTCAAATTTCTCTTTTGCCATTTTCAATTCCTAAAGAACAAACCCGTGTCATGGTTTAAGGTCTGCACCACACTGCTGATTCGCCCCGCACGGGGACAGGGCGGCGCGTGATCGCAGACCGGCTAAAACTTTGTTGGCCGAGGGCAGGCCACCTGCGGTGACCTGCCCCCAACTTTCTTACTTCGCGCGAGCAGCGACGATGGCTTCAGCCACGTTGCGCGGTGCTTCGGCGTAGTGCTTGAACTCCATCGAGTACGTGGCGCGGCCCTGCGACATCGAACGCAGGGTCGTGGAATAGCCGAACATCTCGGACAGCGGCACTTCGGCCTTGATGGCCTTGCCGCCACCGACCATGTCTTCCATGCCCTGGACCATGCCGCGGCGGCTGGACAGATCGCCCATCACGTTGCCGGCGTAGTCTTCAGGCGTCTCCACTTCCACGGCCATCATGGGCTCCAGGATCACCGGGCTGGCCTTGCGGCAGCCTTCCTTGAAACCGAAGATGGCAGCCATCTTGAAGGCCATCTCAGACGAGTCCACGTCGTGGTACGAGCCGAAGTGCAGCGTGACCTTGACGTCGACCACCGGGTAACCGGCGAGCACGCCCGTGGTCAGCGCTTCAATGACGCCCTTTTCCACCGCGGGGATGTATTCGCGCGGCACCACACCACCCTTGATGGCGTCAACGAACTCGAAGCCCTTGCCGGCTTCGTTGGGTTCGATCTTGAACACCACGTGACCGTATTGGCCCTTGCCGCCCGACTGGCGAACGAACTTGCCTTCCGAATCTTCCACCGTTTTGCGGATGGTTTCGCGGTAGGCCACTTGTGGCTTGCCCACGTTGGCTTCCACGCCGAATTCGCGCTTCATCCGGTCCACCAGAATTTCCAGGTGGAGCTCACCCATGCCGGCGATGATGGTCTGACCCGACTCTTCGTCGGTCTTGACGCGGAACGAAGGATCTTCGGCTGCCAGACGTTGCAGGGCGATGCCCATCTTTTCCTGGTCGGCCTTGGTCTTGGGTTCCACGGCCTGTGCAATCACGGGCTCGGGGAAGACCATGCGCTCCAACATGATGATGGCTTCGGGATCGCACAGGGTTTCGCCCGTGGTCACGTCCTTGAGGCCCACGCAGGCGGCGATGTCGCCGGCGCGGATCTCTTCCACTTCCTGGCGGTTGTTGGCGTGCATCTGCACGATACGGCCGATGCGCTCCTTCTTGCCCTTGATGGGGTTGTAGACCGAGTCGCCCTTCTTCATCACGCCGGAGTACACGCGCACAAACGTGAGCTGGCCCACATATGGGTCGGTCATGAGCTTGAATGCCAAGGCAGAGAACTTCTCGTTGTCATCGGGCCGGCGGCTGGTGACTTCCTCGTCATCGTCCGTGCCCTTGACGTCTTCAATGTCCACAGGCGAAGGCATGAGTTCGATCACGGCGTCCAGCATGCGCTGGACACCCTTGTTCTTGAACGCGGTACCGCAGAGCATCGGCTGGATCTCGACCGCCAGCGTGCGCACACGCAGGCCGTGGGTGATCTCTTCCTCGGACAGGTCGCCCTCTTCGAGGTACTTGTTCATCAGCTCTTCGGACGCTTCGGCCGCGGCCTCGACCATCTTCTCGCGCCAGATCTTGGCGGTCTCAAGCAGTTCGGCCGGGATTTCCTGGAACTCGAACTTCATGCCCTGGGATGCTTCGTCCCAGATGATGGCTTTCATCTTGCGCAGGTCAACCACGCCCGTGAAGTTTTCCTCGGCTCCGATCGGGATCACGATGGGCACAGGATTGGCCTTCAGGCGCAACTTCATCTGCTCGACGACCTTGAAGAAGTTGGCACCGGTGCGGTCCATCTTGTTCACGAAGGCCAGGCGGGGCACCTTGTACTTGTTGGCTTGGCGCCAGACGGTTTCCGACTGGGGCTGAACACCGCCCACGGCGCAGTACACCATGCAGGCGCCGTCCAGCACGCGCATGGAGCGCTCCACCTCGATGGTGAAGTCCACGTGGCCGGGGGTGTCGATGATGTTGATGCGGTGCTCGGGGAAGGACATGTCCATGCCCTTCCAGAAGCAGGTGGTGGCAGCCGACGTGATCGTGATGCCGCGCTCCTGCTCCTGCTCCATCCAGTCCATGGTGGCCGCGCCATCGTGAACTTCACCGATCTTGTGGTTCACACCGGTGTAGAACAGGATGCGTTCGGTGGTGGTGGTCTTGCCGGCATCGATGTGCGCGGAAATACCAATGTTGCGATAGCGCTCGAGGGGCGTGATGCGGGACATGGAAATACTCCGAAAAGGGATCGAGCCCGCCACCCTTGAAACAAGGGATGCGGGCTCTCGGTACTGAATGCTCTAAGGGGCGGTGGCCCGGATCAGAAGCGGAAGTGGCTGAAGGCCTTGTTGGCCTCGGCCATGCGGTGCACTTCATCGCGCTTTTTCATGGCGCCGCCACGGCCTTCGGTGGCTTCAATCAGTTCGTTTGCCAGGCGCAGAGCCATGGACTTTTCGCTGCGTTTGCGCGCGGCTTCCTTGATCCAGCGCATCGACAGCGCCAGACGACGGACGGGGCGCACTTCAACGGGCACCTGGTAGTTGGCGCCACCGACACGGCGGGACTTCACTTCCACCATGGGCTTGACGTTGTTGATGGCGACCGAGAAGATTTCAACCGGGTCTTTGCCGCTCTTCTTCTCAATTTGCTCCAGCGCGCCATAAATGATGCGCTCGGCGACAGCTTTCTTGCCACCTTCCATGATCACGTTCATGAACTTGGAGAGCTCGACATTGCCGAACTTGGGATCCGGCAGGATTTCACGTTTAGGGACTTCGCGACGACGTGGCATTTTTTCACCTCATATTGCTTCAGTTGGCGCCTGGGCAGGCACCGCGGAGGTCATTGGAACCCCCACTTACTCGACCCACACGGACAATTCCGCGCTTCGGGTCACTACGCTGATTCACCGCGCCACGCGGGAAACAGCACCTTGAATTCGAACCAGGATTACTTGGCCTTGGGCTTCTTCGCACCGTACTTGGAGCGAGACTGCTTGCGGTCTTTCACGCCTTGCAAGTCGAGCGAACCGCGCACGATGTGATAACGCACACCAGGCAAATCCTTGACACGACCACCGCGAACCAGCACGACGCTGTGCTCCTGGAGGTTGTGGCCTTCGCCGCCGATGTAGGAGATCACCTCAAAACCGTTGGTCAGGCGCACTTTGGCGACTTTACGCAGAGCAGAGTTGGGCTTCTTGGGGGTCGTGGTGTACACACGGGTGCACACACCGCGACGCTGCGGAGAGTTTTCCATGGCCGGGCTCTTGGATTTGGTCTTTTCGACCTCCCGGCCGTGGCGCACGAGTTGATTGATGGTTGGCATTGGAAACGTCCCTAAACGTTTGAAAAAAGCGAAAACGGAAAGCTCTTCGGAAAATTCCGAAAAGCCGACTAATGTAGCACGGGGTGGGCGCCCTGGCAATTCAGGGCCACAGAAGGATCACTGGATCCAGAGGCGGATGGCGTCCCAGGCACGGCCAAACACACCGCTTTCTTCCACCGTGTCCATGACGACAAGGGGAATTTCGGCCACTTTCGTGCCGTTGGCCAAGCTCACGCGCAGCGTGCCCAGAGCATCACCCCGGTTGAACGGCGCCACCAGCGGGTCGGGGCGAACCACCTCGGTCTTGAGCTTCGAGCCTTCGCCCGCTGGAACAGAGACGACCACGCCTTCGGGACGCCCCAGGCGGACCTGTTCGGACTTGCCCTTCCAGACTCGCGGCGTGGCCACGGCGCCATCCGCAGGAAACAGGCGCACAGCCTCAAAGGCGGTATAGCCCCAATTCAGGAGTTTCTGGGTCTCTGCAGCACGGGCGTTTTCGCTGGACGCGCCCAGCAGGATGCTGATGAGACGGCGCTGGCCCTGCGCGCCCTCACCCAGACCCGGCACCTGACGCCGCGCGGTCGCGACCAGGCAATATCCCGCCGCGTTGGTGTGACCCGTCTTCAAGCCATCAACGCTGGGGTCGCGAAACAGCAGCAGGTTGCGGTTGGTGTCGTTGGTCGCAGGCGTGCCGGGATAGCGATAACGCTGGATCGCATAGTACGGAACGTACTGGGGGAAGTCGGTCATCAGGCGGTTGGCCAGGGTCGCCAGGTCACGGGCGGTGGTGGTATGCCCTGCCTCGGTGAGACCCTCGGCGTTGCGGTAACTGGTCGAGTTCATGCCCAGGGATTTGGCTTGCGCATTCATGAGTTCCACAAAGCGCTCCACCGAGCCTGCCACGCCTTCGGCCAAGGCCACGGTGGCGTCGTTGCCCGATTGCACGATCATGCCTTTGACGAGGTCTTCCACAGGCACCTGCATCTTCGGGTCGATGAACATGCGCGAGCCGGGCATCTTCCAGGCGCGCTCACTCACGGGCATGGTCTGCGTGAGGCTGATCTTGCCGGCCTTGAGCGCGTCAAAAACAATGTAGGCCGTCATCAGTTTGGTCAGTGAAGCGGGCTCAACGGACTGATCAGGGTTCATGGCGGCCAAGACCTGCCCGGACGTCACATCCATCAACAGATAGGCCTTGGCTGCCACTTCAGGGGCTTGAGGCATTTGAGCTGAAGCAGGCAACACCGAGCCTGCCATCAGACAGGCAGACAGAAAGAGAGAAGAGAGACGACGCAGCAAAATCCGGTCCTTAGAGGAGAGTCAAAAAAGAGAACCTGCGCAGCCTCAGGCGCGCAGGTGACGCAACACCAGTTCCCGCAACATCGGGAGCTGGCCGTGAAAAAAGTGGCCTCCGCCGGGCACCACCAGCACCGGCAACACCTGGGGTCTGACCCAATCCATCACACTGGACAACGGAACAGTATCGTCCCGCTCCCCATGAACGACCAAGGTTCGGGCGTGGAGTTCCGCAGGCACGGGCGCAGCATCGAATCGGCTGGCTGCTGTACCAATGAGCACCAGTCGCTGGATGTCGCGCGACGCGTGCAACCGCACGGCCGCATGGCTGGTGACGAAGGCCCCGAACGAGAAACCAGCCAGAAACAGCGGGCCTTCGGCGGCATGGGCGGCGACCACGGCCAACAGATCATCGAGCTCGCCCCGGCCTTCGTCGTACACGCCCTCGCTGTTGCCCACCCCCCTGAAGTTGAATCGCACCGCGGTCAAACCTGCCAGCACACAGGCTCGAGCCACCGTTTGCACCACTTTGTTGGTCAGCGTGCCGCCATGCAGCGGATGAGGATGCGCGATCACCGCCACGCCTCGCGAGGCAAGCTCGGGCCTGTCAATGGCCAACTCGATCTGCCCCGCAGGGCCTGGCATCGTCAGGACTTCCGTTTGGGCGTTCATGCTCCGTCCTCGGGGTCTGGATTCACCACGTGATTTGC
The DNA here is from genome assembly GCF_036675665.1 of Hydrogenophaga sp. Lineage (GTDB taxonomy): Bacteria > Pseudomonadota > Gammaproteobacteria > Burkholderiales > Burkholderiaceae_C > Hydrogenophaga. The sequence continues at coordinate 187,314 of NZ_JAKFEO010000035.1, read as the reverse complement.
ATGCACTGGAAGTTCAGCGCCCCACATCGGCCGGCGTCACCAGCCGTTGCACCACCACACCGTCGCGCAGGTGCGATTGCACGATTTCGTCGATGTCGTGCTCGTCGACATAGCTGTACCAGACGGCTTCCGGGTAGACCACGGCGATCGGGCCACCGGCGCAACGGTCCAGACAACCCGCCTTGTTCACGCGAACCTTGCCCGCGCCCAGAAGGCCGAGCGACTTGGCCTGTGATTTGCAGCGGTCGAACGCCGCCTGCGCTTTGTGATCGGCACAGCAGGCTTCGCCTTTGTCCCGCTGATTGAGACAGAAAAAGATGTGGCGCTCGTAATAAGACTTGTTTTCAGTCATGAATCGATTTTAGAGGTGCGTGCGGGCGCAGACGCTGAACGGGACACCGCCAACAACCCGAACACGAGCGCGGCGAAGGGCCACAACCAGCCCAGCCATTGGGACAAGCCATGGAATCGGATGAAACGCCCCTGCTCCCAAACCTCCAGAGATTGGGCGAAATAGGGGCTGACGGGCGCGCCATTGAGCAGGCTCAACGACACCGCCAAGCACAACAGCATGACCACGTTGCACATACGGCGTGGCAGGGCAACAAAAAGCACTCCCGCAACCAGGGCCGCTGTCAGGCCGAGCTGGGCCTGCGGCGTGATCCATGCCCACGCATGGTCGGGACCGTAGGTCAGTGCGGCCGACAAGCCTGCCACGCACACGGCGCCACCCAGCAGCAAGCCGCAGAAAACCGTCCGACGGGTCCGCGAACGCATGTCGGCGTAGCCCATGAGCAGGGGTGCCAACACGCTCAGGCTGATGCAGAACGCCTCGGCCAGCGGACTCAAAGGTGCGGGCGCCAACTCACGCACGGGCACCCACTCCAGAAACGGCGTGTCGACCAGCAGCGCGGTGAGGCCCGACTCCAGCCGGTCCCAGACATGGCCCAGGCCGAACGGCACCGGCTGGGGGTACAGCAGGGCAAAAGGCCAGAGCGCCAGCAGGACGAGGCTCCCATGGGCCGAGGGCTCGAACCAGTTGGCGCGGATCTGGCTCCAGCGGCGCAGCGCGCCCAGGCGCTCGATCAGCAGCGCCAGCGCCACCCCCAGCGCTGCACCTGCCACATTCAAAACCAGATCCACATTCGACGACACCCTCATGGGCAGGTAACTCTGCAACATCTCCACCGTCAAGGACAGCAACGCCGGCAAACCCAGTGCCACCACCCACGACCAGTGAGAGGAACCGGAACGCTGCAAGGCGAGCGCCAACAGGAAGCCCAGCGGAGCGTAGCCCACCAGGTTGGAAGCGACATCGAAACCAGTCCAGTATTGGGGGAAAGGCGCCTGCAAGAACGCCAGCGGCACCACGCCTTGATCTCGCCAGCCGGTGAAGGGGTACAGGCTGGCGTACACCACCAGACAGGCGAACAGAAACGCCAGAGGCCAGGCGGATGAGCGCGCTTTCAAAGCGTCAGAAGGGCTTGACGACCACCAGGACCACCGCGGCCACCAGCAGGATCACTGGCGCCTCGTTGAACCAGCGGTACCAGACATGGTTGCGACGGTTGGCGCCTCGGGAGAACTGCCTGAGCATCACGCCGCAGGTGTGGTGATAGCCCAGCGCCAGCAGCACCACGACCAGTTTGGCGTGCAGCCATCCACCCAGCGCGATCTGATCGCCAAATCCCAGCCACAACCACAGACCCAACCCCAACGCGGGCACCGCCAGCAAACTGGTGAAGCGCATCAGCTTGCGTGCCATCAAGAGCAAGCGCTCACGTTCGGCCACGCTCTCGGGCGGCACCATGGCCAGATTCACAAAAATTCGGGGCAGGTAGAAGAGGCCGGCGAACCAGCTGGCCACGAAAACGATGTGAAAGGATTTGACCCAGAGCATGCGGTCAGTGTAGTGCGCACCGCAATCATCGGCAGGGCGCCGTCTGCGGGCTCCGCCAACTGGCAACCAAAAAAAACCCGGCCAGTTGGGCCGGGTTGGGAAGCCTTTTTGCTGTCACACACTAAGGCACCCGCTCAGGGAGGAAAAGCGGGGAGCCACCTTTCAGCGGCCCGCTGAAATGGTACACCAATAAAAACGGATATCCAACTTTGACCTGTCAACTTTGACACTGAATCTGCCATCAAGACGATGTAGGCCAATCGAGTTACATCATCTTGGCCAGCTCGAACATGACCGCTGTGCCCAGCGCCTCACGGATGTTCCCGCGCCCGACTTTGGCCATGGAAAGATGATCGAAGCCCGACATGTCGAACGAGCTGTCGTCGGGCGAGATTTCAATGAAGGGGAACTCGAAGACCTCGCGAAGCAGTTCGCGCCGGAAGAGATCGAAAACGTCGCCCTTGATCCCTGCGTCCACGACGATCAGGTTCGGCATTCGGCTGCGAATCGCGTCACGGGCTTGCTCGAAATCGACGACGCTGTCAGACAGGACACCAATCTCGCGCAGGGCGTCGCGCACATCGGCACGAATCTGCAGCGCTGGCGAAATCGTCAATACATAGATGCCGGAGAGCGACTTGAACATCGATGAGTGGTCATCGGAGAGCTCCACGGCGGAGATGCCATCCACGGCCTGGACGGTGCGCGTGAACATGGCCGTGAAATTCACACCATCGTCGGTGGTCTCCCGGGTGATTTCGATGCCGCCAGCGGTCTGTGCAATCTGACGGATGAGCACCCAGCTCAAACTGTCCAACATGGTGGAACTGGATGGCGGCAGGCCATCGTTGGACACGCGAACCTGCAAGCGAGCATGCCTGGGCCAGGCGTTCAAGTCCATGCGCACGTCGATGCGACTGCCAAACGGCAACCCCCAGTCGAGCACCGCGTTCACGAAGGTGTAGGCCACGGTGGGGTCCACCAGCACCTCCACCGACTTGAGCTTTCGGCGCAGCTCGATACCGAGCACGCTGAGTTCGTTCTTGCGCTCCTGCAGCACACCCTCGACCAACTGGGCCATGTCGACCTTTTCGTGCGACTGGCGAATGCGACCACCGTAGAAGCGGTTGATTTGCTGAGCGCTGATGCCGGCGACCTTCAAGCGTTCGGTGGGGATGCTCAGAGCCCGGTGTTCCAAGCGCGTGATGCGCTCCTTCGAAAGCAACAGATCGATGCTGTTTTGAAGCGCGCTGACGCCCTCGGTGACCTGGTCGGCCAAGCGCGCCACCAAGGCGGGCCAATGTTCGTCCAGTGACCAGGGCAAATCGCCCTGGCCGCCCGACTTCGCGGCGGCAGGCACGCTGGCAATGTTCTTTTTGACTGAAAGCATGGTCGATGAAATGGGGCTGCACGCGGGCTGAGACCCGAAAATATCACCATCGGGTCCGTGGGAACCGTAGGGAGGTACCAATCATTTCTTCTTACTGTGGAGTTCAACACAATGCTGCCGACTTTCAGATCGCCCAAGCGCGCGCACGACCCTGAGCAAGGGGACCGAGCGTCACACGCAACGGTTTGCCGTTTGCCACAATAGGCCGATGCACAACCCCGCACCCTACCCCTTCAGCCGCCCCCGTCGCCTGCGCCGGGATCCGTTCACCCGCGATCTGGTGCGGGAACATCGGTTGAGCCCGGCCGACCTGATCTACCCGGTGTTCGTGCTCGACGGCGCTGCTCGGCGCGAAGCGGTGGGCTCGATGCCGGGCGTGGAACGCCTGAGCCTGGACTTGCTGCTGCCGGTGGCGGAGGACTGTGTGGCGCTGGGCATTCCGGTGATGGCGCTGTTTCCGGTGATCGACCAGTCGCTGAAGACGCCCGACGGCCAGGAAGCGCTGAACCCCGACGGCCTGGTGCCGCGCGTGGTGCGCGAACTGAAAATGCGTTTCCCGCAGCTCGGTGTGATGACCGACGTGGCGCTCGACCCCTACACCAGCCACGGCCAGGACGGCCTGCTGGACGAGCACAACTACATCCTGAACGACCCCACGGTGGAGATCCTGGTGAAGCAGGCGGTGACCCAGGCCCAGGCGGGCGTGGACATGGTCGCGCCCAGCGACATGATGGACGGGCGCATCGGCGCCATTCGCGCGGCACTCGAAGCCAAGGGTCTGGTGCACACGAAAATCATGGCCTACAGCGCCAAGTACGCCAGCGCGTTCTACGGCCCGTTCCGCGACGCGGTGGGTTCGGCCGCCAACCTGGGCAAGGCCGACAAGAAGGTCTACCAGATGGACCCGGGCAATTCCAACGAGGCCCTGCGCGAGGTGGCGCTGGACCTGGCCGAGGGCGCCGACATGGTGATGGTCAAGCCCGGCATGCCTTACCTGGACATCGTGCGCCGGGTCAAGGACGAGTTTGCCGTGCCCACATTCGCCTATCAGGTGAGCGGTGAGTACGCGATGCTCAAGGCAGCGGCCATCAACGGCTGGCTGGACCACGACGCGGTGATGATGGAAAGCCTGCTGGCCTTCAAGCGCGCGGGTGCAGACGGCGTGTTGACCTATTTCGCGCGAGATGCCGCCCGGCTGCTGCGCGGCTGAACACACCCCATGCGCGTCTTCCACATCCTGCCCGGCTCGGTGAGCGAGTCCACGAGCCTGCCGATGGTGCTGCCCGAAAAGGGCTACGTGTGGATCGCCAGCGGGCGGCGCGAGTTCGAGTTGGAGCAGGGCGCCGTGCAATCCACGCTGCAGGTGCTGTGCGGCATGACGCTGGTGGACCTGCACACGGCCGACCTGCTCAACAACCAGTTGCCCTCGCACTACGACTACACCTCGCAGTACGACATCCTGGTGTTCCGCCGGCTGGCGGCCGGTCACAGCGAAACCGATCTCGCTCACCCGGGCACGGTCCTCACGCAGTCGACCAAGCGTGGCGGCCCGCCGGTGCTGCGGCGCATCGACACCAGCCCGGTGGGTTTCGCGGTGTTCGACCGCGTGTTGCTCACCGTGCACCCCGCAGGCTGCCAGGTGCTGGAGCAATACACCACCCGCCTGATGTCCGCCGCCAGCGCAGCCTCGCGCGCGGCCGGGGTGCACCTGCCGCCCAGCCCGGCCGACCTGATGCTGCGCATCGTCAACCAGATGGTGGATGGCTACCTGGATCTTCGGCGCGAACTCACGCGCCAGCTCGACCACTGGCAAACCGAACTGCTCCAACCCAAGGCCCGTTTCAGCAACTGGGGCTCGCTGCTGGACGCGCGCATCTCGCTGCACCAGCTCGACGAGATCTGCGAAGACCAGCGCTCGGCCATCCAGGACTGGATCGAAGCGATCGCCACCTGGGAACCGAACGACTCCATCGGCGGGCAACGCGGGCTGGAACTGCTCAAGGTGCGATCGCGCGATGTGCTTGAACACATCGAACGCGTGGTGCACCACGTGCGCCGGCTGGAGCAGAACGCCGAGACCGCGGTGCAGATGCACTTTTCGGCGCAGAGCAACCGCACCAACGACATCATGCGCACGCTCACCGCGCTCACCGCCATCTTCCTGCCGCTGAACCTGATCGCCGGCATCTTCGGCATGAACTTTGAGTTCATCCCGCTGGTTCACCAGCAGACCGGCTTCTGGTGGGCGATGGGATCCATGGTGTTGACCGCCGTGGTGCTCGGCGTGTTCTTCTGGCGCAAGCGCTACCTGGTGCGATCAGGGCGCTGATTCCCCATTCAGGGTGTGGGCACGCCAAACAGCCGGGCGCCGTTGTCCCAGGCGATGCGCCGCGCCACATCGGCAGGCAAACCGCCGAGCCAGGTGCGGTAGCCCTTCATGAGCTCGTCGTAATACAGCCAGCGCTGGTTGACCCAGGTGTCGGAGCCGATCATGAAACGGTCAGGGTATTTGAGCAGCAGCGCGCGCCATTCGGGACAAAGCTGACCATCGACACAGGTGAGCCCCGGGCGATAGGAAAGCTCACCCATCAGCCGTGGGTACCGCGCGAACAACTCGTCCACCCGGGCAGCGGGCGTGCCACCGATACCGGTGTGCGCCCAGATCAAACGAAAGCCCCCACGCTCCGCCGCATCGCGGGTCGCTGCCTCCAGTGGGGGCTGATCCGGCCTGGGGCGGCCCGGCGCCCGATCGGCGCTGCCAGTTCTTGTGTTCGCCATCAACAGGTCGATCGCCACGTCGTCCACATGCGCCAGCACCGCCAGGTCCTTCTCCTCGGCCAGCGCCATGAGTTGTTTGGCCACCGGGCCGTTGGCGTTCGCACTGTCGTACAGATGAAACTCACCCAGGCCACGGTAGGGGCCGGCCGGTGTGCCGCGCGCCAACTCGGTGTTCACCATGTCCACGATGGTGGGGTCGCGGAACCAGTTGCTGTAGTCGGCGCGGTTGCGGTAGAGGCGCACGAAGGGCACCACGGCCACGCCGGCGGCGCGGGTCTGCTCGCGCGCGGTGGCCAGGGCTTTGGTGCCGTCGTTGGGCCGCGAATTGGCCACGATCGCGCGCACACCGCTCTTTTGCATGCGCTCCAGCACATCGGCCAGAGGATGTGGGCAGCCCGGCGCGGGCGCGTCGTGGGTGCAGGCCTCGTCGTTGTAATGCAGGTGGGCGTCAAACAGGGGGCCGCTGTAGTCGGCCGCCGCTGCGGCCGTGCATACGGCCATCAGACTGCCGAGCAGACCGACGCGCCGCATCGCCGTTCAGCTCAGGTGCTGCGCGAAGAACGCCAGCGTGCGTTCACGCGCCAGCTTGGCGGCGGCCTCGTTGTAGGAGCCGCGCTGGTCGCAGTTGAAGCCGTGATTGGCCTCGTACACGTGCACCGTCACGCCCGGTTGCGCCTTCTTGAACACCTCCACCGTGTCCATCGGAATCCAGTGGTCCTGATCGCCGAAATGCACCATCACCGGCACGGTCGGCTCACGCGCGGCTTCGGCAGCCGCGGTCATGCCGCCACCGTAGTACGGCACGGCGGCCGACAGACCCGTGAGCGTGCAGGCCGCGCGCCAGGTGAGCAGGCCGCCCCAGCAGTAGCCGACGATGCCGACCTTACCGGCCTGGGCCGCGTGGTCGATCGCGGCCTGGATGTCGGCCATCACGCCGGGTGCGGGCAGGCCTTCCACGGCGGTCTTGAAGCCGAAACCGGCGTTCATGTCCGCCTCGGTGTAGCCCAGGTCCACACCGGGCTGGACGCGGTGGAAGGTGGCGGGTGCCACGACAAAGTAGCCATCGGCCGCGTAGCCATCGGCCACGGAACGGATGTGTGAGTTCACGCCGAAGATTTCCTGCAGCACGACCAGACCGCCTTTGGCTTTGGGGTTGCCTGCAGGCCCGGCCACGTAAGCCGGAACGGTGGTGCCGTCAGCGGCCTTGAGTTCGATCATGTGTCCCATGGGATATCTCCTGTTGTCGGTTGAGAAAATTCAAGTGCGCAGTTTGCGCGCCACGAAGTCGAGCCGGTCCTGACCCCAGAACAGCTCACCTTCGATCACGTAGCTGGGTGCGCCGAACACGCTGGCGTCGATGGCCGCTTGCGTCTGTTCGTCGTAGCGTACCTGCACATCGGACTGCTCCGACTGGCCCAGCCGAGCCGCATCCAGACCGCACTCGGCCAGCAAGGCCGCCAGCGTGCCTGTGTCGGCGATGTCGCGCTCCTGCGCCCACACGGCAGCGGTCACGGCACCGGTCAGCTTCATGGCCGCATCGGCGCCGTCGTGCATGGCCACCGCAGTGATCAGGCGCGCGGCCGGATCACCCGCCACAGGAAAGAACCGCGGCTCGGGGTTGAGCGGCACACCAAGCGCTTCGCTGAAGCGACGCAGCTCCAGCAACCGGTAGGCCTGGCGCTGCGGTGCGCGCTTGGGCAGCGGCAGGCCGCCGGAGAGCGGAAAGATCTTGCCCAGGTCCATGGGCAGCACGCGCACGGTGGCGCCGGTCTCGCGCACCAGGGCGGCAAAACGCTCGTGGCCCAGGTAGGTCCAGGGACTTTGCGGCGCAAAGAAGTAGTCGACTGTGTGACGCATGCGGATCTCCTCGCGCTGTTGTAATGGTTGTCTCGTGGCGAGCCCGTGTTGTACGCGATGCCACCACTTTCTGCAGGAGACGGGTTATGGACCAGATGAGTGGGCGGGTGCTGTTGGTCACCGGCGGCGGGCGCGGCATCGGTGCGGCCACGGCGCGGCTGGCGGCCTCGCAAGGCTGGGCGGTGGCGGTGAACTACACCGCGAACTCGCTGGCCGCCGACGAGGTGGTGCGCGGCATCCGCGAGCTGGGCGGCACGGCCATCACGGTGCAGGCCGACGTGGCCGATGAGGCCCAGGTGCTGGCGATGTTCCAGAAGATCGACGCCAAACTCGGCCGCCTCACCGGACTGGTGAACAACGCGGGCGTGGTCGATGTGAGCGCGCGGATCGACGAGATGAGCGTGGCGCGCTGGCGCCGCATGTTCGACATCAACGTGATCGGCTCGATGCTTTGCGCGCGCGAGGCGGTGCGCCGCATGAGCACGAAACATGGTGGCGCGGGCGGTGCCATCGTCAACGTGTCCAGTGCCGCGTCGCGCCTGGGTTCGCCCGGCCAGTACGTGGACTACGCCGCGGCCAAAGGCGCGATCGACGCCTTCACCATCGGCCTGGCGAAAGAAGTGGCCGCCGAAGGCATTCGTGTGAACGCGGTGCGCCCGGGCCTGATCGAGACCGAGATCCATGCATCCGGCGGTTTGCCCACCCGCGTGCGCGACCTGCAGCACCTGGTGCCCATGCAGCGCGGCGGCACGGCGGACGAAGTGGCGCAGGCCATCGTGTGGCTGCTGTCGGACGCGGCGAGCTACACGACCATGAGTTTGTTGGACGTATCCGGAGGACGCTGAAGATGACCAACACACACATCAAGTACTGGTGGGAAGACCTCGTGGTGGGCGAGACCCGCGACCTGGGCACCATCACCCCCACCGAAGAGGAAACGGTGGCCTTCGCGCGCCAGTTCGACCCGCAGCCCTTCCACCTCGACGCCGAGGCGGCCAAGGCGTCGGTGTTCGGCGCGCTCAGTGCCAGCGGTTGGCACACCTGCGCCATGGCCATGCGGCTGATGGTGACGAACTTCCTGCATGAGAGCTCCAGCCTGGGTTCGCCGGGTCTGGAAAGCCTGAAGTGGCTCAAGCCCGTGTTCCCCGGCGACACGCTGCGTCTGCAGCACACCATCCTGGAAAAGCGGCCCATGAGCAAGCGGCTGGACGTGGGCCTGGTGCGCACCAGCTGGGAGATGTTCAACCAGCATGGCGACAAGGTGCTGTTCATGGAAGGCTACGGCATGTTCAGAAGACGCGAGCCGGGAACCCCCTAGCGCGCTTGCTTCGCCAATCCCCGAAAGGCACTGTCACCGACGCGAAATGCATCATCTAGGGCACGCGAGGATCCGGCTTCGCCGGTCCCAGCGTGCGCGCCCCCTGAGGGGGACGCACGCAGCGCGGCGGGGGTGGGCCACAATCACTCATGGATTTCAAGCCGCTCATCACCCTGCTGGCCATCGTCAACCCGCTGGCGATCGTGCCCTTCTTCATCCACTACACGCAGGGCTTCTCGCGCAAGCAGCGGCGGCGCACGGTGCTGATCTCGGCGTTCAGCGCCTTCGCGGTGATCGCCACCTGCGCCATCATCGGCCTGCAGATCCTCGCGTTCTTCGGCATCTCACTCGCGAGTTTCCAGGTGGGTGGCGGCATGCTGCTGCTGACCTCGGCACTGTCCATGCTCAACGCGCAACCCGCCGAAGCCAAGACCAACGAACTGGAGGTGAGCGACGCCTCGGCGCGCGCCTCCATCGCGGTGGTACCACTGACGATCCCGCTGCTCACCGGCCCGGCCACCATGTCCACCGTGGTGATCTACGCCGACCAGGCCAAGACCTTCTTCCAGCACGCCGCCCTGGTGGGCTACGGCGTGGTGATCGCGCTGGCCACCGCCATCTGCTTCACGCTGGCCGAGCCGATCGCGCGTTTCCTGGGCCAGACCGGCATCAACGTGATGACCCGTCTGATGGGACTGATCCTGGCCGCCCTGTCGGTGGAAGTGATGGCCACGGGCCTGGTGAAGCTGTTCCCAGCCCTCGCGGGCTAGGATCTTTTCACTTCAACTTTTGTGTTTCGGCGCGAAACTCCGCCAGCACACCGCGCGCGTTCTTCAGGCCCCGCGCTTCGGCCGCGGCCACCCACTTGTCTTCCAGCGCGGCCTGCTTGGCCTTGACCTCACTTACGAAGGCGTCGCTGGCCATCTGGCGCTGCACGCCGGTGGTCTTCTGGATGTCGCGCGACGCCGCGTCGGTGCGGTCCCAGCCGGCGGCGAACAGGCGCGCCGCGGCCTCACCCGAGACCTTGTCGACCGCCGCCTTGTCGGTGGCCGACAGCGCGTCGTACTTGGCCTTGTTCATCATGAAGACAAAGCTGGTGTTGTAGAGACCGCCGGGGAAGGTGGTGGCGTACTTCACCATGTTCAGGCGCATCGACTGCAGCGACTCGTCGGGGAAGAAGGTGCCGTCCATCACGCCGGTGGACAGAAGCTCGAAGGATTCGGTGGCGGGCTTGAGCGTGGTGTTCCAGCCCATGAGCTTGGAGAGTTCGTTGATGTTGCCGCCCCCGATGCGGAACTTGAGCTTGCCCGCGTCGGCGGCGCTGGTCACCGGCTGCTTGACGGTGAAGATGATGCCCGGGCCGTGCGTGAACACCGCCAGCGTCTTGATGCCGCGGTGCTCGCCCAGCGGTGCGAAGTACTTGTCGTAGATGCGCTGGTAGGCCACCGAGGTGGCGGTGGAGCTGTCGCCCAGGAACGGGAACTCGGCCACCTGCGTGAAGATGAAGCGACCCGGCGTGTAGCCGTCCACCGTGAACGACACATCGGCCAGGCCATCGCGCACCGCGTCGAAGGTGCCGGGCGGCGCCGACACCGCCTTGGGCAGCAGGTTGCACTTCACGCTGCCCTTGCTCTCCTTCTCCACCGCCTCGCACCACTGGTTTTGCGCCATGGTGGCGCCGTGGGCGGGCGGCAGCCAGGTGGAGACGCTGAGCACGGTCTGGGCGCCGGCCAGGCCGGTGGTGGCCAGCAGCGTGGCGGCGATCGGGGCGCGCAGGAGGGTGAAGGGCTTGCGGGTCATTGTCTGTCTCCGGTTTTCTAGGCCGTCACGGCCGGTTGGGGGGAAGCGGTGGCGGCGTTGCGCTCGGCCTGGACACGGGCTTCGAGCAGGCGCCGGAAGGCGATGAGCGCGGCGTCCATGGCCAGCGGCATCATGGGCAGCGCGGGGTTGAGCTGGATGTTGCGGTGCTGCGCGGTGATCATGTCGCGGTCTTCGTTGAACGCGCCCACCAGGCTGTTGAAGATGCTCTCGGTCACGCTGTCGTCGCCCTCGTTCACCGGGTGCGACTGCTGGAAGAAGTAGTGCGTGGAGCTGGCGGTCTCGGGCGTGAGCGTCTGGCAGCTGTGCAGCCGCACCGAGGGGCCGGGTGCGTCGGGCGAGGCGCCGGTGGGCCGCCCACCCGAGTGCATGAGCAGCGTGCCGGGCAGCAGGAATTCGTAGACGAACCAGCGGTCCAGGTTCGTCTCGAAGTGGCGGAAGCGCTGGTAGAACGGCGGCGGGGGCACGTCGTTCACGTGGCGCGAGACCTTGATGCCCATCTGCGGCCAGTCGGCCGTGGCGCCGGGCACCGGCTCGATCACCGGGCGCGACTGCGCGATGCGGGTGGAGCCCCCGAGCGACTTCTCGTGCACGTAGCTCAGGTGCGAGAAGTCGAGCAGGTTGTCGCAAATCAGCAGGTAGGGCGTGTCGTAGTGCAGGTAGCCGGGCTTGTTCTGCCATTCGGGGCTGTCGCAGCTGAAGTTGTCGGGCAGCAGCGCTTCGTCGGCCCCCGCGGGGTCGCCCATCCAGACTAACACCCAGCGGTTCTTCACGGCCACCGGGTAGCGGCGCACGCGCGCCCTGGCCGGCACGATCTCGATGCCGGGCGCCTCCACGCACTGCCCCCGGGCGTCGAACTTCAGGCCGTGGTAGCCGCAGCGCACGCAGTCGCCCTCGCGCCGGCCCGCCGACAGCGGCGCGTGGCGGTGACAGCAGCGGTCTTCCAGCGCCACCAGCGCGCCGGCCTGGGTGCGGTAGACCAGCACCGGCTCGCCCAGCACGGTGCGGGTGAAGAGCTGCGGCGCATCGGCCGCGGGGATCTCGTGGTCCCAGGCGATCACATACCAGCAGTTGCGCAGCCACATGGCCTGCCTCCTTTCGTATCGGGACAGCCCATGCTAGGCCGGGAGGTACCGCACCCCGTCCCCTTCGAGGGGGATGGACAGGGTCTTCAGGCCAGCAGGCGGGCCAGGCCCATGCGGTCGGCGGGCAGGCCGGCCTCGGCCAGTTTGAGGTAGGCGCGCTTGCGCAGCGTCACCACGGTCGACGGCGCCACGTCGAGGTCGGCCGCGATGCCGTCGGCGCTGAGGCCGCAGGCGATGCGCGCGCACACGGCGCGCTCGCGCGGCGAGAGCGCGGGCGCCAGCCGCGCCAGGCGCTGCGCGGCCTGCGCCACCTGGGCCTGGCGGTCGGCCACCACCGCACCCACCTGCAACGCGGCCTGGTGGGCCTGGCGCAGCAGCGGCGCCAACGCCAGCAATTGACCGATCTCGTCCTGCCGGAACAGGCCCTGGCGGTCGTCGCGGTAGAGGTGGATGGCCTGCACCGCGCCGGGCGCGGGCGCGTGCAGCAGGGTGAAGCGCTCGGTGAGGCGCTCGCGCACATAGATGTCGTCGCGCCAGCCCGCCACGGGCAGCTCGTCGGCACGGCAGTGCAACACCGCCACCTCGCGCGCGGGGCGCCAGGCCACCTGGTCGGCGATGCGCATCACCGCGTCGCTGCGGAAGTAGCTGCGGCGGTAGATGGCGAAACACTCGGCCACCACGTCGCGGCCTTGCGTGTCCCGCGAGCTGCCTTCGACGAGCTCGGGGGTGTCGCGGCGGAAGGCCACGAGCGAGAGGTATTGCACCGGCACCACCGCCTGCACGGCCTGCAGCAGGCGGGCCGCGCTCAGCGGCGCGCTGGCCACCTCGAGCAGGCCCTGAACGACCGGCGCCGGCACGGCGAGGCCGGCAGCGGGTGTATCGAGCGTCCAGGTGGAGGGCATGGCGGATTCTTCAGCGCCGGGCCGCGAACCGCCAGCGGGCTAACCCTGTCGGGCCGGCGCGTCCGGGTACAGCCCCAACGTCCGCGCCTGCAGGCGCGCGAGGCCGAGCAGCGCGTCGGTGAACGGCGTGGGCACGCCGGTGAGCTGGCCGAGCTCGCGCACCACGGTCACCAGCGCGTCGAGCTCCACCGACTTCCTGGCCTGCACGTCCTGCAGCATCGAGGTCTTGAAGGCACCCAGCTTGAGCGTGACGGCGTGGCGGTCTTCGGGTTGCTGGTCGATCGGGATGCCGATGCGCGCGCCGATGGCCTTGGCTTCCAGCATCACGCTGCTGATGAAGCCGCGCACCAGATCGTCGCCCAGGATGCGGTCGGTGGTGGCGCCGGTGAGCGCGCTCACCGGGTTGACCGTCATGTTGCCCCAGAGCTTGTACCAGACGTCTTTCTGGATCTGCGGCGACACCGTGGCGTTGAGCCCGGCGCGCTGCAGCAGCGCGGCCAGCGCCGCCACTCTTTCGCTGGCCTCACCCGAGGGCTCGCCGATGATCAGGCCGTTGCCGAAGTGGTGGCGGATCACGCCGGGCGAATCAACCGAACAACTGGCGTGCACCACCCCGCCAACGACATGGCGAGCGGGCATGGCGCGATCGATCTCGCCGCCGGGATCGACCGACTGCAGCCGGGTGCCGGCGCGCTCGCCGCCGAAGCCGTTGAAGAACCACCAGGGCACGCCGTTCATGGCGGTGAGCACCACCGTGTGGCGACCGATCAGGGGTGCGATGCCGCGCGCCACGTCAGCCAATGCCGGCGCCTTCACCGCCACGATCACCAGGTCCTGCACACCGAGGGCCGCCGCGCTGGGCGAGGCCTCCACCGGCGCGCCGATGAGGCGCCCGTTCTCGTGCAGTTGCAGCCCATCGCGCCGCAGCGCGGCGAGCGTCTCGCCGCGGGCCAGTGCGCTCACGATGCAGCCCGTGTGCGAGAGCAGCACGCCGAGCCACCCACCAATGGCGCCGGCGCCCACGATGGCCACACGCTGGAAATCCAGGTTCGTCACAAGCTCACTCCAGGTAGCTGCTGTCCAGGCGATTCACCTGCCGCACCAGTGCATCGAACACATCACGGCCTGCGCCGTGCCGCGGGTTGAACTGCAGCGCGTCGCGCGTGCATTGTGCGGCCACCGCCTCGGGCACCGGCAGCGCGGCAGCGGCGCCCCCCATGCTGAAGGTGGCGAGCTGGATCTCGCAGGCGCGCTGCAGCGTCCAGAGGATGGCGAAAGTCTGCGGCACCGTGGCACCCCAGGCCAGCAAGCCATGGTTGCGCAGGATCACGGCCGGCTTGTCGCCAATGCTTACGAGCAGGCGCGGCGCTTCTTCGGCGTGGATGGTGATGCCCTCGAAGTCGTGGTACGCCAGCATGCCGTGCAGCTGCGCGGTGTAGAAGTTGGTCTGCTGCAGGCCGTCTTTCAGGCAGGCCACGGCCACGCCGGCGGTCGTGTGGGTGTGCATCACACAGTGCGCGCCCGGCAGGCCGTCGTGGATGGCGGCGTGCACCGTGAAGCCGGCCGGGTTGACGGGGTGGGCCGAGCCATCGAGCACCGCGCCCTGCAGGTTGATCTTGACCAGGTTGCTTGCAGTGACCTCGGCGTAATGAAGTCCGAACGGGTTGATCAGAAACTGCTTTTCAACGCCAGCCACCGAATCGGGCAGCCGCAATGTGATGTGGTTGTAGATCATCTCCGTCCAGCCCAGCATGGCGAAGACGCGGTAACACGCGGCGAGTTCGACGCGCGCGGCCCATTCGTCGGCGTGCATGCCGGCGGGCGCGGCGGTGGCGGGTTGCATGGCGGCGTTCATCGGTGTCTCCTGGTGATCGGTTCAGTACACGCTGCCCTTGGCGGGCGCCGGCACGGCTGGCGCATCGGCCTTGAAACGCGCGGCCAGTGCGCTGGTCTGGCGCGCGAGGATCTGCGTGTCCAGCCCCACGGCGACGAACACCGCGCCCAGCGCCAGGTAGTGGCGCGCCTGGGCCTCGTCCGTGGTGAGGATGCCGGGCGCCTTGCCCGCGCGCAGGATGCGGCGAATGGCGTCTTCGATGGCGGCCTGCACCTCGGGGTGGCCCGGGTTGCCCACGTGGCCGAGCGAGGCCGACAGGTCGGCCGGGCCGATGAACACACCGTCCACACCCGGCGTGGCGGCGATGGCGTCCAGCTGGGCCAAGGCCTCGCGCGTCTCGGCCTGCACCAGCAGGCAGACCTGGGCGTTGGCCTCTTTCGCGTAGTTCGGGTAGCGGCC
Source organism: Hydrogenophaga sp. (assembly GCF_036675665.1). Classification (GTDB taxonomy): domain Bacteria; phylum Pseudomonadota; class Gammaproteobacteria; order Burkholderiales; family Burkholderiaceae_C; genus Hydrogenophaga. The sequence goes on along the minus strand of NZ_JAKFEO010000035.1, from coordinate 171,973 downwards.
CCAGCGCGAGGCACGTGCGCCGGCCATGCCGCGCACGCCACCCTGGCCATCGTCCTGCGGGTAGCGGCAGGCGCGCACCAGCTGGGCCGCCTGTTCGGGCGTGTCGACCATGGGCACCAGCAGGGTCTGCAGGCCGATGTCGAGGTATTGCTTGATGAGCGCCGTGTCGCCCAGCGGCACGCGTGCGATGGCGTGCGAGCCTGGGTAGGCCGCGATGGCCTGGGCCTGGGCCAGCAGGTCCTTCAGGCTGTTGGGCGAATGCTCACCGTCGATCAGCAGCCAGTCGAAGTCGGCGCCGGCGCAGATTTCCGCGCTGTAAGGGTTGGCCAGTCCGAGCCAGAGACCGATCTGCACACGGCGCGCGGCAAGGGCTTGTTTGAAGGCGTTGGTGGGGGTTTGCATGGTGAGAGGAAATTCAGACGAATTGGAATGTCAGGCAACCCAGCGGGCCGTAGTCGGCCTCGAACAGGTCGCCCGCCTTGGCGGCCACCGGCCGCGTGAACGAGCCGGCCAGCACGATCTGGCCAGCCCGCAGCGATTCGCCCCAGGGCGCGAGCTTGTGCGCCAGCCAGGCAATGCCCACGGCGGGGTGCCCCTGCACGCCGGCGGCCAGGCCCGTTTCTTCCACCACGCCGTTCTGTTTCAGCACGGCACCGCACCAGGGCAGGTCGGTGGTGAGCGGGTCGGCCTGGTAACGCGGGTCGCCCGCGCCCAGCACGATGCCGGCATTCGCCGCGTTGTCGCTGATGGTGTCGAACACCTTGCGCATGGCTTTGGTGTGGCGGTCGAACTGCTCGATGCGCGCGTCGATGATCTCGATGGCGGGGGTCACGTATTCGGTGGCGTTGATCACATCGGCCACCGTGACGCCGGTGCCCTTGAGCGGGGCCTTGAGCACGAAGGCGAGTTCCACCTCCACCCGCGGCGCGATGAAGCGGCTGGCGGGAATCTCCAGCACCTGCCCGGCCTGCGCGGTGAACAACATGCTCTGCAGCAGCGTGCCGAAATCGGGCTCGTCGATCTGGCTGGCCATCTGCATGGCACGGCTGGTCAGGCCGATCTTGTGGCCGATGACCTTGTTGCCGGCGGCGATCTGCAACGCGACCCAGGCGCGGCCGATGCGGTAGCCGTCCTCGACGGTCATGCCCGGGAATCGTTTGGAAAAGTGCTCGAGCGGCGCGCGTGTTTTCTCGGACCGGTCGAGCTCGGCGGCAAGTTGCTGGATGAGGGTGTCGTCGAGCATGGGGTCAGGTCCGGTTGAACAGCGGATGCAGCGAGCTGGTCTTGCCGTCGAACACCTCGTTGCCTTCGTCCACCTGCACGGTGATGCCGATCGGGCGCGCGGCGAGTTGCGCGGCAAAGTTCGTCTTGACGCAGGCCTGCAGCGCGTCGCCCACGCGCTGGTGCGTCACTGCGCTGCGGCCCTTGGCCATGCGCACGTTCATGTAGACGAAGGCGTAGTCACCACCCAGCCCGGTGGCCTCGCCCGCCGCACCACCGTCGGCCACGGCGCTGTGAGCGGCGGGGTAAGCCAGCACGCGCGTGCCGCCTGTTGGAAACACCTGTTTGTCCGTCTCGTCTCGCACGGCCAGCATGGCGTCGCACAGGGCGCGGCACAGCCGGCTCATGTCGATGCCGCCTTGTGCTTCGGGCTTGTCGAGGTTGGGGGTGTAGAGGATGACGAGGTGGGGCATGTGGTCAGAGTCGGGAGACGGCTTGGTAGCCCTTGGCAGCCGACGCCTGCGCAGCGGGAATGGCGGCGCCGGTCTGCGGCGTGAGGGGAAAGACGGCGTTGATCTGGCCGGTGCCGGAGGCGCCGAAGTAGGGCGTGATGACTTCGGCTTTGCCGGTGTAGTCGCTCCAGCCGAGCGCGCCCAACATCATGGCGGTGTCGTGCATGAAACCCTCACCGTGGCCCTTGGCGGCGTACTCGGGCAGCATCTCGCAGAAGGCTTTCCATTCGCCCTGCTCCCACATCTGCACGACGCGGCGGTCCAGGGTTTCAAGGAAAGGGCTCCATATCTTGAAGGCGTAATCGGGCGCCAGACCGTTCTGTGCAAAGCGGTGGCTGAGGCTTCCGCTGGCCAGAAAGGCAACGGTGCCGTCGTAGTGGTCTTCCACCGCGCGGCGCATGGCCCAGCCCAGGCGCACGCTGTCGTTGAGGTAGTGGGCCTGGCACAGCGCGGAAACCGAGATGGCCTTGAAGTGCTGGTCGGCGTTCATGTAGCGCATGGGCACAAGGGTGCCGTACTCGGGGCCGAGGGTGGTGGCATCGTGGGCGAGGGTTTCGACGCCATGCTCGTTGCACACCTGGGCCAGCAACTGCCCGAGCGCGGGATTGCCCGGGATCTCGAACGGCATGTTGCTGATGAAGTGCGGCAGTTCGTTGCTGGTGTAGCGGCCCTCGAAGTGCGGTGCGCAGTTGAGGTGGTAACTGGCGTTGACGAGCCAGTGGGTGTCGAACACAACGATGGTGTCCACACCGAGTTCGCGGCAGCGGCGGCTGATCTCTTTGTGACCATCGATGGCGTCCTGTCTTGTTCCCCTTCTGGGTCCGTCGAGTTCGCTGAGGTACATCGAGGGGACGTGGGTGACCTTGGCCACGAGTGCTAGTTTTCCCATGTCTTGTTCCTCCTTGCTGCTTGCTGGTTGCTCCGTGGTTTGAAACCCTGGGGCGCCCACCTCCGCGAATGTCCCCCGGGGCCTGCGGCCCCTCCTCCTTTATTTCGCTGCGGTGAACACCCCAGGGTTTCAAACCACTGCGGACCGCGTGTGCGAAAGGAAGAACGCACACACGCTGCTTCGGATCGAGCGGGCATGGCGCTCTGCGCAGCGAAACAAAGGGGGAGGCGGCTCCAGCCGCCGGAGGACATTCGCGGAGCAGAGCGCCATGCCCGCTCGATCCCGCCAACCCGATGGAGCGAAGGCATATCAAACACCCCAATGAGGAATGTGATGCGACCCCAAAGACACGGCCACGTTCTTCGGCTCCAGAAACACCTCATAACTCCAGGTCCCACCTTCGCGCCCCGTGCCACTGGCCTTGGTGCCCCCAAACGGTTGACGAAGATCCCGCACGTTCTGCGAATTGACGAAACACATGCCCGCCTCCACAGCGGCCGCCACTCGGTGCGCACGACCGAGGTTCTCCGTCCACACATAGCTGGAGAGACCGTATTGAATGTCGTTGGCCAGCTCGATCGCATGCGCCTCGTCACGGAACGGAATGAGACAGGCCACAGGGCCGAAGATTTCTTCTTGTGCGATCCGCATGCGGTTGTCCACATCGGCGAACACCGTGGGCCACACGTAGTTGCCTTTGGCCACGCGCGACGACAGTGCCGAAGCGTACGAGGGCCGGTCCAGCCCGCCACACAACAACGTGGCGCCCTCCTTCGGGCCCAGCTCGATGTAGCTGCGCACCTTCGCCAGATGCGCCTGGCTGATCATCGGGCCGACGATGGTTTTTTCATCGAGCGGGTCGCCCACGGTGATGCGCTTGGCGCGCTCGGCGAACTTCTGCGCGAAGTCGGCGTAGACGCTCTGCTGCACCAGGATGCGGCTGCCCGCCGTGCAGCGCTCGCCGTTGTTGCTGAAGATCATGAACACCGCGGCGTCCAGGGCTCGGTCCAGATCCGCGTCGTCGAAGATCACGAACGGGCTTTTGCCGCCCAGCTCCATGCTGAACTTCTTCAGGCCCGCGCTCTGCACGATGCGGTTGCCCGTGGCGGTGGAACCGGTGAAGGAAATCGCGCGCACGTCTGGGTGCGCGCACAGCGGCTCGCCCGCTTCCTTGCCCATGCCATGCACCACGTTCAACACGCCCGGCGGAATGCCCGCTTCCAGCGCCAGCTCGCCCAGGCGCGCAGCGGTCAAGGGACTGAGCTCGCTCATCTTCAGCACCGCCGTGTTGCCGAACGCGAGGCACGGCGCCACCTTCCAGGTCGCCGTCATGAAGGGCACGTTCCACGGGCTGATCAACGCGCACACCCCCACCGGATGGAACAACGTGTAGTTCAGGTGCGTGGGCGTGGGGTAGGTGTGGCCGTCCACGCGGGTGCACATTTCGGCGAAGTAGTGGAAGTTGTCGGCCGCGCGCGGGATCAGCTGCTTGCCGGTTTGCGAAATCACCTGGCCGCTGTCGTTGGTCTCGGTCTGCGCGATCTGTGGCACGTGCGCGGCGATCAGTTCACCCAGCTTGCGCATGAGCTTGGCGCGTTCGGTGGCGGGCAGCCCAGCCCATTGGGGGAATGCATCTTTTGCGGCCTGCACTGCCGCGTTGATCTCGTCTGCACCACCAGCGCTCACCTCGGCCAGCACCTCCTGGGTGGCGGGGTTGATCGTCTCGAAGGTCTCGGTGCTCGTTACGGACTTGCCATTGATGAGGTGCGGGATCGTCATGCGGACTCAAGGGGTGAGGTGATGGTGTTGACCAGGTCGCCGATGCCTTCGATGGACGTGACGATCACGTCGCCGGGCTGGCAGTCGACCACGCCGTCGGGCGTGCCGGTGAGGATCAGGTCACCGGGTTGCAGGGTCATGAAGGTGCTGAAGTACTCGATCAGCGTGGGCACGTCGAAGATCATGTCGCGCGTGTTGCCCTGCTGCGTGACCTGTCCATTGACGGTGGTCTGCAACGCAAGGTTCATGGGATCGGGCACGTCGGCCGCGTCCACCAGCCAGGGGCCGATGGGTGTGCAGGTGTCGCGGTTCTTCACGCGCAGGTTGGGGCGGTACCAGTTTTCCAGGTAGTCGCGGATCGCGTAGTCGTTGGCCACGGTGTAACCGGCCACGAAGTCCAGCGCTTGCGCCCTATTCACGTGCCGGGCGGTGCGCCCGATCACCACCGCGAGTTCACATTCGTAGTGCATGTGCTGCACGCCCGCCGGGCGCAGCGTGAAGCCGCGGTGGCCAGTGAGGCTGGCTTCGCCCTTGAGGAAGGCGAGCGGTTCTTCCGGCGCCTTGAAAGCAAGCTCCCTGGCGTGGTCGGCGTAGTTCAGGCCGAGCGCGAGGATGGTGCGCGGGCGCGTCGGCGGGTTGGGCACCAGCGGAGGCAACCACACCACCTCGTCGAAGGCCACGCGGCGGCCCTTGAGCGCGGGCGTGAGCAGTTCCAGCTGGCCGCCGGCCTCCACGGCGTTGTGGACCGCGCCGGCCCAGGCGATGCGGGCGTGTTTCATGCCTTCTCCTCCGCCTGGAAGCTGTGCACGACCGGCTTGAAGCCGGTGGCGCTGATCTCCACCGTGTCGCCGGCGTGCACCAGCGGCCGTGTGCCGTCCGGCAGGCAATCGCTGCCCAGCATCAGCACGTCACCCGTGCGCAGCGACATGAATTCACCCACGTCGGCCAGCAGCGTGGCGGCGTCGCGCACCAGCTCGGCCAGCGCCGTGGTCTGGCGGTGCACGCCGTTGATGCGCAACTCCAGATGCAGGTCCGACAGGCCCGCCAGCCCACCCAGGCGCTGCAGCGGCACACACTCGGGGCCGACCCCGAGAAAGCCGTCCACACACTGGAACTTCACCGGCGGGCGGTAGTAGCTGTCGTGCGCGATCGCCACGTCGTTGAACAGAACGGCGCCGACCACGCCCGTCTCGCCCACCACCAGCCCCAGCGTGGCGGCCACCACCACCGGCTTGCCGGCGGGCAGGGCGATGCTGTGACCCGCAGCGGTGAAGGTGTTGGCGGTCTTGATGTAGAGCACCGGCGCGCTCGGGGGTGCCTTGTAGGGGGCTTCGCTCATGCGCGGCGCCCACAGCGCGTGCTCGCGCTGGAAGTTGAGCAACGTGCCGTAAACCGTGCCCTCGGGCATCCAGTGGGTGTTCATTCGACGTCCTCCTCCAGCGCCTCGACCTCGTCCGGTTGCTCCAGGGCAATCACCTCGTCGAGCAGGGCATACAGCTGCGCCAGCCGCGCCTTGCCCAGGCGCTCCTCCATCCACGCGTAGTGCGACTCGATGGTGCTGGAGAGGCGCTTGACCAGCTTGAGCCCGGCGGGCGTGGCGCGCACCACTGTGCGGCGGGCGTCCTGCGGGCAGCGACCGCGCGCGATCAGGCCATCGCGCTCCATGCGCGTGAGCACACCGGTGAGGCTGGGACCGAGCAAAAAAGCCTCGCGCGCCACGCGGCCGGTTTCCACACCACCGGGCAGGCGGGCGTGTTCGCCGAGCACGCGCAGCACGCGCCACTGCTGGTCGCTCAGGCCGTGTTCGCGCAGGCTGGGCCGGGTGTGCAGCATCACGGCCTCGCGGGCTTCGAGCAGCAGGCGCGGCAGGTTGCGGTGGATGAAGGGGGTGGGCTCACTCATTTAGTTAATATGTTAAATGATTGCGCTGTTACACGTTTGAGGGTTTACCCGGCGGTGGGCCGCGCGGAGAATGCGCGCATGAACGCACTCACCTCACTGCTCGGAACCGACGTCCCCTTGATCCAGGCGCCCATGGCCGGCGTGCAGGGGGCTGCACTCGCCGTGGCGGTGAGCAATGCCGGCGCACTGGGCTCGCTGCCCTGCGCCATGCTCACGCCCGAGGCGCTGGAGCGCGAGTTGACCGCGCTGGCGGCCGGCACCACGCGTCCCTACAACGTCAACTTCTTCTGCCACACCCCGCCAGTGCCCGATGAAGCACGCGAAGCGGCATGGCGCGCCTGGCTGGCAACCTACTACCGCGAGGCAGGGTTGGACATCGACGCCGTGCCGGCCGGCCCGGGACGCGTGCCCTTCAACCGCACGGCGGCCGACCTGCTGGAGCGCTTCAAACCCAAGGTGGTGAGCTTCCATTTCGGCCTGCCCGACCTGGACCTGCTGGACCGCGTGAAAAGCTGGGGCAGCGTGGTGCTGTCGTCCGCCACCACGGTGGAAGAGGCGCGCTGGCTGGAAGCGTTTGGCGTCGACGCGATCATTGCCCAGGGCGCCGAGGCGGGCGGGCACCGCGGCATGTTCCTCACCGACGACCTCACCACGCAGATCGGCACCTTCGCGCTGCTGCCGCAGATCGTGGCCGCGGTGAACCTGCCGGTGATTGCTGCCGGCGGCATTGCCGACGCCGCTGGGGTGGCTGCGGCCATGGCGCTGGGCGCCTCGGGTGTGCAGGTGGGCACAGCCTACTTGTGCTGCACGGAGGCCACCACCAGTGCGCTGCACCGCGCCGCACTGCAAAGCGAAGCGGCGCACCACACAGCCCTGACCCACCTCTTCACCGGCCGCCCCGCGCGCGGCATCGTCAACCGCGTGATACGCGAACTCGGCCCGATGAACCCGGTGGCGCCCGCCTTCCCGCTGGCCGGCGCGGCCATGGCGCCGCTGCGCGCGCACTGGGAAGCCAAGGGCAGCGGTGACTTCTCACCGCTGTGGTCGGGGCAGAACGCCAGTGGCTGCCGCGAACTGCCGGCGGCGGAGATCACACAAGCGCTGAGGGAGGGCTTCAAGCGCCCTTGAAAGGTCGCCCGAACGCAGCCGCAGCCTCATGCCGGGCGACTCCCAGCGAAATAGGCATCGGGTCGGTCGACTAAGATCACGCTCCTGGAGAATTGCCAGGTTTGCTAGTGGAAGAACAGCGTTTGCGATGAACAGCACCTACGAATCGAAAAAAATCGACAGCCTGTTGCTTCTTCTTGTCGCCATCCTCAGTGTTGCAACACTGGCATGGATGCTGAATTACAGCCGATATGGAATAGATTTCACGGACGAAGGCCTCTATCTCATCTGGGCTGCCAACCCGCACCAGTACGACGCTTCAGTCACTCAGTTCGGGTTCATTCACCATCCCCTCTACCTTCTGCTGAACGGCAACATTGCCCACATGAGGCAATTCAATGTCGGCATCACGTTTGGACTGGCATTCCTGCTGTGCCTCGCGGTGTTCGAGGTCACCCGCAGCGGCGACATTCCGCGGTTTTCAAACCTGGTGTCATCACTCGGACTGGCCACCGCGTCGCTGGTGGTATTCAGCCTTTGGTTGGTGACGCCCAGCTACAACAGCCTCAATCTTCACGCCTTGCTGATTTCCGCCGTGGGTATCGTCTGGAGTTCCTCCTCCACGTCCCGCTTGCGATTCGCTGGACTCATCGTTCTGGGCATCGGCGGATGGCTCAGCTTCATGGCGAAACCCAGCACGGCGATGGCCTTGAGCCTCGTGGCTGTCATTTACTGGGCTGCACATGGAAAGCTCCGATTCAAGCACCTGCTGGTGCCGATCGCTGTGGCGTGCGCCTTGCTTGTGGTGAGTGCCTGGGCCATAGATGGCTCGATACTGAAGTTCAAGGAACGCATTTCAAACGGTCTGGCAGTCAGTAGCCTGCTGGATGGAGGCCACTCGATCAAAGAGCTCATACGCGTGGACGAATTTGCGTTCAACGACTTTGAGTGGCTGCTGTTCGTGGTGGCAACGGTCATGCCATGGGCCGTTGCGCTGGCGCTGCGGTCGGCGAAGACGCCGCTGCGGTGGATAGGCATCGTCGCGTCCCTGCTGCCCGTTTTCTATGTCGCCGTCGCCATTTCGGAGGCGGCTTGGCATGCCTCGCCGCTGGGGTCCAACGCCGGGCTGCTCTTTCTTTCCCTCTCGATGGCTTCAGTGCTCTACGTGACCTTTGCTGCACTCGCCCGACCACATGCCTTTCGTCTCTCCAGGGACCGCCTGGCACTGGTACTGCTGCTGCTGTCGCTGCCTTACTGCTTCGCATTCGGCACCAATGGCAACTATTGGTGGTCAGGAGCCTTTGCAGGCTTCTTCTGGCTCCTCCCTGGGCTGGTCTTGGTCAACTCGCTCGGAGAAGAGCACGATCCATCCTGTTTTGTCGCCCTGCTGGCGATGGCCGCGACGGCATTCAGTGTCCTGATGCTGGGTATGGGCATGCAGATGCCCTACAGGCAGCCTCAGCCCCTGAGTCTGAATGACCAAGTGATTGAGGTGGGTCAACCGGGTTCGAACCTGGTCCTTTCGAAGTCGTATGCCAGCTACCTGCAAGAGGCAAACCATGCGGCTCGGGCAGCGGGCCTGGTTTCGGGAGATCCCATGATCGACCTGAGCGGCCAGTCCCCAGGCATCCTGTATGCGCTGGGCGCTGAGAGCGTTGGACAGGCCTGGATGATCGGCGGCTATCCCGGCAGCGCCAACCTGGCCAGCTTCGTTTTAAAGTCCGTGCCGTGCGAGAAACTCGCCGCAGCCTGGATTCTGGCCGAGCCCGATGGACCGCGCAGTCTGCCAGGCGCTGTACTGGCAACGTTTGGGGCGGTGTGGGCAACGGACTACGTTCAAGTAGGATCCTGGGCCACCGCAGCAGGTGCTGGCGGCTATGCCCAACCCAGAGTGCAGCAGCTCTGGAAGCCTGCCCGCGACATGGGCCGCGCCGCCGCGGCCTGCCGCGCCGCTCGCCCTGGGATGGTGCCATGAAGAAGGTTGCGATTCTTCAGTCCAACTACATCCCCTGGAAAGGCTACTTCGATCTGATTGCGTCGGTGGATGAGTTCATCCTGTACGACGACATGCAGTACACGAGGCGGGACTGGCGCAACCGCAATCAAATCAAGACGCCACAGGGCTTGCAGTGGCTCACCGTGCCCGTGAAAGTCAAGGGCAAATACCACCAGAAGATCCGGGAAACCGAGATCGACGGAACCGAATGGGCGCACGAGCACTGGAAATCGCTGACCCAGAACTACCGGCGCGCCCCCCACTTCGAGGCCATCGCGGACTGGCTGGAGCCGCTGTACCTCGGTCAGCAGGAGAACCACCTTTCCCAGCTCAATCGGCGGTTGATCGAAGCCATCTGCGGCTACCTGGGCATCAGAACCATCCTGCGCAATTCGTGGGAGTACGAACTCGTTGAGGGGAAGACCGAGCGCCTGGCCAGCCTGTGCGCGCAGGCAAAAGGCCATGAATACGTCTCAGGCCCCTCAGCGAAAGACTACATTGACGAAAAAGTGTTTCACGATCTGGGCATCCGCGTGATGTGGTTCGAGTACGGCGGTTACGCCGAATACCCACAGCTCTGGGGACCATTCGCCCACAACGTGACCATTCTCGATTTGCTCTTCAACTGCGGCAAGGATGCCCAGCGCTACATGAGGTACGTCCAGGCATGAAACTTTCCTTTGTTGCGACCTTGTACAAATCGGCGCCGCATCTGGCGGAGTTTCATGCGCGCGCCAGCGAGGCGGCCAGACGGCTCGTGGGCGAAGACTACGAAATGGTGCTGGTCAACGACGGTTCGCCTGACGACAGCCTGGAGCTTGCGATCGAGCTGACACGAACCGACCCTCATGTCACCGTGGTGGACCTCTCGCGCAACTTCGGGCACCACAAGGCGATGCTGGCCGGTCTAGCCCAGGCGCGCGGGGAGCACATATTCCTGATCGACAGCGACCTCGAAGAAGAACCCGAGTGGCTGGCAGAGTTTGCGCAACTGATGGAGGTCGAAGCCGCGGACGTGATCTACGGCGTCCAAGAAACCCGCAAAGGGAACTGGTTTGAACGCTGGAGCGGCGAGCTCTACTACACCGTGTTCAACTACCTGGCCAACATCGACCACCCGCGCAACATCGTCACCGCCAGGCTGATGTCGCGACGGTACGTGGATGCACTGCTGCAGTTCCGCGAACGAGAGATGGTGATCTCCTGTCTTTGGGTCATCACGGGTTTCAAGCAGTGCGCCCACCCCGTGAAGAAGCACATGGGAAGCACCACCACATACAGCCTGGCCAAGAAGATCGAGCATGCAACCAACTCCATCACCTCGTTCAGCGAAGTGCCGCTGCGGATGATCTTCTACGTCGGGTTGATCATTTTTGCCGGGGCGCTGCTCTACGCGGGCTATCTCGTTTTCCACAAGCTGGTGCTGGCGACTCCCATGGACGGATGGACTTCGGTGATGGTTTCCATCTGGTTGCTCGGGGGCATGATCATTTCCTTTGTGGGGCTGATCGGCATCTACCTCTCCAAAGTTTTCTCGGAAACCAAACAAAGGCCTTCCACAATCGTCAGAGCAATCCATGGCCAATCCACCCCCCAACATTGACAACAGTTACGAGCAGTTCTATGCGAAGCGGGCCGGACTCAAGGTCTACCCCACCGAGTTCGTCGTGCGCACCTTTCTGGCCAACTATCCGGGGCTGAGTTTTCGCAAGCCCAAGGCGGGCGACCGGGTGCTGGACATCGCGTTCGGTGATGGACGCAATACCGTTTTTCTCTGCGACCAGGGCTACGCCGTGAGCGGTATCGAAATCACCGAGGGTATCGTTCGCCAGACCGGTGCGCGCCTCGCGAAGCTGGGCCATCAGGCAGACCTTCGCGTGGGCCGCAACAGTCACATTCCATTCGACGATGGCCACTTCGACCATGTCCTGGCCTGCCACTGCTGCTACTACTGCGATGAGGGCGAATCCTTTGCCGACAACATGAAGGAATACGCCCGCGTCATGAAACCGGGGGCCTGGCTGGTGGCCTCCGTGGCCAGCTGCGAGTCGTACATCTTCAAGGATGCCATTGCACTGGAAGACGGGTCGCTGCGCATTCAGGCCGATCCCTACGGCAATCGCGACGGTTACCGCCTGCAGGCGTTCTCCACCAAAGACCAGATCGAGGCCTTCCTCTCGCCCTGGTTCGAGCAGTTTTCATTCGGCTTCGCGGACAACGATTACTACGGGGTCTCCGAACGCCTGTTCTGGGTTGTGTGTCAGAAACGAGAGGGTTCATGACCATTCATTCTTCCTACCGTTGCACCGAGCCCGCCTGCGCCCGTGCACCCCTGACGCAACGGCCCGAAGGCCTGGCATGTCCCAATGGCCACTTCTTCGCCTTTGCGGCAGGCACTGACGTGCCCGTGTTCGCCAGCGAACCCGAAGGCGCAAACGAGTATTCCAGAGAAAACGCGGCCGAAGTCCATGACAACGCGCTGCGCTGGGTGTTCAACACCTTCCAGACCGACGAGGAGGGCCTGCGGGAGCGCCTGATCGCGCGCATTGGCCTGGAGAAAGGCCAGCGCGTGCTGGTCACTGGTGCCGGCGCGGGCAACGACCTTCCGTACCTGGTGCGTGCGCTGTCCGGCAAGGGCGACATCCACGCGCAGGACATCGCGAAGGAGATGTTGCTGGCCGGTGTATCGCGCTACCGCACTGAGTTGGCAGGTTCGGGCGTGGGACTGCATTTCTCGGTCAGCGATGCCACCAACCTCCCATTCGCGGATGGTTACTTCGACGCGGCGTACCACTTCGGCGGCATCAACCTTTTTCCGGACATCGCCAAGGGCATCGCCGAGATGAACCGCGTGGTCCGACTTGGCGGCAACATCGTCATTGGCGACGAGGGCCTCGCCCCCTGGCTGGTGGACACCGAACTGGGCCGCATGCTGGTCAACAACAACGCCCTCTATGCCTGTCGTGCCCCCTTGTCGGCACTGCCGGAAACCGCTCGCGCGGTGAAAGTGACCTGGGAACTCAGCAACTGCTTCTATGTGATCGAGTTTCAGGCCAGCACCGAACCGCTGCCCGTCAACATCGACGTGCCTCATCTGGGCAAGCGAGGCGGCACCATCCGCAGCCGCTACTTCGGACGCATGGAAGGCGTGGATCCCACCTTGCGCGATCGCATCTACGAGGAAGCCGAGCGGCGTGGCATGAGCCGTGTGGCCTTCCTCGAGTCGGCACTTCGTGCGTCGCTGAACCGGGATTGAGTTCGCGATGACACTGCTCAATACCTTTGTTGCCAAGAGTCTGCCGTTTCCGTGGCGCAAGAGGGGCCGAATCTTCGAACCGGGGGGTGATGATTTTTCCCACGGCTCGCATCCCTGCGCGATCCATATTGTGGGCGACCGCTATGTGGTGGCCTTCACGCGCCGTGACGAGCGACAGCGTTCCCACATTTTTCTTTCGAACGCCATCGTCTCCGACGGTCAGGTGGAACTGCAGGGCAAGCCCAAGGCCGCCCTGTGGCCGGGTGAACCTTGCCATTTCGACTGCGATGGCGCCATCAGTGTGTGCTTCGTCAAGCATAGGGGCGCCATTTACCTCTACTACGTCGGCTGGCAGAACCTGCCCGAAGGCCTGTGGATCTGTGACACCGGGCGGGCGAAGCTGGACGAAGGCGAGCTCACGCTCACACGAGAATTTGCCGGCCCCGTGCTCGGCCGCGACAAGAACAACCCGCTGTTCGCGGCGGCCACCGCCTTCCACGTCTCGGGCGACCTCTGGCAGACCTGGTACAACTCCGGCCTTCGCTGGGAAAAGACCGCGCAGGGCTGGAAGCACCACTACGGCATTCACTACGCGCATTCGAACAACGGCGTGGACTGGGTCTGCCACCCTGGCATGTGCCTGCCGTTCAAGGACGAATACGAATACGCCTTCGGACGTCCCAGCGTGATCCACCGGGAAGGAACGTATTTCATGTGGTACGCGCACCGCGCCACGCGAACCACCGACACCTACCGCATCGGCTTCGCCTCGTCCGTCGACGGCAGGCACTGGGAACGCCACGACGAACTCTCGGGCATCGACGTGGCGCCCACGGGATGGGACAGCGAAATGATCTGCTACCCCTGCGTGTTCGAACACCGGGGCCAGATGTACATGCTGTACAACGGCAACGGCTATGGAAAGACTGGCTTCGGTCTTGCCGTGATGGAGGAAACCCCATGAAGAAGATCCTGCTGGCGGGCAACGCCATCACCGCCGAAATCCTTTGCGCCTACCTGCGACAGGATGCGCGCTACGAGGTCGCCGGCCTCACCGTTGACGACGAGTTCGTGGCGCAGGGTGGGCTGGGCGAATTCCGCACGGTGGGCCTGTCGGCCGTGGCCGATGCGTTTTCGCCCGACACGCACCGCGTGATCATGGCCATGGGCTACAACGACCTCAACCGCGCACGCGAGGCCATGTTCGAACGTCTCAGGTCCATGGGCTACGGCGTGGAAACCTACATCCACCCCGACGCCCGCGTCTACACCGATCAGCCCGTGGGTGAAGGCAGCGTGGTGCTGCCGGGAGCAGTCATAGAGCCCTATGCGCGAGTGGGCGCCAACACCATGGTGTGGAGCAACGTGACCCTGGCTCATCACTGCAGCGTGGACGACCACTGCTGGGTGGCCGCGGGCACCGTGGTCTCCGGGCAAGCCAAGGTGCTGCGCAACACCTTCCTGGGTGTGGGCTGCACAGTGGTCAATGCCATCACGGTGGGAGAATTCAACGTGGTTGGCGCGGGAGCCCTGATTTCGCGCGACACCAAATCCCACTCGGTCCACCTCGCTCGCTCGGCCGAGCCCTTCCGTTACTCGTCGGAAGACTACGTAAAGCATTTCGGAATCTGAACATGAACAACAAACTCGCAGAGGTGCTCGCTGAAGTCTTCGGACTGCGTGTCCCAGAAATCCAGCCTGAACTTCAGAAGTCCGAAGTGGGTACCTGGGACTCACTCAAGCAAATGGATCTGGTGTTGTCCCTCGAGCGGGAGTACGGCATTGAGCTGGACATCCCCGACATCCTGCGCATGACCTCGGTGGCTGAAATCATGGCCGTCCTCAAGGACAAGGGAGTAGACCTTGGAAGTTGAGGGCGCCGTCGCGCTGGTGACCGGTGGGGCGCAAGGCCTTGGTCTGGCGATTGCGCGCCGGCTGGCGGACGATGGCGCCACCGTGGTGGTGGCCGACCGGAATCCCCAGGCACTGGCCGCCCTGGCAGAGGGGCTGGAAGGTGTGTCCATGGACGTGACCGACCCCGAGCAGGTCAGGACCGTGGTGGCGGGCATCGTGGAGCGCCACGGCCGCGTGGACATCCTGGTCAACAACGCGGGGGTGATCTTCAGCGAACCTTTCGTCAACGTCATGAATTCGGCCGGGATCATGCATGACTATGGCCGGTTCCGCGCTTCGCTCACCGTGAACCTCGACTCCGTGTTCATCGTCACCGCCGCCGTGGTGGAGCACATGGTCAAGCGCCGGACCAAGGGCGCCATCGTCAACATCAGTTCCATCAGCGCATGTGGCAACGAAGGCCAGACGGCCTATTCCGCAGCCAAGGCGGGGGTCAACGCCATGACCGTCACCTGGGCCAAGGAACTTGGCCGCTGGGGCATCCGTTCCAACGCCGTGGCTCCGGGCTTCATCGGCACCGATTCCACCCGCCAAGCCCTCAACGAGACCGTGCTCAAGCACATCCAGACCAGCACGCCGCTGCGCCGGCTCGGGCGGGCCTCCGAAGTCGCGCAGGCGGTGATCGCCCTGATCGAGAATGACTTCATCAACGGCACAGTGCTCGACGTCAATGGCGGCCTGACGATCTGACATGGTGCGTTTGTCTCCTGCGCAGTACGCTGCCGCCTGCGAACTCTACCTTGGCCATGGCGCGTACTTCCCGCTGATCGCAGCGGTGCTGAACAACGCACAGGACGGCGCGATTTACGCCGACTGTGTGGAGCAGCCTGCGCAGGTCTATGTCGAACACGCCTTCGGCTTTGCGCAAGTATTCGGCAGAACAGTGCCGGCGTTCGAACAAGCCCTGCAGCGCTACCTGCTGGTCGACAAACAGTTCCTGTCCGCGAAAGTGCGGCTCTACACGCCGTGCATCCCCGCATTTCTGCAGCGCAGCGAATGCCATGAACTGCGCTCCTGGCGCCAGCATTTCCAGCTCGATCCCAGCGGGACGGCATCTACCGGTGCCGCCGTGGGCACACCTGCGAGGGACGCAAGCCTGGTAGCGGCCGATGCCAGCCATGTGGACCTGATCGAGCAGGCATTTGGCGTCGTGGGCCGCTTCTGGCGCACGCGCGAAGATTTTGCCAACCACTCCAACGCCGTCCTGGCCCTGGTGGAGGGGCAGGCTGCCGCTCTCTGCTACGCCGCGGCGGTCGCCGGCGACAGGGCAGAGATCGACGTTCTCACGTTGCCCGCCTACCGGCACCTGGGTCTGGCCAAAGCTGCAGTGCGCATGTTCAACCAGCGCTGCCTCGCGCAGAATGTGATGCCGTTGTGGGATTGCTTCACCAACAACACCGCATCCATGGGCCTGTGCCAATCAGTCGGCTTCCTCCCACTCGGGGAGCCCTACCCGTTCTTCACCATCAACCGATAGACCTGCACATCAGCATGTCCGCGAAGCCCCTGCACCACCACAACCTGGCCCATCTGTTCGACGAGGTGCTGACCACCCACGCTGCACGACCAGCGTTGCATTACGCCGAAGCCGAACACTCCTTCAGCGAGTTGGGCAGTTGGATCGACTCACTGGCCGCGCTGCTTCTGTCCAAGGGCCTTCAGCGAGGCGACGTCATTGCCATCGGGCACGACAAACATCCCCTGTCGTACGCCCTCATGCTGGCCGCGCTGCGGCTCGGTGTGGCGTATGTGAACATCGACGTCGGCTCGCCCATCGCGCGCACTGCCCGCATTCTGCAGGTCAGTGCGCCCGCGCTGCTTTTCTACGACGACGTCGCGTGCCACGAAGCGATGGCCGAGCTGGCCACTGCGCAGGGCTGTGAACTGCTCTTGCTTGAACCGTCCATGCTGCCGACGACCGACGAGGCAGACCGTGAGCTTCAGTGCCAGTGCTCGCGCTTGGTGGACGGCGCAACCATCGCCTACATCATGTTCACTTCGGGGTCCACTGGTGTGCCCAAAGGCGTGGCCGTGACACACCAGAACGTGCTGCACCTCATCGCGTGGGGCCACGAGCGCTTCGGCATCACCGAGCGGGACAACTTCGCCAACCTGAGCCCCATGTATTTCGACAATTCGGTCTTCGACTTCTACGTGGGCCTTTTTTGCGGCGCCGCCCTGAGCCCCATCCCCCGAGATCTGCTCACCAAGCCCTATGAGCTCGTGCCTTACGTCAGCGCACGCGCCTGCACCATCTGGTTCTCGGTGCCCTCTGCGCTCATGTACCTCATGGCCATGAAAGCCATCGCGCCGGGGACTCTGACCCACCTTCGGGCCATCGTCTTCGGCGGCGAGGGCTATCCCAAGATCGAGCTGAAGAAGCTCCATGACCGCTTTGCGGGCCAGGCCACGCTCGTCAACGTGTACGGCCCCACCGAATGCACCTGCATTTGCAGTGGTCACACGCTGAGCGCAGAGGATTTTCTGGACCTGGAGGGCCTGCCCACGCTGGGTCACCTCAACCCCAACTTCGACCACCGCATCCTCGATGACGACGACCGCGACGCACTGGAAGGCGAGCTGTGCCTGATCGGCCCGAACGTGGCGGCGGGCTATTTCAACGACCTGGAACGCACCGCTGCGGCCTTCCACACGCTCACGGATGCCAACCGGTTCATGAAACGCATGTACCGCACCGGCGATCTCGTGAAAGTGGTGAACGGCCGGCTGCACTTCGTGGGCCGCAAGGACAACCAGATCAAGCACATGGGGTATCGGATTGAACTCGAAGAGATCGAGAACGCCCTCGTGAGACTGCCCCAGGTGGACCAGGCTGCCGTGGTCTACCAGCGCACCCAGGCCGCTTACGGCAAGCTGGTGGCCTACGTGGCCTCCACATCCGAGCTGGACGACAAGGCTCTGCTGAAAGCGCTTGGGTCCCTGGTCCCCGACTACATGGTGCCCGCGCGGCTCATCGTGCTGCCCAGGCTGCCGAAGAACGCCAATGGCAAGGTCGACCGGCAGCACCTGCGCTCCCTGCTCGACCAATGAAACGATGAGCAAGGGCACCTTCAGGTCGACGCTCGGACAGGTGTTCCGCTACGGCGTGGTCGGTGTGCTCAACAACCTGCTCGGCTACCTGATCTATCTGGTGGTGACCTGGCTTTGGCTCGACCCCAAGGTGGCTGTCACGCTTATGTATCCCATCGGGGCGGTGACCGCCTACTTCGGCCATGCAAAATACTCCTTCGCCTTCAGGGGTCGCACCTCACACGGACTCGCTCGCTACACACTGGCCCATCTGATCGGCTACGGGGCCAACATCGGCTTGCTTTTCCTCTTCGCCGATAGGATGGGCTATCCCCACCAGCTGGTGCAGGCGGCCGCCATTGTCGTGGTGGCCGGTATTCTCTTCCTCCTGTTCCGCTACTTCGTTTTCCCCCATCGGCCCAGGCCCAACTGAATTCGCCATGATTGTCTGCCCTTCCTGCGGCGCCCGAAACATCCATGCTGTGAATGGATGCACGCAATGCGGCTTCGTGCCCGCGCGGGTGGACGGCTTTCTGGCCTGGGCACCGGAACTCGCCAGGCACAACGACGGGTTTCGGGCAGAGAGCTTTGAAGGGCTGGCGCGGGTGGAGGCCGGCAACTTCTGGTTTCGCGCCCGCAACGACATCGTGCTGTGGGCACTGCGCAAGTACTTTCCGGACTTTCAATCCTTGCTGGAAGTGGGCTGCGGCACGGGATTCGTGCTCTCCGGCATCACCCGGGCATTTCCCCATGCCCGCACCGCAGGCAGCGAAATCTACACCGCAGGCCTTGGCTTCGCAGCCAGCCGGCTGCCCGGCGTCGAACTGATCCAGATGGACGCGCGCAAACTTCCCTATCTCGCCGAGTTCGACGTGGTCGCGGCCTTCGACGTCATCGAACACATTCTCGAAGACGAACTGGTGCTGCAGAATTTCCACCGCGCCATCAAGCCCGGGGGTGGCTGTGTGATCACCGTGCCGCAGCACCAGTGGCTCTGGAGCCCGGTGGACGAAGCCGCCTGCCATCAACGTCGCTACAGTGCCGGCGAACTGCACGCCAAGGTGGAGGCTGCCGGTTTTCGCATCGTGCGCAGCACCTCCTTCGTCACCCTCCTGCTTCCCCTGATGCTGGCTTCGCGCATCGCTGCGCGCCGTTCCGGCGAAGCTGGCGGCAGCGAAGCGCTCGCCCTCAACCCCGTACTCGACCGCGTGCTGGAGAGCATCATGCGCATCGAACGCTTCGCCATCAGATGCGGAATGTCGCTGCCCATCGGGGGCTCGCGGCTGGTGGTCCTTCAACGCAACGATTCGCCATGAGAAAACCCAAACCCGACACCATCCCGTTCAACTGGCCCCACATGACGGGCAAAGAGCTCTATTACATCGCCGAGTCGCACTTCCATGGTCGCTTGGCCGGTGACGGCCCTTTCACCAAACGCTGCCACGCCTGGATCGAACAGCGCACGGGTTGCCACAAGGCATTGCTCACGCACTCCTGCACCGCCGCACTGGAAATGGCCGCGTTGCTGCTCGACATTCAGCCCGGCGACGAAGTCATCATGCCCTCGTACACCTTCGTCTCCACCGCCAACGCCTTCGTGCTGCGGGGCGGGGTACCGGTGTTCGTGGACATCCGCGAGGACACGCTCAACCTGGACGAACGCCTGATCGAGGCAGCAATCACGCCGCGCACCCGCGCCATTGCTCCCGTTCACTATGCCGGCGTCGCCTGCGACATGGACACCATCATGGACATCGCCAGCCGCCACGGACTCAAAGTGGTCGAGGATGCTGCCCAGGGGGTGATGTCCAGCTACAAGGGACGCGCGCTCGGCAGCATTGGCGACTATGGAGCTTTCAGTTTCCACGAGACCAAGAACGTGATTTCGGGCGAGGGGGGTGCGCTGCTGGTGAACGACCCGGCGCAAGCGCTGCGTGCAGAGGTCATCCGCGAGAAGGGCACGGATCGCACACGATTTTTTCGTGGCGAGGTGGACAAGTACACATGGCAGGAGGTGGGGTCGTCGTTTCTACCAGGTGAATTGATCGCAGCGTTCCTGTGGGCACAACTGGAAGAGGCCCAGTCCATCACCGACGACCGGATGGCGAGTTGGAACCGGTACCACGCAGTCCTGGCACCTCTGGAAGCCCAGGGCCGGCTGCGCCGGCCTGTGGTGCCGGACGCCTGTCAGCACAATGCCCACATGTACTACGTCCTGCTCTCTCCGGAAATCGATCGGCAGGCGGTGTTGTCGTCGCTCAAGGAGAACGACATTTCATCGGTCTTCCACTACGTGCCCCTCCACTCGTCGCCCGCCGGGCTGCGATACGGACGGGTGCACGGCTCGATGGAGTTCACCGATGCCCAGTCGGCTCGACTCATCCGCCTGCCGCTCTGGGTAGGACTAACGCCGGAGCAACAAGATCGAATCGTGGATGTGCTGACTCGCGCGGTCTCTTGATCTTTTTGATTCATGAGCATTGCACTTGGGTCCTTCGTGCTCATGCCGAGTCCCTCTGTGCGTTGAGCCAGCGCTTGAGCCGCACGCCATTCGTCACCTGTTCCAGGTCGTGTTCGATGCTGGCAAGTTCGGCCTCCAGGGCACGCGTCTGATCGATCCGGTTCTGCAGCAGCGTGTTGGCGTTGGGTGAGAGGCCGTCAGGCAGATCGAACTCGTCGGCCAGCGCGTTCTGGCGGCCGGCTCGCTCGCGCTCCAGCTCGGCCACCTGGGCCTTGAGCAGCAGGGTGAGCGAAGCCAGACGCTCGTCTGAGAGCTTGTGCACCGCCGCCGGATCGGCCAGTTCAGCGCGGCTCTGGATGTGCAGCAGCGTGACGAGGTCGCGCTTTTCATAGGCGGCATTGGCCTCGCTCATCAGCGCCGTCTTGCGCAGGCGGGCCTGCGGATCGGATTCGCGGTCGGGGTGCAGGGCGCTGGCCAGCTGGCGGAACAGGCGGCGCAGCAGCGTGTCGGCGTCATGCTGTTCGGTCTGCCGCAGCACGGCGCCGGGTTTCTTGCGCTCGCGCTTGGCCTGGGCGGCCTCGCGCTTCTTGTCCTGCTGCTCTTCCTGCGCGCGGCGCAGGCGCGCCATGCCGGCGCGAAGCAACTGCTCGGCGCTGAGGTCCTGGCCTTCATCGTCCAGCGGTTCGCCCAACACCGACTCCAGCCGCGCGCGCAGGGCGTCGGCGGCGTCCTGCCGGATCTGGGCGAGCGTGCGCGGGCTGTGGCGGTCGTGCAGTTCACGCATGCCCTCGCTGCCCGGCCCGCTGGCCTCCACCAGCTGGCGCGCGATCTGGCAGAGCAGCGCTCGCGCCACGTCGGCCTGGCCCCGGCTGAGCTCCTTGCCCTGCAGGAAACCGTCCAGCGCCAACGCGAGCTCGCGCTGGCTCTGCGCCAACCGGCGGCGCAGCGGGTCGATGGCGCCATGCAGCTCCTGGCGGTGCAGCTGGCCCAGGGCGTCGAGCTCGGCGAGCTGGCTCTTGAGCTTGTCGATGCGGGTGAGTTGCAGGTTGTAGGCGCGGGCCGCCGCGGACAGGGGCTGCGCGCTGGGCGGCAGGACGAGCAGGGAGGCGGCAGGGCGGCGTGAGGGCATGAGGGTGTCGACTATATTGCCCAGCACCATGGCCAAAGACAAAACCCAATTCACCTGCAACGAGTGCGGCGGCTCCAGCCCCAAGTGGCTGGGCAAGTGCCCGCACTGCAACGCCTGGAACACGCTGGTGGAATCGGTGGCCGAATCCACCGCGCCGTCGAAGAACCGCTTTGCCTCGCTGGCCAAGACCGCCGAGGTCACCACGCTGGCCGACATCGACGCCACCGACGTGCAGCGCACGCCCACCGGCCACGACGAACTTGACCGCGTGCTGGGCGGCGGCATCGTGGAAGGCGGCGTGGTGCTGATCGGCGGCGACCCGGGCATCGGCAAGTCGACCCTGTTGCTGCAGGCGCTGGACTCGCTGCAGCGCGCGGGCGTGAAGACGCTCTACGTCACCGGTGAAGAGAGCGGCGCGCAGGTCGCATTGCGGTCGCGCCGGCTCGGGCTCGATGGCTCGCAGGTCAGCGTGCTGGCCGAAATCCAGTTGGAGAAGATCCTGGCCACGCTGGACCATGTGCGGCCGGGCATTGCGGTGATCGATTCGATCCAGACCGTGTACTCCGAGCAGCTCACCTCGGCCCCGGGCTCGGTGGCGCAGGTGCGCGAGTGCGCGGCCCACCTCACGCGTGCGGCCAAGGCGAGCGGCACGGCGATCGTGCTGGTCGGCCACGTGACCAAGGAAGGCGCGCTGGCCGGGCCGCGCGTGCTGGAGCACATGGTCGACACGGTGCTCTATTTCGAGGGCGACACGCACAGCAGCTTCCGCCTGATCCGCGCGATCAAGAACCGCTTTGGCGCGGTCAACGAGATCGGTGTGTTCGCCATGACCGAAAAGGGCCTGAAGGGCGTGAGCAACCCGAGCGCGATCTTCCTGTCGCAACACAGCGAGCCCGTGCCGGGCAGTTGCGTGATGGTGACGCTGGAAGGCACCCGGCCCATGCTGGTGGAGATCCAGGCGCTGGTGGACAGCGGCGGGCCTTCTCCCCGGCGCCTGAGCGTTGGCCTGGACCGCGACCGCCTCGCCATGCTGCTGGCGGTGCTGCACCGCCACGCCGGCGTGGCCTGCATGGACCAGGACGTGTTCGTCAACGCCGTGGGCGGCGTGCGCATCAGCGAGCCGGCGGCCGATCTGGCCGTGATGCTGGCCATCACCTCCAGCCTGCGCGGCCGGCCGCTGCCCAAGGGTTTCATCGCCTTTGGTGAAGTGGGCCTGGCCGGTGAGGTGCGACCGGCGCCACGCGGCCAGGAACGGCTGAAGGAGGCCGCCAAGCTGGGCTTCAGCGTGGCGGTGGTGCCCAAGGCCAACCTGCCCAAGAAGAACGACAAGTCCTTCGAAGGCCTCACCGTGCACGGCGTGGACCGCATCGAAGAGGCCATGGAGCTTGCGCGCAGCCTGGCCTGAACCCGCGCGGCCTGCGTACAAACCGCAGCGGCGCGCCCGCCGCGCCGAAGGACAATCGCCCCATGCAACTCAAGAAATATCTCGTTCCCCTGGGCTGTGCGGCCCTGTTGGTGGTGGCGCACCGCGCCTCCGGCTGGCCCGGCGTGGCCGCCGTCGGCGGCGGCTTGCTGATGTGGCTGCTGCTGCACGTCACCCGGTTGATGACGGTGCTCAAACGCGCCGCCCACCGCCCGATCGGCCACGTGGACAGCGCGGTGATGCTCAACGCCAAGCTCAAACCCGGCGTCACGCTGATGCACGTGATTGCCATGACGCGCGCGCTGGGGGAGCGCCTCTCGGATGAAGGCGCCGAGCCCGAGGTGTACCGCTGGACCGACAACGGCCTGTCGACGGTGGAAGCCGAGTTCAACCACGGCAAGCTGGTGCGCTGGCAACTGATGCGGCCCGACCCCGAGGCGTCACCCCCGGCACCGGACTCGACCAGCCCGGCACCGTAAAATCGCCGGTTGGGCGGCCTTTCCTGTCGGCTGGGCGCCCCTCACGAACAATCCAAAGGACCCCCATGAGCCCCATCGTTCCCTCGATGTCCGACCGCGACGGCAAGATCTGGATGGACGGCCAGATGGTGGACTGGCGCGACGCCAAGATCCACGTGCTGACCCACACGCTGCACTACGGCTGCGGTGCTTTCGAGGGAGTGCGGGCCTACAACGCGGTGGGGGGCACGGCGATCTTCCGCCTTGAGGAACACACCGAGCGCCTGTTCAACAGCGCCAAGATCCTGCGCATGAAGCTGCCCTTCACCATGGAAGAAGCCATGGACGCCCAGAAAGCGGTGGTGCGCGAGAACAAGCTGGAGAGCTGCTACATCCGCCCGCTGACCTGGATCGGCGACAAGAAACTGGGCGTTTCACCGAAGGGCAACACCATCCACCTGATGGTGGCGGCCTGGGCCTGGGGTGCCTACCTGGGTGAAGAAGGCCTGAAGCGTGGCATCCGCGTGAAGACCAGCAGCTACACCCGCCACCACGTCAACATCACCATGACGCAGGCCAAGGCAGTGAGCAACTACACCAACAGCATCCTGGCCAACATGGAAGTCACCGACGAGGGCTACGACGAGGCCCTGCTGCTCGATGCTTCGGGCTTCGTGAGCGAAGGCGCCGGCGAGAACATCTTCGTGGTCAAGAACGGCGTGATCTACACGCCCGACCTCTCGGCCGGTGCGCTCAACGGCATCACGCGCAACACCGTGTTCCACATTGCCAAGGACCTGGGACTGGAGATCGTGCAGAAGCGCATCACGCGCGACGAGGTCTACATCGCCGACGAGGCTTTCTTCACCGGCACCGCCGCCGAAGTGACCCCCATCCGCGAACTCGACCGCATCGAGCTGGGCAAGGGCGACTACGTGGGCAGCCGTGGCCCGATCACCGAGAAGATCCAGAGCGCGTTCTTCGACATCGTGAACGGTCGCAATCCCAAGTACGCCCACTGGCTCACGAAGGTCTGACCATGAACACGCCCAAGATCACCCCGGCCATCGAGCTCAAGGCCACCGACCTGAACGCCCAGGGCGGCGTGTTCTGCCCGAACAAGCTGGCCGACATGAAGCTCTGGAACAGCCACCCCAAGGTGTACCTGGACGTGGGCCACACCGGCGAGGCCAAATGTCCTTATTGCGGCACGGTGTACCGCCTGAAGGCCGGCGAGACGGTTTCACACGGACACTGATCCGGGACGGGTATCTGCCGGAAACGGCGCTTTGGTGCAGATAATGCGTGGTTCATGGCGGCCCTCGGGTTGCCCCAAGATCGCCACCTTTAGGGAAGTTTCATGATTCTGGTCACTGGCGGCGCCGGCTTCATCGGCGGCAATTTCGTGCTCGACTGGCTGGCCCAGTCGGCCGAGCCTGTCGTCAACCTCGACAAGCTCACCTACGCGGGCAACCTGGAGAACCTGGCCAGCCTGCAGGGCGACGCGCGCCATGTGTTCGTGCAGGGCGACATAGGGGACAGTGCCCTGGTGGCCCGGCTGCTGGCCGAGCACCGGCCGCGCGCGGTGATCAACTTCGCGGCCGAGAGCCACGTCGACCGCTCCATTCACGGCGCCGAAGACTTCATCCAGACCAACATCGTCGGTACCTTCCGCCTGCTCGAAGCGGTGCGCGCGCACTGGTCGGCCCTGCCGGCGGAGGAGAAATCCGCGTTCCGCTTCCTGCACGTGAGCACCGACGAGGTCTACGGCAGCCTGGCGCCCGACGCGCCCGCTTTCACCGAAACTCACGGCTTCGAGCCCAACAGCCCCTACTCGGCCAGCAAGGCGGCCAGCGACCACCTGGTGCGCGCCTGGCACCACACCCACGGTCTGCCGGTGCTCACCACCAACTGCAGCAACAACTACGGCCCCTTCCATTTCCCCGAGAAGCTCATCCCGCTGATGATCGTCAACGCACTCGCCGGCAAACCCCTGCCGGTGTACGGCGACGGCATGCAGGTGCGCGACTGGCTCTACGTGAAAGACCACTGCAGCGCGATTCGCCGCGTGCTGGAAGGTGGTCTGGTGGGCGAGACCTACAACGTCGGTGGCTGGAACGAAAAGCCCAACCTGGACATCGTGCGCACCGTCTGTGCCCTGCTTGACGAGCTGCGCCCGCGCACCGACGGCCATCCCTACGCGAGCCAGATCAGCTACGTGAAAGACCGCCCCGGCCACGATCGCCGTTACGCCATCGACGCGCGCAAGATCGAACGCGAACTCGGCTGGAAGCCCGCCGAAACGTTTGAGAGCGGCATCCGCAAGACCGTGCAGTGGTACCTGGACCACCCCGAGTGGGTGGCGAACGTGCAGAGCGGTTCTTATCGACAATGGGTGCAGGCGCAATACGAGGCCACGATCACCGCCTGAACCACGTTGCGCTACCGCATCGTGTGGGCCACTAGACATCCGCCCAATACAGAAAAACTTCACATCCATGGACCAACACAGCCCCGCACACGCAGACGAATTCGAAGACTCCATCGATCTTTTGGATGTGCTACTGACCTTGGCTGAGAACATCAAGCTCCTGTTGCTGGGACCTTTGATTGCAGGAGCGCTGGTGTACGGTCTGACATTCCTTCTACCGCAGAAATTTCAGAGTTCCGCAGTATTGCGATCGGAAGCAGAAGTCGCCTCCTACATGACCACCGCCGCGGTTCTCGACGCGTCGCTGGCCAATCTTGGCTTTTTGAAGGATCTGTCTGAGGAAGAAGCGGAGGAAGCCCGCATTGACTTGACCAAGCGCATCACAACCCATGTAGGTCGCAACGACAAACTTGTCACCCTGAATGTAATCGCAGACTCACCGGGAGCGGCCCAAGGCATGGCCAACGAAATACTCAAAAATACCTTCGCCGGTCTCAGACCGAAAGGTGCCGAGTTGAAGCGATTGGAAACTCAAAAGGCCGCTTTGGAGCAACAGATCAGCGAACTGCAGATTACAAGCAAGACTGCGCAGAGACTCCTGGATGAGTCCTCCCCCGCTGGGAACATGGGTCTTCTGGCTGAATCCATATCCAGTCTTTCTGCAGGCGGGATCCGAATGCAAGAAACGTTGCTTATGGTAGAAAAAAAGATCGCGGGTTTGACCGCTGAGGATTTGCTGCAGTCCCCGACCTTGCCCAAAAAACCTTCGGCGCCCAAGAAGGGCCTGACCGCCATTCTCAGCGCGGTCGGGATCGGATTCCTCTTACTGGTGTTTGTTCTCGCGAAGCATTTCTGGATAACTGCCAACACGCTGGAGCCGCATCGGCACCGTCTGGATGCCCTGAAGCGCACGTACGGACTTGGTCGATGAGTCTCGTCCTGCTCTTGGGGCGAAATGGGCAGCTCGGTTGGGAGCTCCAGCGAAGTTTGGCGCCGCTGGGTGAACTGGTCGCGTTGGACCGGCGCAGCACAGGAAGTGACGGTGGTTGTGGTGATCTCAACAATCTGGAGGGTTTGCGCGAAACGGTGCTGCGGCTGCGCCCCGACGTGATCGTGAACGCCGCGGCCTACACTGCCGTGGACAAGGCCGAGAGCGAGTCTGAGCAAGCGCGCGCCACCAACGCGCTGGCGCCGGGCGCGCTGGCACAGGCCGCCAGCGAAGTGGATGCCTTGATGGTGCATTACTCCACCGACTACGTGTTTGACGGCAGCGGCACCGCGCCATGGAGCGAGGATGCAGTCACCGGTCCTTTGAGCGTGTACGGGCAGACCAAGGTGGAAGGCGAGCAGCTGATCGCTGCGGCCGGGGTGCGCCACCTGATCTTTCGCACCAGCTGGGTCTACGCCGCGCGCGGCGGCAACTTCGCCAAGACCATGCTGCGGCTGGCGCAGGAACGCGACCGCCTCACCGTGATCAACGACCAGTTCGGCGCGCCCACCGGCGCCGAATTGATCGCCGACGTGACGGCCCACGCCATTCGCCAGACCCTGGGCAACCCCGCGCATTGCGGCACTTACCACCTTGCGGCAGCAGGCGAAACCACCTGGAACAGCTACGCCCGCTTCGTGCTTGACACAGCGCTTGTCCTCAAACCAGACCTCGCGATCAAGGCCCGGGAAGTTGCACCGGTGCCCACCAGCGCCTTCCCCACAGCCGCCCGTCGACCGTTGAATTCGCGCCTGGACACGGCCCGGCTGCGAAACAACTTTGGCCTCACGCTGCCCGACTGGCAGCGCGGCGTGCGGCGTATGCTTGCCGAAATTCTTTGAGACAAGACGCATGACACAACGCAAAGGCATCATCCTGGCCGGTGGCTCCGGCACCCGCCTGCACCCGGCCACGCTGGCCATCAGCAAACAGCTGCTGCCGGTGTACGACAAGCCGATGATTTATTACCCGCTGACGACGCTGATGCTCGCCGGCATCCGCGACGTGCTCATCATCAGCACGCCACAGGACACGCCACGCTTCCAGCAACTGCTGGGCGACGGCAGCGCTTGGGGCATGAACCTGCAGTACGCCGTGCAACCCAGCCCCGACGGCTTGGCGCAGGCCTTCATCATCGGCGCCGACTTTGTGGGCAACAGTCCCAGCGCCCTGGTGCTCGGTGACAACATCTATTACGGCCACGACTTCACCACGCTGCTGGCAGACGCCGACACACAGGCCCGCGGCGCCACCGTGTTTGCGTACCACGTGAACGACCCCGAGCGCTACGGCGTGGTGGCCTTCGACGCACAAGGCAAGGCCCGCAGCATCGAAGAAAAGCCGGTCAAGCCCCAAAGCAACTACGCCGTGACCGGCCTGTATTTCTACGACCAGCAGGTGGTGGACATTGCCAAGGCGGTGAAGCCCAGCGCGCGCGGCGAACTCGAGATCACCGCCGTGAACCAGGCTTATCTTGACCTCGGCCAACTCAATGTTCAGATCATGCAGCGCGGGTATGCGTGGCTCGACACCGGCACCCACGACAGCCTGCTCGAAGCCAGCCAGTTCATCGCCACGCTGGAACACCGGCAAGGCCTGAAGATCGCGTGCCCTGAAGAGATTTCTTGGCGGCACGGCTGGATCGACAGCGCCCAACTGGAAGCACTGGCCCAACCCATGCTCAAGAACGGGTATGGCCAGTACCTTGTACATCTTCTCAAGGACCCGGTACTCCGATGAAAGTCACTCCCACCGCCATCCCCGACGTGCTGATCATCGAACCCAAGGTGTTCGGGGACGAGCGCGGGTTTTTTTTCGAAAGCTTCAACCAGAAGGCCTTCAACGAGGCCACCGGTCTGGATGTGAATTTCGTGCAGGACAACCACAGCCGCAGTGCCAAGGGCGTGCTGCGGGGGTTGCATTACCAAGTGCCGCCACATGCGCAGGGAAAGCTCGTTCGGGTGATCCGCGGAAGCGTATTTGATGTGGCGGTTGATATCCGCCAAGGATCACCACATTTGGGCCATTGGGTGGGAATGGAACTCTCTGAAGAGAATCACAAGCAACTCTGGATACCGCCAGGCTTTGCCCACGGTTTTTTGGTGCTGAGCACGTCAGCCGACTTTCTGTACAAAACCACGGACTACTACGCACCGCAACATGAGCGCTGCATCGCCTGGAACGATCCCACCATCAACGTGCACTGGCCCGAAGGCGTCATGCCACTGTTGTCGGCCAAGGATCAACTGGGGATGCCGTTTGGCAAAACCAGGCTCTGAATTTTTTCCCTTTGCACATGAATCTGAATCAGAAAACCATCGCCATCGTCGGGCTGGGCTACGTGGGCCTTCCGCTTGCGGTCGAGTTCGGAAAGCACCGCACGGTGCTGGGCTTCGACATCGATGCACACCGTGTGGACGAACTCAGGCAGGGCCGCGACCACACCCTGGAATGCACTCCGCAAGAACTGGCACTGGCCAAACACCTCAGCTTCAGTTGTGATGTCGACAACTTGCAAGGAGCTGAGGTGTTCATCGTCACCGTGCCGACGCCGGTGGACAAAGCAAACCGACCAGACATGACGCCACTGATCAAGGCGAGCGAAACAGTGGGACGCGCCCTCAAGGCTGGAGATGTGGTGATATACGAATCCACCGTTTACCCCGGCGCCACCGAAGAAGTGTGCGTGCCGGTGCTTGAACAGGTCAGCGGTTTGGTATTCAACCAGGACTTCTTTTGTGGCTACAGCCCCGAGCGCATCAACCCGGGCGACAAGGTCAACACACTCACCACCATCCGCAAGATCGTTAGCGGCAGCACTCCCGAAGTGGCTGACGGGGTGGAATCCCTGTACCAACAAATCATCAAGGCCGGCACGTGGAAAGCCAGCAGCTTGAAGGTGGCCGAAGCCGCAAAAGTGATCGAGAACAGCCAGCGAGACCTCAACATTGCGTTCGTCAACGAGCTTTCGGTCATCTTCGATCGCATCGGCATCGACACGCTGGAGGTGCTGGAAGCCGCAGGCAGCAAGTGGAACTTCCTGCCCTTCCGCCCCGGCATGGTCGGTGGCCACTGCATTGGCGTGGACCCTTACTACCTCACGCACAAAGCCGAAGAGCTGGGCTATCACCCCCAGGTGATCCTGGCCGGCCGTCGCATCAACGACAACATGGCGCGCTACGCCGCACGAAGCATCATCCGGCGCATGCTGCGCAATGGGATTGACGTGGCCCGCAGCAAGGTCGGCGTGATGGGCATCACCTTCAAGGAGAACTGCCCCGATATTCGCAACAGCAAGGTGGTGGACCTGGTGCGGGAGTTGCAGGGCTGGAACGTGAACGTGGTTGTCACCGATCCTTGGGCAGATCCGGGGGATGTTGAGCGGGAATACGGCATCAAGCTTGGACCGCTTGACAGGGAGCACCCAGTCGACAGCTTGATCGTGGCAGTGGGCCACAAAGAATTTCGCGAACTTGCACCCGAAACCTTGCGCTCGATCTGCACGCGGCACGAGCTGCCCGTCATCGGCGATCTCAAAAGCCTCTATGACCGCCACGCCCTTGCAGAACAAGGGTTCGACGTTTTCCGCTTCTGAACCATTCCATGAAAAACTTTGCCCTCATCGGTGCCGCTGGCTATATCGCTCCACGCCACATGCGCGCCATCAAGGACACGGGCCACCATCTGGCCGTGGCTTACGACAACAACGACTCGGTGGGCATCATCGACAGCATCTCGCCCCAGAGCGAGTTCTTCACGGAGTTCGAACGTTTCCTGGAATTCGCGCACCAGCTCAAACGCCAACCGCAGACCGCACTGGACTACGTGGCCGTCTGCTCCCCGAACTACCTGCACCATGCCCACATCGCAGCCGGCCTGCGCCTGGGCTGTGACGTGATCTGCGAAAAGCCACTGGTACCCACGCCAGAGCTGATAGACGAACTGGAGCTGGTGGAAAGAGAAACAGGGCGCCGTGTGTTCAACATCCTGCAATTGCGCCACCATGACGCGATCCTCAAGCTCCGTGACAAGGTGTCTGCCGCTCCAGCGGACACCAAGTTCGACGTGGAGCTCACCTACATCACCTCGCGCGGAAAGTGGTACGCCGAAAGCTGGAAGGGCGACCCGCGGAAGGCGTTCGGCGTGGCGACCAATATCGGCGTGCACTTCTTCGATATGCTGCACTTCATCTTCGGCAAGCTGCAACGCAACGTGGTGCACCACAGCGGAGAGGCCAAAGCGGCAGGTTACCTGGAGTACGAACGCGCTCGCGTGCGCTGGTTTTTGTCGATCGACGCCAATGACCTGCCCGATGACGTCAAAGGCAAAAAAACCACGTACCGCAACATCGACATCAGTGGCGAGCAGTTGGAGTTCTCGGAGGGCTTCACCGATCTGCACACCACCAGCTACCGCGAGATTCTGGCAGGAAGAGGCTACGGCCTGGACGACGCACGACACTGCATCGAAACCGTCAACGTGATTCGGAGCGCAGGTGTCGCGCCTGCCGGGCCTGATTCTCATCCCTACGTTGCAGCGCTCCAGAGATGAGCTTCACCGTCCACCCAAGTGCAATCGTCGACGAAGGCGCGGTCATCGGCGAGGGTTCGCGCGTCTGGCACTTCGTGCATGTGTGCGCCGGCGCCCGCATTGGGGCTGGGGTGTCACTGGGCCAGAACGTGTTCGTGGGCAACAAGGTCTCCATTGGTGACCGTTGCAAGGTTCAGAACAATGTGAGCGTCTACGACAACGTGACACTCGAAGAAGGGGTGTTCTGCGGGCCCAGCATGGTGTTCACCAACGTGTACAACCCGCGGGCCTTGATCGAACGCAAGAGCGAGTACCGCGACACACTGGTAAGGCGCGGGGCCACCCTAGGCGCGAACTGCACCATCGTCTGCGGCGTCACCATCGGCGAATTTGCCCTGGTGGGTGCAGGAGCCGTGGTCAACAAGGATGTGCCCGCATACGCATTGGTGGTCGGCGTTCCCGCTCGACAGCTGGGCTGGTGCAGCCAGCATGGCGAGCAACTGGACCTTCCCTTGAGTGGCAACGCCAGCGCCACTTGCCCGCACACCGGCCAGCGCTACTTGCTGATTGACGGAGTCTGTCAGCTGACCCCTTGATAGTCCCTTTCGAAACAGCCCATGGAATTCATCGACCTCAAGACCCAGTACCAGCGCCTCAAGACAGAAATTGATGCAGGTATCCAGCGCGTGCTGGACCATGGGCAATACATCCTGGGACCTGAAGTGGCCGAGCTGGAGGAGAAACTAGCTGCTTACACCGGGTCGAAGCACTGCATCACCGTGGCCAACGGAACAGACGCGCTGCAGATTGCGCAAATGGCGTTGGGCATCGGGCCGGGCGACGAGGTGATCACGCCTGGCTTCACCTACATTGCGACCGCAGAAACGGTGGCCTTGTTGAGGGCCACGCCGGTGTACGTGGACGTGGATGCGCGCACCTGCAACCTTGACCCCGCCCTGCTTGAAGCAGCCATCACGCCCCGCACCAAGGCCATCATTCCCGTGAGTCTGTACGGCCAGTGCGCGGACTACGACGCCATCAACGCCATAGCTGCCAGGCACGGCATTCCGGTGATTGAAGACGCTGCGCAAAGCTTCGGTGCCACCTACAAGGGACGCAAGAGCTGCAACCTCACCACCATCGCCTGCGCCAGCTTCTTCCCCAGCAAACCGCTGGGGTGTTATGGCGATGGGGGTGCCCTGTTCACCAACGATGACGAGCTGGCTCGTGTCATGCGACAGATCGCTCGCCATGGCCAGGACCGCCGCTATCACCACGTTCGCGTGGGCGTGAACAGCCGGCTGGACACGTTGCAGGCGGCAGTACTGTTGCCCAAGCTGGCCGTGCTGGATGCCGAGATCGCGCAACGGCAAACCGTGGCCGAACGTTATGCCCGTCTGCTGGCGCCATTTGAAGAGGTGACCACCCCGGCAGTCATTGCGCACAACCAGAGCGCTTGGGCGCAGTACACCGTCCAGGTTCAAGGCCGAGAGGCGCGACAAGCGTTGATGAAGCAACGGAACATCCCTACGACGGTGCACTACCCTTTGCCGCTCAACCAGCAACCTGCAGTGGCCGACGCGAGTGCTCGGCTGCCTGTGGGCGACCGTCTGGCAAGTCTTGTCCTGAGCCTGCCCATGAGCCCCACGCTCACCGAACAGGATCAGCAGAGCGTCGTCGAGGCGCTTTGCTCCACGGCGGGTTGAAGACTGTGGTCCCGTGAAACGTCCACCCTGGCTGGAACGCCTGACCACGCGAGGAGGTGTGCTGCGTTCGGTGGCGGTGCTCGTGGGCGGAACTGCCTTTGCACACGCCATCACGGCGCTGGCATTGCCTGTTCTCACCCGGCTCTACAGCCCGGCCGACTTCAGCGTTCTCGCCGTTCTCGCCAGCGTGTTGGCGGTCATCTCCGTGGCCGCCTGCCTGCGCCTCGACGTGGCAATCGCTCTACCCGAATCCGACCATCAAGCCTTCGATCTGCTGGTGCTGGCATTGGCCTGCGCTGCGGGTGTGTCCATGATGTGTGGCGCCGTTGTGCTGTTCGCTCCCGGGTGGTTCGCGTCCACGATCGGGCGCCCGGACATCGAATCCTACCTCTGGATGATTCCCATCGGGGTGTTGCTGGCGGGCGCCTACAGCGCCCTGCAAAACTGGTTCGTGCGCGAAAAGCAGTTCAACCTGATTGCACGAAGCAGGGTGGTGCAATCTGGCGCCAGCGCGGGCACACAGATTGGCATGTCTGGGCTGGCAAGCGCTCCCATCGGCCTGTTGGTCGGCTACCTGCTGAACACAGGCGCTGCCTGTATCGGCCTGGGCTACCAACTGGTGCGGCAACAGCGAACGCGACGCAACGGACAAGGAATAAACGTGGCCCGGCTGAAGCAGGCCTGGAAAGACCACGACCGCTTTCCCAAATACTCCACTTGGGATGCACTGTGCAACAGCGCTGCCATCCAGGTGCCTGTGATCATGATTGCGGCTCTTGCCGCAGGGCCCGAGGCTGGCTACTTGCTGCTGGCCATGTCGGTCATCCAGGCGCCCATGTCCCTGTTTGGCACAGCCATCGGGCAGGTGTATCTTTCACGAGCGCCGCAAGCCTATCGCGACGGGCAATTGGCCAGCTTCACTAAGCAAGTCCTGGGCGGACTCATCAAGGCGGGCGTCGGTCCATTGCTTCTGATGGGTGCACTCTCGCCGTTCCTATTTGGTTTCGTGTTTGGCGAGGAGTGGGAGAGGGCTGGCGTGCTGGTGGCCTGGATGACGCCATGGTTTGTGATGCAGTTTCTGGCGTCACCTATTTCGATGGCTATGTACATCACGGGAAAACAGCAAACTGTCTTTCTGCTCCAAGTTTCTGGATTGGCATTCAGAGTAATAGCGGTATGGTTAGCCTCAAAACTACCCAATGCCCCTTTGACTGAAGCCTATGCTGTCTCTGGCACTACCTTCTATGCAGTATACCTCTGGCTTATTTTGCGATCTGTTAAAGACAAGACGTCACATTGTCCAACGTTGACGCCAAACGAAGAAACACACTAATTTCAATAGCACACGTGTTCCAACCGATGCAAACACAGAACAGAGGTACCCACTCACAGGCAAAGATATGGAAGTCTTCCGAATCTAGAATCCCTCTATTTGGATGGGGCTTATTGTATGCATTTTCATTGCATTATTGCTTGACGAAATACGCAAGTATTTGGTGGTCCGAATACGGATTTTCTGATTCTGGCTTCGACCCATGGAAATGGTCTGCAGCGATTCTTTCCATCATGCTTTGGTCCTCAGTTCTTCCTAAGAGAATCAAAAATCCGTCATCATTGTTTTTGATCATAATTTACCATTTTGTTGGCATTCCTGCATTGGTTGCAATCATCAGCTTAGAAAATATATACGGGGTTGATCGAAGTGGCCTACTTCCTTCACTGACACTTGGGTTCTTTCTATCTTGCATGGTGCATAGACGACGTCCTTCAGCCGTTTCGAATCGAAAATTCTCTTCATGGTTTCCAGTTGTTCTGACCGTAAGCTGGCTTCTTTGCTCAGTTTTTTTAATCGAAAACTTCGCTGGCATTATGCAATTTGAAGGACTTGACAACATATACGCCCAACGAGAGGCCGGGAGGGCGGAAGGACTCATGCAAGGTTATGCACAAACCTATTTTGGATATGTTCTCTCTCCTGCAATATTGGCATTCGGTCTTTACCAACGGCGCCCTCTGTATACCCTTATTGGCGTAGCAGGCGCATTGATTCTCTATGCGATTACCGCCGAAAAAGCGGTGGTGATGTATCCATTGTTTATCAGTGCCATGCTTGTGCTGATGCGACGACTTGCAAGTCATTCCGTTTCCGCAATATCCATAACAGCACTGTTTACATTGCTGTTAACCATGGCCGTTACCTTCCACCATCAATCGGCTGTTGCCGAGTTTATATCATGGTACCTTGGCACCCGGACGTTACTCATGCCCGGAATTTTCGTTGTTCACTACTGGGATCAATTTTCAATCGATGGAAATACATTGTGGAGTCAACTTAGAGGCTTTAATCTAATTTTCCAAACCCCTCCTCAGTATCTCGGAGATGAAAGATGGCCCTCACTGGGGCTTATTGTTGGAGAGTTGCACTTGGGCGTGCCAGCATTCAATGTGAATGCTAGCTTTATCGCCTCTGATGGCATTGCAAGTTTCAGCGCAATAGGCATATTGCTGGCCTTTTTGGCATTTTCCATTTTTCTTGCAACATTAGACTATGTGTCCTACGGCTTCGATCCAGTCCTACTTATTCCTTTATTAGTACCTCTCAGCTTAAATTTAACGAATGGGTCATTGTTTACTGCACTAACCTCTTTCGGAGGTTTGTTCTGGATCGTTTGCTTTGTTCTTTTCACAAAGAGAAAAGTTGGTGCGAGCAACGATTTTCTTCCCATTCAAACCCAACTGAAGCCATGAACATGGACGTACTTTCCACCAACCTAGAGTCTATTAATTGTCCGTGCTGCGGCACGAATTCCAATACTCCGTGGGGCGAAGAACTCGGTTTCTCAGTGGTTCGATGCATCGAGTGTCGGCTACTTTACGTAAATCCGATTTTGAAATCCAACTGCATTGATGTAGCGGTTCGGGAGGGATTGCACTCCATTGGTGGTAATCAACTAGACGTGCGAAGCAGACGCGTACCTAGAAAGATCCGCTACTACCAGTCCAAACTGAAAGTGATGTTTTCAGATTTATGGCAGTCAGGCAAAAGAATCGATTGGGTTGATGTGGGCGCCGGCTATGGCGAAACGCTGGAGGCAGTGCGGGATTTGGCCCCACCTGGCAGCGTCCTTGTCGGTGTTGAGCCAATGAAATACAAAGCGGAAATGGCTCGAAAACAAGGTCTTGAAATCAGAAACTCGTATCTTGAACCAGGCATGTTCCAAGCAGATGTCATATCGATAGTTGACATATTCAGCCACATTCCGGATTTTCATTCTTTTCTTCAAATCGTGACAAAAAACCTCAAAACAGGGGGTGAAATCTTTCTTGAAACTGGAAATCTGGCAGATCTTGCCCTTCGCAGCGAATTTCCGAACGAGCTTGGATTACCAGACCACTTGGTATTTGCAGGTGAGCCCCAAGTGAGACGATATTTGACCGAAGCGGGATTTGATGTGATTCAGATCAAAAAGCAGCGTGTCGACGGATTCTTATCTTTTTGCAAATCTGTCGTCAAGAAGTTACTCGGGCGACCTGTAGTTTTAGGCATACCGTATGCGTCTCACTACAGACAATTATTGATCAGAGCGCGGCTGCGCTCTTGATGACGCATCAATTTCAGACATAACATCCGAATCAATTCCTCAAAAGAGCCAATGAACATATTGCACGCCTGCCTTTCTAATTACTATGTTGACCAATTCTCCTATCAAGAGAATGAGATTGTTCAGCAAAATGTGATTGATGGGCACAACGTGAAGGTCGTGGCTTCGACGGAAACCTTTGGCGAAAATCGAGAGCTGGTGTATGTGAGTCCTTCCAGTTATATCGGAGGCGATGGGGCTGAAGTCGTTAGATTAGCGTATAGTCGCCTTCTTCCTCATTCCATCATGCGCAAGCTGCGCATTCACCCTGGGTTCATGAAACAGCTTCAAGCTTTCCAGCCAGAGGTCATCCTTTTTCATGGAACTTGTGGCTGGGAGCTCAATACAGTTGTCAAATACAAAAAGCAAAATCCAAGCATTAAATTATATGTTGACAGTCATGAGGACTTCAACAACAGTGCACGCACATGGATTTCAAAGTGGATGCTCCACTTTTTATACTACCGCACCATATTGCGGTGCAATTTGAAATGGATTGACCGGATTTTGTGTATCAACGTATCAGCCATGGATTTCCTCAGAGACTTCTACGGAGTTCCATCATCTCAATTAGAATTTTTTCCACTGGGAGGGAAAATTCTGGAAGATGCCGAGTACCTTGATCGTCGCAACTCAACCCGAAAAATTTATGGAGTCGAGGCGGAAGAGATCCTCTTTGTCCAGTCTGGGAAAATGGACAGCAGCAAGAAGCTCCTCGAATCGCTGCGTGCCTTTTCCAGCATCAATAACCCTCGTTTTCGATTCATCGCAGTTGGGCACATTCACGATGACATAGCTTCAGAAGCAGCGGCATTGATCAGCAGAGATCCGCGCATAGTCTTCGATGGATGGAAGTCGTCAGAAGAGTTGAGAGACCTACTTTGTGCCGCTGATGTGTACGTGCAACCAGGAACTCAATCGGCCACCATGCAGATGAGCCTTTGTTGCCGCTGTGCAGTCATGCTTGATGATGTACCCAGCCATCACCCATTTCTGGAAGGCAACGGTTGGCTGATTGGAGCCAGCTGTTCAATGGAGCAGGCCTTTGAAGAGGCCGGCAATCAGCCAGGAGGGCTTCATAACATGGGCGGGAAGTCTCACGCCATCGCCTCCCGCCTCCTGGACTACCGTTCGCTGGCCGCAAGGTTGTATCGGTAAACTCCTGCCCTTCGCCTCTACAACGACAGTCAGCTCACATGACCTCTGCCAGTACCCGCCCGTATCAAATATGCCGCCAATGCGCCATGGATACGAGCGACCCACACATTGCATTCGATGACGATGGCGTCTGTGAGTACTGCAACAACTTCAAGACAGAAATCCTGCCGAACTGGCACACGGGCGAACGCGGAGAAAAGGAGCTCGCGGCGCTGGCCGACAAGATTCGGGCACAAGGCCAGGGCAAAGACTTCGACTGCATCATCGGTCTGAGCGGCGGACTAGACAGTTCTTACGCCACCTATGTGGCCAAGGAAAAGATGGGGCTGCGGCCCTTGCTTTTCCATGTAGACGCTGGTTGGAACACCGACCAGGCCGTGGGCAACATCGAGAAGCTGGTGGACGGGCTGGGGCTCGACCTCTACACGGAAGTCATCAATTGGCAAGAGATGAAAGACTTGCAAGTGGCTTTTCTCCGGGCCGGGATCGCTGACCAGGATCTGCCTCAAGATGGCGCGTTCTTTTCGGCGTTGTACAAGTTCGCCAGAAAGCACCGCATCAAGTATGTGTTGACTGGCTCCAATTTCTCCACGGAATGCTGCCGCGAACCAGAAGAATGGGGCGGCTACCCGGGTATCGACACCGTGCTTTTCAAGGATATTCACCGCCGCTTCGGCCAGCGTGAATTGAAGACCTTCCCGCTGGTGGACATCCTGATCTACAAGTTGCTCTACCAGAAGGTGCTGGGCATGGAGGTGGTCAAGCCCTTGAACCTCGTGCCCTACATCAAGAAGGATGCTGAAGCCGAGCTGGAGCGCAAGTTCGGCTGGCAGCGTTTTCAGCACAAGCACCACGAGTCTCGCTTCACGCGCTTCTACGAAGACTACTGGATGCCGCGCAAGTTCGGATACCACAAGCGCCGGGCGCACTTCTCCAGCCTCATCCTCACGGGTCAGATGACGCGCGAGGCGGCGCTGGAGCGGTTGTCGCGGCCCGAGATGGACGAACACTTCCTGAAACAGGAGTTCGAGTACGTGGCCCATAAACTCGGGCTTTCCGTAGACGAGCTCCAAGCCATCTTCGATGGCGAAAACAAGACTTACCGCGACTACAAAAACAAGCGTTGGGCCATCGGCATCGGCGCGAGCGCGATGCGGATGCTGGGATTGGAAAGAAGGTTGTTCCGGTGATCCACATCGTTGACTACGGCGTAGGAAATGTTCAGGCATTTGTCAACATGTACAAGCGCTTGGGCATAAATGCCACCCGGGCGGCCAGCGCCAACGATTTGCTGTCAGCCAAGAAGGTGATCCTGCCCGGTGTGGGAGCGTTCGATCACGCCATGGAACTGCTCAACGCATCCGGCATGCGCGAGCCGCTGGACCGCTTGGTGCTTGAGCAGGGCGTGCCGGTACTCGGGATTTGTGTCGGCATGCAGATGCTGGCCGAAGGCAGCGACGAAGGATCGGAGACCGGCCTGGGGTGGGTGAAGGGACACGTGCGCAGCTTTGCCAGCCACGCCGCCTCTGCGGTTTTGCCCATGCCTCACATGGGTTGGAACGACGTCACCCCAGTTGCAAGCGCACCCAATGCGCTCTTCAAAGGGTTGGGGAACGATGCTCGCTTTTATTTTCTGCATTCCTACTATTTCGAGGCAGCAGAAGCTGCCGACGCCGTGGCGATGACCGACTATGGGTTCGAGTTTGCCTGTGCCGTTCAGCGCGGTCATGTCGCCGGCGTGCAATTCCATCCCGAGAAGAGTCACCACTGGGGCGCGGCGCTTCTCAAGAATTTCGCGGAACTCTGACATGCTGCGCCCACGCATCACGCCCTGTCTGTTGGTCCACCAGGGTGGTCTGGTAAAAACCGTTGAGTTCCGCGACGCCAAGTACGTTGGAGACCCGATCAACGCAGTCAAGATCTTCAACGAAAAAGAAGCCGACGAATTGGTGGTGCTCGACATTGACGCCACTGTGAACGGCGCTGAGCCGGACTACGGCATGATCGCCCACCTGGCTGCTGAATGCCGCATGCCGCTGTGCTACGGGGGTGGCGTGCGGACACCGGAACAGGCGCGCAAGATCATCGGGCTGGGTGTCGAAAAAGTGGCCGTGAGCGCTGCGGCGGTGGAAGACGCCACACTGCTTACCCGCATGGCCGAGGCGGTCGGCAGACAAAGCGTGGTTGCGGTGCTCGACGTGCGAAAGAAGTCCGGCCTGTTCGCCAAAGGCTACGAAGTGGTCACGCGCAACGCCACTCAAGTGCACAAGCAAGACCCGTTCGAACTGGCACGACAGCTCCAGGCTGCGGGCGCTGGCGAGATCGTGATCAACTCGGTGGACCGCGATGGCCAGATGAAGGGTTACGACCTTTCACTCGCCGTGAAAATGCGCCAGACCTTGCAGGTTCCCCTGACCTTTCTGGGCGGCGCGGGTTCGCACCAGGATATCGAGGCCTTGTTTCAGGCCTGCGGCGTGGTGGGCGCCTCGGCAGGCAGCCTCTTTGTTTTCAAAGGTCCGTACCGAGCAGTTCTGATCAACTATCCCCATCCTGCCCAGCGTGAAGGCATTTATCACGCTGGCTTGGCGACACACTCAACCAAGTGACGGCCCTCCGATGTTCAAAGACAAAACGCTACTGATCACGGGCGGCACCGGCAGCTTTGGCAATGCCGTGCTGCGTCGGTTCCTAAACTCCGATCTGCGAGAGATCCGTGTTTTCAGCCGTGACGAGAAAAAGCAAGACGACATGCGCAAGCATTTCAGTCATCCCAAGCTGAAGTTCTACATCGGCGACGTACGCGATAGACGCAGTGTGGCTTCAGCCATGCGCGGGGTCGACTATGTGTTCCATGCGGCTGCTCTCAAGCAGGTGCCATCGTGCGAGTTTCATCCCATGGAAGCAGTTCGCACCAACGTGATGGGTACGGAAAACGTGCTTGAAGCGGCCATAGCGGCCGGTGTTCGTCGCGTGGTTTGCCTGAGCACCGACAAGGCGGTATATCCCATCAATGCGATGGGCATCAGCAAAGCGATGATGGAGAAAGTGATGGTGGCCGCCAGTCGTAACCTGGAGGGCACGGGCACGGTGATTTGCGGTACCCGCTATGGCAACGTGATGGCGTCTCGCGGTTCGGTCATCCCGCTGTTCATCGACCAGGTGCGAACCGGCAAACCCATCACAGTGACCGATCCGGCCATGACGCGCTTCATGATGACACTCGCGGATGCGGTGGACCTCGTGATGTACGCCTTCGAGCACGGCAACAACGGCGACATCTTTGTACAGAAAGCTCCTGCAGCCACGGTCGAAGTTCTGACGCAAGCGCTGCTTCGACTCATGGGGAGACCCGACCACCCGGTTCGCGTGATGGGCAGTCGACACGGCGAAAAACTTTACGAGGCCTTGCTCAGTCGTGAAGAAATGGCTTGCGCAGAAGATCTTGGCGACTATTTCCGGGTCCCGCCGGACGGGCGCGACCTCGACTACGCCAAGTACGTGGACGAAGGCGAAGAGCGTTTGACCCGGGCGCTCCATGCCGACGAATACCACTCGCATAACACCACGCGCCTCGATGTTGAAGGTATGAAAGCACTCTTGCTGAAGCTTGACTTCATGCAGCGCATTTCGCGCGGCGACGTCGCCGTGGCTGAGGAGTGACTTCATGAAGGTGTTGATCACGGGAGCACAAGGCTTCATCGGAAAAAATCTTTCCCTGCACCTGACCGAGCGCAAGGATGTGGAGGTAGTGGCATTCACGCGCGATCAGCAAACAACGGACTTGCCGCGCTTGCTAGCCGGCGTGGATGTTGTGTTTCATCTCGCTGGCATCAACCGCCCGCAAGATCCTCAGGAATTCATCAGTGGCAACGCCGACCTGACTCACGCACTGTGCAGATCCATCTCGGAGAACTCGAACGCTGAATCGATTCAGGTGATCTACACCTCGTCCACCCAGGCTGCAAATGACAACCCCTATGGCCGCAGCAAGCTGGCCGCGGAGAACGCGCTGTTCGAGTTGCAGCGCCAGCACGGCACGCCAGTGCATGTTTTCCGCCTGCCCAACGTGTTCGGCAAATGGTGTCGCCCCAACTACAACTCAGCAGTGGCGACTTTCTGCCACAACATCGCTCGCGAGTTGCCGATTCAGATCAACGATCCGGCCGCTCCCCTGACGTTGGTTTATGTCGACGATGTCATCGCTCGCTTCATGCAGTTGATGGATGGCGCGGCCCCCGCGGTGGATGCTCGTGGGTTTGCCACGCTCACTCCGCAATACCTCACCACCGTTGGCGAGGTGGCCAGCAAAATAGCGGCCTTCAAGGCCAGTCGAGTCAGCTTGGTCACGGATCGCGTGGGCACTGGGCTGACCCGAGCATTGCACTCAACCTACGTGAGCCACTTGCCTCCCGAGGCGTTTTCCTACATCGTGCCTCGGCATGCGGATCCGCGCGGCGTTTTTGTCGAGATGCTCAAGACACCGGATTGCGGTCAGTTCTCCTACTTCACGGCGTTGCCGGGCGTGACGCGGGGTGGTCACTACCACCACAGCAAAACCGAAAAGTTTCTGGTGATCGAAGGCCAAGCGCGCTTTCGCTTCCGGCACATGCTCACAGGCGCAACCCACGAATTGCAAACCAGCGCCGACGTGCCGCAAGTCGTTGAGACTGTGCCGGGCTGGACGCATGACGTCACCAACACGGGGGAGAAGGACATGGTGGTGATGCTCTGGGCCAACGAAATCTTCGACCGCGAGCACCCGGACACGTTTGCGTCACCGGTATGAATGGAACCGTCATGAAAAAACTCAAGGTGATGACGGTCGTCGGCACGAGGCCGGAGATCATTCGCCTCTCGCGCGTTTTGGCGAGGCTGGACGACTACTGTGATCACGTGCTGGTGCACACAGGGCAGAACTACGACTACGAACTGAACCAGATCTTCTTTGACGATCTGGGCATTCGCAAACCAGACCACTTTCTTGATGCGGCAGGCGGTAGTGCAGCGGAAACCATCGGCACCATCATTGCGAAGACTGACACGGTCATTGCAGCGGAGGCGCCTGACGCAATGCTGGTCCTGGGCGACACCAACAGCTGTCTGTCGGTCATCTCTGCCAAGCGCCGCAAAGTGCCCATCTTCCACATGGAGGCCGGCAATCGTTGCTTCGACATGCGGGTTCCCGAAGAGATCAACCGCCGAATCGTCGACCATACGGCGGACATCAACCTCACCTACAGCAGCATTGCGCGTGAATATCTGCTTCGCGAAGGCTTGCCGCCCGACATGGTCATCAAAACCGGAAGTCCGATGGCCGAGGTGTTGGAGCACTACAAGCAACGCATTGACGCGTCGACCGTTTTGACCAAGTTGGGTTTGGAGCAGGAAGGCTATTTCCTGGTGAGCGCTCACCGGGAGGAAAACGTGGATTCAGACGCGCAGTTCGCCAAGTTGGTGGAGGTGCTCAACCAAGTGGCCCAGCATTACGGTCAGCCAGTGATCGTATCCACCCATCCCCGCACGCAAAAGCGGGTG
This sequence comes from Hydrogenophaga sp., assembly GCF_036675665.1. Classification (GTDB taxonomy): domain Bacteria; phylum Pseudomonadota; class Gammaproteobacteria; order Burkholderiales; family Burkholderiaceae_C; genus Hydrogenophaga. The sequence goes on along the minus strand of NZ_JAKFEO010000035.1, from coordinate 128,907 downwards.
GACAGTCGGGGCGCAACATTCCATCCACTGGTCAAACTTCTCAAACCCTTGGGCTTCACCGACTACAACCAACTGCAGATTCATGCTCGTGCGGTGTTATCGGACAGTGGAACGATCAACGAGGAGTCCTCCATTCTGAACTTTCCGGCACTCAACTTGCGCGAAGCGCACGAGCGCCCCGAAGGGATGGAAGAGGCGGCCGTGATGATGGTTGGTCTGGATTCGCTGCGGGTCATGCAGGGGCTGGCTATCCTGAAGGATCAACCGCGGGGGAAGCAGCGACTGCTGCGCCAAGTTGCGGACTACAGCATGCCTAATGTCTCTGACAAGGTCGTGCGCATCATTCACAGTTACACGGACTACATCAACCGCGTGGTCTGGAAAAAGTAGTCACGGGCATTCTTTGCACATACTGGTGGTCAGCCAATACTTTTGGCCCGAAAACTTTCGTATCAACGATCTCGTTCAGGAATGGACAAGGCGGGGCCATGCCGTCACGGTACTGACCGGCAAGCCCAACTATCCGTCAGGCCGCGTTTTTCCTGAGTACGAACAAAACCCAGATGGGTTTGGCACGTACCACCGGGCACGCATCATTCGAGTGCCCATGCTCGCACGTGCGCAAGGCTCGGTCCGCCTGCTCCTGAATTACATCAGCTACGTGATCAGCGCCTGCGCCTTGGGGCCTTGGCACTTGCGCGGCAATGCGTTCGATGTTGTCTTCGTCTTCGAACCGTCGCCTGTCACCGTCGGCATTCCGGCGATTGTGATGGGCAGGCTCAAGCGAGCACCCGTGGTGTTCTGGGTGCTTGATCTCTGGCCAGAGACCCTGTCTGCCATTGGGGTTGTGCGCTCTCGGCGTGTTCTGGGTTGGGTCGGGCGCCTGGTGTCATTCATCTACAACCGTTGTACCCTCGTGCTTGGCCAGTCGCGGGGTTTTCAAGCCAGCATCTCGCAATACTGCCGCGATTCCCGAAAGATTCGCTACTTCCCCAGTTGGTCAGAAGACGTGTTCGCCCAGTCCGATACAGCCCCCGCATCTGAAATCACTGCGGATGTAGGTGTATTCGATGTCCTTTTCGCCGGAAACATCGGCGAAGCGCAAGATCTGCCTGCCGTGCTGGACGCGGCGACCTTGCTGAAGGACAACCCAGGTATCCGGTGGCTGATCGTGGGTGACGGGCGCAAATCTGAATGGCTTCAAGATGAAGTGAGCCGCCGGGGCCTGGCGCAACAGGTCAAGCTGCTGGGTCGCCACCCGGTGGAACGCATGCCGTCCTTCTATTCCCACGCAGACGCACTGCTGGTGTCGTTGAAGAAGGACCCGGTGTTCAGCCTGACCATTCCGGGCAAAGTGCAGTCTTACCTGATGTCGGGTATTCCCATTCTGGGCATGCTTGACGGCGAAGGCGCTGATGTCATCCGAAGGGCTCAGGCTGGTCTGGTGTGTGGCGCGGGCGATGCTCGCGGTCTTGCAGATGCAATTCTGAAACTGGCGGCCATGGATCGCAGTGCACGCCTGGCGCTCGGCGCGAACGGTCGGCGATTTGCGAAACTGGAATTCGATCGTGAGATGCTGATGGACCGGCTTGAGCAGTGGCTGACAGAGGCCGTGGACATCCAACAAGAACGAGGGAGAGATCGATGACGGTGCTGGTCACAGGAGCCAGTGGTTTCGTGGGGCGCGCGTTGTGTCGGCGGGCCCTCGCCGTCGGCCTGAACGTGCGGGCCGCAATGCGAAACCCCCGTGAAGCCGTGGCGCATTTGGCCGCCATTGAAGTGCCCTCCCTGGACCACCAGACCGACTGGGCAATGGCGCTCGCGGATTGCCGCGCTGTGGTTCACACTGCTGCCAGGGTTCACGTCATGGATGAGGTGGCAATGAACCCTCTGACTGAGTTTCGTCGGGTCAATGTCGAAGGAACACTGCACTTGGCACACCAAGCTGCGGCAGCCGGCGTGCGGCGCTTCGTCTTTGTCAGTTCAATCAAGGTCAATGGCGAATCAACACCCGCAGGCGACCCCTTCACTGCCAACGATACGCCCGCCCCCCACGACGCATACGGCATATCCAAAATGGAAGCAGAACTGGGCCTGCGCCAAGTCGCCATCGACACCGGGATGGAAGTTGCCATCGTCCGCCCGCCCTTGGTCTACGGACCGGGCGTCAAAGCGAATTTTGCTTCGATGATGCGCGTGGTGCAGCGCGGCATTCCCCTGCCACTGGGCAGTATTACCTACAACCGTCGCAGCTTCGTCGCACTTGAAAACCTGGTCGACCTGCTCATCACCTGTATTGACCATCCCGCCGCCGCCAACCAGACCTTTCTCGTCAGCGACGGGGAAGACCTTTCAACCGCCGATCTGTTGCGCCGCCTGGGTCGCGCCCAAGGCACGTCGGCGCGGCTGTTCCCGGTTCCGCCTGCACTGTTGCAAGTAGGCGCCAACCTGTTGGGCAAAGGTGCCGTGGCGCAACGCTTGCTGGGCAACCTCCAGATCGACCTCAGCCACACCAGCAACACCTTGAACTGGACTCCACCCCTCTCGGTGGACGAAGGCCTGCGGCGTGCGGTGGCAGGACTCACGTCGTGATCAAACGCCTGTTCGACTTGGCGCTGGCGATCCCGGCGGCGCTGGTGCTGCTGCTGCCGGTTGCGAGCATCGCACTGACCGTGCGGCTCACGTCGCCGGGCCCAGCGCTGTACTGGAGCGACCGTGTTGGCCGCCACAACAGGATCTTCAAGATGCCCAAGTTCCGCAGCATGCGGATCGACACACCCGCCGTGGCCACGCATCTGCTGGCGGACCCGGCGAAGTACCTCACGCCGATCGGCTCCTTCCTGCGCAAGAGCAGCCTGGATGAACTGCCCCAGTTGTGGAGCATCATCAAGGGCGACATGAGCTTCGTCGGACCGCGGCCTGCGCTGTTCAACCAGCACGACTTGATAGCGCTGCGCACCGAGCACGGCGTGCACGAACTGATGCCGGGTTTGACGGGCTGGGCGCAAGTGAACGGCCGGGATGAATTGCCGATTCCGCAGAAGGTGGCGCTGGACGCCGAGTACCTGCGCCGTCAAACTTTGGCCTTCGACCTGCGTATTTTGTGGATGACGTTTGTGAAGGTGTTGCGTCGCGACGGCGTGACCCACTGAGAACAATGAACAACAGGGATTCGGAGAATTTCGCTGCGGCAGCACTGCTGGACATGCCGCGCCTCGCCAAACGGCTGGTTGCGCTGTCGGTAGACGTGTCGCTGTGCGTGCTGAGTGTTTGGCTGGCGCTGTGTCTGCGGCTGGAGCACTGGGTGCGGTTGGAACCAGTACACGGGTGGGCGATGCTGGGCGCGGTGCTCTTGGCCCTGCCGCTCTTCATGAGGTTCGGCCTGTACCGAGCCATATTCCGGTATGCAGGCTGGAACGCCATGGTCAGCCTGGCTCAGGCCATGGCCTTGTACAGCCTGTTCTACGCCATGTTGTTCACGGTCATCAGCGTGCCGGGCATACCGCGAACGATCGGTGTCATTCAGCCGATGTTGCTGATGGTCTTCGTGGGATCCAGCCGGGTCTTGGCGCGTTATTGGCTCGGCGGTTTGTACCGGTCCGTGTTGCACCGCAAAGAACTGCCGGGCGTGCTGATCTACGGCGCCGGCGCGGCCGGCCGCCAACTCGCGGCCGCACTTGCCCGCGGCACCGAACACCGGTTGCTGGGTTTTCTGGACGACGACGAGCAGCTGCACGGCAACAGCCTGGATGGGCGCACGGTATACCCACCTGCGGCCTTGCCCGAGCTGATCCCCGAACTGGGCGTGACCGATCTGTTGCTGGCACTGCCTTCGATCACCCACCAACATCGCCTGCAGGTACTGGACTCGTTGCGCCATCTGCCCGTGCACGTGCGAACCATGCCCGGCATGTCGGATCTGGCCGCAGGCCGCGTGAGTCTGAACGACGTGCGCGAGCTGGAGATCGAGGACCTGCTGGGTCGCGAGCCGGTGACGCCCGATGCGTCGCTGTTGCTGCGCTTGGTGCACGACAAGGTGGTGCTCATCACCGGCGCCGGGGGCAGCATCGGCAGCGAACTGTGTCGGCAGATCGCGGCCTGTCGGCCCCGCACCCTGCTGCTGGTGGAGAACTCCGAATTCGCGCTCTACCAGATCCACCATGAACTCACCGCCCTGGTGGGCAGCCAGATCGATCCGCTCGATACGGAAGAAGGTGACGTCGATGCACCCATGGCGGTCACGCTGGTGCCATTGCTCGCCTCAGTGCAGGACGAAGAGCGCATGGCGCAGATCATGCAGACGTGGCGGCCGCACGCGGTGTACCACGCCGCCGCCTACAAACACGTACCGCTGGTGGAGCACAACCCGGCCCAAGGGCTGCGCAACAACGTGTGGGGCACCCTGGTCTGTGCACGCAGCGCGCAAGCTGCAGGCGTGAGCCACTTCGTGCTGATCAGCACCGACAAGGCCGTGCGCCCGACCAACATCATGGGCGCGAGCAAACGCATGGCCGAACTGGTGCTGCAAGCGCTGGCGGCCGAGCCGGGTGTCACCACGTTCTCCATGGTGCGATTCGGCAACGTGCTGGGCTCCAGCGGTTCGGTGGTGCCCCTGTTCCGCCAACAAATCAAGGACGGTGGGCCGATCACGCTCACCCACCCCGACATCACCCGCTACTTCATGACCATCCCGGAAGCGGCCCAGTTGGTGATACAGGCTGGGGCCATGGCGCAGGGCGGCGATGTGTTCGTGCTGGACATGGGCCAACCGGTGCGCATCATGGATCTGGCGCAGCGCATGGTGGAGCTCTCCGGTCTGCAGGTGAAGTCGGCCCTCAACCCCACCGGCGACATCGAGATCCAGACCACGGGTTTGCGCCCGGGCGAAAAGTTGTACGAGGAACTGCTGATCGGCGACGACCCCCAGCCCACACAGCACCCGCGCATCCTGCGCGCCCGTGAAGACTTCCGACCCTGGAGCGAGTTTCAGCAGACCTTGCAAGTACTGGACTCCGCACTCGCCGCCCAGGACATTCCAACAGCACGTGCTCTGTTGCAGCGCTGCGTGCAGGGCTACAAGCCCACTGGGGAGGTCGTGGATTGGGTGCACCTCTCGGCTGTCCGTGACGCCGAACCATCGATCACGCGGCTCCAGCGCTGAGCGCGGGCAAAAAAAAGCCACCTTGCGGTGGCTTTTGAAAGTCCTTGAAGGGACGTCGTTGGGAGACCAGTTTCAAACGCGCTGAGCGACGTGTGGGATTTGCCGGGTCTGACTTCTTTGAGATGTTGTGACAGCAACGGACGCTATTGTGCGATGCAGCGGGCGGCTCGACCATCCCCAACATGGGGGAGTTGTGGATTTTCTGAATACAAAAGATGCAATCTGTTTGGGTAATTTTCACCAACGGAATGGGGTCGGACATTTGACCCGCCAAGCTCTGCGAATCCACAACAAAAACCCCCCACCGATGCCGGCATCTCAGAGCGGCAGCCGCACGACAAACCGGGCACCGCCGCCAGGCCGGTCTTCGCAGTGGACGTGTCCGCCATGCCGTTCAACGATGGTCTTGACCAGGGACAGGCCCAGGCCCACGCCGCCTTCGCGCTCGCTCGCGCCGGGCAAGCGGTAGAAGGCCTCGAAGATGCGGGTGCGCAGCTCGGGCGGCACGCCCGGGCCTCGGTCTTCAACCCACAGCACCGCGGCGCGCTGACCACCCGCCTGATCGATCGAGAGCCTCAAACGCACATCGGGGTCAGTCTCATCCACAGCCGAGGGGGCCGTGCTGTGCCCGTAGCGGCGCGCGTTCTCCAACAAGTTGCGCAGCACACGCCGGAGCAGTTTGGCGTGGCCTTGCACGATCGCGGGTGAGGCCCCAGGAGCAATGTCCAGGTCGGCGCCCGTGCGGGCGCACTCTTCGGCCGCCAGCCCCACCAGATCCACCTCTTCGGTCGATCCCAGCGCCGACACGTCGCTGGCGTCGCGCAGATCAAGTCGGCTGGCCAGCAAGATCTCGTCGATCAGCTGATCCAGCTCGTCGATGCTGCGGGCCATTTCACGGCGCTGCTGCGCGCTCACGCTGTCGTGCCCCAGCAGCTCCAGGCCCATGCGGATGCGCGCCAGCGGCGACCGCAGTTCGTGCGATGCATTGGCCAGCAGCGACTTGTGCGACTTCACCAGCGTCTGCACGCGCTCGGCGGCCGCGTTGAAGCGCTCGGCCAGAAAAGCCACCTCGTCCTGCCCTTGCACCGGCAGACGGGTGGACAGATCACCATTGCCCCAACGCTCCACGCCCTTTTGCAGGATTTCCAGTCGTTTGGTGAGACGCCGAACGATCGGGTAGGCGCCGGCCGCCACGGCCAGTGCCACGAAACCCAGCAGCCAGGCAAACCCGGTGGGTGTCTGCAGCCAGGCGGGCGCGCGGCGGCCCGGGTTGTTCGAGCCTTCGGGACGGTTGGGACGCGGCAACAACACGAACAGCTTCTGCCCGTCTTTCATGTTCACTTCGAATTCCCAGCCGCCGCCCGGAATACGCACGGCTCGTGCGGGAGCCTCACCAATGATCTCGCGGGTCGCATCGCGAACCACGATCGTGCGGGTCACCCGCGCGTCGCGCTCGGCGCGGTCGTCGTCCAATGCCTGCTGCCACAACCAGCCCACGACCAGCGTGAGCACCGTCACGGCGGCCACCACCGCGAGCCAGATTCGCAGGTAGAGCTTGGAGCCGAAGAATGCTTTCATTCCTGCTGTTTCGCAAAGACATAGCCCACACCGCGCACCGTGAGGATGCGTTTGGGGTCCTTGCTGTCGACTTCGATCGCATTGCGGATGCGGCCGATGTGCACGTCGATCGAGCGGTCGAAGGCTTCGAGCTCGCGCCCGCGCACCGCTTCCATGATCTGGTCGCGCGTGAGCACGCGCCCGGCTCGTTCGGCCATGGCCACGAGCAGGTCGAACTGGTACGAGGTGAGCTCGCACGCCTGACCCGACACCAACACGGTGCGTGCGTCGCGATCGATGTCCAGCGAGCCGAAGCGCATCACGGGCGTGCTGCGCGACACGCTGGCGCTGCCCGTTTCACCGCGGCGGCGCAACACGGCGCGCACGCGGGCCAGCAACTCGCGCGGCTCGAAGGGTTTGGGCAGGTAGTCGTCGGCACCGAGTTCCAGGCCGATGATGCGGTCCATCGGGTCACCCTTGGCGGTAAGCATGAGCACAGGCACGCGTGCCACGTCGCCTTGCAGTGCGCGGATGCGCCGACAGACTTCCAGTCCGTCGATGCCCGGCATCATGAGGTCGAGAATGACCAGTTCGGGCTGGATGAGCTGCAGTTGCTCCAGTCCCGCTTCGCCATCGGCGGCATGGGTCACCTCGAAGCCGGATTGGCCAAGGTACTCGATCACCATCTTGGCCAGACGGGCGTCGTCTTCAATCATCAGCAACTGGGATGTCATGGGCGTTTTTGTGGTGGCTTGGGACGGCAATCCCATAGGGTGGGGGCCGGGTGTGAACCCGGGTTGTGGAAGGCGTAAAGAAACGTGAACGCTGCGTTCACTCTGACGTGGTGCCCACCGGTGCCACACGGGTGGCCAGCCAGACCAGCAACAGCACGGGCACGCCGAGAAAGGCTGTAGCGGTGAAGAAAGTGGCGTAGTCGTACGCGTCAACGAACGCACCCGAGTAGCCCGCGAGCCACTTGGGTGCAAGCAGCATCATGGAACTGAACAGCGCGTACTGCGTAGCGGAGTAACTCACGTTGGTCAAGCCCGACAGATAGGCGATGAATGCCGCCGAGGCGACGCCCGCGCTCAGGTTGTCGGCGGAGATCACGAACACCAGTGCGGTCACGTCGTGGCCATGCCCGGCCAGCCAGGCGAAGAGCAGGTTGCTGGCCGCCGAGAGCACAGCACCCAGCATGAGCACGCGCATCACGCCCAGCTTGAGCGAGAGTGCACCGCCGATGAAGGCGCCCACCAAGGTCATGATCACGCCGAACACCTTGGTGACCGCCGCCACCTCGTCCTTGGTGTAGCCCATGTCCACATAAAACGGATTGGCCATGATGCCCATGACCACGTCGCTGATGCGGTAGACCCCGATGAGCGCGAGGATCAGCACCGCTTGCCTGCCGTAGCGCTTGAGGAAGTCGGCGAATGGCTCGACCAGCGCGCTGCGCAGCCACTCGGCCGCGTTCTTCGACGGTGGCAGCACCACGCATGTCGGCTCGCGCGAGAACAGCACGGTGAACACGCCCACCAGCATGCTCGCGGCCATCACCAGATAGGCCGTGGTCCACGCCGCCTGCTGGTACAACACACCGGGCGCGGCACCCGCCACGGCAGCCACCGGGGCCACCTCGGCACGCGCGGCAATCCAAAGCACACCGGCACCAGCCCAGATCATGGCCAGGCGGTAACCGGTCTGGTAGGTCGCGGCCAGGGCGCCCTGGTGGCGCACGTCGGCCGACTCGATGCGAAACGCATCCAGCGCAATGTCTTGCGTGGCTGAGGCGAATGCCACGGCCAGCGCGCACCACACCACCGTGGTCAGCCCCGTGCGCGGATCGGACAACGCCATGCCCACCAGCGAGGCCATGATGAGGAATTGCGACAGCAGCAACCAGCTGCGCCGACGCCCGAGCCAGCGCGTGAGAAACGGCAGCGGCAAGCGGTCCACCAGCGGTGCCCAGCACCACTTGAATGCGTAGGCCAGGCCCACCCAGCTCAGGTAGCCGATGGTCGTGCGGTCCAGCCCCGCTTCGCGCAGGCGAAAGCTCAGGGTGCCCAACACCAGCAGCAACGGCAGCCCGGCGGAAAACCCCAACGCGAACATGCGCAGGCTGGCCGGCTCCAGATACACACGCAGGGTTTCGCCCCAGCTCGGGCTGGGCTGCGGCGTCGGCTCGGCGGCCGACGGGGTTGTCACGGAAGTGGGTGGGGACATCGGCGGGCCGTTGAGAGGGTAGGGTTCGCTGGGTGGGCACACCCGCTTGGCTTTGACTATTATTCACGCATGTGTTTCATCTGCGACTTCAAGTCTGACCCATCCCCCTTGCCGCGGCCCGATCACGTCTGGTCGGCCCGTCGCGGCTTCCTGCTCGCGGGCACGGCAGCCGCTGTGGGCGGTGTGCTTCCAGCGGCCGCCCAGGTGGATGTAGGGCAGGCATCGGCCCTGCGCAACCTGGTGCCGGCCGAAGAACTCGAGAACGCTGCGAACCAGCAATACGCGCAGATGATGAGCGAGGCCAACGCCAAGAAACTCCTGCTGCCGTCCAGCCATCCACAAGTTCAGCGGCTGCGCAACATCGCACGCCGCATCATTCCGCATTCCTCGCAATGGAACAAACGTGCCGCCGGCTGGAAGTGGGAAGTCAACCTGATCCGCAGCGATCAGGTGAACGCTTTTTGCATGCCGGGCGGCAAGATCGCCTTCTACACCGGCATCCTGGAGAAGCTGCAGCTCACCGACGACGAGACCGCCATGATCATGGGCCACGAAATGGCCCATGCATTGCGCGAACACGCACGTGCCCGTGTGGCCAAGAGCAGCGCAACGAGCATCGGTCTGTCCATTGCCGCGCAATTGTTCGGGCTGGGCCAGCTCGGTGATGTGGCGGCCAACCTCGGCACACAGCTGCTCACGCTCCGGTTCAGCCGGGAAGACGAGACCGAAGCCGATCTGGTGGGTCTGGAGCTCGCGGCCCGCGCCGCCTACCAGCCGCGGGCCAGTGTGAGCTTGTGGCAGAAAATGACATCGGGCGGCGGCGGCGCCAACCTGAGTTTTCTCTCCACCCACCCCAGCGGCCCCAACCGCATCCGCGAGCTTGAAGCCAACGTGCCGCGGGTGCAGGGTCTTTACGAGCAGGCCCGCAAGGGTTGAACTGCCTCAGTTGAGCAGGCGTTCGGGATTGGCGTCGAGCTTGGAGAGCGCGTCGCGCGTGGCGCGCACCGTGAGCGCCTCTTCTTCGCTCGGCACCAGCAAACCCGCCTGCAGATACGAGGCGACACGCATTGACTGGATCAGGAAGCAACGACCACCATTGGTGACGAACAAATAGAGCTGGCCCCGCTGGCTGCGCCAGGCGAGCTGCACGCTGTTGAGCTTGCCGTTGTGGTCCAGGCCAAACCACGAACCGATCTGCAGCTCGATCGCCCACGAACGCATGGCCTCGTTGGGCTGGCTGCCGCCCTGGTTGATCACCTCGATGTTGCTGGCGTCCACGCCGGTGATCATCTCGATGCTCTCGTTGTTCAGGTCCAGGTCGCCCAGACCATCGGCCGGCAGGTAGTCTTCCAGGTTGGCCAGTCGATCGGACAGATTGTCCAGCTGCTCCTGCGAGATGGCTTCGGTGCGGGACATGAAGGCGTCGGCCAGCGTGTCGCTCACCGCCTTGATGTGCTGATCCTGCATGCCGGTGGTGAACCCCAGCAGTCCCATGCCTTGGCGCAGGCGCTGCAGCAGCGCCGGCAGCTGCTGGATCACGCGCGCGCGGTCGTCGCGGTTGGGCTTGGCGCTGGCCGCCCACAGCAGGTCGGATGCCACCTGCTTGAGCGCGCTGGTTTCTTCATGTCGCAAGCCGTACTTCACGCTGGACACGGCGAGCACGTCCACCCACACCTTGAACAGAAAGTCACGCACCTCGTCACGCACCGGTACGTCGTCGAGCAGCTTGCGCAACTCGATCGTGTACTGCACCGACAGGGTTTCCTTCTGCTCGACCTGCTGCGCCACGCTGACGAAACGGCTGGCGCTGCCCTGCTCGCTGAGGTAGGTCGACAAGAACTTCTGGAACTCGTCGAACACCAGCTGGAATACGCGGCGGCCCGTCTCCGGATACTGCTCGATCACCTGCACCACGCGCTTGATTTCGGCCTCCAGAGCGGTCGAACTCACGTTGGACTCGAAACCCATCACGCACGACCCCATGCGGTCAATCAGGCGGCGAGCCGGGTGCTGCAGAGCGCTGAAAAACTCAGGCTCGGCCAACGCCACGCGCAACACCGGGATCTGCAAACGGGCGAACCACACGCGCACGCTGGGCGGAATGCGTTCTTCGGCCAGGATGCTTTGGAACATCAGCGCCACCACCTCGATGGTGGCCTTCTCGGTCGGGGTGCCGGCGGCCTGCTTGAGTTCGGCTGTGCGTTGACGCAGGCTGGTGGCCGCCCTCTCCACATGGGTGGCGTCCATGTAGACAGCGCCTGGGCGGCTGTTGCCCGAGACGTAAAAACCCGCGCCTGCGCTGTCACCGGGCATCGCCCTCTGCATGGCCTGCTGCAGGCCGGGTGAGGGGGGCAGGATCTGGGTGGCTTCGAAGTCGCCACCCACCTTGTCGATCAGCATGCGCCGCAGCCGACCCACGACGCCCTGGGCACGCATGCGGGCGCGCGCCAGTGGCGAGGCGCTGGTCATCATGCGGGTCTCGTCCTGCACGCCCATGCCTGAAGAGCCTGTGGCACCCGAGCGGGCCCCGGCGCCACCGGTGGTCCCCACTTCACCCGGGTCTGCGCTCGGACCACGACCCTGACTCGAATCCAGACCGGTGCGAGCAGGGCGGAAACCGGCCCCACTCCTCGATCCCTGGTCTGCGCCAGAGGCAGGAACGCGGGCACCCACAGGACGGGACTGCGGCGGCACAGCGGGCGGGCCGTCCGTGCGGGTGCCGGGGGTGCGCCTGACGAGTGCCTGCAGGTCGATCTCTTTCATCACGCCACTGGCCACGAGAAACTCGTTGGCGGCCTTGTAGGCGTCGTGCAGCTTGGCGGTCATCACCGGCGCCAGTGCGTCCTGCACCAGGAGCCAGGCATCGCGGGTCATCTGTGTGTCAAGCCATTGATCCACCAGGATGCGGGCGGTCACATCGGGCAACAGCACGTCTCCGCGAGGCATCTCCTGGCGCTGCTCAAGATGCTGGATGCGCAAGCGCAGTTCGTTGAGTTCGGTGGACGATTTTTCCAGCACCTTCATGGCCAGACGCGACGCCATGATCTGGTCGTCGATGGCGCCCTCGGCCACCAGTTCGAGCGCGCCCGACATGCTGACGGGCTGGCCCGAGCTGGACACGCGCGGGAGCAAGGTGCGCTGCAAAGCCTTGCGGCTCTGGTTGAGCCAGGCGGTCTGGTTCTTCTGGAAGGCGGTCCAGGCATCGCGCCGGGCCTGGGTCTCGCGGGCCGGGCCCGGCTGGTCAAGGATGGAGGTCAGGCGCGTGTCGCAGGCCTTGACCATTTCGGGAAGGGCACGGCCCACATGAACCACGAAGAGTTCACGTGCCTGTTTGGCCAGGGATGAGACGTGCTGATCGGGTGACGACACAATACTTTCAGTATGACATGAAAGGATTTAGCCACCCGAGGCGAAACGGCTCTGCAAGGGTATGCCTGTACCGACGTTCGCGCTTAAACCACAGCGCCTGCGTTCGGGTCGTCCGGATCGCCTTCGTTCTTGCCGGTGGACTTGATCAAGTCCTCGCGCTTGATGCCCAGCCACATCGCCATGGCTGCACCGACGAACACCGACGAGTAGATGCCGAAGCAGATGCCGATGGTCAGGGCCAGCGCGAAATAGAACAGTGTCGGGCCGCCGAACAGCAGCATGGACAGCACCATGATCTGGGTGGAGCCGTGGGTGATGATGGTGCGGCTGATGGTGGACGTGATCGCATGATCGATCACTTGCTGTGGTGCCATCTTGCGCTGCTTGCGGAAGGTCTCGCGGATGCGGTCGAAGACCACCACCGATTCGTTGACCGAGTAGCCGAGCACGGCCAGCACGGCGGCCAGCACCGCCAGCGAAAACTCCCACTGAAAAAACGCAAAGAAGCCCAGGATGATGATCACGTCGTGCAGGTTGGCGATGATGGCCGAGACCGCGTACTTCCACTCAAAGCGGAACGCGAGGTAGATCATGATGCCCACGATCACCAGGCCCAATGCCTTGAGGCCATTGGCGACCAGCTCCTGCCCCACTTGCGGTCCCACGAACTCGGTGCGGCGCAGGGCCACGGTCGGGTTCTGCGCCTTCAACGCCGCCAGCACCGTTTCGCTTTGCTGACCCGATGACTGGCCGGCCTGCACAGGCAGGCGCAACAGCACGTCGCGCGAAGTGCCGAAATTCTGCACCGGCACGTCGGCGTAACCCAGCGATTCGATGACCTTGCGGACCGACTCCAGGTCGGCGGGTTGCTCGTAGGCGACTTCCATCACCGTGCCGCCGGTGAACTCGACCGACAGGTGCAGGCCGCGGGTGGTCAGGAAAAAGACGGCGAACAAAAAGGTGATGGCCGAGATCGCGTTCAGCACGATCGCGTGCCTCATGAACGGGATGTCTTTGCGGATGCGGAAGAATTCCATGCTGCGATTCCTCGTTCAGTCGGCCTTGACGGCAGGGGTCTGGTTTTCCGGACGCCAGACGGTGCCGATCGACACGGTCTTGAGTTTCTTCTGCCGGCCGTACCAGAGGTTGACCAGGCCACGCGAGAAGAACACCGAGGAAAACATGCTGGTCACGATGCCCAGGCAGTGCACCACGGCGAAGCCGCGCACCGGGCCCGAACCGAAGATCAGCAGCGCCAGGCCAGCGATCAGCGAGGTCACGTTGGAATCGAGGATGGTGCCCCAGGCGTGGTCATAGCCGGTGTTGATGGCCACCTGCGGCGAAGCGCCCCGGCGCAGTTCTTCGCGCACACGCTCGTTGATCAGCACGTTGGAGTCGATCGCCATGCCCAGCGCCAGCGCCATGGCGGCGATGCCGGGCAGGGTCAGCGTCGCTTGCAGCATGGACAGCAAGGACACCAGCAACAACAGGTTGAAGCCGAGCGCAATGCTGGAGAACATGCCGAAGAGTGCGTAGTAGATGCACATGAAGAGCACGATGACCGCGAAGCCCCACATCACGCTGTTGAAGCCCTTGGCGATGTTCTCCGCGCCCAGGCTCGGACCGATGGTGCGCTCTTCGACGATTTCCATGGGCGCGGCCAGCGAGCCCGCGCGCAGCAGCAGGGCGGTGTCGTTGGCCTCGACCGTGGTCATGGCGCCCGAGATCTGCACGCGGCCGCCACCGATTTCACCGCGGATCACCGGCGCGGTGACCACTTCGCCACGGCCTTTTTCAAACAGGATGATGGCCATGCGCTTGCCCACGTTCTCGCGGGTGACATCGCGGAAAATGCGCGCGCCTTTGGCGTCCAGTGTCAGGTGCACGGCGGCTTCCTGGGTCTGGCTGTCGAAGCCGGCCTGGGCGTCGGTGAGGTTTTCACCGGTCAGCAGCACTTCGCGCTTGACGACAACGCTTCGGCCTCCGCGTTCGGGGTAGCGCTCGGAGCCGAAGGGCACCGCACCGGTGCCGCGCTCGGCCGCCTGGCCATCGGTGGACTCGTCCACCATGCGCACTTCCAGTGTGGCGGTGCGGCCCAGGATGTCCTTGGCCTTGGCGGTGTCCTGCACGCCGGGCAGTTGCACAACGATGCGGTCGGCACCCTGCTGCTGGATCACCGGCTCGGCCACGCCGAGTTCGTTGATGCGGTTGTGCAGGGTGGTGATGTTCTGCTTGAGCGCCTGCTCCTGCACAAGGCGCGCGGCTTCGGGTCGCAGCGTGGCGATCAGGCGGAAGTCGGCGGTGTCGGTGAGCACCAGGTCGGGAAACTGGGTCTGGATCAGGTCGCTGGCGGCACCCAGGGTCTGGGCATCCCCTGCGCGCAACTCCAGGGTCTGGCCGTTGCGGCTGATGCCGCCATGGCGCACGCCCTTTTCACGCAGCAGGGTGCGCAGGTCGGCCACCAGCACGTCGGCGCGGCGCTCCAAGGCTGCGCCCATGTCGACCTGCAACATGAAGTGCACGCCACCGCGCAAGTCCAGACCCAGGTACATGGGCGAGGCGCCCAGCGACGCCAGCCAGGCCGGCGTGCGCGGCAACAGGTTGAGCGCGACCACGTGCCCGGCGTCGGCCGGGTCGGGGTTGAACGCCTTTTCCAGCGCGTCGCGCGCCTTGAGCTGGTCGTCGGTGCTGTTGAAGCGGGCCTTGACCGAGTTGGCGTCGAGCTGGATCAGTGCAGCTTCAACACCTTGCGTCGCCAGCGCCTGCTCCACCCGGGTGACGGTGCCGCTGTCGATCCGCACCGTGGAACGCGCTGCCGACACCTGGACGGCGGGCGATTCGCCGAACAGATTGGGCAGCGCATAGATCGCACTGATCAGCAGAGCGATCAGGATGATCGCGTACTTCCACAGCGGGTAACGGTTCATGGTGTGCCGGCCCTGGAGGCCGCAGGTGTGTCAGCGAGGTCGGGAGTGGAGGGCCGAAGCAGAAACGGGGCGAGAGGCCGCCCCGTCGCAGGAACTCAGACGTTCTTCAGCGTGCCCTTGGGCAGCACCTGAACCACTGCAGTGCGCTGCATCTGGACTTCCATGCCGTCGGCAAGTTCCACACCGACATAGATCTCACCGATCTTGGAGACCTTGCCGAGAAAGCCACCAGCGGTCACGACTTCGTCGCCTTTGGCCAGGGCTGCAACCATGGCCTTGTGCTCTTTCTGGCGCTTCATCTGGGGACGGATCATCACGAAATACAGCACCACGAACATCAACACCAGCGGCAGCATGCCCAGGATGGTGGATTGGGTGTCGCCACCGGCGGCGGCTTGGGCGTAAGCGGAGGAAATGAACACGGGCGGTCTCCAACAGGTTCGGGATCAAGAAAAGGCCGAGCGCCCGCGCGCCGCAGCAAGCGGCGCCCGGGCGCTGGAACACAACCGGCGATTGTATGCCGGGGGGTGTTGAAGAGCGATCGGCTGGGCGAGCGCTCAGGCGGCCTTGGCCAGACTGGCCTCGCCCGCTGGCTGACGCCATTGAGCCAGCAGACCATCGCGGCGCGAACGGGCCGCGGCCAGGTTGCGCTCCTTCACATGTCCGAAGCCCTTGATGTGCTCCGGAATGCGCGCGATCTCCGCCGCCAGGTCCAGGTTGGTGCTGTTGAGCCCGGACAGCACCGTCTCGATGTCGGCGCGGTATTCGCCGATCAGCGCGCGCTCGGTGCGACGTTCCTCGGTGCGGCCGAAGATGTCCAGCGCGGTGCCGCGCAGGCCCTTGAAGCGGGCCAGCCATTTGAACGCGGTGAACATGTAAGGGCCAAACGGCCGCTTGACCAGTTCGCCACGCTCGTTCTTCTTCGCGATCAACGGTGGCGCCAGGTGCACATGGAGCTTGAAATCACCCTCGAACTGGCTGGCCAGGCGCGCGTGGAAGGCCGGGTCGCTGTGCAGGCGGGCCACCTCGTACTCGTCCTTGTAGGCCATGAGCTTGAAGAGATTGCGCACCACGGCCTCGCTCAAGGTGGTTTTGCCCAATGGTGCCTCGGCCGCGCGCACGCGGGTGACAAAGCGTTGGTAGTCGGCGGCATACGCCGCGTTCTGGTAGCCGGTGAGGAATTCGACCCGACGTGCAATCAGGTCGTCGAGCGAATCGCGCCTCTTGAACTGGATCACCTGTTCACCGGAGCCGGCCTTCTGCCACAGCGCGGCCACGGCCTGCGGGTTGTGCGCGGCACGGCGGCCCCATTCGAACGCCGCCTTGTTCTTCTCCACCTGCACCGCGTTGAGCTCCATGGCGCGCATCAGTGCGTCCAGGCCCAGCGGCAGCCAGCCCTTTTGCCACGCGTAGCCCAGCATCATGGGGTTGGTGTACAGGCTGTCGCCCATCAGGCGCGTGGCGGCGGTTTCGGCGTCGAACGTCCCGACGGCGTCCACACCCAGGTTGCCCACCAGTGCGTCCACACAGGCCTGCGCCGGGTTCTGCCAGTCGGGGTTCTTCACGAAAGCCGCGGTGGGCGTGGCGCTCACGTTCAAGGCCACGTGGGTGCGGCCGGCGCGCAGGCGCTGCCAGGTTTCCTTGTTGGCGCTCACGATCGGGTCGCAACCGATGATCAGGTCGGCCGAGGCGGCCGAGACGCGCGTGGTGCGGATGTCGTCCTGTTGCGCGCCGATCAGCACGTGGCTCCAGGTGGCGCCACCCTTTTGCGCCAGCCCCGCCGCGTCCTGCGTGACGATGCCCTTGCCCTCCAGGTGCGCGGCCACGCCCAGCAACTGGCCAATGGTGATGACGCCGGTGCCGCCGACGCCGGCCACGATCACGCCCCAGGCTTCCGCGCCCAGCACCGGCAACACCGGTGCTGGCACGGCGCCGCCGGTCCATTCGGGCGCCGAGCCCTTCTTGTCCTTCTTGCGCAACTGGCCACCCTCGACCGTGATGAAGCTCGGGCAGAAGCCCTTCACGCACGAGTAGTCCTTGTTGCAACTGCTCTGGTTGATGGTGCGCTTACGGCCGAACTCGGTCTCCAGCGGCTCGACCGACAGGCAGTTGGACTGCACGCCGCAGTCGCCGCAGCCCTCGCACACCAGCTCGTTGATGACCACGCGTTTGGCCGGATCCACCAGGGTGCCGCGCTTGCGGCGGCGGCGCTTCTCGGTCGCGCAGGTCTGGTCGTAGATGATGACCGTGGTGCCCTTGATCTCGCGGAATTCCTTCTGCACGGCATCGAGCAGGTCGCGGTGCTGGATCGCAATGCCCTCGGGCAGGCCCTTCACGCTCTCGTACTTCTCGGGCTCGTCGGTCACGATGGTGATCTTGACCGCACCCTCGGCGCGCATGCTCTGCGCGATCTGCACCACGCTGTGGCCCTCGGGGCGCTCACCCACCTGCTGGCCACCGGTCATGGCCACCGCGTCGTTGTAGAGAATCTTGTAGGTGATGTTCACGCCGGCCGCGATGCTCTGGCGCACCGCCAGCAGGCCGCTGTGGAAATAGGTGCCATCGCCCAGGTTGGCGAACATGTGCTGGTCGTGGCTGAACGGTTGCTGGCCCACCCACGGCACGCCCTCACCCCCCATCTGGGTGAAGCCCACGGTGGCGCGGTCCATCCAGATGCTCATGAAGTGGCAACCGATGCCGGCCATGGCGCGCGAGCCTTCCGGCACCTTGGTGCTGGTGTTGTGCGGGCAGCCCGAGCAGAACCAGGGCTGGCGCTCGGCACCGGCCACGCCCTGCGTGAGCAAGGTCTGCATCGACTGCTCCTGCGCGGTCAGGATCGCGAGCTGCGCGTCGATGCGCGCCATCACGTCCTCGGGCACCTCGCCCATCTTCTTCAGGCGCTTGGCAATGGCGCGCGCGATGATGGCGGGCGACAGGTCGGCATTGGCGCGCAGCAGGGTGCGCTCGCTGGGGTTGGGCATGGACCACTCGCCGCCACTGAAGTCACCCTCGACTTCTTCAAATTTGCCCAGCACGTTGGGCCGCACGTCGGGGCGCCAGTTGTAGAGCTCTTCCTTCAACTGGTATTCGATGACCTGGCGCTTCTCTTCCACCACCAGGATCTCGCGCAGCCCGGTGGCGAATTCGCGCGTGGTCTGCGCCTCCAGCGGCCAGACCACCGCCACCTTGTGCAGGCGCAGGCCGATGCGGCGGCAGGTCTCGTCGTCCAGGCCCAGGTCCAGCAGGGCCTGGCGCGTGTCGTTGTAAGCCTTGCCGCTGGCGATCAGGCCGAAGCGGTCGTTCGGGCCGGCGATCACGTTGTGGTTGAGCTTGTTGGCACGGATGTAGGCCAGCGCGGCATACCACTTGAAGTCGAACAGGCGGGCTTCCTGGTCCAGCGCGTGGTCGGGCCAGCGGATGTGCACGCCGCCGGGCGGCATGACGAACTCGGGCACCACGATGTTCACGCGGTCCGGGTCGATGGTGGCGGTGGCGCTCGATTCCACGATCTCCTGGATCGTCTTCATGCCGGCCCACACGCCGCTGAAGCGGCTCATGGCGATGGCGTGCAGGCCCAGGTCAAGAATGTCCTGCACCGAGGTCGGAAAGAACACCGGCAGACCGCAGGCCTTGAAGATGTGGTCGCTCTGGTGCGCGGCGGTCGAACTCTTGGCCACGTGGTCGTCGCCGGCCACCGCGATCACGCCGCCCCAGGGCGTGGTGCCGGCCATGTTGGCGTGTTTGAACACGTCCGAACAGCGGTCCACGCCCGGGCCCTTGCCGTACCAGATGCCGAACACACCGTCGAACTTGTTGGTGCCGGGTGGCGCGAAGCCCAGCTGTTGCGTGCCCCAGAGCGCGGTAGCGGCCAGCTCCTCGTTCACCCCGGGCTGGAACACGATGTTCTGCGCCTTGAGGTAGGGCGCGGCCTTCTGCAGGGCCTGGTCGTAGCCCCCCAGTGGCGAGCCGCGGTAACCGCTGATGAAACCCGCGGTGTTCTTGCCCACCAGGGCATCGCGCTGGCGCTGCAGCATGGGCAACTTCACCAACGCCTGCACGCCACTCATGAAGGCGCGCCCCTGATCGAGCGCGTATTTGTCGTCCAGCGTCACGGTTTCCAGGGCGCGGCGGATGTGTTCGGGCAAGGGGGCGTTCATCGTTTTTTGTCTCCGTGTGGGCGGGTCGCCTCATGGGCGGTTCGTGGGCAAGCGGCACGCCGGATGGGCGCACCGCTCCAGTGTGGCGCACAGTGTATGCCCCGTCGAGCGACAGGTGTTTGCGTTTCATGCCCGTTTTATCGATGATTGAGCAACATTCTTTCTCATATGAGGCATCTATGGAAACACTCGACAAATTCGACATCACCATCCTGCAAGAACTGCAAAGCGATGGCCGCCTCACCAATGCCGAGCTCGCCCAGCGCGTGGGCTTGTCGGCAGCGCCTTGCTGGCGGCGTGTGCGCGCCCTGGAAGAGGCCGGGTTCATCCGGGGCTACCGCGCCGAAATCGACCGCGAAAAGATCGGTCTGGGCGTGTTGGCCTTCGTGCGCCTGGACGCGGACCGCAACAGCGGCGACGTCACGCGCAGCCTGGAGAACGCCATCCGCAACCTGCCGGAGGTGGTCTCCTGCCACTACATCAGCGGCTCGGGCACGTTCGAGCTGCAGGTGGTCAGCCGCGACCTCAACCACTTCAGCCAGTTCGCCCGCGAGGTGCTGATCAACCTGCCCAACGTGAAGGACCTGCACACCAGCTTTTCGCTCGGGGAAGTGAAGTCGGGCAGTGCACTTCCGTTGTCGCACCTGTTGGCTAAAAGTACGAGCACGGCAAAGAAGCCCGGAACTTGAACATTTTTGCAGCCATTCGTCCAAATATTTAGACCGCTGGGTAACAAAGTCGCCGTAAGTTGTTGAGATATGTGAGTTTTTTCCCATTTTCATCTTGCCATCAAACGTGTCGTTTCGTAACATTGGGCCACCAACCCCCGTGGAGCAGGTACCTGAAAGTGCTCAGCCCACACTTCTCACTTCCATCTGAAGGAAACGTCGTGAAAAAAGCCCTGCTGCTCAAGTCCGCCCTGGCCCTGGCCCTCGCCGCCCCCCTGCTGGCTTCGGCCGAATCGCAACTCGTGGTCGGCACCGGTTCCGCCACCGCCCGTCTGGACGTCCAGGTGATCATTCCGCGCGTGCTGTTCCTGGCCGTGGGCACCGGAGAAGCCGGCACCACCACCGATCCCACCATCGACACCCTGACCTTCGACTACACCCCCACGCCCGCCGCTGTGGGCTCGGGCATTGCATCGGCCGGCCAGAACGTGAACGTGCGTGTGCGTGGCAACAATGGCCAGATCGCCCTGACGGCCGCCACCACCGGTGCCCTGACCAACGCCACGGCGGACACCATCCCCTGGTCGGAAATCACCGTCTCAAGCGACCAGGTCACGCTGCCGACCCCGACCATTCCCCTGACCGGCACCGGCGCCGGCAGCAACGTCACGCTCAACACAGGCAAGGTCACCGACCGCACCGCCGTCTGGACCTACGCCTACCGGAACACCGCCGTGGTGGCACCCGGCACCTACGGCACGACCAACGGCCGCGTGACCTACACCGCCTCCATGCCCTGAGCCTCTGCGCAACAGCACCGCTGAAATGGCGGCTTCATCGCCACCATTTCCCACACGGAGGGTTTGCGCACAGCAACCCTCCGTGGCCATTTCAGGCCCAAACCCTGCACCGCAGACAGGGAAAGCCAGGGAGCTCAACCGGATTCCGTTGGTGACAATGACCCCATGAAGCGCGCCGCTCGCCCCAGCACCTTGAAAAGCTTAGCCAGCGCGTGCGTGGTGCTGCTGTGCTGCGCGGAAATGGCCAGCGCCCATGCCTGGTCGCTCACGGTCAATGCCGCCTCCCGCCGCGTATACCTGCACGTGGGCAATGGCACGTTCGAGGGCAACAACGGCACCGTCAACCTGGTGCAGGTCGCGGTGCCGTTCAACCTCGTGGGCAATGGCGCCGCCCAGGCAATGACCAGCAACAGCACCCAGAATCTCAGCCTGCAGGGTGACGGCTACAACACCTGTCCCACGCCCACCAGCCAGGTGATGATCGGTGCGTCCTACCGCCGCAGCAACGGGGGCAACGGGCCGGCCAGCGCCACCCTCAGCGTCACGTCACCGGCCAACCTGGTCAACGCCGCCGGCGACACCATCCCGTTCTCGCAGATCAGCTGGACCGTGTCCGCACCGGGCAGCGGCGTGCCCAACGTGATCCCGGCCGGCACCTTCAACGGTGGCACCCAGACACTCGCCACCGTGCCGGCCAACCGCTACATCGAAAACTGCCACACCTACAGCTACGCCAACAGCGCGGTCGTGGCCGCTGGCACCTACAACGGGCGGGTGACCTACACCCTCAGCAGCCCATGAGCATGCGCAGACGCCTAGCCACTGCGGCGGTCTGCGGGCTGATGGCCGCGTCCGCCTGGGCCAACCCGCACCGCCTGGACGACTCACTGAGCCACACGGTGCCGCCCAACGTGCAGATGCAGTGGCGTCCCGTGCCGCCAGGTCAGAGCGATGCCGGAGGGATGGAAGCCTGGCTGCGGGTGAACGTGCGCATCAATACCCGCGACTGGTCCGGGCGCAACGGCCGCGTCTACATGGTGCTGCCGCGAGACCAGGCGTCCAACATCGAGGCCGTCTGGACCACGCAAGGCCGCCTGCAACCCGGCCGGCTGGTGTCGGGCGAGCGCACCCTGGTGTACGCGGGGCAGTTGCCCGGCGCCGCGCTGGAAGACCAGTTGCAGGTGCGCCTGCGCTCCGGCCCCGACTGGCAGAGCAGCAGCCGCCGTCTGAATTTCCACTTCGAGCTGGACGTCGACTGAGCTTTCCGACATGACCGCTTTTCCGCCCTTCTTTCGCCGCTCCCTGAAAACCGCCTGTTTGCGAGCGCTGTGCGCCGTGGCCGCTCTCGGCGCCCCGCCACTGGTGCAGGCCCAGGGCTTCGCCGCCTACATCACCCCGCCGCGCTTTGAAGTGAGCGTGGCGCCTGGCGCCAATCTGCGTCAGGTTCTGGAAATCCAGCACGTGGGCCAGCAGAAGGGCAACTACCGCATCAGCACCAATGACTGGGTGCTGATGCCCGACAACTCGGTCACCTTCAGCGAAGAACTGACCGCCGACAGCTGCCGGCCCTGGGTGGCGATCGAGCGGCGCGAGCTGACGATCGAACCCGGCGCGCGCTACCGCTACCGTTTCGAAATCGCGCCGCCACCGGGCACACCGCCGCGCGAATGCCGTTTCGCGCTGATGGTGGAGGGCCTGGACCCTGCGCGCGTGCAAGGCGCCTTCAACTTTCCCGTGGGGGGCCGCATCGGCGTGATCGTTTACGCCGCCATCGGCGATGCGGCGCCCCAGCTGGAGATCGCCGGGACGCGCGTGGCCACCCTCAACGGCAAACCCACCGCCATGGTCGACGTGCGCAACCGCGGCAACGCACATGGACGCCTGGAAGGTTTCGTCAACGGCACCGACGCCAGCGGCGCGCGCTTCGAGATGTCGCCCGCCGACCTGCCCATCCTGCCCGGCGAGACGCGCGGCATCGCGATCGGCCCGGTGGTCGACGATGGCAAGCCCGCCCCTGACATCCGCTTCCCGCTGGTGATCAAGGGCAACCTCGAATGGGGCAAGAACCGCCTGCCGTTGGACGCGAGCTTCGCTCCATGACGGGGCCGGTGCCGCGCCCCACCCGCTGTCTGCTGGCCATCCTGGGTGTCTCCGCCCCACTGCTGACCGCCTGGGCGCAGACCACGCCCGCCACCCCGGCCGCCGCACCCGCGCCCGCCTATGTGGACCGGGTGATCGACAACCTTCCGCCCGAGCCGACGGACGATGCCGAGGCCTACCCTTACGACCGCGAAGGCTGGCCGCGCTTCCTGCGCCTGGAAACCCGCCTGGGAACCCAGCCGTTCGACCAGGCGCGCAAGACCCGCATCGGCTATGGCATCTACGGCCTGCTGGAAACACCCAACCACGGCACGCTCTCGATCGACGGCACCTACGCACCAAGTGACCGCAGTGGCACGCTCACGCTGCGCCAGCGCGCGATGCCGCTGGCCGGCGGCTGGCTGGTCGGCAACGAACTCGGCGTGATCAACCCACCCGCGCCCGGCATCACGCGGCTGCCCTCGCGCGTGTTCGTTCCCTCGGCCATCCTGCAGGGCGTCAGCACCGAATGGGAAAAGCCCGGCCATGGCGTGCAACTGCACGCCGCCACCGGCGAGCCCGGCCGGCTTGACTTCCTGCCCGCCAGCGGCTTGCGGCGTCTGCCGGGCCGACGCACCTCGTTCGGTGGGCAGTGGCGCATCAACGCGGATGACGCCCAGCCGCTTTCGAACCAGGGCTGGACAGTGGCGCTGCAACACGAGGACGCGCGCGGCGTTTCCAACCTGGATGTGCCGCTGCAAGCGGGTGACATCATCGACGCCAACTCCACCTTGCTGGCGCTGCGGCACGAAAGCGGGGAGCACCGCATCCAGGGCCAGGTGGTGAGCACACAGGCCAGCAACGTGGCCGGCACGCGCAGCGGCTTCTGGATCGACGGTGAGTGGGACGATGGCCCGCGCCGACACGGCGTGGGCGCCTACCGGCTCGACCCCGAACTCACCTGGGCGCAGTTGCCACTGGCCAGCGACATCATGGGTGCCTACGTGCGCT
Source organism: Hydrogenophaga sp. (assembly GCF_036675665.1). GTDB lineage: Bacteria > Pseudomonadota > Gammaproteobacteria > Burkholderiales > Burkholderiaceae_C > Hydrogenophaga. The sequence continues at coordinate 104,955 of NZ_JAKFEO010000035.1, read as the reverse complement.
CGAGCTGGCGCACACGCCAGTGGTCGGCCGAAGGTTCGGTCGACTGGCTCGACTCGGCCAGCGGGCGCAGCGGCAGCGGCTACTACGCCACCGGCTCGGCGCGCTGGCGTCTCAACCGAGACCACACACTGGGCGCCGGCAGCACCGTGCGGCGCTTCAACGGCAACGCCTGGAGCACCTACGGCGACTGGCGCTTTCAGAACGGGTGGGGCACCAGCGGCCTGCGCCTGGAGTTCACCGCAGGCGACAACCAGGCCGACTCGCGCTGGCTGACCTGGGACCAGGACTGGCTCGCGCCGCAAGGCTGGGCCCTGTCCACCAGCCTGGGCACCGGCACCTATGCCGCCACGGCCAGCCAGCCGGAAGAAACGGCCTGGAGCGCCGCGCTCAGCGTGTCCGCCCCGCTGAGCAGCAAGGCCAGCCTGCGCGGCAACTTCAACACCGAGCGCAACAACGCCGGCCAGGAGCGCCACAGCCTGAACCTGGGGGCAAACTGGCGCATCGACACACGCTGGAGCCTGGAGGGCAACTTCAACCGCTCCACCGGGCGCAGCCGATTCAGTCCCTCGCTCGACCCGTTGGCGCCGCTGCCATTGGTGGTCCCCGAATCGGACCGCTCGTTCTACGCCGTGCTGCGCTACGAACTCGAGGCAGGCAGCCGCAACGTGCCACTGGGCGGCAAGGTCGCCGATGGGGGTGGTCGCATCGAGGGCACGGTGTACTTCGATGCCAACCGCAGCGGCACCCAGGAGGCCAGTGAAATCGGCGTGCCCAACGTCACCGTGTTCCTGGACAACCGCTATGCCGTGCGCACGGACAGCCAGGGCCGTTTCGAATTCCCGTTCGTGGCCAGCGGGCCGCGCACGGTCACCGTGCGCCCCGACACGCTGCCCCTGCCCTGGAACGTGGTCGATCAGGGCCAGGTGAAGGTGGACGTTCGCCTGCGCGAGAGCGTCTCGCTGACCATTCCGGTTCAGCGCAGCGAGTGACAGGGCGCGCGTTTTCGGGCTCGCGGCCCCGGCGGCCTACATGAAATGGGGATTCAAGTTCGGGGCTGGCAGGCCGATAGTGGGACATGTCCCGCTCATTGCGCCCCCTTCTTGCCTGCCTGACCTCCAGCGCGCTGCTGTTGGCTCCAGCGCCCGGCATGGGCGAGAGCGCGATGGCGATCCAGAGGAATGCAGGCGCATCGCTGGACTTCCGCATCATCATTCCGCCCATCATGCGGGTGCTGGAAAACAGCCACCCCCGGCAACTCGATACCTTCGCCGATGGCAAGGTGAGCGCCCAGCAACGCCTCGTGGTGCTGTCCAACATGAGGGGAGGGTTCTGCGTCTCGCTGCGGCGCGCCGCGCCCCAACTCGGCACATGGGAGCTGCAAACCGCCCCACAAAACGGCATCCAGCTCAGCCCGACGGCAGACGGCTACAGCCTCTGTGGCACCCGCCCGGGACGCTACACCGTGCTGCTGCAGCACCGCTTTGGCACCATTGACAGCAGCGCCAACGCCCTCAACTGGCCGGTGCAGACCGATATCTCGTCCATCTGAGCCCTTGCGCCGTGGCGGCTCATCCACGAAATCGGGTTTCGGGATGTAAGAACCACAGTCGCGCCCATGCACCCGTTACACGGGCCTAGGGGTGGGGTGCGCCAGCTTGTTCTGCACTTATTGCCCAGCGCGCCAGCGCGGCCTTGGCGCGAGCGACTGGAGCGACGTCCGAATCGTCGGCAGTCCAGTTGAACGGTTTGGGACTCCTGTCGAGGTGTTCGATGTGCTGCGCGATGGCTTGCTGAAGCTCGGCCACGCTGGTGAAACTATCCTGCCGGATCCCGTGCTCGGCGATGTCGCAAAAGAAGCGCTTGACCATGTTCAGCCAGGTGCCGTTGGCAGGGGTTGAGTGCACGACAAAGCGCGGGTGTTGGGCCAGCCAGGCCTGGACCTTGGGGCGCTTGTGCGTGGCCTGGTTTTCAACGATCAGGTGCACCTGCAGATGCTTGGGCGTCTTGCGATCGAGCAGGCGCAGGAACCTGAGCCACTCCTCGTGGCGATGCCGATCCTGGCACATCGAGATCACGGCATCTTCCAGCTTCCTGAGCGCGGCGAACAGCGTTGCCGTGCCATTGCGCCAGTGGCCGGGGTTCATGGTGCCGGCACGTTGGGAATGGGTGCCGTTGAGATTCTGAATCTGGCTCCTGTCGGCACTGCTGAGCACCAGCGCACGCTCGCGCGGGTTCATGTACAGCCCCACGATGTCGACCAGCGCATCCTCGAAACGAGGGGGCGTGTCCCGTGGCACCTGGGAAGTGCCGAACAAGTGCGGCTTGATGCCGTTGCGCCGCCACACCCGGCGGATGGTCGTGGCGCTCAGGCCCAGATGCGAGGCCAACGTGCGTGTGCTCCAGCGCGCGGCCGCAACCGGTTGCTCGTACAGCGTCGTGCTCAGGATGTGCGACTCCACCACGGAGGTCACGCTCGGTGCGCGCCCCGAACGCGAGGCGTCCTGCAGCAATGCCTGGACACCGCCTTCAATGAAGCGCCGTCGCCACAACGCCACCTGACGCCGGTCGAGCTTGACCTCGTCGGCGATGTCCTTGTTCTGCCAGCCTTGCGCCGCCAGCAAGATGACGCGGGCGCGCTGCTGCACGCGAGCCTCCACCCGCCTGCCCTTGGACAACGTGTGCAACTCGGACAAGGTCTTCGCATCCGGCTCGATCGCTTCGGCAACTCGCATCGTTTCAACCTCCTTGAAAAGCGGTCTGTGTCTGAGATCACAAGATCCATCAATTGAGGCGCATGCCACCAAATCACCCTGAGCGAGCGCGTCGAAGCAAGGTTCGATCCAACGCAATCCTCGTGGCTTAACTCAAAGCTCGTTACATGTCGCTCTCGCACCTGCCATAAGAATGGCAAAACCAGTGCGCGACTGTTCGGAAGCGCACACACACAACGAACTCAGGGTGTCCATTCATGTCGTGCCTCAACCACCAAACGTCCCAGCGCTTCATACGAGTGCATTCCATGCACCCGCATGGGGCCAGCCCCGTGACCAAACCCATTCGCAATGGGCATTGACATGGCACGCGCACGCGCCCGTCCAGCTGAAAGACCCCCACCCGCCGAAGGCGCGCCGGGCATCGTCGTCCCGCTCTACAACGAACACGACCTTGCACGCAGCCTCGCCCCGTGGGTCAACCTCACCCGACACCAGCAGACGGTAAAAGCCTGGCTGGTGTTCACCGATCTGAGCGTGCTCTGGCTCTGCTTCGTCGCCGGGCGGCTGCCCGCGTGGCTTCGCGACGAAATGAGCCTTTCGCAGGCCATGAACGTCTGGTGGGCCGCCAATGGTCACTTGCGCATCACGCTGTTCGCCGCCATTGCCCTGACCATGGTGAGCTGGATGTGGACCGTGCAAGGCCACTACTCCGCCCACCGCCGCAAACCCTGGTGGGACGAAACCCGCCAATTGATCCAGGTCATCGTGCTCGCGGCGCTGCTCGACGCCATGGTCATTTACCTCGCCAAGTGGCCGCTCTCTCGCTTGTGGACCGGCGCCACCTGGGGCCTCGTGCTGGTCTGCCTGCCGCTGGCCCGCCTGGCCATCCGCACCTGCTTGCTGCGCACCGGCCTGCTCACCCAGCCCTACGTGCTCATCGGCCATCCCGACGACGTTGAAAAAGCCGCGGCTGCCCTGGCCAGCGAACCGCTGCTGGGCTACAAGCCCGTGGCCGTTGTCTGCCCCGACCCCGGCGCGCGACTGGTCGAGCTCGGGGGTGGGCAGGTGGCCGCGCCCACCGCGCTCACCCCTGGCGTGCGCGAGTTCCTGGCCCAGCCCGGGCCCTACCAACTGGTGGGCGTGCTCGGCATTCGGGACAACAACTGGCTGCGCGAACTCGCGCAAGAGCTCATGCTCACCCGCGACGACCTTGTCATGGTGCCCGCGCTCGGCGGCCTGCCCATCTACGGCATGGAGGTCTCGCACTTCTTCAGCCATGACGTGTTGCTGCTGCGCGCCCGCAACAACCTCAACCGTCGCGGCCCGCAAGTGCTCAAACGCGCGCTCGACATCGTGGGCGCCGCCGCCCTGCTGGTGTTGCTGGCGCCGCTGTTTGCCTGGGTCGCGTGGCGCATCAGGCGTGATGACGCCGGCCCCGTGTTCTTCGTGCAAAAGCGCGTGGGTGTGGATGGTCAGCTGTTCGACTTCATCAAATTCCGCAGCATGGTGATGGACGCCGATGGCGCTCTGGAGCGCTGGAAAACCGAGAACGAAAAGCTCTACGTGCAATACCTGGCCAGCAACTTCAAGCTCGCCAACGACCCCCGCATCACGAAGATCGGCAACCTCATCCGGCGCACCAGCATCGACGAACTGCCCCAGCTCATCAACGTCTTGCGCGGCGACATGAGCCTGGTGGGTCCGCGTCCGCTGCTCGCCCGCGAGCTGGGCGAGTACGGCAACAGCATCGCCGCGTACGGCAAGGCCCGCCCCGGCATCACCGGCCTGTGGCAGATCAGCGGTCGCAGCACCAGCACCTTCCAGCACCGCATCAACATGGACCTCTGGTACGTGCGCAACTGGTCGCTCTGGTACGACCTCGTGATCATGCTGCGCACCGTGCGCGTCGTGCTCAGACAAGAAGGAGCCTGCTGATGCCAACCCGACCCCTCTCTCCGTGCTCCCCGTCTACCGCACAGACATGGCGAACGGAACCATCCACCGTGTCCGGATATTGCACAACACCATGCCCTCCCCATGAACGCCCCTGAAACCATCTACGTCGCAGGCCACCGCGGCATGGTCGGCTCGGCCATCGTGCGCCAGCTGCTCGCCGCCGGCCACCCCGCCAGCCACATCGTCACCCGCACCCACGGCGAACTCAACCTGACCGACCAGGCCGCCGTTCGCGCGTTCTTCGCCCGGACCAGGCCGCAACAGGTGTACCTCGCCGCGGCCAAGGTGGGCGGCATCCACGCCAACAACACATTCCCCGCCGACTTCATCTACCAGAACCTCATGATCGCGGCCAACGTGATCGAAGCCGCCTTCTGCAACGGTGTGCAGAAGCTGTTGTTCCTCGGCTCCAGCTGCATCTACCCCAGGCTCGCTCCGCAGCCCATGAGCGAGCAAGCCCTGCTCACCGGGCTGCTCGAAGCCACCAACGAGCCCTATGCCGTGGCCAAGATCGCGGGCATCAAGCTCTGCGAAAGCTACAACCGCCAGTTCGGCGCCAGCCACGGCGTGGACTACCGCAGCGTCATGCCCACCAACCTCTATGGCCCGGGCGACAACTACCACCCTGAAAACAGCCACGTCATCCCCGCGTTGATCCGCCGGTTCCACACAGCCAAGGTGTCTGGCGCGCCCGAGGTCGCCATCTGGGGCAGCGGCACGCCCATGCGTGAGTTCCTGTTTGTCGACGACATGGCCGCCGCCTGCGTGCACGTGATGAACCTGCCCAAGGCCAGCTACGAGCAACACACGCAGCCCATGCTCAGCCACATCAACGTGGGCTACGGGTCGGACATGACCATCGCCGAGCTTGCCCACAACGTCGCGCTCATCACAGGCTTCGCCGGCGACATCAGCTTTGACGCCACCAAACCCGACGGCACGCCCCGCAAGCTCATGGACAGCAGCCGCCTGCACAGCCTGGGCTGGCAAGCCAAAGTCGATCTGCCCTCCGGACTGGCCCTGACATACCAGGACTTCCTGCAGCAAACCGCCCAATGACGGAACCCAGCACCATGACCAAGAACCCGCCCGCCCCCAACGTCCAGCCCAAAGTCGCCCTCATCACCGGCGTCACCGGCCAGGACGGCTCCTACCTCGCCGAACTGCTGCTCGAAAAGGGCTACATCGTGCACGGCATCAAGCGGCGCAGCAGCCAGTTCAACACCCAGCGCGTGGACCACATCTACCAGGACCCGCACATCGACGACGCGCGCTTCCACCTGCACTACGGCGACCTGAGCGACACCAGCAACCTGATCCGCATCGTGCAGGAAACCCAGCCCGACGAGATCTACAACCTCGGCGCGCAAAGCCATGTGGCGGTGAGCTTCGAAAGTCCCGAATACACCGCCGACGTGGACGGCATGGGCACGCTGCGGCTGCTCGAAGCCATCCGCATCCTCGGGCTGGAGAAAAAGACCCGCTTCTACCAGGCCAGCACCTCCGAGCTCTACGGCCTGGTGCAGGAAATCCCGCAGAAGGAAACCACGCCGTTCTACCCGCGCAGCCCCTACGCCGTGGCCAAGCTCTACGCGTACTGGATCGTGGTGAACTACCGCGAGGCCTACGGCATGTACGCCTGCAACGGCATCCTGTTCAACCACGAATCGCCCCGCCGCGGCGAAACCTTCGTCACCCGCAAGGTCACGCGCGGCCTGGCCAACATCGGCCAGGGACTGGAGAACTGTCTCTACATGGGCAACATGGATTCGCTGCGCGACTGGGGCCACGCCAAGGACTACGTGCGCATGCAATGGATGATGCTGCAACAGGAGCAGCCCGAAGACTTCGTCATCGCCACCGGCGTGCAATACAGCGTGCGCCAGTTCATCGACATGGCCGCCAGGGAACTGGGCGTCACCCTGCGCTTCGAGGGCGAGGGCGTGAACGAACAGGCCATCGTGCAGTCGGTCGAGGGCGACAAAGCCCCCGCGCTCAAGCCGGGCCAGGTGATCGTGAAGGTGGACCCGCGCTACTTCCGCCCCACCGAGGTGGAAACCCTGCTGGGCGACCCCTCCAAAGCCAAAGCCACGCTGGGCTGGGTGCCGCAGATCGCGCTGCAGGACATGGTGGCGGAGATGGTGATCTCCGACCTGGCCGACGCACAACGCCACGCCTTGCTCAAGACCCACGGCTACGCCATCGCAGTGACCGGCGAACACTGAGCGCTGCCCCCTCCAGATGTCTGTTCCACACCCATTGCGCACCCCCACCCTCGGACTCTCGTCGATCGCCGGGCGCATTGCCTCGGGCGCCGGCGCCTACGGCTATGCGCAGGCGGTCAGCATCGGCACACAACTGGTGTCGCTGCCGCTGTTTCTGTACCACTGGGACATGGCCACCTACGGCTACTGGCTGGCACTGACGGCACTGCCCTTCTACCTGTCGCTGGCCGATGCCGGCATCTCCACCGCCTCGAGCAACCAGATGATCGGCCTGATCACACAAGGCCAGAAGGCGCGTGCCGCCGAGGTGTTTCAGAGCGCCGTGGCCTTTCTGTTGGCCGTCTCGCTGCTGGTGCTGCTCGTCGTCGGCGCCACCCTGCTGCTGCTCCCATCCACCGCGCTGCAAGCACCGCAGTGGAAAACGGTGCTCATGCTGCTGTCCATCAGCGTGGTGCTCGGCCTGTTCTGCAGCCTGGCCGAAGTGATCTACAAGTCCACCGGTGGCTACGCAGCGGGCACCTACCTGGTCACCACCGGCCGGCTGGTCGAGTGGGCAGGCGGCCTGACCGGCCTGGTGCTCACACAGAGTTTCATCGGGGTCGCCACCGCGGCGCTGCTGGCCCGTCTGGGCTACACGCTGCTCTGCATCTGGCTCAGCCAGCGGCGCACCGACTTCCTGCGCTGGGGCGTGCGGCGCGCCAGCCTGGCCGACATCCGGCAGGCCGCGGCGCCCGGCGCGCTGTTCTTCTCGCTCTCGCTGACCAACGCGCTGAGCCTGCAAGGCTTCACCTTGCTGGTGGCGGCCACCCTCGGCCCCGCCGCCACCGCCGTGTTCAACACCTACCGCACCCTCGCGCGGATCGTGGTGCAGATCACCAACGCCCTGAGCAACCCACTGTGGCCCGAACTCACCGCCCTCAAAGGCCAGAAGGACGACGGCGCCTTCTGGAAGCTCTACCGCAGAGCCAACCGCCTGGGCCTGCTCATCGCCGCCGCGGGGGCGCTGCTGGTGTACCTGGTCTCGCCCTGGCTGCTGGAGCTCTGGACCCACGGCCACATTCCCTTCACCGCCACCAGCATGGCGCTGTTCCTGCTCTATGCGGCCGTGTGTTCGGCCACCCAGGTCCCGCGCGTCGTGCTCATGGCCATCAACCGCCATGGTGGTCTGGCCTGGCAAAGCCTGGCGGCCGCCGTGGTCTCGCTCGGGGTGGCGTGGCTGGTCTGGGGCCGTGCCGGCATGGCGGGTGTGGTGGGCGCCATGTTGCTGGGCGAGGCCTTGGTCTGGCTCACCGCGACGCGCGCCGTGCACCGCCTGCACACCACGAAGGTCGTCCCATGATCATCGACCTGAATCACGCCTCGCCACCCGAGACCCCGCAGGACGTCGTCATCGTCGGCGGGGGCACGGTGGCCCTGTTGCTGGCCGTGCTGCTGGAACGCCAGGGCCAGCGCGTGCTGGTGCTGGAGACGGGCGGCGGCAGTTTTGAAGCGCCTGCGCAGGAACTCAACGACGCCTGCGTCATCGGGCGGGCCCACACCGGCATTGCCGTGGCCCGGGGGCGCGCCCTGGGGGGCACATCCAACCTCTGGGGTGGCCAGCTCACCGGCTTTGTGCCATCCGATTTCGAGGCCCGCGCGGGTGTCTCCGACGCTCCCTGGCCCATCACCTACGAGGACCTGCTGCCCTGGTACGAAGCCGTGGCCAAAGAACTGCGCCTGGCCGATGTGCTCGACGAACACACGCCGCAGGCGCACAAACTCTTCGGCGACGGATACCCCGACATTCCCGGCTTCACCCTGTTCCTCACGCGCTGGCTCAAGGAGCCCGCGATGGCCCGGTACTTCCATGAACGCCTGCAGAACGCGCCCGGACTCACCGTTTTGCTGCATGCCCATGCCACGGGCCTGGACCTGGCGCCCAATGGCGAGCGCATCACCTCGGTTCGTGTGGCGCGGGCCGACGGCACATCCACCGCCATCCGCGGCAAGCGTTTCGTGCTGGCCAACGGCACCATCGAGATCGCCCGCCTGCTGCTCGCCTGCGCGGCCGAACAGCCTGAGGCGCCCTGGGCGGACAACCCATGGGTGGGCGCCGGTTTTCAGGACCACCTCGAAATGCGCGGCGGCCGGGTGCACCTGCTGGACAAGCCCCGCTTCCTGCGCACCTTCCAGAACATCGTGCTGGGTGGCCACAAGTACCAGCCCAAGCTGCGGCTGAACACCGGCACGGGCGACGCCGGCGCCGACGCAGCGCTCAACGTCACCGGCTACTTCGCGTTCGAGTCCAGCATCAGCGAGCACCTGCAGCACCTGAAAGTGATGGTCAGGTCGCTGCGGCGCGGCGGGCTCTCGCACCAGGGTATGGGCGACATGCTGCGCCACCTCCGGGGCATGGGCAGCGCCTGGGTGCCGATGATCGTCCAGTACCTGCGGCACCACCGCATCTACAACCCGGCCGACCGGGGTGTCTGGCTGGTCATGCACGCCGAACAACTGCCGCGCAACGACAGCCGCATCACACTCGACCCCCAGCGAAAAGACCGCTTCGGCATGCCGCTGGCCGTGCTGGACTGGCGCATTGGCGGCCAGCCCGAGGTGCGCGCCATGGCCGCCTTCGTGCGTCGAGCCGGTGAAAGCCTGCAGGCGGCGGGGCTGGCGCGTGTGGAGATCGACGCGCTGCTCGACGCCGAGGATGCGCGCGTGCTGGAGCAGGCCACCGACACCTACCACCAGTGTGGCGGCGCGCGCATGGGCCACCACCCGCGCGACGGCGTGGTCGACAGCGAGCTGCGCGTGTTCGGCACCAGCAACCTCTACGTGGCGGGTGCCGCCGTGTTCCGCACCTCCAGCTACGCCAACCCCACCTTCACCGCCATGGCGCTGACGGCCCGGCTGGCCGAACGGCTGCGCCTCGAACCGGTGGCCGCATGACGATGGACAGCCACACCGACCTCATCTCGCAACGGCTGGGCTTTGGCTGCGGCCGGCTCAAGGGCGGCGTTGAGAAGGCCCAGGCCCTGCGGCTCGTGCATGCCGCGCTGGACCTGGGGATTCGCCACTTCGACACCGCGCCACCCTACGGCCTGGGCGCGTCCGAATCCGTGCTGGGCGAAGCCCTCAAGGGTCGGCCAGAGCCCGTTACCGTGTTCACCAAGGCGGGGCTCGCCCGCCCCGCATCGCCCGGCCTCATGCAGACGGCCCGGGCCATCATCAAGCCCCTGGCCCACCGCATCCCCGGGCTGCGCCACGCCGTGCTCAAAGGCATGGCCCACCGCGCCTCAGCCGCCAACTTCAACCCGGACTTCATCGCCCGGTCCTTCGAAACCAGCTTGCGCCTGCTGCAGCGCGAGCAGGTGGACGGCCTGCTGCTGCACGAGGCGCAAGCCCACGACACGCTGGCCCCCTTGAAGCCGCTGTTCGAGCGCTACGTCGCCCAGGGCCGCCTGGGCGCCTATGGCAGCTCGACCGGGGAAGCACGGGGCCGGCTCGTGCGCTTCGGCACGGTGCTGCAATACCGCTGCCCGGTGCCCGGCATGGACGAGGCGCCGCCCGCGCCCACCGACATCCTGCACGGCGCGTTCCGCTTCATTGCACCGGCCATCGCACAGCAGATGGCGCGGGACAGCCAGCTCAAGGACCAGCTGGCCAGCCTGCTGCCCGCCGGCACCGACCCCGCCGCGGCCACCGGCGCACTCGCCCTGGCCTACGCGCTGGACCAGTTTCACAACCGCCTGCTGTTCTCGACCAACCAGCCGCAACGCCTGGCCACCACGCTGCAACACGTCCGGCACGCCACGGGCTCGATCGAATGGCGGCCTGCGATGCAAGCCCTTCATGCGTCCTTCGCCCAGACAGGTGTCCCATGCGCGAATTGACCTCGAAGCTGTCGCTCTGGCTGTTGGGCGGCTCCATCTACCTGACCGGGTGGTACTACGAAGGCCCGGCGCTTCAGGCGGCCCAGATGGGGGCCATCAGTCTCCTGCTCCTGGCGGGCTTCTTGTCTGCGCTGTCCGGCGACACACGGCCCATCCGGCCCAGCCTGGTCGAATGGGTCTTCGCCATCGCCTTCCTGTTTGCCATGCTGGTGGCCTGGATGACAGGCAACGTGCTGTCGACGATGTACGGCGCCATGTTGCTGCTGGTGCTGGTGTCCGCCGGGTTTCTGGTCCGCCACCGTGGTGCGGCCGAGCTGATCGTCGTGTTTCGGTGGGCCTATGTGGCGCTCGTCGGCACGCTGCTGCTGCTGGAACACCAGGCGCTCTTCGAATCCCTCTCGGGCAGTGTGGAGTACGGCCTCGGACTGGTTCGCTACCAGCCGCTGGGCATGAACCCCAACCTGAGTGGTCTGGTCTACGGCGGTGGTGCCCTGCTGTTCTTTCAGCGCTATCTGGCCGCTCACAAAAGATCACAGAAAGTTTTCGCGCTGGCCATCGTGGCGATGTGCCTCTTCGTGTTGCTCGCCGCGTCGGCACGCGCCAGCATGCTGGCGCTGGCCGTCGCCGGCACGACGGGCGTCACCCTGATTGCCTTGCGCGGCTCCCGCCGTTCGCGCATGAGCCTGGTGTTGGCTGCGTTCATCGGCCTGATGGTCGTTCTCTACAAGTGGGCGGACATCAAGGACTACCTGTCGCTCATCCTGGACATCGACTCGCCCACGCGCGGCGTGGATTCGGGCGCCACCGGGCGCACCGACATCTGGCGGGCGGGCTTTGCACTGGTGTTCTCGGATCCGGTGCTGCTGTTCACGGGCCGGGGCATCCGCTCGGCCCTGCCGGAAGTCATCGGGTTTCCGGTCGAGAGTTCGTACATCAACCTGGCGCTGGAGCACGGGGTGTTCTTCGGCTCACTCATCACGCTGGTGTTCGTCGTCACCGCCTGCCGCGCGCTTCAACAGGGGCTCAAACCGGGCCAATCCCGGTACCAACTGTTCCTGGTGGGGCTGATGCTGGTCTTCATGCTGGCCCAGTCCTTCTTCAACCGCTACCTGATCGGCGTCGGCAATCCGTATTCGCTGTGGATCCTCGTGTTGATCCTGCAAGTGAACCTGAAGTCGATGTCTCCTGCGCCCATCGGGCGGAAAACCTTCTTCCCCCTGAACACCCATCGGACAGCCCGGATCGGATCCTGACATGACACGCAGACCCACAGACACCACCCTGATGCTGTTCATGGCAACCGCATTGATCACCCTGTCGCATCTGGACGCCTTCGTTCCGGACCCGCGCATCGCCACGGGCGGCGCCATCGGCAACTCGCTCTTCTTCTTTCTCTCGGGCTTTGGCTTGACCATGAGCTTGAATGCCACCGGCCAGGGCGCATCGACGCCCTCGCTGCTGGCCTACCTCAGGAAGCGTGTTCTGCGCCTGTACCCCGCCGTCCTCATCGTCGCCTGCGCGATGCTCGCGGTCGGCATGATCCGCATCACAGGCATCGCCGACCTCGCCAGGATCTTTGTCTGGCCCACGCCGTTCTGGTTCGTCTCGGCGGTGATGGTGTTCTACGTGCCGGTCTTCTACCTGGCACGCCTCAAGCCCGCGGGCATTGCCACCGCCATGGCGCTGCTGCTCATTCCCTACGCCGTCTTCTACAGCCAGCTGGACTTGTCGACCTTTGTCGTGGAAGGCGACGACCACTTCAAGTGGATCAACTACTTCGGCATCACCCTGCTGGGCTGCCTGGTCGCCCGTCTGAAACTGACGCCCACGTTCAACCTCTTCGCCATCGCCGCGCTGCTGATCTCGTTGCTGCTGTTCCTGGTCACCAAGCTCACGCTGTTCCGCTACGACATGGGTCACCTGCAGTTCGTGTTCCATGTGCTGCTGTACCCCATTGTCTATTTCAGCTTTCACCTCTTTGCATCCGACACGGTGCTCAAGCCCCTGCGGGCCACGCCCCTGTTCCCCGGCATTGCGCTCCTGGGCGGATTGACGCTGGAGATCTATCTCACGCAAACCGCGTGGATCCATTGGCTGGAAGCGCAGAACTACCCGTTCGGCCATGCCGTGCTCCTGACCCTGGCCCTGGTGCCCCTGCTGGTGTTCTCTCTCTTGACCCAATGGCTGTCCAACCGGATGACGGCGGGCGCATCGCGCCTGCTCCACCCTGCAACGGCCTGATGAACCGAAACGGCTCGACCTGACATGACCATCGTCTTCTGGCATTCCTACCTCATGTTCCACCAGGCCGCGTACATCCGCGAGCTGGCGAACATCCCCGGCAACACCGTGCACTGGTGCGTGACGCAGGACCTTCCCGCGCACTACCGTGACCGCGGCTACCCTCTCCCCGACACCGGCCAGGTCCAGGTCCACCAGGCGCCCACGCCCGAACAGATCAGCGAACTGGCCACGCTGCCCGACTCGGTGCAGGTGTTCTTCGGCCTGCGCGGTTTCGCGCTGCCACTGGCCGCCTTCAAGGCCAGCCTCGGCGCCCCGGTGCACCGTTTCCTGATGACCGAAAACCGCTACGAACCGGGCGTGCAGTTGCTGCCCCGCTGGCTCATCTACACCTGGGATGCGCTGCGCTACCGCCGCCACCTGCGCGGTGTGTTCTGCATCGGCCATTCGGGCCGTTACGGCGGCGCGCGTTTCTTCTCGGCCTGCGGTTACCCGCGTGAGCGCATCGTGCCCTTCGTGCACGTGGTGGACCGTTCGCCGTTGCCGTACACGCCGGTGTCGCGTGGTCACCTGCAAATGCTGTATGTGGGCCAGCTGATCCCACGCAAGCGCGTCGATCTTCTGCTGCAGGCCTTCAGCCAGCTCGATGTGCCCTCGGCCCACCTTCGACTGATCGGCCAGGGCCCGGAAGACAAGACGCTTCAAGCGCTCGCGACCCGGCTCGGCATCGCCGACCGGGTGAGCTTCTCTGCGAGCATGCCCAACGCCGAAACCGTCGCGGCCATGGCCGACGCCGACGTGCTGGTGCTGCCCAGCCGCTTCGACGGCTGGGGTGCGGTGGTCAACGAAGCCTTGATGGTGGGCACCCCGGTGATCTGCAGCAACCGCTGCGGGGCCAGCGACGCGATCGAGAACGGCCGCAATGGCTACGTGTTCGAGGCCGGCAGCGCCCCCGCATTGCTGGAGCGCCTGCGCAACTTCTGCGAGGACTTCCACTGGGACCGCGCCGAACTCGCGAGGGCCGAGTCCACCCACCTGGGCGGGCCGGCGGTAGCCGCCCGCTTTCAGCAACAGCTCACACGTCTGCTGGCACCGCCTCGGACGGCTCGGCGGCCCGCCGTGCAAGGCACGGCATCCACGGTGGTGAAGCGATGAACGTCGGCATTCTCACTTTTCATTTCAGCGACAACTACGGTGCCGCGCTGCAAGCCTATGCCTTGCGCCGCTGGCTGATGGAGCAGGGCCATCACGCCAGCTTCATCGACTACCGGCCGGCACACATCGAGCACGGTGGCCGGCTTTGCCTGCCCACGTCGCCCGCCCGTCTCAAGGCCAATCTGAAGGTGGTGTACCTGGCGGTGTCGTCGTTCATCAACGAGCACTTCGGCAACCGGGGCCAGAGGGAAAAGTTCGTCCGATTCAGGGAGCAGTTCCTGGATGTCAGGCGCGACGCCGCGCCCACCGACAACGGTGCATCGCTCGCCGCGGCGCAGGCCTACGACCTGATCGTGGCGGGCAGCGATCAGATCTGGAGTCCTTCCCAGCATTTCGGTTTTGATCCGAACTACTTTCTGGCCTTCGCCAGACGGTACCCAGCCAGAAAGATCTCCTACGCCGCCAGTTTCGGCAGAGACCGGGTGTCCGCGTCGGAAGCGGCCCAGCTGCCTCCGTTGCTGCGCAACTTCGATGCCATTTCCGTTCGTGAAGCCTCCGGCGTCACGCTGGTCGAGCGGGCCACCGGGCACAGACCGGCCAACGTGCCGGACCCGACACTGCTGCACAGCGACTACGCCGAGCTGACCGACCGGGCGCCGCCCGAACACGTCGATCCGTACATCTTCTGCTACGGCCTGCGCTCGCCCGACAACATCCGTCAAACGGCCGATCTGATTTCAAAGCAGCTGAGCTGCCCCATCCTCTCGCCGCACAACCCCCACCGGCGCTGGGTCGAGATCGGCGACACGGTCCACCCCGATCCCGGCGAGTGGGTCTCCTTGATCAGAAACGCGCGGTTTGTCGTGACCAACTCTTTCCACGGCACCGTGTTCTCGCTGTTGTTCAAGAAGCCCTTCATCGTGGCCGGGCTGACGGGAGACAAGGCGCCCGCCAATGCCCGTGCCATCCACCTGCTGCGGGCTGTCGGTCTGGAAAGCCGCTTTGCACCGTCGTTCTCGGCGCAGAACACCCAGGCGCTGATGGCCAGGGAAATCGACTGGGCCGACGTGGACCAGCGACTGGCGGACCTGCGACAGGCCGGCAACGCGTTTCTGAGCATGCAACTGAAGGCGGTGACCCCATGAGCCCCCTGAGCGATTTCGGTTCACTGCGGTACCGCAGCGACTTCACCGCCGCGGCCAAGCTGCGGCGATTCGCGTGGGAAGTGGTCTGGCTGCTGGCCTTCAGGCCCACCCCCCGCTGGGCGCTGCATGGGTGGCGGCGCTTTTTGCTGAGATCGTTCGGGGCCGAGGTGGGCGCCGGTTGCCGGATCGCGCCTTCGTGCCGTGTCTGGGCACCCTGGAATCTCGTCATGGGCGAGTTCTCCGCGCTCGGCGATGGCGTGGACTGCTACAGCATGGACCGCATCACCATCGGCTCCAAGGTCGCCGTCAGCCAGCGCTCCTTTCTGTGCGCCGGCTCGCACGACATCCGTTCCTTGTCCCGGCCGCTGGTCACCGGCCCCATCGTGATCGAAGACCACGTGTGGATCGCCGCAGAGTGCTTCGTGCATCCAGACGCGGTGATCCGGGAGGGCGCCGTCATCGGCGCGCGCTCCGTGGTGCTCAAGGAAATGCCGGCCTGGTCCCTCTGCGCGGGCAATCCCTGTCGAAAGATCAAGGACCGGGTGCTGAGGGACCGCCATGTTTAGCAAGCTCCTCAAGGTGACCGGCATCTTCAGCGAGGCCCTGCGCGACGCCGTCCTGTTCCTGCGCTTCAACTCGTACTCGCCGTTCGTGGACAAGTCCAGGCGCGCGTTCTACAAGATCATCATCGAGGCCCACACGATCGAGAAGGGCCTGTCCCTGCCGAATCCCAAGCTGCTGTTCGGCAAGGACAAGATCCGCTTCGTCATGAACGCGCTGTCGCGCTACGACATCCAGCACTCACCGGTTCCGGCCCACATGTCGCTGGGCGCCCTGGACGCCTATGTGAACTTCCATGCGAGAGCGGGCGCGTCCGACCCCCTGCTGGACGAGATCGCCGGCTACCTGAAAGCGTGGGAAGCCAGGCTGCCCAGGCCCTGGAAGGGTGGCACACGGAACTATTCGTTCAATGGCCTGCCGCCCAGCAACCTGCAGCACCTGATGGCCAGCCGCTCGAGCATCCGGACGCTCCACTCCGCCCCGCTGAAACCCGAACGGATCTTTGAAGCGATCTCGCTTGCACAGCTCGCACCCTCCCAGTGCAACCGCCAGTCCTCCCGGGTGCATGCCTACCAGGACCCTGCCCGCATCCAGGCGCTGCTCGCGTTGCAGGGCGGCTCGCGCGGCTTTGCGGAATCGGTCGGCAATCTGTTCGTGGTGAGCTCGGATATCTGCGCCTGGGGTGGCCCGGGGCAACGCAACCAGGCCTATGTCGACGGCGCGCTGTTTGCCATGTGCCTGATGTTTGCCTGCCGATCGATGGGCTGGGGCGCCTGCCCGCTCAACCTGGCCATCGACCACAAGACCGAATCGGCGATCCGCCGCGCCGGCGACATCCCGGCCGGCGAGCGACTCATCATGATGATCGCCTTCGGTGAACCCGTCGCACCGGACACCCGGGTGGCTTTCTCGCCGAGAAGGCCCGCGGCGGAAATCGTCACCTTTCATGCCTAGGAGGTTTCGATGAGCATCACCGCGATCATCCTGACGTACAACGAGTCCATCCACATCGAACGCGCCATCCGGTCCATCCAGGCGTTCACGGACCAGATCTGCGTGGTGGACTCCGGCTCCACCGACGGCACCACCGACATCGCGAAACGGCTGGGTGCCGAGATCCACACCCACGCCTTCGTCAACCAGGCCCGGCAGTTTCAGTGGGCCCTCGACACGCTCGACATTCATGGCGAGTGGGTGCTGCGGCTGGACGCCGACGAAATCATCGAGCCCGACCTCGCCCGCGAGATCACCGAGAAGCTGCCCCGACTGCCAGCCGGGGTGGTGGGCGTCAACCTCAAGCGCAAGCACATCTTCATGGACCGCTGGGTGCGCCACGGCGGGCGCTACCCCCTCGTGATGCTGCGCCTCTGGCGCCATGGGCAGGGCCGCATTGAAGACCGCTGGATGGACGAACACATGGTGGTCTGGGGCGGGCGCACGGTCACGTTTGACGGTGGCTTTGCCGACCACAACCTCAACGACCTGAGCTACTTCACGACCAAGCACAACCAGTACGCGACGCGCGAAGCCATCGAGGTGCTGAACCAGCGGCTGGACCTGTTTGCTCGCGACGACGCGCTCAACGCCCGCAGCGCCTCGTTCCAGGCCTCGTTCAAGCGCTGGGTCAAGGAGCGCCTCTACAACCGCATTCCCTTCACCGTCAGCGCCACCCTGTATTTCCTGTGGCGCTATGTCTTCCAGCTGGGCTTTCTGGATGGCCGCAGCGGGCTGGTCTACCACTTCCTGCAGGGTGGCTGGTACCGATTTCTGGTGGGCGCCAAGGTCATGGAGCTGGAGCGGGCCGTGGCCCACCTCCGTGACAAGGCAGCCATCTGCGCCGAATTGAGCCGGTTGACCGGACACAGGCTGGTGGCACGGAGCGCGCCCTTGGCGCCTTCGGACGTCAACGAAGGCCAGCTGGCGCCCCGACTTTGACCAAAGGATCCCCGTGCGCACCAACACCACGCTCCCGTTGACCCCGTGGGTGCTTGCAGCCCTGTGCCTGGCACCGGCATGGGCCCACGCCACGGTCCCGTTGATCTGCAAGGACGCCGCGACGCCGGATGGCGCCACCCAGGTGGGCGCGCTTCAACCCTTGTTCCGCGATTGCCCACGGATCGCTGACGTGGACTTCACGGGACGGGCCGACGGGAGCAAGTACTACGCCGCGTTCTATTCCACCCAGCCCAAGGACAGCAGCTTCTACGAGCAGGCGGACGATGGCGTGGTCATCAAGCGGGGGGGCCTGCTCACCACCGTGAAGATGACCTCCTACCCCGGACTGTTTCCGTTGCTGAGCGGCGCGCGGCCGTTCTACATCGAAGCCCAGGTCGCGACGTCCTCCAATCACCAGGACAATTTCCCGGCGGTCTGGCTCATGCCGATCGAACACAACCTCCGGATGGAAGACGTGTACGAAGGCGATCCGAAAAGTTTCGAGCGCTGGTTCGAACTGGACATCGACGAAGGCGGCTTCGGACCCGGTGGACACCACACCGCCATTTCATGGACCGGCATCTGGCCCAACTACAAAAAGATCCAGAACCCCAACCCGACCTCGAAGATCCCGCTGGACAGAACCCAGGCCAACGTCTTCGGCGTGTCGTACTCCCCCGACACCCTGACCGTGCGGTGGTGGCTGAACGGCAAGCAGGTGCTGCAAGCGACCCACCCCCACGTGCCCGAGATCGCGCGACGACAGAACTTCTACCTGATCGTGTCGGCGCAAAGCCACAAGAACATCAGCGACTACCAGATGAAGCTCATGGGCGTTCGCGCCTTCGTGGGTGACGCGGTGCAGAAAAGCGGCGGCGCTGCAACGCCCGCGGCGTCCATCAAAACAAAAGGCCCACCGTGAAACTTCTCTTCTATGGCATCAACTTCGCGCCCGAGCTCACCGGCATCGGCAAATACACCGGCGAGATGGCGCGGTGGCTGGCCCACGCGGGGCACGAGGTGCGCGTCATCACAGCGCCGCCCTACTACCCGGCCTGGAAGGTGAGCGCCGGCCACAGCGCCAGCCATTACCGCACCGAGTCGTGGCACGGTGTTGAAGTGATGCGAACGCCGTTGTGGGTGCCCAAGCAGCCGGGCGGCCTCAAGCGTCTGCTGCACCTGGCCAGCTTTGCGCTCAGCAGTCTGCCGGTGCTGTGGGCCCAATGGCGCTGGAAGCCCGATGTGGTGTGGGTGGTGGAGCCACCCTTGATGTGCGCGCCGGCGGCGGTGGCGTTTGCTTCCCTGCGGGGTGCCAAAAGCTGGCTGCACATTCAGGACTACGAGGTGGACGCCGCGTTTGATCTGGGTCTGATCAGGGGCCCCACGCTGCGCCGCTGGGTACAGGGGGCCGAGCGCTGGCTGATGCGCCGGTTCGACCGCGTGTCCACCATTTCCGGCCGCATGGTGGACCGTGCGCTGGCCAAGGGCGTGGCACCCGAGCGGGTGGTGCACTTCCCCAACTGGGTGGACATCAGCGGCATCACCCCGCTGGTCGCGCCCAGCGCCTACCGGGTCGAGCTGGGCCTGGCGCCGGGCGCCGTGGTGGCCCTGTATTCCGGCAACATGGGCAACAAGCAGGGGCTGGACATCCTCGCCGACGTGGCCCGGCTGCTGCAGGACGAGCCGCGCATCCAGTTCGTGCTGGGCGGCAACGGCTCGGGGCGGGCCGATCTGCAGGCGCGCTGCGCGGGCCTCACCAACGTGCGCTTTCTGGACCTGCAGCCGCTGGAGCGGCTCAACGACTGGCTGGGTTTGGCCGATGTGCACCTGCTGCCCCAACGGGCCGATGCGGCGGATCTGGTGATGCCCTCCAAACTCACGGGCATGCTGGCCAGCGGCCGCGCCGTGCTGGCCACCGCGTTGCCCAACACCGAGTTGTGCCGGGTGGTGGTGCAGGACGCCGCCTGCGGCCTGGTGGTGCCGCCGGAGAACCCGGCCGCCATGGCCGACATGCTGCTTGCGCTGGCGGCCGACCCGGCCCGTCGCGCCGAGATGGGCGCCAACGGTCGCCGCTATGCCGAAGCGGAGATGAGCCAGGACGTGCTCCTGCGCCGGTTCGAAACGCAGTTGCTGGCCCTGGTGCAGGGGAGCCAGCGTGAAGCCAGCTGCACGGCATCGCCTCGCCTGGGTGGCGAGCGTTTGAAGTAGGACGTTACATGATCGATCCATTCCACACGGACGCCCGGCCCCTGTTCGTGGAAACTGATTCCATCGGGCTGGCCCTCATGGTCATGGCACTGCCCCTGGTGACCACGCTGCCACACGCCTGGGACCACCCGCTTCGCCTGCCGGCCAGCCCCACACGGGCCTCGTGTTTGCCGGTAATCAAAGGTAACTTTTTCACCTCCCTTCAGAGCCGGCGGGGTGATGTGTCATGCGACAGGAGGTCATCATGAAAAGCAAACAATGGGCCCTATGGGGCCTTGGGATCATGGCGGCGGTGGCGGCCTTGCCGCTCCACGCGCAGACGGCCACCAACGCCGTCGCGACGCCCGCTTCGGTGGACGCGCGCAGCGCCGCCTCCCCCCTGAACCCGCTGAACGCCGTGGGCGCGGACTACCGCATTGCGCCCAACGACCTGATGGAGTTCAACGTGTTCGGCGTGCCCGACATGAAGCGCGATGTGCGCGTGAACGCGTCGGGCGAGGTCTCGCTGCCGCTCATTGGCCAGGTGCCGGTGGCGGGGCTCACGTCGCAGGCGGCGGAGCAGCTGATCGCCACACGGTACGAGGAGAAATACCTGATGGACCCGCAGGTGTCGCTCTTCATCAAGGAATTCACCACGAAGCGCGTCGCCATCGAAGGCGCGGTGCTGCGGCCGGGCATCTATCCGATGGCGGGCGAGCTCACCCTGTTGCGGGCCCTGGCCCTGGCGGGCGGCTTCGCGCCCTACGCCGACATCACGCAGATCGTGGTCTACCGCGGCGGCACCAGCGGTGCGCGCGAACAGTTCACCTACGACCTCGACAAGGTGCGCGCCGGCCAGGAGAAGGACCCGGACATCCGCTCGGACGACGTGATCGTGGTCCAGCGCAACGCCCGGCGGGCCGCCCTGAGGGATTCGCTTTTCAGCGACATCCTGAGCACGCTCAACCCGTTCAAATAGAGGTGCATCGCCATGGCCAACACCGACCGACACCCATTGCCCGCCGTGCCCGGCTCCCGCGACGCGATGGCCTCGCGCCGCGAATTCGCCCTGTCCGAGCCGATGCTTGTCCAGGGTGAACCCGGGACACTGGCGGAGGACCGCCTCGACATCAAGACGCTCTGGCGCGCTTTGGTCCGCAACAAGGGAACCATCGCGGGCATCGCCGCCCTGTGCACGCTGGCGGCCGGCGTGTACACGCTGCGCATCACCCCGCAGTACGAGAGCGCGGCCCTGCTGCAGATCGACCGCACGGCGCAAAAGGTGGTGAACTTCACCGCCGAGGTCGAGGTCGATGAAGGCCCTCTGGCCGATCAATTGCAGCTGCGCACGCAGATCGAATTGCTCAAGAGCCGCAGCCTGGCCGAACGGGTGATCGAAGAATTGGGCCTGTACAAGCCCGCTGCGCCCGCTGTCTCGCGCGCGGAGCCGGCCGATGTCGACGCCAGGGCGGTCAGTGGCGTGCAGCCGATCGACCAGGCCCTGGCCTTCGCTCGCCAGGGGTGGGGCCGGCTGCGCGACCTGGTGGCACCGCCGCCTCCCGACCCGGGCACGCTCAGCCGGGCGGCCACCGTGGCCCGGTTTCAGCAGGCGCTCAGCGTGGAGCCCATCCGCAATTCGCGCCTGGTGGAGATCCGGGTGCTCAACCCCGACCCGGAACTGGCCGCCGGCATTGCCAACACCATGGCCAAGGCCTTCATGGCCACCAACATCGAGCGCAAGAGGCATTCGTCCGTCTACGCCCGCGAGTACCTCGAAGAACAGATCCGCCAGACCAAGACCAAGCTCGAAGAAAGCGAACGCGTCATCAACACCTACGCGAAAAAGAACGAGATCCTGAACCTGGGCGACAAGGGCAGTGCCGCCACCCAGACTTTCGTGGACTTTTCCGCCGCGCTGACCAAGGCGGAGCAGGACCGCATCCGGGCCGAGACGCTGTACAACCAGGTGAAGCTCAATCCCGAAAGCGCGCCCCAGGCCGTGGTCAACGAGGCCATCCGCGCCTACAAGGAGCAGCGCGCTCGGCTGGAAGCCGACTACGCCAAGAACCGGTCCGTCTTCAAGCCGGACTACCCCGCCATGGTGGCGGCGCGGGCCCAGATCGCCGAGCTGGATGCGCGCATCAAGACCGAGGTGAACAACATCCTGTCCAGCATCGAGGGCCAGTACATCGCCGCCAGAAGAGCGGAAGAACTGATCAAGAGCAAGGTGGCGGGCAGCCGCAGCGAGGTGCTCAGCGTGCAGGACCGCAGCGTGGACATGAACCTGCTGAGCCGCGAACTGGACACCAACCGGCAGGTGTACGACAGCCTGCTGCAGCGCCTGAAAGAGGTGAGCGTGACCGCGGGGATCACCGCCAACAACGTGAGCATCGTGGACGAAGCTTCGGTGCCGCTGTTTCCGGCCACCCCCAATCTGAAGGTCAATGTCGGTCTGGGGATGATGCTGGGCCTGTTCCTGGGCATGCTGACGGCCTTGCTGCGTGAGCAGATGGACGATTCCGTGAAGCACGCCACCGAGATTGAAGCGCTGTACCAGTTGCCCCTGCTGGGTCTGATTCCATTCACCAAGCCGGGCAAGCGCAAAGAGCCCGTGGCCCTGTTGGCCCACCAGGAGCCGCGCAGCACCTTCGCCGAGTCCTACCGCTCCATGCGCACGGCGCTGCAGTTCAGCACGGCCGATGGCGCGCCCCAGCGCTTCATGGTGACGAGCTGCGGCAAGAGCGAGGGCAAGACCACCACGGCGCTCGCGCTGGCCATCAACTTCGCCCAGCTGGGCCAGAAGGTGTTGCTGATCGATGCCGACATGCGCAAGGGCTGGATGCACAAGATGCTCAACCTGCCCAACGAGCGCGGCTTGTCCAACCTGCTGAGCGGAGACCGCGACGGCGAAAGGTTGATCCGGGAAACCGCGGTGCCCAACCTGGCCGTGCTCACCGCAGGCCCCGTGCCGCCCGACCCGGTCGAACTCCTGATGGGCCCCAGACTGGGCGAGCTGTTGGAGAAGGCGCAAACCCTGGGCTACAACCAGATCGTGATCGACAGTCCACCGCTGCTGGGCATTGCGGATGCCATCGTGCTGGGCAACCAGATCCAGAACATCGTGCTGGCCGTGAAGGCCGGCGACACGCGCAAGGACAGCATCAAGGACGCACTGCGCCGCCTGCGCAACGCGGGCCTGGCACCCATGGGCATGGTGCTCACGCACGCTCGAAACGAGCACGCCGGCGACTACGCCTACGCGGCCTACTACGGCCATGGCTACGACGACGCGCGCTCGTCGCGCGCGGCCAGACCGGCTCCGGTCTCGAACGTGCCGCCGCTCCCGCTGGCGGCCAGCACCCGCATCGAGCCCACACTGGACCCGTCTTCTGCCTGACGCGAAGCACCGATGACGCCGCCCAACTGGAGCCGCCTGATGCCCGCGCTGCTGGACTTTGAACGCGCGCCCGGGCGCTACCGGGTGGCGCTGCGCGAGCCGCGTCCGCTGTTCGAGCACATCGCCAGCGTGATGCTGCTCGCTGCCGGGCGCCCGGTGGCGGGCCTGCCTGCGACGCCAACGATCGGGCCGGAGTTGCACCGCGCGGCGCGTTTTTTTGTGCGCACCGTGATGCTGCGCCCGGGCTCGGACCCCTTCACGCTGCTGGGTCTGAGGCCGGGTTTCGAGCCGGCGCAGTTGCGCCACCACTACCGGCTGATGATTCGCCTGACGCACCCGGACTTCGAGGTCGCGGGTGAGCGCTGGCCCGCCGACGCGGCCACGCGGATCAACCTGGCCCACGACCTGCTCTCGTCGGCGCAGCAGCGGGCGGACGGCACCTTGTCACCCACGGCCCTGGCCGGCGGTTCGATGCGTCCGCGGCCCCTGCTGCCCAGGCCCGCACCGTCACGCGAGAAAGCGGGCGTGCGTGGCTGGTCTGCCCGCGCCCGGCTGGCGCTGGCCAGCACGGGCGCCTTGTTCATGGCAGGCGCGTACCTGCTCATGGGGCCGAGGGGCCATGAGGGTTCCCTGTCGGTGCGCCGGGTGTCGCCGGACGGCAAGCCCGCCTCGACCCCGCCAGGGACCGAGACGCCGGAGCGGGAGGGGCCACCGCCATGATCGATCTGCACTGCCACATCCTGCCGGGCATCGACGACGGGGCGAAAACGATGGACGAGTCGCTGCAGATGGCGCGCATCGCCGTGGCCGACGGCATCCACACCCTGGCCTGCACGCCGCACATCTACCCCGGCATGTACATGAACGATGGCCCGGGCATCGCACATGCGTGCGCTCGCCTGCAGGCGGAACTGGACCACCATGGCATCGCGTTGAAGCTGGTGGTGGGCGCGGACGTGCACCTGGTGCCCGGCCTGATCGACGGGCTCAAGAGCGGGCGGGTGCCGACGCTGCACGGCTCGCGCTACTTCCTGCTGGAGCCCTCGCACACCACGCCGCCGCCGCACCTGGAAGCGTCGGTCTTCAACCTGATCGTTGCGGGCTACACGCCCATCATCACGCACCCGGAGCGGCTGACCTGGGTGGAGAGCCACTACCCGGTGTTCCAGCAGCTGATCGCGCAAGGTGCCTGGATGCAGGTGACGGCGGGGGCGCTGACGGGCGTCTTCGGCAAGCGCGCTCAGTACTGGGGCGAGCGCTTCCTGGGCGAAGGTCACACCCACCTGCTGGCCACCGACGCGCACTCCACCGGCCGGCGCTTGCCGCGACTGACCGAGGGGCTGGCCGTGGCGCGCCGCCTGGTGGGCGACCACGAAGCCAGCCGTCTGGTGACCGAGCGGCCGACCGCGGTGCTGAAAAACTTGTCGCCAGAGGGCTTTGAACTGCCGACAAAGGAAGCGGGCCGCCCTTCGATGATCGGCAGATGGTGGTCAAAGCGGTGACCCAGCGCTTGATCAGGGCTGGCAGCTGAAGCTGGCGGCGCTGTCCAGACTGCCACTGCCGTTGTAGCGCGCCACCTTCGGCCAGGGGCACAGGGGACGCGTGCGGTTCGCCGCCCAACCCACGGGTACTTCGGCGTTCACGCCACCCAGGTTGCCGGCACCGCGCGCCGAGGCCGTGACGCTGTCGGGCGTCACGCCGTGCTCCACCCAGTCGACCAGCGAAGCCAGCATGTCGAACTGGTCGGTGGCCGGGCCGCCCGAGCAGTGACCCATGCCCGGCACGAGGTACAGGCGCGCAAACGCATCGGCGTCCGCGTGGTTGGTGGCGACACCCCGGGCCCAGCTGGCGCTGTCGTCGGCCGAGAAGATCGGGTCGCTCACGCCGTGGTAGACCATGATCTTGGCGCCGCGGTCGCGCACGGCGGAGAGCTGCGTCGGATTGGGTGGCGTCATGAAGCTCATGGCCGACTCGGTGTAGGTCGCGTTGGTGGCGCTGATGGACGTGAACATGTCGTCGATGCTGCCGGTGAGCGCAAAGGCCGGCCCGTCAAAGGGGAGCGTGGCCGGCGGCACGGCGAAGATCACGCCCACGGCGCCCGAGTCCAGGTTCACCGGTGCGATGAACTCCCAGAATGGAATGCCGTTGGCGCCCAGGCCGGCGTCGTATGGAAAGCTGGCGTAGATCGGCGCGCCGGTGCTGGTGGTGGCGCCGCTGAAGATGGGCGCGATCGCGGTCTTCTGGGCGTCGCTCAGGCAGGTGCCGTCGCGCGCGCCGGGGCAGGTGAGCACGTCGGTGGCGAGCGAGAAATTGCTGCGGCAGGCCTCGACGTCCTGGATCAGGCCATCGGCAGCGCCATCGAGCGCATCGCATTTGGCCAGCACCGCCGCGGCTACCGTGGCGCGCTCGGCGTTGGTGAAACCCGTGGAGAGGTCGGCCAGGTTGGTGGCCACGGTGGCGTAGCGCTGGCCGCCGAAGATGTTGGCCACCGCCGCCTTGGGCAGGTTGTAGCCGGGCGCGCCGGCGAGGTAGCCGTCGTACTGCTCGGGCATGCGGGCAAAGGCGTTGAACACGTGGCGCCCACCGTTGCTGCAGCCACCAAAGTAGGAGCGGTCGGGCGCCTTGCCGTACGCACCGGCCAGCAGGCTTTTCGCCATCGGCGTGAGCTTGGCGGCCGCCTGGTAGCCATAGTCGAGCCGGGCCTGGGGATCGATGCCGAAGAACGGACCCAGTGCGCCGGCGTGGCCGGCATCCGAGCTCAGCACCGCGAAGCCCTTGTGCAATGCGTGGGTGAGCGGACCCCCGCCCGTGGCGCCGGTGGCGGTGACCACGTTGCCGTCGATGCCACCATTGCCCTGGTAGTAGAAGCGGCCGTTCCAGGCCAGCGGCAAGCGGATTTCGAAGGAGATCGCATAGGCGTTGCCGTCCACGGTGCTGGTGCGCTCGAACATCCTGCCCGTGACCAGGCAATGCGCCGGCACCGGCTGGCCGCCCACGGTCAGCGTGCCTGCGGCCACGTCGGTGCTCGCAGTGAGGGTCGTGTTCGCAAAACCGGCGAGGCGCGCTGCGAGGTCGGTGCAGTTGCCCACCAAGGCGCCGGGGGTGGCCTGGCTCAGCTGCGGAATCGCAGGCGGCGCGGCCGGCGGCGTGGGGGGCGGCGGGCCGTCCGAGCCGCCACCGCAGGCGACCAGACCCATCGCCGCGAGCAGCGGCAGGCGCGAGATGACAGCGTGCATGGAAATGTCTCCTTGTTGTGGTGTTGCCAGATAGTTAAGTTACTTATCTATCTATCTCCCCACATCCGGACAAACCCGAGGACAGCCATGCGGGACAATCCGCGCATGCCGCAACGACCCGCACCCGACGAGACCCCGGCCGGACATCTGTCCGAAGCCGGCCTGCAAGGCATCCTGGGCTACCAGATCGCCCAGGCCCAACTCAGCACGCTCGAGATCTTTCAGCAACGCATCGGCAAGCCGCACGACCTGCGGCCGGTGGAGTTCACCATCCTGGCGCTGGTGCACCACAACCCGGGCGTGAGCGCGCGCCAGCTCGCGCGCGCGCTGGCCGTCACGCCGCCGAACCTCACCAACTGGCTGGAGCGCCTGGAGCGGCGCGGACTGGTCTCACGCGAGCGCAGCGACACCGACCGCCGGACACAACACGTGAGCACCACCCCCAAGGGGGCCAGGATCGCGCGCGCGGCAGCCGACAGCGTGATCGAAGGCGAACGCGTGACCTACGACCACCTGAGCGTTGCCGAGCGCGCCATGTTGTTGGAGCTGTTGCACAAGGTGGCGTCGCGCCGCCCTCGCTGAGGGTTCACCGCTAACGAGGCACCAGCACCCACATCTGCAGCGGCTGCTTGAGCGCTGCCGCGGTGATGTAGGCCTCGTCGCTCCAGCCGCCCCAGCCCGTGAACAGGTCGGCGCGCACCGCGCCCACGATGGCGCCGCCCGTGTCCTGCGCCATCACCAGCTTCTGCACGTTGAGCGTGGGACCCGTTGACGCGAGCCACACGGGTGTGCCGTAGGGAATGCTCTGCGGATCCACCGCGATGGAGCGGCCGGGCGTGAGCGGAACGCCTTGTGCGCCACGCGGGCCGAAGCGCGCATCGAACTCGGACAACACTTCCTCGCGAAAGAACACGGTGCGCGGGTTGCTCCACAGCATCTCGTTCAGGCGCTGCGGGTTCTGCGCCGCCCAGGCCTTGATGGAGGCCCAGGAGGCTTCGCGGATCGCGCCCTGATCGAGCAGCCAGCGGCCCACACTCTGGTACGGCTGGCCGTTGTGCGCGGCGAAGGCCACGCGCACCTGGCGTGCCCGGCCGTCGGCCTCCACCACGTTGAGGCGACCCGAGCCCTGGATCTGCAGGATCAGCGCGTCGATCGGGTCGGCCAGCCAGGCCACGACGCGGCCCTGCAGCGCGGCCTGCGCGGCGGGCAGGGTGTCGATCTCCTGGCGGCTGTACCAGGTTTGCCCATTGCGCAGCCCGGCGGGGGGTGCATACAGCGGCGTGCGGTGGGTGGCGGTGGGCACGCGGCTGGCCGCCATGATCGGTTCGTAGTAGCCGGTGAGCAATCCGTCGGGCAGGCCGCCGTCGGGTTCGGTCACCCGGTAGGGCACGAAGCGGCGCATCACCCAGGCCTGCTGCTCGGCTGCGGTGGCGATGGAGAGCTGGCGCAGTTCCGCGCACGGACCGGCCTGACCCGGGGCCGGGCGTTCGCAACCGCGGACCCAGGCGTTCCAGGCCTCGTGCAGGCTGTCTTGTCCCCAGCCCGGCAGCTCGCTCCAGCGCACCGGCGTCCAGCGGCTCTTGCCGCGCTGGATCGCGGGGGGCAGGGCGCTTGCGTCGCCCGGCATGTCGGCCACCGGGGGGCTGGGCACCGTGACGGGCGCCGGGCCTCGCACCGGGCCGACCGCGCAGGACACCAGGCTTCCTACAATGGCCACGCTCGCCCCCACCTTCACGACCGCCCGAGAAACCTGACCGAACCGATCCATGACCTTGTTGTTGCTTGAAGCGCTCGGCGCGCTGGTGTTGCTGGTGTTCATCGTGTGGTGGACCATGTTTTCAGGGCGCAAGGGAGGCGAGCTGCCCGAGGACGTGGAGCGCCAGAAGCGCGACCCGCCCGAGGACCGCTGAGGCGCCGCGGGACGCTCAGGGCCGCAGCGCATTGGCCAGCTCCACGGCCGACTTCACGCCCATCTTGTCGAACACGCGCGAGCGGTGAACCTCCACCGTGCGCACGCTGATGTTGAGTTGATCGGCCACCAGCTTGTTGGGCAGGCCGGCGACCACGAGATCCATCACGTCACGCTCGCGGTCGGTGAGACTGCTCAGGCGCTGCTGCAACTCGCGCTGCACGCGCCGGCGGGCCAGCACCTGGGCCGACTGGTCCAGCGCCCGCTCCACCCGATCGACCAGCGCGTTGTCGGAAAACGGCTTCTCGCAAAAATCGAAGGCGCCGCGCTTGACCGCGTCCACCGCCGTGGCCACATCGGCGTGGCCCGACAGGAAGATCACCGGCATGGCCTCTTGCCAGGGCAAGGCCTGCAAACGCTCGAACAGGGCCAGCCCGCTCATGCCGGGCATGCGCACGTCGAGCAGCACACAGCAGGGCGTGGTGGGCTCGCTGGTCAAGGCGTGGGCGTCGCCCAGGAACGCCTCGGCGCTGTCGTACCCGTCGCTCACCAGCCGGCGCGTGCGCAGCAGCCAGGCCAACGCGTCGCGCACGCCCGCGTCGTCATCGACGAGGTAGATCTTGGCGTCGAGGTGCTGGGTCATGCGCGAATGATAGGTGAGCCACCCTGCACGGCAACAGGCAGCGTGAAACGAAAGATCGTCCCCCTCGGCAGGTTCGGCTCATGGGTCAAGGCCCCGCCGTGCTGCTCGATCACGGTGCGGCACAGGCTCAGGCCCAGCCCCATGCCTTCGGCACGGGTGGTGAAGAAAGGCGTGAAGAGCTTTTCCTGCACCTCGGCGCTCAGGCCCAGGCCGTGGTCGCTCACCTCGAAGGTGATCCACTCCTTGTGCTGCTCGCCACCCGGACGCCGGCCCGAGTGCAGCCGTGTCTGGTGCACCGCAATCCTGAGCACGCGCAGACCGGTGTCCAGCGACAGTTCGTCCTGGGCCATGGCCTGCATGCCGTTGCGCGCCAGGTTGAGCAACACCTGCTCGACCATGGTGCGGTCGCACTGCACCGACGGGCAACCAGGTGCGACGCCGATCTGCAGCTGGATGCCCTGCTTCTTGGCCTGCAACACCAGCAGGGGCTGGATGGCATCGATGAGCGTGCGCGGAGACACCGCTTCGCGCACCTGCTCGCGACGCCGCACAAAATCGGTCACGCTCTTGATCACACGCCCGGCGCGCTCGGCCTGTTCGCTGATGCGGCGCATGGCCTGCGAGAGGTCGGCCTGCGGCAGCGCACCGGCCGGCTGATCCAGCAGGTTGATCGCACCACTGGCGTAGCTCGATATCGCCGCCAGCGGCTGGTTGAGTTCGTGGCTGAGCAGCGAGGCCATCTCGCCCACGGTGGCCAGGCGGGCCGTGGCCTGCAGGCGCTCTTGCGACGTGCGGTTGAGGTCCTCCACGCGACGCTGCTCGGTGAGGTCGAGGATGGCGCTCATGAAGCCGGTCTGTTTGCCCTGGGCGTCGATCAGCGGGGCTTCGATGATCAGCACCGGAAAGCGCGTGCCGTCGGAGCGCTGGAACACCGACTCGTAACCTTCGCGCGGCAGCGTCTGTCCGGCCAGACGAACCAGCTGGCGCTGCTGGTATTCGTCCACCAGCTCGGGCGGCCACCAGGGTGCGGGCAGACCGGTGCCGATCAACTGTTCGGCGCTCAACCCCACCATTTCGCAGAACGCGGGATTGACGTAGGTAATGCGCCCGGTCATGTCGCGCGCGCGCAGGCCGGTCACCAGCGAATCTTCCATGGCCTTGCGAAACGCCAGCGCGTCGCCCACCTCCAGTTCGGCGCGCTGGCGCAGGCGGGTGTCGCGCGCGAGCAGGGCCAGCACGGCCAGCAAGGCGAGCGACAGCGCGCTCACCACGGCGGTGAGCACGTTGGGGAACAGACCACCCACCAGGCGCGGCCTTTGCAGCTGCAGGATCAGCGTGTGTCCCGGCAGCTCGAGCACCGCGTTGGCGCTGAGGGTGCGGCGCGTGCCGGGCACCATGCGGTGCAGCGCCAGCCGCGTGCCATCGGCGTCGTTGAACGACAGGCCGCGGCCACGCAACTCGTCACCATTGGTGAACTCGGCCAATATGCCAGGCAACGAATAGGTGGCCACCAGATACCCGTTGGGCACGCCCGATCGCACCACCGGCATGCACATTTCCATGAGCTCCATGCCCAGACCGTCGCGCATGGGCCAGAAGTAGCTGGACGAGTACGCCGGGCCCGACAGGCGCTGCGCGTCGTCGCAAGCCAGCTTCACATCGGCCACGGCGCGCGTGCGATCCAGGTAAGTGAAAACATCGCTCAGGTACGGCGTGTCGCGGTGGCTGATGAGGCGCTGTGCGGTGTCGCGCCACTCCAGCCGCACCAGCTCGCGGTGCTGCGACAGCAGCTCGGCGGCGGGCGCATTCCAGCTGTCGGCCGTGGGCGCCACGCTGTTGAGCGATTGCAGGGTCTGCACGTTGCGCACGAGCGCGTTGCGGATGTCGCCGACCACCGCCACGGCTTCCTGCTCCAGCGCCTGCTGGTCGCGTCCTTCCTCGTACTCGCGGGCCAGGAACACCAGCACCACCAACAGGACCAGCACGAGCAGCACCAGGGCGGCCCACAGGCTCCAGCGGCGCGAGCCGGGGTCGCTGTGTTCGTGCGGCGGGCCCTCGACGCTCAACCGGGTACCTTCGCCCTGCGGGCTGCGGTGCGAGCTTGCTTGGGAACGGCCCGGCGCGACGCTCATGCGCTTCAGAGGCGTCGGTGCTGCAGCGAAGGGAGTTGCTCGCGCACGCTGCGCAGCTGCTCGAAGTCCAGCTCGGCCATCACCACGCCCGGGCCTTCGGCCTGCAGGGCCATGACACCGCCCCACGGGTCGATGATCATGGTGTGGCCCCAGGTGCGTCGGCCGTTTTCGTGCAGGCCACCCTGCGCGCTGGCGATCACGAAGGCCTGGTTCTCGATCGCACGCGCGCGCAGCAGCACTTCCCAGTGCGCCTGGCCCGTGGTGTGGGTGAAAGCCGACGGCACCAGCAGCACATCGGCGGCCAGCATGCGGTAGAGCTCACCGAAGCGCAGGTCGTAGCACACGCTCTGGCCCACGCGCCAATGCTGCCCGCTGGCGTCGCGGCAGTCGAACACGGTGGGTGTCTCGCCAGCGCGCAACACGGACGCCTCGTCGTAGTGTTCGCGCCCGTTGTCGTATCGGAACAGGTGGATCTTGTCGTAGCGGCTGGCGCATTCACCGCGCGGGTTGTAGGCCAGCGACGCGTTGGCGGCGTGCGTGGGATCGTCGGTGGCCATCGGCAGGGTGCCGCCCACGATCCACATCTTCAGGTCGCGCGCGCAGTCCGACAGGAAATCCTGCACCTTGCCCAGACCGGGGGTTTCGGCCAGCACCAGCTTGTCTTCGTCCTTGGCGCCCATGAAGCAGAAATACTCCGGCAGCACGGCGAGCTCGGCGCCGGCGTTGGCGGCCTGGCGCAGCAGCCGCAGGGCATCGCTGAGGTTGGCGTCCAGGCTGATGCCGGAGACCATCTGGATCGCGGCGACCTTCAAGCGGCCTGGCGCCGGGGGTTGGTGAAGCAGTGTCATGGCGTGTCTTTCGGTGGGCCGCAATGCGCGAGCGGTGCGCTCGGGTCGATCAGCTTACTGCAGTGGGCGGGGCGGCGCGGCGGGCGGCTCGCGCTCGACCTTGGCCACCTGCGGATCGGCCCAGCTGCCGGTGATGTGGAACTGTTGCGTGCCGGCGCTCTGCAGCGGCTGGCGCAAGAGGAACTGCGCGAGGAAACTGCCCAGGCCGATGGCGGGGTTGATGGCGGTGGCGATCAAGGATGCGGTGCCTGCGTTGATCTCGGGCACCACCACCACCTTGAGGTCTTGCTGTTCGCGCGCCAGATCGGCCGTGCCTTCCATCAGCACGGCAGCGTTCACGCCTTTCATCTGCAGGTTGTTGGTGAAGAGCACGCCCTGCTCGATGCGCGCGTCACCGCGCACGAAGTCGAACGCGAAGCCGTCGGAGAACACGTCGCGGAAATCCAGCGCCAGGCGACGCGGCAGCGCCTGCAGGCTGAGCACGCCGAGCAGGCGGCCCGCGCCGGGTTCGACCTTGAGGAACTGGCCGCGTTCGAAGTCGGCTTGCAGCTGGCCCGAGAGCGTGGGGTAGTCCAGCGCCAGCGGCGAGCCGATCCAGCCGATGCTGCCCTCGATGTGGCCCTTGCCACCGCGCACCAGGCCCGGGCGGTTGAAGCGGGTGAGCAACGCGCCGGAATCGTCCACATCGAGCCGGAAGCTCAACGCCGTGCGGCGCTGCTCCTGCGGGAGGCTTGCCGCGGACAGCGGCGCCCAGTTGCCGGTGGCGCTCAGGCGGGCTTCGGGCACGCCGAGTTTGAGCTTGGTCAGCCGCCATTCGCCCGCGCGGGTCGGCCCCCCGCGGTTGATGGCCTCCACCTCGACGCGGCCCAGGCGGCGTCCGGCGTACTCCAGGTCCTCGACCGCGATATCGAGCGCGGGCACGCTGGTGGGCTGGCGCAGCAGCTGCTCCACGTCGGTGGCCGCGCTGGGCTCCAGCTTGAGGCGTGCCAGCCGCGCATAGATGCTGCCGGCGGTGTTGGTTCCGGACTGGCGCACTTCGACATAACCGTTGAGCTCGTCAGCAGTCACGTTGGCCCGCCACTGCGTACCTTCGCGCGAGCCGCCCACCACCACGCGGTTGAACGTGCGGCCTTCCAGCGTCAGGCGGTTGGCACGCAGCGCCAGCGTGGTGGGCAGGTAGGCCAGCTCGGCGTCCTGGTCGATCGCGCCCGGCGCGGTGGGCGCTGGCACGTGCACACCCGCATGGCTGGCCAACTGCGACCACGCGTCCAGGTCAAGCTGGTCGAACCGCAGGTTGCCCACCACGCCCGCCGCCGGCATCGGGGCCAGGTCACCGCCCTCCAGCCCCAGCGCCACGCTGCCGCGCAACACGCGGGGCGCCGGGCCGGAGATGTCGCGTTCATACTGCAGCGCCCCCAGCGGCGCCAGTGCCGAGCCCAGCTCCAGCGCGACGCGGTCGGTGCGGGCGACACCGTCCACCACCGTCAGCACCGCGCTGTCCAGTCGCAGCGGCAGGCTGGCCTCGGCCGTCTTGCCCAGTGGCGCGGGCAGGTTCAAGACCATGCCCTGCAGATGGCTGCTCACCTCCAGCTCGGGCATGCCGCCGCGAAACCCGAGCCGCGCCGTGTAGGGCGCGGAGCCCGAGGCGTTCTGGAACAGCCGCGAGACAGCACCCAGATCGCCGTCGCGCAAGCCCTCCGCACTGGCCACGCCCTGGCCATGAAACTGCAGACGCGCCGTGCCTTGCGGGTTGGTGCGCAAGCCGCCTTCGAATTTGAGATCACCGCCGAACAGGCGCGTGTTGCCCCCCAGCACGACGAACCCCTGCTCGGTGAACGCCAGGGTGCCGCGCGTGCGCGCCAGCAGCGGCGCGGCCGGGCTCATCTTCAAGTCGTTGCCTTCAAACTGAACTGTGCCCGCCACTGTGGAGGCCTCCAGTTTGAACAAGGGCAGCTTGAGGGCCAGCCCCACCTCGGCGGTGCCACCCACCTTGGCCTGGGCCAGGACGGTGTCGGTCATCGCATTGAGCGGCGAG
The DNA here is from genome assembly GCF_036675665.1 of Hydrogenophaga sp. GTDB lineage: Bacteria > Pseudomonadota > Gammaproteobacteria > Burkholderiales > Burkholderiaceae_C > Hydrogenophaga. The sequence continues at coordinate 70,761 of NZ_JAKFEO010000035.1, read as the reverse complement.
GTTTGCACGAAGCCCAGCATGTCGCTGGCCAGCCCTTGTGCCTTGGCCTTGACGGTGAGCGTGGTGTCGCCGGCCAGATCATCCAGCTCGACCACGCCTTCGCTCAGACGCACACCACTGGCGCCCGCCAGCCCGGAGGTGCCTCCCGTCACTCTCAAGGTCAGGTGGTCGAGCACCAGTTGGCCCGAGAAGCCCCGCAGGCCCGCCCAGGGTGCGGAGCCGCTCGGCTGGAAACTGGCGGGCAGGTAGTCGAAATCCACGTCGCTCAAGTCGGCCGAGATGCGGAATTCGCTCGGCGAGGCCGCGTTCCGGAAGGGCATGCCGTCCATGTCGCCCTGCATGCGAAACGCCACCTGCCGGGCATGGCCGGCGCGCGCGGCTTCGCGCACATAGCGCCGGGCCTCGGCATCGATCGTCAGGGGCAGGTAGCGGTGCACCCGGGTGCCCTCGGCCCGGGTGAGGTTGGCCGTGAGGTCGAGCACGCCGGGAAAGCGCGACTTCGACGGGCTGGTGGCGGGGTCGCTGGTGTGCCACTTCACCTGGCCCGTGCCTTCGGCGTCGGCGTTGGCCATCGTCAGGTTGTCCAGCTGGGCCTCGATGCGGTCACCCTGCACCCGCCACGACGCGTCGGCCTCCAGGCTCTGCAGCGGGATGCGTGGCTCCTCGAACACGTCGGGCAGTTCGATCGAGCCGTCGGCCACGGTGACGCGCGCGCGCCCACCGTCCTGGGTGAGTGTGAAGTCGACCGTGGCCCCGCTGATGCCGGGTCGCCCGGGCAGCGGATAGTTGCCACGCGCCGACATCTGCCCGCTGGGTTCACCCGTGAGCGTCAAGCCCTGCACGCGCCCGCGCGCCTCGTAGGTGCCCTGCGTCCAGTCGATGGCGGCGGCGGGGCTCTCGTTGAGCGCGGTTGCAAGACCTTGCCAGCGCGCCGTGAATCCGTCCATCTGCCCCGCAGGCTTCAGCCGCTGCAGCAGATCGCGCGTGGCCTCGGGCAGCGGCAGGCGCTCGGCAATCGCCGCCAGCACCGCCAGATCGAGTTGCTCGGCGTTGAGCGCCACGCTGTTGGCCCGCTTGGGCTGGGCCGCGGTGTACTGCAGCTCCAGGCGCCCGCCCGGCCAGGTTTCGCCCTCGCGGGTTCGAAACCGCAGGTTCTCGGAGGTCACGCCAAAGCCGTCGGCGCTCCACTGCGCAGCCAGCCGGCCTTGCACGTTCTCCAGCGCCAGCGGGGGCAGCCGGGGACCGAGCTGGGCCTCCACGTTCTGCAGCGCCAGATCGGCCGTGACACCGGCCACCTGCCCCTGGTTCACCTGGGCCCAGGCGCGCAGTGCGCCCTGACCGGCGCGCACGTCCACACCCCAGTCGGACAGGTCCACATAGCTCCGCAAGCGCGCCACGTCCACGTGGGTGAAATCGGCAAACAGCTCGCCACTCCAGTCGTGCCACACAGGCTGCTCGGGCGCGCGATGGCCCAGGCTGATCAGGCGCTCGCGCATCTGGCCTCGCAGGCTGATGCGCTCACCCCATTCCGGCGGCGGCGTGGCGTCAACGCGCCAGAGGTGGGTGCGCGCGGTGTTGCGGGCCACGAAGTCGAGATCGCTCAAAGCCAGCGCGGGTTGTTGGCGCAGATCGTCGGTCCAGCGCACCGTGCCGTGCCGGATCACGAACTCGCTCTGCGAGAAAAACCAGTCGAGCGCGGCGTTGTCGCCTGGTTTTGGTCCGGACATGTCCAGCCCCGCCACCTCGATGCGACCTTGCGCGGTGCGGCGCACATCAAGCACCGGTGTCTCGATCACGACCTGCTCGAAGCCCCCTCGCCAGAGCGAGCGCACCGATACCGCCGTGCGCACCAGAGGCAACTGCAGCGCCACGCGGCCTTGCGCATCGATCAGCTGCACGTCTCGCAGCTCGAAGGAGGGCACCAGGGCCGGCAGAAAACCCAAGGCACTGCTACCCGATTCCGCCCGGATCTCACCGATGCGAACCGGAACTCCGACCGCCTGGGTCGCCCACCGCTCCAGGTCGGGGCGCCATTCGCCGATTCGGGGCACAATCGCGCCATTCAAACCGGCCCAGGTGAGTGCGAAAAGCCCCCATACACCCAACAGCAGCCACAGCAACAGACGGCTGGCCACAGCGAGTGTCTTGAGGGTTCTTGAGGCTCTTGCGTGTGACGCAGAGAAGGCACTGGGCGCCGGGCTTTGATGGTTCATGTCCAACGCAAATTATGACGGCCAGTCATCTCACGGGTTCCACCACGGGCGTTTCCGCTTTGTCATCAAATGTGAATGCATTGCCTGGCTTGACGCTGGCCGATCGCCGGGCGGACCACTCGCGTTTCGTGCAGCGCGTGCGCCGACGCTACCCCGACGAGCTCGTCTGCCTGCCCGACGGTGTCCCGGAACGCACGTCCATGCAGGCTGGCCTGGCCACCCTGGTCCAGCGCGGCCTGCCTCTGCCGGCGGCACTGCGGGTGCTGCGTCAGCTGGTGCTCGAGCGGCTGGTGGTGCTGGACTGCGAGCAGGGCGCTCCGCTGCAGGCGGTCACGCGGGCCGTGACCGAGCTGGCCGAGATCGCCCTTGATGTGGCCTGCGAGCTGGCCTTCCGCGAACTCGACGACCTGTTTGGCGCACCCCAGCACACGGACGCCCAGGGCCAGACCGTGCGCGCCCAGCTGTGGGTGGTGGGCATGGGCAAGCTCGGCGCGCGCGAGCTCAATGTGTCGAGCGACATCGACCTGATCTACGTGTACGACCACGACGGCGAGACCGCCGGCAATGCCCAGGGCCGCAACCGCATCAGCAACCACGAGTACTTCGGCAAGGCGGTCAAGCACATCTACAACACCGTGGGTGAGACGACCGAACACGGCAACGTGTTCCGCGTCGACCTCGCGCTGCGGCCCAACGGCAACTCCGGCCCGAGCGCGGTGTCGCTCGGCGCGCTCGAAGAGTATTTCCTGGTGCAGGGCCGCGAGTGGGAACGCTTCGCCTGGCTCAAGAGCCGCGTGATCGCGCCCGCCGCCTGCGTGGCGTCCGGCGGCGCCAACGCCCTGCGCGGCTCGGTGCTGCCCTTCGTGTTCCGCCGTTACCTCGACTACGGCGTGTTCGAGGCGCTGCGCACGCTGCACCGCCAGATCCGCGACCACGCGTCCAAGCGCGCCGCGGGCAACCCGGGGCGCGCCAACGACGTGAAGCTCTCGCGCGGCGGCATCCGCGAGGTGGAGTTCACCGTGCAGCTGCTGCAGGTGGTGCGCGGCGGCCAGTTCCCCGAGCTGCGCACCCGGCCCACGCTGGACGCGCTGCCGCGCCTGTGCCGCGCCGGCCTCATGCCGCAGGCCTCGGCCGATGCGCTGGCCGAGGCTTACCGCTTTCTGCGCCGGGTCGAGCACCGCATCCAGTACCTGGATGACCAGCAGACCCACGTGATGCCCACCCGCGACGACGACCTGGCCTGGATGGCGGCCACCATGGGTTGCGCGAACGTGTGCGAGTTCCTGCACACGCTGGACGCGCACCGCGAACTGGTCGCACAGGAGTTCGACACGCTGCTCGGCGGCCCCACCAAAGGAAACTGCAACGGCAAGGGTTGCAACGGCAAGAACGGCGTCACGCCCCGCAACTCGGTGGACGATCTGCACAGCGTGCTCGCGCAGTTGCCCGTGGCGTTTGCCAACAAGGTGGCGCAGTGGTGCGAACACCCGCGCGTGCTGGCGCTCAAGGAAGACAGCCGCATGCGGCTGGTGCGGCTGGTGCAGCGCACCGGTGCCTGGCTTGAAGAAGGCCGGGTGAGCGAAGAGGCCGCGCTGCGCATGGCCGACTGGGTCGAGCCGCTGCTGCGTCGAGACAGCTACCTCGCGCTGCTGCAGGAACGGCCCTCGGTGCACGAACGCCTGCTGCGCCTGCTGGGCGCGGCCAAATGGCCCGCGCGCTACCTGCTGCAACACCCGGGCGTGATCGACGAACTGGCCAGCCAGCAACTGCTCACCGACCGCTTCGATGCGGCCCAGTTCGAGGCCGAGCTCGAATCGCGCCGCGCCGCGCTGCACTCCACCGGCGAAGACGACGACGAAGCACTGCTCAACCTGCTTCGCCGGGGGCACCACGCCGAGGTGTTCCGCACGCTCGCGCGCGATCTGGAAAAAGTGCTCACGGTCGAGCAGGTGGCCGACGACCTGTCGGCCATGGCCGACTCGGTGCTGCGCCTGACCGCGCGCTGGTGCTGGGCGCGCCTGAAGAACCGCCACCGCGACGAGCCGGCGTTTGCCATCATTGGCTACGGCAAGCTCGGCGGCAAGGAGCTGGGCTACGGCAGCGACCTGGACATCGTGTTTGTCTACGAGGACGAGCACGAGAACGCCGGCGAGATCTACGCCGCCTTCGTGCGCAAGATGATCAACTGGCTCACGGTGAAGACCGGTGAGGGCGATCTGTTCGAGATCGACACCGCGCTGCGACCCAATGGCAATTCGGGTCTGCTGGTCACCAGCTTCCAGGCCTACACCAACTACCAGCAGCAACGCGGCAGCAACACCGCCTGGACCTGGGAACACCAGGCCATGACACGCGCGCGTTTTGTGCTCGGCGGCGTGGCGCTGGCCGGGCGCTTCGATGCGGTGCGCGAAGATGTGATCACCGCGCTGCGCGACGGTGATTCGCTGGCGCGCGAGATCGTGGCCATGCGCGAGAAGGTGCGTCAGGCGCACCCGGTGCGCGGCACCCGGTTCGATGTGAAGCACAGCCCCGGTGGCATGGTCGACGTGGAGTTTGCCGTGCAGTACCTGGTGCTGCTGCATTCGCGCACCCACCCCGAGTTGCGCCTCAACACGGGCAACATCAACCTGCTGCGACGCGCCGAGGCCAACGGTCTGCTCACGCCCGGCATGGGCGAAGCGGCGGCCCAGGCCTACCGCGAACTGCGCCAGATCCAGCACCGCGCGCGGCTGGACGAAGCCCCCACGCAGGTGGATGCGGCGCTGGTGGCGGAGTCCGCCGCCGCCGTGCGCGCGCTGTGGGACCACGTGCTGGGCCCGACCAGGAAGGCCTGACGCCCACCGGCTTCCCAGCAAAAAGCCCGTCTTGAAGACGGGCTTTTTGCTGGAGCGCGGTGCCCTCAGACGGGTGCAACGACAGCAGCAGGCGCCAGCGATTTGCGGAAGCGGTTGAGCTCCTGCACCGTCTTGAAGCTCTGCTCCATCAGCAGGCTCATGTTGTGCAGGATGCGATCGACCACGCGGTTCTCCCACACGGCATCAAAGTCGATCTGCTTGTCCAGCCAATGCTCCAGCCACTCCGGGTTGGGCAGGCGGCTCTGGATCGTGTCGTTGGGGAACAGGTCCTTGTTCACATGCAGGTTGGTCGGGTGCAAGGCTTGCGCGGTGCGGCGCGCACTGGCCATCAGCACGCCCACCTTGGCGAAGGCCACACGCGCCTCGTCGCCGAACTTGCCGATGGCGCGTTTCATGTAGCGCAGGTAGGCGCCGCCGTGGCGGGCCTCGTCCTGGCTGAGCGTGGCGTAGATCTTCTTGATGACCGGCTCCGAGTGCCATTCGCTGGCGCGGCGGTACCAGTGGTTCAGCCGGATCTCGCCGCAGAAATGCAGCATGAGCGTTTCCAGCGGAGGGGCCGGGTCGAACTCGAAACGGATGTCGTGCAGTTCCTTTTCGGTCGGCACGAGTTCGGGCCGGAAGCGGCGCAGGTACTCCATGAGCACCAGCGAATGTTTCTGTTCTTCGAAGAACCAGATCGACATGAAGGCCGAGAAGTCGGAGTCGTCACGGTTGTCGCGCAGGAACATCTCGGTGGCCGGCAGCGCCGCCCATTCCGTGATCGCGTTCATCTTGATCGTCTGTGCCTGTTCGTCGGTCAGCGCGCTGGCGTCGAACTGGTCCCAGGGGATGTCCTTGTCCATATCCCAGCGCACGGATTCGAGTTGTTTGAAGAGTTCGGGATAGAGCATGGTGGCCTTTCGGTACGGCCGCATTCTATGCGGCAGGGGTACGACTCCGCTTAAAAAGCGCTGAGCCGGGCAAGGGTTGGCTGCCAGTTCGGTCTCGTGGCGGTCGAGAAAGTTCCAGTGCTCATGCCGCCGCCACGTGGGCGTGCGCCCGCCAGCGGATCACGCCGTGCTGGATGTCCTGCAACCGCTCCATGGGGACGTACACCGGGCTGGCGCCAGCGGGCCGGCCACGCGGTGGCTTGTAGAGCGCCGGGCACTGCCCCCCTGCCCAGATTTCCACCCGTGGCGGCAAATACTCACGCAGCTGGGCGAGTGCGGCGCGCACCTCGCGCGGGTTCTGCGAGGCGGTGAAACCCAGCGCCACGATGTCGGCGCCGCTCTTGTTCACGGCGGTCACGATGTCGGGCAGCGGCGTCTGCACGCCCAGCGGGATCGTGTGGCAACCCTCCAGCACCATGAAGCATTCGGCCATGAGCAGGCCCAGACCGTGCACCTCGCCCGGCAGCGTGGTGAGCAGGATGCGTGGCGGCAGCGGTGCGCGGGCCTGCGCCAGCTGGCCCAGTGCCTGGCGCATCACCGACTGCACGATCTCGGTGTAGAGGTGCTCCTCGTACACGGCCAGCCCACCGTCGAGCCAGGCCTGGCCGACCTGCACATTCATGGGCGCGACGCATTCGGTGATCAGGCGCGCCAACCCGCGCTCCATCTGCACCTGGGCCAGGGCCTGACGCAGGCCGTGCGCGTCCTGGACGCGCAGCATCTGCATCCAGCGCTCGATGGCTTCGTCGCAGGCGACGGATGCCGCAGTGGCATCCGGTCGGCCGCTTGAGAGTTGAATCCGCTCGGCGCGCCACTGCGTATCCAGTGCAACGAGTTCTTCCAGCGACAGCACCACCACCCGCCCGGGCCGGTGCCCGGCATCGATGAGCCGGCGGATGTGGCGAAGGCGGATGAGCTGGTCGTTGTCGTATTGGCGCTCCCCCAGGGCATCGCGCGTGGGCATGGGAAAGCCATAGCGCCGCTCCCACACCCGCAGCGTGTCCTTGGACAGGCCGGTGTCGCGTTCGACATCCGCGATCGCGTGCCAGCCAGTGCTTTTGGTAGTTGTCATGGACAAATCATCCGATGTATTCGTCCGATTGGGAGTTTTGCGCCATGAATTTTGCGCTTGTCCACGGCAATGTCCGATTCTTCCAGCGCTGGGAGCATGTTCCGCCTGATCACCCGGGCTGTTCGACAAAAACCTTTCATGGGACATGGCCATTGAACAAATCGTCTAGACCAAATAGTGACCATGCAGTCACAATAAAACCGTTCAGTCTATTTTGATCCATTCCACCACCATGTGTGCCCCAGCTTCCCACCCGAAAAGCGCATCCGGAAGAGCCTGCCGGAACTTTCTGGCGCCCGCTTTTCTCTCAGCTTCACGGGCGGTCCACGGACTGACAACCGAATTCCGTTTTGCACTGCGAAGCCTGCCGGGTCCCCACGATCCGGCTGAAATCCCGAGGCGCTTCTCCTCCTCCTCCCTCCCTCCCTGGTTCGTTTCGGGGCGCTTCGCAGGCTTTTGTATCCCCACCTGCGCCACTGGCGCGCGCTGAGGTCCGACCATGTACACGGACCTCCGCGGCGCTTTCCCGGGCTCGGCTGCGCACACCGCCCGAGTGCCCCGCGTGGCCATCGTCGGCTCCGGCATCTCCGGGCTGGCAGCGGCCCACACCTTGCAAGGGCTGGTCGACATCACCCTCTTTGAAGCGGGCGACCATTTCGGCGGACACACCCACACGGTCGACATGACCCTGCCCAACGCGCATGGCGTGACCACCACGTTCGGCGTGGACACCGGCTTTCTGGTGCTCAACGAACGCACCTACCCCAACCTCCTTGCGCTGTTCGCCCAGTTGGGCGTGCCCATTGCCAAATCGGACATGTCGTTCTCGGTGCAGGCCCCCGGCGCGGCACCTGGCGGTGGCCCACTGGAGTGGAGTGGCTGCAACCTCTCCACGGTGTTTGCCCAGCGCCGCAACCTCTTGAACCCGCGCTTCCTGCGCATGCTGGCCGAGATCGTGCGCTTCAACCGCATCACGACCCGGCTGGCCGAACAGGGCGACGACTTGCGCGACAACAGCCCGCTGCTGCAATCGCTGGGCGACTTCCTGAAGACCCAGGGCTTCTCCGACGAATTCCGCGACTGGTATTTCCTGCCCATGATGGGCTGCATCTGGAGCTGCCCGACCGACCAGATGCTGGCCTTCCCGGTGGCCACCATGGTGCGCTTCTGCCACAACCACGGGCTGATCCAGGTGACCAACCGACCCCAGTGGTACACGGTGGCCGGCGGCGCTCGCCAGTACGTGCAGAAGATCACCGACCATATCGCCGACAGACGCTTGGGCACGCCGGTGCAGCAGGTGCTGCGCGACAGCCAGGGCGTGCGCGTGGTCACGCAAGGGCAGGTCGAGCGCTTCGATGCCATCGTGCTGGCCTGCCACAGCGACCAGGCCTTGCGTCTGCTCGGGGGTGAGGCGTCGGCCAACGAACGTGAAGTGCTGGGCGCCATCCGCTACCAGCCCAACCGCGCCGTGCTGCACACCGACAGCTCGGTGCTGCCGAAAAGCGAGCGCGCCTGGGCCGCCTGGAACTACGAGCGCTCGGCGAGCACCAGCGTGGAATCGGCCCAGGTCTGCCTGCACTACCTGCTCAACCGCCTGCAGCCACTGCCGGTGACGCAACCGGTGGTGGTCTCGCTCAACCCGCAGCGCGAGATCGCCGCACAGCACGTGGTGGGCGAGTACGCCTACGACCACCCGGTGTTCGACCTGGCCGCCATCCGCGCGCAGGTTCGTATCCCGACCCTGCAGGGCCAGCTCAACACCTACTTCGCCGGTGCGTGGACCGGTTACGGCTTCCATGAAGACGGCCTGAAGTCGGGCCTGCACGCTGCGCGGGCGCTGATCGATGCCCATCGGCTTGCTCCCCGGACGAACCCTGCCGATGCCCAGCGTGCGGCTTTGCCCGGGGTGTTTGCGTGAACACCGCGCCGGTGGCGCAGATCGGCTTTGGCCAGGTGCGCCACACACGCCACCGCCCGCAGCGCAACGCCTTTGCCTACGCCACCTATTTCCTGATGCTGCCCATGCGCAGCCTGCGCAGCCAGGGCCCCGGCGCGCTGGCGCGCAACCGCGCCGCGGCGCTCAGCTTTCATGACGCCGACCACGGCGATGGCCGCGCCGACAGCCTGCAGTGGCTGGACGAGTTGCTGGGACAACACGGCATCGAAGACGCACACGGCGAGGTGTGGCTGCACACCTACCCGCGCGTGCTCGGCTACACCTTCAAGCCGGTGAGCTTCTGGTACTGCCATCGGGCAGACGGCACGCTGCGCGCCGTGCTGGCGGAGGTGAACAACACCTTCGGCGAACGCCACTGTTACCTGCTCGATGCGCCGCACTACGGCCAGCCCTGCGAAGCCACCAAGGTGTTCCACGTCTCGCCGTTCTGCCCGGTGCGCGGGCGCTACCGGTTCGTTTTCATGCGCAGCAACCACCCAAGCCCGCGCACCGTGGCGCGCATCGACTACTTCGACGACGAGACCCTTGAGCAGCCCCTGCTCAACACCAGCGTGAGCGGTGAATTGCGGCCGCTGGATGCACGCAGCCTGCGCCGCGCGCTGTGGTCCTACCCCGCCATGACCTTCGGCGTCATGGCCCGCATCCATTGGCAGGCCGTGCGCCTGTGGATCCAACGCGCGCCTTTTTTCCGCCAACCGTCCGCGCCGGGCGAATTCGTCAGCGCCGCTCCCATGCCCGCGACTTCCGTGAACGCCGACCACCGCCATCCATGAACAGCTCCACCGCTTCCACCAGCCCCGCCGGTTTTCCCCTGCCGCGCAACGCACCGGCCGCCGCGCGCAACACGCTGCAGCTGCTGCAACGCCTGACACACGGCAGCCTCACGCTGCAACTGCCCGACGGCTCGGTGCAGCGCTTCGGCCAGGTCGACGGGCCACATGCGAGCATGAAGCTCAACAACTGGAGCGTGTGCTCGGCCGCGCTGAAGTCGGGCGACATCGGTTTTGCCGAAACCTACATTGCCGGCGACTGGACCACCTCCAACCTGCCCGCGCTGCTCTCGTTGCTGGTGGCGAACCGACGCGAGGTGGAGGACGTCATCTATGGCTCATGGCTGGGTCGCTTCGCCTACCGGATCAAGCACCTGCTCAACCGCAACAGCAAGACCAACAGCCGCAGGAACATCCACGCCCACTACGACCTGGGCAACGCGTTCTACGGTCTGTGGCTGGACGACACGATGAACTACTCGTCGGCCTGGTTCGAGAGCCCCGAGCAGACCCTGGAGTCCGCACAGCATGCCAAGGTGCGCCGCGCACTGCGCATGACCGATGTGAAGCCCGGAGACCGCGTGCTGGAGATCGGCTGCGGCTGGGGTGCGCTGGCCGAGAAGGCCACCACCGAGTTCGACGCCCACATCACCGGCGTGACCTTGTCCACCGAGCAGCTCGAATTTGCCCAGGAGCGCATGCGGCGCATCGGTCGCGAAGACCGGGCCGACTTGCGGCTGCAGGACTACCGCGACATCAACGACGCACCTTTCGACGCGATCTGCTCGATCGAGATGGTGGAGGCCGTGGGCCGCGAGTACTGGCCCACTTACTTCCAGACCGTCTCGCGCCTGCTCAAACCGGGCGGCAAGGCCTGCGTGCAAAGCATCGTGATCGACGACGCGCATTTCGAGCGCTACATCAAGGGCACCGACTTCATCCAGCAATACGTGTTCCCCGGCGGCTGCCTGCCGTGCCCGAGCGAGTTCCGTGCGCAGGCCGCCAAGGCCGGCCTGGAGGTGGTGGACGAACTCGCGTTCGGGCGGGACTACGCGCGCACCCTGGCCATCTGGCGCGAACGTTTTCTGCACGAGCAGGAACGCGTGCTGCAGCTCGGCTTCGACCAGCGCTTCTTGCGCATCTGGGAGTTCTACCTGGCGTACTGCGAAGCCGCGTTCGAGCAGGGCAGCACCGACGTGGTCCAGTACACCTTGCACAAGCCCACCTGAGGCCGCCGCCGTGAAACGCCGTGTCCTGCGCACCCTCCCCGCGGCCCTCACGCTGGCACTCTGCAGCCTCTCCGGGCTGCCAGCGGGCGCACAAGCAAACGCGCCCGAACCCACGCTGAGCGCGGCCTTGCAGGACAAAGCGGCGGTGGGCACGGCACGCCTGCGCTACTGGGGTTTCGACGTGTACGACGCGAGCCTGTGGGCGCTGCCGGGTTTCGACGCCCGCCAGTTCGAGAACCAGCGCTTCGGCCTGGAGCTGGCCTACCTGCGCGACTTCAAGGGCGCCGACATCGCCGAGCGCTCGATCGACGAGATGCAAGGCCTGGCCACCATAACGCCGGCCCAGGCCACGCGCTGGGCGCAGGCCATGAGCAGCCTCTTTCCCGATGTGAAGCGCGGCGACCGCATCACCGGGGTGCACGTGCCCGGCAGCGGCGCGCGCTTTTACTTGAACGGCAAGCTGCTCGGCGAGGTGGCGGACGACGCCTTCTCGCGCCTCTTCTTCGGCATCTGGCTTTCGCCCAAGACCTCGCAGCCGCGCATGCGCGAGGCGCTGATCCAGGGCCTGGGCGGAACGCCCCGATGAACCGTGCTCCGGCCTCTGCCCACGAACCGGCCGCTCGTTTCATGGGTGCCGGCGCCTGGCGCCGGGGACTTGGCTACGGCCTGCTCGGCCTGCCGCTGGCCTTCGTCGCGCTGCCGCTGTATGTGATCCTGCCCAACCACTACGCCCGCGAGTTCGGGGCACCGCTGGCCCTGCTCGGGCTGGTGCTGCTGGCCGCCAGGCTGGTGGACGCGGTGCTGGACCCCATCATCGGCCGCTGGTGCGACCGCCTGTTCGCGCGCTCGATCGCCGCCGTGCTCGGCGCCTCGGCGGTGGCGGCCGTGGTGCTCGCGCTCGGCCTGTGGGGCCTGCTGTTTCCACCTTCTTCGGTACGCGAGGCCGGCACCCCAGTGCTGCTGTCCTGGGCCGGGCTGTTGATGGCCATCACCTACACCGCCTACAGCGTGGTGGCGGTGGCGCACCAGTCGTGGGGCGCGCGGCTGGGTGGCAACGAGGCGCAGCGCAGTCGCGTGGTCGCGTGGCGCGAAGGCTTGTCGCTGCTGGGCGTGTTGATCGCCGCCGTGCTGCCGGCCACGCTGGGCCTGGGCGCGACCGTGTCCACCTTCGCCGTGCTGCTCACGCTCGGCTGGTGGGCCTGGAGCCGATCGGCCACGCCCATTGCCCTCAAGACCGCAGGGCCGTGCCAGCACCAGGGCGCTTCGCCCCTGCGCCAGCCCGCCTTCCTGCGCCTGCTCGCGGTGTTCGTGATCAACGGCACCGCCAGCGCCGTGCCCGCCACGCTGGTGCTGTTCTTCGTGCAGGACCGACTGCAGGCCTCCCCCTCGGTGGAGCCCGCGTTCCTGGCCACCTACTTTCTGTGCGCGGCATTGTCCATCCCGCTGTGGGTGCGGCTGGTGAGCCGCCTCGGGCTGGCGCGCACCTGGCTGGTGGGCATGGCGCTGGCCGTGGTGGTGTTCATCTGGGCCGCCACCCTGGGCGCGGGCGACGTTGTGCCCTTCCTCGTCGTCTGCGCGCTCTCGGGCATCGCCCTGGGCACCGACCTCACCCTGCCCAGCGCCATGCTCGCGGGCCTCATCGGCCAGTTGGGCGAACGCGGCCAGCGCGAGGGTGCCTACTTCGGCTGGTGGAGCTTCGCCACCAAGCTCAACCTGGCCCTGGCCGCCGGCCTGGCCTTGCCGCTGCTCGCGCTGTTCGGCTATGCGCCTGGCGCGCGCGACCCCGCTGCGCTGCAGACGCTCACCATCGCCTACTGCCTGCTGCCCTGCGCGCTCAAGCTGCTGGCCGGCGGCGCGCTCTACGCGCTCGTGATCCGGCCCGCACGCGCCGGCCTCGTCCCGCAAACCTCCATGCCTTCCTGAGACCACCCCATGCAAAGACGACTGTTGCTTGCCGCCGGCATCACCTCTGCGGCCGCCCTCGCGGGCTGCGCCGGCCCGCAGATCGGCCAATACGCCGGCGAAAAACCCGTGCTCGATCTGCGCAGCTATTTCAACGGCACGCTGGATGCCTATGGTGTCTTCACCGACCGCTCGGGCGCGGTGGTCAAACGCTTCACCGTGGTGATGGTCTGCAGCTGGAACGGCGACGACGGCGTGCTGGACGAGACCTTCAACTACAGCGACGGCAGCACCGGCAAACGCATCTGGCGCATGAAGCACCTGGGTGACGGCCGCTTCAGCGGCACGGCCGACGACGTGGTGGGCGTGGCACGCGGCGAACAGCGGGGCAATGCCTTCCGCTGGGGCTACACGCTGTTGTTGCCGGTGGGCGGCAAGCCGAGCGACGCCGGGCCGCCCCAAGGCGCGAGCGCCCCCTCGGGGGGCAGCGAAGTGCGCGCAGCGCCAAGCGTGGGGGCCTCCATCATTGAAGTGCAGTTCGACGACTGGATGTACCTGGTGGACCAGCGCGTGATGCTCAACAAGGCCGCCATGAGCAAGTTCGGCGTGCGCCTGGGCGAGGTCACGCTGTCGTTCGTGAAACGCGCGCCATGAGCGCAGCGCCGGGCCGCCCCAAGCCAGCTCGCACCGCAGTGCGCAGCACGAAGGTTGACCAATGAGCACGCCGTGCGGCTTCTCGCTCTTCCAGCCCATGAACCCACCCATCACCGACTGGCGCGGCCTGCGCGTGTGGCTGGTGGGCGCCTCCAGCGGCATCGGTGAAGCCACCGCCTCGGCCCTGCATGCACGTGGCGCGCAGGTGCTGGTGTCGGGGCGCAGACAGGAGGCTCTGGACCGCTTCGTGCTCAACCACCCCGCCCAGCACGGCGTGACGGCGCAAGCCTGGCCGCTGGACGTGACCGATGCCGCGGCGGTGACGACCACAGCCCATGCGATCCTGGCACAGGGGCCACTCGATCTGGTGGTGTACTGCGCCGGCCACTACCGCGAGATGCGCGTCACCGAGATGGACATGGCCGACCTCAAGCGGCACATGGACATCAACTACCTGGGCGCGCTGCACGTGCTCGACGCCATCGTGCCGGCCATGAGCGCGCGTGGCCAGGGTCACATCAGCCTCATCAGCAGCGTGGCGGGATTCCGCGGCCTGCCCAAGAGCCTGGCCTATGGACCGACCAAGGCCGCGCTGACCAACCTCGCCGAAAACCTCTATCTGGATCTGGAGCCCTTGGGCGTGGGCGTGAGCGTGGTGCACCCGGGCTTCGTGCAGACGCCACTGACCGCGCAGAACGACTTCACCATGCCCGCGCTGATCACGCCGGCACAAGCCGCGCAGGCCATGATCAATGACTGGGGTCGTGGTGTGTTTGAAGTGCACTACCCCAAACGCTTCACACGCTGGATGAAGCTCCTGCGCCTGCTGCCCTACCGCGCCTATTTCCCCGCGGTGCGCCGGGCCACCGGCCTGTGAACACCGACGCTGCGCTCAGTTTGGCTTCGTTTCGACAAAACTCGGGCGTTGATTCAGCTTCTCGGCCAGACGCGCCAGGTTGGGGTACGGCGTGCGCCAGTCGATCACCGGGAAGCGGAAGTCCAGGTAGCCCAGCGCGCATCCCACGGCCACATCGGACAGGCTCAAGTGGATGCCCGAGCAGAACGGCTTCTCGCCCAGGCCCTGGCTCATGCTTTTCAGGCTCGCCTCGATCTTGACCATCTGGCGGTCGATCCAGGCGCTGCAGCGCTCCTGGTCGGCGCGCCCGGGCCAGTTGGATTCGAGGCGGGCGAGGATGGCGGCGTCGAGCACACCGTCGGCCAGCGCTTCCCAGGTTTTCACTTCGGCGCGTTCGCGGCCTTGGGTCGGGATGAGCTTGCCCACCGGCGAAAGCGTGTCGAGGTACTCGACGATCACGCGCGAGTCGAACACCGCCTCGCCGCCTTCCATGACCAGACAGGGCACCTTGCCCAGCGGGTTGGAGGTGCCGATCTGCGTGTCGGCCGACCACACGTCTTCCTGGACGAAGTTGTAGTCCAGCTTTTTCTCGGCCATGACGACGCGCACTTTGCGCACGTAAGGGCTGGTGATGGCGCCGATGAGTTTCATGGAGGACTGATGGGTGAAGACGGTTGCCCGTGGGAACGCGATTTTAGCCAGCCCGGCCCCCGCTCCACCTGACAGGGTCCATCGAAAGTCCCCGCCTCCTACAATCGCCGGATGCGCCCGACCACTTCCTCTCCCTCCGCCGCCACCGCCTCGGCTGCCGCCGCCTCTGCGGCCCTGTCGCCCATTTCCGCCCTGTCCCCGCTGGACGGAAGGTATGCCGGCCGCCTGGGCCAGTTGCGCCCGTTCATGAGCGAACTGGGCTACATGCACCGCCGCGTCCAGGTGGAAATTGCCTGGTTCATTGCGCTGTCCGACGCCGGCCTGGCCGAATTCAAGCCGCTGTCGCCCGGCGCGCGCACCTACCTCATGGGTCTGGCGAAGAACTTCAGCGAGGCCGACGGCCAGGCCATCAAGGACATCGAGAAGGTCACCAACCACGACGTGAAGGCGGTGGAGTACTGGATCAAGTCCAAGTTCGAGGCGCGGCCCGAGCTGGAGAAGGCCGCCGAATTCGTGCATTTCGCCTGCACCAGCGAAGACATCAACAACACCAGCCACGCGCTGCAGCTCAAGGGCGGACGCGACGCCGTGCTGTTGCCCGCACTGGACGCCGTGATCACCAAGCTGCGCGAGATGGCCCACGCCTTCGCCGCCGTGCCCATGCTCAGCCGCACCCACGGCCAGACCGCCAGCCCCACCACGGTGGGCAAGGAAATCGCCAACGTCGTGGTGCGTCTGGCCGCCGCGCGCGACAAGATCGTCGGCGTGAAACTGCTGGGCAAGATGAACGGCGCGGTAGGCAACTACAACGCGCACCTGAGCGCCTGGCCCAACTTCGACTGGGAAGCCTTCAGCCGCAACGTGATCGAGCAGCCGGAGCCGCTCGGCCTGGGCCTGACCTTCCAGCCCTACAGCATCCAGATCGAGCCACACGACTACATGGCCGAGCTGTTCGATGCCATCGCGCGCACCAACACCATCCTGATCGACCTCTCGCGCGACATCTGGGGCTATGTGAGCCTGGGCTATTTCAAGCAGCGTTTGAAGGCGGGCGAGATCGGCTCGTCGACCATGCCGCACAAGGTCAACCCGATCGACTTCGAAAACGCCGAAGGCAACCTGGGCCTGTCCAACGCGCTGCTGCGCCACCTCAGCGAGAAGCTGCCCATCAGCCGCTGGCAGCGCGACCTGACCGACTCCACCGTGCTGCGCAACATGGGCGTGGCGCTGGGCTACGCGGTGCTGGCCTACCACTCGATGGGCGTGGGCCTAGGCAAGCTGGAACTCAACGAAGAAGCGCTGGCCGACGACCTGGACCAGGCGTGGGAAGTGCTGGCCGAGCCGATCCAGACCGTCATGCGCCGCTACGGCGTGTCGGGCGCCTACGAAAAGCTCAAGGAAGTCACGCGCGGCAAGACCGTGACCGCCGAGGCCCTGCACGATTTGATTCGCAGCCTGGAGATTCCCGAGTCGGAAAAGGAGCGCTTGCTGGCCATGACCCCCGGTAGCTACACCGGCAAGGCGGTGGAACTCGCTCGCCGCGTCTGACGCCGCAGACGCCCCGCACCAAGGCTTGACCTGCCTCAAACGGTCGGCAACACCACGCCCTTAGAGTCCTGCGAGCGCAAATCCCGCGCGACTCTGGAGCTGCTGGCCATGGCCATCGAACTGTTCAACGAAGATGGCCACGTCTGCCTGATGTTCACCCACCTCGCCGACGAGGGCGGCGAAGCGGTGCAGGCCAACCAGTTTCTGGTGATCCACGGCGACACCGGTGCGGTCATCGACCCCGGGGGCAACATGGCCTACAACGAGTTGCTGCTGACCATCGGGCGTTACTTCCCGCCGAACAAGCTGTCCGCAATTCTGGCCTCGCACGCCGACCCGGACATCATCGCGTCACTGGACCGCTGGATGACGAGCACCCAGGCCACGCTCCACATCTCACGCCTGTGGGAGCGCTTCGCACCGCACTTCTGCAAGCCCGGCAAGACGCAGGGTCGCATCGTCGGCATCCCCGACCCTGGCATGCGGATTGCGCTGGGCAGCAGCGCCCTGGTGGCCGTGCCAGCGCACTTCATGCACTCCGAAGGCAACTTCCAGTTCTGGGATCCGGTGAGCCGCATCCTGTTTTCCGGCGATCTGGGCGTGTCCATGGGCTCGTCGGCCGATGCCGCCTGCACGGTCACTTCGCTGGCGGGGCACATCCCGAAGATGGAAAGTTTTCACCGACGCTACATGGTGTCGGGCAAGGTGTTGCGCTTGTGGGCTCACATGGCGCGCACGCTGCCGATCCGCATGATCGTGCCGCAGCACGGCGCCCCGCTGGCCGGCGCGGCCGTGGGTGAGTTCATCGACTGGGTGAGCGACTTCAGCTGTGGCGTGGACCACCTGACCCAGGCCCACTACACCGTGCCGGCGTGAGCCGCCACGCCGAGGCTATCGGGCGCGCTCAGCGTAGCGGTTGAACCGCCAGGCATCGTCCTCGATCGTGATGCGCCGCCAGCTGGCGCGCTTCTCGCCAGGCGTCATCTCCGTCCAGCGCTGCACTTCGTCGAAGGTGCGGCCGCAGCCCTTGCACACCTCGTCGCCCTGGCTGGTGGAGCAGATGGCGATGCAGGGGGTGTCGGGCGTGGTGTCGTACCACGCCAGCCACGCCTCGCGTGCGGCGGCCGGCAAGGTCGCCTCGTCGGCCTCGGTCTCGTGGAAAAACACCATCAAGGCATACACCTCGGCCAGGGCGCGCGTGGGCTTGGCCAGCGAGATGCCGTCAGGCGAGGGTGAGCGCTCACGCCAGTGATTGATCGCGGCTTCGATGTCGGTGATGTGGATGCCGGCCATGGGTGGGTCTCTTGAGGGAGGCCGATCATAGCCAGATTGGCTGGGCCCGGAGCGTTGCGCGGGCGATCACGCACCGGGCGCTGTGGGAAGTGCGTATCGCGGCCCAGTGGCGCAGCCCGGTACAATCGCGGGCTTCGAAGGGGAGTAGCTCTCCGTTCCAGCGCAACATGGCCTCGTGCCTCGACCGCTGAACATTCGGTTTGTCGTCAATACGAAGCTTCCGGCTTCCGGCAACCCGGGCCTGGTGACCCTGTCACCCGGTCGAGCAAGACCTTTGATGGACTCTCTCCGGGTCGATCAAGGCACTGTCCTCCCCCTTCGCAAGCGCAGCAGCGCCCGCAGGCAAGAAAGACAGGCGCCAGTCGACCACGAGATGTCTCACGCCTTGCTCTTTTGAACATACGACAACGAGGAATTTATGGATTTCCTGACATCGCCTGCGTTCTGGATCGCCCTCGGGCAGATCATCATGATCGACATCCTGCTGGGCGGCGACAACGCGGTCGTGATCGCGCTCGCCTGCCGCAAGCTGCCTCCTGCACAACGCACCAAAGGCATCATCTGGGGCACCGCCGGCGCCATCGTCCTGCGCGTCATCCTCATCTTCTTCGCGATGACGCTGCTGGCCCTGCCGTGGCTCAAGTTCGTCGGCGCGCTGCTGCTCGTGTGGATCGGTATCAAGCTGATCGCCCCGGACGAGGACGGTCATGGCGATGTGGCCACCAGCGACAAACTGCTGGCCGCCATCAAGACCATCATCGTGGCCGACCTGGTGATGAGCGTGGACAACGTCATCGCCATTGCCGGCGCCGCCCAGAACGCCGGCGAACACTCGCTGTTGCTGGTGGTCCTGGGTCTGCTGATCTCCATCCCGATCATCGTCTGGGGCAGCCAGCTGGTCATCAAGCTCATGGCGCGCTTCCCGATCATCATCACGGCCGGCGGCATGCTGCTGGGCTGGATCGCCGGCGGCATGCTGGTGTCCGACCCAGTCCTGGCCAATCCGGACAGGTGGCAGTGGATGCTCAAGCTCCCGCAGAACGACATGGTGAAGTACGGCGCCTCGGTCGCTGGTGCCTTGTTGGTGCTGGCCATCGGCAAGATGGTGGCGGCGCGCCAGGCCAAGACGGCAGAGGTTCACTGAAAGCTCCCACCGCTGCGCCATGCCCTGCGGCGCTGCTATGCTGACTCCATGAAACTCATCGTCAAATGGCTGTTGGCAGCCTGCGCCCTGCTGCTGGTGGCCTACCTCTACCCGGGTGTGCAGATCCAGAGCTTCACCGCCGCGCTCATTGCCGCGGCGGTGATCGGTTTGTTCAACGTGGTGCTGCGCCCGGTGCTCGTGATCCTCACGCTGCCGGTGACCGTGATCACCTTGGGCCTGTTCCTGTTCGTGATCAACGCCCTGTTGTTCTGGGCTGCGGCCAGCCTCATGAACGGTTTTGGCGTCAACGGCTTCTGGGCCGCGATGCTGGGCTCGCTGATCTATTCCGCGTTCATGCTGGTGGTCGACGCGGCGGTCAAATCGATTTTTTGAAAGCCCCCGCGCTCTGCCCCAAGGCGGGTCCGGCGCGGCCTCGCCGCCCTCAGCGCTTGCTGTCTTCCTCTTCGCGCACGGTCTCGCGCAGCAGCGCTTCCACCTCGCGTCGGCGGCTGTCCACGATCGCCAGTTCCATTGAATCGGCGTTGCGCTGGGCCGCCGGCAAGGATTGCGCCGCCCGGAAGCGGTCCACCGCACCCGCGTAATCCAGATGCGCGGCGCGCGCCTCGGCCTCGGCTCGCACCGCACGCAACGACTGCCCCTGGGCCTGATAAGCCCGGGCCAGCGTCTGCCAGGCCAGCGCGTCGCGCGGCTGCAGCACCACCCAGCTTTGCAAACGGCCCACCGCCCGCTGCGGTTCCCCCGATGCAATCGCGGCCTGCGCGCCGAGCATCACGCCGGCGCGCGAACCGCTGCCCAGGGATCGGTCCCGCAACTCGGCCAACAAAGCGGTCTGGGCCGGCGTCACAGGCGTTGTGGCCGGCGACAGCAGCAGCTCCAGCATCAAGGCATCGGCCACATACCGGGCGTCGGGTGTCACCGCATCGCGCAGCTTCTGCGCCAGCTCCAGAGCGCGGTCTCGCTGACCCAAGCGCAAGGCCGAGAGGGCGGCCGCGTACCGTTCGCCCGGCGTCGCATGGGGCCCCTGCCCGATCTGCAACCAGCCGCGCATGCGGTCGGGTCCGTTTTCGGCCAGCACCCGGGCGCGAGACGACATGAGCGCGTGCACCGCCACGCTCGGGCCAGGCCGCCCGGCCACCGCAGGCAGGCTGGTGCCACCCGGGCCGAAGCCGGGCAGATCCAGCTTGAGGCCCGCCCCGCCAGCAGGCGCAGCAGGGCTGGATGCGGTCGCGGGATTGGTCGCCGGCGCAGTCGCAACAGGCCCTTGCGGCAGTCGCGCCCGCATGTCGGCGATGCGCTCACCACTCAGCGGGTGGCTGCGCAGATAAGGAAATGAACCGTCGTCGTTCAGCCGCGCAGCCTGCTGCAGCTTGTCGAACATCGTCACAAAGCCCTGGCCGTCGAAGCCGGCACCCGAGAGCACCCCGAAGCCCACACGGTCGGCCTCACGCTCCATGTCGCGCGAGAAGTTCAGCTGCGACTGCGCCGCCACCGCGGTGCTGCCCGCGATCGCCGCGCTCGCCACCTGCGTGTTCGACCCCGCCGCCAAGGCGCCCAGGATCATCGCGCCCATCATCCAGGGCGCCATGCGCTCCTCGCGCGTCATCAGGCGTGCGATGTGCCGCTGCGACACGTGGCTGAGCTCGTGCGCCAGCACCGAGGCCACCTCTTCCGGCCGATCTGTAACTGCCAACAAACCCAGGTTCACACCCAGATAACCACCCGGCAAGGCAAACGCATTGACCGTGCGCTCGCGCGAAATCATCAGCTCCCAGGCCATGCGCTCGGCCAGCTCCGGCGGCACGTCACCCCGCGCACGCGCCGAGCCCAGCAGTGGCTGCCACAGCGCCTGCAGGTAGTCCACCAGCAAGGGGTCGTCCAGGTAGTCCGGATCCTGGTAGATCGACCGCGCAATCCGGTCACCCAGCCGGCGCTCCGCCGAAATCGACATGCCCTCGGCGCCCCCCAGGCCGGGCAAGGCCGAGGCATTGGTCGAGTCGGGAATTCCCTGTGCGCTGGACAAGGCGGTCGGCAACAGCGTCGCCGAAGCCAGCATGAGCGCGGCCACGGACCATGGCCGAAGTCGACGCGGGGGCGTCAGGGTTGCCTGCCGTGCGGCAGAGGGAATGAAACGCATCGCCGTATGATGCCGCCAAGCCGCTCCGGTTCAGTCAAGCACGTGCAAAACACACCCATGTCCGTTACAAATCAGCCCCCGTCCGGCACGCTCACTCACTTTGATGCGCAGGGTCAGGCCCACATGGTCGACGTGGGCGACAAGGCCAACACCCGCCGCGTGGCCGTGACCGAAGGCCGCATCACCATGCTGCCCGAAACCCTGGCGCTGATCCAGGCCGGCAACGCCAAAAAAGGCGATGTGCTCGGCATTGCTCGCATCGCGGGCATCCAGGCGGCCAAGAAGACCAGCGACCTCATCCCCCTGTGCCACCCGATCGCCCTGACCCGCGTGGCTGTGGAGTTCGAGATCGAGCCCGCCACCCACAGCGTGCTGTGCCGCGCCACCGCCGAATGCACGGGACAGACCGGCGTGGAAATGGAAGCCCTGTCTGCTGTGTCGGTGGCCCTGCTCACCATCTACGACATGTGCAAGGCGGTGGATCGGGGGATGGTGATTGGGGGGGTGCGGTTGATGGAGAAGATGGGGGGGAAGAGTGGCGTCTTCACCGTTAGCTGAATTCCGCTCAAAACCGCTTACTTGTTCGTCTTAGTTGGGTGGACAGCTCCTTGAGCCGCTTCCCATTCCGCATAGTCTTTGGGCCAAGCAGCTTGAAAGCGCTCGGAGTGAAGTACCACTAGGTCGTAACGGGCGGCCATTGATGCTGCAGTGATCACCTGCTTGATGACACGCGGATCAGGGGCTGTCCGCAACGACTCCAGTGCTCCGGCAAGCAGTCGCTCTGCGTTCTCTGAAGTGGCCGGTGTCGTAACCACCTGAGCAATCAACACATGCGATTTGAAGAGAACGGTGTCCCGGGTGCGGTTGAGCGTGTCTTCCTTGTAGTAAGCCAACCGCCATTGCAAGGGCAAATAAAGTTGGCTGACTTTCAAGTAGTCCCAAGACACAAATGCCAACAGGGAAAGGAACGCAAAGGAGGCAGCTACCCAAGCCATTGGTTTGGAGCCCATCACGACACCAACCCGAGTGTCCGGTCCTGGTAGTGGCTGCTTTTCGTCGATCACCAAGAGCAATATGGCCTGAATAATCAGCATTTGAAACACGCCAAACCAAACTGGATACTCAACCATGCTGTGGAAAGCGATGGCCATCAATATCCCCCATCCAAGCTGTTTACGGGGCTCAATGGCCTTCCACGGTTTGATCTTGAAGAATGCAACTGTGGCAAGCCCCGAGCCGGTGATTGCGAAAGGCAGCCCCATCGTGACTGCCATTTGAAGAAAAATATTGTGCGCATTAGACATCTTTTCGCAGTAGCGAACGCCATCAAAGAGCGTGATGTACTGCGCGTACATCAGCTCACCCGCACCCCAACCCAGCCAAGGCTTCAAGCTGATCAAATGAAGCACATTCGCCCACACCACCTTTCGGCTGGAGCACCCGACGTCACCGCTGAAGCGCCCCAAGAGGTTTCGATCAATCGTGATGCCGCGCAATACTTCCAGCAACCAAGGCAAGAGCTGTGCAATCGCAAGGTAGAACGCGCTTAATGCCAAGGCGAGCATTACATGCGCTCTTCGTTGTGAAGGGCTCCAATAGATGACAACACAACAAAACAGAATCAGTTGAATCATGCCTGTTCTAGATGCTGTGGCGGCCATGGCGGTTAAAACGAATGCTCCCAAGGCGGTGGCAAGCACCGGCATCAGTTGGCGGGTTTTCGTCAGGTACCACAGCGCCCATACACCTGAAGCCAGCAAGGTAGCGAGCATGTTGGTCTGGTGCACATTGGCCGTCACATATCCAGGCGGCGTGAGCGCAATCCAGATACCGAAAAGTTCGTCGTAGTCAAAGTATTGGATCAAGGCCAGCAATGAACTCCCGACCGCAGCGACGACAAGACCCCAGGCGACGATCCAGCCGATCCAACCACGGATCCAGGGGAAGAGTCCGACAAGTAGCGCACCACAAGTCCAAGCAAAAATGTCCGGCAACATTGCAGGCAAGGGACCCGCCAGGATGGGCCAAAACCAGGGCGCTGCGACCAGCAGCGCCGCGAATAGCATCAGCAGACGTCGTGGGAGAGATCTGTCTGTGCTTACTTGGGCAGAGAAGGTTTCTGTGGCGTTCATGGATGCCCAGTAGTTGTTGGCGACTTGCGATCACCAACCATCGATAGGAAGCCAACCGACAGGTTGGGCAGTTTGCAGATCCAACAGAACGATCCAGTCGGTGTTGAGGTCTCCAACCAAGGGAAGATAGCCCAACCGATCTTCGGACAAACCGGTTGCCCGAACACCTCTGAGTAGCACATCCTTCGGGGTTGAGGCCTTCTTTTGGAGCTCGGAAAGCGGCTTGCTGGTCGAACGAAGTCGAATGGTCTGCATCTCATACTCAACCCATCGCGAAGGGCGAAAGGCGGGATGAAAACCTCGGATCGATTCCTGAACGCTGCTCAAATAGTCAGGGTCCGTGGGCGCAGAGAGGCGCACGCCCACAAAATGCGGCCCGGTCCACGAGAGCGTCTGTAGTGGAATGGGTGCCTCGGCAATTCGCGCAATGTCGACGTCCATAGCCTGTACAACACGAAATCGGTCGCCTTCAAACGCCAGATACACTGGACGCGTCTTTGCAATTTGAACCACCCCGTAACCGAGCGCTGTGAGTTGCACCGTAACGATCAGCGCAATATCGATGCGCCATTTGAGGTTGGACTTTTTAGTATCGAAAAGAACGAGGGTGAGCCCAGGCCCACAGACCAAATCGACCAACATCAGGACCACGAAGAGTCCGATTCCTCCAGTCAATCGATACAGCTCACCGGGAAACCACACCAGGAACACATAGGTTGCAACGCCCAGAACCCCCAAGAGGCTGATGCAGAAATGCACAAAGGCAACTCGGCTGGCTGCTTGTAGTCGTGCGGAGAGTGACAT
This sequence comes from Hydrogenophaga sp., assembly GCF_036675665.1. GTDB lineage: Bacteria > Pseudomonadota > Gammaproteobacteria > Burkholderiales > Burkholderiaceae_C > Hydrogenophaga. The sequence continues at coordinate 46,594 of NZ_JAKFEO010000035.1, read as the reverse complement.
GGCTGTTTCAGGCAAAAAAAAGGAGCGCCGCAGCGCTCCTTGATTATCAAGCAAGGGTTACTTGCATTCGGCGGGTGCAAAACGGGCAGCCAGAGTACCTGCAGCCGCACCAGTGAAGCTGCCAGCATCAGCGCCCGCTACCATGCAGCGCCAAGCCACCGACTGGGCTGGTGGGACGAAAGCGGCCGTTGCGTCAGGCAGCGGCGTGCCGGCTGGTGCGTGAGGCGTGAGAATCACGGTGCCGCCACCTGCGGCGGGCGTGGTGGTGACGGTAATCACACCAGTTGCTGGAGTAATCGCAATACTGGCCACGTTACGTGTTGCAGAGGGGGGGGTGTAGCCATTGGAATAGCCGTTCGATGCCGAAGGAATGCCGGAAGCCAACACATCCTGAATATTTACCTTGGCAGCAGAGGCGCCCACCAAGCCTTCCGACACGCGAGCACGGACCGTGTAGTCCTGATAAGCCGGCAGAGCCACAGCAGCCAGAATACCGATGATGGCCACCACGATCATCAGTTCGATCAGGGTGAAACCTTTTTGCATGGAACGCTTCATTGAGAAAACTCCTTGGGGGTTTGGGTTGGGAACGCATGTCTATGAGCAGACGGCGTGCCAACCTGAACTGGAGTGTTTTTCGCGTCCTTTTTCACGCTTTACCGCCCCTCAGTGACGGTTTGTGACATCTGGTCGGTTGCTGACCGACATTTTTTGTCACCCTCGTCGACAAGAACCGTTTTTGTCACCTCGTCAGAGGTCGAACGTCTGCCCCGCGCTGAGCCAACGGATGTCGTGGTGCATGCTGTCTGCGCTCTGCGGCGCATCGTCGAAACGGCGGATCTCGTCCATGATCAGCCCGGTTTCGGCGGGCTTGGTGTGGGTGATGTAGATGGGGTAGTGCTGGCTGCGGTCGATCTGCGCCAGCTCTTCGGCCAACAGGCCAGGCGCCAGGTGCAGGCTGCGCCGGGCGAGCGCCTCTTCGCGGTCGCTGAAGGCCGTCTCGATCACCAGCAAAGCCACGGGCAACTGGTTGATGCGCTGCCAGAAGGCGGGGTTGCGTCCGGTGTCGCCGCTGAACACCCAATGACCCGAGGGCGAGGCGGCGGCAAAGCCGACGGCGGGCACGGTGTGCACGGCCGGCAGCACTTCGACCGCCTTGCCACACACCTGCAACACCTCCCCCACGGCAATGGGCACGAAGCGCATGAGCGGACGTTCGGCACTGGGGATGGCAGAGAAGTCGGGCCAGATCAGGTTGTTGAAGATGTGGGCCTTGAGGGCGGCGATAGTGCCGGGCAAGGCGTGCACTTGCAGGGGCTGCGCGCCTGCGGACAGCCGGCGGGCAGCCACGGCGTCCAGCATGAGGGGAAGCGACGCCACATGGTCGAGGTGCGAGTGCGTCAGCAGCACGTGGTCGACTTGCGCCATCTCGTCCAGGGTGAGGTCGCCCACGCCGGTGCCGGCGTCGATCAGAACGTCGTGGTCGAGCAGGAACGAGGTGGTGCGGCAACCGTGGGCAATGGCTCCGGAGCACCCCAGCACGCGTACCCTCATTGGCTGTTTGGCATGGTGTGGCCGGCCGAGCCGGTCCTGGGTTGCGAGGCTTGAATCGATTCGATGGATGTGTCACGCCGTCCCACGCGGGATCCAGCGGCAACTGCCTGCGCGAGGCTACCTTTCCGCGTACACGCGGTAAAGGACTTTTTTGGCATTTTGGTGGCGCGCGAGGTGACAGGGTTCAGCGCTGTGGGCATCCCATCAAGGCGCTGCCTGCCAGCGACAACACAAAGCCCTGAGGGAATGGGGCTCAGAGCGTGCTCAGGCGCCGTGGGCGTTCATGACGAAGGCGAGGCGTGCGGGGAATTACTGCTGCACGAACTGCATCTTGGTGCCGGCCAGTTCCAGCAGGTCACCGTGGCGCAGGTTGACCGCGTCGGTGCCGATGGGGTTGCCGTTGATGGTGGGCTTTTGCACGCCTTCGACCATCGCGACAACAAAGCCGTGCGGGCGGCGGGTGATGGCGGCCACGGCCACACCCGGTTTGCCGATGGTGGTGACGACCTTCACCAGAGGCACCTCGCGACCAGCTGCCGTGCCCGACATGACCTTGATGGCTGCATTGGCCACGACCATGGCCACCGTGGGCTCGGGGGCAACAACGGAGCCGGCGTTGATCACCATCGTCTTTTCGTGGCTCTCGCTGGCACCTTCGTGCACGAACTTGATCTTGTACTTGCCGATCTCGACCGTGTCACCGCTTTGCAGCTGCTGCTTCTTGATCGCCTTGCCGTTGACGTAGGTGCCGTTGGTGCTGTTGAGGTCTTCGAGGAAAACGTCCATGCCGGACATCTGCATGACGGCATGCTCACCACTGACGGCCAGGTTGTCGATCACGATGTCGTTGTAGGGACGGCGGCCCAGCGTGGTGCGGTCTTTGGTGAGTTGCACTTCCTTGATGACGACACCGTCGATGGAAACGATCATTTTCGGCATGGCCGACTCCTCTGGAACCTGTAGATTTGTTGGTCGAAGGCTGAATTACTTGCCCAGCATGCGCGAGAGTATTCCCTTGCGCACCGGCCTGGAACGAGCATACGCCAGTATCACCGATATGTTGTCCCGGCCCCCGCAGTCGTTGGCGGCGTCGACCAGGGCTTGGGCTTTTTCTTCCAGCGTGCCGGCGGTTACGAGTATGGCGGCGATGCGCTCGTCGCTCATCATGTCGCTGAGTCCGTCCGAACAAAAAAGGTAGAGATCTTCATCCTCTACCCGGTATTCGTTGACTTCGAGCAACACCGTGTCTTCCACGCCCAAGGCGCGCGTCACCAGGTTCTTGTGGGTCGCGTATTGGGCCTGCTCCAGTGAGATCAGGCCGGCATCGATCTGCTCTTGCAGCAGGGAATGGTCGCGCGTGATCTGCGTGAAGCTGCCTTCGCGAAGGCGGTAGCAACGCGAGTCACCCACGTGGCCGATCATGGCGCGTGTGCCCAGAAACACGCCCATGACCAGTGTGGTCCCCATGCCGGCGTACTGCGGATTGGAGTTGGCGGCGTTGAAGATGGAGCGGTTGGCGTTGTCGATGCAGATTTCCATGGCGCGGCGCAACTCGCGCACGCTGGCATCAACGCCGCCCTCGGCCATCCAGCGTCCCAACTCGGTCTTGATGAACGTGGTGGCCATGGCGCTGGCGACTTCGCCCGCGTTGTAGCCACCCATGCCGTCGGCCAACACCGCAATCTGGTTCTCGATATCGAGCGACACCGAATCTTCGTTGTTGTCACGAACCAGACCCGGATCGGTCAGACAAAAATACTCAAAATTCATAGAGGTCAAGTTATACCCGCAGAACGATGTTGTCTTTTCAGGAACCACGTGCCGAGTCGTGCTGCGGCGTGACAAGCGTGGCAGCCAGGGCGCTTTTTGCATCGCGCGGCAGGGCTTGTGTCGTTTCAAACATGTCCTCGCCGGCGTCCGCCGGGCTCGACGGCGGCAAGGCAGCCTCAGTCCCGGGTTGGGCACAACGCCGCAGCTGGGCGGCCAGTTCGGCACCCGTCTGGTAACGATCCCCCGGCGACTTGGCCAGGGTGCGTTCCAGCACGTCGGCCAGGGCCTGGGAGAGTTCTGGCCGCAGGCTGCGCACACTCGGCGCGGGCTGGTTGGCGATCTGGTACATCAGCGCGGCCATGGAGTCGCCCTTCAACGGCAACGCGCCCGTGAGCAGCTGAAACAGCATCACACCCAGTGAATACAGGTCAGAGCGGCCGTCCACGTGCAGGCCGGCGAGCTGTTCGGGCGACATGAAGCTGGGCGTGCCCAGCACCATGCCGGTCTTGGTCTTGCTCGAACCGGTGATGCGCGCGATGCCGAAGTCGGTCACCTTGACCGACCGGGTCGCTGCGTCGTACATGACGTTGGCAGGCTTGATGTCGCGGTGCACCACCTGTTGACGGTGCGCATGGTCCAGCGCGGCGGCCACCTGTTCGCCGATGCCGAGCACGGTGGACACCGGCAGCAGGTTGCCGGTGCGGGTGAACGCCACGAGATCACGGCCGGGCAGGAACTCCATGGCGATGAAAGCCAGGTCGTGCTCTTCACCGGCATCGAAGATGGTGACGATGTTGGGGTGTTGCAGCCGGCCCGCCGTCTCGGCCTCCCGGAAGAAGCGTTCGCGCACATCGACCAGTTCGGCGCCTTCGAATTCGGCACTGAGCGCCAACGTCTTGATCGCCACCGTGCGGCCGATCTTGGGATCTCGGCCCTGGTAGACCACGCCCATGGCGCCCTTGCCCAGCTCCTTCTCAACCTGGTAGCGCCCCAGCATGGGTTTTTCCACGCCGCCGTTGTCCAGCAACATCGTGCCACCCGGGTGCGAAGAGCCGCCCCCGAGCACCACCGTCTCCGACAGGTTCTTCGCTCGCTTCAAACGCCGCTGCACATCGGCATCGTTGCGGTCCAGCCTGGCCATGTGCTCGTACACCGCCTCGGCCTTGTTGAACTGGCGCTTGCGCTCGAAGTCCAGCGCCAGGTGCTTGAGGTTGTCCATCAGTGCGTCGCTGAAAGGCACGCGGCGCATGCGGTCGAAGGCCATGTCCAGCTGCCCCTGCCCCTGCAGCGCCAGGCCCATCATGCGGTTGGTCTCGGCCGACTCCTCGTCGGACTTCGCCTTGCCCGCCTCGGTGACCAGGAAACGGCGCGTGGTCAGCGCCAGATGACCGATGAGCAGGAGCGCCGCCGGAAACACCAGTTGCAGCCAGGTCGCCGCCACCGACAACAAACCAAACTCGATGCCCAGCAGCGCCACAAACAGCACCGCTGTGCAGGCTGCGCCCGCAGCCGCCGACAAGCGTGGCAGGACGCCCACGACGTAGCCGACGACCAGCAACAGCGCGCCGAGCACCGCCAGACCACCCCAGACCGGCTGCACGATGTGGTGACCACTGAGGATGCTGGAGGTGATGTGGGCCAGGATGGCGGCCGGCGACATGGCGGCCGCCACCGGCGTGGTGAACAAGGTGCCCACGCCAGCGGCGGTGGCGCCAATGATCACGATCTTGTCGGTGTACTTGCTGGCCGGGATGCGGCCAGAGAGCACGTCGTAGAACGAGTCCACGGCAAACGCGGGTTTGCCATCGCGATCGGGATAGAACTGCGGCAGCAGGCGGGCGGCGGCGTCGGTCGGGATCAGGTTGCGGCCCAGTTGCACGCCTTCGCCGGGCACCAACAGCATGTCCTTGGCCGTGAGGTTCAGGCTGTTGGCGGCCATGGCGAGGCCCATGGAGGGCACGGCAAAACCGTCGAACTGGACAAGCAAACCATCCTGGCGCACCGAGCCGTCGACATCGGGCAACTGATTGAGATGGCCAACGGCCCGAGCGGCTTCGCCAATGGCCGGCAACGGCTGTTGCGAACGCAGGGCGGGTACGCCAAAGGCAGCACTGTCGGCGATGGCGCTGCGCTGCGCAAACGCAGGCAGGGGTTGATCAACGCGGCCTTGCAACTCACCGAGCTCAAACACCGAGGGCATGATGACGTTGCCAGCGCGCGCCACGCTGGCCACCAGGCGGGCGTCGGAGTCGAGCTGTTGCTCGGCTTGGCCGATGAAGCCCAGCAAGCGTCGCCGCCCGTCCTCGCCGAGGTCGGTCAGTGGCGCGCTGCCTGCGGCCGATCCATCAAGCATTCCGCGCAGCTCGCGCAACTGCACCAGTCCGCGGTCGGTCTGAGGTTCGAAGAAGAAGGCGGTGTGAGCGACGGTCTTGGCCCGGGCGGCACTGAGCTGATCAATCAGCTGGGCGTGCACTTCGCGCGGCCATGGCCAGCGCCCGATGTTGGCGATGCTCTGGTCGTCGATCGCGATGATGGCAATGCGATCGCTGGGTTGCCGGGCCGTCTGGGTGCTGGCCACGTCGAAAAAGCGGCGCTCCAGCCCGCTGAAAAAATCGGTGGCGACGTGCAAGGCAAAGACAGACACGACGACCGACAAGCCCATGGCGGCGTCCGAGCGCCACAGAGGGCGTTTGCGCTTGGGCCGGCTCTGGCGTTGGCTGGTGGACACGGATGGGGAAGACCGGGTTGGTTTCAATGCGGGCTGCGCGACTCGCCATTCAGCGAGTCATCACATGGCTCATCGGGCATCTGCGACTGGCATTGAACCCAAGGTGTTGCATTTTGTTTCAAGGCGCGCGTTCGGAGCAAGCGGATCTGTGTGTTTGATGTCGCACACAAGCCGCGGACGAAAAAAAAGGCAACGCAAGCGTTGCCCTTTTCACGATGCGCGCCTCTGTTTACAGGAGCGCCTTCAGCAGCTTGGCCATTTCGGACGGGTTGCGCGTGATCGTGAAACCGCAGGCTTCCATGATCTCCAGCTTGGCATCGGCCGTGTCGGCGCCACCGGAGATCAGGGCACCGGCATGGCCCATGCGCTTGCCAGCGGGCGCGGTCACGCCGGCGATGAAACCCACGATGGGCTTCTTCATGTTTTCCTTGCACCACAGCGCGGCTTCGGCTTCGTCCGGGCCACCGATCTCACCGATCATGATGACGGCGTCGGTGTCGGGATCGTCGTTGAAGGCCTTCATCACGTCGATGTGCTTCAGGCCGTTGATGGGGTCGCCACCGATGCCCACGGCGCTGGACTGGCCCAGGCCGATTTCGGTCAGCTGTGCCACGGCTTCGTAGGTCAGCGTGCCCGAACGAGAGACCACGCCGATGCGGCCCTTGCGGTGGATGTGGCCGGGCATGATGCCGATCTTGATCTCGTCGGGCGTGATCAGGCCGGGGCAGTTCGGGCCCAGCAGCAAGGTGCGCTTGCCACCGGCGGCTTCCTTGGCCTTCATGCGGTTGCGCACTTCGAGCATGTCCTTGACCGGAATGCCTTCGGTGATGCAGATCGCCAAGTCGAGGTCGGCTTCGACAGCTTCCCAGATGGCCGCGGCAGCGCCTGCGGGCGGCACGTAGATCACGGAGACTGTGGCGCCGGTCGTTGACGCGGCTTCCTTCACGGAGGCGTAGATCGGGATGTTGAAGATCGACTCGCCGGCCTTCTTCGGGTTCACGCCGGCGACGAAGCAGTTCTTGCCGTTGGCGTATTCCTGGCACTTTTCGGTGTGGAACTGACCGGTCTTGCCCGTGATGCCCTGGGTGATGACCTTGGTGTCTTTGTTGATGTAGATCGACATGGTGGATTCCTTTTGGCGCGTGCGGGGTGTTAAGCGGCTTTGACAGCAGCCACCACTTTTTGAGCGGCATCGGCCATGGTGTCGGCGCTGATGATCGGCAGACCGGACTCGGCCAGCATCTTCTTGCCCAGCTCTTCGTTGGTGCCCTTCATGCGCACAACCAGCGGTACGTTGAGGTTGGTCGCCTTGCAGGCGGTGATCACGCCGGTGGCGATGGTGTCGCACTTCATGATGCCGCCGAAGATGTTGACCAGGATCGCCTTGACCTTGTCGTTCTTGAGCATGATCTTGAAGGCTTCCGTGACCTTCTCGGGGGTGGCACCGCCGCCCACGTCCAGGAAGTTGGCCGGCTCGGCGCCGAACAGCTTGATGGTGTCCATGGTGGCCATGGCCAGACCGGCACCGTTGACCAGGCAACCGATGTTGCCGTCCAGGCTGATGTAGGCCAGGTCGAACTTGCTGGCTTCGATCTCGGCCGGATCTTCTTCATCCAGATCGCGGTAGGCCACGATTTCGGGGTGGCGGAACAAGGCGTTGGCGTCGAAGTTGAACTTGGCGTCCAAAGCCAGCAGGTTGCCCTTGGAGTCGCAGTTCAGCGGGTTGATTTCCACCAGGGATGCGTCTGTGTCCATGTAGCACTTGTAGATCTTTGAGAAGATCTCCACCGCCTGGTCGACGGAAGCGCCAGTCAGGCCGATGGCGGCCGCGACCTTGCGGGACTGTGCTTCGGTGATGCCGGTCAGCGGGTCGATCATCTCGGTGATGATCTTCTCGGGCGTGGCGTGTGCCACTTCCTCGATGTCCATGCCGCCTTCGCTCGATGCGATCAGCGCCACCTTCTGGCTCGCGCGGTCGGTGACGAGCGACACATACAGTTCGTTCTTGATGTCGGCGCCGTCTTCAATATAGAGGCGACGCACCTTCTGGCCCTCGGGGCCGGTCTGGTGGGTCTTGAGCTGCATGCCCAGGATTTCGCCTGCAATGCGCTTGACGTCCTCAATGGACTTGGCCACCTTCACGCCACCACCTTTGCCACGGCCACCAGCATGGATCTGGGCCTTGACGACCCACACGGGGCCGCCCAGTTTCTGGGCGGCTTCGACCGCCTCCTGCACCGTGAAAGCCGGAATGCCGCGGGGCACCGGCACACCAAACTGGCGCAAGATTTCCTTGCCTTGGTATTCGTGGATCTTCATGAGGGCTCTCTCAGGAATGGGTAGAGGAATCGTCGACCGACCGCGGCGGGGGGTCGAAAAGCGGGGGCACTGAAAATCAGCAACCGGGAACTGTATCATGGTGCATCGCACCAATATGGCGCCCGACTTCGCGTGTCACGTCGCGGTTGTTGGACGCTCTCCTGAACCTTCACTGACAAGGCACCCCGGCCATGGCCAAGGTATTCATCGACGGCGAGGCCGGCACCACCGGACTTCAGATTCGCGAACGGCTGCAGCGCATGCCCGCCATCGAGGTGGTGAGCATCGCGCCTGATCGTCGCAAGGACCCGGATGCCAAACGCGAGCTCATGGCGCAGGTCGACCTCGTCATTCTGTGCCTGCACGACGATGCGGCGCGTGAGTCGGTGGCCATGATCGATGCGATGGTGGGTCACCAGCCCAAGATCATCGACGCCTCGACCGCGCACCGCACGGCTGCGGGCTGGGTGTTCGGCTTTCCCGAGCTCGCCGCCGACCAGCGCACCGCCGTGATCAGCGCGAACCGTGTGGCCAATCCAGGCTGCTATGCCAGCGGCGCCATCGCCATGCTGCGCCCCTTGATCGACGCCGGCGTGCTGCCGGCCGATCACCCGGTCTGTCTGCCGGCGGTGAGCGGTTACTCGGGTGGCGGGCGCACCATGATCGAGGCCTACGAGAAGGGTGAAGCGCCGGCCTACGAGCTGTACGCGCTGGGCCTGCGGCACAAGCACATCCCGGAAATCATGGCCTACACCGGCCTCACGCGCCGCCCCATCTTCATCCCGGCGGTGGGCAACTTTGCGCAAGGCATGCTGGTGGAGCTGCCGCTGCACCTGGACACTCTCCCCGGCCAACCCTCGCTGGCCGACCTGCACGCGATCTACGCGAAACACTACGCCGGCAGCGAGTGGGTGAGCGCCGAGGCCGCCAACGAGTCCGGCAAGCTCGACGCGCTCGCGCTCAACGACACGAACAAGCTCGAGATCCGCGTCTTTGGCAACGCGCAGGCACACCACGCCGTGGTGGTGGCGCGGCTGGACAACCTGGGCAAAGGTGCCAGCGGCGCCGCGGTGCAAAACCTGAAGCTGATGCTCGGTCTGTAAGGCGTCCGCGCAGCCTGTCGAAAGACCAGGTCTGCGTTCGTCGTGTGGGTGCATGGCCCCGACGTTTCTGGCGGAGCCACGCTCGACGAACGCCGAGGAGACTTCACATGGCCGCTGCGCAACGCTTGATCGACATCGCCCCGCCCAAGGCCACCCGCCGCGAATGGGTCGCTTTGGCCGTGATCGCATTGCCGTGTCTGGTCTACGCCATGGACCTCACGGTGCTCAACCTGGCCCTGCCCGCCATCAGTGCCGACCTGCAGCCCACGGCCGCGCAGTTGCTCTGGATCATCGACATCTATGGGTTCATGGTCGCGGGGTTCCTGATCACCATGGGCACGCTGGGCGACAAGCTGGGCCGCAGGCGCATGCTGCTCATCGGTGCTGCCGCGTTTGCGGCGGCCTCGGTGGCCGCCGCGCTGTCCACCACCGCCCACGCCCTGATTGCCACCCGCGCCCTGCTCGGCATCGCCGGTGCCACGCTGGCGCCTTCCACGCTCTCGCTGATCTCCAACATGTTCCGCGACGAACGCGAGCGGCGCGTGGCCATCGGCATCTGGATCTCCAGCTATTCGGTGGGGGGCGCGATCGGGCCGCTGGTGGGTGGCGTGATCCTGCAGGTCTTCGCCTGGCCAGCGATCTTCTGGGCCGCGGTGCCGGTGATGTTGCTGCTGCTGGCGGTGGGGCCGTTCCTGCTGCCCGAATACCGCGACGCCCAGGCCGGTCGGCTGGATCTGGGCAGCGTGGCGCTGTCACTCATGGCGGTGCTCTGCGGTGTGTTCGCGCTCAAACAGGCGGCTGAGGGCCACCTGGAGCCCTTGACCGGGGTGGCCATGGCCGTGAGCCTCGTGGCAGGTGTGACCTTTGTGCGGCGCCAACGCCGCATCGCGTACCCGCTGCTGGACCTCCAACTGTTTGGTCAACCCCGGTTTGCCGCAGCCATCTGCACGTACGCACTCACCTCGTTTGCCATGTTCGGGGTCTACATCTTCGTCTCGCAGCATTTGCAGCTCGTGCTGGGCCTGTCGCCACTGATGGCGGGCCTGTGCACCGTGCCCTGGGCGCTGTCCTTCGTGGTGGGCTCCATGCTCACGCCGGCGATCGCGCAGCGGCTGCGCGCACCACAAACCATCGTGGCCGGCCTCGCGGTGGCTGCCGTCGGCTTTGCCGCCATGGCGCAGGTGGACGGTCCTCATGGGCTGGCCTGGTTGATCGGGGGCATGGTGCTGATGGGGCTGGGCATGGCGCCGGTGTTCACGCTGGGCAACGACATCGTCATCAGCTCGGCGCCGCCCGAGCGCGCGGGAGCCGCTTCCGCGCTGTCGGAAACCAGCTCGGAGTTGTTGGGCGCCTTGGGCATTGCCGTGTTCGGCAGCCTGGCCACCAGCCTCTACCGCAGCGGCTTGCAGGCTCGGATGCCCTCCGGGATGTCGGCCGACGCGGTGGCGGGCGCCTCCACGCTGGGGGGTGCGCTCACCGTGGCCGAGGCCTTGCCCGCGCCAGTGGCCGAAGCCCTTCGCAGTGCCGCTCGCACGGCCTTTGTCGATGGCATGCAGGCGGCTGCATGGTTGGGCACGGCCATCATGGTCGTCAGTGCGCTGCTGGCCTGGCGCATGCTGCGCGGCCCGATCGCACCCGCCGTCGCCTCGCCTTCCAGGCCTGGATGAGGTCAGCTTTCGTCGTCGTCTGGCGTTGATCCACCGCGCACCACGCGCCGCACAGCCTCAGCACTGAAGCCGCGCGTGAGCAGGAAGCGCATCTGCTTGCCGTACTCGGCCGCGTCGCGTGGGGGAGCGCCGAATTTCTTGCGCCAGACCTCGTGGGCCCGCGCCTGTTCGGTGCCTTGCAGATCGGCCACCGCTTGCGCCACGGCCTCGGGGTTCAGGCCCTTGGCCTGCAACTCCTGGCGCACGCGCGAGGCGCCCAACTTCACAGAGCGCTGGTGCACCACGGATTCGAGCACGCGCTGTTCGTTGATGAAGCCCTTGGCTTCCAGCTCGTCCAGCGCCCGGGTCAGCTCGCCCGGCTCGGTTTCATGGGCAATGAGCTTGCGCTGCAGCTCGGCCCGCGAATGTTCGCGGCCCGAGAGCAGGCGCAACGCCCGGCCTTTGAGGGAAATCTGGTTGAAACCCATGTCAGGACCTCCGCCGGGCCGTCCCAAGGAGGGCCAGCGCCCCCTCGGGGGGCAGCGACGACACGCAGTGCGGAGCGTGGGGGCGCATCGCGTCACACGCTCACAGCTGACACCGTGAGCGCACCCCTCACTCGGCCAGCGGCGAGGTGTCGGCTTCGCGCGCCTTCTCGGCGGCTTCGGCCTTGGCAGCCTTCGCAGCTTTGCCGCCTTTGGCCGGTGCCGGCGCTTCTTCCACCGGCAGCAGCGGCACGCCCAGCTCGGTGCGCACCTTGTTCTCGATCTCCACGCGCAGCTCGGGGTTCTCACGCAGGAATTCGCGCGAGTTGTCGCGGCCCTGGCCGATCTTCTCGCCGTTGTAGGCGTACCAGGCGCCCGACTTCTCGACGACCCGATGCACCACGCCCAGGTCGAGGATCTCGCCCTCGCGGCTGATGCCTTCGCCGAACAGGATGTCGAACTCGGCCGTCTTGAAAGGCGGCGCGACCTTGTTCTTGACCACCTTGACCTTGGTTTCGTTGCCGATCGCGTCGTCGCCTTTCTTGATGGTGCCGGTGCGGCGGATGTCCAGGCGCACCGAGGCGTAGAACTTGAGCGCGTTGCCGCCGGTGGTGGTCTCGGGGCTGCCGAACATGACGCCGATCTTCATGCGGATCTGGTTGATGAAGATGACCATGCAGTTGGTCTTCTTGATGTGGGCGGTGAGTTTGCGCAGCGCCTGGCTCATCAGGCGGGCCTGCAGGCCGGGCAGCGAATCGCCCATTTCACCTTCGAGTTCGGCCTTGGGCGTGAGCGCGGCCACCGAGTCCACCACGATCAAATCCACCGCGCCGGAGCGCACCAGGCTGTCGACGATCTCGAGCGCCTGCTCGCCGGTGTCGGGCTGGCTGATCAGCAGGTCCTGCAGGTTCACGCCGAGCTTCTGCGCGTACTGGATGTCCAGCGCGTGTTCGGCATCGACAAACGCGCACTGGCCGCCGAGCTTCTGCATCTCGGCGATCACCTGCAGCGTGAGCGTGGTCTTGCCCGAGGATTCCGGGCCGTAGATCTCCACCACACGGCCGCGCGGCAGGCCGCCGACGCCCAGCGCGATGTCCAGGCCCAGAGAGCCGGTGGAGACGACCTGGATGTCCTCGATCACCTCGCCTTCACCCAGCCGCATGATGGTGCCCTTGCCGAACTGCTTTTCGATCTGGGCCAGCGCGACCTGCAGGGCCTTGGCTTTTTCGCTGTTGAGGGGGTTGGGCTTGACGGGTGCGTCCATGGGGGCTCCTGGGCTGGGTTGGAAGGGTTGGCAAGACCTGTGTGGTTGTGTACAGGCTGGATGCTTGAACAGCAGTTTACAGCCGGGTTGAAATCAAACAAGTCATTATTTGGTCAGTTTGCCTTATCATTCACGGATGCTGAAAAACACCCCGCAAACGCCCGCAGACGCCGACGACCGCTGGCGCGGCGGCCACCTCGGTCGGCTGATGGGCCTCGCGCTGCGCCGCTTCGACGAGCGCGTGCTCAGCCTTATGGCGCACGACGCCAACGTGCCGCTGGCGCTCTCTCACCTGGCCGCGCGCGCGCAGGTGGGCGCGGCGCACATCCACATCACCCGCCACCTGGGTCTGCACGGCTCGCGCCTGACCGAACTCGCGCACCAGGCCGGCATGAGCAAACAGGCCATGGGCGATCTGGTGACGCAGTGCGAGGCCTGGGGACTGGTGCGCCGCGAACCCGACCCGCGCGACGCCCGGGCCCGGCGCATCGTCTTCACCGACACCGGCCTGCTCTGGCTGGACGCCTTCCGCACGGCGGTGGCGCAGGCCGAGGCCGAGTTCCGATCCCAGGTGGGTGATGCGGTGGCCACCGTGGTGGCGTTGGGCCTGGAGGCCTACGGGTCGGAAGCACCCGGTGCGCGCGCGGCCGTGCCCCCACGGTAAAAGCCCGCCACCCGACAGGCTACGGCGTGGGGTATGAGACCTAAAATGGACCTGGCTCGAATCCCGCCCGCACCCGCGACGCGGCTCCATAACAATGCTGCCCGATCAGCACAGGAGACTTCCCCATGCGCATCCTGATTGCAGAAGACGACCAGGTCCTGGCCGACGGCCTGTTGCGCAGCCTGCGAGCGGCTGGCGCCGCGGTGGACCACGTGTCCAGCGGCAGCGAAGCCGACGCGGCCCTGATGACCAACAACGAGTTCGACCTCTTGATCCTCGACCTGGGCCTGCCGCGGCTGCACGGTCTGGAGGTGCTCAAGCGGCTGCGTTCGCGCGGCTCCACCCTGCCGGTGCTGGTGCTCACAGCGGCCGACAGCATCGAGGAGCGCGTGAAGGGACTGGATTACGGGGCCGACGACTACATGGCCAAACCGTTCTCGCTGCAGGAACTCGAAGCGCGGGTGCGCGCGCTCACCCGTCGCGGCATGGGCGGCAGCACCAACACCATCCGCCACGGCCCGCTCGAATACGACCAGGCCGGGCGCGTGGCCACCATCGACGGCAAGATGGTCGAGCTCTCGGCGCGTGAACTCGGCCTGCTCGAAGTGCTGCTGCAACGTGCCGGACGCCTGGTCAGCAAGGACCAGCTGGTCGAGCGGCTGTGCGAATGGGGCGAAGAGGTGAGCAACAACGCCATCGAGGTCTACATCCACCGCTTGCGCAAGAAGATCGAAAAGGGTCCGATCCGCATCGCCACGGTGCGCGGCCTGGGCTACTGCCTTGAAAAAATCGCCAGCTGACGGCCGGACTTTCAGCGAGCCACTGCCACCGACGGACAGCCGGCTGGCGCCAAGGGGGTTCGGCCTGTTCCAGCGCGAGCAACGCAGCCTGTTCGGGGAAATTCTCGACTGGATGCTCACGCCGCTGCTGCTGCTGTGGCCTCTGTCGCTGGCGCTCACCTGGTTCGTCGCACAGGGCATCGCCAGCAAACCGTTTGACCGTGCGCTCGAGTTCAACCTGCAGGCGCTGACCCAGTTCGTGGTGCGCGAGAACGACCAGATCACCTTCAAACTCAACGCGCAGGCGCGCGACCTGCTGCGCGCCGACGACAGCGACCTCGTGTACTACCAGGTGCTCGATCCGCGTGGAGATCTCATCAGCGGAGAGCTGGACTTCCCGCCCCCGCGCGACAACGAAGCACCCGAGCCCGGTCGCGTGCTGCTGCGCGACGACGTGGTGCGTGGCGACGAAGTGCGTGTGGCCTACACCTGGCTGGCGCGCCACGATCCCCAGCGCCTGGTGTTGATGCAGGTGGCCGAAACCAAAGGCAAACGATCGACGCTGGCCACCGAGATCATCAAGGGCGTGATGGTGCCGCAGTTCGTGATCCTGCCGCTGGCGGTGCTGCTGGTGTGGCTGGCGCTGGTGCGCGGCATCCGCCCGCTCAACGAACTGGAGCAGCGCATCCGCGCTCGCAAGCCCGACGATCTGAGTCCGATCGAGGAGTCGTTCATCCCGCAGGAGGTCGCGCCGCTGGTGTCGTCGATCAACGACCTGCTGACCCGGCTCAAGACCTCACTCACCACCCAGAAGCGCTTTCTGGCCGACGCCGCCCACCAGCTCAAGACGCCGCTGGCGGGCCTGCGCATGCAAGCCGAGCTGGCACAGCGCGAGACCGATCCGGTGGAGATTCGCGGCTCGCTGCAGCAGATCGCGCGCTCCAGCGCACGCGCCACGCACACGGTGAACCAGCTGCTCGCTCTGGCTCGCGCCGAGACCACCGGCCGCACGCTGCCCAGCGCGCGCATTGACCTCGCCAGGATGGTGCCCGACGTGGTGCAGGACTCGGTGCCCAAGGCGCTGGAAGCGGGTATCGACCTCGGCTTCGAAGGCCCGGACGACACACCCGACGACTGCTTGATGAACGGCAACCCGACGCTGCTGCAGGAAATGGTGCGCAACCTGGTGGACAACGCGATCCATTACACCGGGCAAGGCGGCGTGGTCACGGTGCGTGTGCTGCTGGACCGCTTCAGCGGGGTGCAGATCCTGCAGGTGGAAGACGACGGCCCCGGCATTCCGGAGAACGAGCGCGAGTTCGTGATGCAGCCGTTCTACCGGGCGCTGGGCACCAACGTCGACGGCTCGGGCCTGGGCCTGGCGATCGTGCTGGAAATCGCGCAGCAGCACGGCGCCACGGTGTCGATGGAAGACGCCCACCCGGAACGCAGCCGGCGTGGCCTGCGGGTGTCGGTGCGATTCACACCCACCAAGCCGCAGGTCGTGCAGGAATAGCGGGTCGGCCGTGATGCCGGCTCAGGCGGGCTTGTACACGTTGAGCTGCAGCTTCTCGCGCTCGATCGCTCGGGCCACGCCGGGCAATTCGGCGAAGCGCTGCACCAGCGCCCAGGTGGCCGGAAAATCCGCCGGGTTGATGCCGGCGTAACCGCCCCAGCGCAGCAGCGTGAGGGCGTATGCATCGAGCGCACCCGGACGTGCTCCCACCATCCAGGGTGCGGCTTGGGTGGCCATGGCTTCGATCTCACCCAGCAGACCGCGGTAGCTCGACGCGCCGAAGTCGCGGATCGCCTTTTGCGCGGCCTCGTCGTCGGTGAACTTGTGCGGCATGAACACATGGGTGAAGGTGGGGTGCACGGTGTTGTTCATCCAGGCCAGCGCCTGCAGGGCGCGGGCGCGCTCCAGGCCTGCAGGCGGCAGGATGCCGGCCATGGGCAGCTTCTCGTCCAGGTACAGCAGGATGGCCACGATCTGGGTGATCACCTCGTCGCCATCGACCAGCACGGGCACCTGGCCGCGCGGGTTCAACGCCAGGTAGTCGGGCGAGCGCTGCTCGCCCTTGTGCAGTTTCACCATCGAGGGCTCAAAGGCCACTTCGGCGAGTTCGAGCATGGCGTGCGGCACGAAGGAGCAGGCGCCGGGGGCGAAATAAAGTTTCAGGCTCATCGAGTTGTATCCAATCAAGTGTCAAGAATCCGGCGCCGGGCCGCCCCAAGCCGGATTGCGCCCCCTCGGGGGGCAGCGACCCGCGAAGCGGCGGAGCGTGGGGGTTAGTTCAGATGTGGGCTCAGCAGCCCCGCTATTTCAAACATGGTCACCTGTGGCTTGCCGAACACCGCCGCCAGCTTGGCATCGGCGTTCACGCGGCGCTTGTCGCCCGCATCCTGCAGGCCGTTGGCCTTGATGTAGTCCCACAGCTTTTTCACCACTTCGGGGCGCGAGACGGCGCCTTCGCCGATCACGGCAGCCAGCGCGGCGCTGGGCTGTTTGCCGGTGGCGGCCGTGGTCTTGCGCGGGGCTTTCGGCGTCTTCACGGCAGCGGTCTTCTTGGCCGCAGGCGCCTTCTTGGCGGGCGCGGCTTTCGCAGCGGCCTTCTTCGCCGGTGCGGCCTTGGCCGGCGCGCCGGCCGCCGTCTTGCGGGGTGGGAACTTGGACGGCGCAAACTCGAAGTTCACCTTGCCCGCCTCCTTGTCCCAGGCCAGGAAGGCCTTGAACGCGCGGCGCGTGCGCATGGAGACGAACTTGTCGAGCAGGTCGGTCTTGCCGGTCTCCAGCAGCTTGCTCATCTGCTCGCGCGCCACCGGTTGCTGCAGGATGATCTTGCCGCTCTTGAAATCGCAACTCGGCGTGGGCTGGGCCATCGTGGGCACCGATTTCTCGCAGACGTAGTTGCTGCCGTGTTCGTGCACGGCGCCGCCGCACTTGGGGCACTTGCCCAGCGGCTCGCTGCCGGTGAAGTCCACCAGCTCGCCGCTTTCCTCGCCTTTCTTGTCGTCCCCGAAGTCGAATTCGAGCTTCCAGTTCTTGTCGTCCTCGCTGTACTTGAGCACGATCTCCGCCACGAAGGGCCAACCCGCCTTGGAGCGGAAGCCATCGAGTGGGCCGATCTTTTTGTCGCGCAGGAGCTGTTCGGACTCGTCGGGCTCGAAGGTGCGGCCCGCCGGTGACTTGCCGAACGAAAAGCCGCAGCCTTCGCTGGCGCCGTCCTTGCCGGTGCAGGTGTAGCGGCGGTAGTTTTCCTTCACCACGCCACCGCAGTTGGGGCAGGGCGTGGACAGCGTGGCGTAGTTGCCGGGGATGGTGTCGCGGTCGTATTCCTTGGCCTTCTTGACCATGCGCTCGGTCATGGCCGCGATCTCGGCCATGAAGGCGGCGCGGCTGAGCTGGCCGTGCTCCATCTGCGCGAGCTTGTATTCCCACTCGCCGGTGAGCTCGGCCTTGGAGAGTTCTTCCACACCCAGGCCACGCAGCAGCGTCATGAGCTGGAACGCCTTGGCCGTGGGGATGATCTCGCGGCCTTCGCGGAACATGTACTTCTCGGTCAGCAAGCCTTCGATGACGGCCGCGCGCGTGGCTGGCGTTCCCAGGCCTTTTTCCTGCATCGCTTCGCGCAGCTCGTCGTCGTCGACCAGCTTGCCCGCGCCTTCCATGGCGCCCAGCAGCGTGGCTTCCGAGTAACGCGCCGGCGGTTTGGTCTTGAGCCCCTTGGGCTCCACCGTCTCGGTGCGCACGGTCTCGCCCTCGCGCACCGGCACCAGGTTCTGGCCTTTGTCGCCCTCTTTCGCGTCCGTCACATCTTCGGCGGCTTCCTTGCCATAGACGGCCATCCAGCCCGGCTTGACCAGCACCTTGCCTTCGGTCTTGAAGTGGTGGCCAACCGACGAGGTGATGCGCGTGGTGACCATGAACTCGGCCGACGGGAAGAACACCGCGAGGAAGCGACGCACCACGAGGTCGTACAGCTTCTGCTCGGCGTCGCTCAGGCCACTGGGCGCCTGCAATGTGGGGATGATGGCGAAGTGATCCGACACCTTGCTGTTGTCGAAGATGCGTTTGCTCGGGCGGATGTAGCCGTTGCCGAGCGCGGTCTGCGCGTGTGGCGCCAGGTGCTTCATGCCGCTGCCGGCCAGCATCTCGAAAGTTTCCTTCACCGTGGGCAGGTAGTCCTCGGGCAGGGCGCGCGAATCGGTACGCGGGTAGGTCAGGGCCTTGTGGCGCTCGTACAGGCTTTGCGCGAGCTGCAGCGTGGTCTTGGCCGAGAAGCCGAAGCGGCCGTTGGCCTCGCGCTGCAGGCTGGTCAGGTCGTACAGCAATCCGCTGGCCTGCGTGGTGGGCTTGCTTTCTTCCTTGACGCTGGCGGCCTTGCCGCGCACCGCCTCGGCAATGGCCAGGGCTTCGCGCTGGCTCCAGACGCGGTCGGCGCGCTGTTCCAGGTCGGCGTCCTCGCCGGTGGGTTTTTTCCAGGCCGGGTCGAACCACTTGCCGGGGTACTCGCCGGCTTCGGCCAGGAAGCTGGCGTGGATCTCCCAGTAGTCGCGGCTGCGGTGGGCGCGGATCTTTTCCTCGCGCTCGACCACGATGGACAGTGTGGGCGTCTGCACCCGGCCCACCGTGGTGAGAAAGAAGCCGCCGTCGCGCGAGTTGAACGCCGTCATGGCGCGCGTGCCGTTGATGCCGACCATCCAGTCGGCCTCGGAGCGGCTGCGCGCGGCGTCGGCCAGGCCCTGCATCTGCTCGTTGGTGCGCAGGTGCTCGAAGCCGTCGCGGATGGCCGCGGGCGTCATCGACTGCAGCCACAGGCGCTGCACCGGCTTGCCCAGGGTCTGGTAGCTGCCGCCCTTCAAGCCACCGGCGTACTGCTCGATCAGGCGGAAGATGAGCTCACCTTCGCGGCCCGCGTCACAGGCGTTGATGAGGCGGGCCACGTCCTTGCGCTTGGCCAGCTTGACCACCGCCGAGAGGCGCGACTTGGTCTTGTCGATCGGCTTGAGTTCAAAGTAGGGCGGCAGCACGGGCAGGTGGGCAAAGCTCCACTTGCCGCGCTTGACGTCGAATTCTTCGGGCGCGGCGATCTCCACCAGGTGGCCCACCGCGGAGGTGACCACGTATTGGTCGTTCTCGAAATGGTCATCGTGCTTGTCGAACTTGCCCGCCACCGGGGTGAGCGCACGCACGATGTCCTGGGCCACGGATGGCTTCTCGGCAATGACCAGGGTTTTGGCGAAACCTTCAGCAGTTTTCATCTCTACAATCAACTTTCCACGCGCGTGTACACGCGCACATGGGCACGCGCACACTCGCGCGCACCTGCATGAAACAACCTTACCAAATATTCCGGCCGTGACGAAAAGCCCCAAAAAGTCGAGCGCGCCCGCCGAAAAACCAGCCTTGGCCATGAAGCCGAATGGTGCCGGGCGGCGCATCCAGACGCGCAAGTCCGGCGTGCACGGCCGCGGGGTCTACGCCGTGGTGGACCTGGCCGAAGGCGAAACGCTCATTGAATATGTGGGCGAGGTCATCACCTGGGACGAGGCGCTGCGCCGCCACCCGCACGATCCGACCGATCCGAACCACACCTTCTACTTCCACATCGACGAAGAACACGTGATCGACGCCAAGCACGGCGGCAACTCGGCACGCTGGATCAACCACAGCTGCGCGCCCAACTGCGAAGCCGAGGTCGATGAGGGTCGGGTGTTCATCCGGGCGCAGCGCAACATCAAAGCCGGTGAAGAACTGTTCTACGACTACGGCCTGGTGATCGACGAGCCCTACACACCCAAGCTCAAGGCCGAGTACCCCTGCTGGTGCGGCGCCAAAAAATGCCGTGGCACCTTGCTCGCTCCCAAGCGCGCGGGCAAAGCGTCGAAGCTCGGCTGAACGGCCCATGGCCGACTCCCTGATCCGCCACGCCGAAGCCGTCTGGCAAGCGGTCGAGCCCACTTTGCCCGGTTTCACCGTCGAGGTGCTGCCCAGCATCGACTCCACCAGCAGCGAGCTCATGCGCCGCGCGCGCAGCGGCCTGATGGAGCCGGTGTTGCTGGCCGCCGAGGACCAGACCGCCGGGCGCGGACGGCTGGGCAAGGGCTGGCACAGCAAAGTGGGCCAATCACTCACGTTCTCGTTGGCCATGCCCCTGGCACCCACGGGCTGGTCGGGTCTGTCGCTGGCGGTGGGCGTGAGCCTGGCGCGCAGCCTGCACCCCGACGTGCGCCTGAAATGGCCCAACGACCTCTGGCTGCACCAACGCAAGATCGGCGGCATCCTGGTGGAGACGGCCAGCACCGGCGAGTCCGGTCAGGGCCAGCGCATGGTGGTGATCGGTGTGGGCATCAATGTGGCGCGGCCCGAGGTGTCCGCGGTGGCCGCGCTCGTGCCCGACGGTGCGGCGGTCACGGCCATGGCCCCGGCCGGCCTGGCCGAGGTGCTGGTGGGCATCACACCGGGCGAGGTACTCGAGCGCGTGGCGCCGGCGCTGGTAGGCGACATCCAGGCGTTTGCCTCGCAGGGGTTTGCCGCATTTGCCCAGCGCTTTGCACAGCTGGACGCCTTGCAGGGCCTGGCGGTGCAGCTCTCCGACGGCACGCGCGGCACGGCCTGCGGCGTGAACGACGAGGGTGCATTGCAGGTGCTCACCGAGCGCGGCATGCAGACGGTGACCAGCGCCGAAGTGAGTGTGCGCCCGTGCTGAGGTGGGTCATCTGGTTGCTGGTGCTGGCCAACGCGGGTTACTTTGCGTGGTCGCAGGGCTACCTGGACACGCTGGGCCTGAAGCCCGCGGAGCAACGCGAACCCGAGCGCCTGACGCAACAGGTGAAGCCCGAGGTCTTGCGCCTGCTGAATGGGCCCAGGGCCGAGGCCGCGCCGCCGCCGCCGGCCGCACCGGTGGCGCCCGCCGTGGCCGCAGCACCCGAGCCGGTCCCCGCACCCACACCCACACCCCCTGAACCTGCGCCCGTGGCTGCACCGCCGGTCGACAACGGCACGCGCGCGTGCTGGCAGGCGGGCGGCTTCACCGAAGCCCAGGCCGAATTGCTGCGCGCCGAACTGGTGCTGCTCGGCCTGCCCGCATCCGGCTTTTCCTTCACCGAGGTGCGCAGCGGTGGTCGCTGGATCGTCTACATGGGGCGCTACGACAACCAGCAGCAACTCGATCGCAAGAAAGATGAGCTGCGCGCGCTGGGGGTGACGTTCCGCGAGATCACGGCGGTCGGGCTGGCCCCCGGCCTGGCGCTCGGCACGTTCTCCACCGAAGCCGCCGCCCAGCAAGCGCGGCAGCAGACCGAGCGCGATGGCATCCGCACCGCCAAGGTGGCGCAGGAGCGCGCCGAGAGTGTGAGCACCAACCTGCGTCTGCCGTCGATCACCGAATCGCAACGCGCAGCCATCGACGCTCTGGGCGATGCGATGGCGGGCAAACGCCTGCAGCGCTGCACCTGAGCCCCTCCGCAGCGAGGGGCTCAGGCCCCTGCGGCGCGGTGCTGCGAGAGCTTGGAAAACCAGTCCAGCGCCTCGTTCCACAGCGGCTGGGCCTTGGGCCGGAAATAGCCCATGTGGCCCATGGCACCGAGGCCCGCGCGGCGGGAGTCGAACGTGACGCTGCGCACCTCGGCATTGCGGTAGCCGGCCATGAAGGCGTCTCGTGAGGCCGGCGGCGCCCAGGCGTCGTCCAGCGCATTGAGCGCCACGATGGGAAAACGCACCTCGTCAAAGCGCGCGGTGGTGGCTTGCATCGCCGGGTCGTCAAAAAAGTAGCGGGGGAAGCGGCACCACTGGCGCCATTGGCGGTACACGTCGATCGGCAGGTCTTCGCCCATGCCCAGTCGGCTCCACGGCAGGTAGCCATGCATGCGCGTCCACACGGGGCCCAGCACGCGCCACATGAAGAGCACGCGCAGGCGCTCCAGCGGCGGCATCCAGCCGTGCCACCCAGCGCCGGTGGCAAAGGTCCAGGCGCCATCCACCGCGCCCGGGTCGGGCAGCAGGCCCAGCGCATGGCCGCCGTAGGAATGGCCCACCAGGTACAGCGGCACACCCGGCTGGCGCATGGCTTCCACGGCCGCGGCCAGGTCCAGCCGGCCCCAGTCGAGGTAGTCCATGCGAAAGCCCTTCAGCGTGCTCGGGGCCGACTGACCGATGCCGCGGTAGTCCAGCGTGAGCACGTCGAAGCCGCGGCGCGCGGCGTGTTCGGCGAAGCGCTTGTAGAAACCCTGCGGCACCGCGGTCGCGCCACCCACCACCAGGTGGGCCTGCGGCGGCATGGGGCTGTGGTAGCGGTGCGCCACCAGCGGATAACCGTCGGCGGCGCTCAGGGTGAGGCGCTCGGTGCGCACCGCCTGGTTGTGGGCGTCGGTGGGTGGGAAGGTGTTCATGACGGTTCTCCGGTTCGTGCTGCCGTCGGGCCGCGAGCGGCCAGCAGCGACAACAGGGTTTGCGTGGCCAGGTTGATCGGATCGCTGCTCTGGGCCACCCGCGCCTGGAGCAGACCGCCTTCGTAGGTGGCCACGATCAGCGCGGCGATGCCCTGGGCCTGCGCGCGCGGCTCGCCGTGCTGCTCCAGCGCCAGTGCGATGCGCTCGCGCAGGGTGGCGAAGGCGCGGGCCAGGGCTTCGCGCAGGGCATGGTCGTCGGGCGTGCTCTCCAGTGCCACAGTGGCCAGCGGGCAGCCTGCATGAAAGCCGGTGCTGCTCAGACGCACGGTCGCGCCCTGCATCCACTGCCGCGCGGCTTCGATCGGATCGGCGTTCCTGGCCAGCAGGCCGTCGAGCCAGCCCAGCATGCGCACCACCACATCGTCGATGGCGGCCACCGCCAGCTCGGTCTTGCCGCCGGGAAAGTGGTGGTACAGCACGCCCTTGGGCGCGCCGGCCTGGGCCAGCAGTTCGGTCAGGCCGATGCCGTGCAGGCCGCGGCGGCGCAGGGCATCGGTCATGGCCGCGATCAGGCGTTCGCGGGTGCCGGGGGCAGCGGGTGTTTCGGCCATGCAACGCAATCTATAGACCGGTCGGTCTAGTGTCAACCGGGAGCTGTCGCGCACGTGCGCCCAGGCAATAAAAAAGCGCCCGAAGGCGCTTTTTTATTGCAAGTCAGCGTGCGCTTACTTGGCGACGACGCGAACCATTTCAAGGCACTTGTTGGAGTAGCCCCACTCGTTGTCGTACCAGCTCACGACCTTGATGAAGGTCTTGTCCAGCGCGATGCCGGCGTCCGCGTCGAAGATCGAGGTGCGGGTATCGCCGCGGAAATCGGTGGCGACCACCTTGTCCGTGGTGTAGCCCAGCACGCCTTTCAGGGCTCCCTCGCTCTGTGCCTTCATCTCGGCGCAGATCTCGGCGTAAGTGGCTTCGTTGTTGAGCTCCACCGTGAGGTCGACCACCGACACGTCGGAGGTCGGCACGCGAAAGCTCATGCCGGTGAGCTTCTTGTTCAGTTCGGGGATCACCACGCCCACGGCCTTGGCGGCTCCGGTGCTGCTGGGGATGATGTTTTCCAGGATGCCGCGACCGCCGCGCCAGTCCTTGTTGCTCGGGCCGTCCACGGTCTTCTGCGTGGCGGTGGCCGCGTGCACCGTCGTCATCAGGCCGCGCTTGATGCCCCACTTGTCGTTGAGCACCTTGGCAATCGGCGCCAGGCAGTTGGTGGTGCACGAGGCGTTGGAGATGATGGCCTCGCCCTTGTAGCTCTTGTCGTTGACGCCGTAGACGAACATGGGGGTGTCGTCCTTGGAGGGCGCCGAGAGGATGACCTTCTTCGCGCCGGCGTCCAGGTGCTTCTGGGCCGTGACCTTGTCCAGGAACAGGCCGGTGGACTCGATGACGACGTCGGCGCCAACCTCGTTCCACTTCAGGTTCGCGGGATCGCGCTCCTGCGTGAGGCGGATCTTCTTGCCGTTGACGATCAGGGTGTTGCCTTCGACGCTGACTTCCCCTTTGAAGCGGCCGTGCACGCTGTCGTACTGCAGCATGTAGGCCAGGTAGTCGGGCTCCAGCAGGTCGTTGATGGCCACGACCTCGATGTCGCTGAAGTTCTGGATGGCGCTGCGCAGCACGTTGCGGCCGATGCGGCCGAAGCCGTTGATGCCGATCTTGATGGTCATGTCTCGTCTCTCCTGGAAGGTTTCAAAAAAGGGGGAACAAACTCATTTCGCCAACACGGCGCGCACCGTGTCGGCCACATTCGCGGGCGTGAAGCCGAAGTGCTCGAACAGCACCGGGGCCGGCGCCGACTCGCCGTAGGTGTCCAGACCCACGACCGCGGCCACGCCGTATTTCCACCAACCGTCGGTGGAGCCCATCTCGACGGCCACGCGCGGCACGCCGGCGGGCAGCACCGAAGCCTTGTAGGCGGCGCTCTGGCGGTCGAAGGTGGTGGTGCTGGGCATGGAGACCACCCGCACGGCGATCTTGTGTTCCTTGGCCAGCAGCTCCTGCGCTTTCAAGGCCAGCTGCACCTCGGAGCCGGTGGCAACGATCACCGCCTGCGCCTTTTTCTTCAGACCCACTTCGCCAGGCTCGGCCAACACGTAGGCGCCCTTGCTGATGTCACCCAGGTCGCTCTTGGGCGCGTAGGGCAGGTTCTGGCGGCTGAGCAGCAGCGCGGTGGGGCGCGTGGCGTTTTGCAGCGCCACGGCCCAGGCCACGGCGGTCTCGGCGGTGTCGCCCGGACGCCAGACGTCCAGATTGGGAATCAGGCGCAGGCTGGCCGCGTGCTCGACCGACTGGTGCGTGGGGCCGTCTTCGCCCAGGCCGATGCTGTCGTGCGTGAACACGTGGATCACGCGCAGCTTCATCAGCGCGGCCATGCGGATGGCGTTGCGGCTGTAGTCACTGAAGGTGAGGAAGGTACCGCCGTAGGGAATGAAGCCGCCGTGCAGCGCCACGCCATTCATGATGGCGGCCATGCCGAATTCGCGCACGCCGTAGTTGATGTGGCGCCCGCCCTGGCCTTGCTCGTTCTTCACCACGTCGCCGGCCAGGTTGAAGCGCAGCGCGGGCGTGCTCTTGGTGTTGGTGAGGTTGGAGCCGGTGAGGTCGGCGCTGCCGCCCAGCAGTTCGGGCAGGGCGGCGGTGAAGGTTTCCAGCGCGAGCTGGCTGGCCTTGCGGCTGGCCACGGTCTCGGCCTTGGTGTGCGCGGCCACGGTGGCATCCACCGCCACCTGGGCGAAGTTCTTCGGCAAGTCGCCCTTCATGCGGCGCACGAACTCCTTGGCGAGCTCGGGGAATGCGGCCTTGTAGGCAGCGAACGTGGCGTTCCACGCGGCTTCCGAGGCCTTGCCGGCCTCCTTCGCGTCCCACGCGGCGTACACGTCTTTCGGAACGGAAAAGGGGGCGTGCGGCCAGTCGAGCGCTTCGCGGGTGAGCTTGATTTCCTCTGCGCCGAGCGGCTCGCCGTGGGCCTTGGCGGTGTTGGCGCGGTTCGGACTGCCCTTGCCGATGTGCGTCTTGCAGATGATCATCGTTGGCGCATCGGCCTTGTTCTTCGCATCGGCGATCGCGCGGTCCACGGCGTCGGTGTCGTGGCCGTCGATCGGGCCGATCACGTTCCAGCCATAGGCGGCAAAACGCAGCGCGGTGTTGTCGATGAACCAGGGCGTGACCTGGCCGTCGATCGAGATGCCGTTGTCGTCGTACAGCGCGATCAGCTTGTTGAGCTTCCAGGCGCCAGCCAGTGCGCAGGCCTCGTGGCTGATGCCTTCCATCAGGCAGCCGTCGCCCAGGAACACGTAGGTGTGGTGGTCGACCACGGTGTGGCCTTCGCGGTTGAACTCGGACGCCAGCAGCTTCTCGGCCAGCGCCATGCCCACTGCATTGGTGATGCCCTGGCCCAGCGGGCCGGTGGTGGTTTCCACGCCGGGGGTCACGCCCACCTCGGGGTGGCCGGCGGTCTTGCTGTGCAGCTGGCGGAAGTTCTTGAGTTCACCGATCGGCAGCTTGTAGCCGGTCAGGTGCAACAGCGAATAAATCAACATCGAGCCGTGACCGTTGGACAGCACGAAGCGGTCGCGGTTGGCCCACTGCGGGTTCGTCGGGTTGTGGCGCAGATGCCGGCCCCACAGGGCAACCGCCATGTCGGCCATGCCCATGGGCGCGCCGGGGTGGCCTGAATTGGCGGCTTGCACCGCATCCATGGCCAGGGCTCGGATGGCGTTGGCCTGGGTCTGTGGCGACACGGCTTGGGCGATGGGGGTGGGGGTGCTGGCGGTGTCGGACATGGGTGCTGGGAGGTGCAGGAAAGTGGGGGAAGGCGGGATCTGCGCGATGGCGCAAAACAACGGATTTTATCGGCCAGCCTGTCGCTGGCCGCGCTGTCCCGCATCGGGCTGGCGCGTCGGCCCATAATTCTTCAACGCGTGCGGCCCTGCGCGCCCGGCACGCGCACCCCCTGGCTCCCCATGACCCGACTCGCCACCGCACCTCCCCCCACCCCTCCCCTGGCCTCGGCCATGGTGCTTGCCGCCGGGCGCGGCATGCGCATGCGCCCGCTCACCGACGTCACGCCCAAGCCCCTGCTGGTCGTGCAGGGCAAGCCCTTGATGCAGTGGCCCATGGAGGCCTTGGTCACGGGTGGTTTCCAGCGCTTCGTGGTCAACACCGCGTGGCTGGGAGAACAGATCGACGAACACTGCGCGGCCTGGAGCCAATCCCGTCCGGGTTGCGACGTGGTGATGTCGCGCGAGGGCGCGGACTTCGGCTACGCACTGGAAACGGCCGGCGGCATTGCCCGCGCGCTGCCGCTGCTGGCCAACGTTTTCTGGGTGCTGGCGGGCGACGTGTACGTGCCCGACTTCGCCTTCAGCCAGGCCAGCGTCGACCGGTTCGAGGCCAGCGGCCTGCTCGCCCACATCTGGCTGGTGCCCAACCCGCCGCACAACCCGCACGGCGATTTCGGCCTGGGTCCGGACGGCCTCGCCATCGGCCGGGCCGATGAGGCCTACACCTTCAGCACCATCGGCCTGTACCGACGCGAATTGTTCGAACTGCCCTGGTGCGAGGTGCTGCCCGGCAACCCCCAAGGCACGGCCGAGCCGCTGGCGCCGCTGCTGCGCCGGGCGATGGAAGCGGGCCAGGTGAGCGCAGAAATCTACAGTGGCACCTGGGTCGACGTGGGCACGCCCGAGCGGCTCGAAGAGCTGAACAGTCAAAGCTGATTCCCTCGGACCGCAGGTGCTCGCCAAAAGTCAGAGAATGGCGACCATGGACTCCACCACCCACACCCACCTCTACGCCGAACGCCGCGCCCGCGTGGCCGCCTCGCTCGGCCCCGGCGGCATCGCCATCGTGCCCACGGCGCTGGAGCGCCCGCGCAACCGCGACACCGATTTCATCTACCGGCACGACAGCTACTTCTACTACCTCACCGGTTTCACCGAGCCCAACGCCTGGCTGGTGATCACGGCCGAAGGCGGCACCACGCTGTTTTGCCAACCGAAAGACCTGGAACGCGAAATCTGGGACGGCATCCGCCTCGGCCCCGAAGCCGCGCCCGAGCACCTGGGCGTGAGCGAAGCCTTTTCCGTCGCCGAGCTCAACACGCGCCTGCCCAGGCTGCTGGAAAACCGCCAGACCGTGTGGTACCCGTTTGCCACCCACGAGGGACTTGAGAGCAAGGTCAACGGCTGGTTGCAACCGGTGCGCGCGCGCGTGCGCTACGGCGCGCTGTGCCCCGAAGCGCAGCGCGACCTGTGTGGCGTGCTCGACGAATTGCGGCTGATCAAGGACGCCTTCGAGCAGGACACCATGCGCCGCGCCGCGCAGATCAGCGCCAAGGCCCACATCCGCGCCATGCAGCGCAGCGCGGCCATGCTGCGAGCCGGTCAGGACGTGCGCGAGTACCACCTGGATGCCGAGCTGCTGCACGCCTTCCGCGAGCATGGCTCGCAGTACCCGGCCTACGGCAGCATCGTGGCAGCGGGTGCCAACGCCTGCGTGCTGCACTACCGCGCCGACGCCGCGCCCATCCGCAGCGGCGAGCTGGTGCTGATCGACGCCGGCTGCGAGCTCGACGGCTATGCAAGCGACATCACCCGCACCTTCCCGGCCAACGGCAGATTCACCGGGCCACAACGCGAGCTGTACGACCTGGTGCTGGCCAGCCAGATCGCGGCGGTCCACGCCACCAAGGCCGGCGCGCGCTTCGTCGATCCGCACGAGGCCACCGTGGCGGTGCTCGCGCAAGGCTTGCTCGACGTCGGCCTGCTGGATGCGAACAAGGTGGGCAGCGCGCAGGACGTGATCACCAACCGCGACTACTTCCAGTTCTACATGCACCGCACCGGTCACTGGCTGGGCATGGACGTGCACGACTGCGGTGGCTACGTGGAGCCGTCCGAACTCGGCACGGTGAACGAGCGCAAGGACCCCTTGAGTGGCGAAACCATCAAGGACCGCCCCAGCCGCATCCTGCGCCCGGGCATGGTGCTCACCATCGAGCCCGGCCTCTATGTGCGCCCCGCCGAAGGCGTGCCCGAGCGCTTCTGGAACATCGGCATCCGCATCGAAGACGACGCCATCGTCACCGAGACCGGCTGCGAGCTGATCTCGCGTGGCGTGCCGGTCGAGGCTTCCGAGATCGAAGCGCTGATGCGCGGTTGAGGCCGTGCACGCTGTCAGCGTCAACCCGGTTGCCGCGCACGCCCTGCGCGTGAGTGGAGCCTTCTCGATCAGACGCCTCAAACACGTGCGTTGAAAGCCGTGCGCATGGAGTACAACGCAGCATGACTTCCCTTGCGGGCACCGCGCTGTGTCTCACCATGAATCCCTCGGTGGACGTGTCCACACACACCGATCGGGTCGTGCCCGCCGACAAGCTGCGCTGCGGCCCGGCCCAGCGCGATGCCGGTGGTGGAGGCCTCAACGTGGCCAGCGTGCTGCACAGGCTGGGCGGGCGCTGCAGTGCACTCTTCCCGGCCGGCGGCGCAGCCGGCCAATGGCTCACGCAGCATCTCGAGCAAGCCGGTTTGTCCGCGCGCGCGCTGCCGATTGCGCAGGACACGCGCGAAAACTTCACCGTGCAGGCCCAGGACACCGGCGCCGAGTACCGTTTCGTGCTGCCGGGTCCCACGCTGACCGAGGACGAATGGCAGGCCAACCTGGACGCGGTTGACCAGTGGGCCAGCGAGCTGAGCTTCGTGGTGGCCAGCGGCAGCCTGCCGCCCGGCGTGCCCGCCGACTTCTACGCCCGGCTGGCCCGCACGGCCCGCCAGCGCGGCGTGCGGCTGGTGCTCGACAGCTCGGGGCCCGCGCTGGCCGCCGCGCTGCAAGCCGGCGTGTTCCTGGTCAAGCCCAACCTGCGCGAATTGCGCGAACTCACCGGCCTGTCCCTGGCCACGGCCGTGGAGTGGCGAGCCGCCGCGCAGGCCCTGGTCGACCAGGGCCAGGCCGACGTGGTGGCCCTCACGCTGGGCGACCGTGGTGCGCTGCTGCTTTCGCGCGACGGTGCCTGGCGGGCCGAGGCCTTGCCGGTCGAGGTGGCCAGTTCGGTGGGGGCGGGCGACAGCTTCGTGGGTGCGCTGGTCTGGTCGCTGCAACAAGGAGACCCGCTGCCCCAGGCCTTCAGTTGGGCCATGGCCGCCGGGTCCGCCGCGTTGCTCACACCGGGCACCGGCTTGTGCCAGCCCCAGGATGTTCGCCGCCTGCAACCCCTGGTGCAGGTGGTTGCGGCCTGACCGCTCATGCATTCCGCACATTGCCCCTGAAAAAGTCAGCATCGCCACAACCGTTTACGCAGTTCTACCGACTAGGGTTTTCCCGGCCGCAGAATTAGAATGTGCAATTGCCTTTCACATAGCAAGATTTCAGAACGACCGGAGACAAAACCATGACCATGGACAACAGCCCAGAGAACAAGCGCGCCGAGCTGCGCCGTGCCGCCCTCGAATACCACGAGTTCCCGACGCCCGGCAAGGTGGCCATTGCCGCCACCAAACAGCTCACCAACCAGCGCGATCTGGCACTGGCCTACTCGCCCGGCGTGGCTGCGCCGTGTGAAGAGATCGTGGCCGACCCGGTCAATGCCTTCAAGTACACCGCCCGCGGCAACCTGGTCGGCGTCATCACCAACGGCACTGCCGTGCTGGGTCTGGGTGACATCGGCCCCCTCGCAGCCAAGCCGGTGATGGAAGGCAAGGGTGTGCTGTTCAAGAAGTTCGCCGGCGTCGACGTGTTCGACATCGAGATCGACGAGAAGGACCCGGCCAAGCTGGTCGAGATCATTGCCGCGCTGGAGCCGACCTTCGGCGCGATCAACCTCGAGGACATCAAGGCACCGGATTGCTTCTACGTGGAGCGCGAGCTGCGCAAGCGCATGAAGATTCCCGTGTTCCACGACGACCAGCACGGCACGGCCATCACGGTGGCGGCGGCCATGCTCAACGGCCTGAAGGTCGCGGGCAAGGACATCGGCCAGGTCAAGCTGGTCACCTCGGGCGCGGGTGCGGCGGCGCTGGCCTGCCTGAACCTGCTGCTCAAGGTGGGCCTGAAGCGCGAGAACGTGTTCGTCACCGACCTGGCCGGCGTGGTCTACGAGGGCCGCGAGGAGCTCATGGACGACGACAAGCGCCAGTACATGCAGAAGACCGACAAGCGCAAGCTCGCCGAGGTGATGGAGGGCGCCGACGTGTTCCTCGGCCTATCGGCCGGCGGCGTGCTCAAGCCCGCGATGGTGGCGTCGATGGCACCCAGGCCGGTGATCTTCGCGCTGGCCAACCCGAATCCCGAGATCGCGCCCGAGGACGCGCACGCGGTGCGTGGCGACGTGATCATGGCCACGGGACGCACCGACTATCCGAACCAGGTCAACAACGTCCTGTGCTTTCCTTACATCTTCCGCGGCGCGCTCGATTGTGGCGCGACCACCATCACCGACGAGATGGAGATCGCCGCGGTGCACGCCATCGCCGAGCTGGCGCAGGCCGAGCAGAGCGAAGTCGTGGCCGCGGCTTACGCCGGTGAGCAACTGGCCTTCGGCCCCGAGTACCTCATTCCCAAACCGTTCGACCCGCGCCTGATGATGAAGATCGCGCCGGCGGTGGCGCAGGCCGCGGCTGACAGCGGCGTGGCCTTGCGCCCGATCCCCGACATGGCGGCCTACCGCATAAGGCTGCAAAGCTTCGTGTTCGCCTCGGGCACCATCATGAAGCCGATCTTCTCGGCGGCAAAGACGGCGGCGCGCAAGCGCGTGGCCTATGCCGAGGGCGAAGAGGAACGCGTGCTTCGCGCCTGCCAGATCGTGGTCGATGAAGGCCTGGCCCGCCCCACCCTGATCGGCCGCCCGGCCATCATCGCCCAGCGCATCGAAAAATTCGGCCTGCGCCTGCGCGAGGAGCTCGACTACGACGTGGTCAACGTCGAGCAGGACAACCGCTACCGCGATTTCTGGCAGACCTACCACCGCATGACCGAGCGCAAGGGCGTGACCCAGCAGCTCGCGAAGATCGAGATGCGCCGCCGACTCACCCTGATCGGCTCGATGCTGCTGCACAAGGGCGAGGTCGACGGCCTCATCTGCGGCACCTGGGGCACCACCCAGCACCACCTGAAATACATCGACCAGGTGATCGGCAAGCGCGCCGGCGGCAGCCCCAGCACCGCGCAGGACGTGCGCATCTATGCCTGCATGAACGGCCTGATGCTGCCCGGGCGCCAGGTGTTTCTGGTCGACACCCACGTCAACCACGACCCCACCCCCGAGGAGCTGAGCGAGATCACGGTCATGGCGGCCGAAGAGATGCTGCGCTTCGGCCTGCAACCGAAAGCCGCCCTGCTGTCGCACTCCAACTTCGGCTCCAGCGACGAGCCCAGCGCCGTGAAGATGCGCCGCACGCTGGCCCTGCTGCGTGAACAGGCGCCGTGGCTGGAGGTCGACGGCGAGATGCACGGCGATGTGGCACTGGACGCCGACGCGCGCCAGCGCCTGATGCCCAACTCGACGCTCAAGGGCGCGGCCAACCTGCTGGTGCTGCCCAACATCGATGCCGCCAACATCGCCTACAACCTGCTCAAGACGGCCGCAGGCGGCAACATCGCCATCGGCCCGGTGCTGCTGGGCGCCGACAAGCCGGTCCACATCCTGACGGCCAGCGCCACCGTGCGCCGCATCGTCAACATGACAGCCCTCACCGTGGCCGATGCCAACGTTTCCCGTTGATGCATAGAGAAAAAGCAAGCGCTAACTTTTCCACACATCTCAGACGCTTGGATTTGCCTTCTTTTTCAGCAACCGCTTGCGTTTTCAGACCAGCTCAGGCACACTAGCGCGCTTGGAATACAGGGTTAACCCGCCCGCAACACTTCCCGCACAAGCCGTGTAAACGAATACTTTTGTGGTGTGTTGATGGCGGGTTGATTGCATCAGGAGCAGGGAATTTCATGGACCTGAAGCGGATCGGGGGTGCCAAGGGCGTGGCAACACGGGCCTTGGCTCTGGTTCTGACGGCATCGCTGGGCACCTTTATGGTGCAGGCTCGAACACCGCAAGACCAGACGCTTCCCGATACGAACGCCGCTGCCCTCGCCGAATCCGGCTTGCCCGCACAGGGCAGACAAGTGATGGAGCTGATCCGGCAAGGCGGGCCATTCCGGCACGAAAAGGACGGCACGGTGTTCGGCAACCGGGAGAGGTTGCTGCCGAGCCAGCGGCGTGGGTTTTACCGGGAGTACACGGTGCCCACACCGGGTTTGAGTCATCGGGGCGCCAAGCGGATCGTGTGCGGTGGATTGCGGCCCAGGATGCCTGATGCTTGTTATTACACCGAAGACCACTACAGCAGCTTCAAGCTGATCGTGCAGTGAGTCCTGGGTGATGTGAACGGTTTTTTTAACTTGACCTTTGAAAGAGACGCGGAGATGGACACGCCACTTCGTAACGTACGACCCAATATCGTTCAGTCGATTCGCGCCCACGGCGTGAAAGACCTGCAGGCCGCGGCCGAGCATTTGGGGCATCACTTCCTGTACGCCAACCTGGCCAAAGCCCAGAGCAAGCAGGACGTGCTGGAATTGATCGCTGCGCAATACACCTTGCCCTCGCACTTCGGCAAGAACTTCGACGCGCTCTACGACTGCATGACCGACATGGTTCACAAGTCGGGGCCGCAGACCGGGTTCATCGTGGTGCTGGAGCACATCCCTGCGCACGCCAAGTTCGACAAGGAAGCGCGCGAGCAGTTGCTGGACATCTTCCGCGATGCCGCCGACTACTGGTCGGACCGCAAGATCCCGTTTCGCTGCTTCTACTCCTTCTCGGTGGCACGCTCGCCCAAGGGCGAAGAGCCGATCGAGGTGCAGAGCGATGAGCCCATGCCCACGGACAAGATCCTGGACGTGAGCCCGATGGCGCTGCGCATGAGCAGCCCGTTCAACGCCGGATATTGGCTGGCCGCAGCCTGAGCCAGGCCCCACCCCCGCGCCGCGCCGTCGGCGCGTCACCCCCTCAAGGGGGCGATGCCTGAGGACCGGCGGAGCCGGACCCTCGGCATCCTGGGTTAAAAAGCCGCTGCGCTTGCAGCGGCTTTTTTATGCCTGCAGGATTTGGATCAGGCCGACGTATTCGCTCACCGGCACTTCTTCGGCCCTTCGCTGCAGGTCGAACTCACCAGCAAAGCCTTGCTCGTCGAGCCAACGGCCCAAGGTGTTGCGCAGGATCTTGCGGCGCTGGCTGAAGGCCACCTGCACCATCGTCGAGAAGCGTGCAATGTCGATCGTCGGAGGTTCGGCCAACGGGACCATGCGCACGATGGCGCTGTCCACGCGCGGCGGCGGGTCGAAGCTCTCGGGCGGCACGAACAGCACGTTGTCCATCGCATAACGCCACTGCAGCATCACCGAGAGGCGGCTGTAGTCGGACGTGGCCGGACGCGCCACCATGCGGTCGATCACTTCCTTCTGCAGCATGAAATGCTGGTCCTGAACCACGGACACGTGGTCCAGGAGATGAAACAGGATGGGGGTGGAGATGTTGTAGGGCAGGTTGCCCACCACGCGCAGTTTGGGCACTGCCAGTTGCGCGGCGAGCGCGCTGAAATCCACCTTCAGCACATCGGACTCCACCACCTGGAGCTGGGCATGTGCGCGCAGGCGCACCGCCAGATCACGATCCAGCTCGATGACCGTGAGGCGGCCCAGGCGCTCCACCAGCGGCTGCGTCAGCGCCGCCAGGCCGGGGCCGATCTCCACCATCGCGTCGCCGGGCTGCGGCGAGATGGCGTCCACGATGGCCTCGATGATGGCGCCATCGGTCAGGAAGTGCTGACCGAAACGCTTGCGGGCAACGTGCTTCATGCGCAGGCCGCCGAGGAAGCCTGCCGCATCACAGCTGGGGTGGTTCGCGGTACTCGACGTAGGCGCGACCGCGCACGTCCTGCACCCAGGTGCGCGCGGCCTCGTTGATCTTTTGCTCGCGCACCAGACCGCGCACCATTTCGCGCTGATCGCGCGCCGAGAGCGTGCTCTGCCGGCGTTCCTCCACGCGGATCAGATGCACGCCGAAACGCGACACCACGGGCGGAGACACCTCGCCCGGGCGCAGGCGCGCCATGGCGGCTTCGAACTCGGGCACGAACTGACCGGCTTGCGCCCAACCGAGGTTGCCGCCGTCTTTCGCGGAGCCGTCCTGGCTGTGTTCGCGCGCCAGGGCTTCAAACGTGACCTGTCCACTGACCAATTGCTGGCGATAACCGGCCAGCCGGGCCACCGCATCGGCCTCGCTGAGCTGCGGGCCCAGGCGCAGCAGGATGTGGCGCGCGCGGGTTTCGTTGACGGCGACATCGGGCAGTCCCGCCTGGCGCTTCTCGATCACCTTGAGGATGTGGAAACCCGCCGGGCTGCGCACCGGGCCCGCCACCCCGCCAGCGCTCAGCGAGCGGGTGGCCTCCACGAACAGCTCGGGCAACCGATTGGCCGGGCGCATGCCGAACTGACCGCCATTGGCGCGCTCGGGGCCATCGGAGAACTCGCGCGCCAGCTCGGCGAAATCGCCGCCCGCGCGCGCGCGATCGGCCACACCCTGGGCGCGTGCCTGCAGCGTCTGCACCCGATCGGGCGTCGCGTCTTCAGGCACTGCCACAAGCACCTGCGCCAGACTGAGCTGCAGGCTGGACACATCGTTGCTGCCCTGACGCTCGCGGATGAAGTCATCGATGTCGGCTTCGGTCACGCGCACCTTCGAATCCACCTCGCGCTCGCGCAGGCGCTGCAGCAGGATCTGGTTGCGCAAGTCGTTGCGCAACTGGTTGATGTCGACGCCGTCGGCCGCGACGCGGCGGCGGAATTCTTCCGGGGTGAGCTGGTTCTGCGCAGCGATGGACTGCTCGGCTTGCGCGAGCGACGCTTCATCGACGCGGATGCCGAGCTCCACACCGAGCTGCACCTGGGCGCGCTCGGTGATGATCTGCTCCAGCACCTGACGGGCGAGTTGGTCGCGTGGGGGCACGGGTGCCGATTGCTGGGTGAGCTGCTGCTCCAGGCGCACCATGCGCTGGCGCACTTCGTTGTTGGTCACCGGCTCGGAATTGACCAGCGCCACGATGAAATCGGCGGTGCGCGACGTCGAGGCAGCGGGGGCTGGCGCAGCAGGCACACGCAACCCGCTGGAAGGCCGCAGAGCCTGCGCGTGCACGGCCGCCGTGCCGAACAGCGAACTGCACAGCAACCAGGCGGCCAGGCGGGGGAAACGGGAAGAGCGGTCAGTCATATTGTTGGAACCGGCTGGGCGGGTTGATTTCTTCACGCAGGTATTGGTAGCGCGGCACGTTGTCTTTGAGGGTTTTCAGCGGGTTGGAGCCAATGCGGGAAAAGCCCGTGAACTCCAGCTGGAACAGGATACGCTGGTTGGCCACCGCGGTGCTGCGCTGCAGGCGCTCCAGCACGATGCGGCCGACCCAGCAGCCGGCATCGTACTCAAAGCCTGCCACGAGATCGACGACCTTGCGATCGGGCACGCTGTAGTTGATGCGTCCCACGCTGTACCACTGACCCGGGCCGAGCGCACGGCCTGGCACTTCGGTGCGCGCAGGTTCACCGAAGAGATCGTTGAGCGGCCACTGCCAGCCCACGTCGAACTGTTCGCTGCGGCCGCGCTGCAGGCGGTAGGCGGCGCTGAGCACGCGGAACTTGCTCGGCATGTAGCGGCCGCTGAGCGTGGTGCGCACCGATTCGCGGTTGCCCGGGCTGTACTGCACGTTGGCATCGGTCAGCCAGCGTGGGCTCCACTGCACACGCGCGGCCAGCAGGATGTCGCTCAGGCGCTCGTTGACCGGGTCGCCGCCGGACAGGCCGCTGGAGTTGGGCAGAAAGACGTTCTGGTCGCGGAACAGGTAACGCTGGGCCACGCCCAGGCGCACCACCTCGGCGCCGCTGTCGGGATCCAGCAGGCGGGAACTCACGCCCACCGTGAGCGCGCGGGTGTCGGAAATGCGGTCGTTGCCGCCGAAGACGTTCTCGCTGTAGATCGAGGCCAGGTTGAAGTCGTTGGCGGCCGAGTCGTAGTTGGGCAGCAGGCTCTGGTCGCGGTAGGGCGTCCAGGTGAAGAAGGCGCGCGGCTCCAGCGTTTGCGTGAAGCCGCGACCGAAATAGCTGGCGTCCCGCTCGAAGATCAGGCCGCTGTCCAGGCTGAGGGTGGGCAGCACGCGCGAGGCGCTGCGCGAGCCGTTGGCCAGGGCGTTGTCAAAGCTGTACTGCGTGGCGTGCAGCTGGGCGCGGGGCTTGATGAACCAGCCCGGCGCCTGAAACCTGCGGCTGATCTCGGCCACCGTCAGCGCGCGCGAACCGTTGGTTTGCCGGGTGAGCGAGGGGATCGACTGAAAGCGCGTGTACTCGGTCAGCACCGACCAGTCCACGCCGCTCACGTTGGCCACTTGTGCATCGTTGCGGCCATAGCGCACGGCCACCGACGGCAACCGGTCGTAGGGCGGGATGATCGGCGAGTCGATGTCCTGCAGTGTTTGCCAGGTGTAGGCGCCGGCGCTCACCGACCAGGGGCCCTGGCCCCAGCTGTACACCGCGTCGCTGGCCAACAGGCGGGTGGTGAGCGAGGCGGTGGCGCGCGGGAAGTCCCGCCAGTAGTCGTCGTCGCTGACACGGTTGAGGTTGAGGTACAGACCCGCCGAACCGCCAAACGCCAGCCCGGTGCCGGTGAGGGTCTGGTTGTGTTGCGCCGAATAGCCC
This sequence comes from Hydrogenophaga sp., assembly GCF_036675665.1. Lineage (GTDB taxonomy): Bacteria > Pseudomonadota > Gammaproteobacteria > Burkholderiales > Burkholderiaceae_C > Hydrogenophaga. Next base: position 9,104 of record NZ_JAKFEO010000035.1, on the reverse strand, counting down.
CAGCGGTTGGCATCGCGCAGCTGGTCGGATGGCATGAAGGCACCCCGCACCTGGCCCGCGTAGGTGGGCTGCAGGTAGCGCACTTCGGCACCCAGGTCCACGCCGCGCTTGCTCATGAGCGTGGGGTACAGCGTGGCATCCAGGTTGGGCGCGATGTTGAGGTAATACGGCAGCGTGACTTCCAGGCCGCTGATGTTGTCGATGTTCAGCGTGGGCGGCAGCAGGCCGGACTTGCGCGCATCGGTGAGCGGGAAGGAAAAGTGGGGCCAGCCGAGAATCGGCACGCCCTTGAACTCCAGCACGCCATTCGTCGCCGTGCCCATCTCGTTCACGTTGTCGAACTCGATCTTCGTGGCGCGCACCATCCAGTCGGGCATCCAGCTCGCGCCGGGCGTGCGCGGGCAGGTGGAGTAGCGGGCGTCGTGGGCCACCGCATGGTCTTCGTCCAGAAAGTCAACGCGGCTGGCGTCTCCCGTCCCCTCGTTCTTGAGCAGGTTGAATGTGGGCTGGGTGAACGTGCCCTGGTAGGTCTCGACGTTCATCTGCAGCTCGGGGCCCTCGAAGCGGTCGCCGCTGCGGTTGATCAGCACGTTGCCCTTGGCCTGCGCCTCGTTGTTGCGCTGGTCGAGTTGCAGGCGATCGGCACGGATCACCGTGTCGTGGCGGCGCAGCTCGGCATTGCCCTCCACCGCCGTGATGCTGTCGGTCTGGCCCTCGATGCGGTCGCCCGAGACGAAGGTGGGTGCCTGCTGCTTCGCGTCTTCGGGCAAGGTTTCCAGCAGCATGCCGCTGGAACGCAGCGACACACCGGGCTGGGGCACTTCGTCACCGTCGCCCGACTGGGCCTGCGCCAGGCCGTGTGCACCCAGCGCGCCGAAGGCCAGCAGCGAAAGCAGGCCGCGCACCGCCAGCGCCACGGGGGCCGCCTTGAGACGGGGTTGCGCATGCCCAGCGGGCAATGCTGGGACACGGGGCTGGTGAGTACGGCGATTCAAGGGGAGGAAGTCGTTGACCGGGCCGATCAAAAGCGTGCGACAAGCCGCGGATCAGCACAGGGGGTTTGTAGAATCAACGGCCATTATCCACTGCGCGATCCCGCGCGCGGCCCATTGACAAGCGGCGCAAAGACACCCACCACCATGACCCTGTCCAACCCCGCCGTCGAGTGGGCCGATCCTCTACGTGAAGCCGCCTTTGCCGCCTGGTTGCGCCCCCTTGCCGAGCGGCTGGGCCTGATCCCGGACACCCTGCGCGCGGCTTCGGCCGACGCGAGCTTCCGACGCTACCTGCGCCTCGACTCGCAGGCCGGGCAGAGCTTCATCGTGATGGACGCACCCCCCGCGCACGAAAACTGCCAGCCGTTCGTGCACGTGGCCACGCTCATGCGCGAGGCCGGTCTGCTGGTGCCCGAGGTGCTGGCCTGGGACGAGCCGCAGGGCTTCATGCTGCTGGATGATCTGGGCCACCAGACCATGCTCGAGGGCATCGACCCGAACAACGCGCAAGCCAACCATGGGCGCTACATGCAGGCGCTGGACGCGCTGCTGGCCTGGCAACTGGCCTCGAAACCCGGCGTGCTGCCACCTTACAACGAAGCCCTGCTGCGCCGCGAGCTGCAATTGTTTCCCGACTGGTACCTGCAGCAGCACAAACAGTTTCAGTTGACCGACACGCAGGCCAACACCCTGCACAAAGCTTTCGACTCGATCGTGGCGCACAACCTCAATGCCCCGAGCGTCTATGTGCATCGCGACTACATGCCGCGGAACCTGATGCTGCCGCGCCATCCCGGCGAGACACCGGCACAACAACTCGGCGTGCTCGATTTCCAGGACGCGGTACACGGCCCCATCACCTACGACATCGCCAGCCTGATGCGCGACGCCTTCCTCACCTGGGACGAGGACTTCGTGATCGACGTGACCGTGCGTTACTGGGAAAAGGCGCGCAAGGCCGGTTTGATGGACTTTGAAGACTGGCACAGCGACTTCGGTGCTTTCTACCGTTCGGTCGAGTGGATGGGTCTGCAGCGCCATTTGAAAGTGGCCGGCATCTTCGCCCGGCTCACGCTGCGCGACGGCAAGCCCAAGTACCTCGCCGATGCGCCGCGCTTCATCGGCTACATCCGCCACACCGCGCACCGCTACCGGGCGCTTGGCCCCTTCCTGCAACTGATCGACGAGGTCGAGGGCCTGCAGGCCGCATCGGGCTACGCTTTCGGGCGGGTCTGAGCATGCCGCGCTTTCACTGCCCCGCGCCGCTGCTCGCCGGCCAGCGCCTGAGCCTGCCCGCGTCGGCCGCGCGCCATGTGCAGGTGTTGCGCCTGCAACCTGGCCAGACCATCACGCTGTTCAACGGCGAGGGCGGCGAGTGGAGCGCCACCATCACCCGGATGGGCCGCTCCGACGTGGACGTGAGCCTCGGCGCGCACCACGCCACCGAGCGCGAGCCGCCACGCGCGGTGCATCTGGCCATGGGCATGCCCGCCAACGACCGCATGGACTGGCTGGTGGAAAAAGCCGCCGAGCTGGGCGTGGCCAGCCTGCAGCCGCTGCACACCGCGCACAGCGTGTTGCGCCTGGCGGGCGAGCGCGCCACCAAGAAGCAGGCGCACTGGCAGTCGGTGGCGATCGCGGCCTGCGAGCAATGCGGCGGCAACCGCGTGCCCGCCGTGCAGCCGGTGAACGAGCTGACGGCCTGGCTCAAGACCTTGCCGACGGTCGACGCAGCCCAACCCGCGCTGCGCTGCCTGCTCTCGCTGGCCGAGGGCACCCAGCCTTTGGGTGTGGCGCTCGCGGCGGCGAAGACCGACACACCGGTGCTGTTCCTCAGCGGCCCCGAGGGCGGCTTGAGCCCGCAGGAAGACGCGCTGGCGCGCGCGGCTGGCTTCGTGCCGGTCACGCTGGGCCCGCGTGTGCTGCGCGCCGAAACCGCCGCGATCGCCGCGCTGGTGCTGGCCGTCAGCGGCGGCTGAAGAAGTCCCAGATCACGTCGTTGGCGACGATGGCCGTTGAGCCCTGTTGCCCGCCGAGCACCTTGCGCCCACCCGGCCAGGCGTGGCCACCGGTTTCCGTCACGCAGAGCCGGACTTCGCTGCCGCCGCGGCAGGGTGCGCGCGTCTCGCACCAGGCGCCGGGGACCTCCAGCACACGACGGGGCGCGGCCTCGCAACCGTTGAGCCGCGCCCATTTCGCCACCGTCTCGGGCACCGAGACGAAGTTCGCGTGGGTGGTGGAGGCGCTGCCCGAGCCGCCGTTGAACAGCACGCGGTCGTCGTCGCGCGCGTGGATGTGCAGCACCGAGATCGGGCGCGATGGTGCGCAGGCGGGCGAGCCGTCGGTGCCGGCCACGGCGGCGATCGCCGCGAAGGTATCGGCCATCTCGCAGGCCAGGCGGTACGCGAGCATGCCGCCGTTGCTCATGCCTTGCGCGAAGACGCGGTCCGGATCGATGTTCAAGCGCTGGCGCACATCGGCCACCACGGCGCGCACGAAACCGACGTCGTCCACGTTGCGCTCGCGTGCCTGGCCACAGCACAGGCCGGCGTTCCAGGTCGCGAGCTTGCCCGAGCGCAGGCGGCTGAAGCCGTTGGGAAACACCGCCACGTAGCCGGCCTGCTCCGCGTGCGAGATCAGGCCGTAGTAGCGGTCGTTGGCCTGGATCTCCATGTTCCCACCGCCGCCGTGAAAAGACAGCACCATCGGCATCGGCGTGCCCGCGCGGTAACGTGCCGGCACATGCACGAGGTAGTCGCGCGACAGGCCACCGTGCTGCAAGGTGAAGCGGTGTTCGCCGGCCCTCGTGATGGACTCGGGCACGGAAGCCGCGCCTTGCGAGGCGCCAGTGAGCGGAAACCCCGCTGCGCCCGCCATCAGAAAGGCGCCAAGCAGCCGGACCCAGCCCATGCGCATGTTCATCCTCGCACTCCCTTCAATGTGTGGATACGCCATCCTGCCCCGCGAGCGTGGCCCGCGCCAGCGCCGCCCTGGCCAGCAGGCGCGTGGAGTCCAGCGTGGGCAGCGGTGAATTCGCGTCGCTCATGATCAGGGGAATTTCGGTACAACCCAGCACCACGGCGTCGCAGCCTTCGTCCCGAAGGCGCGAGAAGACAGCCTGGAACCGGGCCACGCTCTCGGGCTTGAACACACCACAGACCAGTTCGTCCATGATGATGCGGTCGATCTCGTCGCGCTCCACCGCGCTGGGGCGCACCACCTGCAGGCCCAGGACCGCGAGCTTCTCGGGATAGACCTCGCTGTCGACCAGCCAGCGTGTGCCGGTGATGCCGATGCGCCGGTGGCCGCGCCTGGCGGCCGCCTGCGCCACCACTTCGGCGATGTGCAGCCAGGGCAGCGGCGAGCGCGGTTCGACGTGGTGAAACGCCTGGTGAATCGTGTTGTCGGGGCAGATCAGGAAATCGGCGCCGGCCGCCGCGAGCTTGGTCGCGGACCTCAGCATCAGATCGGCCACGCCGCGCAGGTCGCCGCGGTTCAGGCAGTCCACGTAGTCGGCCAGGGACAGTGAATGCAGGGAGATTTCGGGGTGCGCGTGAGGCCCGAGCAGGGCGGCGCCCTCGGTGCAGAGTGTGCGGTAACACAGGGCGGCGCCTTCGGCCGAACAGGCCACGATGCCAACGTGCAGGGTCATGAAACCGAGGGTAGCGAATGGACAGATGGGCACTATAGCCCTGCGCGCCAGACGCCCACCCGAAACGCCCCGCAGCGTCCTTGCGCGGCCTTGTATAAACAACGACTTATGAACAAGAACCTCTGGCTGCTGGCCGCCGCGCAAGGCCTGTTTCTCACCAACAACGTGGTCTTCATCGCCATCAACGGCCTGGTGGGGCTGTCGCTGGCGCCGCTGGGCTGGATGGCCACGCTGCCGGTGATGGGCTACGTGGTGGGCGGGGCGCTGTCCACACCGCTGGTGGCCCGCACGCAAAGCGCGTTCGGGCGCCAGGTGTCGTTCCAGATCGGATTGCTGGTGGCGCTGGGCTCGGCGCTGCTGTGCGCCTGGGCGGTGATGGACCGCAACTTCTGGCTCCTCGTGGCCGCCACCGTGGTCGCCGGTTACTACAGCGCCAACGGTCAGCTCTACCGCTTCGCCGCGGCCGAGCTCAGCACGCCAGCGTTCCGGGAAAAGGCCGTGTCGCTGGTGCTGGCGGGTGGGTTGGTGGGCGCGGTGCTCGGGCCCAATCTGGCCAGCCGCACCCGAGGCCTGTTCGACATGCCGTTCGTGGGCGCCTACCTGTCGCTGGCGGTGGTGGCCTTGCTGTCCATGGTCGCCATCGCCCTCATGCGATTCCCGCCGGTGCCCGCGAGAGCGGCGCACGCCGACGGCGGTCGACCCTTGAGCGTGATCATGCGCCAGCCCGTGTTCATCGTGGCCACCGCCGGCGCGGCCCTGGGCTATGGCGTGATGAACCTGCTGATGGCGGCCACGCCGCTGGCCATGCAGGTCTGTGGCTTCCCGTTCGAAGATGCGGCCCTGGTGCTTCAGTGGCACGTGATCGGCATGTTCGCGCCGGGCTTCTTCACCGGGCACCTCATCAAGCGCTTCGGCGTGCTGAGCATCATGGGCACGGGCGTGGCGCTCAACGTGGCCTGCGTTGCGATGGCACTCTCGGGTGTGGAACTGCACCAGTTCCTGATCGCGCTGTTCCTGCTCGGCGTGGGCTGGAACTTCCTCTTCACCGCCAGCACCACGCTCTCGCTGCAGTCGTACCGGCCGGAAGAAAAAGACCGCGCGCAGGCGGCCATCAACTTCTGCGTGTTCACCACCATGGCCCTCACCTCGTTCGCCTCGGGAGCCCTGGTGACCACGCAGGGCTGGCACTGGCTGAACATGGGCTCGCTGCTGCCGCTGGCACTCACCGCCATGGCCCTGGTCTGGCTTGCGTGGCGCGGTGGGCAAGCCCACAATCCGGCCTGAACACACACAACTCAAGGAGGAACGACATGGGACTGCTGGATTCTCTGCTGGGGGCGGCCACAGAGGCTGCGATGGGTTCTCGGCGCGATGGCAGCGTGGCACCTGCCGATGCCGCTGGCGGTCTGAACCCGCAACTGTTGATCACCCTGGTGAGCACCTTGCTCAACAACGCCGGCGGACTGCAGGGGCTGCTGGCCAAGCTGCAATCGGCCGGGCTGGGGGAGGCTGCTCAATCGTGGGTGGGCACGGGTGCCAACCAGGCGGTGAATCCCGATCAGCTCGGGCAGGCGCTCGGTCCCGACCTGATGGGCATGATCGCCGCCCAGTTCGGTGGCAACACAGCCCAAGCCTCGACGGCCCTGTCCGACCTCTTGCCGAGCCTGATCGATCAGCTCACGCCACAAGGCCAGGTGCCCGCCGACAACGGCCTGGGCGCACTCGGCGCCTTGCTCGGCGGGCAGGACAGCCCCGCGCCGGGCGATCTCATGGGCATGCTCGGCGGCTTGATGCAGCCGCGCCGCTGAACCCTCAGGCGGCCCGGGGCAGCGGGGCGAGCACGTCCAGCCACGCCTTGAGCGTGCCGAACACCGCCGAAGGGTCCGCTTCGTTGAAGATCTCGTGATACAGCCCCTCGAAGGCCTGGACGTGCACCTTGTCGCGCGGCGCGGCGGCCGCAAACGCGCGACTGCCCTCGGGCCTGACCAGGTGGTCGTCACCCGCGTACATGAGCAGGGTCGGCACGCTCCAGCGGGGAGCCGCCGCCAGCACGCGCGGCCCGTTGCTGTCGATGAAATGCGCCAGCCGCGCCGAGATGCGGTCGTGCACGCGGCGGTCCTTCTCGTAAGCCACCACCGTGGCCGGGTTGTGCGAAATCTTTTTCGCGTCCAGTCCGTTGGACAGGGTCTTGTTGGGTGCGAACCGGTACATCAGATCGATCAACCTGCGCTGTACCAGGCCCAGCCCGGCCTGCAGCGCGGGCGATGACAGCACCAGACCATCGACCTTGGCGATGCCGCGCTGCACGAAGGTGGCCGCCACCAGCCCACCCATGCTGTGACCCATGAGGATCAACGGGCACGCCCACGGCTCGGCGATGTGGCGGCGCGTGTCGTCCAGCACCTCGTCCAGGTCGTCCAGGAGCGCGTCGTCGTCGGGCAGCACGCCCTGGGCACCGCCCGAGTCTCCATGACCGCGCTGGTCAAAGGCGCGCACGCAGAAACCCCAGTCGTTGAGACGACGCGCCACCGCGTCGTAGCGCCAGGCGTGTTCGCCCAGGCCGTGCACGATGAGCACCACGCCGCGCGGGCGCCGGCGCATGGGCAGAGGCCAGTCGTACAGGGCCAGGTTGAGGCCGTCGCGCAGGGTGAAGGGAGCCTGGGTCGTGTCGGTCATGTCGGCACAGCGGTAGAAATGAAACGGGTCGTGCTCAGGGCATGCGCGCAATGACCTGCGCCACGGTGGCGGTCAGGCGTTGCGCGTAGTCCAGGTGCAGAAACTCGTTGGGGCCGTGCGCGTTGCTCTTGGGGCCGAGCACGCCGCACACCATCATCTGAGCGGTGGGAAAGCCCTTGCTGAGCATGTTCATGAGCGGAATCGTTCCGCCCTGGCCAATGGTGCCGCAGCCGGCGCCGAAGTGCGCCTGCGAGGCGTCCTGCAGGGCTTGCTCGAACCACGGCGTGGTGGCCGGCGCGTTCCAGCCGCTGGCGGCCCCTTCGCCTTCGAACGTGACCTTGGCCTGGTAGGGCGCGTTGTCTTCCAGCAGGGCCTTGAGTTCCTGCACGGCGGCCGGCGCGTCCACCAGCGGGGGCAGGCGCAGGCTCAGCTTGAACGCGGTGTAGGGCCGCAGCACATTGCCGGCGTTGCGCATCTCGGGGAAACCGTCGGCACCGGTGACGGACAACGTCGGCCGCCAGGTGCGGTTAAGCAGCGCGTCCACCGGATCGGTGGTGGTGGGCAGGGCAAACACGGTGGAGCCGCCGCAGTCGTGGTGCGCCCAGGGAAAACGCTTGTAAATTTCGTCACCCAGGATGGCGGCGGTGGCGCGCGCCTGCTCGATGCGCTCGGCCGGCACCTCGCAGTGAAAACTGGCCGGCAACAGATGCCCGGTGGCGCTGTCTTCGAGCCGGTCGAGCACCTGGCGCATGATGCGAAAGCTCGACGGCACCAGGCCCGAGGCGTCGCCCGAGTGGATGCCCTCGGTGAGGATCTCGACCTTGAGCACACCGCTGGCCATGCCGCGCAGGCTGGTGGTGAGCCAGAGCTGGTCGTAGTTGCCGGCGCCGCTGTCCAGGCAGATCACCAGGCCCACGTCGCCCAGGCGCGCGCGCAGCGCGTCCACGTAGGGCAGCAGATCGCCCGAGCCACTTTCCTCGCAGGTTTCGATCAGGCCGACGATGCGTGGATGCGCCGCGCCCTGGGCCTTGAGCGCCTGCAGCGAGGCGATGCTGGCGTAGACCGCGTAGCCGTCGTCGGCTCCGCCACGGCCGTAGAGCTTGCCGTTGTCGATCCTGGGCGTCCACGGGCCGAGGTCGCTGCGCCAGCCGGTGAATTCGGGTTGTTTGTCGAGGTGGCCGTACATCAGCACGGTCTGGCCGGACGCAGGTGCAGGCGTTCCGTCCTTGCCCGCGCAGGCAGGCACTTCAAAAAACAGCACGGGCGTGCGCGGCACGCCGTGGGCGTCGTTGAGCTGGATCACCTCGAGCGTGAGGCCCTCGACTTTCTGTGCCTGCACCCAGTCGGCGGCTCCACGCAGCACACGATCCAGCAGACCGTGGCTGGCCCAGTCGGGGTCGAACGCGGGCGACTTCGCCGGCACCGCGATGTAGCGCTCCAGCTCGGGGATGATGGTCTTCGTCCACGCGGATTCGATGTGGGCCTGCAGCGCCACGGGATCGAGCGGCGGCAGGGCGTGAGGCAGGCGGGCATTCATGGCGGCGGTCTCCAGGCGGGGCACCCCGCGAAGTCCGGGGCTCTACCCGCCGCAGTATAGGCAGAGCGGCACGTTCGTGCGCCTGCGAACGGCCATGCCCAAGGGCGCGCGCCGACTCAAACGTGTGCCGAGTCCGACAGGCGGAACACCCGCACCACCTCGGCCAGGCGGCTGGCCTGGTCTTTCAGGCTCTCGGCGGCCGCGGCGCTCTCTTCGACCAGCGCGGCGTTCTGCTGCGTCATCT
>NZ_JAKFEO010000107.1:0-1707 GCF_036675665.1 Hydrogenophaga sp. | reverse complement strand
GTGAGTGACCGGATCGGCGTAGCTCCAGCTCGTGCCCGAGACGGCGGCATAAGCCCAGCTGGCACCCCCATCGCTGGACACCTGGATCCTGCTGTCGTCCAGCAGCGCGCCATTGGTGCCGCTGATCTCCAGAACGGGGTCGCGCGTGATGAAGTCGGTGTCACTGGAGCCGCTGTCAATGGTGATCTTCGTGATCTCAACAGTCTCGCTCGCGAGAGGCGCCGTGGTGTCGATGGTGACATCCTGGCTGACGGACTGAAGCACGTTGTTCGTGGCGGTGTCGAGCACGCGCACGGTGTAGGTGAGCGTGCCTGCCGGGTGGATGACGTCATCGACGTAGTGCCAGCGGGTCGGGGTGTCCTGGACCACGCCGTGCCACGTGCCGTCGAAGCTGATCTCGATGACGCTGTTGGCCGCCAGCGTGGTATTGGTGCCGCTGACGCTCAGCTGGTCGTCCTGGGTGATGAAGTCGCTCGCGCTCGCGCCAGTGTCTTCGGTGATGCGCGTGATGGCCAATTGGCCGGTGTCCGTGGCCGAGGTGTCCACCGTGATGGTGTAGGTGCCGCTGGCCGCGCCCTGGTTGCCCGCGATGTCCTCGACATAGGCCTTGTATTGGTGAGGACCGTCAGCCAGGCCGGTGTCGGTGAAGTTCCAGTTGCCGTTGACGGGACTGACCTTGCCGATCAGGCCGCCGTTGCGGTAGATGGCGATGAATTCGCCCGCCGTCAGGGTTCCATTGAGCGTTCCGCTCAAGGCAGGGGACGTGTCGTCGGTGGAAGCCCCATCGGCCACCGGGCCTGTGACCGCGCCGGCGCTGTCTTCGATGCTCTGGATCGTGAGCGTGACATTGTCGCTCAGGTCCGAGGCGTGCGTGTCCACCAGCACGAGCTGGGTGACCACATTACCGCCCTTGCCCAGGGCGTCCAGCACGCGCACGCTGTAGGTGAACTCGCCTTCGTGGTTGACGGGATCCGCGTAGTGCCAGGTATTGCCCGTGACATCGGCGAAGTTCCAGCTGCCACCGCCGTCGCTGGACACCTGAATCTTGCTGCCGCTCGCCAGCGTGGCAATGGTGCCCCTGAGCTCCAGGAGGGTGTCGCTGGTGATGAAGTCGGCATCCGAAGAGCCGGTGTCGGTGCTGATGCCCGTGATGGTCAGCCCCTCGCTGGCGCCCGGCGGCGCAGCCGTGATGGTGACCACCCGGGTGTCGAAGGCGCCCACGTTGCCGGCGGTGTCGACCACGCGCACGCTGTAGGTGACCTCGCCGGTGCGCTCGGTGGCCGAGTCGTCGAAGCTCCAATTGGTGGCGCTGTCCTGGGTCACAAGGACCCACTCGCCGCCGTTGACGCTGACCTGGATCTTGTTGCCGTTGTCCAGGGCAACATTGGTGCCCGAGACGCTCAGGGTGGTGTCGCTGGTGATGAAGTCGTTGCCCGCTCCGGTGTCATCGCTGATGGCCGTGATGGCGACGAGCTGGCTCGCGGCCGGCGCGGTGGTGTCGATGGTGACCACCCGGGTGTCAAAGGCGCCCACGTTGCCGGCGGTGTCGACCACGCGCGCGATGTAGGTGACCGGGCCATCCGCGTGAGTGACCGGATCGGCGTAGCTCCAGCTCGTGCCCGAGACGGCGGCATAAGCCCAGCTGGCACCCCCATCGCTGGACACCTGGATCCTGCTGTCGTCCAGCAGCGCGCCATTGGTGCCGCT
>NZ_JAKFEO010000004.1:0-1721 GCF_036675665.1 Hydrogenophaga sp. | reverse complement strand
TTGATGCTGCTCCACAGGTCGCTCGCCGCCATGTAGCGCGGCTTGGCGATGGTCGCCGCCAGCGCCGCGGGATCCAGCTCGGATTTCCAGCGCATGCCCAGCACCTGCTGCTGGGTGACCGAACGCTCGTTGAAGGTGGTGCGCAACACGTTCTTCAGCACCCAGGTGCCTTCGAAGTGTTCGGCGGTCGCGGCGTGGGCGATGGACGCCAGCCTGCCGTCCTCGGCCAGTTCGTACAGGCGCACGTCGCGCAGCTGCAGCCACTGCTTGCCGTCCTGGATCCGCTCGTCGCCGCTCTGGGCATTGAGGAAGGTGTTTCCTTCCCGCGCCCACAGGCCCGAATACTTGGCCACTGCCAGGTTGTCGGAAGTGGCGGATGTCTTGAGGGTGTCGGCCAGGGTCTGGCCGCGGGTGCCCACGGCTTCCATGCCAAACACCATCAGCCCTGTCAGCAACGCCAGGGTGATCGCCACCGACAGGGTCAGGCGTCGCCGCGACAGACCCACGGCGCGCAACGCGATCAGTTCCGAACTGGTCGCCAGCTGGCCCAGGCCCATCAGTGCGCCGATGACGGCCGAGGTCGGGAACATGGTGTAGGCGCGGCGCGGAATTGTGTAAGCGATGTAAGCCACCGCGTGCCCGAAGCTGTAGTTGCCCTTGCCCAGGTCGCCGACTTCGCCGGCCATGGCGTTGATCACGTCCAGGCCCACCAGCACCGCCCAGACCAGCAGCACCGTGGTCAGGACCACGCGGCCCACGTACAGATCGTGCAGGTTGGGTCGCAATCTCATGATCCGGCCCCGTGCCGCGACATGCGGCCATCACGCAGGTACAGCCATGCGCCCAGCACCAGCAGCGGCAGAGTCAGCCACCAGAGCCCGAGCAGGGGCGGGATCTTGCCGTCCGACAGCGCCTGGGTGCCGATGAACATCAGGTTGGTGCCCACCAGGTAGGCAAGGAAGCCCAGCATGATCCGGCCGTAGCGCGCCTGCCGCGGCGAACTGCGTGCCAACGGCAGGGTCAGCAGCGCGAATGCCAGCGCCAGCAGGGGCGGGGCGATGCGCGAATGCAGCTGGGCATTCGCGTCGGGTCGCTTGTCCCCGAACAGGTCCCGGGTCGTCATCAGCTCCGGGTCGGCCTCATCGCGGACGTCGGCACGGTCGGGCAGCGCGAATTCGTTGCTGGCGTAGCGCATCAAATTGTAGTCGCGGCCCTGGTCCAGGGGCCCTTCGACTCGGAACCCCTCGTCCAGCCGCATGTACCGGTCGCGCGCGCCTTCGAAGAACATCTCGCCGCTGCGCGCGGTGACCACGTCCAGCCGATCCCCCTCCTGGCGCTGCACGAACACGCGCCGCATGTGGGTGCCATCGGCGGTGATGCCGCCCACATAAATGACGCTGCCATTGGGCAATACAGTGAACCTGCCGGCATCCAGGCCCGCCACGATCAGGCTGCGGTTGGCGTGCTCGATCATGCGTTCGCTGGTGCGGTCGGCCCAGGGGCCCAGCCACAGCGACAGCGTGCCGACCAGCGCCACCACCGGCACCACCAGCATCAGCAAGGGCTTCAGCATCCGTCCCGGGCCGATGCCGATCGAGGTCAGCACCGGCATTTCCGAATCGCGGTACAGCCGCGCGAAGGCCAGCAACAGCCCCAGCATCAGCGCCAGGGGCAGGATCAGGGCCAGGTAGTTGAGCAGTTGCAGGCCCAGCTGCGACAGC
>NZ_JAKFEO010000075.1:0-1731 GCF_036675665.1 Hydrogenophaga sp. | reverse complement strand
CAGGGTCTTGCGGGTCAGGCCGCCGGCGAACCAGGCCGCCACCCCGGTACCGAAGGCGCCGATGGCCGCACCCTCGGTGGGCGTGAACAGGCCGCTGTAGATGCCGCCGACCACGGCGATGAAGATCACCATCACCGGCCAGACCTTCACGGTGGCGACCCAGCGCTCTTTCATGGGCATGGGGGGCATGGACCCGACGTCCTGCGGTTTCACCCGGGCGTAGATCGCGATCACGATCATGTAGCCCACGGCCGCCAGGATGCCGGGCACGAAAGCGGCCAGGAACAGCTTGGCGATGTTCTGTTCGGTCAGGATGGCGTAGATCACCAGCACCACCGACGGCGGGATCAGGATGCCCAGCGTGCCGCCCGCGGCCAGTGCCGCGGTGGAGATGCCCCCGGCGTACCCCGCGCGCTTGAGCTCGGGCAGGGCCACCTGGCCCATGGTGGCCGCCGTGGCCAGAGAGGAACCGCAGATGGCGCCAAAACCGGCGCAGGCACCCACGGCCGCCATGGCCACGCCACCCTTGCGGTGCCCGATCCAGGCCTCGGCGGCCTTGAAGAGGGCCTGCGAGAGGCCGCCGAGCGCGGCGAACTGTCCCATCAGCAGGAACAGCGGAATCACCGAGAGCGAATAGCTGGAGAAGGTGCTGAACGTGACCTGCTTGAGCTGGTTGAGGATGGGATCGACCGATCCGTACACCATCCAGGCGCCCACCAGGCCACACACCAGCATGGACAGGCCGATGGGCACACGGATGAAGATCAGCAGCAGCAGGATCGGAAAGGACCAGAGGGCGAGTTCGACGGTTGACATATCAGTGCCCTGCGTTGGATTCGGTGGTCCAGCCCTGGGGAGCAGAGGCCAGGCCCAGCTCGGTCAGGGTCTTGGCGGCATAGGAGACGCAGCCGATCACGGCGCCCACGAAACACAGGGCATAGGCCCACCACACCGGCATCTGCAGGATGAAGGTGGTTTCCATGTATTCCTTTTTCTCCAGCAGACCGGCCCAGAGTTCCCAGGTCAGCACCAGCCAGATCAGCAGCATCAGGAGGTCGCTGACGATGACCACCCCCCGCTGCGCCCACTTGGGCATGTGCATGTAGAGCAGGTCCACCGTGGCGTGCCCGCCGCGCAGGTAGCACCAGGGCATGAAGAAAAAGATCGCGATGCCCACACCGAGCTCGACCAGCTCGAAGTCGCCGGGCACGGGCCCCAGCCCGATGCCGATCATGGCCCGCCCGGCCACGCTGGCCACGACCATCAGGGTCAGGGCGGTCAACACGATGCCGCCAAACAGGGCCGTCCATCGGGCGGTCCGGTAGATCCAGTCAATCATCCTCGGGTCCTTTTCATGGGTGCTGTCATGGTCCGATTGTCTCCCATGGTTTTTTGTCGCCGGCGAGCCGCGCGCGCTGCGCCGCGACTGTATCCGAAGTTTTCCATTGTTGAATGCATTTCACCCACAGGAATTTCATTCCCTGCTCCGCATGGGCGTGGGCGGCTCACGAACACCGGTCGCCGCCTCGCAGGAGCGACGGCCGGCGGTGAACTTACTTCGTGTACTTGGCGATCAGCGCCCGGGCCTCCGAGGCCAGCTTGGCGCCGTCGATGTTCTTGCCCTTCATCTCGTTGACCCAGTCCGTCTCCACCACGGACGCGGTGCGGCGCCAGCGCTGGGTCTCGGCCAGGTCCAGCGCCACGATGTTGTTGCCGGCCTTCTCGGCGATG
>NZ_JAKFEO010000105.1:0-1739 GCF_036675665.1 Hydrogenophaga sp. | reverse complement strand
GTCGAGCAATACGGCTGCGTCGGCATCAACCTCAACCCCGATCCGTCGGGCGGCCACTGGAAAGAGCCGCCGCTGACCGACAAGTGGTGGTACCCGGTCTACGAGAAGATGGTCGAGTACGACATCCCGGCCATGGTGCACGTCAGCACCAGCTGCAACGCGTGCTTCCACACCACCGGGGCGCACTACCTGAACGCCGACACCACCGCCTTCATGCAGTGCGTGCAGGGCGACCTGTTCAAGGACTTCCCGACGCTGCGTTTCCTGATTCCGCACGGCGGCGGCGCGGTGCCGTACCACTGGGGGCGCTTTCGCGGCCTGGCGCAGGAGCTGAAGAAGCCGCTGCTGGACACGCACCTGATGAACAACGTGTTCTTCGACACCTGCGTGTACCACCAGCCGGGCATCGACCTGCTCAACACGGTGATTCCGGTGAAGAACGTGCTGTTCGCCAGCGAGATGATCGGCGCCGTGCGCGGCATCGACCCGACGACGGGGCACTACTACGACGACACCAAGCGCTACATCGATGCGTCGACGATCCTGTCGGCGCAGGACAAGCAGGCGATCTTCGAAGGCAACACGCGGCGGGTGTTCCCGCGGCTGGACAAGCTGTTGAAGTCGCGGGGTATTTAGGTTGGTGGGGGCACGCCGGAGCGCCCCCTCCCTACCCTCCCCCAGAGGGGGAGGGAAAAGAAATGGCCCTCCCCACGACGGAGGGGAAAAGAAGTAGCCCTCCCCACGGCGGAGGGAAAAGAGACAAGGAGATCAGTGATGCATGAACTAGGCGTCGTCTACCGCAACATCCAGCGGGCCGATCCGGAAGTAGCCGACAAGCTGGGCCACTTCGGTTCGGCCACGGTGCATGAAGCGATGGGCCGTGTCGGCTTGCTGGCGCCCTACATGCGGCCGATCTACGCCGGCGCGCAGGTGTCCGGCACGGCCGTGACTGTGCTGCTGCAACCCGGCGACAACTGGATGATGCACGTGGCCGCTGAGCAGATCCGGCCGGGCGACATCGTGGTGGCGGCCGTCACCGCGCCGTGCACGGACGGCTATTTCGGCGACCTGCTGGCCACGTCGTTCAAGGCGCGCGGGGCGCGCGCACTGGTGATCGATGCCGGCGTGCGCGACATCCGGACGCTGGCGGAAATGCCCTTCCCGGTGTGGAGCAAGGCGATCAGTTCCAAGGGCACGATCAAGGCCACGCTGGGCTCGGTGAACATCCCCGTGGTGTGCGCGGGGATGATCGTCCATCCCGGCGACGTGATCGTGGCCGACGACGATGGCGTGGTGGTGGTGCCCGCCGCGATGGCCCGCAAGACCCTGGACGCCGCCGCTGCACGCGAGGCGAATGAGGTCGCCAAGCGCGCCCGGTTCGCCTCGGGCGAGCTGGGCTTGGACATGTACAAGATGCGCGAGCCGCTGGAGAAGGCGGGCCTGAAGTACATCGACTGAAGACCGCGCATGAGCAAACCCACCTCCGGTGATTTCACCAAGACCCCCGGCTGGCTCGACTGGTACGCCAATCCGAGCAAGCCGCATTTCCAGCTGCCCCCGGGCAGCGTGGACGCGCATTGCCACGTGTTCGGCCCCGGCGCCGAGTTCCCTTACGCGCCCGAGCGCAAGTACACCCCGTGCGACGCCGGCAAGCACCAGCTGTTCGCCCTGCGAGACCAGCTGGGCTTCGACAGGAACGTGATCGTGCAGGCCACCTGCCACGGCGCCGACAACCGCGC
>NZ_JAKFEO010000111.1:0-1750 GCF_036675665.1 Hydrogenophaga sp. | reverse complement strand
CCCGATGCTCCACCCGATCCGCCACGAAATACCCGTGCCGCTCGAACTGGAACTTCTCGTCCCCCTTCGCCTCCCGCAGTGACGGCTCCACGTACGCCGTCACCACCTTCAGTGAATCCGGGTTGATCTCCTCCAGGAAGTCCTTCTCGCCCGTCCCCGGCTGCGGCACGGCGAACAGGCGGTCGTAGAGCCGCACTTCCGCCTTCAGGCCATCGGCCACGCCCACCCAGGTGATGTTGCCCTTCACCTTCACGGCGTCGGCCCCCGGTGTCCCGCTCTTGGTGTCCGGGATCAGCTTCGCGCGCACCTGCGTGATGGCGCCGTTCGCGTCCTTGTCGGCGCCGACGCACTCCACCACGTGCCCGTACTTCAGCCGCACCTTGTTCCCCGGGAACAAACGGAAGAAGCCCTTGGGCGGGGCTTCCTCGTAATCCGAGCGCTCGATCCACAGCTCGCGCCCGAACGTGAACTGCCGCCGCCCGCGCGAGGCGTCGTGCGGGTGCACCGGCGCGCTGCAGGCATCGAGCTGGTCGTCGCCGCCCATGACCTCGCCCCAGTTCTCGATCACCAGCTTCACCGGGTCCAGCACCGCCATGGCGCGCGCGGCCCTGGGGTCCAGGTCGTCGCGCAGCGCGCCTTCCAGCACCGAGTAGTCGATCCAGCTATCGGCCTTGCTCACGCCGATGCGCTCGGCGAACAGCTGCAGCGATTCGGGCGTGTAGCCGCGCCGGCGCAGGCCGACGATGGTGGGCATGCGGGGGTCGTCCCAGCCGCCCACGTGGCCTTCGTCGACCAGCTGCTTGAGCTTGCGCTTGCTGGTGACCACGTAGGTCAGGTTCAGCCGCGCGAACTCGTACTGGCGCGGGTGCGGCTTGTTGACCAGCCCGCCCTCGGCCAGCCGGTCCAGCAGCCAGTCGTAGAACGGCCGCTGGTCCTCGAACTCCAGCGTGCAGAAGCTGTGGGTGATGTTCTCCAGCGCGTCCTCGATCGGGTGCGCGAAGGTGTACATGGGGTAGATGCACCACTTGTCGCCGGTGTTGTGGTGCTCCGCATGCTTGATGCGGTACAGGGCCGGATCCCGCATGTTGATGTTCGGGCTGGCCATGTCGATCTTCGCGCGCAGCACCGCGGCGCCGTCGGGCAGCTGGCCGTCGCGCATGGCGCGCAAGCGCTGCAGGTTCTCGTCCGCCGACCGGTTGCGGAAGGGGCTGTCCACGCCCGGCCGCGAGAAGTCGCCGCGGTTGGCGCGCATCTGCTCCGGCGTCTGTTCGTCCACGTAGGCCAGGCCGGCGCCCACCAGGTATTCAGCGGCGCGGTACATGAAGTCGAAGTAGTCGCTGGCCTGGTAGAGGTGGCGGGTGCCCTTGGCCTCCCAGTCGAATCCCAGCCAGCGCACCGCGTCCTTGATCGATTCGACGTACTCGACCTCTTCCTTCTCGGGGTTGGTGTCGTCGAAGCGCAGGTGGCAGATGCCGCCGTAGTCGCGGGCCAGCCCGAAATTCAGGCAGATGCTCTTGGCGTGGCCCACGTGCAGGTAGCCGTTGGGCTCGGGCGGAAAGCGGGTGCGGATGCGCGCAGGGTCGGGCGGGCCCGCCTGTTGCGTGGCCGCATCACCCGGGTGGCCGGCCCAGCGCCGCTGCGAGTACGTGCCCTGTTCGAGGTCGCGCTCGATGATCTGGCGCAGGAAATGGCTGGGCTTGGCGCTGTCTTTCTCGGCGGGGGAGGTCATATCGGGGCTGATTCTAGGTTG
>NZ_JAKFEO010000037.1:0-200492 GCF_036675665.1 Hydrogenophaga sp. | reverse complement strand
CTTTGAAAGGAGCCAGCAGTCCCGATTCAATGCCCGCGAGCATTACCCACAGCATGCTGACGGAGCACCCCAAATGGTTTGAGAATCAAACCAGCAACCGTCCACCGGACGGGGTCAACTCCATTTCGCCAAAAGTCGATTTTGTTGACCCATCGATCTCTGACCCGAGTGGGGAGACAACACGTTGTTCTCTATGAATGCGTGGTTTGTGCATGCCTGGCCTGGCTGGCGCCGTGCCGGCTCATGGTAGGACCGGCGGTCATTGTCTAGCTGGGCTTGCGGGACCAGCCCGTGACCGCAGTCCACCTCGGACCGGTCGCTCGTGAGACCACGGTTTAGGCGCGTCATTGACTGGTATGCAGCCAACATCGAAAGCCGAACCGCCTCCGGGTTCATGGAGGCCGGTTTGTCAATGTCAGGCAGTGATCGCGGGCCTGATTGTCGAAAGGAACGATAGGTCTTCACGCCGGAAGTCCAGTTGCAAGAACTTTGGCAACGAAATAGGCCGGTCGCACCAACTTTGGCGCGGACCGGGCCAGCCATGTGGCACGAAGTCTTGCAAGCCCTTGATTTCTAGGATGTGCCAGAGCAATTACTTTGGCGCCCTACGTAGTAGGTAGCCCCAAAGCTGAGAAATTGAGCCCCACAAGTTGCGAAACTTGTGGGGCTCTTGCTTTGGTTTGACGCGACTATCCGCTTGAATTATCGGAAAGTACTTGCGGGATACGCAAACTGTCCAAGCAGCCACGGGAGAACCAGAAAGTCTGACCAGCTGCATCGTGCTCGACCTCTGGGCCCCAACTCTAGACCTCCAGCATGATCTTCCCGATGTGCTCGGAAGACTCCATCAGCGCGTGCGCATGCGATGCCTGATCCATCGGGAACACCTTGTGGATCACTGGTGCAATGCGCTTCGCGCTCAGCAATGGCCAGACCTGATCCACCAGTTCCTGGCCGATCAATGTCTTGTCCGCCAGGCTTCTCGGGCGCAAGGTGGACCCGGTGAAAGTGATGCGTTTGACCATCAAGGGCGTCCAGTCCAGCTCGGGCCGGGACGATTCCAGGAAGGAGATCTGCACCAATCGCCCCTCGACGGCCAATGCCCGCAGATTGCGTTCGACATAGGTGCCGCCGACCATGTCAAGCACCACGTTCACGCCGCGTCCCTCCGTCGCCTTCAGCGCTACGTCCACGAAGTCCTGATCCCTGTAGTTGATGGCGATATCGGCGCCCGCTGCCTTGCATGCCGCGGCCTTCTCGGCATTGCCCACCGTGCACAACACGCTTGCGCCAAACGCCTTGGCCAACTGGATGGCGGTCAGACCGATGCCCGACGAACCGCCATGCACGAGAAAGCTCTCCCCACGGCGAAGGCCGCCGCGCTGAAAGACATTGGCCCAAACAGTGAAGAAGTTTTCCGGCAGCGCCGCTGCCTGCAGCATCGAGAGTCCCGCGGGCACCGGCAAGGCCTGACCTTCGGGCACCACCACGTACTCCGCATACGCGCCACCGTTGGTCAGGGCACAGACCTTGTCGCCGACGGACCATCGGGTGGCGCCGACGCCCAACGACACGACCTCGCCCGATACCTCGAGGCCCAGAATCGTCGAGGCGCCAGGTGGCGGCGCGTAGAGCCCTTTGCGTTGCAGCGCTTCCGGGCGGTTGACGCCCGCGTAGGCGACCCGGACCAGGATTTCGCCTTCTGCGGGTATCGGCACCGGACAGGTTCTCGAAACGAGAACCTCGGGGCCGCCGCCCTGACCATGATCGATGAAACGCATCGTGGTGGGAATGCTCATTTGGCACCTCCATCGGCAACGGCGAACAGTGGCGCCGGGCTGGCCATGGACTTCTTGCCCTGCATGGCCTGACGTGCCACGACTTCGATGCCTGGGCCGTCGAGCTTGTAGTGAGCGTACAGGTGGGTGGGGGGTGCAATCAGACTGTATTCATCGTGAATACCGTGGCGCACCAGGCGCACGCCCGCGCCTTCGTCGGCCAGCACCTCGGCCACTGCCGCGCCCAGACCTCCGAGCACGTTGTGCTCTTCCACCGTCATGAGCACCCGCGAGCGCTCCGCGGCCTGCAACACCGCGTTGCGGTCCAGCGGCTTGATGGTGGCCATGTCGACCACGCCCACCGAGAAGCCCGCGCTGCCCAAAGAGGCCGCCGCTTCAAGCGCGCCTTTCACGGTCATGCCGCAAGCGATGATGGTGAGGTCGGTGCCGCGGCTGTGCTCGATGGCCTTGCCGATTTCAAACGGCGCGCCCTTCTCATACACATCGGGTTCACGCCCCCGGCCGATGCGGAAGTAGATCGGTTCGGGCCAGTTGATCGATGCCTTGATGGCGCTGGCCAATTGCGGACCATCGGCCGGCGAGATCACCGTCAACCCCGCGATGGAGCGCATGGTGCCAATGTCTTCGGTCGCATGGTGCGAGGTGCCGTAGAAGCCGAGCGAGATGCCCGTGTGGTGTCCCACCAGACGCACCGGCAATTTGCTGTAGGCCACGTCCATCCGGATTTGCTCGCAACAGAGCAGACCCAAGAAGGACGCGAAGGTCGCAACGAAGGGAATCTGGCCCGTCGTCGCCAGGCCGGCCGCTGCGGTCACCATGTTCTGCTCGGAGATGCCGAACTGCACATAGCGCTCCGGGTAGGCCTGGGCGAACTTGTTCAGCCCGTTGGAGTACTGCAAATCGGCAGAGCCCGCCATCACGGGATGGCCCTGCTCAGCCAGCTCGATCAGCGCGTCCGAGAAGTGGTTCAGGCCCGGAGTGATCTGGTTCAGCGCGCGGTACTGCCAGGAATCGGGGGAAAGCGGTTGGGGGTTCATGGTTCAGATCTCCTTGCTCATGATTTCTTCGACGGCGCGTTTCGCGTCTTCTGGTGCGAGGTAGCCCAGGTGCCAACCGGGTTCTGTCTCCATGTAGGAGACGCCCTTGCCCTTGACCGTTCTGGCGATCACGCACACCGGCTTTTCGCGCTCGGTGTCCGCCTTGACGCGCCGCATGAGGGTCGTGAGGTCGCTCACACTGTGCCCGTCCACCTCGTGCACCTCCCAGCCAAACGCACGCCACTTTTCGGGCAGCGACTCGACACCCATCACGTCGTCCACCTTGCCGTCGAGTTGGTAGCCGTTGCGGTCCACGATGGCGACCAGCTTCGAGAGTTTGTTGTGGGCGGCGAACAGCGCGGCCTCCCAGACCTGGCCTTCCTGCATCTCGCCATCGCCCAGCATCACGAAGACATGGAAGTCGCGCCGGGACATGCGCCCGCCCATGGCCATGCCGCAGCCGCCCGACAGCGCGTGGCCGATCGAACCCGAACTGAAATCGATGCCTGGCACCTTGGTCATGTCGGGATGGTCACCGAGCGCACTGCCCAAGCGGGTGTAGCCGTCCAGGTCCGCCTTGCTGATGAAGCCCCACTCCGCCAGGATGGGGAACTGCCCTACCGCGGCGTGACCCTTGCCCATGAGGAAGCGGTCGCGGTCTGGCCAGGCCGGCTCGCCATGGCGCAGAGCCATGACGTCGTAGTACAGCGAGGCAAAGATCTCGGCGGCGGAGAAGACCGAGGAGTAGTGGCCGACCTTGGCGATCTCGATCAGCCGGATCGTCTCCAGACGAACGAATTGCGCCTTCTCGCGCAGGCGGGCCACCTCCTCGGCGGTGGGTATGAAATCCGTGATGTCCGATCGGCGAACAGGACTGGGCTGCGGCATGGATGTGTTCCTTTCAATGAACGTTTGATGCACCATATATTTTCAAATCAGACGGTATGCGGGGGTGGAACGTGACCCGGCCCGATTGGCCAGGTCCGGGTTTCAAATACCGAGGTAGCTGGCCCTCAACTGCGGGTTGTGCAGCAGTTCGCGACCAGTTCCGCTCATGGCTATGGTTCCGTTCTCGACCACGAAACCGTGATCGGCCATGTTCAGCACCATCTGCACGTTTTGCTCAATGACCAGGACCGCGAGTTCAATGCTGCGGATCTTGCGAATACCTTCGAAAAGTCGATCAACCATGATGGGTGCTAGACCAAGCGAAGGCTCATCAAGCGCGAGCACTCGAGGCAAAGCCATCAGCGCGCGCCCCACGGCGACCATCTGCTGCTGACCACCCGACATGGTGCCGGCCAACTGATGGCGTCGCTCGTCCAGGATGGGGAACAGGGCAAAGATCTCATCCATCGTCTTGGGTCGGCGTGAGCGCGCTCTTGGGGTGGAGGCACCGACCATCAGGTTCTCCATGACCGTCATTTCCGGGAAGAGTTGCTTGCCCTCGGGCGACTGCACGAAGCCCTGATCCACGATCCGGTGCGGTGCCAGGCCGGTGAGCGAGCACCCTTCCAGAGTGGCCGAACCCTTGGTGGTTTTCACCAGGCCGGAGACCGCTCTGAGGAAGGTGGTCTTGCCTGCGCCATTGGCGCCGATCAGGGCAGTGATGGTGCCGGGCTGAAGGTCGAGGTTGATGCCCCTGAGCACCTGTTGCTCCCCATAGCCGGCCCACAAATCTCTCACACTAAACATCGGTGCCGACATAGCCTTCTCCAAAGTACGCGGTCAGAACTCGCGGATCCTTGACCACAGTCTGCGGTTCACCATTGGCGATCAGACATCCTTGATCCATCACGATCACACGGTCGGACAGACCCATGATCACCTTCATCACGTGCTCCACGATCAGGACCGTGATGCCGCGGTCGCGCACCCTGCGCACCAGCGCCACCATCTCGGCCGCCTCGCTGGGCGTGGCCCCTGCCACCACCTCGTCCATGAGCAACAGCCTTGGCTGTGTCGCCAGTGCTCGACCCAGTTCGATCTTTCGCTTGTCGAACGCTGTGAGGTCGTTCGCGTCCGCGGTGCAGCGGTCGCTCATGTTCAGGAAGTCGAGCAACTCCATCGCCAGGTCGCGCGACTTGGTGGTGGATTTCAGCCGCGCGAACGCCCCGACCATCACGTTCTCCACCGCGGACAAACCTCCAAAGGGCCGCGAGAGTTGAAAGGTGCGTGCGATGCCCGCACGGCAAATGTCGCTGGGCGCCATGCCGAGCACGTCCGCCCCCTCGAACAGGATGCGGCCTTGGTCGGCGCGATGAAAGCCGGCGATCAGGTTGAAGGCCGTGGTCTTGCCGGCGCCGTTGGGCCCGAGCAGCCCGAGGATTTCCCCTTGCTGGAGATCGAACGAGACTTCGTTGACAGCCTTGAGTCCGCCGAAGCGCTTTGACAGTCCCTGCACTCGGAGCAGAGGATTCTTGGAGTCGCTCATTTCTTCGCCCCTCCCTGCGCAATGCGTTTGCGCAGCCACCGATCGATGGGCGCGATGATGCCCTTGGGAAAATACAGTACCGCGATGATCAGGATCACGCCGTAGATGACCAGGTGCAGACCGAGAAAGGTGCCACCAAGGTATGTGCGGGAGAACTCAGCGATGGGGTGCAACACCAGGGCGCCCAACATGGGGCCCAGCACCGTCCCCTGCCCACCCACGATCGCCATCAGGGCCACATCGAGCGAGAACTCGATACTCATGTTGCGTTCGGGATTGATGTAGCGGAAGAACTGCGCATAGAAAGCCCCACCGAGACCGGTCATGAACGCACTTGCCGCGAGGGCGATCAGCGAACAGCGAGTGGGGTTGACGCCCAGTGCCTCGGCACCGTTCTGATCACCCCGGATGGCCTTGAGGTAGTAGCCCAGGCGCGATCGCTCCAGAGCGATCGTGGCCAGCAGCACCAGCACCAACATCACCAGGGCAATGTAGTAGTAAGGCATCTTTCCTTCGAACTGGTAGGCCAGGCCGCCCAACTCGCTCGGTGGCACCACGAGCCCTTGCGCACCCTTGAGCGGGATACCCAGGAAGTCGTCGGTGTTCTCGAACCAGATCCGCACGATCTCGGCAAAGGCGATGGTGGTCAGCGTGAAGTACGGTCCTTTGAGCTTGAACGTCGGGTAGCCGATGGCCAGCGACAAGAGCGCCGCGAAGCCACCGCCTGCCAGCATGCCCAGCCAGGGCGAGATGCCGAACATCGTGAACAGCAACACCGTCACATAGCCCGCCATGCCCGAGAAGACAGCATGGCCCAGCGACAGTTGGCCTACGTATCCGCACACAAAGTTCCATGCTGTGGCCATGTACGCGAAGTACAGGATCATGGTCAGCGAGTGCATCGTGTACGAGTCGCTGACGAAGATCGGCAGCAGGGCCGCGATCGCGATCATCGGCACGCCGAGGATCAACGTGGAAGGAGAGCTTGAGAACGAGTTCATTCTTGACATGGCGACGCCCTCATGCCTTGCGGCCCAGCAGGCCGTTGGGGCGGACCAGCAGGACAACGATGAAGATGAGGAAAGAGAACATGGCCGCCGAGGTGGCTGTGACGAACTGCGAAATCAGCGATTCGAAGACGCCCAGCAGCAGTCCACCCACGATTGACCCTGGAATCGATCCGATGCCACCGAGCACCACCACCAGAAATGACTTGACGCCGAACATCAGACCCACAGTCGGAGTGATCGAGAGAAAGGGCACCAGCAGCGCACCGAAGAGGCCGAGGATGGCCGCGCCCAGTCCGAATGTCTGGTTGTAGACCCGATAGACGTTCACGCCACTCATGGCTGCGGCATCACGGTTCTGAGCCGTTGCGCGGATCGAGCGCCCCACGTCGGTGTGTTTCAGTCCCCACCACAAGCCCCATGCCACGGCAATGGCGGCAACGAAACCAACGAAGCGGGGAATGCTGATGGGGAGCCCCGCAACTTCAAACGTGCCGCCAGCGAAGTCCACGCTCACCGATCGAACATCCGGCCCATATCCCATCAGGACGAGGTTGTCCATGACGAGGTAGACGCCAGTGGTCAGCAACAGCGCACCCAGCGGCTCGACCACGAGGGTTGACTCCCGCTTGAAGAGCGGAGAAATGATGACGCTCTGTGTGAAGTAGCCAATACCGAACAGCAGCGGCATGGTCACCACCGCTGCGACGTAGGGATGCAATCCGAAGACGGACCACAGCGTGTAGGTCGCATACATGGCCAACATGAGGAAGGAGCCGTGCGCGAAGTTGATGACGCGCAGGACACCGAAGATCAGACTCAGGCCAAGGGCAATGCCGCCATAGATGGCACCTTGCAGCAGCCCGTTGATGAGCGCGTAGAAGAAGATGAGGGGATCCATACCGGTTTCCGTGATGAGGGTGCCCGCCGCATGTGGCGAAGGGCACCCGGGTTGACGCCGCGGACAGGATCAGCGCTTGGACCACTCAGGCAGGGGCCAGACTGGCTTGGTTCCTGCCAGGCGGTTGGCGGCAGGCCACACCGTGCGACGCTCTCCGCCAATGTTCTGCGTGATGACTCCGTGGGCATGCGGGTTTTGGCCCTTCTCGTCAAAGATGATCCGGCTGTAGCCGGTGATCAATGCAGGTCCGCTCTTGATGTCCGTCTTGGCCAATGCATCGCGGATCTTTTCCCGATCGGCAGATCCGGCACGCTCCAGCACGTCGCGCAGGATGTAGGCGTTGGAGACTCCTTGCGCCCCATAGGCATTGAGCCCATAGCCCATCCGCGCCAGAAACTTCTTGTCGGCGTCCAATGCGTTCGGATCCTTGATCGCCTGCATGATGTCCACCTGGAAATCGTCCTGCACGAACATCAAGTCGTACGCCTTGGGGCTGACCGATTTGTAGAACGATGGGTCTTCCGAACCTCCACCGACGGAATGGATTCCGTAAGGAACGTTGAGGCGGTTTTCAGCGAACTGGCGCGTGAACAGAATGTGGTCGGGCGTGTAGGCCACGACGATCAAGGCATCGGGTTTGCTCGCGCGAATCTTCAACAGTTGTGCGGAGAAGTCCGACTGGTTTGGCGGGTACGACTCGTCGAGTGAAATCTTGTAGCCACGCTCCAATGCCATCTTCTTGATGTTGGCGGTGTGCGAACGCCCCCAGTCCGTGCCTTCGTAGAACAGCCCGATCGTTTGTGGCTTGTTGCCGGTTTCCTTTGCCAACAGATCGATCGCGTCCATCTGTTCGCGAGCATCAAATGTGGCCTTGTTGTTCGGGCGGAAGATGTAGCGAAATCCCCGCTCTGTGATCTCGTCCTTGACCGATCCGGTCACCAGCCATGGCGTCTTGTACCGCTCCGCAACTTCCGTGGCCGGGAACGTGACGGCGCTGTTGTACGCCCCCACCATGACCGACACCTGCTCCCGCGTGATCAGGCGTTCTGTCTCGGCGACCCCCACGTCAGGCTTGGACTGGCTGTCCGCAAACACCGCGACCAGCTTGGCCCCGCCCATGGACTTGATTCCGCCCGCGGCATTGATCTGCTCGATCGCAATCTCCGCGCCGACCTTGGTCTGGTTGCCGATCGTCGCCGTGCCACCCGACAGGGGCAGCACGAAACCGATCTTGATGTCATTCGACTGCGCAAACGCCGGCGTGCTCAGCGCAAGCAGGCAGGCCGCGCCCACGCGAAGCAACGCGTGGCGTCGACTGGTAGGGATTGCTTTCATGGTGTTGTCTCCAGATTGAGGAATGGGTAAGCCAGCTGTCCAACGCGCCGGCTGCGCATCGGTGATGGCGGTGCAAGCCGTCTCATGACACCTTGATTCCGCCTCCGATTGGACGCATGATATATGATGCACCGTGCATCATGCTTCGGGTTTTCCCGGATAAAGACGATCACATTGCTGGCCCAAGACCTCAGATTCATCACTGGAGACAACATGTCCAACACTTCCGAGACCTCACCTCTATTGCGTGTTTTCGGCGCCCCACTTCGCTACCTGCAGGGCCCTGGCGCCATCCATCAGCTGGGTGCTCAAGTCGCCTCGCTCGCCCCCTCAGCTGCGCTGATTTCCGACCGTTTTGTGCTCGACTTGGTAGGTGATCGCGTTGCGGCCTCATGCAAAGCTGCGGGCGTGCGACTGAGCACCTGTGAGTTCTCCGGAGACATCACGCCCGCTGAGGTGCAGCGCCTGGTGGGGCAACTCGCACAGGACAAGCCCGGTGTCGTGATCGCGGCCGGTGGCGGCAAGGGCATCGATGTGGGCAAGGCTGTCGCCAAAGTCTTGGGCGCCCATGTCGTTACTGTTCCCACGGTGGCCTCCAACGACGCGCCCACCAGCAAGATCTTTGTGCTTTATGACGAACAGCACCGCTTGCTGTCGGTGGAGCACATGACTCACAACCCCGCTGCTGTGGTCGTTGACACCGACCTGATCGCCGCCGCGCCGGTCAAGCTGCTGCTCGCGGGGATCGGCGATGCGCTGTCCAAGAAATTCGAGGTCGAGCGTTGCGCCGCGGCAGGTGGTTTGAACATTTATGGCGGGCTGGGTACGCAGGCTGCGCTGGCGCTGGCCGATCTGAGCTACCGCAGCGTGCGCGAACACGCCGAGTCGGCGATTCAAGCCGTTCAACGAGGCACGCCCGATGTCCATCTGGAGTCGCTGGTGGAGGCCACCGTGCTGTTGAGCGGGCTGTGCTTCGAGAACGGTGGTCTGTCGGTGTCTCATGCCATGACGCGCGGCTTGTCCGCGATCGCGGGCACCGCGACTTCCTTGCATGGCCTTCAGGTGGCCTATGGCCTGCTGGTGCAACTCACGCTGGAAGAGCGCGAGCCGACGTTCATGGCCGAACTGCGGGGTTTCTATTCGCGCATCGGCCTGCCCCAGGACCTGGGTGAACTTGGTCTGGCGCGTACCGCCACCGACGAGGAGATCGAGACGATTTCGCGGCTCACGATGACAGCGCCACACGTGCGCAATTTCCCCACGGCACTGAGCGCCGAGCGCATCGCATTGGCCATCCGCTCGGTAGAAGCCGAACGCACGCGCTGAGCTCTGTCAGGCAGGGAGCGGCTCCGCCTTGAGCCGCTCCCGTTCCTCAACCGTCCATGGCGATGACGCACCGCTCTCGTCACTGCACATCACCGTGGTGACGCGCGCGCAGAAGTGCTCCACCACGCCGAACGCGATGCTGAACTGCGCCTCCAGGCTGGCCTTGCCCACACGGATCACCCGCAGATGGACCACGGGGTTGGTGGCGCGGTCCAGCGGCTTTTTGAAATCACAAGCCATGGCCACGACGACCTGCGAACGAACACCCGTGCCGGGCACCGGCAGGCCGATGGCCACGGCATGTTCGTTGCGCGCGTCCTCGCACCACCGCAAGTAGGCAAGGTGGTGCACGTGCCCCAGGGCATCAAGGTCCGACCAGCGGATGAACACTGGCATGCGCCAGTGCCAGCACGCTTCTTCGGTGGCGTCGACGCGCTCAGTCGAGACCGACGCAGACATACTTCAGCTCGGAGTAGTCGTCCATGCCGTATTGCGACCCTTCGCGGCCCAAGCCCGACTGTTTCACGCCACCAAAAGGGGCTTCGGCGGTGGAGATCAGACCCGTGTTGACACCGACCATGCCGTACTCCAGGCTCTCCGACACGCGCCAACTGCGCGACAGGTCACGCGTGTACACGTAGGACGCCAGCCCGTACTCGGTGTCGTTGGCCATCTGTATCACCTCGTCCTCGCTGTCGAAGGCGATCAGCGCCGCCAACGGCCCGAAGGTTTCTTCGCGCGTGACCAGCATCTGCTGCGTCACGCCGACCATGACCGTGGGTTCGAAGAAGTTGCCCTCGCGGCGGCGCCCACCCGTCACCAACTCGGCGCCTTGGGCCAGCGCATCCTCGATGTGTTCCTCCATCTTGAGAAGCGCCTTGCCATCGATCATGGGACCGACCACAACTTCAGGGTCCAGACCATTGCCCATCTTCATCGCTCGCACGCTGTGTGCAAGCTTGTGGGCGAACTCATCGTACACCGCACGCTGCACATAGATGCGGTTGGCGCACACACAGGTTTGTCCGTTGTTGCGGAACTTGGCGATCATCGCGCCCTTCACGGCGGCATCCACATCCGCGTCTTCGAACACGATGAAGGGCGCATTGCCGCCCAGCTCCAGCGAGACCTTCTTGATGTGTTCGGCACATTGGCGCATGAGCACGCGCCCGATCTCGGTCGAACCCGTGAAACTGAGTTTGCGCACCACCGGGTTGCCGGTGAGCTCCTTCGCGATCGCAGCCGCATCCCCAGTCACGACGTTGATGACACCGCGCGGTATGCCCGCGCGCTCGGCGAGCACAGCGATGGCCAGGGCCGAGAACGGGGTCTGGGTGGCAGGCTTGACGACCATGGTGCAGCCGGCGGCCAGCGCGGGGGCGAGCTTGCGCGTGAGCATCGCGTTGGGGAAATTCCAGGGCGTGATCGCCGCGCACACGCCAATGGGCTGGCGCAGCACCACGATGCGCTTGTCGGACTGCGGCGCCGGGATCACGTCCCCGTTGTTGCGGCGCCCCTGCTCGGCAAACCACTCGATGAAGCTGGCGCCATACGCAGTTTCGCCACGCGCCTCGGACAGCGGCTTGCCTTGCTCGATCGTCATGATGCGCGCCAGGTCGTCCTGGGCTTCCATCATCAATTCGTACCAACGACGCAGCAACGCGGCGCGCTCCTTGGCGCTGCGTGCGGCCCACGCCGGGAAGGCCCGGGCGGCGGCCTGGATCGCCATGCGCGTTTCCGCCTCGCCCATGTTGGGCACCGTGCCCACGCGCTCGCCGGTGGCGGGGTTCTCAACCTCCCGCACCCTCTGACTCAACGCATCCTGCCAGATGCCATCGATCAGACACCGTTGAGCAAAGAGCCCTGAATCCTTCAGATTTTTCATGGTTGTCTCCAAAAATGGGTTGTTGAATTTTAGATGCATGATATATCATGCGTCCTCTATCAACAAGGAGACACTCTCATGACTCAACGGCAAAAGGTGGCGGTGGTGACAGGCGGGGGCACGGGTATCGGGCTGGCCTGCGCTCAGGAGCTGCAAGCCAAAGGCTGGCGCGTGGTCTGCGCCGGTCTGGACACCGAGCCCACCCTGCCCGGCAACATCGAATTCACCCGCCTGGACGTGACCGACGCCGCCTCGATTGCGGCCCTGTTTGACAAGCTCCCTCACGTTGATGGGCTGGTCAATGGGGCCGGCATCATCCTGCACGACCAGAAGGAGCTCACGCCCGATGGCTTCGGCAAGGTGGTGGAGATCAACCTCAACGCAGTCAATCGCATGACGCTGGCGGCCCTGCCCGGACTCAGGGCAGCCCGGGGTGCAGTGGTGAACGTTGCGTCCATGTGGAGCCAGTTCGGTTCGGCCCGCAACCCGGCGTACTCGGCCAGCAAAGGCGGCGTGACCTCCCTCACCCGCTCCCATGCGGTGGCCTTCGCCGCGGACGGCATCCGGGTCAACGCCATTGCACCGGGCTGGATCGACACCCGCTTGGCCTCCGGTGCGATTCACAATCCGGAGCGCAGCGCGGCGATCCTGGGCCGCATTCCGTTGGGGCGCTGGGGGCAGCCGGCGGACGTGGCCCGCGTGGTGGGCTTCCTGCTGTCGGCCGAGGCCGCTTACGTCACCGGCATCGTCATGCCCGTGGATGGCGGATTCGGCATCGCCTGACCCCGCATCGGAGCCGATCTTGAACCTCCCACCGACGCCCACCATCAATGGCCGAACCGCCGTGGTGCCCTTGCTGGCCTACCCGAGCAAGCACGTGCGCACGCCCGGATTTTTCAACCAGTACTGCAGCGAGCACGGCATCAACGCCGTGATGGTGCCCTGGAAAGTGTCGCCCTCCGGTCTGCCCGCGGCCATCGAAGCCATCCGGCAGATCGAGAACATCCCGGGCTTCGTCATCACCATTCCGCACAAGCAGGAAGTTTGTCGGCACTGCGACACGCTGGAAGGGCTGGCGGAGGTGATGGGTGTCTGCAACGCGGTGCGCAAGAACGCGGACGGCACGCTGGCGGGCCGCATGTACGACGGCCGGGGCTTTGTGCAAGGCCTTCAGGACCGGGGCATCGCTCTGGCCGGGAAGTCCGTCCTGCTCGCGGGCGCGGGTGGCGTGGCCACCGCCATCGCTTTCGAACTGGCCGGGTCGCAAGTGCGCCGCATCGGCATCCAGAACCGGTCTCTGGACAAGGGGCGTGAACTGGCCGAGCAACTCTCGCGCCATTTCCCGGGTCTGGACATCGAGCTGAATCCGCAGCACGCGGAGGCCTATGACATCGCCGTCAACGGCACCTCACTGGGTCTGCACCCCGACGACCCGCTGCCCTTCGACCCGTCGAAACTGCGTCAGGACACGGTCGTGGCCGAGGTCGTGATGCAGCCCGACATCACACCCTTGTTGCAGAGAGCGTCCGAGAATGGGCAGCGCATCCATAAGGGCGTGCACATGGTCACGACGCAAATCAAACTGCTGGTGGGTTTCACGACTGGCCACACCGGCTGAGTGTCGCGAACCTAGGCGTAGATCTCTTCGACCGAGCGCCCGTTCATCCACTCCGTCAACACCCGCTCACCCCATCGGATGTCTTCCTGGATGGCCTTGGACGCCATCTCCGGATCGCCCGCCTTCAGGCCTTCCAGCACCTTGTAGTGCGGGTGGTTGCTGTTGAAGATGTTGCGCTTGGGCACCTTGGCGTGAAAGGTGTTGAGCAGTGGACCCATGCGCACCCACATGGT
Source organism: Hydrogenophaga sp. (assembly GCF_036675665.1). Lineage (GTDB taxonomy): Bacteria > Pseudomonadota > Gammaproteobacteria > Burkholderiales > Burkholderiaceae_C > Hydrogenophaga. The sequence goes on along the minus strand of NZ_JAKFEO010000037.1, from coordinate 186,917 downwards.
TTCGACAACGGCCGACAGGCTGGGCAGCCGGGCTGCGGCCATCAACTCGAAATGGAAGTCCCGGTTGCGCCTGGCGGCGTCCTTCGGGTTGGTGGCCGAGGCCTTGATGAACTGCTCCTGGATCTTCTCCAGGTGCTCGATCTCCTTGCGGGTGATCTGCCGCGCGGCCTGCGCTGCCGCGGCACCTTCGAGCAGGCCTCTCATGAGCTGGATCTCGCGCACAGTCTCCAGGTCCAGTTCGGGAACCGCGATGGAGGTGGCCGCAGTCACATCCAGTGCCTGTTCGCTGGCCAGCCGGAAGATGGCTTCCCGCACCGGGGTGATGCTGGTGCCCAGCGCTTCGGAGAGTTCGGCGATCCGCAGCCTGGAGCCCGGCGCGTACTGCCCGTTCATCAACGCATTGCGAATCTCAACGTACACACGCTGGGAAAGGTTCTGCTTTTCCACTCGGCCCAGTTCAGCCATCTCCGCACCTTACTTTTTACATCATATATCCTGTTTGGAATGTAGCAGAAAAGGGCAAATTGCCCGATGCGAAAAGCGCAAAGCTGTCTCCTGCGGCACACCGCAGGAGACAGCCCCCTAGCGGGATCAGCGGCGCGCCGACTTCTGGACACCCGTTCGAAGCCGCCACAGCTCATACCGCTCCTCGCCGGCCTTGACCTGACCTGCGAAGTGCTGATTGAGTGCGCTGGCGGTGAAGACCAGATCCCCACCAGGATGGAAGGCCGGCGTATCAGGCCAACGCACCGAGTCGTTCGCTGCGATCAAGGCCATGCCCTGCGTTTTGGGGTCGTAGCGCACGATGCCACCCTGGGTTACATCCGTGATGTAGAGGTGGCCCGCCGTGTCGGTGACGATGCCGTCGGTATTGCCACCGACAGCGCCCAGGCTTTTGACGGCCCGCGCGATCTCCGCGTCGCCCGCGCCCGCCCGACGCAGCATGGCGGTCGGGACCGACCAGGCTTGCGTGGCGGTGGTGACCGTCCAGTACAGGGTCTTCCCATCGGGTGAAAGGGCGATGCCATTGACGCCGATCAGCAGGGGGTTGCCCGGCCAGACCTCGCTGCCGCCGGACACGACTTTGACGCCGGGCTCGATCTGCAGGCTGGCATGTCCATCCAGCACACGCCGGGCGGTGCCGACGGCGAAGTCCACCACGATCAGGCCGACCTTGTTGCGCGGTGCGCTGCGAAAGCCACTGTCGGACACATAGGCCACGCGCCTGCGCTCGTCGACCGCGATGTCGTTGAGGAAGCTGCCCGCACGATCGGCCACGCCGTCCAGTGCAATGGACTTGACGAGCTTGCCCGAGACGAGGTCGAGCACCATCACCTTCTGGGCGCCGGCCGGGGACTCGGCCTCACCTGCCACGAATCCCATGTCCAGAGCCCAGAGCCAGCCATTGCGGCGGTCCACATGGAAGCCAAGCACATTGCGCAGCGCCAGATGGGGAGGGGCCGCCACGTCGTTGGCCTGCGTGGACGGAAATGCTGTCAGCCTCGCCGGTCCGCCCTCTGCCGTGGTGTCGAGCCTGCTGAGTGTGGCTGGAGCGGCGGACGAAAGCAGGCGCGGCGTGCTGACGTAGGCACCGCCCTGGGCATCGAAGTGCAAGCCCGCGATGGGCGCGTTGACCGACTGCGCAAACGGCGCAGCGACTTGCCCGGCAGCGGGCAGCTCCCAGCTCACGCCCTGGTAGCTGCGCCACCGCTCAAGGGGCAACGGGTCGGCAGCGAGAGAGTTCGTCGGAAAGGCGATCAGCGCCGCCAGTGCAAGCGCCGCGGCGGGCATCAGGTTGTGAAGTGGTTTCATGGGAATGGAATTGAGGTGTCGGGACGTCTCTGCAGGCTTCACAGCTGCGCGAGCAAGGCTTCGGCCGTGGCTTCCGAAGAGGCCGGGTTCTGCCCGGTGATCAGCCGTCCGGCCACCACCACATGGCTCTGCCAATCCGCGGTTCGGCTGTAGTCGCCGCCATGGCCTGTCAGCATGTCTTCCAGCGAGAAAGGCACCACGTCGGTGAGCTGTGCCGCCGCTTCCTCACTGTTGCTGAAGCCGGTGACTTTTCGGCCGCGCACGGCGGGTTGTCCGTCGGGGGCCTTCACGTGCCGCAACACGGCGGGCGCATGGCACACGGCCGCCACCGGCTTGTCCTGCCCCAGGAAGCTTTCAATCAATGCGATGGAACGGGCGTCTTCCGCCAAGTCCCACAAAGGCCCATGGCCGCCGGGGTAGAACACGGCGTCGAAGTCCTGCGCACGCACCTGACCCAGAGGCAGGGTGCTGGACAAGGCGGCCTGGGCCTGTGCGTCTGCGTTGAATCGGCGCGTTGCGTCGGTCTGCGCATCGGGTGCATGGCTTTTGGGGTCCATCGGTGGCTGGCCTCCCAACGGGGAAACCAGCGTGACCTGCGCGCCGGCGTCTTTGAACAGGTAGTAGGGCGCGGCGAACTCCTCCAGCCAGAAGCCGGTTTTGTGACCGGTGTTGCCCAACTGGTCATGGGACGTCAGCACCATCAAGATCTTCTTCATCACTCATCCTTTCGAGGCCCGATGGCCATGGTTGAAAACGGTTGAGCACGATGATCGGGACTCTCCTATGATTCGAAAAGTCGAAAGATTCGATACGTGAGATTCAATAAATGAATATCGACAACAAGGACCTCAACCTGCTGCGGGTCTTCCATGTCGTCTATCAAGAGCGCAACGCGTCGCGCGCGGCCGAACGCCTTGCGCTGAGTCAGCCCGCCCTGAGCCACAAGCTGGCCAAGCTGCGCCATGAGATGGGCGACCCGCTATTCGTCCGTGCACCGCGCGGCCTGACGCCGACACCGCGAGCACATGAACTCGCGCCGCAGGTGCAGGCGTTGGTGGGCGACATTGAGGCCTTCTATCACCGCAGCGAAGGCAGCGATTTCCTCGCGCGCCATGAGCGCTTGCACATTTTCACCACCGACTATCTCGAGCAGTCCCTGCTGCCGGGGCTCCTGCCAAGGCTGCGCGCGCAGGCGCCTGGGGTGACCTTGATCACGCACAACACGCGCGGGCAATTGCCGCGCGAGGAGCTGGAAAAAGGCAGCTGTGATCTCGCCATTGCGGGTTTCTTCGACGAACTGCCCGACACGCTGCGCCAGCAACGCCTGTTCAGCGAGGACTTTGTGGTGCTGGCCTCCCGCCACAACCCCCGGTTGAATGGAAAGTTGGGCTTGAACGAGTTTCTGGAGTGCGAGCATCTTCTGACCACGCTCACGGGAGATCTCCATGGGCGGGTCGACCGAGCACTGGAGGCGCGGGGCCTGCGTCGGCGCGTCGCTGCGGGTCTCTCCAGCTTCCTGGCCCCGACACGCTTGATCCGGGACACGGCCTTTCTCTTGACCTGCCTGCGCTCCGTGGCGGAAGAAGCGGCACAACGCGACCCCGACCTCCAGATCCATCCGCTGCCCATCGACCTGCCTTGGGTTGAGGTGAAGCAAATCTGGCACGAACGCACTGACGCAGACCCGCTGCGTCGCTGGGTTCGACAGCAAATTCAGAAGGTGGCCTCACGAAGCAAGCCAACAATCCCGACTTAATCGTCGCGTTGGAAGGCAAGGCTTCACGCAGGAAGTCCAGTCGCAAGAACTTTGGCAACAAAGTTGGCCAGTCGCACCAACTCTGGCCCGGACCGGGCCGGCCCTATGGCACGAGGTGTTGTAAGTCCTTGATTCCTCGGAAGCGCCAGAGCAACTACTGTGGCGCCCTACGGTGGACGCGAGCAAAGCTTTGCCGATCCAGACGCAAAGCTCTGCCGCTATCGGTTCGAAGAATGCTTACTGCCATAGCTAACCGTGTCGTTTAGGCCGGCAGCAAATGAGCCTTAAGGGTCGTTCGAAGCCGGTCGGGAGCGGGCAGAGACGGCGACCACCTTGGATTTCGCTGGACGAGGACCCGCTGAAGACTGGTCTCGGACATTCAAGGTCGTTCTGGAAACGGCCGTGACCGACGAGAACCGGTCATTGGGCAAGCAACATCTGGAACTGCTCGGTACGACGCAAAGCGGTCACTGCACTGCGTTCGGTTAGACCGGGTCGTCCAACTATGCGGCTGAGGCACGGGTGATTGATGGCGCGATGAAGATATTCCGGCTCTTGAACGTCGTTGGTGACCTCGCTAGAAGCTTCGCCCGCTCACCCGCTCTGTCACTGGTGCGATGACCGCTCATGGGGATACTGCTGACGCTGCCTGCGGCCATGGGTGCAAGGCTGGCAGAGCGTCCGCGGACTGATCTGTCCAACTGGCGCTGCCAACCCGTTGCGGACCTTCGAATCGCTGATTTCGCTGCCCCGAAATCGCCAGTCAACTTCGCGATCACCGGCTTGTGCGGTAAGGGCAGAGAGAACCCGGGGAGTGCAATTGACTGACCACATGGCTCAGCGACCCGACCGTCGCACGTTCGGTGTACGCCAGCCTACCCAGCCTCATCGCAGCCCGCTCACGGTACCCCCAGGTCAGCGCCCCGATTCATCTGATCTATGGAGAGAAGGACTGGTCACGCCCGTCGGACAGGCAGGCCAACAAGGAACTGCTTCCATCCGCTCAATTCACTCAGGTGGCGAATGCCGGCCACTTCATTGCCCTGGAAAGGCCTGATGTGCCGGCCCACCTGCTGAATGAGAACGCGTGATCGCGTCAGCTCTTTGCTCGTGGCAAAGGAGTTTTTCGCTTTCGTTCGGCGGGTCTTCGCATTTCGGGCCGCGAGCGCACGCGGACAGCCGCCGCTTTGCGCAGGAACGCCCCCAAGCGAATTGCTGCTTCGCCCATACCAGCCTTGGGCTGCAGGATGCCGATCGGCTCAATGTGCACGGCGTCGCCAACGCGAAGTTCCACAAGGACGCCTTCGTCCAGCAGCGGTCGTGCCAGATTCAGCGGCAATACGGCGAGCAACGGCCGATGCCGCAGAAGGCGCCACAGCATGTTTAGCGACCGCGTTATGACCGGGTAAGTACGTGGCGGCTGAGGGAAGTTGCTCGCGATGTCGTCGAAGCACTGCCTAGCCGCAACGCCGACCGGTAACAAAAGCCAAGTGGCCTTTGCGATGTCCAACCATTTCAGGGACCGGACGCGCGCCAATGGATGGTCTGCCTGACACAGGATCACGTAGCGATCATCGCGCAGAGGATGAAACTCCCATCCTTCGGGAAGCACGGGCGGGCGACGGCAGACGACAAGGTCCACCTCGCCACGCGCAATAGCCAACAACTGATCCTGACCCTCTGCCTCGAGCAGATGAATCTGGATCTCGGGATATTGATCACCAAAGTCTGGGAGCATGTCGAGCAGCACGCCGTTTGTTGCAGCCCCAGACGCGACCACGCGCACAACTCCTTGGCCGTGCCGGTGGCGCGCGCTGACGGTTTCAGCGCCACTTGCGACTCCCATCATCAGTTGGCGAGCAACCGGCAGCAGGTCGGCACAGGCCGGCGTCGGTCGCACGCCGCGCGCGTGACGCTCGAACAGGCGCACCTCCAGCAACGCCTCCAGATATGCGAGTGTCTGGGAAACCGAAGACTGCGTCATACCAATCGCATCCGCCGTGCGCTGCACGCTGCCGAGCTCGGCCAAAGCCAGGATCACCTGCACGTGGCGGAACTTGCCGCGGGCAAGCAGTCGGTTGAGAAAGACGGTGGCACTGTGCGGCAAGGTATCGGGAAGTCTAATGGATAACCCATCAAATTAATTCGACGGCGATGGGTGCTCGGCCGAAGATTGCGGACCTACAAGGAGACAACATGAGATACCTTTTGCGCTTCGCAGCTGCCGTGGCGGCCGGCTTCCTGGCCACGTCCGTGGTCCACGCCCAGCCCGCCGAATGGCCCGCTCGCCCTGTCCGCATCATCGTTCCCGCGCCAGCGGGTGGTCCATACGACCAAGTGATCCGACCGGTGGCCCAGCAGATGTCCCAAGCACTGAAGGTTCCCGTGGTCATCGACAACCGACCCAGTGCCGGAAACATTGTCGGTACGCAAGCCGGCGCTGTCTCTGCACCAGACGGTTACACGCTCACGACGACGGGCATGCTCAACACGATCGTGCAGGGCATGTATGAGAACGTGCCTTTCGACATCGTGAAGGACTTTGAACACATCGGCGAGATCGGCCGGGCTGCGCAGTGGTTGGTGGTGCGCAGCGACGCAGGCATCAACACCTTCGAAGATCTCCTGCAGCGTGCCAAAAAGGAGCCGGGCAAGATGAACTACGCCAGTTCCGGCGCCGGCAGCACCGGACACCTGGTGATGGAGCAGCTGCAGCGTGCCGCCGGTATCCAGCTCACCCACGTTCCCTACAAAGGGGGTGGCCCGGCATTGCAGGACGTGTTGGCCGGCGTGGTGTCCGTGATCGTGATTCCGCCCAATACCGCGCTCAGCCACGTGCAAGGCGGCAAGCTCAAGGTGCTGGCGGTCACCAGCCCCCAACGCAGCCCCGCGGTTCCCGATGTGCCTTCATTCGCGGAGTTGGGTTACAAGCAACTCACAGTCAGTTCCTGGATGGGGATCTCCGCACCAAAGGGAACGCCCACGCCTATTGTGCGCAAGCTGCATGCGGCTTTGCAGGTCGCCATCAACGACCCGATGGTGGTCAAGCAATTGGAGTCCCAAGGCATGGTGCCCACCACGTCCACGCCCGACGAGTACGCACAGACGGTGCGCGCCGACACTGAGCGCTGGGGCCAGCTGGTACGCAGTCTGAACATCAAGGCAAACTGACCGTGCCTTTCATTGAATCCCGCGGGCGCCGCATCTACTACGAGCGCCAGGGTGAAGGCCCGGCCGTTCTATTCCTGCATGGTGCCGGGTCCAACGCCGCTACGTGGTGGCAGCAGCTGCCCGCCTTCAGCGCGCGCCACACCTGCATCACCATGGACATCCGCTGCTTCGGCCGCTCCGTGGCGCCGGTGCAGGAGTTCGCGCTGGACAACTTCGCCGCGGACGTGATCGAAATCCTGGATCGCGAGCAACTGGAACGCGCCGCACTCGTCGGCCAATCGCTAGGGGGGTTTATCGGACTGAAGCTATCCCTGGACCATCCCGAGCGAGTTGCCGCTTTTGCGGCCTGCGACAGCTCGCTGGGCATCGACCACTCCATTCTGCTGGACATCTTCGCGAATAGGCGGATCACGCAGCGCGCCGTCAACGTGGAGCAGCGTTCTCTCGGCCGCTGGTTTCTGGAGAACCATCCGGACAAGGCGCAGTTGTACGCCCAGATCAACCACTTCAATCCGAGCGCGCATTCGATTCCCAGCGCTGAATGGGGCGAGACGTTAGCTGCGTTGCTGCAGCCAGGCAAACTGCTCCCTGTGCATGCACTGCGAGGCCTTGCGTGCCCGACGCTGCTGTTGGTGGGCCGTGAAGATCCGATCGTGCCGGTCGCCGTGATGCGCGAGTTGACAGAACTGGTTGCAGGCAGCGAACTCGCTGAGATCAAAGACGCCGGGCATTCCGCGTATTTCGAGAAACCGCAGGAGTTCAATCGCGCCGTGCTGGACTTCATCGCGCGCCGCGCGCACTACTGACAACAAGATGCCTACTGGATCGGTTGCTCCGCAGGCACTACTCCAATACCGGCGTACTTGCTGATCCCGCTGCTCACCTGACAAGTGACATGCAAACAGCGTCCACAGACCGCAATTTCCAGAAACTGCTTCGGGCTGCTTCCTGGATGCAGTTGTTGCCAAAGACTGCTGCAGACCGCGTCGTGGAGGACGCATTCGAGACCTCGCATGACACCAAGGACGTTGTCGCGCGCAAGGGTGAGCCCGTTCACTCGTGGGTTGGCGTCGCGGAAGGCTTGCTCAAGGTCAGCGCGGTCACGCACGCCGGAAGGGTGGTCATGTTCACCGGCGTGCCGCAAAGGTGCTGGGTTGGCGAAGGATCCGTGATCAAGTTCGAGATGAGGCGCTACGACATCACGGCCATGAGGCCCTCTCGAGTGATCCACATCCCTCGCGCTACCTTTCACTGGCTGTTGGACACCAACCTCGATTTCAACCACTTCATCATTGCGCATCTGAACGAGCGCGTGGGTCAGTTCATCGCAATGACGGAGGCATCCCGTTCGGTGGAACCCGTCAAGAGGGTGGCTACCGCGATCTTTTGCCTGTTCAATCCGGTCCTCTATGCGGGGGCAGGGCCGCTGCTGCAAATCTCCCAAGAGGAAATCGGCGAGCTGGCGGGGCTCTCCCGACCTACGGCCAATCAGACCATCAAAGAGCTCCAGGAACGAGGACTGGTGCGCGCGGAATACGGCAGCCTCCTCGTCCTGGACCTCGAAGGTCTGCGATCGATCAAGGAATCGTAGCGGGAAGGACGGCCGAAGCCGCCCTTTCCCGATGCCGTCTACCGGCGAGGCACCAACGCCTGCCGTGAGACTCCCTCACCGGCGGCAGCATAGGTGAACCAACTCTCCCCCTTTGCCTCCGACTGGCCTACCCCCGGTTTCGTCCAGTCGCATACGCCCTGTGGAAAGATTGCCTGCAACTGGACGATCTCCGCCGTGGTGAACGAGACTGCATAGTCCTGCAAGTTCACGGGCTTCAACTGACATTTCATGATATGGCCGCTCACCGGTCCGCCGGCCTTCATCCGCACATTGGCATGCACCGGGTAGAGCTGATTGCAGGCAGCGTTCGGGTTGAGCGTAGGCTCTTCGTCGAGCTTGACACCTGCCGCGTCCCAGCAGCCGCTCTTCAGCGTCGGCGGCTTGTTGGCTATCACTTTTTCCGCATAGCTCTTCGTGGACTTGTCTTCCGCGATGCGTTCCAGCCATTGATCCAGGCCCAACAGCGCTTGCTCGGTCACACTCTGCCCGAGTGGCAGCGTCCACATCACGAGGTTGTCGGTCGTCCCATTGAACATCTTCAGGCGTTCCAGCGAAGCAAATGATCGTTCGCGAGTATGGATGTCATTGTTGAAGTCCCGATAGTTTCGGGTCTGGATGATCGGAAGAGTCAGATTGCTTCCAAGCGTGACGCGTCCGTAACGGTATGCGTTCGCAATTCCTGTCGGATCACCGTTCGATCGCGCAGCGATGATGTTTCCATCGCTGTCACGGCCGCCGATTCTCTCGTTGAGATCGAGGAACTCCGCTGTCGTGATCTGTCCTGCATTCAATGCTTGCAGACCGTACTGCACCCCCACGTTGTCGTAGAGCGTGCGTGCGAAGCCAGTCAGAGGATCCTTTCCAAGGCTCAGGACGTTGCTGTCCCAGACGGTTGCACGGGCGCCTGTCGGATTGGTCACCGGGTGGTACCGCAGTCCAACTGGCACGACCGCATCGAACCCCCGAACGAGACCTTCGGCCTCCTGAAACGACTCGGCGATCCTTGACCAACCCGTCTGGCAAACCGTGCTTCCTGCGCTGGAGCCGCTGGTCGCGACCGCATAACCATCCACGTTTGTGCGACGGGAGCCAGGCCAGGCACCTGGAACAGCCATCGTGTTGAAGTAGTTGGAGAGCAGGTGGCAGTCGATAACGTCCGCGCCGATGGAGAGGCCGTCCGGGTAGGACCTGTCCGGGTTGATCGCGTCGAGCAGGCCGGGATATCCATGCGCGATCAGGTGTTGCTGCATAGCGCCGCCGGAGCCTCCGCTTCCGATGGTGAACTTCGGAATGCCGTAGTGCTCTGTGAAGCGTTCCTTGACCATCATGACGGTCTCCGCAGACACAACGTCATCAGAGCCAGTCCCATATGCGTTCCGCGTTCCGTACGCCACCGCGAAGCCGTTCTTCAACGCCTCATGATCAAGTGCGGAAGTGACCGAGTCACGGCCGGAGCGGTACCCGGGGCTCAGCCCCCCCTGGAACGGGTATGAGAGCTTGCCGTTCCAGCCATCCCCCGGCTTCTTGCCGCCAGCGCTCCATGGATTGCTGATTGGCTGCGCGGGATCATCGATGATCGCGATGCGATAGATGCTCTCATTGACCACGCCGGACTCGACCCGCACGATGTAGTCGACCGTCTTCCCCTCCGTGGTTGTGGTCTGCGCGAGATCCGTCGGATAAGGTTTGGACAGGGATGTGAGGGGACTGAAGTGCCCCGCAGTGGTCCGGTAGTACCAGGCAAGAACGGAAGGGGCCTCGCACGGGCCTTGCGCCGGTGGGGGGCCCAACCCGGAGGCCAGCGTCTCGCAGACCCACGGCCGCTGGTGCGCACCAAAGATCTCCCCGGTCGTGGGATGGTTCGTCAGTGCCAGTGACGCGGGAATCACGGCACTGCCATCCTTGCTCTCTACAGTGAGCGTGTTCTCGCCTAGGTTGAGTCCATCCACAAGACCAACCATTCGACCTGTTCGCGCATCCGCCGAAAAGGCTGACGTCACGTCGCGACCATTTGCCTTGATGAGCAGGCTTTGAATGGGCGCGGTGGAGCTAACGACTTCCACCAGCGCATCGCCTCCGCTGACCGCGAACGACGGACTCGAGACCGCAAGCACCTGCACAGGTGCAGGTGCAGCCGGCTCTGGCGTGGACGGACCGGTGGCTGTCGAGTCACCGCCTCCGCAGCCTCCAAGCAACAGCATCAGCAATGCGGCACACGAAGCGTGCCTTCGATTGTGCGAACCTTCTTTTTCGCGTGGCATGCACATATTTGTCTCCTTGGAAATCGCCTCGGCGCATTCAGAATGAATGACGCGCCTCCATCTTCTGGCTGCAGCGAAATCAAGTCTGTTAGCAGGCCGACAAAATGCCGTCCTCATTGCTAGGGGATTTCCCGCGGCCGTCGCTGCGGTAGACAACGCGGCACTAACGCAAAGCCATCCGGCATCGAAAGACGGGCAGCGCGCGTTACCAGTAGTTGGAGGGTCTACCGACTGCTTGCGTTTACGACATGCTGAACTTGTTCAAGCGCCGGCAAAGAAGGCTGCGACCCCAACCATGTCAGCGTCAAGCCGCGGGCTAGGCAGTTTGGGCTGCAACACGCTCCTGAACCGCCCCGCGTTTCATGGAGGCCGGTTTGTCTATATCAGGCAGTGATCGCGGGCCTGATTGTCGAGCTGAACGATAGAGTCTTCACGCCTGAAGTTCAGTCGCAAAAGCTATGGCAACGAAGTAGGCCAGTCGCACCAACTTTGGCCTGGACAGGGCCAGCCATGTGGCACAAGGTCATGTAAATCCTTGATTTCTTGGATGCGTCAGAGCAACTACTCTGGCGCCCTACGTTTGATGGAAGACCCGGAAAGTGGTCTTCTGACCGCCCTATTCCGTTGGCAGCCCAACACCGTCCTGCCCTTGCACGAACACGTTGAGATCGAGCAATCCTACGTGCTGGAAGGCAGCATCTATGACGAGGAAGGTGAGGCGCGTGCAGGCAGCTATGTGTGGCGGCCCAAGGGCAACCGGCACATCGCCCGCACCGTCGGCGGCGCGCTGGTCCTGTCCTTCTTCATCAAACCGAATCGGTTTTTGTCAGGCGACATCGCCGGGCAAGAGCTGCGCTAGGCCGACGACCCCGGTTGCGCCCAGGGCAGCACCCAGGATCAGTCCTCGCGGAAAGCCGCCCCGCTGAGCATGTGTCGAACGGTCTGCGCGGCCACCCAGCCGAGCACGCACGTGGCCGCCGTCAAGGCCAGTGCGGCGATCGAGGCGGTCGCTATTGAGGGCCTGGCCTGGTAGTAGCCCAGCGTGGCCCCTGCCCAGCCGCAGGCGGGGAAAGTCATGGCCCACCAACTCATGAAGAAGGGACCGTGCGCCAGATGGCGTCCCAAGCTGGCCAACAGGATTGCGATGAAAAGAGCCAGGCTGAAGAAGATGTCGCCCAGCGCGCCCGGCTGCCCGTGTGTGAACGCCAGGTAAGCCGACAGGCCGATGGAGGGTGGCGCAAGCAGGATGAAGAGGGTGGGCATGCTGCGCTGGCTCATCGCGGGGACGAACAGCACGCGGTGCATGACGATGGTGAAAAACACGAGCCAGAACACCAGACCGATCGAGAAGAAGAACCAACTGATCTCCCCGTGCCCGAGCGGCACGCCGCCCACTGGCACGAGGATATTGCCGACAATGGGAATGAACCAGGCGGGGGTGAGAACACCCTCGTCCTGCGCATGCAAGATCCAGCGGCGAATCAGCGTGATGGAAAACACCAGGTGAGCGGACGCACCAAGCCACCAGAGCGCCTGCGCCGCGGCGATCGAATAGTCGCGCAGCCCGATGGACAGCACGATGGCGGCCACAGAGGTGGTCGGAAAGAAGCTGGATCGCACGGGATGCCCGAACTCCTCTTTCACTGCGGAGAAGCACAGCTGGAATTTGGCGAGATGGGCAACAAACAGGACGCCAAAGACCACCACGGCAATCCCGAGCAGGATTTGGCTGACCCAGATCGGAAAACCGAACATGCGGTGCGCGGCCGCCCAGGCGTTGGCCAACCCACCGATGCCCATGACGGTGGCGAACATCGCAATGGGCAGGCGAGCGAGAAGAGGCTTCTCGGCAAAAGGTGAGGCCTTCGGTTCGGGGGCTTCTCTCATGAGGCGACCCTGTTTGCGTCATCGGCAGGCCGACCGTCCTTGATGTCCAGCGCCAGGAAGTGATGCACCATGGGTTTGTCGGGGCCCACATGGAAGCGCTGTGCCTCCGCTTGCATGTCGGCGTCCGCCTTCGAGACGCGGTGATGCTGCCGCAGATGTTCGGCCCAGGATTCGACCAGGAACCATTCAATCACCCGGTTGGGGTCGCTTGTGTGTTCGGCCACTCCCCAGGCGTACGCGCCATCGCGCCGACGCTCGCGGGCCACATGCTGCATGGCGTGAAGGAAGGCGGGCATGTCGTGCTTGTGGATGCGGTACTCAATCTGGATCACGACCGGCCCCCGGTCATGTGCCACGGGTTCGGTGAGCATCGGCTCCGGCCAATGGTTTGATGCCTGGAGATCTGCCTCGCCAGTTGGCAGATGCACGCGGTGGAACACGAACGCAGCCACCGTGAGGCCCACAGCGCCCACCAGCAACGCCAGCGGGATGCCAATCTCCTGCGCCACGATGCCCCAGGCGAGGCTGCCCCCGGCCATCGCACCGTTGAAGACCATGAGGTAGATCGCAAGGCCACGGCCACGCACCCAGTTGGGCAACACCGCCTGCGCGACGCCGTTGAGTGTGGTCAACGCGATGATCCAGCCCACGCCGAGCACCAACATCAGCGGAACAGCCACCCACTGTGGCGGTGCGACCGACAGCGCAGCCATCACGCCCGCGCTGAGAAGCGATGCCAGAAGCATCAGTCCGTCTGCGTTCATTCGAGCGCGCAAGCGCGGCAGAAAAAGCGCGCCGACGATGGCTCCTGCTCCCACGGCGCCCAGCATCAGGCCGTAGAACCCTGACGTGCCGCCGAGCATGTTGCGCGCGACCAGCGGGAGCAAAGCCCAGACCGAACTGGCGAACAGAAAGAACACGGCCGCACGCAGCAGAACCACATGCAGTTCACGGCTGGCACGCGCATAGCGCAGGCCCGCACGAAAAGCCCCGAAGAATTGCTCGGACAGCCCACTGTCCACCGTGGCGGGCCGTCGCCACCACAGCAGTGCTGCAATCACGAACGCGTAGCTCAGCACGTCAGCTCCGTAAGCAGCAGCAGCGCCAAAGCTTGCCAGGAGCAAGCCACCGACGGCGGGTCCTAGTGCGCGAGCGATGTTGATGCCCAGCGAGTTGAGTGCGACTGCGTTCTTCAGCTCGCTGCGGGGGACCAGCTCGGGCACGATCGACTGCCAGGTGGGCCCCATCAACGCGGCTCCGATGCCGCCCACAAAGGTCAACGCAATGAGGTACTCCACCGTGAGTGTCTCCGTGCGAGCCAGCACCAGGAGTGTTCCGCTGACGAGCGCCAGGAGGACCTGGATGCCGATCAGGAAGCGCCGGCGATCGAGAATGTCCGACAGCACCCCAGCCGGGATGGCCAGGAGAAAGATCGGCAGTGTGGCAGCGGTCTGAATCAGCGCCACGGCGGCAGGGTTGGTGGACAACTCGGTCACCATCCACGCGCTCGCCACGTCGCGCATGAAGCTGCCGATGTTGCCCAGAACGGTCGCTGCCCACAGCACGGCGAAAACCGGCAGGCGCAGCGGCGCAAAGCTGCCCGAGGCAGCGCTTTCGGTGTGCTTGGGATCAGCGGGCATGCAAGCCTCCTAAATCAATCCAGGCAACCAGCACCAACGCGCCGACCAGTCCCCAGTGTTCAAAAAACGCGTTCGCCAGTTGACGGCGTTCGGATGCGGGCCTGGTCCAGAAGCGGTCTGCCAGCAGGTTGGCCGATGCGGTAAACCCGGCGAGCAGCAGCGCGCCGAGCCAACGGTTCCACCCACTCAACACCATCAGCGGACCGGCCAACTCCACAGCGATGGTCATGACCGCCAGCGGCACCACAGGGGCCAGACCGAGGTGGCGCACCTCGACGACTGCCGACGGAAAGTCTCTCAGCTTGTCCCACGCTCCCTGAAGGTAGGCCGAGCACAGGAACAGCAAGGCGATCCATTGCACCCAGGGTGCGGTAAACCAGTCGCGCAAGGCGTGCATCACACCGCCCAGCACGCACAGCCCAGAGCGCCCCAGAACCCCTTGAGGTCGGCGATCGGGAGCTGGCTGCTCCAGGCCGTGGCGTGCTGATGTCCGTGCAGGTTGCAGTCGTTGGCGCAGGCGCAGGCAGCCGCGTTGCGCATGACCGCCTGCAGAGGAGCGCCCTCCGCGCCAACGTTTTCTCCCCAGTTGGCGTATCCCTTGAAAGTGCGCACGGGCGACCAGTCCGGCATGGCTGGGGGTGGTGCGCTGTGGTCGTGGGGGGAAAATTCGCCCGCACCCCACACCACTTTCCCACCCACCACGGTGAGCAGCGAGGTGATGTCGGCGAGGTCGGATTCAGGGCAGGCGAAGAAGTCCTGGTCGGGCACCATCAAATCGCCGAACTGCCCCACTTCGATCCGCCCCTTCTTGCCCACTTCGTTGCTGAACCAGGTGACGCTTTCGGTCCACATGCGCAACGCGGCCTCGCGGTCCAGGCAATTCCTCTGCGGATAGAGCTGCATGCCGCCCACCGTCTTTCCGGTGATCAGCCATGCGAGCGAAACCCAGGGGTTGTAAGAGGCAACCCGTGTGGCGTCGGTGCCGGCGGAGACGTTGACGCCCATCTCCAGCATGCGCTTGACGGGCGGTGTGGCCATGGCTGCTCCTGGCCCGTAGCGCTCGACGAAGTACTCACCCTGGTAGGCCATGCGGTGCTGCACCGCGATCCCGCCGCCCAACGCTGCGATGCGATCGATGCTGCGCTCGGAGATGGTCTCGCAGTGGTCAAAGAACCAATGCAAGCCCTCCAGCGGCGTGTCCTGGTTCACGCGCTCGAAGACATCGAGCGCGCGGCTGATGGTTTCGTCGTAGGTGGCGTGCAGGCGCCAGGGCCAGCGGTTTTGTGCCAGTACGCGAACGACTTCCTCCAGCTCTCCTTCCATCTCCGGGGCCAGATCGGGCCGAGGCTGTCGAAAGTCCTCGAAGTCTGCCGCTGAAAACACCAGCATTTCTCCCGCGCCGTTGTGGCGGAAATAGTCCGTCCCCTGCTTGTACTTCGACGTGCTCGTCCATTGAAGGAAGTCTTCTTTTTCCTGCTTGGGTTTCTGTGTGAAAAGGTTGTACGCCAGTCGGATCGTGAGCTGGTCGGCATCGGCCAATTCCTGGATCACGCGGTAGTCGTCCGGGTAGTTCTGGAAGCCGCCACCGGCATCAATGGCGCCCGTGACGCCCAAGCGGTTGAGTTCGCGCATGAAATGACGCGTGGAGTTGAGCTGGTATTCGTACGGCAGCTTCGGCCCCTTGGCCAGGGTCGCATACAGAATGGATGCATTGGGTTTGGCCAGCAGCAGTCCTGTTGGGTTGCCGCTGGCGTCGCGCATGATTTCTCCACCCGGTGGCGCAGGGGTGTCGCGGGTGTAGCCCACCGCACGCAGCGCGGCGGCGTTGAGCAAGGCTCGGTCGTACAGGTGCAGCAGGAACACGGGCGTCTGGGGCGCTACCGCATTCAATTCGGCAATGGTGGGCAAACGCTTCTCGGCGAACTGGTGCTCGCTGAAACCACCGACCACGCGCACCCACTGCGGAGCGGGGGTGACGGCGACCTGGCGGCGCAACATGTCCATGGCGTCGGCCAGGCTGCGCACACCATCCCAGCGCAACTCAAGGTTGAAGTTGAGGCCGCCGCGAATGATGTGCAGGTGGTTGTCGATCAATCCGGGCAGCACATGCCTGCCCCGCAGGTCGATCACGCGGGTGTCAGGTCCCACGAGTTCCATGACATCGCGGTCGGAGCCCACCCGAACGAAACGACCATCCTGGATGGCAACGGCACTCGCCGTCGGGTTCGACCGGTCGAGTGTTGTGATCTGACCGCCGTGCAGTACGAGTTCGGGGTGAATGCGTTCGGTCATCGGGAGGACCTCAGCCTTCGTGTGCGTTGAACATGGCCCGCGCGTAGTTGATGCCGAGGCCGTAACCACCACCCCACTTCTGCGCGATGCCCGTCGTCATGGCATACGTTTCGGTGCGCGCCCAGTCGCGCTGCAATTCCAGCAGATACTGCAGTGACGTGATGGGTTGCACGCCCGCTTGAATCATGCGCTGCATGGCGCGCTCGTGCGCCTCGGCCGAGATGTCGCCGCACGCGTCGGCAATCACGAACACCTCGAAGCCCTGGTCGATCGCCGACAACGCGGGGCCAACAATGCAGACACTCGTCCACAGGCCTGCCAGCACGATGCGCGACTTGCCGATGTCGTTGATGCGGGCGATCACCGCGACATCCTCCCAGGTGTTCATCGAGGTGCGGTCGAGCAACTTCTGGTTGGGAAACGGCGTGGTGACCTCATCGAACATGGGGCCGGAGAAACTCTTCTCCGCCACGGTGGTCAGGATGGTCGAGGCGCCAAAGCCGGCGGCCGCATTGGCCACCAGCGCGGCGTTCGAGCGCAGTTGCACGGGATCAATAGAGTGCGTGGCGAAAGCCATTTGCGACTGGAAGTCGATCATCACCAGCGTGTGGTCGTGCGGGTTGAGCAGCTTGGCGCCGGGCGTTGGTGTGGCGGTAATGGGCATTTGGGGTCCTCGGAATCAGGTTGGGGGAAAGAGAGAGCGCTGGCGCCAGCGCCATCGGGGCGTTGCGGTGCTTCTGTCGCACCCGGTGGTGAGCCCGGGGCGACGGCGTGGCTGGCACACGGCGGTGGACCTTACGGTCTTCGTCCGCTGCTGGCTAGACGGTTTGCGCGATTTTTTGAACGATTGCGCGCTGCGTCTCAGTTTGTTGAATCGACCAACACCAGTTCTGCGTCTGACAAAGCGGTAACCCGCAGCGTCTCCACGTCGCTGATCGCAGCGCCATCGCGTGCCTCCAGCGTCACGCCATCCACCTGCACGGCGCCGGTGGCGGGCACCAGGTAGCCGCGGCGACCTCGCCCGAGGTGGTACTCGGTCGACTCACCCGCTTTCAGCGAGGCGCCCAGGACACGGGCTGCCGTGCGGATCGGCAACGCATCCTCGTCACCGGGCATACCACTGGCCAATGCCACGAAACTGCCCGAACGATCCCCTTTGGGGAAAGGCTTGGCGCCCCACGACGGGGGTTGTCCGCGGTCGTCCGGCATGATCCAGATCTGAAAGATCTTCGTGACGCCCGGCTCCTGGTTGTATTCGGAGTGCCGGATACCAGTGCCTGCGCTCATGACCTGCACGTCGCCTGCTTCGGTGCGACCCTTGTTGCCCAGGTTGTCCTGGTGCGTGATGGCGCCCTCACGGACATACGTGATGATTTCCATGTTCGCGTGGGCATGGGGTGGGAAGCCCGTTCCAGGGGCAATCGTGTCATCGTTCCATACCCGCAGTGGGCCCCATCCCATGCGTGCGGGGTCATGGTATTCGGCGAACGAGAAGTGGTGCTTGGCGTCAAGCCAGCCGTGGTTGGCACCGCCAAGATCTTTGAAAGGACGACGTTCGATCATGCTGCTTCTCCATGTGTTTCGGTTGCGATGGAGTGACTTTAGGCTTCATCGATTGATAAGAGAATAGAAAAGATAGAAAATCATCGATTCCAAAAATTGCACGATAAACGCCTTGTCCGATGACCAAGCTGCCAGATCTCGAAGCATGGGCAATCTTTGCCAAAGTCGCTGAAACCGGCTCGTTCGCCAAGGCAGCAGCCGAATTGGGCTTGTCTCAGCCCACCATCTCCAAAGCCATCACCCGCCTGGAGTCGCGACTCAAGATCAATCTCTTCCATCGCACATCGCGCCGTATGTCGCTTACTGCCAGCGGAGAGGCCGCGCTAGAGCGGGCGGCGCGCATCCTGACCGAGGGAGAGACCGTTGAAGCCGAGGTCACGGAGCAGAGCCGGACCTTGCGTGGCGGCATTCGTGTGGCAGCGCCCATGTCGTTCGGCATCTCGCATCTCGCGCCGGCCTTGCCGGACTTCATGGCGAAGCACCCCGAAGTCGTGCTCGACCTGCACTTCAGCGACGAAATCATCGACATGGTCGCGCAGGGCTTCGACATGGCCGTTCGCATCTCCTCATTGCCCGACTCGAGTCTTCTGGCGCGGCGCCTTTGCAACGTGCGATTGCAAGTGGTGGGCTCGCCTGCTTACTTCGAACGGTACGGACATCCTCAACACCCGCGTGATCTGGCTGCTCACCGCGCGCTGCGCTATGTCAACGCCCGCGCAGGCGAAGCCTGGCGCTTCACCCACCCGCGGCACGGCGAGTTCTCGCAAGTCGTGCCCACCGCCCTGCGCGTCAACAATGCAGAGGCATTGGCACCAGCGATCAAAGCTGGACTTGGTTTGGCGATGCAACCTGAGTTCCTCACTCTGGAAGACTTGAAGACGGGGGCGCTGATGACAACGTTGGATGGCTGGGCAGTGCCTTCAATCGCCCTGCATGTGGTGACGCCCCCGGGACGCACGCGGCCCATGCGGGTTCAAGCATTCATCGAGTTTCTGGTGGACCAGTTCTCCAACGCGCCGTGGGCCGAAACGGGCGAGGGTCGCGGCAGGACTCGCTAACGTACTGTTCGTTTGAGATGGGCAACACATTCTGCGTGCGTGCCGCCGCGCAGGTGGCGGCGTCAAGCGCGGTGAGAGCGCGCAAGGGCAACCTCGCCGTCTTCACACATTCATTGACATCGTGTGCGAAGCGATGCCTCGAGACGAGAGCGGGCATCAACGCTTGTAGTACCTTGATGGCTGTGGATGAACGGAAGAGGCTTTACCCCCGAACGGCCAGTTGCAAGAACTTTGACCCGAACCGAGCCAGCCCTATGGCACGAAGCCTTGCAAGCCCTTGATTTCTAGAATGCGCCAGCGCAACTACTCTGGCGCCCTACGGTTGCGGCCCACCGCCACCCCGGTCCCCACCTCGACCACCCGGGCGAAGTACGTCCTGGCCCGGACATTCTCCGCCCTCGTCGCGATCGGCTGACCAGTGGCGTCCAGATCGGCTACCCGTGTCCATGCAAGTGCGTCTCGAAGTGCGACCGCGAGGGCGTCGATGTCGTCATCCGACAAAGCTTCAAGCGCCTCGGGCTCCAGTAGCTCGAACTCCTGCGTCGCGTTTGTACGCGGGCAGCGACCGACAAGCCGGGTGAGGTAGAAAGTCCCGCGGTCATTCGCGGAGCACGCGGCGGCATGGCGGGGATCCACGGCTCATCGGAATGGATGATGCCAACGATCACGATTCATTTGTCGAACACGATCAGGTCCTTGAAGATCAGATGGCCCCAGCTCTTTCCGCGCGCCTGCACCAGTAGTCCACCTTCGGACAGGCCGCCGAGTTCGATCGGGGAGAAGCCGAGCTTTTCCGCAAGCGCGCCGATCTCCGCTGCGGCCTTGGCATCGTCGCTCGCCAGGAACACGACTCTCCTGCCACCATGGACGGCTGGATCCTTTTCGAGGACGCCAGCGACCAAATGGTTAAAGCCCTTGACCAGTTTGGCGCCAGTGAATGCCTGTGCGACGGCCTTGGCAGAGGACTGCTCCACCAGTTCATCAGGGGACACACCGTAGGCATTGGTCACATCCACGATGGTCTTTCCCTTCCAGGTCGGCAGCGCCTTCGCGACATCTTTGTATGACTCGAAACGGACTGCCAAGAAGACGACATCAGCCTTGACGGCTTCCGCCAGCGTTTTGGAAATGACCTCGGGTCCGATCGCAGCCGCGGCGGCTGCAAAGCTTTGCGGGTCGCGCGTGGTGGCAACGGATACTTCAATGCCGCTTCGGGCGAAAGCCTTGGCCAGGGCCTGGCCGATCTGGCCGAAGCCGATGATTGCGTAGCTCATATATGTCCTTCGCCTGGTCAGAGTTGCGCCAGGCCGCCGTCAACGGCGACCTCGCTGGCGGTCATGAAGCTGCTGTCCGACGATGCGAGAAATGCAGCAGCAGCCCCGATTTCCGCCGGGTCAGCCATGCGCTGGAGCGGCGTCATCGCGGCGTAGGCTTTCTGGCCCTCCTCGCCCAGCGCTGTCTTCGCGAGTTCGGTCGCAGTCGCGCCGGGCGACAGCACGTTGACCCGGATGCCGGTGCCCTTCAGGTCTTCCGCCCAGGTCCGCGCGAGGTTGCGCACGGCTGCCTTGCTCGCGCTGTAGGCGCTCATCGTTGGGGCGCCCGTGGTGCCGGCGCTCGATCCGGTCAGGATGATCGATGCGCCCTTGCCCATCAGCGGCAGCGCCTTTTGGACCGTGAAGATCGTGCCCTTCACATTGGTGTCGAAGGTTTCGTCAATATGCTCTCCCGTGATCTTGCCAAGCGCCAGCGGGCTTCCGGCTCCGGCATTGGCGAAGACGATGTCGAGGCTTCCGCGCTCCACCTTCACCGCCGCGTAGAGCCGGTCCAGGTCGGCTTCATCGGAGACCGAACCCTTTATCGCGCGAGCATTGGGGCCGAGTTCGGCCACGGCGACGTCGAGCTGTTCCTGCCGGCGGCCAAAGATGAAGACGAACGCACCTTCCTCGACAAAGCGCTTTGCGGCGGCTAGGCCGATTCCGGTCGCGCCACCGGTGATCACGGCGGTCTTTCCATTCAGTCGGGTCATGTCATGCATCCTTCTAGGGTTGTAGCGCCTCAAGTGGAGGCGAGGTATCATCTGGATCAGTGCTCCGAATCCGAATAACGAAAACGAATCACTGGTCCGATTATGTGGATCACTGATCCATTTGTCAAAGTTCTTTATGCGCGCCGACGCCAGAAAAAATTACAGCCGACTGCTTGCGGTGGCACGCGAGGTCGTCACCGAGCACGGCGCCGATGCGTCGATGCGAGATATCGCCCGTCGGGCCGAAGTCGGGTTGGCAACACTGCTACGTCATTTCCCGACGCGAGAAGGATTGTTCGAAGCGCTGCTGCGTGAAAATCTGGATGCGCTGACGCAGAAGGCAAGCGAACTTGAAACGTCGAGCCCCCCCGACGACGCGCTCGAGTCCTGGTTTCGTGAAGGGGTGGCGTTCGTTGGCAGCTACAGCGGCGTTGTGGCTTTGATGGCAAGTGCCCACGCGGATCCGGACTCAGCGCTCTACGCGCCATGCATGGCGGTGCGCTCAGCGGGCGCTCGACTGCTGCTCCGTGCTCAGGACGAGGGCACGGCGCGCGCTGATATGGATGCGGACGACTTGTTCGCCTTGATGTCGGCGCTCGGTTGGCTTGTCGGTCAACACTCGTTCGCCTCGCGGGCCGACCATCTCTGTCGCATCGTTGCGAGCGCCATCCTGACAAATCGGTCGAGCAGCGGGCCTATCAGATGAGCGACGCAGCGTTGGGGCCGCACTTGGCCGACCAGTGGGCGCTGTCGCTGGCCCTTGCCGTGTGGAAGCGTCAACGCGAGGCGGCCTTCACCTGCACCGAACTGACCGCTCATGCGAAGACCAACTTCGAAGTGGTCAGTCGCATCAACTCTGACAAGGGTAGGTCCAGCCCTGTGGCACGAGGTCGCCTCGGTCATTGAGTTTGCAGACGCACCAGAGCAACCAATCTGGCGCCCTGCGGTTGTTGTTTCGTAGGCAGGGCGCCACATCCAATGGACCTGGCGCCAAGGCGCTGCGACTGAACGTCGCTGGTTGTTGCGACTGCCCTATTTCGCATCGCAGTGTCGTCAACTTCGGTGAACGTGGACCCCCCGCATCCACGCCATGAGGTCGATTGGGCTGGAGGTGCGGACCCCGACCACTTCGGCCTTGGCCAGGGATTTTTTGAGCTGAGGCTTTTGTTGGGGCCGATGCTGAGAAAGGCTGCCGCGCGAGAGTTTGTCCAGGATGGCGCAGTGAGGCTGGTCATTGCCGTGGCAGGCTTTCACCAACACCGCGAGACCCTCCATCATCTGCTCGATTTCGCGCCGCTTTTCTTCCAGGTCCGCCAGATGGCGTTGCGCCACCACCTTCACTTCGCGGCTCGTGCGCTGCGAATCGCTCCACAGGCCAATGAGTTCGGCGATCTGTGCCACCGAGAACCCCAGGTGGCGCGACTGCCGGACGAACCGCAACACCGAGACCTCCCGATCACCATAGAGCCGGTAGCCCGCCTCGCTGCGTTCTGCCTCGGGCAGCAGGCCGATCTGTTCATAGTGGCGGATCATCTTCGCGGAGACGCCTGCGGCAGCGGCCGCTTCGCCGATGTTCATGAGTGGGGTCATGTGGAACTCCATGGAATGAATGAGGGCATGGGCCGAGGATGTAGCTTGACATGGTGGGAAGGTCAAGGCCCTCACCGAGAGAGCCTTGACCAGTGGGATCAGAGAGTTGGGTAGCCCGCTTCAGCCAGCGCTTCGACCAAAGCATCGCGGTCTTCACCGCTTTTCACGGTGACCAGACGCCGTGGCAGATCGACCTGGATCTCGCAGGATGGATCAACCCGCTTGAGGGTGACATTCACCTTGGAGGCGCAATGGCCGCAGGTCATGTCGGGGAGGTGGAATTCGTGCATGGATGACTCCAATGAAAGTTGAGGGAGCCCTCACTCTGGGCATTGCCGCGGTGGCAATGTCAAGTTGCATCTGCCGTTGCGCTTGCCACCGCAGGAAGGCCAATCATTCGCTCCACCCCCAACCTTTGGAGTCCCTCATGAACACCGCCACCTTGTCGCTCATCGAGCATCAGTTTCCCATCGAAGGCATGACCTGCGCCTCGTGCGTTGGCCGCGTCGAGAAGGCCTTGAAGGCCGTTGCCGGCGTGAAGGAAGTCAGCGTCAATCTCGCCACCGAACGGGCCACCGTGAACGCTGCTGCTTTCACACTGCCCGCCAGTCTGGTGGCCGCGGTGCACAAGGCAGGCTACAGCGTGGGCAAGGAACCGACTGAGGATCAGGGAGCACAGCCCACAAGAAGCAAAGGCGAGCCCTGGTGGCCGGTGGCCCTCGCCGCCGTGCTGTCGCTCCCTCTCGTGCTGCCCATGTTTGCCATGATCTTCGGCGTCGATTGGACAATCAACGGTTGGCTGCAGCTGGCACTGGCCACACCGGTGCAGTTCTGGCTGGGCGCGCGCTTCTACCACGCGGGCTGGAAGGCGGCTCGCGCCGGTGCAGGCAACATGGACCTGTTGGTGGCACTGGGTACCAGCGCCGGATACGGTCTGAGTGTGTATCTGCTGTTCAAGCACCTCGAACACGGCACGCCGCACCTGTACTTCGAAGCCTCGGCCGTGATCATCACGCTGGTGTTGCTGGGCAAATGGCTGGAGTCGCGCGCCAAACGCCAGACCACCGCCGCCATTGCAGCCCTCAACGCCCTCAAGCCCGAGGTGGCGCGCGTGCGCATGTCCTATGGCGATGTGGACGTCACCATTGCCCAGGTGAAGGTGGGTGACACCGTGGTGATTCGCCCGGGTGAGCGCATTCCGGTGGATGGCGTGGTCACCATCGGGTCTAGCCAGGTGGACGAATCGTTGATCACGGGTGAGAGCCTGCCCGTGGCCAAACACGCGGGCGACAAGGTCACAGGCGGCGCCGTCAATGCCGAGGGACTGCTGTTGGTGGAGACCACGGCGGTGGGCGCCGAGTCCACGCTCTCGCGCATCGTGCGCATGGTCGAATCGGCTCAGGCAAAGAAGGCCCCGATCCAGCGCATCGTGGACCGCGTGAGTGCCGTCTTTGTTCCGGTCGTTCTGCTCATCGCCGCACTCACCCTGCTGGGCTGGGGCCTGGCCACCGGCAATTGGGAGCAAGCCATCCTGAATGCGGTGGCGGTGCTGGTGATTGCCTGTCCGTGTGCACTGGGCCTGGCGACCCCCACGGCCATCATGGCCGGCACCGGGGTGGCCGCTCGCCAGGGCATCCTGATCAAGGACGCCGAAGCGCTGGAGATCGCGCACCGCATCAACACCGTCGCGTTTGACAAGACGGGCACGCTCACCGAAGGCAGGCCAACCCTTGTCGCGGCGGCGGCAACCCCCGGCCACGATGACCATCTTCTGTCCTGGAGTGCGGCCATGCAGGCCGGCAGCGAGCACCCCTTGGCACGCGCCGTGATGAACGCCGCCGAAGCGGCGGGCCTTGCCCTGCTCTCCGCCGCCAAGGTGAGCGCCGTTCCCGGGCGCGGGATGTCGGCCGAGGTGCAGGGCCGTGCATTGCGCCTCGGCAGTCCGCGCTACATGCAGGAGCTGGGCGTGGACACTTCGGCACTTGCCGAGCCCGCCCGCCAGCTCGAAGACGACGGACGCGCGGTCTCATGGCTCGCCGACGTGACGGAAGCACCCGCTCTGGTGGGCATGCTGGCCTTTGGCGATGCGCCCAAGGCCAGCGCCATCACCGCCATTCGGAGCCTGCAGGCTTTGGGCATTCGCACGGTGATGATCACTGGTGACAACCTGGGCAGCGCCTCGACCGTTGGGAACGTCCTGGGCATTGACCACATCGAAGCCGAAGTGTTGCCCGCAGACAAAGCAGCCATCGTGAACCGGCTCAAGGAAGGTGGCCGAACGGTGGCCATGGTGGGGGACGGCATCAACGACGCACCGGCGTTGGCCTTGGCCGACGTGGGCATTGCCATGTCCACCGGCACCGACGTCGCCATGCACGCCGCCGGTATCACACTCATGCGTGGTGACCCCGCGCTGGTGGCCGATGCGATCGACATCTCGCGCCGCACCTACCGCAAGATCCGGCAAAACCTGTTCTGGGCCTTTGCCTACAACGTGATCGGCATCCCGCTTGCGGCAGCTGGTCTGCTGAACCCGGTGGTGGCAGGTGCTGCGATGGCATTGAGCAGTGTGAGCGTGGTGAGCAATGCGCTGCTGCTGCGGGGTTGGAAGCGCGGAGGTTGAAGGCACTGGTGCGTGTGCGAACCAGGCGCCGTGACAAGTCGCTGCGCCCAAGGCACAACGGTGAGTTTGCGATGCGATGCCGGCCCACCGCCATCAATTTCGCGTGTGCACTCATGGTTTCTACAATCGCGTGGCGCGCTTTGCGCATTTACATCCATCGAAAGTAGATACATCCATGGCAACTGCAAAGAAGACCATCGCTGCGAAGAAGGCAGCACCCGCCGTCAAAAAACCAGTCGCGGCCCCCAAGGCCGCGGTGACCAAGAAGCCGGCGGCAAGCTTGGCGACACTGAAGCCGATCAAGACGGCCTTCAACAAGACCACGCTCCAGGTTCACCTGGCTGAGGTCGCCGGTGTCGAGCCGAAGGCCGCCAAAGCTGTGTTGGCTGCGCTGGAAGCCACGATCGTGGCCTCCATGAGCAAGAAGGGCCTGGGCGAGTTCACGCTGCCAGGTCTGCTCAAGATCACCGCGCAGGCGATCCCCGCCAAGAAGAAACGCCGCGGCATCGACCCCTTCACCAAGGTTGAGCGCGAATTCGCAGCCAAGCCCGCCACCGTGCGTGTGAAGGTTCGCCCCCTGAAGAAGATCAAGGACGCCTCGCTGTAAGGTCTCCCCGGCGCTCGGCCGCAAGCTGAGCGCCCGGATCGGGGTCGGGTGGCACCTCAGGCGCTCGCCCGAACGATGTTTCAAGCGCGTTCGCGATAGGTGTGTGGCGTGACGCCATGCGCTCGCCGGAACGCGCGCTGAAACGCATCGACCGAGCGGAAGCCGCTGCTGCTCGCAATCTTGTCCTGCGTCCAGTGCGTCTGTCGCAACAGGCGCGTTGCGGCCTTCACTCGCGCCTGCTCGACGAAGCGCGCGGGTGTGGTGCCGGCTTCGGCTGCAAACGCGCGGGCGAACTGCCGTTCGCTCATGTGCGCCCGCTCGGCCAGTGCGCCCACCGAAAGGTCCTCGCCCGGATGCAGGTCGATCCAGGCAATGAGGTCGCGCAGGCGATGCCGCACCGCCGACTGCGCCAGCAATGTGTCGCTCAGTTGCGTCTGATGGCCAGCGCGAAGCAGTGGCAATGCCAGCGTGCGTGCGATGTCCATCGCCACGTCGCGCCCGACGTCGTCTTCCACCAAGGCCAGTGCCAACTCGATGCCCGTCGTGACGCCCGCCGATGTCCACACCGGACCATCGTGCACATAGACGAGGCCGCGCTCCACGCACACTTGCGGCCGCATCGTCTGCAGCTGATCGCACGCGCGCCAGTGCGTGGTGGCCCGGCGGCCGTCGAGCAGCCCGGCTGCGGCGAGCGCAAAGGCGCCGCTGCACACGCTGGCCACGCGCCGCACGCCAGGGGCGACTTTCGACAGCCAGGCGCTCACCTCATGGTCGACGATGGCGGCACGCACGCCCGTTTCCTCGCCGCCCGCAACGATGATCGTATCGATCCGGACCGGCAGCTCGTCGAGGCGGCAGAAACCGCTGAGACTCAGTCCGGCGTTCGTCAGGACCGTGCCACCGGTGGGTGACGCGGTGTGAAGGCGATACGTTCCGGGTCGAAGGTGCTCGGCCTTGCTGAACACGCTGGCCGGCCCGGCGACATCGATCGCTTCGGCGCCATCGAAAGCGACAAGCACCACGTCGATGGCAGAAAGTGCGGACTTTTCGTCATTGCCCGCTGGCGTGAGACTTCGTAAGGTCACAACATGGTCCCGAAAAGCGGAGTGGCTATGTTCAGGTCGACAGGAATGGTGATTTTGATGGTTGCAGCCCTGGCCGGTTGCGGTGCGGGCACGAAGATGCCGCCGGCACCCGCGGACCCGGCCCTGCGCGAACAGCAAACGCAGGCCTTCGTGCACGCCATGAAGCCACGCCACGCAGGCCGGCCCGTGGTGGCGATTGTTGCGCTCAACGAAGGCACCGAAACCACCGACTTCCTGCTGACGCACGCGGTGCTGAAGCGCGCCGACGTGGCCGACGTGACGGCGGTGGGGTCGCGACGCGGACGGGTCGAGCTGTTCCCCGCGCTTCAAGTGGAAGTGCCGCAGGACTTCGAAGGTTTCGACCGTGTTCACCCCTCGGGGGCCGACTATGTGATCGTGCCGGCGTTGATCGATGATGCCGATCCCGTCGTCACAGCCTGGCTGCGGCGCCAGGCCGAACGCGGCGCGCGCATCGTCGGTGTATGCAACGGCACCTTGGTGGTCGGCAGCGCCGGCCTGCTCGACGGCCGCCGCTTCGCTGGCCACTGGTCCTCGCGCAGCAAGGTGCTGGATCGCCATCCAGGCTCGACCCATGTGCCGCACCAGCGCTACCTGGTGGATCGGGACGTGGCGACCACGACCGGTATCACGGCATCGATCCCGGTCGCCCTGGCTCTCGTGGAGGCGATGGGTGGACGTGAAAAGGCCGCGGCGGTCGCGGCCGAACTGGGCGCCAACTCGTGGACGCCGGAGCACGACAGCACACCCTTTGCGCTCACCGTGCGCAGGGGTGCGAACTACCTGCTCAACAAGGCGGCCTTCTGGTCGCGCGAGGATTGGGGCGTGGATGTGCAAGAGGGCATGGACGACATCACCCTGGCGCTGACCGCGGACGCCTGGTCGCGCACCGGGCGCGTGAGCGTGCGGGCCGAATCGGCGTCGTCCGGCACCGTCCGGCTGCGCAGCGGCATGCCGATTGCCGTGGGCGCTGCGGCACCGGACACACCGCGCCTGCCCCTGACACCGGCCTTGAAGCCGCTGCAGCAGCTTGACCGAAGCCTGTGCGAGATCGAACATCGCTTCGGCGCCGCGCGGCGCGAGTGGGTGGCGCTCGAGATGGAGTACCCGGGCGCGCCCGCCTGTGTTTGAACAGCATGGCAGCGAACCCCTGCAAGGAGCCCTGTGATGTCGATTGACCTCAACCACACCATCGTTCACGCCCGCGATCCGCTCGTATCGGCCACCTTCCTCAGCGAGATGCTGGGCCGTGCGGCCCCGGTCCGGTTCGGTCCGTTCTGGGACGTCGAGCTCGACAACCACGTCACGCTGGCCTATATCCGGGCCGATCAGCACCTGACGATCGAGCACTACGCCTTCCTCGTGAGCGAGGACGAGTTTGACCAGATCTTCGGGCGCATCCAGGCCCGTGGGCTGCCGTACTGGGCCGACCCGGCGCACCAGCAACCGGGCAGCATCAACCACCACGACGGCGGACGCGGCGTCTACTGGAACGATCCAGACGGCCACTACCTCGAGATCATCACCCGGCCCTATGGCGGTGACGGCTGAGGCAACCCGATGGCCAGGAGAAGGACATGATCACGCTCTATGGTTTCGGGCGCATCTTTCCCGAAGGACGCGGACACACGAAAGACCTCTGGGTGCAGTGGGCGCTCGAAGAATCGGGCCTGCCGTACCGGGTCCACGCGCTCGACCACACCGGCGGTGAACTCGACGGCGAGGCCTTCAGCCGGATCAGCCCCTTTCACCAGGCCCCGCTCATCGACGACGACGGGTTCGTGGTGGCCGAGTCCGCCGCGATCGTGCTCTACCTGGCCGAGAAGGCCGGCCGGCTGATTCCAGGCGACACCCAGGGGCGCACCCGCGTCGTTCAGTGGTGTTTCGCTGCCGTCAGCACCGTCGGGTCGACCCTGGCCTGCATCGACACCATCGACATCTTTGACAGCGGCGCTCGCCAGCTTCGCTCGGCGGTGAGCAAGCTCGCCAGCCGCTGGCTCGGCGACGTCGAGCGGCACCTTGCGGACCGCGAGTGGATCGCGGGCGCCGAATTCACGGTGGCCGACATCATGATGGCCTGCGAGCTGCGCGAAATCCGCAAGACCGACCTGATGGCGCCCTTGCCCAGGGTCAGGGCCTACTGCGAGCGCTGCCTGGCCCGCCCGGCCTTTCAACGCGCTCTGGCCCTGTACGCCGGGCGCGTCGGCGTGAGCCTCGCTGAAATCCGTTGATCCCACCGGGCGCGGCTCTGACGCCGCAGTCGCCCACCCTGACGACAGGAGCTTCAACCATGAGCCGATTTGAAGTACGCAGCTTTTCACTCTCGCTCGACGGCTACGGCGCCGGACCCGACCAGCGCCGCGATCAAGGGCTGGGGCGGGGCGGCGAAAGCCTGCACGAATGGATGTTCGCCACCCGCACCTGGGAGCGCATGCAGGGCCGCGACGGCGGCGAGACCGGCGTCGACGACGACTACGCCGCGCGCGGCTTTGAGAACGTCGGCGCGTGGATCATGGGCCGCAACATGTTCGGCCCGATCCGCGGCCCCTGGCCCGACGAGACCTGGAAGGGCTGGTGGGGCGACGAGCCGCCCTACCACTGCCCGGTGTTCGTGCTGACACACCATGCGCGGGCGCCGCTGGTGATGGCGGGCGGCACCACCTTCCACTTCGTGACCGGCGGCATCGAAGCCGCGCTTGCGCTCGCACGCGAAGCCGCCGCGGGTGGCGACATCCGGCTGGGCGGCGGCGTCGAGACGATCCGCGAGTACCTGCGCGCGCGGCTGGTGGACGCCTTGCATCTCGCGATCGCGCCGGTGTTGCTCGGCTCGGGCGAAGCCCTGTTCGTCGACCTCGATCTGCCGGCACTCGGCTACCGCTGCACCGAACACGCCACGACGCCAAAGGCAACGCATGTGGTGCTGACGCGGGAGAACTGACACCGAGAGTTCTTGGTCAACAGGGCAAACCAGGTGCTCATTGCCACCAGCGAGACGACCACAGGCAAGCCCACGGTCTGCTGCGCGAGCCCCGTTCCGTCGGCGATCGCCCTGGATGGCACATACCCCGTTCGTTCAACAGGGCCGGCACCCTGGCGTCACGGTTCGCGCGGGCATCCGCTCTCGGGTCCACCGTCGAGGTGGGCCATCAACACCGGGGCCATGGAGCGCAAGATCTGGACTGGAAGCCCGGACGTGAAGCGGTGCTCGGCTGCGTTCGATGCCACAACGTAGGCTGTCACGCTGCCGAAGTGTCGCGGCCCCAGGTAGAACACAAAAGTGGCCGTGCGGTTCAGCGCCAGGCCGTCGCGCCCCTTCACGACCACGCGGTTGTCCCCGGTGCCGGTTTTGCCGCCGGGTGACAGGTCAGCCCCTGAGGCGGACTGGAAGCTGCCGGCGAGCCGCCGCGCGGTGCCGGCCTCCACCACCTCCGACAGGGCCTGCTTCAACGCCCGGGCCACCTCTGGCACCATGACCTGCTCGCCCGCTGCAGCCGTGGGCCACAGCGCGGTTTCCCAGGGCGTGCCCTGCGCGAAGCGCATGTCTGAAATGCGGTGGGTGGTCCGACGCACCCCGTCGTTGACGATGATGCCCATCAACTCGGCGAGCGCGGCGGGACGGTCCCCGGAGCTGCCCAGGGCGGTGGCCAGCGAGGGCACGAGGTGGCCGAAGGGATAGCCCAGGCGGGTCCAGCGGCGGTGAATCTCAAGGAAGGCCTCCACTTCCAGCATGGTGTAGATGCGTGTGTCCTGGACATCCTTGGCGCGCGTGCGAAACAACCAGCGGTAGACCGCCTGGCGCTCGGCGGCACTGGCGGCGAGCGCCTCGCTCAGGGTGGCGTCGGGGTGTTGCAGGCGGTAGGCAATCAGCCAGAGTTCCAGCGGGTGCACCCGCGCCACATAGCCGCGGTCCGGCAGGTCCATGGACTCGGGCGCGAAGCGCTCGTACAGCACGGCCACGCGGGATGCGGCGGGTGCCTGGGCGCCCAGGTACGCCGACAGGAAGACGCCCAGGGCTTCGGGCGATGCGGAGGGTTCCAGGTAACGGAATACCGCAGCCAGTCGGTCGGCGCCGGGGCGCAACCCGTCGAGCGGCATGGCGCGCAGTTCCTCCGGGGTGCGCGCGTCGGTCTTGCGCCAGAAGCGGCGCAGGAAGGCCTGGCCCTCGCGGTCGGCGAACTGGGCCAGGTAGGTTTCCCGGCGCGGATCGAACCGGTCTTCCAGCAGGCGCGCGGTGCGGCCCGGCCCCTGGGCCAGGGTATGGCGCACGACCTCCTGCAGCAGTCGCACGAAGGGCAGATTGATCGAGGCCTGCATGGCCTCGCGCAGAGTGGGCTGGCGCGTGTCGTCCTTGCGGTTGAAGTTGTGAAAGCGGTGAACGCCACCACCGGTGAAGAACGGCTCGTTCGGGCTGGCGGAAAAACGGCGCTCCATCGCGGCTTCCAGCATGGCCTCCAGGCTGTGGTCGTGGGGGCCAGACAGGTATTGAACCGCCCAGCGGCCCAGACTGTCCCGCGGGCTGACTTCGGTGGCCTTCAGCGCTGCGGGCTCCAGCGGCGCCAGTCGGCCGTGCAGCTCGGCGACCAGCTCCAGGTAGGTCGCCAGCACGCGCAGTTTGGCGGTGGAGCCCAACTCGAGCTTGCTGCCTTCGTTGATGTCCAGCGGCTGCTGGGTGGTGTCGGTCTGCACCCGCACAAGGTTGCCCTGCGTGGTGCTCTCCAGCAGAGTGAAGCTGTAGCGCACGTCGCCCAGGGTCGCGGTCTGCAACAGGCGCTCGCCCATCAGCTCCTGCGAACGGGCGAAGGCCGGATCGGTCAGTCGCCCGAGGTAGTCGCTCACGGCGTCTTGCAGCTTTCCGTCAAGGGTGGTGCTGGCCTCGGCGTCGAGCCGGTCCAGGCGATAGAGCGAGGTTCCGAGCAGACTGGCCAGTCGGGTACGCACGGCGGTGTTGCCCTTGTTCGCGGTGGCGGGCTGCAGCGGTGGGTCCTTCGCCATGTCTCGGAACACCAGTGTCTGGCGCAACGCGTTGTCACGCCAGCCGGCGTCGATGATGCCCGCTGCAGCCAGCAGCCGCAGGTGGGCGTCGGTGGCGCGTTCGAGCTCCTGGCGGCCCTGCGCCAGGTACCACGAGGGCCGGCGGTGGGCGATCATGAGCGCCACCGCCTGGCGCAACGCAATGGCCCGCGCCGTCGGGTCGTGCGCCTCAGCGCCGGTGCTCGAGAGTGCGGCCATGGCGCCCTCGAAGTCGGTGCCGAACCATACCCACAGCCCATCGCCCAGGCCGTGCACCTCGCCGTGATGCGGTGCGGCCGACAGCGGCACCGTGTTCAGGTAGTCGAGCACCAGCTGGCGGCGCGCCGGCAGCGTGTGGGCACCTTGCTGGTAGGCCCGCACCGAGGCCGAGGCCATCTGCCGCAACTTCTCGCGCGCGTCGTGCGTGATGCCTCCCGGCGAATGACGGAATTTTTCGATCTGCGTGGCCAGGGTGCTGCCGCCATGTGTATCGATGTCGGCGTCGATGCGGCTGCCCAATTGCCCGAGCACTGCACGCGTGAAGCGCAACCAGTCCACCGCCGGGTTCATCGCAGGGCGATCGGGGTCGAGCAGATCGCGGTTTTCGATGAAAAGCAGGGCCTGCACTACCACCGGCGGCACGCTTTCGAATCGCTCGAAGTGACGGTAGGGGTAACGAAAGGCGTGCAGCGACTGGCGGTTGCAATCGAACACGGTGAGTCCGGCTTGCGTTTTTTCGGCGTAAGGGGCAAACCAGCCCCGTGCTACGTGGGCTCTCAGGGCATCGTTCTGGCGGGACTGTTCGGCGATTTCGAAACCGCGCGCCCGCATGCGCTCGGCGAAGGCGGGAATGTCGGCATAGCCCAGGCGCTGGTCGAACGGGCCGTGGGCCGGGAACACGATGGGGTCTGCCGGTCCGGGGACGACGTGGTGCCTCAGCGTGGCAGCGTAAGCGCTCAACTCCCGGGCCTGCCAATGCGAGGTCTGCGCTTCTCGCCGCAGCAGTATCGCAGCCACAACCAACACGATCAGCAGGGCCACCTGCCACGGCAGGCGAAATCCGATCGAGCTTTGCTCACCCGGCGACATACCCAAGCGCGCCATGCGCGGACCCTCCCCGATGCGTTGTTCGATCATGGTGTGCCCCACTGCGGAAAAGCATCCATCCAGATATTCTGTGCGCGTTCCGGCGAAGTATCTTGAGGGCTGCCGATGCCGGTCTATGCGGTGCCGCACATTGGACATCGGTGGCCATCATCTGGTTCCAGCGCTGTCGCTCGGCAGGCACCAAAGACGGGTGGCGCGCGGGATCCCCGAGTTGTCGATTGTGTTTGTGGCCATGGCCATCACACTGGGGCATGGGGCTGACGACCCTTGTGGGCCTGGTGACGATCACGGTTTCAACTTGCTCCTGTACGCTCAGCCGCTTTGATGAACGCATTTTCACCGTGGCTGCGGGTGATCGGCGTGGACTTCGATCCCGAGGGGGTGCGCGACGCCGCCCACGCGGCGGTGCGTCTCGCCCGAGACATTCATGAGCAGGAGAAAACAACATGACTTCCATGACCTCGCCGGGTCCCATCCTCGCCGCAACGGATTTCTCAGCGCCGGCCCGCCATGCGGCCGAAAGGGCAGCCCACCTCGCGCACGAGACCGGTGCTCCGCTGACGCTGATGCATGTCCTGCCCGGCGCTGCGCTGCAGGAGCTTCGCGAATGGTTGGGCGCCGGCCACCCCATGGCGCAGCAACTGCGCGATGAAGCAGATCGGCATCTGGGGGCATTGGTTGCCGAACTGCAGACCCATCGCCATGTGACCATTCGCCCGGTGCAATCCACCGGGTCCCCGCTGGTGGAGATCGGCCGCGAGTGTGAGGACCAGGACGCCAGCCTGCTGGTGGTGGGTGCACGCGGTGCAGGATTCCTGCGCCAACTGGTGCTGGGCACGACCTCCGAGCGGCTTCTTCGCCGCACAAGGCGGCCCATCCTGGTCGTGCGACACAAGCCGCACGAGGCCTACCGGCGTGTTCTTGTGGCGCTGGACTTTTCACCCTGGTCGGCGCACGCCATCGCGCTGGCTCGGCGGGTGGCGCCACAGGCGCGGCTGTTGCTGTTCAACGCTTACCAGGTGCCGTTCGAATCGAAGCTGCGCTACGCGGGCGTCGATGCAGCCACCATGGATCACTACCGCCAGCAAGCCCGCGCGGACGCACTTCAGCGGGTGCTCTCGCTGGCCGCTTCGAGTGGTCTGAAAGCCGGCGAGTGGGCGCCCTGCATCGTCGAAGGCGATGCGTCCCAGTCCATCCTTGAACAGGAGCAAGAAGGAGATTGCGATCTGGTCGTGCTGGGAAAGCACGGCCGATCGGCCGTCGACGACATGCTGTTGGGCAGCGTCAGCAAACATGTGCTTGCTGAAGGCAGCACGGATGTACTGGTCTCCACCGCTCGCGAAGCATGAGCTTGCCCTCGACCCTGCGCGCACTCGCCTGCCTGGCGCTGGCGGCACTCGTTTACGGCAGTGCACCCCAGCCCGAGGCGCTGCGCCTCGGGCTGGCGCTGTTCGCGCTGATCGGCGGACTGTGGATGACGCAGGCCCTGCACCTGAGCGTCACCGCTCTGCTGGTGCCTTTGCTGGCCACACTCACGGGCCTGATGGACCTTCGCGCGGCACTCGCGTCGTTCTCACATCCCATCATCTTCCTGTTCCTCGGCGGCTTTGCGCTCGCGGCAGCTCTGCAACAGCAAGGCCTGGACCGTGCGCTGGCGCTGGCCGTGATGCGCCTGGCCTCGGGCAGGCGCTCAACTGCTGTGGCGATGCTCTTTGGCCTCACGGCACTGCTCTCGATGTGGATCAGCAACACGGCAACCGCCGCGATGATGCTGCCGCTGGCCCTGGGCCTGATGCGCGAGGGCGACGACTGGCGCGAGCGCAGTTTCGTGTTGCTGGGTGTGGCGTACAGCGCCAGCATTGGCGGCATCGGCACCCTGGTGGGCAGCCCGCCCAACGCCATCGCGGCAGCGCAGGCCGGCATCGGATTTGCCGAGTGGATGCGCATCGGGGTGCCGATGGTGGTGGTGCTGTTGCCGCTGATGGTGGCAGTGCTCTTTCTCGTGCTTCGCCCACGGTTGGGCGCGCGGGACCCAGCGCCTCTGGCGCGCACGTCTTCAGAGCCGTGGACCCGACCGCAGCACATCACCATGCTGGTGTTCGCCCTGACGGCCGCGGGCTGGATCGGCGCCGCACCGCTGGGCCGGGCGCTGGGCATCACAGCCGATGTTGACAGCGTCGTCTCGGTGGCGGCCATCATTGCCCTGGTGGCCAGTGGAGCCATCACCTGGCCGCAGATCGAGCGGCGCACGCAGTGGGGCGTGCTGCTGCTGTTTGGCGGCGGACTGGCACTGAGTGAGGTGATGGCAACGAGCGGTGCGAGCCAGTTTCTGGCTGGAGCCGTCACAGCAGTCTTGCAGGGTGCACCGACGGTGCTGCTGCTCCTGGGCGTGGTGGCCTTCGTCGTGTTTCTCACCGAGCTGGTCAGCAACACCGCCTCCGCGGCCTTGTTGGTGCCGATCTTCGTGGGTGTATCGGCAACGCTTGGCTTACCCCCGTCACTGTTCGCTGCGGCCATTGCGGTGTCGGCTTCCTGCGCGTTCATGCTGCCGGTGGCAACGCCACCCAACGCGCTTGTGTACGCCACTGAGCAGGTGTCGCAGACCACCATGATGCGTTGTGGTCTCGTGCTCAACCTGGTGTGCATTGCGATGATCGCCGCGCTGGCCAGCTGGGTTCTGACATGACCGATGTCCAGACACTGAGCCTGGTGGCGGGCGGGCTGGGGTTGTTCCTGCTCGGCATGGGCATGATGACGGACGGGCTGAAGCAGGCGGCCGGCCCTGCGTTGCATCGCATCCTGGCGGGTGCCACACGCACGCGGTTGCACGCGCTGGGCTCGGGCTTGCTGGTCACGGCAATGGTTCAGTCGTCGAGCGCGGTCACCGTGGCAGCCATCGGCTTCGTCAACGCAGGTCTGCTGGCGCTCGGTCCCGCCCTGTGGGTGCTGTTCGGTGCCAACGTCGGCACGTCGATGACCGGCTGGATCGTCGCGTTGGTCGGTCTGAAGTTCAAGGTCGAAGCGCTCGCGATGGCACTGGTCGGCCTGGGCGCGTTGATGCGCTTGACCGGCGAGGGTCGCCGCAGCGGTGCCATCGGCACTGCGCTTGCGGGCTTTGGCCTGCTGTTCATGGGCATTGCCCTGCTTCAACAGGCCTTTGCTGTCCTGGCCAGCCAGATCAGTCTGCCGCAAGGAAGCGGGCCGCTGGTGGTGTTGGCGCAGCTCGGGATCGGGCTGCTGATGACGGTGCTGATGCAGTCGTCCAGCGCGGCCATGGCCATCACCCTCACCGCCGCACAGGGTGGACTGATCGGCCTGCAAGGTGCGGCGGCCGTCGTCATCGGCGCGAATATCGGCACCACCGTGACGGCGCTGCTGGCCGCCATCGGTGCGACGCCGAACGCTCGGCGAGCAGCCTCCGCCCATGTGGTGTTCAACCTCCTCACGGGCGTCGTCGCGTTGCTTCTCCTGCCCTGGCTCATCGGCGCGCTGGGCGCGGCCCGCGAGGTGCTCGGCCTGTCGCCGGATCCTGCTACCGAGCTGGCTCTCTTCCACACCACATTCAACCTGATCGGTGTGCTGTTGATGTGGCCGTTGGCAGAGCGGCTCACACACTGGCTTCAACGTCGTTTCCGAGCCCGCGAGGAAGATGAGGCGCGGCCGCAGTTCCTTGACGACAACGTGCTCGCTGTGCCCACACTGGCGCTGGACGCGCTGACGCGCGAGGTGACCCGTGCAGGACAGGTGGCGGTTCGCATGACTCGCCGTGCGCTGACTGGCGCGGACGTGACCACGCTGAAGGCCGACCACACGATCTTCTTGAGCCTTGACACCGCGATCGAACGCTTCGTCGAGCGTTTGCGCAGCGCCTCGATGTCGCAGGTCGCCAGCGCGCGGCTGGCCGACCTGCTGCGCATCCAGCGCTACCACGAAGCCGGTGCCGAGCAGGCGGAAGTGGCTGCCGCGTTGCCCCTGGCGGGTCTGGCAGATGCACGTCTGGCCGCGGCCGCCAAGGCCTTTGTTGCTGCAGCCGACGCGTCGCTGGTGGATCGGGACAGGACCCAGTCGACCGACCTGGTTCGCCTGGAAGCAGACCTGAACGCGATGGAGGCGGGCTACGAGGACCTCAAGGCCGCCCTGCTGGCCGCCGGGGCCGACTCGCGTCTGGCCTTGACCGACATGGAGCGGGCCCTGCGTCGAATCAGCGCGCTGCGGCGCGCTGTTCAACAACTCCACAAGTCACGGCGACGACTCTCCGAAGGGCGGGCGTCATGAAATCTTTGGGCGCACGGCGCCCGGCGGGAGCCGTGGTGCCGCGCCTTGAGCATGCCTTCGTCACGACATGCACCTGCCCACATGCCCACATGCCGGGCCTCTCTGCAACGGCGGCTCAGGGTTCGTTCAGTCGAGCCAGCTCGGTCTGCAACTCCGCGACCAGGTCCATCAATGGCCCTGACAGTTGCCGCACGGCGTGGGCAATGGGCTCTTCGGTCGACACGCTGACATTCAGCACGTAGATGCCCTCAAAGGTGGGCAATGGCGAGGCCACCGCAACCACCTCGGGTTGCCAGGAAGCGGCGCAGAAGCCGTGTGCGTTGACCTGTTTGATGGCGGCGTTGATGTCCCCATGCACCTTGCTCCAATGGGATCCGCAACGCAGCGCGAACGACGCGTAGAGCAACTTCCTGCGTGCGGCCGAGAGGGTCGACAAATAGGCTCGACCGAGTGAGGTCAGTTCCATGGGGACGCGCTGTCCGGAGACCACGTTGCGCAAGGCCACCCGGCGGTTGTAGCGAATGGATTCGAGATACACCATCTCGTCCCTGTCGGGGGCGGCCAGGCCCACGTTGATGCGCTGACTCTCCGCCAGCGCGCGCATCCTGGGCGCCGCCATCGCGAGCACGGTCGACCCGGTCCGCATGGCGTGGGCAAAGCTCAGCACGGGCGGTGCCAGTCGGTACGCTCTGCGATGGTGATCGTGCTGGAGCATGCCCGTCATCACCAAGGTCTGGGTCAGACGGCTCACCGTGGAGGGCGACAGGCCCGTGCGCTCGGCCAGTTCACTGTTGCCCAGCCAGTTGGATCCGGGACGAAAGGCCCTGAGGATGTCGATGCCCCGCACCAGGGATCGGTTGGTGGGCGAGCGGCCGAGTCGTGCTTCGGCATCGGGGGTTTCGATCATCTTCATGGTGCTTGTCTCCATCGGTTCCACGGAAAGCCAGGGATCGGGCCGGTGTTGCGGCTCACTGCGGTGCCAGCGCCATCATGCACCCGAACATTCCATTCAGTGGAATCTGCTTCATCCAAAAACACTGGATTCAACCTAAGCTGCGCTCCGGCCTGCGGGTGTTTCGATGGCGTCCCGTCTGCTGCCGACTTCAGTTCACTTTCGCAATTGCAGCAACACAACAGGAGACAAGACATGGCCTTCGTCACATCCCGCACCGGGCTCGTCAGCACCGGCCTCTGTCTGGGCTTCGCGCTCCTGAGCACGTCGGTCCAGGCGCAGCCCACAGGCTTTCCCTCCAGGCCCATGCGGATGGTCGTCCCCTTTCCTGCCGGGGGTGGCACAGACACGATTGGCCGTTCCCTCGGCGAGGCCCTGACCCGCGAGCTGGGTCAGCCCACCGTGGTCGAAAACAAGGCCGGCGCCGGCACGGTGATCGGCAACGACTTTGTTGCCAAGAGCGCCCCCGACGGGCACACCATGTTGCTCAACACCAGTGCCGTGGCCATCGTGCCCAGCCTGCACGCCAGACTGCCCTACGCGCCGGAGGCCCTGACAGCGGTCACCCTGCTCGGCCGTGCGCCCAACGTGGCCGTCGTGCGTGCCGACAGCCCCATCAAATCCGCAGCCCAGTTGCTGGCGCTGGCCCGGGCGCAGCCCGGCAAGCTGAGCTACGGCTCGGCAGGCAATGGGACGACGACCCATCTGGCGGCTGAGCTGCTGAAGTTCACGGCGAAGATCTTCGTGACGCACGTGCCCTACCGCGGCGCGGCGCCCATGGTGACCGATGTTCTGGGTGGTTCGGTCGACGTGGGTTTTGGCACCATGCCCAGCGTGGCGCCACACCTGGCCAGCGGAATACTCCGCGCCCTGGCCGTGACCAGCGCAACGCGTTCACACCTTCTGCCCGACGTGCCGACCTTTGCCGAGGCTGGCGTGCCCGGCTACCAGGCGGACGTCTGGTACAGCGTGTTCGTGCCCACCGGCACCCCTGTGCCCGTGATCAAGCAGCTGCATGGGGTGTTCAAACGCGCCTCCGAGACGGAGGAATTCCGCAGGCGGGCGAGTGGCGAAGGCCTGACGCTCACGCTGGACTCCCCGGAGCACACCCATGCATTCGTGCAGTCCGAAATGCTCAAGTGGCGCAAGGTCGTGAAAGAACAATCCATCAAGGCGGATTGACGGCCATGCGGGGGCTGGCGATGTCAGTCAGCCTTCAACCACGGCACCATCAGCGCGGACACCGCTGCAGGATCTTCAAACATGGCCCAGTGGCCGACACCGGGAAGGGTGTGGGCAGTGCGGTGCGCGTGGCCCTCACACAACGTGTGTTGCAAGTGCGCGGGCTCCAGGGTCACGTCGTGTTCCCCGCAGATCAACAGCACGGGGACGTCGGCCCGATCCAGCGCAGCCGCGAGCAGCGGTGAGCGGGAGAACCGTTTGCTGTGGAACCGCGTTTGCAGCGCACCGCGGGTGTGTATCTCCACGGCCAGCTCGGACACGGATGCCTCGTCGTGCAGCATGTGGGCCAGCAGGTTGTGGCGCATGCGCTCCCGCCATTGCACAGCGTTGAGGACGGGGTCCAGATCGCTCCAGGGCAACAAGGTCTGGCGTGGCCGCCGTGGCCCCCCATGGCCCGCCGGCCCCACCAGCACCAGCCGCTTTGTCCCGGCGCGTCGCGCGGCCAGGCTGGCAGCCACCAGACCGCCGAAAGAAAACCCCGCCAGTTGCACGTCGGTACCGGCGCCGAACAGCTGGTCCACGCCCTGGTGCAAGGTGTCCACCAGGTCGTCGATCCCCCCCTGTGGCGTCGCCGTGCTCTCGCCGTAGCCGGGCATGTCGGGCAGCCACAGCGTGAAGTGCTGCGACAGGGCCGGCAGTGTCCTGGCCCAGTGCAGCCAGTTGCCATGTCCACCGTGCAGCAGCACCAGCGGCGGCCCGCTGCCCAAGCGGCGCCAGACGAGGCGGCCTGCGGGCAGGTGCTGCTCGACGCGCTCGCATCGAGCCTCCAGAGCTGACAGGCTGATAATCGGACACCTCATCGAAGGTCGACGGGCTGTGGACTGGCCCGCGAGCGCAGCGTTCGTGTTGCTGCCCCGGACCGCATCAAACGCGTTCCAGCACCACCGCGATGCCCTGGCCCACGCCGATGCACATGGTGCACAGCGCGTATCGCCCACCCGTGCGGTGCAACTGGTTGGTGGCGGTGGTGGCCAGGCGTGCGCCCGACGCGCCCAGGGGGTGACCCAACGCGATGGCGCCGCCGTTGGGGTTCACGCGGGCGTCGTCATCGGTCAGTCCCAGGTCGCGCAGCACGGCCAGGCCCTGTGCGGCGAAGGCTTCGTTGAGTTCGATCACGTCCATCTGCACCAGCGTGAGACCGGTGAGCGCCAGTACCTTGCGCGTGGCCGGCGCCGGGCCCATGCCCATGATGCGGGGCGGCACGCCGGCGGTGGCCATGCCCACCACACGGGCGCGGGGCACCAGGCCGTGGCGGGCGGCAGCGGCCTCGCTGGCCAGCAACAGCGCGACCGCGCCGTCGTTCACGCCCGAGGCGTTGCCCGCGGTCACCGAGCCATCGGGCCGCACCACGCCCTTGAGCCTGGCCAGCGCCTCCAGCGTGGTCGCGCGGGGATGCTCGTCGCGATCCACG
Organism: Hydrogenophaga sp.; assembly: GCF_036675665.1. Classification (GTDB taxonomy): domain Bacteria; phylum Pseudomonadota; class Gammaproteobacteria; order Burkholderiales; family Burkholderiaceae_C; genus Hydrogenophaga. The sequence continues at coordinate 145,919 of NZ_JAKFEO010000037.1, read as the reverse complement.
ACGAGGTCGTCGCCCTTCTTCTGCACGATGCGCACCGGCACGATCTCGGTGTCGAACACGCCAGCCTGTTGCGCAGCCAGGGCCCTGGTTTGTGAGGCCAGGGCCATGCGGTCCTGGTCGGCACGCGAGATGCCGAATTCGGCGGCCACGTTCTCGGCCGTCTCCGGCATGGAGTCCACGCCGTGCTGCGCCTTCATCAGCGGGTTGACGAAACGCCAGCCGATGGTGGTGTCTTCCACGCTGTTGGCGCGCGAGAAGGCCGCCATCGCCTTGGGCATCACGAAGGGCGCGCGGCTCATGCTCTCCACGCCGCCGGCGATCATCAGCTCGGCGTCACCGCTCCTGATGGCGCGCGCGGCGGTGCCCAGGGCGTCCAGGCCCGAACCACAGAGCCGGTTCACGGTGGAGCCCGGCAGCGCGACCGGCAGCCCGGCGAGCAGGGCGCTCATGCGCGCCACGTTGCGGTTGTCTTCACCGGCCTGGTTGGCGCAGCCGTAGATCACGTCGGCCACGGCTTCCCAGTCGAGTCGCGCATGGCGTTGCAGCAGGGCCCTGAGCGGCACCGCGCCCAGGTCGTCGGCGCGCACGCTGGAGAGGGCGCCACCGTAGCGGCCGAAGGGCGTGCGAACGGCGTCGCAGATGAAGGCGTGAGTCATGGGGTCTCCGTTCAGGGAAGCTCGGCGCTGTGGTGCAGTTGCCAGATGCGGGCGAGCAGCGCGCGCGACTGGGCTTCGCCGATCACCGGCGTGGCCAGCTCCATCAACTTGCCTTCGAGATCGGCATCGGACAGCGGCAGCTCGGGGTCGCCTTTGCGGTCCGGCTGCAGATGGGTGAGGCCGCGGCCGTCGCGCAGCGTCACCACCACGCGTGCACCCCGGCGGCCAGGGAAGGCGGCCTCCACCTCGGGGTCCAGCGCCTTGGTGATGCGTCGCATCAGCGCACGCGTCGCCGGGTCGTTCAGGCGCTCGGGTTCGAATGCCGCGAGGCGCACGCTGCCGTGCACCAGTGCCGTGGCCACCATGTAGTGCAGGCTGAAGCGCGCCTGGTCGGCACTGTGTGGATCGACGTGGGGCGCGATGTCCAGCGTGGGCTGGTACACGCCCAGGTCCACGCGCTCGATGTCGGCGTGGGTGAATCCGTGCAGGCGCTGCAATGCCAGCGCGCCGTCGATGGCGGCGAAGGTGTGGCCGCAGCCGATGTGGTTCTTGAACGTGAGGCGGGTGATGTGGAAATCCGTCCCCAGCGTGGCGCCCACGGCGGACCAGTCCGGCCCGGTGCTCATCGCTTGGCCCAGACCCGCTTCCCCTTCGAGCACGTCGAGCGAACTGCGCATGCCGCCGGCGGCCAGCTGGGCCGCCAGCACCCCGGCCTCGGCCGCGCGGCCCGCGTGCAGCGGTTTGGCCATGCTCTCCAGGCGAAAGGCCTGTTGCAGCCCGGCCGTGAAGGTGGCGGCGATGGCCAGCGCGTGCGCGAATGCGGGCTCGTCCAGCTGGAGCAGGCTGGCTGCAGCCGCGGCGGCACCGAAGCTGCCCATGGTGCCGGTGTTGTGCCAGTACTTGTAGTGCGGCCGGCCCATCACCACGCCGATGCGGGTGGAGATCTCGTAGCCCATCACCACCGCGCGCAGGAAGTCGGGGCCGCTGGCGCCCACGGCCTGCGCCATGGCCAGGGCGGCCGCGATGGTGGCGGCACCCGGGTGGTACATGGCGTCGCGGAAGCTGTCGTCCACCTCGGCGGCGTGTGCTGCCGTGCCCTGGATCAGGGCGGCTGCGCGTGCCGTGGCGGCGCGGCCGCGCACCAGGCGTGCCGGGCCGCGGTCGAGGTCGTCGGCCAGTGCCTGGGTGAGCACCTGCACCGATGGTGTGTCCAGACCCGGGTAGAGGGAGGCGTACCAGTCGATCACCGCGCGCTGTGCGTGGTGGGCCACCTCGGGTGGCAGCGGTGTGTTGGCAAGGCGCACCGCAAAGCGTGCAAAGGTTTCGGTGGCGTGCATGGGTCAGTTCCCGGTGGCCAGCAGGCGGTGCAGATCGTCGGGGCTGGCAGCCACGAAGCCGGGGCCGCTCAGCCGGGCCAGCCTGGCGAAGTCTTGCTGCAGCGCGACGGCACCGCGCTCGCGTGCCCAGAACACCGGGCCGCCTTCCCAGCGCGGGAATCCATAGCCGTTCACCAGCACCACGTCCACATCGGTCGCGCGCTCGGCCACGCCCTCGGCCAGCAGCCGTGCGGCCTCGTTGACGATGGCCAGCAGGGCGCGGCGCACGATCTCGTCATCGCCGAGGTGTCGGGGCGTCACTGCTGCCTCAAGCCGGCACTGCCGGATGACCTGGTGCACGGCTTCGTCGACCTGCGGGCCTTGGGCACCTTCGGTGTATCGGTAGTAGCCGGCACCGGTCTTGCGGCCGAGGCGCCCGGCCTCGCAGAGACGATCGGGGATGTGCACGTAGCGTGCCTGCGGGTCGCGCGTGGCGGCCTGTGCCTGGCGCATGCGCCAGGCGATGTCCAGCCCGGAGAGGTCGGCCACCGCGAACGGCCCCATGGCCAACCCGAAGGCCTGCAGGGCGGCGTCCACCTGCTCGGGCCAGGCACCTTCCTCGACCATGAATTCGCACTGGCGGCGGTAGGCTGCGTACAGGCGGTTGCCGATGAAGCCGAAGGCATTGCCGGTGAGCACGGGCCGCTTTTTCAGGCGCTTGCCCACCGCCAGACCGGTGGCCAGCGCATCGGGCGCGCTGGCCTTGCCGCGCACCACTTCCATCAGCCGCATCACGTTGGCCGGGCTGAAGAAGTGCAGGCCGATCACGTCCTGCGGGCGCGAGGTGGCCGCGGCGATGGCGTCCAGATCGAGGTAGGAGGTGTTGGAGGCCAGCACCGCGCCCGGGCGCGCCACGGCGTCGATGCGCTGGAACACCTGCTGTTTCACGCCCAGTGCTTCGAACACCGCTTCGATGACCAGGTCGGCCCGGGCCAGATCGCCCCAGTCCAGGCTGGTCTGCAGACGGCCCTCGCAGGCAGCCGCCTCGGTGGCGCTGAGCTTGCCGCCTTGCACGCGCGAAGCCAGGTGCGCGTGAATGCGCGCCGCGCCGCGTTCGAGCGCTGCGGCATCCTGCTCCAGCAACAGCAACGGGTACCCCGCTTCCAGCGCTGCGATGGCGATGCCCGAGCCCATGGTGCCGGCGCCGATCACGGCCACGCGCTCCACCGCGTGCGGCACAGCGCCGTCCAGCGAAGGGTGTCTGGCGCTGTCGCGCTCGGCAAAGAACTGGTGGCGAAGGGCGGACGCTTCGCGTGAAACGCGCAGTTGCTGGAACAGCGCGCGTTCGTCGGCCAAACCGTCGTCGATGTTGACGCGGGCCGTGGCCGTGATGGCGTCGATGGCCGCCTGAACCGCGGGCCGGCGTTGGCCGGCCTTGAGCGCGGCCGCACTGGCTTGGGCCACCGACGCATCGTCGGCGGTGGGCACGGCGCGGTCGCGCAGGCGCTGCTTGCGCCCGGCGAGACGCTGTGCGTGGGCCACGGCAGTGGCGCGCAGATCGCCGCTGGCGATCTCGTCCACCAGCCCGGCTTCCAGCGCTGCCTGGGCGCGCATGCGCTCACCGGCGCAGATCATGCGGATGGCGCGCGCAATGCCCACCACGCGAGGCAGGCGCTGCGTGCCCCCAGCGCCAGGGATGATGCCCAGCGTCACCTCGGGCAGGCCCACCATGGTGTGGGGCGCGGCCACGCGGGCGTCGCAGCCCAGCGCCAGTTCGAAGCCGCCACCGAGCGCGGCGCCATGCAATGCCGCCACCACCGGTTTGGCGCAGGACTCGATGGCGGCGATCACGGCCGGCAGCTGCGGCTCGCTCAGGGGTTGATCGAACTCGCGCAGGTCGGAGCCGGCGATGAAGGTGTTGCCTGCTCCGATGAGCACCGCGCCCTGGAGCGTGTCGTCGGTGCGCAGTGTCTCGATGGCGGCCATCAGGCCTTGCCGGACCGCCGTCGAGCCGGCGTTGATGGGCGGGTTGTCGATCACGATGACGGCGATGGTGCCGTCACGCTCCAGATGCACGCGTGCGGTCATGAGCGTGCTCTCAGGCGAGCACGACCACGCCGTCGGCAGCGCTGACACCTTCTCCCTGCGCACGCACGAACACGGGGTTGATCTCCGCCTCGACCAGGCGATCACCCAGCTGGGCGGTCATGCGCGAGAACGCGACGATGGCATCCACCAGGGCGTCCACATCGGCCTTGGGCCGGCCACGGAAGCCGTCCAGCAGCGGCCAGGTCTTGAGCTCCTTCGCCATGGACAGCGCGTCGGCGCGGCTCAGACCGGTGAGGCCCTGCGCGTCCTGCGGCAGCAGGCGCAGCGTCGTGTCCTTGAACAGTTCGGCGGTCACGCCGCCCATGCCCAGCATCACGGCCGTGCCCAGCGCATCGCGGTGCATGCCCAGGATCAACTCCGTGCCACCACCCACCATTTCCTGCACCAGGAAACGCGCCGGGCGAACGCCGGCCCTGGCCTGCACGTCGTCGGTCATGGTCGTCAGGCGAGCGCCCACCGTCTCGGCCGTGAGACCGACGGCCACGCCGCCCACATCGCTCTTGTGCGTGATCTGTGACGACAGGATCTTGAGCACCACGCGGCCACCGAGCTCGCGCGCGGCGGCTTCGGCTTCGGTGGGTGTGGACACGATGCGCTCGGCCGCGCAAGGCACGTTGAAGCGCGCGAACAGCTGCTTGGCCTGCGCTTCATCCAGCGATCCCGAGGGCAGGTCTCCGACCACCACGGCCGCCGGCGCGGCGGGCTCATCGACGGGCGCCACGAAGGCGCCCACCCGGTGCATCGCGTCCAGCGCGGCGGTGCAGTTTTCCGCCCCGGTGAACGCGGGCACGCCGTGGCGCGTGAGCAGGGCGCCCACCTCGGGCGCGTGCGGACTCACGTAGGCCATGATGGGTTTGTCGGAATCGGGCAGGCAGTCGCGGATGGCGTTGACCATCAACTCGGGCATGGCCAGGCTGGACGAGCCCACGATGATCACGAGCGCGTCGTAGCTCGGGCTGGCCAGCAGGGCGCGGATCGCGCCACGCAGCAAGTCGGGTCGCAGGCCGGCCAGGGTCACGTCGATCGGGTTGCGGTCCAGCACGGCTTCGCTGCCGGTCTGCAGCGCGCGCAGTGCGGCGGCGGTGGCCTCGTCGGGGGCGGGCGTCTCGAATCCCGCCACACCGAGGTCGTCGGACACCAGCGTGCCCGCACCACCGGTGCTGGTGAGGATGGCCACGCGCTGGCCCCGCAGGTGGCGTCCGGTGGCCAGGGCCACGGGGATGTCCAGCAGGTCGTTGAAGGTCTGCGCGCGAATCACGCCCACTTGCCTGAAGAGCGCGTCGTACATGCGGTCCGCGCCGGCCATGGCACCGGTGTGCGACACGGCGGCCTGCGCGCCCGCTTCCGAGCGGCCGATCTTGAAGGCCACCACCGGCTTGCCCGCGCGTGCGGCCTTGAGGCAGGCCGCGCGGAATCTGGCGGGGTCGCGCACCGTCTCGACGTACAGCGCGATCACCTGGGTGGCCGGGTCATCGGCCAGGTGGTCGATGAAGTCGGCCAGCTCCAGGTCCACCTCGTTGCTGGTGGAGATGAGCTTGCTCAGGCCGATGCCGCGTGCCGCAGCGCGCGAGAGCAACGAGCCCAGGATGCCGCCGCTTTGCGAGACCACGCCGATGCCGCCCACCGGGAACTCGTCCATCTCCAGCGCGCCGGTGGCCGAGAGCACGATCCTGTCGGTCAGGTTCACCAGGCCGATGGTGTTGGGGCCGAGGATGCGCATCGGGCCAGCCGCTTCGATCAGCTGCTTCTGGCGCCGCGCGCCCTCTTCGCCGGTTTCCGTGTAGCCGCTGGCCAGCACGATGGCCGCCGCACAGCCGCGCGCCGAGAGCTCCTTGACCGCGAGGTGGGCACGCTCGGCGCCCAGCAGCACGATGGCGACATCGGGCGTTTCCGGCAGCGAGGCGATGTCCGCGTAGCACGGCAGCTTGCCGATGCGGTCGGCCTTCGGGTTCACCGGCATGATGCGGCCCGAGAAGCCGTGCTTCTGCAGGTAGGCCACCGGACGGCCGGCGGTTTTGCCGGGGTCGGCCGAGGCGCCGATGATGGCAACGCTGCGTGGCTGGAGCAAGCGGTCGATGGCATTCATGGTGCTCACCCCTTGCTCGCGGCCTGGGCCAGGAAGGCCTCCACCGAAGCGCGGTGCTCGCTGCTGGTGTAGCAGATGCCCTGGGCCTGGCTGCCCTGCGCGAACACGTCGTGCGAGCTCAGCTCGAAGCTCTGGTTGAGGATGGTCTTGGTCAGGGCCAGGGCGGTGCCGGACGATTGGCTCAGCTCGGATGCCCAGGCCTGTGCGTCGGCCACGAGCGTGTCGGCGCTGGTCTTGCGGTCCACGATGCCCAGCGACACGGCCTCGTCCACCAAGACCCGCCGGCCGGTGAAGATGAGTTCCTTGGCCCTGGCCAGACCCACGCGGCGTGGCAGGAAGTACATGCCGCCGCCGTCGGGGATGATGCCGCGCAGCACATACGACCACGCAAAGCTCGCCCACTCGCTGGCGATGATGAAGTCGCAGGCCAGTGCCGTGTCGGCGCCCAGGCCCGAGGCCGCGCCATTGACGGCGGCGATCACCGGCTTGGGGCAGGTGTGCAGCAGGGCCTGTGCGGTGTGCACACGCTGCTGGCGGTGCCAGCCGTTGAAACCCACTTCGCCGGCCGGTGCGTTCATCCGTTTTTGCATCCCCGAGATGTCGCCCCCCGCGCAGAATCCCTTGCCGGCGCCGGTCAGCACCAGTGCACGGATCGCCTTGTCGGCGGTCACCGATTCCAGCGCATCGATGAACTCCGAACGCATGTCATCGCTCATGGCATTGCGCTTGTCGGGGCGGTTGAGCGTGAGGGTCGCAATGCGCTCGCTCACCTGAAGCTCGATCAGTGTGTAGTCCATGGTGATGCAACAACGTTCAGTTGGTTTTCAGGTTGTTTTCCTTGACCACCTTGCGCCAGCGGGCCTCTTCGGCTTTCACGTAGCGGTCGAACTCGGCGGGGTCGGAGGCGGTGATGACCAGGCCTTCCTGCTCCACCTTCTGCACGAATTCAGGACTTTGCGCAGCCTTCTTGATCGAAGCATTGAGCTTGGCGATCACAGGAGCAGGCGTGCCGGCCGGCACAAAGAAGCCGTACCAGCTTTCCACGGCATAGCCGGGCACGGTGGCGGCCACGGTCGGAACACCTTTGAAGGCGGGCGACGGCTCGGGCGTGGTGACAGCGATGGCGCGCAGCGTGCCCTGGTCGATGAACGAGGACACGGCGGCCGCGGTGCCGAAGAACAGATCCACCTGACCGCCGCGCAGGTCGGTCATGGCCGGGCCGGCACCTCGGTAGGGAATGTGCAGCAACTCGATCTTGGTCAGGTTGGTGAACATCTCGCCGGCCAGGTGAGCCGAGGTGCCATTGCCCTGCGATGCGTACGTGAGCTTTTTGCCACTCTTGACCGCATCCACAATGTCCTTGACCGTTTTGTAGGGACTGTCGGGGCGCACCACCAGCACGTTGGGTCCGCGACCCACCAGGCTCACCGCGGCGAAGGCGGTCTCGTTGGCGTACGGCAGCTTGGCAATCAGGCTCGGGTTCACCGCGTGTGCCAGGGTCGCAAGCACCAGGGTGTACCCGTCTGGCGGGCTCTTGGCCGCGATATCGGTACCGATCACGGTGCCGGCGCCAGGCTTGTTCTCGATGACCACTGGCTGGCCCAGTTCCTTGGCCATGCCCAGTCCGAGCGTGCGTGCAATGAGGTCGGTGCCGCCGCCGGGTGCGAACGGCACGATGATGCGCACCGCGCGCTCGGGAAACTCGGCGCGCGCCGCGCCCGCCATGGCGGCCAGACTCAGACACAAGCCACCGGCAAGCAGGCGCAGGGAAATGGGGAACGCTTTCATGTGTTGTCTCCTGGAAGGAAATGGATGGGAGCTCGAGTCCAGCGAGCGCTCTTTGGCGCCTTGGTGGCCGAGTCGGTAGCTTAGGCCGCCGCATCCGGTTTGGGATCCCTTCAATTCCACTGGATGGAATCAGGAAAGTCCCGAGGTGCCTGCGGCGCCCGCGCGGGCGGAATGGCCGCAACGGTTCGTGAGGACCCGTTCGCCTCAGCTTCAAGGTCTTGCAAGACCTTGATTTCTCGATGCGGGGATGGACCGGGTCAGGTCTGATCCCGCAACGTCAGGCCATGGGCGTCGACAACGGTGACCCGCACGGGCACGGCCTGGCGCACACTTTGCGTGACCGTACAGAACTCTTCGAATTGCGCCAGTGCGCGGTCCAGGTGCTCGAGCGAACTCGCCGCCACCCCGAGGGTGATGGTGGCGTGGATGCCCAGGATCCGCAGCCGGCCTTCCGGGTTGCGGCCCGTCTCGGCCCGCACCTCACACCGCAGCGGCTCCGGCGCCTGCTTGAACTTGCGCAGCGCGAACAGCAGCGAGTCGCTCAGGCAGTTGCCCACCGCGGCGGCCAGCAACTGTGCAGGGGCAGGGCCTTCGCCTTTGCCCAGCGGTGCTGGCTCGTCGGCGATCAGCCTCGGGATGTTCTCGCCGAAGTTGATCTCGAAGCGGTAGTCGGCTTGCTGCTGGAGCGATACGGAAACGGTGGTCATGGTGCTGCCCTGGGCGAGTGAGGTTGGAGGATCAGAGCGCGTTGAGCGGGATCTTCAGGTAGGCCACACCGTTGTCTTCCTTGGGTGGCAGTTCGCCCGCGCGGATGTTGACCTGGACCGAGGGCAGGATCAGCGTCGGCATCTCCAGGGTGGCGTCGCGCTGCGTGCGCATGGCCACGAACTCGTCTTCGCTCACGCCATCGTGCACGTGGATGTTCTTCGCACGCTGCTCGGCCACCGTGGTCTCGAAGGCCACCGGGCGGTCGTTGGGCGGGTAGTCGTGGCACATGAAGAGGCGCGTTTCCGGCGGCAGGCTCAGCAGCTTGCGGGTGGAGGCGTAGAGCGCGTGGGCATCGCCGCCGGGGAAGTCGCAGCGCGCGGTGCCCACGTCGGGCATGAACAGTGTGTCGCCCACGAACACCGCGTCGCCGAAGCGGTAGGCCGCGCAGGCCGGCGTGTGGCCGGGCACGTACATCACCTCACCAGCGAGGGCGCCCAACGGGATGGCTTCACCTTCCTGGAACAGGTGGTCGAACTGCGAGCCGTCGAGCTTGAACTCGGGCTCCAGGTTGAACACGCCCTTGAACACCTTCTGCACGCGGGTGATGTTGCCGCCAATGCCGATCTTTCCGCCCAGTTGGGCCCGCAGATAGGGCGCGGCCGAGAGGTGGTCGGCATGGGCGTGGGTCTCCAGGATCCATTGCACGTGCAGGTCGTTGGCGCGCACGTACTCGATCACCTTGTCGGCCGATGCGTGCTGCGTGCGGCCCGATTTGGGGTCGTAGTCGAGCACCGAATCGATGATCGCGCAGTCGCTGCCCGGGCCGTTGTGGACCACATAGGTCACGGTCCAGGTGGCGGGATCGAACATGCCATGGACCTGGGGTTGGGCGGGGGTGGTCGAAAGAGATGTCATGGAGGACTCCTTTAAATAAGCTGACAACAATATATTGACAAATAGAATGTTTGTCAATATATTCTCACCATGCTTCGAGGCAGCGCTGAGCAGCCTCAATGAACTGGAAGGAAACATCGATGAAAAGCGTCCTGATGGACCTGGAAGAAATGCAGTCGGCCGCAGGCCGGGCCTGCCGCCTGATGAAGGTGCTGGCCAACCCGGATCGGCTGTTGATCCTGTGTCAGCTCTCTCAGGGTGAGCGCCGCGTGGGGGAGCTTGAAGAGCTGCTCGGCATCGTGCAACCCACCTTGTCTCAGCAGCTCACCGTGCTGCGCGACGAGGACCTGGTGAGCACGCGCCGCGAGGGCAAGAACATCCACTACGCGCTGACCAGCCCGAAGGCGCTGGCCGTGATGCAGGTGCTCTACGAACAATTTTGTGTCTGTGAAAAGGAGTGAGTCATGACGATTGATTGGGTCAATTTCACGCCGTGGGCTTCGTTGTCCGGCGGCATCTTGCTGGGCGTGGCCTCGGCATTTTTCATTCTGGTGAACGGCCGCGTGCTGGGCATCAGCGGCATTCTGGGTGGCCTGTTGCCCCCGAAGATGGGCGACGCCGGCTGGCGCATCGCGTTCCTGCTGGGCATGCTGGCCGCGCCATTGGTGTACGGCCTGCTGGCGCCCGAAGGCTTCGCGCAGGCACCGCGCATTGACGCGGGCTTCGCCACCATCGTGGTCGCCGGCTTGCTGGTGGGCCTGGGCACGCGCTACGGCTCCGGTTGCACCAGCGGCCACGGCGTGTGCGGGCTCTCGCGCCTGTCGCCCCGGTCACTCGTTGCCACGCTCGCCTTCATGGGCGCGGGTTTCGTCATGGTCTTCGTGGTTCGCCACGTTCTGTAAGGAGCACACACATGCACCGCATCACCGAATTCTTCGTGGGCCTGCTGTTTGGCCTGGGCCTGCTGCTCTCCGGCATGACCGACCCGGCCAAGGTGCTCGGTTTCCTGGACCTGTTCGGCACCTGGGACCCGTCGCTCGCCTTTGTCATGGGCGGCGCCATCGCCGTGGGCTTCTTTGCCTTCGCGCTGGCCAGGAAGCGCACCACCAACTTCCTGGGGGGAGCGCTGCACCTGCCCAAGTCGAGCCAGATCGACAAGCGCCTGGTGATCGGCGGCCTGACCTTTGGCGCGGGCTGGGGCCTGGCGGGTTTCTGCCCGGGCCCGGGCATCGTGTCCATGGCCTCCGGCGAGGTGAAGGCCGCGGTGTTCGTGGCGGCCATGGTCGTCGGCATGGTGATCTTCGAGATCGCCGAGCGCACCGGCTTGCGCCAGCGCGTGGGAGCCTGACATGGGGCCGTTGAACGTGATCCCCCTGTCGGACGAGCTGTCGGTCGCGGGGCAGGTTTCTCCCGCCGACCTCCCGGGGATTGCGCGCGCCGGCTTCAAGTCCGTCATCTGCAACCGGCCGGACGGCGAGAGCCCGGGCCAGTCCAGCCACCTCGATCTGGCGGCTGCGGCCAGCCAGGCGGGCCTGGCGCTGGCCTACCTGCCGGTGGTCTCGGGTCGGGTCACCCCTGCAGACGGTCAGGCGTTCGCCGCTTTGCTCAACCAGCTGCCCACGCCCGCGCTCGCGTACTGCCGCAGCGGCATGCGGTCGGCGACGCTGTGGGCGCTGTCGCAAGCGGGTTCGCAACCCTGGCCCGAGCTCGTGCAACGCGCGGCCCAGGCCGGTTTCAACCTGAGCGGCGTGGCCCCGCCCCCGCAAACTTCGTCCCTGTGACGCCCGCTGCCTGAACACCCCCCAAGCATGAATCCATCGTCCTACTGGCGTCAGCTGTTGCCTTCCCTGCCCGTGCTGCACTGGGGTCGCGCGTACAACCGCGAGACGCTCGTCAGCGATGGCGTGGCGGCGCTGATCGTCACCATCATGTTGATCCCCCAGAGCCTGGCCTACGCCATGCTCGCGGGTCTGCCCCCCGAGGTGGGCCTGTACGCGAGCGTGGCGCCGCTGCTGCTCTACGCGGTGTTCGGCACCAGCCGCGTGCTGGCCGTGGGGCCGGTGGCGGTGGTGTCTCTCATGACGGCCGCGGCCATTGGCCAGCACGCGGTGGCGGGCACGCCCGAGTACTGGGCGGTGGCCATCACGCTGGCCTTTCTCTCGGGCCTGCTGCTGCTGGCCATGGGGCTGCTGCGCCTGGGCTTCCTCGCCAACTTCCTGAGCCACCCGGTGATCTCGGGTTTCATCTCGGCCTCGGGTCTGCTGATCGCGGCCAGCCAGCTCAAGACCTTGATGGGGGTGAAAGCCGAAGGGCACAACTTCGTCGATCTGAGCCTGTCGCTGCTGTCGCAGCTCGGTCAGGTGCACGCACTCACCCTCGTCATCGGCGCGGCCACGGTCGCCTTCCTGTTCTGGGTGCGCAGCGGCCTCAAGCCGCTGTTGCAGCGGGTCGGCATGCAGCCGCGAGCGGCCGACATGCTGGCCAAGACCGGACCGGTGGCGGCGATCGCGGTGACCACGCTGCTCACCTGGGGCCTGGACTGGCAGGCGCAGGGCGTGAAGATCGTGGGTGCCGTGCCCCAGGGCCTGCCGCCGTTCACGCTGCCCTTGTGGGACCTGGGCCTGTGGCAGCAACTGCTGGTGCCGGCGCTGCTCATCAGCGTGGTCGGATTTGTCGAGTCGGTGTCGGTCGGGCAGACCCTGGCCGCCAAGCGGCGCCAGCGCATCGAACCCGACCAGGAACTCGTGGCGCTCGGGTCGAGCAACCTCTCGGCCGCGTTCACCGGCGGCTTCCCGGTGACCGGGGGCTTCGCGCGCTCGGTGGTCAATTTCGACGCCGGTGCCCAGACCCCGGCGGCCGGCGTGTTCACCGCCGCCGGCATCACGCTGGCCTCGCTGTTCCTCACGCCCGCGCTGTTCTACCTGCCGCAGGCCACGCTGGCCGCCACCATCGTGGTGGCGGTGCTGTCGCTGGTGGACTTCAGCATCCTGCGCAAAACCTGGAACTACGCCAAATCGGACTTCCTGGCGGTTCTGGCCACGCTGGTGGCCACGCTCACGGTCGGGGTGGAGACGGGCCTGGTCGTGGGCGTTGGCGTTTCGCTGGCGCTGTACCTCTACCGCACGAGCCGCCCGCACATGGCCGAGGTGGGCCTGGTCGCGGGCACCGAACATTTCCGCAACGTGCAGCGCCATGCCGTGCTGGTGAGTCCGCGGGTGCTGAGCCTGCGGGTCGACGAAAGCCTGTACTTCGCCAACTCGCGCGCGCTGGAAGACCGCATCAACAACGCCGTGGCCCACCGCCCCGGCCTGGAGCACGTGGTGCTGCAGTGTTCGGCCATCAACGACATCGATGCCAGCGCTCTGGAGAGTCTGGAAGCCATCGACCTGCGTTTGCGCGGCGCCGGCCTGCGTCTGCACCTGTCCGAGGTCAAGGGGCCGGTGATGGACCGTTTGAAGAACACGGAATTCCTGCACGGCCTGAGCGGTCGGGTGTTTCTCACCCACTACCAGGCCGTCCACGAACTCGCGCCCGACGTTGGCTGAGCGGGCGTTTCCGGGGGCGGCCGCTCACGCCCGCCTGTGCATGCGTTACGCTGCCGCATGGACTACCCCCACTGGTTTCCACCCGCGCTCGTGACCTGGCTGCCCATGCTGGGCAGCATGTTGGTGGGCGTGCTCGCCGCCAGTCTCATTTTCAGGTTGGGCGAGCGCGTCGTGCGCCGCGCCACACGGGGGGCGCCCATTGCCGCCAGCGTGGCATCCGGCATCCGCGCACCCGCGTCATGGTTGTTGCCGATGCTGTTCGTCAACCTGGTGTTGCAAGGTGCGCCACAAGACGCTCCGGGGCTTGCGGGTGTTCAGCGTCTGATGGCCTTGCTGTTGATCGCGAGCCTGACATGGATGGTGTCCAACGCCATCCGGGGCCTGGCACAAGGCGTGATTGCCGCCAATCCGACGGGTGTGGCGAACAACCTGGAGGCTCGCCGGATCCAGACGCAGACGCGCGTGCTGGCGCGCTCGCTTCAAGGCCTGGTGGTGCTGATCGGGCTGGCCTTGATGTTGATGACCATTCCCGCGGCGCGTCAGATCGGCGCGAGTCTGCTGGCCTCGGCCGGGGTGGTCGGTATCGTGGCCGGCTTTGCGGCACGCCCTGTGCTGGGCAATCTGATCGCCGGGCTGCAGATCGGACTGAGCCAACCCATTCGCCTGGACGATGTGGTCATTGTCGAAAACGAATGGGGGGTGATCGAAGAGATCACGGGCACCTATGTGGTGGTTCGAATCTGGGACCAGCGCCGCCTCATCGTGCCCCTGCAATACTGGATCGAGAAGCCGTTCCAGAACTGGACGCGAAGCAGCTCGGAGCTCATCGGAACGGTGTTCCTGTGGGTGGACTACCGCATGCCCTTGGCACCGCTGCGAACCGAGCTGCAACGGCTTTGCGAAGCGTCGGTGCATTGGGACAAGCGCCTGGCCATGATCCAGGTGACGGAAGCCGGCCCGCATGCGATGCAGCTGCGTTGCCTGGTGACATCGGCGTCGGCTTCAGCGAGCTGGGACCTGCGCTGCGAGGTGCGCGAAGGCCTTCTCGATTTCATGCAGCGCGAATACGTCCACTTTCTCCCGCGCCAGCGGGCAGAGATCACGATCGATCCACCCGCCGATCCAACCGCGGGCAACCCGCTTCAGGCCGATCGGGCTTGACGACCGTCACCGGATGTCTTTAAGATGCATTCAAAATGAATGTTTATCCCGCTCCTGGGATATCCATCGCCCAGGAGCCTTGTGCCTCCCATGACAACGCCACCCGCCATGCTCGCAGTCCATGCGGCCACTCCCGTGCCATCGCCCCAGGGGTGGCCACTGCTGCGGCTCGGTTTCCGTCCGTTTTACCTGGGCGCCGCCGCCTACGGCATGCTGGCCATCCCGCTGTGGATCGCGCTCCTGCTGGGGCAGGTTTCCTTGAACCTGACGGTCTCGCCCGTGCTCTGGCACGCCCACGAAATGTTGTTCGGCTTCACGGTGGCCGTGATCGTGGGTTTTCTGCTGACGGCGGGCAAGGCATGGACCGGCCTGGACACGCCGCGCGGTGCCGTGCTGGCCGCTCTCGCCGCGCTGTGGCTGGCCGCCCGGCTCGCGGCCGTTTTTGCACCGTATGTGGTCTACGCGTTGCTGGACTTGCTGCTGTTGCCGCTGGTGGCCGGCATCTTCATCGCGGTGCTCCTGCGTGCGGGCGGCGGGCGAAACTTGCCATTGGGCGCCATCCTGTTGCTGCTCGCTCTGGCCAATGCTGCGTTTCACGGAGCGGTGAGCGGGGTCCTCGACATCGAACCGGTCCGTGCCCTGCATGCGGGGCTGGCGCTGATCGTGATGATCGAGTGCGTGATCGCCGGGCGGGTGATCCCGGCGTTCACCCAGTCGGCGTTGCCCGGCGTGAGGTTGAAGGTGCCTCCTGGGCTGGAGCAGGCCACACTCGGCACCACGGCCATCGCGCTGGCCTTGTGGGTGCTGGCTCCGGCCAACATCTTCAGCGCCACGGCGCTCGGTGCAGCGGCTTTGCTGCATGTGCTTCGCCTGTGGTGTTGGAAACCGCTTCGCACGCGATCACGCCCTATCCTGTGGGTGTTGCACCTCGCCTATGCCTGGTTGCCCGTCGGCCTTGTGCTGCTCGCGCTGTCGCAGCTCGGCGTGGTGGGCATTTCGTCCGGCATTCACGCGCTGGCGGTGGGTGCCACCGGCGGGCTCATCATCGGCATGATCACCCGCACCGCGCGCGGTCACACCGGGCGGCCGCTGCAGGTTTCGCGTCTTGAGGTCGCCGCCTACCTGCTGGTGGCCGGCGCTGCCGTGGCCCGGGTGCTGCTGCCGTTGCTGGCGCCGCAGCACCTCGCCATCTGGCTGGTGGCTGCGGCCCTGGCCTGGGGCATCGCATTCGCCCTGTATCTGTTTGTCTTTGCGCCCTGGCTGGTCGCGACCCGCCTCGACGGCAAGGACGGCTGAGCCGCCATGACCTTTGTCGTCACCGAAGCGTGCATACGCTGCAAGTACACCGACTGCGTTGACGTGTGCCCGGTCGACGCCTTTCGCGAAGGCCCGAACTTCCTCGTCATCGACCCCGACGACTGCATCGACTGCGCCGTGTGCGTTCCGGAATGCCCCGTCAATGCCATCTATGCCGAAGAGGATGTGCCGGGCCATCAGCTGCACTTCACGGCCCTGAATGCCGAGCTGGCGCGCGAATGGAAACCCATCGTCCGCACCAAGCTGCCACTGCCGGACGCCGACGAGTGGAGCCACATCGAATCGAAGCTCGGCGAGCTGAAGCGATGAGACACACCCACCCCGCCTCCGCGGGCTCGCGCAAGAACATGCTCGAACTCCAGGCCGTCCTGCGCGACCCGCGCGTGCAAGCCTTGATCCCGGGCATGTCTTTGGCCACCGTCCGTGGCGGCGCTGTTGACACGGTGCATGCGTGGGGCATGCGCGGTGCCCACGACCCCAGGCCGGTCGATCCTCACACGGTGTTCGAGGCGGCTTCCCTCACCAAACCGCTCGTGGCGTTCATCGCGCTGCAGCTCGCCGACGAGGGTCGCCTGGCGCTGGACGCGCCGCTGCAAGCCCTGTGTGGCGAGTACGTGCCCGGCGATGAGCGAGCACACGAAATCACCGGAATCCATGTCCTCACGCACACCAGCGGCCTGCCCAACATCGTGAGTGCGCAGACACCACTGAAAACGCACTTTCCGCCCGGGGAGCGTTTCAGCTACGGCAGCAGTGCCTTCGGCTGGTTGCAGCGGGCCATGGAGAAAGTGACGGGCCAGCCGCTGGAAACCTTGGCCCGCGAACGGGTGTTTGTGCCCTTCGACATGGCCGACTCCAGTCTGCAGTGGAGCGAGCGCTTCGAATCCAACCACGCGACGGGCCATGAGATGGACGGTGAGCCGGTGCCGAAACGCCGCCCCGCCACGGCGGCCGCGTCCTGGTCCCTCCTCACAACCGCCACCGACTACGCGCGCTTCGTGAGCGCCGTGCTGTGTGGCCATGGCCTCACGCCGGCGATGCATGGCCGCTGGTTCGTGCCCGCCGTGCCGGCCCGGGAGGGCGTGGACGCTGTGCTGACGCCAGACGCCCCGCAGACGCAGGGTGTTGCGTGGGGGCTCGGGTGGGGCCTGGAGCCCGACCAGGGCTGCTGCTTCCACTGGGGACACAACCCGGGTTTCCGCGCATTCGTCATGGCCGATCTGCAGACCCGCCATGCCGTGGTGTGGTTCGCCAATTCGGCGCGTGGGCTGCGGCTGGCGCGGCGCATCCTGCCCGTGACCGTGCCCGGAGACCACCGATCGCTGGACTGGCTGCAGATCGCCAGCAGCCTCGACGGCTGAGCGGTTGCGTCGAACTCAGAAGCCCAGGGTGTAGCCGGTGAAGACCGTGAGCACGCTTTGGCCGATGGCTTGCTCCTGCCAGACCAGGTTCAGGCCCAGGCGCTCGTTCTTCTTGAACAGGTGGGCCAGGCCGGCCGAGGCCGTGAGCCGGGTCCGCTGCGCGTGCGGCATCGCAACGCTGAAACTGCCCAGGCCGGGAATCTCGCTGCTGCCCGAGCGGTTGCCCATCGATCGGCTCAGGTCGTGTTGAACACCGGCCGTGGCGCTGAGGGAGAGTTGTTCGGCCAGCTGTGCCCGCACGCCCACGCCGACCAGGGCGACGACGGCGCGCTGGCTCTGTGCGTCGAAGCTCAGCGGACTGGCGACATCGCTGCTCACGGCTTCGGTGTAGCCGCGGGTGCGGATGCGGGCATGGCGCACGCCGACATGGGGAGCCACCGCGACCTGACCGGTCAGCGCACGGTTGTAGCTCGCCATCAGCTGATAGGCCCGGGCGGCGACGCGCGTGCTGCCCTGTCCGGCTTCGCTGTAATCGCCGCCGCTGCGGCCGATGGTCAGCGCGTTGTCGGAGAAAGCGGCCGAGGCCCGCACCGCCCAGCCGCTGCCGTCGGCGTTGTGGTTCCACTGACCAAACACGCCGACCATGGGGTTGGTGCCGCGCAGGCGGATCTGGTCGGACAGGTTCGCGCTGGTGGACCAGTCGGCGAATGCGCCGACCTGCAGGCCGGGGGCCGCGCGGTAGGCGACGACGACCTGCGCCGCCTGCACATGGCGCCCCTGGCTGCCAAGGGTCTGGCTGCGGCGGCCACCGAGGCCCACGCACATGCCGCGTCGGTCGTAGCGGCCGCAGTCGTACGAGAGGCCGGCCTGCAGCGCCGCCCCTTGCAGGCTGTAGAGCGTGGCCATCTGCCGGGCGTTGTCCTCCACGTCGTGCAGCGTGTGGGCTGCGGAGGGCGCCAGGGTCAGGTACACGTCGTTGGCGCCGTAGCTCAGGTAGTAGCCCAGCGGTGTGACCGAGCCCAGGTTGGTCGACAGCGTGGCGAACCGGCCGCCCACGCCGCTGGCGGTGAGCAGGGTGTAGCGGCCCATGCGGTAGGTGCCGGCGGCGGCGTTGAGCGTCAGGGTACCGGCGAGCGTGGCCGTGTTGGCCACGTCGATCCGCTGGAAGCTGGTGGGCTCGGCGCGCACGACCAGGTTGCCGGTCGGGGATTGGGTCAGGCTGCCACCCAGGTTGACCGTCTGGCTGGCGGCGGAAACGTCGAAGCTTCCGTTGTTGCTCACGGCCGACGTGGAGGTGATCGATCCGGCGCCCGCCAGCGCCAGCGTCGATCCGAAGTCGATGAGGGTCGGGCCGGTGTAGGTGTTGGCCGCGGTCAGCAGCAGCGTGCCGCCGCCCTCGATCTCGATGTCGCCCGGCGTGGCACCGTCGGCAATGACGCTGCTCACGGTCAGCGTCGTGCCGGGGGCCACGTTGACGACCGGATCACCGGCCACGGTGATGGCGTTGGTGATGGTCATGGTCTGGGTGGTGCCCAGTGCGGCGGGCACCGTGGCCGAGCCGACCAGGGCCAACGTGCCGGTGCCCAATGCCGAGGGCGCGGAGATCACCAGCATCGCGCCGGCCTGCACCTCGATGCCGCCGGTGTGGGTGTTGATGCCGGACAGGGTGATCGAGCCCTGGCGTGCGGTGCCGCTGTTGCTGATGATCAGCTTGCCGGCCACGCCTGCGGTCGCATCGGAAAAATTCCCGGAGAAGGTCGAGGCCAGGGCCTGCTGGTCGATGGTGCCGTCGTTCGCGCTGATGGTGAAATCGCCCGCGACGGTGGAGGCGCTGGACATCTCCAGCGTGCCGCCGTCGAAGCTGCTGTTCACCGAGGTACCCAACCCGGAGGACGCGAAGGTCTGCCCCGCCAGGATGTCGCTCGACAGCGTGTAGGAACAGGCCCCGCCACCGAAACACAGGTTCCAGATGTTGTCACTGCCCGAGGCCAGGCTCAGGTTCCAGGCGGTGCTGCCGTAGGTGCCCGAGGTGTTGGCCAGGTAGCTGCCCGTGACGCCGCTGAGAACGGCGCCGTAGTAGTAGCCCGAGGTGACCGACGAGCCCGTGTGGATGCCGAAGTTCATCGCGCCGTTGGCGCTGCGCACCGACAACTTGCCGTAGGCCGTCGGCGACTGGATGACGATGGAATAGTTGGTGGGCTGGATGGTGATGCTCAGGGGTGCGCCACCCCCTTGCGCGTTCACCAGGTTGACCACGGTCTGGTCGATGGCCGCCGCCGAGCCGGCGCCAGAAATGCTGCCGTGGTTGATCAAGGTGGTGATGCTGCCGCCGCCACCGATGGCGGCGAGCGGCACCCAGTGCCGGGACCACATGGAGCCGTGGTTGGTCAAGGTGGTGATGACGCCGTTGTTCTCCACCGCGTACAGCCCGCTGATCAGGCCGCCCGCGCCATTGGTGACCGAGACCAGCGTGCTGCCCGCCTGGTTCGCAATCGCCGAGAAGCTCTGCGTGAAGGCATTGAGGTAGGCGTTGTTGGTGATGCTCGAACCGGTGGCGGTGGCGTGGACCGTGATGCCGCGGTCGGTGCCCAGGATGGACCCGTTGTTGACGATCACTGCCGCCGAACGCAGCTGGATGCCGCCCTTGCTGCTCAACTGTCCGTTGTTGACGATGTTCGCCAGGCTGGCGGTGCTGTTGAAATACAGCCCCGTACCGCCGCTCGTGCTGCTGAGCAGGTTGCCGTGGTTGGTCAGGTTGCCGACGTCGACGCCGTCCACCACGATGGGCGTGGTGACGCCCGAGCCGCTGCCCACGGTGACACCGGCGTTGACCACGATGTCCCCGCCGGTGGCGGTGACGGTCGAGGTCGTGCTGGAAGAGATGGTCTGCTGGGCCTGCGCCAGTCCCGAACCACACAGCATCACCGCGGCCGCAACGAGGCTCAGGCGGGGCGGGGCGGATGCCGCCGATCGCTCCACTGGCCTGAAGCGCCTGCCGCGTTTTTCGAGGGTGGTCATGGGGTTTGCGCCGGGGGTGAGAAGCGACCAGTGTGTGCTTCTGACATCGCACGGAAGACTCGAAGTGCCGCACCATCCCCGGCCTTCTCGGGCCCTTCGTTTCTGCGTGGCGTGCAAAGCGGAACGCGGGTGAACGCGCAGCGGCGATGATGCCGACCTGATCTCCTCTGCCATTTCCCTCCATGCACCTCCCCACCCGCCCCACGTCCACCGGTGAGCGTTTGCCCTTCATCGACGCGCTCAAGGCCGTCGGTTCACAGCTCATCGTGCTGCACCACCTGGCGTTCTACGGCCCCATGTCGGACTGGACGCACCAGCTCGCCCCGGGCCTGGTGGGCTGGTTCAGCCAGCACGCGCGCATGGCGGTGCAGATCTTCCTGGTGGTGGCGGGCTTCCTGGCCGCGCGCAGCCTGGCGCCCGGCGGGCGCCTGCGCAGCGAGCGCCCGCCGGCCTTGTTGTGGCAGCGCTTCGTGCGGGTGAGCCTGCCGCTGCTGGCGGCGCTGCTGCTGGCCATGGTGTGCACCGAGATCGCACGCCACTGGATGACGCACGACTCGCTGCCCGCGCCACCCACGCTGTGGCAGCTGGTGGCGCATGCCCTGTTGATCCACAGCCTGCTCGGCGTGGATTCGCTGTCGGCGGGGGTCTGGTATGTGGCCATCGACGTTCAGCTGTACGCGCTGCTGCTTGGTCTGCTGTGGCTGGGTCGGCGGTCAGGCGCCGCCGTGCCGCTGCTGGTGGTGGCCGTGGTGCTCGCCTCGCTCTTTCACTTCAACCGCGACAGCCACTGGGACAACTGGGCGATCTACTTTTTCGGCGCCTACGGCCTGGGGGCGCTGGCCTTCTGGGTGAGCCGCGCGGACGCAGGACGCAGCGCGCCGGCGTGGCTGGCGGGCATGGTGTTGCTCACCGCCCTGGCGCTCGCCCTGGACTGGCGCACCCGCATCGCGCTGGCGCTGGGCGTGGCGCTGGCGCTGGCCTGGGCGCACCGCAGCGGCTGGCTGTTCACCTGGCCACGCAGCCGCGCGCTGGGCTACCTGGGCCGCATCTCATACGGGGTGTTCCTGCTGAACTTTCCGGTGGCGCTGGTGGTGAACGCCTGGTTCACGCGCTACGCCAGCCCCGACGCCTGGGTGCAGACGCTCGGGGTGGGCGTGGCCTGGCTGGCGTGCAACCTGGCCGGCGCGGCCTTCCACCACGGGGTGGAGCTTCGCCTGGGCCGGCTGGGCCGGGCGCGACCGATCGCCGCGCCCACTTGACTCAGGCCGTGGCGGCGGGAGCAGACTCGCAGCGCTCGCGCAGGTAGCGCAGCGAAGCCTCCACCTGGTCGATCAGCACCAGGCACAGGTCGCCGGGTTGCAGACGATCCAGCGCGGCGTCGATGGCCACGAACTCGCCCTGGATGGTGTCGATGCGGCGGGTGCGCGTGGCGCCTTCGAGTCCCTGGCGCAGCAGCTCCGTGACTTCGCCTTCGGTGCGGCCGCGCTGGCAGGCGTCCTCGTACAGGATCACCTCGTCAAACGCCGCACCCAGGATGCGCGTCTGCTCGCGGATGTCCTCGTCGCGCCGGTCGCCCGCGCCACTGATCACCACCAGGCGGCGCTGCGCGGGCATGGCATCGGCGGCCGCGACCAGGGCGCGCATGGCATCCGGGTTGTGGCCGTAGTCGGCGATCACGGTGGCGCCGCGCAGGCTCATCAGGTTGAAGCGGCCGGGCACGCTGCCGGCGTCGCTCTGGAACGTGGCCAGGCCCTGGCGGATGCGGGCCCACGGGATGCCCAGGCCCCAGGCCGCGGCCAGCGCCGCCATGGCGTTGTCCACCTGGAAGCCGATGCGCCCGTTCATGGTCATGGGGATGTCGGCCAGCGCCACCTCGTGGCGGCGTTCGCCCTGGGTGGCGACGATGTGGTCACCCTCCACCCAGACCGCGCGGCGCCCCTGCGCCCGGTGCGTGGCCAGCACCGGGTTGTTGCTGTCGCTGCAGAAGAAGATCACCTTGCCCGTGCACACCTCGGCCATGCGCACGCAGTGCGGATCGGCCGCATTGAGCACACCGTAGCCGGTGGGCGCCACGTTCTGGATGACCACGCGCTTGAGCACCGCGATGTCTTCCACCGTGGTGATGTAGTTCAGGCCCAGGTGGTCGCCCGAGCCGATGTTGGTGACCACCGCCACCTGGCAGCGGTCGAAGCCCAGGCCTTCGCGCAGCACACCGCCGCGCGCGGTCTCGAACACCGCCGCGTCCACCTCGGGGTGCATGAGCACATTGCGCGCGCTGCGCGGGCCGGCGCAGTCGCCGCTGTCGGTCTGGCGACCGTTCACGTACACGCCGTCGGTGTTGGTCATGCCCACGCGCATGCCCTGGGTGTGCAGCAGGTGCGCGATCAGGCGCGCGGTGGTGGTCTTGCCGTTGGTGCCGGTGACGGCCACCACCGGCACGCGGCCGTTCTGGTTGGGCGGAAACAGGTGGTCGACGATGGCTTCACCCACGGCGCGGCCCTTGCCGTACGAGGGGCTCAGGTGCATGCGCAGGCCGGGGGCGGCGTTCACTTCCACCACGCCGCCGCTCTGGTCTTCCAGCGGGGTGAGCACGGTCTCGCACACCACGTCCACGCCGCACACGTCCAGCCCCACCATGCGGGCCGCGGCCACGGCGCGCGCCGCCACCTCGGGGTGCACGTCGTCGGTCACGTCGGTGGCGGTGCCGCCGGTGGAGAGGTTGGCGTTGTTGCGCAGCACCACGCGCTGACCCTTGGCCGGCACGGTGTCGGGCGTGTGCCCCTGGATCTGCAGGCGGGCCAGGGCGATGTCGTCGATGCGCATGCGCGTGAGCGAGGTGGCGTGGCCATCGCCGCGCTGGGGATCGGCGTTGACCGCGTCCACCAGCTGGGCCACGGTGTGCACGCCGTCGCCGGTCACCTGCGGCGGATCGCGCCGCGCCGCGGCCACCAGCCGATCGCCCACCACCAGCAGTCGGTAGTCGCTGCCGGGCAGGTACTTCTCCACCATCGGCTGGCCGTGTTCGAGGGCCGCGCGGTAGGCCAGTTCGAGGTGGTCGCGCGAGACGATGTTCACCGTCACGCCCTTGCCCTGGTTGCCGTCGCGCGGCTTCACCACCACCGGCAGGCCGATGTATTGCGCTGCGACCCAGGCTTCTTCGGCGCTGTCCACCGGGCGGCCCAGGGGCACCGGCACGCCCGCGGCGCGCAGCAGGTTCTTGGTGAGGTCCTTGTCCTGCGCGATGCTTTCGGACACCGCGCTGGTGGTGTCGACCTCGGCGGCCCAGATGCGGCGCTGGTGCGCGCCCCAGCCCAGCTGCACCAGCGAGCCCTGCGTGAGGCGGCGGTACGGGATGCCACGGGCCACCGCCGCGTTGACGATGGCGCCGGTGGACGGGCCCAGGCGCACGTCTTCGTCGATCTCGCGCAGGCGGGCGATGACGGCCTCCACATCAAAAGCCTCGTCGCGCTGACCACGCACCACCGCGATGAGTTGCTCGGCCGCCTTGAGGGCCTCGCGCCCCACGGCCTCCTCGGTGTACTCGACCACCACCTGGTAGGTGCCCTGCACCACGGTTTCGGTGCAGCGCGAAAAACTCACCGGGCAGCCGGCCTGGGCCTGCAGGGCCAGCGCCACCAGCTTGAGCACATTGGCCAGTGAGAGGTCGCTGGCCGGACGCGGCCAACGACCGAGCTGCGGGAAGCGCGCGCGCAGCGCGGCCTCGAAGCCGGGCAGGGCGCTCAGGGAGCGCTCGTCGGGTGGGCAGTGGACGATGGCTTCGATGGCGGTCTGGCGGGTCCAGAGGTTGGGACCACGCAAGGCACGGATGCGGGAAATGTCCATGGCGGAGGGCGGAATTCGGTTGGGGTTCGGTCGGGAAACGGGGGTGGGGTGCTTCAGGCGCGCGGCAGGGTGTCAAAGCGCTGCAGGCCGGCGGCCACCAGCACCGGGCTCATGCCGGTGGCCCAGGCGGCTGCCGCGGCACCGCACAGAACGTGGGCCGTCGCCGGGTCGGCCATGCCGGTCAGCGGCGCGCGCGCGATCACCTCGCCGTTGTCGATGAGGCACACCGCCTCGTCTTGCCAGCGCACGGTGCGCGGCATCGTCACGTCGGCCGGCACCGGGCCGGCGCCGTACCCCAGGCTGCTCCCGTCGCAATGCCGCGCGAGATCGGCCACGCCGGGCTCGTCCAGGTTGAGCACGCAGGCCCCTTGCTCCAGCACCACATCGACCTGGGTGCGCAGCACCCGTGGCATGCCCGAGGCGTCAAAGATGTCGTGGTGCGTCAGGCCTTCCCAGCCGCCCAGGTCGGTCACCACGCCCACCAGGCAGCGGTCGTAGGGCAGGCCGTGGTCGAGGATGAGCGAGGGCGCGGTCTCCACCGCCAGGCCCTGGATCTCGCGGTTCATGAGCAGGCGCTGGCACTGCTCCCAGTAGTCGGCACCGGCGCGCTCGATGCGGCGGCGCCCGATGTGGATGCCTTCGCTCGATGCGAGGCCCGCCGGGGCTCCGGCCAGGTCGAGCAGGAAGGCCGCGGCGCGGGCCAGCAGGGCGGTGCCCCGGGTGCCGCTCACGCCGATGAGGGGCACGCGCCCGGCCATGGGTGTGCCCGGGTCGAACAGCTGGGCCACGATGGCTTCACCCACCGGGCGGGGCTGGCCGATGGCCGGGCGCAGGTGCATGAGCAGCCCGGGGCCGGCATTGACTTCCACGATGGCGCCGCCCACCTCGTGCAGCGGGCGGCCGATGTCCTGCGTGACCATGTCGATGCCGGCAATGTCCAGGCCCACGGCGCGTGCCGCCAGACTCGCCATGTAGGCCACCTCGGGGTGGACCTCGTCGGTGCAGTCGCAGGCCATGTTGCCGTTGCGCTGCACCAGCACGCGCTGATCCACAGCGGGCACGGCGTCGGGCCCCAGGCCCTGGCGCTCCAGCAGCAGGGCCATGGCCGGTTCACGCTCCAGCCGGATCGTCTCCAGCGGAAACTCTTCGGCCTCGCCACGGCGCGGGTCGCTGTTGAGCTGCAGGTCGATGAGGGTCTTCACGTCGGCCACGCCGTCGCCGGTGACCCACAGGCTCTCGCCCCGGTTGGCCGCCACCACGCGCCCGCCCACCACCAGCACGCGGTGCTCGTCGCCCAGGATGTAGCGCTCGACGATCACGTCGCTGCCTTCGGCATCGGCAATGGCGAAGGCGCGCTCGATGTCGGCCTGCTCGCTGAGTTCGAGCGAGACACCGCGGCCGTGGTTGGCGTCGCTGGGTTTGACCACCACCGGCAGCCCGATGTCCTGCGCCACGTCCCAGGCCTCTTGCGCGTTGGCCACGATGTGGCCCTCGGGCACCGGCACGCCGCAGCTCAGCAGCAGCGATTTGGTCAGGTC
The DNA here is from genome assembly GCF_036675665.1 of Hydrogenophaga sp. Lineage (GTDB taxonomy): Bacteria > Pseudomonadota > Gammaproteobacteria > Burkholderiales > Burkholderiaceae_C > Hydrogenophaga. The sequence continues at coordinate 120,579 of NZ_JAKFEO010000037.1, read as the reverse complement.
CTTGTCACCGGCGATGTTCTCGGCGATCGCGCTGGTGAGCTCGGTCTCTGCGGTCCAGATGCGGCGCTGGCGCGCGCCCTGGCCGAGTTGCACGAGGTTGCCATCGGTCAGGCGCAGGTGCGGGATGCCGCGCTCGGTGGCCGCGTTCACGATGGCCGCGGTGGAGGGGCCCAGCCAGGTCGCGTCGACCACCTCGTGCAAGGCCTTCACCGCCGCCGCCACGTCAAAGGCCTCGTTGTTCATCGCCGCCTGCAGCAGCGCATGCCCGTGGCTCAGGGCCGCCTCGGCGGTGGCGCGGTTGCGGGCGCGAAACACCATGCGGTAGACGCCGGGCTGGCTGGTGCTGCGCGTCTGGCCGAAGCCGGTGGGCATGCCCGACAGGTTGAGCAGCTCGATCACGCAGTGCTCCAGCACGTGGCCGGCCCAGGTGCCTTCACGCAGCCGTTGCAGGAAGCCCCCGGGCTCGCCCACGCCGCAATGGTGCGAGGCCAGGCCCGGCAACAGGACCAGCAAACGGTCGGTCAGGCCCTCGATGGTGTGGGAGGGGCGTTGCTCCAGCGCCCCCAGATCCAGCCAGACCTCCATCGCGGAACGGTAGGTCCAGATGTTGGGCCCACCCAGGAAACGGTGGCGAAGCACGGTCAGCGCAAAACGGTTTGAATCCATAAAACCCGGGATTGAACGCACAAAAGCCGGGCAGTGGGCCCGGCTGTCAACGGTGGGCGCACGCCCTCAAGCGCCGCCCGGTGCGGGTGCTTGATGCACCCGACCCCCGCATTCTGCGCTGTCCCGAGGCGGTGCGACTGAGCCGTGCACGACAAATTGTGGCTCTATGTCACGCCAGCAACGCCGGCGACTTGGCGCACAATTTCCGGTTCATGCAAACCACCGCTGCCACACCCCGTCCCACCCCCCTCGGCCCGTCTTCGGCCGACACCCCCCCACCGGACGTGCTGGCCCGCATGACCCTCGATCTGGACGAGCAGGGTCGCTTCACCGCCGGTGAACTGCTGCTCACCCCGACCGAACTGGTGCAGCTGCCCGCGCACGGCAGCCGGCAGGCCTGGCCCCTGCAGAGCGCGCTGCGCCTGCAGCACACCGATCTGGCCGGCGTCGCCACGCTGGACCTGCTGGACGACGGTGGTCTGCGCACGCGCTGGCGCTTCACCCTCGCCCAGAACCCCGCCGCGCTGCGGCTGGTGCGCCAGTTCGACCTGGCCATGGGCCGCCTGCAGGGCGGCGCGGCACCCACCCCCGAAGCGGGCCAGCGCTGCCCGTCGTGCCAGTCGCTGCTGAACCCCGACAGCGAGGAGTGCGAAGTCTGTGCGCGGCAACTCGCCGAGATTCCGTCGACGTGGGTGCTGCTGCGCCTGTGGCGTTTCGCGCGGCCCTACCGCTGGCAGCTGCTGGCGGGCTTCCTGCTCACGCTGGCCTCCACCGCCGCCACGCTGGTGCCGCCCTACCTGACCATCCCGCTCATGGACGACGTGCTGATCCCGTTCCAGAACGGACAGCAGATCGACACCGGCTACGTGGCCTTGCTGCTCTCGGGCCTGCTGGGCGCGGGTCTGGTGGCCTGGGGGCTGGGCTGGGCGCGCACCTGGTTGCTGGCGCTGGTGTCCGAGCGCATCGCGGCCGATCTGCGCACCAGCGCCTTCGACCACCTGCTGGGCCTCTCGCTCGACTACTTCGGCGCCAAGCGCACCGGCGACCTGATCGCCCGCATCGGTTCCGAGACCGACCGGCTCTCGGTGTTCCTCTCGCTGCACGCGCTCGATTTCGCCACCGACGTGCTGATGCTGCTCATGACATCGGCCATCCTGTTCTCCATCAACCCCTGGCTGGCGCTGGTCACGCTGCTGCCGCTGCCTTTCATTGCCTGGATGATCCACCGCGTGCGCGACCGCCTGCGCACCGGCTTCGAAAAAATCGACCGCGTGTGGGGCGACGTGACCAACGTGCTGGCCGACACCATTCCCGGCATCCGCGTGGTCAAGGCCTTCGCGCAGGAGCGGCGCGAGTCGGGCCGTTTTCACGAGGCCAATGCGCAGAACCTGGTGGTCAACGACCGCATCAACAAGACCTGGAGCCTGTTCACGCCCACCGTCACCCTGCTCACCGACGTGGGCCTGCTGGTGGTCTGGGCGTTCGGCATCTGGCAGATCGCCAAGGGCGACATCACGGTCGGTGTGCTGACCGCCTTCATCGCCTACATCGGTCGCTTCTACGGCCGGCTCGACTCCATGAGCCGCATCGTCTCGGTGACGCAGAAGGCCGCCGCCGGGGCCAAGCGCATCTTCGACATCCTGGACCACGTGTCCAACGTGCCCGAACCCACCGAGCCGGTGCAGGACGTGTCGGTGCGCGGCGGCCTGAGCATGCGCGGCATCGCATTCCGCTACGGCAACCGCTCGGTGATCCGCGACCTGAGCCTGGACATCCGGCCCGGCGAAATGATCGGCCTGGTGGGCCACAGCGGCTCGGGCAAGAGCACGCTGGTCAACCTGATCTGCCGCTTCTACGACGTGAGCGAAGGCCACATCGAACTCGACGGCACCGACATCCGGCGCTTTCGCGTGGCCGACTACCGCCGCCACATCGGCCTGGTGCTGCAGGAGCCTTTTCTGTTCTTCGGCACCGTGGCCGACAACATCGCCTACGGCAAGCCGGGCGCCACGCGCGAGGAGATCGTGGCCGCCGCGCGCGCGGCCCACGCGCACGATTTCATCCTGCGCCTGGCGCACGGCTACGACTCGCTGGTGGGCGAGCGCGGCCAGGGCCTCTCGGGCGGGGAACGCCAGCGCATCAGCATCGCGCGCGCGCTGCTGATCGACCCGCGCATCCTGATCCTGGACGAAGCCACCTCGGCCGTGGACACCGAGACAGAAAAAGAAATCCAGAAGGCGCTGGACAACCTGGTGCAGGGCCGCACGACGATTGCGATCGCGCACCGCCTGTCCACGCTGCGCAAGGCCGACCGGCTGGTGGTGATGGACCGCGGCGAGGTGGTGGAGGTGGGCCCACACGACGAGCTGATGGCGCGCCAGGGCCACTACTGGCGCCTGCACGAGGCCCAGGCCCGCCAGGCCGCCGCCGAAGACCCCGACCACATCGACAACGCCCTGGCCCACCACCTGCCGCAGCCCTCGGCGCACACCGGTGCCCTTCCACCATGAACACAACGACCGACTCCATGGACGACTTCGACCTGCAGCGCGACAGCCAGGGCCGATGGGTCTGCCGCCTGGCCGGCGGTGAGCCCCGGGTGGGCGTGCAGGTGGTGCGCTCCTTTCCGCTCAGCGCGCCCGACGAGGCCATTGCCATCGTCGACCCCGACGGCCATGAGATGGTGTTCGTGGCACGGCTGCACGCGCTCGACGAGCCGCGTCGCGCCGCGGTGGTGCAGGCGATGTCGGAGCGGGAGTTCTCGCCGGTGGTCCTGCGCATCCGCGAGGTGAGCACCTTCAGCACCCCCAGCACCTGGCAGGTCGACACCGACCGTGGCCCCACCGAGCTCGTGCTCAAGGTGGAGGAAGACATCCGCCGCCTGCCCGGCCAGCACCGCCTGCTGATCACCAGCGCGCACGGCGTGGTGTTCGACATTCCCGACCGCAACCAGCTCGACCGGGTGTCGCGCCGCTACCTGGAGCGTTTCCTGTGACCCGACTCGACACCGAGCAGCAGCGCCTCTATCCCGACGCCGCCGACGGACACACGCGGGCCCTGGTGCTGGGCCTGGCCCGGCCCGCCGACTGGACCGTGCTGCGCGCGGTCTGGCAAGGCGTGCAGGCCGACCTGGAACTGCCCGCCCCGGCCATCGCGGTCTCCGGCACCGACAGCTACCAGCTCTGGTTCTCGCTGGCGCAACCGGTGGCGCTGGAACAGGCGCAGCGCTTCCTGGAGCAGCTGCGCCAGCGTTACCTGCCCGACGTCGCACGCGCGCGCATCCGGATATGGCCGCCAGCCGACATGCCTGTGGCGGGGTCCGTGCACCACGTCCCCGCCGTGCCGGCGCGCCAGGAGGCCACGGGCAACTGGTCGGCCTTTGTCAGCCCGGACCTGCCCGCGGTGTTTGGCGAAGACCCGTGGCTGGACATGGCGCCGGGCCTGGACGCCCAAGCCGAACTGTTGTCGCGGTTGAAATGCATCCAGCCCGATGAATGGGCCCATGCCCTTGAGCGCCTGACACCGGCCGAAGCCCCCGCCACCCCGCCCACACGCGCGCCGGCACCAACAGAACCGCCCGGGCCCACCGGCGGTGCGCCGATGGAGCCCAGGCAGTTCCTGCTGTCGGTGATGAACGACCCCTCAGCGCCGCTGGCGCTGCGCATCGAGGCGGCCAAGGCCTTGTTGCCGCTCGCGCCTCGCGGCCCTGCCTGATCGCGAAGGCCGGTGGCTGCGGCCTCAGCGGCGACGCACGAGGTCGACCACGATGGTCACGATGGCCATCACGATGAAGATGGCGAAGAGCACCTTGCCGATGCCCGCGGCACCGGCGGCCAAACCCCCGAAGCCCAGCACGGCGGCGATCAGGGCGATGACGAAAAAGACCACGGCGTAATGCAGCATGACGGGCTCCTGGCTGTGCCTGGACGCTGAGCGCCTGGGCGGGTTGGGTCGCAACGACGGCCGTTGCGATGGCTCCAATGTAGGCAGGCCCACCCGGCATTTCTGCAAGCCGACGCCCTGACGGGCTGTAGGAAAAGGCCGACGCTCAGGGCTTGCGCGGGGCGACCGGAGCGGCCGGCTGGGTGGCGGCTTTGGCGGGCGCCGCGGCCACGGTGCAGGGGTCGACCGCGCTGGTCGATCCCTGTTCGATCAGGGGCAGCAAAGCCGCCGCCGGGCCCGCCGCGGCGCCCAGGGCGACGGCGCCGAGCACACGGCCCACCAGGCCACGCGCCTCCACACCGACGCGCGGCTGGCCCAGCGTGCCGGCAACGGTGACCGGCGTGCGCAAGGACAGCGGTGACCAGTCGTGCGAGCGGGTGACAACACGCAGCGCGAGCGACTCGTCGCGCAGGCTGACCTGGCCCGTGATGCGGATGGTGCTGTCGGCGCTGTCGATCACGGCCAGCGTGGGCGTGAGCACGCCGTCGCGTGCCGTCAGGTCGAAGCGCGCGCAGCGCAGGGGCAACGGCTGGTCGCCCCGGATGAGCACGCCCAGCGATTCGGCCACGTCCAGGCCCATGGCCTCGGTGGCCAGGTGCGACAGCGTGCCGTCGCGCAGGGACAGATGCACCGGGCCGTCCAGACTGGCCAGGATTTCGCCGGTGGATCGACCCGCGCCGCGCACGTTGACGCGACCGAACAGCTGCCCCGTGAGGTAGGACTGCACCGCCTGGTCGCCGCCCTGGCGGGCCTGGTTGCGCTCGCGCTTGAGCGTGGCCGCGCCCTTGGTCGCGGGCGGGGAGGCGGACGCATCGCGGGTGCGCATGCCGGGCAGCCAGCCGGCCATGTCGATGCCGTTGAAGTCGAGCTCGGCGGCCCAGGCGGCCGGGCTGGCGTTGGCGTCGAGCTGGGTGGCGCCTTGGATGGATCCCCCGGACACCGCGGCCTGCAACGCGCCCAGGCGCAGCACGCCGCCGTCCAGCTGCAAGCGGGTCTGCAGGGCCTTCATGGGCGCCATCGCGGGCGTGCCGAAGTCCACTTCGTCGATGTTCACCTGCACGTCGGCGTCCATGGCCTTGAGCGAGGGCAGGTCGAAGCGGCGCTGCGGCAACACGCGTCCCGGCGGGGTGGCCGCCGGTTCCGCGGCGCTCGACCCCCGGGCGCCGATCGCCGGACCCAGATCGGCAAACGCCAGCTTGGAGCCGGTGAGCCGGCCGCTGAGCTTGGCCGGTTTCACGCGCCGGTCAAACAGCAGGTCACCCGCGAGCCGGCTGCTGCCGATGGCGGCGCTGGAGGCTTGCAGCCGCCAGGCTCCGCCCTCGTGCGCCAGCGTGCCGCGCAGATCGAAGGGCGGTGTGTGCGGCAGGGTGACGCCCAGCGGCTTGCCCACATCGGCCAGCGAACGCCCCTTGAACTGCAGCTGGCCTTCCAGGCGCGGTGTGCCCAGCAGGGCGGCGGCCTGCCCGTCGAACAGCAGGCGAGACGAGCCCACGCTGCCTTGCACGCGCATGGGCACCCAGGGCGCCGTGGCGGTGGCGTCGGCATCCTGCAGCAAAGGCAAGGTGCTGCCGGCTTCAACCCGCAGCTTCAGCGGCAGGGCGTGGTAGCGGCCATTGAAAGTCGCCACATAACCCGACGCCGCGCCCTGCAGGGCTTCGCCTTCGCGCCCTTGCACCGCCACCTTCAGGTCCACGTCCTGCACCGCGTCGTTCCAGGTGATGCGGCCCTGGTCCGTGACCAGCGAGCCAAAGCGCGGCAGACCGAGCGGCGCATCCGGGTCTTTCGGTGCAGCGGGCGCGCCCAGTTGCCAGTTGGCGACGCCATCCTCCAGGCGCACCAGGTGCGCGTCGAGTTCGCCGGCGCGCAGGGCCTGCACCCGCAGCTGTTCACCCTGGCGCCAGCGCCAGACATCGCCCCAGGTCCACGCCAGCGAGACGCGCCGGGCGTCCAGCAGGTGCGGCACCTTGAAGCGATCGTCGGAGGCGATGCGCAAATGATCGACTTCCAGTCGCGGACGCCACAGCAGGTGCAGCTTCACGGCGCCCTCCAGTTGCACCGGCACCGCCGCACTGCGCGTCATGGCGCGCTCCATCGGTTGGCGCAACACGGGCCAGCCACTGACCTCACCCCACACCACGCCCAGCACCACCAGGCCCAGCAAGCCGCCCACCGCCCACGCCACGCGCGCACGGCGTGTCAGGCGGGTAGAAGCAGGGGGCGCGACGGGGTTTGCATTCATCTCCCATTGGAACCCGTCACGACCGCGGTGTTCCATTTTTGGCGTGGCCATATTTCATGCGAAGTGTGTGACAACGAACGGACCGTGCCGCGTGCATGCGGCTAGGATATGGCGATGAACGAGTTGCTGTCCGCGTGCGCGGCATCCCCACGCTGTCCCTCAGATCGCATCGGATGCCATGGTGCGGCCTGAGCCCACGCACGCCGCCAGCGCGCAGTGGCTGCAGCAGGACAACGTCTGGGTGCTCGGCATCGGCGGCGAATGGCGCGGGTACCAGGGCGCCCTGCCCGACGTGCCCGCCGCGCTCCGTCAGGGCGAGGTTCGCTTCGACACCGCCGCGCTGCGCTCGTGGGACACGGCGCTGGCGGCCACCCTGTGGCAGCGCCTGAACACGCTGGCCCGCCCGCCGGTGGAGCTTGATCTGGGCGGCCTGCCGGCGGGCCTGCGCGAGATCGTTTCGCTGGCGCTGTCCGACGCGCCGCCGGCCGAGGTGCCGCGTGCCGATGTGGGTCGCATCGCGGCGCTGGGCGCGGCCACCCAGGCCTGGTGGGCCGACGGACACCGCTCACTCACCTTCGTTGGCGAGGTGCTGCTGTCGACCGGGCGCCTGCTGCGCGGTCAGAGCGCCATGCGCTGGGGCGATCTGGCGTGGCAGGTCGAACAGACCGGGCCGCGCAGCCTGCCCATCGTGGCGCTGGTGAGTTTTCTGGTGAGCCTGATCGTGGCCTACATGGGTGCGGCGCAGCTGCAGCGCTTCGGTGCGCAAAACTACATTGCCGATCTGGTGACCGTGGGCGTCGTGCGCGAAGTGGCGGCGCTGCTGGTGGGCATCGTGCTCGCGGGCCGCGTGGGCGCGGCCTTCGCGGCGCAGATCGGCAGCATGCGGGCCAACGAAGAAGTGGACGCACTGGCCACGATGGGGGTGGACCCGGTCGATTTCCTGGTGTTGCCGCGCGTGCTGGCGCTGCTGTGTGTGGGACCGCTGCTCACGGCGTTCGCCGCCCTGGTGGGCATGGCCGTGGGCTGGCTGGTGGCCGTGGGCATCTATGGCGTGACCTCGCTGGAATACGTGTACGCCAGCGTGCAGGCCCTGACCTTGCCGCATGTGCTGGTGGGTTTGCTCAAGGGCACCGTGTACGCCGTGCTGGTGGCCCTGGCCGGCTGCCGGCAGGGCATGTCGGCGGGGCGCAGCGCGCAGGCCGTGGGCGACGCCACCACCGCCGCCGTGGTGCAGGCCATCGTGTGGATCGTGGTGGCGGCCTCGGTGCTCACCGTGGTCTTTCAACGGCTGGATTGGTGACGCGATGGACGCTCCCTTGATCCGCGTGCAGGACCTGACCATGGCCTTCGGCGAGGTGATCGTGCAGCGCGACCTCACGTTCGACATCCTGCCCGGCGAAGTGCTGGCGATCGCGGGCGGCAGCGGCTGTGGCAAGAGCACCTTGCTGCGCCACCTCATCGGCCTGCACAAGCCCGCCGCCGGCCAGGTGCTGCACGGCACGCAAGACCTCTACACCGCCGACGCCAGCACCCTGGGCGCGCTGCGGCAAGGCTTTGGCGTGGCGTTTCAGGCCGGTGCGCTGTGGAGCAGCATGACGGTGGGCGAGAACGTGATGCTGCCGCTGCAACTGTTCACGCCCATGAGCGCGCAGGCCTGCGAACAGGCCGCGCGCTTCAAGCTCGCGCTGGTGGGGCTGGGCGAGAGCTTCGAAGCCGAGCCCGCGCGCCTGAGCGGCGGCATGCGCAAGCGCGCGGCCATCGCCCGCGCGCTGGCACTGGACCCGCCGCTGCTGTTTCTGGACGAGCCGTCGGCCGGCCTCGACCCCCTGACCTCGGCCCACCTCGATGAACTCATCCGCCACCTCCGCGACGACCTGGGCACCGCCGTGGTGATGGTCAGCCACGAGCTGGGCAGCATCTTCGCGCTGGCCAACCGCGTGCTGTTCCTCGACGCACAGAGCAAGACCATGACCGCGCTCGGTCCACCCGAGGAGCTGTTGCACCACGGCCCGCCCGGCGTGCAGGCCTTTCTGCGCCGCGGCGCGGTGCCACAAGAGGCGCAGCCGGCATGAAGCGCCAGCTCAGCCCCACCTTGATCGGCACCTTCGTGGTGGCCGGTCTGTCGCTGATCGCGGCCACCATCATCGCGCTGGCGGGCAACGACCTGTTCACCCGCAAGGAGAAAGCCGTCATGTTTTTCAGTGGCTCGGTCTACGGACTGCAGGTGGGGGCGCCGGTGGTGTTTCGCGGCGTGCGCGTGGGCAGCGTGGAGTCGATCGCAGTCTTCTATGACCGCAGGTCCGACGACTTCTCCATCCCGGTGATGGTGACGCTCGATGGCGATGCCGTCAGCGGGCTCGATGGCCGCCGGTCCGAGGGCGTGGAGCTGGCGCTGCCCGCCCTGGTGGAGCGCGGGCTCAGTGCCCAGCTCTCCATGCAGAGCCTGCTGACCGGCCAGCTGTACGTGGACCTGGACCTGCGCCCCGAGCGCCCGGGCAAGCTGCGCGGAACCTACCGCGCCATCACCGAGATTCCCACCACCGCCACGGCCATCCAGGCGCTGAAGAACCAGCTCGAAGGCATGGATTTCCGCAAGATCGCCGAAGACGTCTCGGCCATCGCGGCATCTGCCCGCGCCCTGGTCTCGGGTCCGGAGCTCAAGCAGGCGCTGGCCGACCTGGCCGAGATCACGGCCACCATCAACCGCGTCTCCACGCGGCTGGACAAACGCATCGACCCGCTGGCCAACGAACTGCAGCGCTCGCTCTCTGCAACGCGCACCGCGATGGACGACCTGAGCCGCGCGGCAGGTTCGGTCAACGACACCTCCAATCGGGTGTCGTCCGTGTTGGCACCGGACGCGCCGCTGGTGCAGAACCTGCAGCGCGCGGCCGACGAGGTGGCCCGCAGCGCCGCTTCGCTGCGTGAGGCCACCGCGAACGACTCCAGCCTGCGGCTGGGCGCCGACCGCGCACTGGAAGACCTTTCGCGCGCCGCACGCGCCATGCGCGATCTGGCCGAGACGCTGGAGCAACAACCCGACGCCGTGCTGCGCGGCCGCAAGGGAACACCATGAAGCGCCGCGACACGCTGATCCTCGTGGGCCTGGTGCCCGTGCTGCTGGCGGGTTGCGTGTCGACGCCGGCGCCCATGCATTGGTACGAACTCAAGAGCGCGCCGCCCGAAGCCCCGTCCGCAGTCCGTGCTGGCGACGGGACGGTGTGGGAACTGTCGGGGCGCATGCGACTGCCCGGCCCGCTGGAGCGGGACACGCTGGTGGTCGCCAGCGGTGCGGCGGGTGTGCTGCCCCTGGAGGGTCATCGCTGGGTCGAACCGCTTCGCGACAGCATTCCCGTGCGGCTCGCGGCCGACCTCGCGCTGCTGCGCGGCGAAGGTCTGGTGTGGTTGTCGCCCGCGCCCGCGGGCGTGAGCGTGGCGCGCCGCCTGCGGGTGGAGATCGACACGCTGGTGGCCGACGAGGCGCGCCAGGCGCTGCGCCTGCGGGCACATTGGTGGTTCGCCGACGCCACCCCCACCGCACCCCCCACCATGGAGATGGCGGACATCCGGATCGAACTGCCCGACCGCTCGGTTGACGCGCTGGCCGCGGCCCACCGCCTGGCCATCTGGCGCCTGGCCCAGCGCATCGCCGCCGTTCCGTGAACCATGAACGCGCGGGGCATCGCTGTCAGAGGTCTCCGACAGTCGCGCAGAGTCCCCGCCGACACACCCCGGTGATCGCTGCGAGCACACTCGCCTGTATACCCACGCATCGGGGTTTCCCCATCACCGGTTGACGCCATGAACTCACCACGTTCCTCGAACACCACCGGGCTGCGCCGGCTGTGCGGCCTTGCGCTTTCGGGGTTGCTGCTGGTGGCGGCGGGATGCTCCAGCCTGCCGCCGAAAACAAGGGACATGCCGGCCGCGCAAGCGGGCAAGGTCAACGTCAGCGGCGCCGCCGGGCAGGTGTCGGCTGCGGCCGAGCGCAAGGCGCTGCAGGGCCTGGCCAACGAGGGCAAGAAGGATCTGCTGATCCACCACCTGAAAACACTCACCGCCACCGGCGACGCCGACCTGTACCGCGGCAACCGCACGCGCCTGCTGATCGACGGACCGGCCACCTTCGGCGCCATGAAGGCGGCCATCGCGCAGGCGCGGGGCCGTGTGCTGCTGCAGAGCTACATCGTCGAAGACCAGGGTGTGGCGGCCGATGTGGCCGATCTCCTCATTGCGCGCGCAGCGCAGGGCGTGACGGTGGCCATGATTTACGACGCGGTGGGCTCGATCGCCACCCCCGACGCATTCTTCAAGCGCCTGGTCGACGGTGGTGTCTCGGTCTGTGCCTTCAATCCGATCAACCCGACCAAGCGCCCGGGCTACTGGGGCCTGACCCACCGCGACCACCGCAAGCTGCTGGTGGTGGACGAGGAGGTGGCCTTCACCGGTGGCATCAACATCAGCCGCGTCTACGGTTCCAGCTCGTTCGGCCGCAGCGGCAAGCCCCGGGCCGGCGCCGCGCTCGACGACGGCTGGCGCGACACGCAGATCGAGCTGCGCGGCCCGGTGGTGCCGGCGCTGGCCCGGGTGTTCGAGGCCGCCTGGCAGGAACAGGGGTGCAAGGGTTCGCTCGGCCAGAATGTCGCGAACAAGGCCGCGGGCGAGCCCGGTCAGCGTGTGGTGAAGGTGATTGCCAGCGATCCGCGCGACAAGGAAAACCGCATCTACAGCGCCCTGCTCGCCGCGGTGGACGCCGCCCAGGTCGACGTGCGTTTCACGATGGCGTATTTCGCGCCCGGCGCCGATTTCGTCAACGCCCTGCGCAACGCCGCCACACGCGGTGTGGTGGTGGAACTGGTGTTGCCCGGGCGCAGCGACTCGTCGCTGGCGCTTCACGCCGGTCGCTCGTACTACGACGAGCTGCTGGCGTCCGGTGTGCGCATCTACGAAATGGAGCACGCCCTGATGCACGCCAAGACGGCGGTGATCGATGGCGTGTTCTCCACCGTGGGTTCGAGCAATCTGGACTGGCTGAGCTTCGTGGCCAACAGCGAGCTCAACGTCATCGTGCTGGGCGACGACTTTGGCGCCGAGATGAACGCGCTGTTCGAACGCGACCGGGCAGCCTCCAGGGCCATCACGCTGGAGGCCTGGCGTCGGCGCGGCCTGAGCGACCGAGCGATGGAAACGCTGGGCCGGCTGATGGAGCGCTTCCTCTGAGGCGCTCAGGCCCCGGTCACTGGATCAGGCCGTTCTTGAGCGCGTAGTAGGTGAGGTCGCTGTTGCTGGTGAGCTTGAGCTTCTCCAGCACGCGCGAGCGGTAGGTGCTCACGGTCTTGACACTCAGGAACATCTGTTCGGCCATGTGACCGATGGTCTCGCCCTGGGCCAGCCGCAGGAAGACCTGCAGCTCACGCTCCGAGAGCAGTTCGTGCGGCGCCTGTTCGGTCGCGCCGGCCGCGCCATCGGCCAGCAACTCGGCCACCGCCGGGCTCACATAGCGCCGGCCGCGCGCCACGGTGCGGATGGCATTGACGATGTCTTCGGGCGCGCAATCCTTGTTGAGGTAACCACTGGCGCCATAGCGCAGCAGGGTGGTGGCGTACTGCGCTTCGGGGAAACCGCTGAGGATGAGCACCGCCAGGTCGGGGAAGCGCGCCTTGATCGCCTGCAGCGCATCGACGCCGCCCTGCTCGGGCATGGAGATGTCCATCAGCAGCACATCCACCTCACCGCCGCGCGCCAGTTCCAGCGCTTCGCGCCCGTTGTTGGCTTCGCCGGTGACGCGCAGGTCCACATGCTCGGCAAGAAACTGCCGCAGGCCGGTGCGCACGATGGCGTGGTCGTCGACGATGCCGATTCTGATCATGGGTATCTCGGTGGGTTGAGCCCGTGGGCAGATGCGGAAATCTAACAGCCCCCCGTCCGGGGCGACGTCAGACAACGCCTACACACAGCCGTCCGGGCGTGGGGCGTTGTCCTACATGGCAACGGCGCGCAGCCCGACACACCGGTCGCATCCCCCCACCTACAGTGAAAACACGGCTTGACGCTGACCTCAGCACCGAGTCGGGGGCGGTACGACACCGACCCAGACCGCAGCAACCTCATCTCAACAGGAGAAACACATGAATTGGGACCGAATCGAAGGCAACTGGAAACAACTCAAAGGCCGCGTGACCGAGCAGTGGGGCAAGCTCACTGACGACGACTTCGACGTTGTGGATGGCCGCCGCGAACAGCTCGCCGGCAAGATCCAGGAGCGCTATGGCGTGGCCAAGGACGAAGCCGAACGCCAGGTGGCCGCTTGGGAACGCCAGGCTGGCGACGACTGGTTTGACACCCCCAGAAAGCGACCGACCGACAGGGTCTGAGCCCACCCGCTCACTCCCTGCCATTCGCCGGATGCGTCCGGCCCCTCTGAAAGGAATCGACATGAAGACCACACACCGCTATTCCGCCTTGTTCGCCGCCGCGGCGGCCACCGTGCTCATTGCAGCCTGTGGCGAGAGGGTTGACGACCCCACCGTTGGTCAGAGGATCGACAACTCCGCGGCCACGGTTCAGTCCGCCGGCACCGAATTGAAGAACGACGCCAAGGAGGCCGCACGCGACGCGCAGGTTGCCGGTTCGAAAGCCACCGACACCGTGGCCGGCAACGCCGCCGACATGGCGATCACCACGAAGGTGAACGCCGCCCTGGCCGCCGACGACAAGCTCAGTGCGTTGAAGATCGACGTCGACACCGAAGCCGGCAACGTCGCCCTGATCGGCACCGCTCCCGACGAAGCCTCCCGCCAGCGCGCCACCACCCTGGCCGCGGCCGTTGACGGTGTGATCACCGTGGACAACCGCCTGGTCATCGAGAAGAACAGCTGAGCGTCACAACACCAACCGTTCGAACCGGAGGACACCATGAAACTCACACACGCCGTGCTGGCCGCGGCAGCCGCCCTCACCCTCGTTCAACTCACCGGCTGCGCGGTCGCCCGCGATCAGCAGACCGTGGGCTCCTACATCGACGATGCCGCCATCACCACCCGCGTGAAGGCCCGCATGGCCGAGGACAAGACGGTCAGCGCCATGTCCATCAATGTGGAAACGCTCAAGGGCACGGTGCAGCTCTCGGGCTTCGCGAAGTCGGGCGAAGAACGCTCGGCTGCCGAGCGGCTGGCCCGGTCCACCCCGGGTGTGCAAGCGGTGCGCAACGACATCGTGGTGCGCTGAACAGCACCCCCGCCTCGAGCGGTGTAGGACGCCGCCTACAGACGCCAGGGGCATATTCAACGACGCTCGACGGGGCGCACGACGCAGCGATGCATCGGCGCCCCGGCTTCGTTTTCACACCACACACACCATGGCAGCGCTGAAGACCTTCATCGTCGAAGACAACAAAGTCATCTTCGAGAACCTGGTGTCCACGCTGCAGGAGCTCACCGCCGTCGAGGTGGTCGGGCATGCGGTCGACGAGCACAGCGCCGTGCGCTGGTTGCACAGCGAGGGCGCCTCGCTGGATCTGCTGATCGTCGATATATTCCTGATGTCCGGCTCGGGTCTGGGTGTGCTCAAGGCGGCGCAAGATGCGCACCTGCCGTCCAGGACCGTGGTGCTGACCAACTACGCCACCGCCGACATCCGCAAGCGCTGCGCCGTGCTGGGGGCCGACCGGGTGTTCGACAAGTCGTGTGAACTTGACGACCTGATTGCCTACTGCACCCGGGTGTCGGACGGCTTGGCCACACGGCCGGGCGAGCTGCGTTAGCAACTGACAACAACATGGCTTGCGCCACGCGCAGCCACCGGGAGCCTGGATGATCAAGTCGTCGATCGAGCGCGTGGCGCGCACGCGGTACGTGATGCCGGTGGTGCTGGCCCTGGCGGTGGTCGCCGTCGTGGTCATCGAAGGCGCCTACCAGCACTCACGCTCCACGCTGGCGCAAGGCGTCGCGCTGACCGATGCGCGTCTTCAGGCCGGGCGCGTCCTGCAAAACCTCACCGATGCTGAACTGGCGGCCCGCGCCTTCCTCATCAACGGTCAGGCGGCCGACCGTGCGGCGTATCGCGAATCCATCACCGCCCTGGCCGAAGCGCAACGCGGCGCTTTCCAGCTGATCGCCGACCTGGACCCCCAGCGCACCGTGTCGGTGGAGGCCGTGCGCATGCGCATCCAGGCGCGCGTGAGCGCCATGGAGGAATGGATGGACACGACCGAGCGAGGCCGGCGCACCCAGGCCCGCCTGATGGCCAGCAGCGACCGCGGCCGCACCAGCTACGCCGAGCTGCGCAACGAATTCGATCTGGTGCTGGGGCGGGCGTCCGCGTTGCAAGACAGCGCGCGCGGGTCGCTTCTGGACGCCATCATGATCAACCGGGTGGCGCTGCACCTGCTGGTGCTGATCTCGGTCCTGGGTCTGGTGCTGTTCACTCGGCAGCTGCGCTACAGCGACGAGCAGAAGGCGCGCGAGAGCCAATACCTTGCGTCGCAGGTGGCCCTGCGCACCGCCGAGTTGCGCGAACTGGCCGGCCACCTGGTCAACACACGCGAAGACGAGCGCGGCCGGCTGGCGCGCGAACTGCACGACGAACTCGGTGGTCTGTTCACCGCCATGAAGCTCGAGCTCGCGCGTCTGCGGCGCGTGACCGACATGCCCACCTCCGCCCTGGAGCGCATGAGCGGCATCGAGGAACGCCTGAACGAAGGCATTGCCGTGAAGCGCCGCATCATCGAAAACCTGCGGCCTTCATCGCTCGACCAGCTCGGCCTGGCCTCGGCCCTGGAAGTGCTGTGCCAGGAAGCGGCCAGCAGCCTGGGCATTCCCGTCAGCGCCCAGCTGGAGACCGTGAGCCTGGACAAGGAGTGCGAGCTCACCGTCTTCCGCCTGGTGCAGGAGTCCCTCACCAACATCAGCAAATACGCACGAGCCCGGCAGGTGATGGTGCAGATGGAGGCCAAGGGCGACTGGGTGCGGGTGAGTGTGAAGGACGACGGCTGCGGCTTTCAGACCCAGAACGTGCCCGCCAGCCACCACGGCCTGATCGGCATGCGGGTGCGTGTGGAATCCCACAACGGCCACCTGAGCATCACCAGCAGCCCCGGGCAGGGCACGCACATCGTCGCGGAGCTGCCTTGCAGGGCGCAAACCACGGCGGACCCATGCGAGCCGCAGGAGCCGGTGCTGCGCTAAGCTCGTTGCCTCCCCTGATGCACCCGTTCAGCCCCGTCTTCCATGTCCTCTCCGATCGCCGTCATCGATTTCGAAACCACCGGCATCTCGCCCGCCATGGGCGACCGGGCCACAGAGGTGGCCATCGTCATCACCGAACAGGGCCGGGTGGTGGACCGGTTTCAGAGCCTCATGAACGCGGGCGTCCGCATCCCGGCGTTCATCACGCAACTCACCGGCATCACCAACGAGATGGTGGCCAGCGCGCCACCGGCGGCCACCGTGATGCGCGACGCGGCGCGGTTCGTGGGTCAGGTGCCCATGGTCGCCCACAACGCGTCGTTTGACCGCCGCTACTGGCAGGCCGAGCTGGCGCTGGTCGGTGAGCCCGCATCGCACGCCTTTGCCTGCACCGTGCTGCTCTCGCGCCGGCTCTACCCGCACGCGCCCAACCACAAGCTGGGTTCGCTGGTGGATTTCTTCCGCTTGCCGCGAACGGGTCAGGCCCACCGCGCCATGGCCGATGCCGAAATGGCGGCCGAACTGCTGGCGCGCATCCAGCACGACCTGCGCACGCAGCACGGCGTGGGTTGGCCGGATCACGGTTTCCTGATGGGGTTGCAGCGCTGCGCACGCAACCAGCTGCCGCGCTTCTTCAGCGCACAGCGATCGCCTGTGGCGCTCAGTTGACGCGCACTTTGAACTGCACGATCACGGCACCATCCACGTTCTTGATCGACGGGATCAGGCCGACGTTGATGCCGAAGCGCCGCCCCTCGTAGCTGGCCATGGGCAGGGCCGCAAAGAAGTTGCCGCCGCGGTTCATGGAGGGGTAGCCATCCATCAAACCGACCGCCGCACCGATCTTGAACGGCCCCAGGGTCCATGGTTGCCAGTTCACCGCGGCGTAGGTGGTGTTCTTGTGCACGCTGTTGTAGTAGCTGCCGGCCATGAACGAGACCTCGGGGCTGGTGCGGTACTCCAGACCCAGACCGAGGTTGTTTTCGTTGTAGCCGTTTTGCCGCTTGAAATGCCGCGAGAAGCCGCCCACGTTGAGCCAGAGTTGCGAGCTGGACTCAGGCTCCAGATCCAGCGTGCTGGCCGTCGACTCGGCAAAGGCCGCGGGTGCGGCGAAGCCGAGCACAGCACACAGGGCGCAGGCGATGGGCGTTTTGGTCATGGCGATCTTTCCGTCATTGCGCTGACAACAGCGTGTGTTAGGTGTTTCGGTGCTCGCCGGGTGCTTCTTGAATCCGGCAAGCCGCAAAATGGGTGCTCATTGCCACGCAATTGCGGCCTTTGCCGCTCTTCCTCTTCTCCCGCCCTCCTGTCCCCATGAAAACCCACGTCACACCGCCCACCACGCTGGACACCACCCGCATCGACGACCTGCGCATCGGTGCGGTTCGCCCGCTGATCACGCCCGCCCTGCTGCAGGAATGGCAGCCCGCCTTGGATGCCGCCCAGGCCCTGGTGCAGCACAGCCGGGAAACCATCTCCCGCGTGCTGCACGGGCAGGACGACCGCCTGGTGGTCGTGGTCGGCCCGTGCTCCATCCACGACCACGCACAGGCCATCGACTACGCCCGCCTGCTCAAGGAACAGGCCGACGCACTGCAGGAGGACCTGATGGTGGTGATGCGCGTGTACTTTGAGAAGCCGCGCACCACCGTAGGCTGGAAGGGCTATATCAACGACCCGCACCTGGATGGCAGCTTCGCGATCAACGAAGGTCTGGAGATGGCGCGCGCGCTGTTGCTCGACGTGTTGGCGCTCGGCCTGCCGGTGGGCACCGAGTTTCTCGATCTGCTGAGCCCGCAGTTCATCAGCGATCTGGTGAGCTGGGGCGCGATCGGCGCGCGCACCACCGAGAGCCAGAGCCACCGCCAGCTGGCCAGCGGCCTCTCTTGCCCGGTGGGCTTCAAGAACGGCACCGACGGCGGGGTGAAGGTCGCGTCCGACGCGATCCAGGCGGCGGGCGCCTCACACGCCTTCATGGGCATGACCAAGATGGGGCAGGCCGCGGTCTTCGAGACGCGCGGCAACGACGACTGCCACGTGATCCTGCGCGGCGGCGCGCAGCCCAACTACAGCGCGGGCGACGTCAGCGCGGCCTGTGCGCTGCTGAAAAAGGCGGGCCTGCGCGAGCAGGTCATGGTGGACGTGTCACACGCCAACAGCAGCAAGCAGCACCGAAAACAGATCGAGGTGGCGGCCGACGTGGCCGCGCAGGTGGCAGCGGGCGACAGCCGCATCATGGGCGTGATGATCGAGAGTCACCTGCACGAGGGCCGGCAGGACATCGTGCCTGGCCAGCCGCTGACCACCGGCGTGAGCGTGACCGATGCCTGCATCTCCTTCGAGCAGACGGTTCCCGTGCTGCAAAGCCTCGCGGCCGCGGTGCGCGCGCGGCGTTTGCGCAGCCCGACCACATGAACCTGCCCTGGCGCGGCCCGCCGGCCATCAACCTCGCACTGCAAGGCGGTGGCGCGCACGGTGCCTTCACCTGGGGCGTGCTCGATGCCCTGCTGGAAGACGGTCGCCTGCGCTTCGATGGCGTGAGCGGCACCAGCGCGGGCGCCATGAATGCCGTGATGCTGGCGCAGGGCCTGATGGCGGGAGGCCGGAAGGGTGCGCGCGCCGCCTTGCGCGAGTTCTGGCGCGCCGTGGCAGCCAGCATGCCGTTCGAAGTGGCGCTGCCCACCGCCGACGGCAAGGACATGCGGTTGGCTCCGGGGATGCAGCTGATGCTGCAGTGGACGCACTACTTCTCACCCGAACAGCTCAACCCGTTCGACCTCAACCCGCTGCGCGACATCCTGTCGGCCCAGGTTGATTTTGAGCGCCTGCGCGCGCAGAGCCCGGTCAAGCTGTTCGTGGCCGCGACCAACGTCAACACCGGCAAGCTGCGGCTGTTCCGCGCGCCCGAGCTCACGCCCGACGCGGTGCTGGCTTCGGCCTGTCTGCCCACCATGCACCGCAGCGTGGTGATCGATGGCGAGGCCTATTGGGATGGGGGTTATGCGGCGAATCCGGCGGTGTTTCCGCTGTTCCACGAGTGCAGCGCGCGCGACATCATGCTGGTGATGCTGGCGCCCCTGAAGCACAGCGCCACGCCGCAGTCGGCGGTGGACATCAAGAGCCGGATGATGGAGCTGGCGTTCAACGCCACGTTTCTGCGTGAGATGCGCATGTTTGCCCACCTGCGCGAGCGCGCGGCGCGCAGCGCGTGGTGGCAGCGCGGCGAGCTCGACCGGCGCCTGGCCGGCACGCACTTCCACGTGATCGAGGCGAGCGAAGTGCTGGGCGCACTGAGTGCCGAGAGCAAGGCCGCGGCGAACATGCGCTTCTTCGAGATGCTGTTCACGCTGGGCCGCGAGCACGGCAACGCATGGCTGTCGGCGCACCACGCCGACGTGGGCCAACGCAGCAGCGTCGACCTCGAAGCCTTGTTCTATTGAAGACTCAACGCGGCTTGCGCGGCACCATCGGGCCGCGGCCTTCGATGTGGCGGAAGTTGATGCGGCCCTTGGTCAGGTCGTAGGGCGAGAGTTCGAGCGAGACACGGTCACCCGCGAGGATGCGGATGTGGTTCTTCTTCATCTTGCCGGCGGAATAGGCAATCAGCTGGTGACCGTTGTCCAGCGTCACACGGAAGCGCGTGTCGGGCAGCACCTCGTTGACGATGCCCATCATGTCGATCAGTTCTTCTTTGGCCATGGTGTTTCCTTTGCTTGAAGTGTATCGGTCAGTTCGGGCGGGCCGCCAGCCGGGTGGTGTCGTGCACCCAGTCGATGCCCTGCGCCAGGCCGTAGTCGGCCGCGGCGGCGTGTGTGGGGAAGGCACTGTCAAAACGCATCACGCGGGCGGTGCAGGCGCTGCCAAATCCACTGGCGATGGACACCTGCGCAGCGAACTGGCCGCCCGGCAAGGGGCGAGGCGATGCCGCAATGCGGTATTTGCCCAAGGTGAGGGGAGAAGGATTCGTGGTTGGAATCGTGGAAATCGTGTGAATCATCAAAAACATCGGTGGGCCGGGGCGCGCGGCGTTCGCCGCAGCGTCGGAAAGACCCGAATCAAATATCAAAAACCATTGGCAGCCCCAGCGCCGGGGTGTCTCACCGCTTGATCCGGCCATTGGTTGTTGCGCACAGCAAACGACCAAGACCAGCGCACGAACCACGGCAGGGGTTCAGGCAAAGCAGGGAGGGAAAGGCCACGGTGCTGTGAGAAAGCGGGGTGGCGCACCTTGGAGGGGCTGGACCAGCAGCCCCTCTGCCGGGGGCGGTGCGCTTGGGCTGAGGGCCCGGGCGCGGCTGGTCGCTCAAGGCGACCGCGCATGATAGCACGGAACACCGAAACGCGATGGATCGGCCTCCTTCAACAGACGCCGGCACACCGATTGCTCCTCGCGCGCAGAGCAACATCTGAAACACGCCCTTGAAGAATTCCGATCTCCGCTACGTGCAGTACATCGATGAGGCCGGCCGGAGCCGGCCGGTGAGTTCCCATCACGTGAACGCCTACCTGCGCGCAGTCAGCGGTGCGGATTTCACCGCCAAGGATTTCCGCACCTGGCATGCCAGCGTGCACGCGCTCGAGGTGGTGCGCCAGATTGCGCAACAGATCGGCAACACCGAGGCCGTGTGCCGCAAGTTCTACATCCACCCCGCTGTGCAGCGCTGCTTCGAAGAGGGGTGGGCCGCGCCAGGCGGCGGCCCGCTGAGACACCGTCGTCTTTATTTCCGGTCGGGCAGTTCGATCTTGACCTCGAGCACGTCCAGGTTGTCCTGGCGGTCGAGCTGGACCTTGATGTCGTCCGGATTGATCCTGATGTATTTGCTGATCACGGCGACCAGCTCACGCTGCAGCGCAGGCAAATAGTCGGGCTCGGAGGCGCTGCGGCCATTGCGCTCGTGCGCCAGGATGATCTGCAGCCGCTCCTTGGCCACGCTGGCGGTTTTTTTCTTCTCGCCGAGCAGAAAGGAAAAGATCGACATGCGTCATTTCCCCCCGAACAGGCGTTTGAAGAAGCCGGCGTTTTTGGCCTCGATGAAGCGCAGCGGCTTGTCGGCGCCCAGGAAACGGTCGATCACGTCGCTGTAGGCCTCGGCCACGTCGGTGCCCTTGAGGTGGATGGCCGGTGTGCCCTGGTTGGACGCGGTCAGCACGTTTTCGCTCTCCGGAATCACGCCGATGAGCTTGATGCGCAGGATGTCCTGGATGTCTTCGAGCGACAGCATCTGGCCGTCGGCCACGCGCGTGGGGTTGTAACGCGTGATCAACAGGTGTTCCTTGATGGGGTCCTTGCCGTCGATGGCGCGCTGGGTCTTGCTGCCCAGCATGCCCAGGATGCGGTCGGAGTCGCGCACGCTGGAGACCTCGGGGTTGGTCACGATCAGCGCTTCGTCGGCGTAGTGCATGGCCATGAGCGCACCGGTCTCGATGCCGGCGGGCGAGTCGCACACGATGTACTCGAAACCCATGGCGGCGAGGTCGGTCAGCACCTTGTGCACGCCTTCCTGGCTCAGCGCGTCCTTGTCGCGCGTCTGGCTGGCGGCCAGCACGAACAGGTTGTCGCACTGCTTGTCCTTGATCAGCGCCTGGTTCAGGTTGGCTTCGCCCTGGATCACATTGATCAGGTCGTACACCACGCGCCGCTCGCAACCCATGATCAGGTCCAGGTTGCGCAGGCCGACGTCGAAATCGATGACGGCGGTCTTGTGGCCCCGCAAGGCCAGGCCCGATGCGAAGCTGGCGCTGGTGGTGGTCTTGCCCACACCGCCCTTGCCGGAGGTGACGACAACGATTTTGGTCATGGTGAAGGTCCTTCTGTTCTGAAAATGGGGGCGGATCAGGCGCCGATGGCGTCGATCACCAGCTTGTCGCCGTCGGGGCCAGGCACCAGGCGCACCTGCGCCGGCTTGCCCAGGATCGACTCGGGCAGGGCGACTTCGCTGGTGCGGTAGATGCCGGCGATCGAGATCAGCTCGGGCGCCATGCTGAGCGCGAAGATGCGTGCGTCGGCGTTGCCGCGGGCACCGGCAATGGCCTTGCCGCGCAGCGGTGCGTACACGTGGATGTGACCGTCGGCAATGACCTCGGCACCCGGGTTGACCATGGCCATGACGACCAGATCACGCCCACGCGCATAGACCTGCTGACCGGAGCGCAGTGGCTTGTCGATGACGAGGGCGCCCGGTGCTGGCGCGGGTGCCGATGGCGCCACGGGTTCCGGGGTGGTGGTGATCTCGGTGGGCACCACGGCAGGAGCGGCACGCTGCACCGATGCGTCAGGCGCATTCGTGAGGCCGGCGGCCAGCGCCAGTCGGGTCTGTTCGATGGTGCCGCCTCGCACGGCCAGCGGCACCAACCGGTACTGGCGCAAGAGGGTTTGCAAGGCGCCGAAATCGGGCAGGGCGTTGGCCTCGGCCACATTGAGCGGGTGCAGGTCGATGACCAGTGGGTCGTTGTCGAAAAAATCGGGCATGTCGCCGAACCGCTGGGTCAACTCCTGGGCCAGACGGTCCAGATCGGACGACTTGAGCATGAGCGCCACCAGGGGCAGGTGCGCGCTCTTGATTTCGAAGGTGGTGGGCGCGCTTCCCGCGAGGGCAACAGACATGGGCGAAACAGGCTCACAAAAAAACTGCCGACGCTGGCGATGCACGGCATCGGGTCGGTCATGAAGCGGCGCAGTTTAACAGCCGGGAACGTCACGGCCGGCAAGCGGTTGTGCCCAGCTGTCAGGGCATGTTTCCGTGCCCGACATGACAACTCTGTGTATATCTTTTGAACAAACCCTCACTTATCCACAGGCTCAGTGGATTTTGGGCAGTTATCCTTTTTTCGGCCGATCGGGTCCAGGGGGCTTCACACAGCGTTTGAACGGGTGCAAGTCCTTGATCGGACAAGAGAAAGGGCGCTTGTCCACAGCGGACAGCGCCCTCTACTACTACTGCTATCTTGTATTAAAGGAATCTATAAGAACAAGACGCAGAGAAGGCCATCGGCTTGGGAGCCGATCAGATCGTGCCGCCCATGCGGTGGTGGCCACCGCCGTGGTGATGGTGTTTGCCGTGGCCTTTCATGCCGGCGCGTTGAAAACCCTGCATCTGTTTTGCATCGAACACCTTCTGCTGTTCGGCGCTGAGAACCGCATAGAAGCTCTTGATGGCGTCATGGCGCTTGTCCATGCGGGCGTCGCGTTCGGCTTTCATGGCCGCCATCTTGTCCAGGCGCTGGGGCGTGGTCAGCTTGGACCAGTCTTCGCGGGGGCCCTGGCGGGCTGGGCGAGCGTCTGGCTGGGTGCGTGCCACGAAGGCATTCCAGGCGGGTTCCTGTTCGGCGGTGATCTTCAGTTCGGCTTTCAGGGCCGCCTGGCGCTCGGCCATGTGTTTCTGCATCCTGGCCATGCGCTCGGCTCGTTTGGCGTCGCGCTGGTCGTCCTTGGTGGCTTCCTGGGCCTGCGTGGTGGCCGGTGCCGTGGGGGTTGCCGTGCCTTGGGCGATGGCGGTGGCCGAGAGGCCGGCAAAAGCCGCTGCCAGGGCGGCGGCCATCAGGGCGCGTTTGGGAATCGATGTCATGTTCACTCCTTGTGACCGTTGAGGAAGATTCACCACAGCTTGGGTCGGTGGGCTGTGGAATGGCTTCAGTGTGGTCGGGGGCTGTTTCTGCGCGGTGGGGCCGATGTGGCTGGTCTGTAAAGTTTTGTGCCGGTTTTCGACACGGCGGCTGGGTGGGCGAGGTCGTCCAGGATCGGGCAGTCCGGCCGGCCATCGCCCGGGCACAGGTGCATCAGTTCGCCCAGCGTGCGCTGCATGGCTTGCAAGGCCTCGATGCGCTGGGCGAGTTCGTCCAGGTGTTTCTGGGTGATGCGCTTGACGGTGGCGCTGCTGCGCTTGCGGTTGTGCCAGAGGCTCACCAGCTCGGCGATGGCGTCCAGGCCAAAACCCATGTCGCGTGCGCGGCGGATGAAGCGCAGCGAATGCACGTCGGCCAGGCTGTACTGGCGGTAGTTGCTGTCGGTGCGCACCACATCGCCCAGCAGACCGAGGGTTTCGTAGTGGCGCAGCATCTTGGGCGAGATGCCGCTGAGTTCGGCGGCCTTGCCGATGTTCACCGGCCAGGCGGTGAGCCGGTCGATGTCGGTGTCGCTGCTGGGGTTGTTGTGGGCCATGGCGTCAGGCAGCGACCTGGTAGCCCTCTTCGCGAATGGCCGCGGCCAATGTGTCGCGAGGCTGTGTGCTGTTCACTTCGACGCGGTTCTGGACCCGGTCGATGGTGACCTGGGCCTGCGGGTCGACCAGCTTGATGGCGGTGGTCACGGCTTTTTCGCAATGGCCGCAGGTCATGCCCTGCACGGTGAAGACTTCGTTCATGGAAACTCCTTGTGGGATGAATGAAAAGAAACCATTGTCATCCTTGACACGGTGTGAAGGTCAAGGATGTTTGGCGCTTGACCTTCCCATGGTGGTAAAGCCTATGCTGTGCTCATGAACACGATCACCACAGCCACTGTTTCCCTTCCGCCTGCCCAGATCGACCTGGGCATTGGCGGCATGACCTGCGCTTCCTGCGTGTCGCGGGTCGAGAAGGCCTTGAAAAAACAAACCGGTGTGTCGGAAGCCACGGTGAACCTGGCGACCGAATCGGCGCGGGTGCTGATCGCCGGGGGCGACACGCCCGAGGCGCTGGCGCGCATCAAGCGTGCGGTGCGCGACGCCGGGTACGAGCCGCGTTCGATGGAGGCCATGGATGTCTCTGCCGACAAACGCTGGATGGGCGTGCCGGTCGACTTTTTGCCGGTGCTCATCGGCATCGTGCTGTCGGCACCGCTGGTGTTGCCCATGGTGGGCGATCTGTTCGGCAAGCACTGGATGTTGTCGGCCTGGATGCAGTTCGTGCTGGCCACACCGGTGCAATTCATTCTGGGTGCGCGCTTCTACCGCGCTGGATGGCATGCGCTCAAGGCCTTCACCGGCAACATGGAGCTGCTCGTGTCCATCGGCACCACGGCGGCCTGGGCCTTGTCCACCTGGTTGTGGTGGCGCTCCGAGCCGGGCGAGATGCTGCACTTGTATTTCGAAGCCTCGGCGGTGGTGATCACGCTGGTGCTGCTGGGCAAGTGGCTGGAAGCGCGTGCCAAGCGCCAGACCACCACCGCCATCCGCGCGCTGCATGCCTTGCGACCCGAGCGCGCCCACCTGCTGCCCGACGGCATCCGCCGCACCGAGATCACCGAGGTGGCGGTGGACGAGCTGTTGCCGGGTGATGTGGTTCGTGTGTTGCCGGGCGAGCGCTTCGCGGCCGACGGCACGGTGGTGCAAGGCAGCA
Organism: Hydrogenophaga sp.; assembly: GCF_036675665.1. GTDB lineage: Bacteria > Pseudomonadota > Gammaproteobacteria > Burkholderiales > Burkholderiaceae_C > Hydrogenophaga. Next base: position 95,232 of record NZ_JAKFEO010000037.1, on the reverse strand, counting down.
CGCAGGCCGACGAATCCATGCTCACGGGTGAGGCCATGCCGGTGCCCAAGGCCGTGGGTGACGGCGTGACCGGCGGTTCGCTCAACGGCGACGGCGCGGTCGAAGTGTCGGTGCGCGCGATCGGTGCGCAAAGCGTGCTGGCGCAGATCATTGCGCTGGTGCAGGACGCGCAGGCCGGCAAGGCGCCGGTGCAGCGCATGGTCGACCAGGTGGCGGCCGTGTTCGTGCCGGTGGTGCTGGTGATCGCGCTCGTCACGATGCTGGGCTGGCTGTGGACCGGCGCGGCGATGGAAGTGGCCCTGATCCACGCGGTGGCGGTGCTGGTTATCGCCTGCCCGTGTGCGTTGGGTCTGGCCACGCCGGCGGCCATCATGGCGGGCACGGGCGTGGCCGCGCAGCACGGCATTTTGATCAAGGACGCGCAGGCGCTGGAGATCGCGCACAAGGTGGACACGGTGGCGTTCGACAAGACCGGCACGCTGACCGAAGGCCACCCGCGGCTGCTGGTGATCGAAGCCGCGGCTGGTGTGGACGAACTGGCGGTGCTGCAGGCTGCTGCGGCCCTGCAGGCGCAGAGCGCGCACCCGCTGGCGCGTGCGGTGGTCGAGGCGGCCACGGCGCGTTCGCTGGTGGTGCTGCCCGATGCGGCCAGTGATGTGCAGGCGGTGTCGGGTCGGGGCAGCCAGGGCACGGTTCAAGGGACGTTGTTGTCGCTGGGCAGCCTGCGCTGGATGGACGAACTCGGTGTGAATCTGGGACCACTGTCCGAACGTGCGCAGGCCTTGCAACAACAGGGATCGACTGTCTCGGTGCTCGTCAGCCAGACCGCTGGTGCGCCCGACTGGTCGCCGTTGGCTTTGCTGGCATTTGGTGACGAGCCCAAGGCCGGCGCCGCTGCTGCCATCGCTGAATTGCGCGCGGCCGGCATGCGGCTGTTCATGGTGTCCGGCGACAACCGGGGCGCCGCGATGGCCATGGCGGCGCGCCTGGGTTTGCGTGCAAACGAGGGTGAAGTGATTGCCGAGGTGTTGCCGGGCGACAAGGCGGCGGTGGTGCGGCGTTTGAAGGAAGGTGGCGTTTTTCCGCCGGGCCGCCCCAAGGAAATACAGCCCCCTCGGGGGGCAGCGACCCGCGAAGCGGTGGAGCGTGGGGGCCACGTGGTCGCCATGGTCGGGGATGGCGTGAACGATGCGCCTGCGCTCGCGGCGGCCGATGTCGGCATGGCCATGAGCCACAGCCAGGGCGGCAGCTCGGACGTGGCCATGCACGCGGCCGGCATCACGCTGATGCGGGGCGATCCCTTGATGGTGGCGGCCGCGCTCGACATCTCGCGCCGCACGGTGAGCAAGATCCGGCAGAACCTGTTCTGGGCCTTCGCCTACAACGTGGCGGGCATTCCGCTGGCGGCCCTCGGCTTCCTGAGCCCGGTGGTGGCGGGCGCGGCCATGGCGCTGAGTTCGGTGAGCGTGGTGAGCAACGCCTTGCTGCTCAAGCGCTGGAAACCCCCACAGCGCTGAACGCGCGCGGCCGCTTGTTGATGCAGGTCAATGCCCCTGTCGCGGTCTTGCGCGAAGCTTGAGCGACCCGAACGAGGCCCGAGGAGACACCCCATGCACCACTCAGCCCTGCGCGTGATCCGCGACGAACACGCCAGCCTGGCCGCCATGTTGCAGTCGATGCTGCAGATGATCAAACGCGGGCCGGACGCCGACGGCAAACACGCGCCCGAGCAGTATTTCGACGTGCTGCGCGCCATGCTGTTCTACATCGACGAGTTTCCCGAGAAGCTGCACCACCCCAAGGAATCGGACCTGCTGTTTCCGCGCCTGGCGCGCGTGGCTCCACACGTGATGGCGACCATCGAGCGGCTGGAGAGCGACCACATGACCGGTGAGGTGCGGGTGCGTGAGCTCATGCACCTCCTGATGGCCTGGGAATACCTGGGCGAGACACGGCGCGCGACGTTCGAAGCGGAGGCCGCGCGCTACGTGCAGTTCTACCTGGATCACATGCGGCTGGAGGAAACGGTGTTGTTGCCCGAGGCCGAGAAGAGCCTGACGGATGCCGACTGGCATGCGCTCAACGTGGCCTTTGCCACCCACCGCGATCCCCTCAACGAGAAGGGCGCGCGCGACCCGCAGTTCGACCGGCTGTTCACGCGGATCGTGATGCGGGCGCCGGCTCCCGTGGGTCTTGGGGAGTAAGGAGGACCCCCCGCGTCGCCTTCGGCGCCACCCCCCTGAGAGGGGGGCGACACCTGAGGCCCGGCAAAGCCGGTTCCTCGGTGTCCCTTGCTTGCGCCCTCTCTTTGGTGTTGCCTCTTCAGCGGGATCAGGCCAGTGCGCTGAGCAATTCGTCGAACACCGCCAGCAGCCGCGCCACGTCATCCCGCGTGGTGGCGGGTGACACCAGCATCATGCTGTGAAAGGGCGTGAGCAGCACGCCGCGGTTGAGCATGAAGAGGTGGGTGAGCGCTTCCAGATCGCCTTGTGCGTGGTCGCGCACGTCCTGCGCGTTGCGCGGCGTGTGCGGCATGAACTGCAATTCCATGCGGGCGCCCAGTCGGGTGACGGTCCAGGGTCGGCCCGCGGCTTCGATGCGCTCGCGCAAGCCGAGCTCCAGGGCCGAAGCCACATCCAGCATGTGCGTGTAGTTGGCGGCGGTGTGCAGGTGTCGCAGCGACGCCTGCAGCGCGGCCAACGTGAGCGCATTGCCCGCCAGCGTGGTGCCGATGCCGCTGTGGCCCTCGGGGGCGGCGTTCTTGGCCTGTACCATGCGCTCGGCCATGGCCCGCGTGAAGCCGTACACAGCGCACGGCAGGCCACCGGCCACCGCCTTGCCCACCACCATGAAGTCCGGCTCGAGCCCATGGGCTTGCGCGTAGCCGCCCAGCGCGGTGGAGATGGTGTGGGTCTCGTCACACACGAAGAGCACGCCGTGCTCGCGGCAGAGCGCCCGGGCGGCCTCCCAGAAGCCGGGCGCGGGTGGCACCAGGCCGAAGTTGGTGAGGGCGGGCTCGGCCAAGAGGCAGGCCACATCGCCGGCTGTCAGTGCCGCTTGCAGGGCGGGCAGGTCGTTGAACGGCACCACGCGCGTGAACGCGGCGTGGTTGTGCACCTGGCCCAGCACCGAAGCGCGCGGCAAGGTGGCGCCGCTGGCCAGATCGAGATCGACCAGCGTGTCGTCCACCGCGCCGTGGTAGCAGCCGTCGAACACCAGCAGCTGCGCCCGGCCGGTGATGGCACGTGCCCAGCGCAGCACGAAGCGGTTGGCATCGCTGGCCGACAAGGCCATCTGCCACATCGGCAGGCCGAAGGTGGTTGAAAGGGCCTCGCCCACGGCCACCGCGTGGGTGGCCGGCAGCATGCAGGTGAGGCTCTGTGCCGCCTGTTCGGCAATGGCGCGCGCCAGCGGTGCCGGGCTGTGGCCGAACATCGCGCCGGTGTCGCCCAGGCAGAAGTCTTTGTACCGAACACCGTCGGCGCAGGTGAGCGTGGCGCCCTCTGCCTGCGCCACGAACAGCGTGGCGGGGCTGGGCCAGTCGCGCATCCAGTGCAGCGGCACGCCAAAGAGGTAGTGCTGCTCTGCGGCTCGGGCCAGCGCCATCGATTGCGGGTGGCTGGCAATGAAGCGCTCGCGCTCGGTGAGCTGGATCGAGCGGAGGATGTCGGGGCCAAGGGTGGTCATGCCGGCAGCTTAAGCCTGCAGGACTGCCGGGTGTCGCCACGGGCGCAGTGGTTGGCTCGTCGCCCGGCAAATTGGCACCGACAATGGCCCGGCCATGAACCGCCCTGACACCTCCGTCGACCACACGCCCTACATCCGCCTGGCACTCGCCTTGTCGCTCGGCGCGGCCGTGTCGCTGGGCATCACACGTTTTGCATACGGCCTGCTGCTGCCGCCCATGCGCGAGGACCTGGGCTGGAGCTACACGCTGGCCGGCGCCATGAACACGTTCAACGCGGTGGGTTACCTCATCGGCGCGCTGGCCACGCCCTGGTTGATGCGGCGCTTCTCGCCCACCGGCCTGTTGATCGCAGGCTCGCTGGGGGCTTCGCTGTTCATGGGCTTGAGCGGCTTCTTCACGGCGGCGGCGCCCTTGCTGGCGCAGCGCCTGCTGGCCGGCGTGGCCAGTGCGCTGGTGTTCATCGCGGGCGGTCTGCTGGCGGCGCGGCTGGGCGCGCGGCAGCCCGAGCGCAGCGGCTTCCTGCTCGGCATCTACTACGGCGGCACCGGCCTGGGCATCGTGATCTCGGCACTGGGCGTGCCACCGGTGCTGGCGGCCGCAGCGCAACCGCACGGCTGGGCCTGGGCCTGGTGGGCGCTGGCGGGGGTGTGCCTGCTGGCCACCGCGCTCATGGCCTGGCCCGCGCGCGTGCTGGCGAACCTGCCTGCGCCTGCGGCCAGCACGGCCGCAGGCAGTGCCCGCGTGTTCCGGCTGCGCGATTTTGGCTATGCGCTCGCGGGCTACACCGGTTTCGGTGTGGGCTACATCGGCTACATGACCTTCGTGATCGCGCTGCTGCGCGAGCAGGGCAGCGCGTCCGGCGCCATCACCGGCTTCTATGCGCTGCTGGGCTTGGCGGTGATCGCGTCCTCGCGCATCTGGGCGGGCCTCTTGGACCAGCACCGCGATGGCCAGGCGCTGGCGCGGCTCACCGCGCTGCTCGGGGTGGCGGCCATCGTGCCCGCGCTCACCGCGAGCTGGCCGCTGGTGCTGGCCTCCGGTCTGGTGTTCGGCGGCGTGTTCCTGTCGGTGGTGGCGTCGACCACCGCGCTGGTGCGGCACAACCTGCCACCCGCGCAGTGGGCCGCGGGCATCAGCGCCTTCACCATCGTGTTCGCGGCCGGCCAGATCGTCGGCCCCACGGTGGTGGGCTTCATCGCCGACGGCCCCGGGGGCCTGGCGCGCGGCCTGGTGTTCTCGGCCATTGCGCTGTGGGTGGGCGCGGCGCTGGCATGGCGCCAGCGCGCGCTCTGAAGGTCAGATCATCCGGGTGGGGCGCCGAGGCCGATGCTACCGGCGGCGTGGCTTCCCTGCCTGACGGGGGGGCATCGCGTCGACAGCGTCGGCACAATGCCGCCATGCGACGTTTTCTTCGACCCTTGGGCATCCTGGCCGCCTTGTTCCTGCTGCTGGGCGTGGCCGTGGTGGTTGTCCTGCACCAGTGGACCGGCAGTGAGGGTTTTCGCCAGCGCCTGGAGCGCGAAGCCTCGGCGGCGCTCGGTGTACCGGTGAGCCTGTCGCGCGTGACGGTGGATGTGTTTCCGTTGCCCGCGGTGGCGCTGGAGGGACTGCACATCCAGGCCCGACCGCCCCTCACGCTGGAGCGTGTGGAGGCGCGCCCGGCGTGGTCGGCGCTGCTGCGGGGCCGGCTGGTGGTCTCCACCCTCGTCGTCCGCCAGGCGGTGTTGCCGCAGGCCACCATCGTGCTGCTGGGCGCGCGTGTGCAGGACCCGGCCACGCAACCCACCGAGTCCGGCGCCACTGGCGAGGCTGTCGACCTGAGCTGGCTGCCGCGCCGCGTGGTGCTGGACGACGTGACCTGGGTCGGCGTGCAGGGCCGCAGCAGCACGGTGCAAGCCGAGCTCGCCCTGGACGAGGACGGCTGGCCTGCCAACGCCACGGTGGCGGTGATCCGCGGCGCGCTGGAGGGCACCAAGGCGTTGCTCCAACGCGAGGCGGACCACCAGACCGCGTGGACCCTGAAGGTGGACGTGGGCGGCGGCACGCTGCAGGGGCCGCTGACGGTGAAGCTCCCCGCGGCCTCGGCCCCGGTGCGCGACCTGGTGTTTGAAGCCTCGCTGGAAACGCGCGGCGTGGAGGTCTCGGCCCTCACCGCGCCCAGCCGCACGCTCACCGGTCGACTCGACGCGAGCACCACCTTGTCGGCCCGCATCAACCCGCGTGCCGGCACCGCCAGCGTGGCCGACGCACTGCGCAGCCAGACCCGCTTCACGGTGAACAACGCGGTGCTCCACGGCGTGGACCTGGCCAGGGCGGTGGCCACGGTGGGCCTGTCGCGCGGCGGCAGCACCGCACTGGACACGCTGGCCGGTCAGGTGCGCACGCGCGGGCAGCGGATCGAACTGACGAACCTGGTGGCCAGCTCGGGTGTGCTGGCCGCCACCGGCGAGGTGACGGTGGCACCGTCCAGGGCCTTGTCGGGCCGGGTGCGCGTGGACGTGACGCGCGGCGCGGGCGGGGACGTGGTGGGTGTGCCGCTGGTCGTGGGCGGCACGCTGGACGAGCCCTCGGTGAGCCTGAGCCGCTCGGCCCTGCTGGGCGCGGCCATCGGCACCGCGCTCATGCCGGGTGTGGGCACGGGCGCGGGCGCCAACCTGGGTGAGCGCCTCGGTGAAGGCATCAAGGGCCTGTTCGGCCAGTGACGCCAAGGTGGGGGTGGACGCCGGTTGCCGAGCGGAATTGGACTCACGCTCCCGGCCCCTCGGGGGTATCTTCTGGCTCCACTTCGCCCCACCCCACCGAGGACCTGCCATGGCCATGGGTCAGTTCGCTTACGCCAACAACAGCAACCGTTTTCTGGGCTGCGCGCCGCTGGCCGATCAGCCGTTTGCGGTGGCCGGTGTGCCGTTCGACGGCGTGGTGACCAACCGACCCGGCGCGCGTTTCGGCCCGCAGGCGATCCGCTCGGCCAGCCTGATGCTGTGCGACGGCATCCACCCGGTGTTCAACGTCTCGCCGCTGGCCCACCTGGGCGACGCGCTCGACATGCGCCTGCCCAACGCCTCCCCGCTGCCCGAGGTGCGTCACCACATCGAGGCGCAGGCCGCTGCGTTGATGGCGCAGCACCACTGTGTGTTTCTGGGCGGTGACCATTCGGTGACGCTCTCGCTGTTGCGCGCGGCGAAAGCCCGGCATGGGGGCGAGCCGTTGGCGCTGGTGCATTTCGATGCGCACTGCGACACCTGGAGCGACCACTTCGGCGAGCCCTCGGGCCACGGCACCTGGACCTATGAAGCACTGCAGGAAGGCCTGGTGAGCGCGGCGCACACGGTGCAGATCGGCATCCGCTCCAGCGGTGAGCGGGCGGCGCGCGAGTACGTGGCCGACCAGGGCGGGCAGATCTTCACGGCGCGCGCGCTGCGTGGGCTGGACGGCGCGGGGCTGCAACCCGCCATCGACGCGATCCGTGCGCGCATTGGCCAGCGCCCGGTCTACCTCACGCTGGACATCGACTGCCTGGACCCCGCCTTCGCCCCGGGCACCGGCACGCCCGAGCCCGGTGGCATGACGAGCTCGCAGGTGTTGACCCTGCTGGAAGAACTGGCCGACCTGAACTGGGTGGGCATGGACTGCGTGGAAGTGGCGCCGGCCTACGACCACGCCGAACTCACCAGCAACGCGGCGGCCACCTTCGTGTGGACCTACCTGAGCGGGCAAGTCGCGAAACAGAAGAGGGTTTGAGCATGGCCTCGCTTGTGCGCTCCGACACCCAGCTCAACCAGAAGAGCTACTACGAGGCCAGCGTGACGCGCCCGGCGGCGTGCCCCGCGCTGGCCGAATCGCTGAGCGTGGACGTGGTGGTGGTGGGCGCAGGCTTCAGTGGCCTGAGCGCTGCGCTGGAGCTGGCGCAGCGCGGCCTCTCGGTGGTGGTGCTGGAGGCCGAGCGCATCGGCAGTGGCGCCAGCGGACGCAATGGCGGCCAGGCCATCGTCGGTTTTGCCAGCGGTCAGAGCCCGTTTGAAGACCAGCTCGGTGCGGCCGACGCGCAGCGCGCGTGGGACATGTCGCTGGAAGCCATCGACCTGATCGATGCGCGCATCGCACAGCACGGCATCGATTGCGACCGGGTGAATGGCTACGTGTACGTGGCCGACTCGGCGCGCAAGCGGCATGCCCTGCATGAGGAGATGGAAGGCCTGCAGCGGCGCGGCATCGAGGTGGACTGGGCCGAAGGCGCCGACCTGCCGCGCCTGATCAACAGCCCGCGCTATGTGGCCGCCGCGCGTGAGCAGCGCTCGGGCCACCTGCACCCGCTGAAGTACGCACTGGGCCTGGCGCGCGCCGCGCAGGCCGCCGGTGTGCGCATCTTCGAACACGCCCCGGTGACCAGTCTGCAGCGCGGTGCCACGCTGGTGGCGAGCACCGCACAGGGCCAGGTGAGGGCGCGCTTTGGCGTGCTGGCAGGCAACTGCATGCTGGCCGAGTACGGCCCGGCGGTGGCGCCCGAGATCGCGCCGCGCATCATGCCGGTGGGCACCTACATCGTGGGCACGGCGCCGCTGGACCCCGAGCTCTGCGCGCGCCTGATCCCGCGCAACGCGGCGGTGTGCGACAACAACTTCGTGCTGGACTACTTCCGCTTCAGCGCCGATCACCGGATGTTGTTTGGGGGGCGCGTGAGCTACACCACGCGCACGCCGGCGAACCTGTCGACCTTGATGGCGCGGCGCATGGCCGAGGTGTTCCCGGCGCTGGCTCAGGTGCCGATCGAATTCGTGTGGGGCGGGTTTGTCGACATCAGCATGAACCGCGCGCCCGACTTCGGGCGGCTGGGCGACAACGTCTACTACCTGCAGGGCTTCAGCGGCCACGGCGTGGCGCTCACTGGCCTCGCGGGGCAACTGGTGGCCGAGGCGGTGGCCGGGCAGGCCGGCCGCTTCGATGTGTTTGCGCGGCTGCAGCACCACCGGTTTCCCGGCGGGCCGCTGCTGCGCATGCCCAGCCTGGCGCTGGGCATGCTCTGGCACCGCTTGCGCGACGCGCTCTGAGCCGGCTTCAGCGCTGCTGGTCTTGCTCGCGCGGTTCGCCGCGTTCGTTGACCGTGATGCGGTTGCCGGGCGCCGATGCCGTCTGGATGCGGTGGTCGGTGCCGCGGAAGTTGTAGGTCACGTCCCAGTAGGCGGGTTGTGCGCCGCCGGGCACGTTTTCACAGCGCTGCACGTCCTGCGTCGTGGGCTTGCCGTCGCGACCGAACTGCGCGCCGATGGCGCCGCCCGCCACCACACCACCGACGGTGGCGATGTCCTGGCCCGAGCCGTTGCCCACCTGGTGGCCCAGGATGCCGCCGAGCAAGGCGCCCACCACGGCGCCCGGGATGTTGGCACCGCTGCGCTCGGCCGGCACCTGCGTGCTCTCGACCCAGCAGCGTTGGCCCGAGGTGGCCAGCACGGCGCGCGAGGAGGTGATGTCGGCTTCATACAGGCGCTCGCCATTGCGGCGGCGGCCGTCGTAGGCCGGCATGGGGGCGGGCGCGTAGCGGTTGTCGGACACGCGGGTGTTGCGTGGCAACACGCGCACCGAGGTGATCTCGTCGTTCAGGCCCATCGCGGCCAGCGACGGGTATTGGCCCGGGCGCAGCACCATGCACTGACCCCGGTAGCGGTTGTTTTCACAGACCTCCCAGCGCTCACCCGAGACCACGGCCGAGGAGGCGCGTTCGTTGAACCCGGTGCGGCGCAGGTTGGGCACCTGACCCGTGGCGGTGTAGGAGCGGCCCTGGAAACGCTCGTCGTCGAAAAAGGTGATGTTCACCGCGGCCGGTGTGGTGCCCGGCAGCGGTGCGTAGCGGTTGTCGGCCACCCGCTCGTTGGCGGCGATCATGCGCGCCGAAGAAATGCCGTCTTCCAGGCCGATGTCGTAGAGCGCGGGGTAGCGGCCCGGGCGCAGCACGGTGCAACGACCCCGGAAGCCATCGTCTTCACACACCTCCCAGCGGTTGCCGACCACCACGACCGACGAGGCCCGGTCGTTGAATTTGTGGCGCTGCAGGCTGGGGATCCGGCTGGTCATGCGCAGCGACTCCCCTGTGAAGCCGTCGTTGGCGTAGAGGGTGGCCTGGGCAGCGACTTGCGTGCTGAATGCCAGGGTGGTGGTGGTGAGCAAAAGGCCGAAAAAGTGTTTCATGTCAACGTCTCCTGTGGGGGTGACGTCGAGATTGAGGTCCGGCCAGGGGGCGGTCTGTGCGTTGGCGCACCGCCGAGTGTTGCAAAACCTCGGGTATGAGAGGCCTTTACCCGACAGATACAGGAAGCGTGATTTCCGACCGCTTCGATCAGGCCTGCAGCGCCTGCCCCACCATGCCGGCCAGCACCGGCCCGCAGCGCGCAATGTCGGCCAGCGGCGCGTAGCCGTAGCCGATCACCAGGCCCTTGAGGTCCTTGCGTTGCAGGCAATAGGCCGAGAGCGGGCGCACCGTCATGCCTTGCTGGGCCACGCGCTGGGCCAGGGCCCTGTCGTCGATGTCGCCGGGCAGGCGCAGGCACAGGTGCAGGCCTTGCTCGGCGCCGCTGATGTAGGGGCCGCCGGCGGTGAGCACCGGCTTGAGGGCTTCGAGCAGGCACTGGCGGCGTTCGGCGTAGTTCTGCCGCGCGCGGCGCAAGGCGCTGGCGAAATGGCCCATTTCAATGAACTCGGCGAGCGCGGCCTGCACCGGCATCTGGCCGGGGCGGTTGAGGTCGTAGTGGGCCTGCTTGAACGCGACCACCAGCGGTTTGGGCACCACCAGGTAACCGAGCTTCAGGCCGGGGTAGAGCACCTTGGAGAAGGTGCCCATGTAGAGCACGCGGCCATCGGTGTCCAGGCCTTCCAGGCTGGAGATGGGCGGGCCGCTGAAGCGGTATTCGCTGTCGTAGTCGTCTTCGAGCACCCAGGCGTCGTGCGCGCGCGCCGTGGCCAGCAGCTGGTGGCGCCGTGGCAGCGTCATCACCGCGCCGGTGGGGTATTGGTGCGACGGTGTCACGTAGATCAGCCGCGGTGGGTGGGTGCTGTCGCCGGCGCTCGGGCTGATGCCCTGCTCGTCCACCGGCACCGGGTGGATGGCCAGACCCGTGGCCATGAAGGCCTTGACCGCGCCCCAGTAGGCCGGGTCTTCCACCCACACGGTGTCGCCATGGTCGGCCAGCAGGCGCGCGCAGAGTTCGAGCGACTGCTGCGTGCCGCTGGTGATCACGACCTGGTCGGCCTCCAGCTGCACGCTGCGGAACACGCGCAGGTAGTCGGCCACCGCGCGGCGCAGCGGCGCGTAGCCGCCCGAGGTGTTGTAGTCGAGCATGTCCGGGTAGGTCATGCGCCAGTGCTTGTTTTGCAGCCGCTGCCACAGCGCGACGGGAAAGGCACTGAAGTCGACCATGCCCGGGGTGAAGGGCTGCACCTCGAGCTCGGTGGCGCAGAAGGTGCTGGAGAGCGCGATGCCGCGCGTGGACAGGCGCCCGGCCTGCAGGGTGGCGGGCTGACCGCCGTTGCGGGCGCCCCGGTTGGGCGCGGCACGCGGCACGTTGTCGTTCACGTAGGTGCCACTGCCCACGCGGCTGGCCAGGTAACCCTCGACGCTGAGCTGGTTGATCGCGGCCACCACGGTGTTGCGCGAGAGCGAGAGGTCTTCGGCCAGGTCGCGGCTGGAGGGCAGGCGTTCACCGGCGCCGAGCTTGCCGTCGAGCATGGCGCGGCGCAGCGCCTCGTAGAGCTGGCGATGCAAGGGCAGCGCGTCTTGCGTGCCCAAGCGGTTCATTTCGGCGAGCAGAAATTCGGACAGCATGGTGGTTCAAGGCAAAGTGGCACCACGGTGTGGGCTCAACTGGCTCTGATTGTGATCCACTTCAATGGCCACAATGCCATCCATTGCCTGGAGAGAACATGAACAAGCCGCCGTGCATGGTCTGGCTGCCCGCCGACCACCGCTTGATGGGTGACCACGGTCATCAGATGCCCTTTCTGCTGCTGGGCGACAAATACGCCCGGGCGGTGAAGGTGGGGGCACAGGCCCAGCCGGTGATGTTTCCACTGGCCGACACCGACCAGATCAACGACCTGCTCTCGCTGGTGGACGGCGTGATGCTGACCGGCTCGCCTTCCAACGTGCACCCTTCCCATTTCGCCGAGGACGTGGCGGACCCCAGCCTGCCGCTGGACGCCGACCGCGACCTGCTCACGCTGGCGCTGGTGAAGGCCTGCGTGTTCGAGGGCGTGCCGCTGCTGGGCATCTGCCGCGGCTTTCAGGAGATCAACGTCGCCCTGGGCGGCACGCTGCACCAGCGGGTGCAGGAGGTGCCCGGCCTGAGGGACCACCGCGAGCCCAAGGGCGCGCCGCCCGACGAGCAGTACGCGCCGAGCCACAGCGTGCACTTTGCCCCCGGCAGCGTGTTCGAAGAATGGGCCGGCGGCCCCGAGGCGCAAGTCAACTCGCTGCACGGCCAGGGCGTCAACCGCCTGGCCGACAGCCTGGAGGCGCTGGCCCATGCGCCCGACGGCGTGGTGGAGGCCTTTGGCGTGCGCGGCGCGCGCACCTTCGCCTACGCGGTGCAGTTCCACCCCGAATGGCGCTGCTGGGAGACGCCGTTCTACGCCGCCATCTTCGAGGCCTTCGGCCGTGCCTGCCGCTCGCGCCACAGCCTGCGCCTGCAGGCGGCCGACCTCGCACGAGCATGACATGAACACCCCCCTGCGCCGCTGCGCGGCTTCCCCCCTCTCTGGCGCGCCTTTGGCGCTGGGAGGGAGGACGGCATCTCGGGCCGGCGGAGCCGGACCCTTGGTGCCTCCGGAGGACGCGGGCATCACCCCACACAACCACAACGGAGATGGCACATGACAGCCCCCGAAAAGAAAATGACCTTCAACGATCTGGAGAACTGGCTCAACCAGAACCGCGTGACCGAGGTCGAGTGCCTGGTGCCCGACCTAACCGGTGTGGCGCGCGGCAAGATCCTGCCGCGTGAGAAGTTCACCGAGGACCGCGGCATGCGTCTGCCGCAGGCGATCGTGGCGATGGGGGTGACGGGGGAGTTTCCGGCCAGCGGGCCGTACTACGACGTGATCGAGCCGACCGACCGCGACATGCAGCTGCGCCCGGACCCGACCACCGCGCGCATCGTGCCCTGGGCCACCGACCCCACCGCGCAGGTGATCCACGACTGCTTCGACCACGACGGCAAGCTCGTGCCCTTCGCGCCGCGCAGCGTGCTGCGCCACGTGTGTGAACTCTTCGACGCCGAGGGCCTGGACCCGGTGGTCGCGCCCGAGCTGGAGTTCTACCTGACCGCGCGCAACACCGACCCGAACACGCTGCTCAAACCCCCGATCGGGCGCAGTGGCCGCGCCGAGACCTCGCGCCAGTCGTACAGCATCGACGCGGTCAACGAGTTCGACCCGCTGTTCGAGGAGATCTACGACTACTGCGACAAGATGAAGCTCAACGTGGACACGCTGATCCACGAGGCCGGCGCGGGACAGATGGAAATCAACTTCTTCCACGCCCACCCGCTGGGTCTGGCCGACGAGGTGTTCTTCTTCAAGCGCACGGTGCGCGAGTCGGCGCTGCGCCACGACATGTACGCCACCTTCATGGCCAAGCCGATCGCGGGCGAGCCCGGCTCGGCGATGCACGTGCACCAGAGCATCCTGAACAAGAAGACCGGCAAGAACATCTTCAGCAACGACGACGGTACGCCCTCCGAATCGTTCTACCACTACATCGGCGGTCTGCAGCGTTACATCCCGGCGGCCATGGTGCTGGTGGCGCCGTATGTGAACAGCTACCGCCGCCTCTCGCGCCACACCGCCGCGCCCATCAACATCGAGTGGGGCCACGACAACCGCACGGTGGGCATCCGCTCGCCGATCTCCAGCCCCGAGGCGCGCCGCGTGGAGAACCGCGTGATCGGTGCCGACGCGAACCCGTACGTGGCGATGGCCATGACGCTGGCCTGCGGTTACCTGGGCCTGAAGAACAAGATCAAGCCCAAGCCCGAGATGAAGGGCGACGCCTACCTCTCGCCCTATGCGCTGCCGCGCAGCCTGGGCGAGGCACTCGACTGGCTGCGCCGCGAGACCGACCTGCACGACGTGCTGGGCAAGGAATTCATCACCATCTACACCGAGATCAAGGAGCTCGAGTTCGACGAGTTCATGAAGGTGATCTCACCGTGGGAACGCGAGCATCTGCTGCTGCATGTCTGATTGAAAGAGTGAAAGAGAAGCCCGAATGAACACCTCGACCCTCATCGCCCCGCCCGCCCTGGTGCGACGCGCCGAACAGCACGACACCCAGGCCATCCAGGCGCTGGACAGCGCCCACTTCATCCACCCGTTCACCGACCACGGCGACCTGGCCACGCGCGGCTCGCGCGTGATCACGCGGGCCGACAACATCTACGTGTGGGATTCCGAGGGCCACAAGATCCTCGACGGCATGAGTGGGCTGTGGTGCGTGAACGCGGGCTACGGGCGCAAGGAACTGGCCGACGCCGCCTACCAGCAGATGATGACGCTGCCGTTCTACAACAGCTTCTTCCAGACCACCAACGTGCCGGCGGTGCAGCTGGCCAGCAAGCTGGCCGCGCTCGCGCCCAGGGTCGGCGGTTGGGGTTTTGAGCACGTGTTCTTCAGCTCCAGTGGCAGCGAGAGCAACGACACCAACGTGCGCATGGTGCGCCGCTACTGGGACCTGTTGGGCCAGCCGCAGCGCAAGGTGATCATCAGCCGCATGAACGCCTACCACGGCAGCACCATGGCCGGCGCTTCGCTGGGCGGCATGAGCGGCATGCACGCGCAGGGCGATCTGCCCATCCCCAACATCACGCACATCGGCCAGCCCTACTTCTTCGAGAACGCGCTGCCGGGTGAGAGCCAGGACGCGTTCGGCATCCGCGCGGCCGGTTGGCTGGAGGAGAAGATCCTCGAACTCGGCGCCGACAAGGTGGCCGCCTTCATCGCCGAGCCGGTGCAGGGCGCCGGCGGCGTGATCATCCCGCCGGCCACCTACTGGCCTGAGATCCAGCGCATCGTGGACAAGCACGGCATCCTGCTCATTAGCGACGAGGTGATCTGCGCCTTCGGCCGCCTGGGCCACTGGTTCGCCTACGAGAAGTTCGGCATCCGGCCCGACCTCATCACCTTCGCCAAGGGCGTGACCAGTGGCTACATCCCGCTGGGCGGTGTGATGGTGGGTGACCGCGTGGCCAAGGTGCTGATCGAGCAGGGCGGCGAGTTCAACCACGGCTACACCTACAGTGGCCATCCGGTGGCTTGCGCGGTGGCGCTGGCCAACATCGAACTGATGGAGCGCGAGAACCTGGTGGGCCGGGTGCGCGAGGACACCGGCCCGTATCTCGCCGAGCGTTTTGCCGAACTCAATGACCACCCACTGGTGGGTGTGGCCGAGACCTGCGGTTTCGTGGCCGGGCTGGTGCTGGTGAAGGACAAGAGCACGCGCGCCACCTTCGACCCGGACCTGGGCGTGGGCATGATGTGCCGCGCCCACTGCTTCAAGAACGGCCTGATCATGCGCGCCGTGGGCGACCGCATGATCATCGCGCCGCCGCTGGTGATGACACGCGCCCAGATCGACGAGATGATGGCGTTGATCCACACCTGCCTGGATGCCACCCTGGCCCAACTGCGTGCCGCTGGCCAGCATGCGTGAATAGAATGCCCTCTGCAGTAGGCCAGAACACACCGATGGGGTGTGTTTTTGGCGGCGGCGGGTCTGGAACTTGCTAGATTGTTGTCCAGTCTTTCCATGCCTTTCGGTTCGAGTTGTCATTGATCAACCCCTCTCAGGAGCGAGCACCACCATGAAGAAACACGTTTTGGTTATTGCAATGTCGGCGATCCTGCTGGCGTCGTGCGGCAAGAAGGAAGAGCCCGTGGCCGCTCCGGCCGAGCCGGCTCCGGTGGCTGCCGCCCCTGCCGCTCCGGCGGCCCCTGCCGGCCCGGTGTACGACGATGAGAAAGTCCTCAACATCTACAACTGGCCCGACTACATCCCCGAAGGCATGATCGCCAACTTCGAGAAGGAAAGCGGCATCAAGGTCAACTACGACACCTTCGAGACCAACGAAGCCCTGCACGCCAAGCTGGTGGCGGGCAACACCGGCTACGACATCGTCGTGCCCGGCACCGTGTTCGCCAAGGGCCAGATCGAAGGCGGCCTGCTGCAGCCGCTCAAGAAGGACCAGATCCCCAACCTGGCCAACCTGGATGCGGCGATCATGAGCACGCTGACCAAGGCCGATCCCGAGAACAAGCACCTGGTGCCGTGGGCCTGGGGCTTCACCACCGTGGGCATCAACAAGACCAAGGTCGAGAAGGCCCTGGGTGGCATGGCCATGCCCGAGAACGCCTGGGACCTGGTGTTCAAGCCCGAGTACACGAGCAAGCTCAAGTCGTGCGGCATCGCCTACCTGGACTCGCCCACCGAGATCATCCCGGTGGCGCTGCACTACATCGGCAAGGACGCTTACTCGAACGACCCGGCCGACTACAAGCTGGCCAACGAGATGCTCATGAAGGTGCGCAAGGACGTGCGCCTGTTCAGCTCCACCATGATCGACGACATTGCTGGTGGCAAGGCCTGCGTGGCCATCGGCTGGTCGGGCGACGTGAACATTGCTGCCGGCCGCGCCAAGGAGAACGGTTCCAAGGACGTGATCGAAGCCCTGCTGCCGAGCACCGGCGCGTTGATCTTCTTTGACACCATGGCCGTGACCAAGGACGCCAAGCACCCGAACAACGCGATGGCCTTCATCGATTTCTACCTGCGCCCGGAAAACGCCGCGGCCATGGCCAACGAGATGAACTACCCCACCGGCAACAAGGCGGCCACCGACAAGATCAACCCCGAGATTGCCGGCAACAAGACGATCTTTGTCGAGTCCGACTACTTCGCCAAGATGATCCCGCCCAGCAGCTTCACCAACGAAGCGCGCGAAGCCATGGCCAACGCCTACAACAGCTTCAAGAAGGGCAAGTAAGGCGACCCGGTTTTCATCAGACCTGACCCAGGGCTGTTCGTACGCACCGTATGAACAGCCCTTTTTCTTATCTGCACATCAAGACTTCAAGGACTGAACATGGCTGAGACGGGCACCCAGACGGGTTATCTGGTCACCGAAAAACTGGTCAAGCGCTTCGACGAGGCGGTGGCTGTGGACGAGGTGTCCCTCTCCATCGGCAAGGGCGAGATCTTCGCGCTGCTGGGCAGCTCGGGCTGCGGCAAGTCGACGTTGCTGCGCATGCTCGCCGGCTTCGAGAAGCCGACTTCCGGGCGCATCCTGCTGGGTGGCCAGGACGTGGCGGCCATGCCGCCCTACGAGCGCCCGGTCAACATGATGTTCCAGTCGTACGCGCTGTTTCCCCACCTCAACATCTGGGAGAACGTCGCCTTTGGCTTGAAGCGCGAAGGCCTGCCCAAGGCCGAGGTGCAGCAGCGCACCGACGAGATGCTGGGCCTGGTGCAGCTCACGCCCTACGCCCAGCGCAAGCCGCACCAGCTCTCGGGCGGCCAGCAGCAGCGCGTGGC
Source organism: Hydrogenophaga sp. (assembly GCF_036675665.1). Taxonomy (GTDB): domain Bacteria; phylum Pseudomonadota; class Gammaproteobacteria; order Burkholderiales; family Burkholderiaceae_C; genus Hydrogenophaga. Next base: position 77,971 of record NZ_JAKFEO010000037.1, on the reverse strand, counting down.
GCTGGCGCGCAGCCTGGCCAAGCGGCCCAAGCTGCTGCTGCTCGACGAGCCCCTGGGCGCGCTCGACAAGAAGCTGCGCGAGCAGACCCAGTTCGAACTGGTGAACATCATCGAAAAAGTGGGCGTGACGGTGGTGATGGTCACGCACGACCAGGAAGAGGCCATGACCATGGCCAGCCGCATCGCCATCATGAGCAAGGGCCGCGTGCTGCAGGTGGGCAGCCCCGAAGAGATCTACGAACACCCGGCCAACCGCTTCGTGGCCGACTTCATCGGCAACGTCAACCTGTTCGAAGGCAAGCTCAGCGTGGACGAGCCCAACCGCTGCGCGGCAACCACCGTCGTCGGCGAGATTCATGTGGGCCACGGCGTGAGCGGCACGCTCCACATGCCGGTGACGATCGCCGTGCGGCCCGAGAAGATCGAGATCAGCAAGCAGCGCCCCGAGGGCGTCGGCCCCAACCTGTTCAGCGGCAAGGTCAAGGAGATCGCCTACTTCGGTTCCTACAACACCTACATCGTGCAGGCCGCCGAAGGCCTGCGCGTGAAGATCACCGAAGCCAACACCTCGCGCCAGGACCTGTCCGACATCACCTGGGAAGACAACGTCTTCTTCTGGTGGAGTGACATTGCCGGCGTGGTGCTGCGGGATTGAGCGGGAGGCCACCATGAGCACCTCACCCTTCATGCCCGGCAAACGCTTCGTCATCGGCGTGCCTTACGTCTGGCTGTTTGTCTTCTTCCTCCTGCCCTTCCTGATCCTGCTCTACATCAGCTTTGTGGACATGGGCGAGAGCATCAACCCGTTCAAGCCGATCTGGGACAGCCAGACCGGCCTGCTCAGCCTGAAGTACGAGAACTACTGGACCATCTTCCGCGACGAAGGCGGTGAGCTCTTCAAGACCATCTACATCGAGGCCTACCTGCGTTCGATCTGGTATGCGCTGTGGACGGCCATGCTGTGCCTGGTGATCGGCTACCCGTTCGCCTACTTCATCGCGCGTTCGCCGGCCAGCGTGCGCCCCGCGCTGCTGATGATGGTGATGCTGCCGTTCTGGACCTCGTTCCTGCTGCGCGTGTACGCATGGAAAGGCATCCTGGCCGACCAGGGCGTGCTCAACCAGCTGCTGATGGCCGTGGGCATCACGAGTGAGCCCATCCTGATGCTCTACACCAACGTGTCCATGCTGGTGGGCATGACCTATGTGTACCTGCCCTTCATGGTGCTGCCGCTGTACGCCACGCTGGTGAAGATGGACTTTCGCCTGCTCGAGGCTGCCTACGACCTGGGCACCACGCCGTTCAAGGCCTTCTGGCTGATCACCGTGCCGCTGTCCAAGGCCGGCATCGTGGCCGGCTTCATGCTGGTGTTCATTCCCTCGGTGGGCGAGTTCGTGATTCCCTCGCTGCTCGGCGGGCCGGAGAACATCATGATCGGCCGCGTCGTGTGGGACGAGATGTTCACCAGCAACAACTGGCCGCGCGCCACGGCGCTGGCGGTGGTGATGATCGCGCTGATCGTCGTGCCGCTGGCGATCTATTACCACTACACCAGCGACGAGGCGAAGTGACATGAAACAGATCCTCGAAAAACACTTCGGCAAATTCTGGCTTGCTGCGGTCTACCTGTTCCTGTACCTGCCGCTGTTCTTCATGATCGTGTTCAGCTTCAACAGCACACGGCAGGACGCCAACTTCACCGGCTTCTCGCTGCGCTGGTACGAGGCGCTCACGCGCGACACCAAGATCGTCGAGGGCTTCTGGCTCTCGCTCAAGATCGCCGCAGTCACCGGCGTGCTCTCGGCCGTGCTCGGCACCTTTGCCGCCTTCGTGCTGGTGCGCTACCGGCGCTTCGTCGGCCGCACCATCTTCTCGGGCATGGTCAACGCGCCGCTGGTGATGCCCGAGGTGGTGATCGGCCTGTCGCTGCTGCTGCTGATGGTGGGCGCGCAGAACGCCTTCGGCTGGCCCGAGCGCGGCATGCTCACCATCATCTTCGGCCACACACTGCTGGGCATGGCCTACGGCATGGTGGTGATCCAGTCGCGCCTGATGGAGATGAACCGCTCGATCGAGGAGGCCGCCATGGACCTCGGGGCGCGGCCGCTGCAGGTGTTTTTCCTGATCACCCTGCCCAACATCTTCCAGGGCATCCTGGCCGCCTTCCTGCTGTCGTTCACGTTGTCGTTCGACGACGTGGTGATCTCCGAATTCCTCTCCGGCCCGGGCGTGAACACGCTGCCACAGGTGATCTTCGGCTACGCGCGGCGCGGCATCAACCCGACCATCTACGCCGCGGCCACGCTGCTGATCGTGACGGTGACCATCGGCATCGTGGGCTACGCGGTGTGGGTGGCGCGCGCCACGCGCCGCCGCGAGCGTGAGATCGCCGCGGCGACGCGGGCCGAGCTGGTGGCCCTCAACCCGGGCTGAAGCCACCCGTGGCAGTGGCCCACTGGGCCGCTGCCGGCCGGCCAAAGTGGACTGGCGCGGGCCCGGGTTTCGGGCGTAGCATGGAACCAATCTCCCGTTCGCCCTGAGCCTGTCGAAGGGCTTCGACAGGCTCAGCCTGAACGGAATGGCAGTTCAACCCCCGGGACCCGATTCCATGACCGACCTGACTTTCGACGGCCGCGCATTCATCAACGGCGAACGCGTCGCCGCGCGCGATGGCCAGACCTTTGACTGCATCTCGCCGGTGGACGGCCGTGTGCTCACCGCCGTGGCGCGTTGCGGCGAGGCCGACATTGACGCCGCCGTGGCCGCCGGTCGCGCCGCCTTTGAAGACCGCCGCTGGAGCGGCCTGGCGCCAGCCCAACGCAAGCGCATCATGATCAAGTTCGCCGAGCAGTTGGGTGCGCACGCCGACGAACTGGCGCTGACCGAAACGCTGGACATGGGCAAGCCCATCAAGTACGCCAAGAGCGTGGACGTGAACAGCGCGGCCAGCTGCATCCGCTGGTACGGCGAGGCGGTGGACAAGGTGTACGACGAGATCGCACCCACGGGGCGCACTGCGCTGGCGCTGATCACGCGCGAGCCGGTGGGTGTGGTGGGCGTGATCGTGCCCTGGAATTACCCCCTGATCATGGCGGCGTGGAAGATCGCGCCCGCGCTGGCCGCCGGCAATTCGGTGGTCTTGAAACCCAGCGAAAAGAGCCCGCTCACAGCGCTGCGCCTGGCCGAGCTGGCGCTGGCCGCCGGCATCCCGCCCGGCGTGTTCAACGTGGTGCCGGGCTACGGCCCCGAGGCCGGCAGCCCGCTGGCCCTGCACATGGACGTGGACTGCATCGCCTTCACCGGCAGCACCCGCGTGGGCAAGCAGATCCACGTGATGGCCGGACAGAGCAACCTCAAGCGCGCCTGGACCGAGCTCGGCGGCAAGTCGCCCAACATCGTGTTCGCCGACTGCCCGAACCTGGACAAGGCGGTGGACGCGGCGGTGAGCAGCATCTTCTTCAACCAGGGCGAGAGTTGCAACGCGCCCTCGCGCCTGTTCGTGGAGGCGTCGATCAAGGACGCCTTCCTGGAGAAAGCCTTGAAGCTGGTGCCCGACTACCAACCCGGCAACCCGCTGGACAAGTCCACCACCATGGGTGCCATCGTCGACAAGGTTCAGATGGACACGGTGCTGCGCTACATCGAGTCGGGCAAATCCGAGGGCGCGAAGCTGCTGACCGGCGGCGAGTCGGCCATGCCGGTGGCCGGCGGCAACTACGTGCTGCCCACCATCTTCGACGGCGTGACGCCGCAGATGACGATCGCGCGTGAGGAGATCTTTGGCCCGGTGCTCTCGGTGCTCTCGTTCACAGACGCGGCCGAGGTGGTGCGCGAGGCCAACAACAGCGTGTACGGCCTGCAGGCCGCCGTGTGGACCCGCGACATCAACAAGGCGCACGGCGTGGCGCGTGCGCTGCGCGCGGGCACGGTGCACGTGAACTCGTACGACGAGGACGACATCACCGTGCCGTTTGGCGGCTTCAAGCAGAGTGGCGTGGGGCGCGACAAGTCGCTGCATGCGTTCGACAAGTACACCGAGACGAAAACCACCTGGATCAGGATCGACAGCCCCGTTTGAAGGAGACCACGATGAACGCCATGAACGACATCAAGACCGACAGCACCAACGCCGCCTGGCACGCGCGCCGCCAGGCTGCCACGCCGCGCGGCGTGGGGGTGTATGGCGACTTCTTCATCGACCGGGCCTTGAACGCCGAGTTCTGGGACATCGAGGGCCGCCGCTTCATCGACTTCGCGGGCGGCATCGCGGTGCTCAACACCGGCCACGTGCACCCCAAGGTGCAGGCCGCCATTGCGGCGCAGCTGCAGCGCTTCACCCACAGCTGTTACCAGGTTGTCCCCTACACCGAGTACGTGGCGCTGGCCGAGCGCATCAACGCCATCGTGCCGATCGACGGTCCGGTGAAGACCGCGTTTTTCTCCACCGGCGCGGAGGCGATCGAGAACGCGATGAAGATCGCGCGCTACAGCACCGGGCGCACCGGCGTCATCGCCTTTGGCGGTGCCTTCCACGGCCGCAGCATGTTCGCGGTGGCGCTCACCGGCAAGGTGCAGCCCTACAAGGCCGGCTTCGGCCCGTTTCCGCCCGAGATCTACCACGTGCCGTTTCCGTGCCAGGGTGTGTCGCTCGATGACACGAAGCACGCGATGGAGCAACTGTTCAAGTGCGACATCGAGCCTTCGCGTGTGGCGGCCATCGTGTTCGAGCCGGTGCAGGGCGAGGGCGGTTTCAACGTGATCCAGCCGGCGGCCGTGAAGTGGTTGCGCGAGCTGTGTGACCAGCACGGCATCCTGCTGGTGGCCGACGAGGTGCAGACCGGCTTTGCGCGCACCGGCAAGATGTTTGCCATGGAGCATTTCGGTGTGAGCCCCGACCTCATGACCATGGCCAAGAGCATGGCTGGCGGCACCACGCTCTCCGCCGTGTCGGGCAAGGCCGCCATCATGGACGGCCCGGCCCCGGGCGGCCTGGGCGGCACCTACGCCGGCAACCCACTGGCCATCGCGGCGTCGCATGCGGTGCTCGACGTGATGGCCGAGGAAAAGCTGCCCGAGCGCGCGCAGAAGCTGGGTGACCAGCTCATCGGCCACCTGACGACCCAGAGCGCCATGTACCCCAAGCGCATGGGCGACGTGCGCGGCCTGGGCGCCATGGTGGCTTGCGAATTCATCGACCCCGCCGGCGCGCCCGATGCCGACACCACGAAGCAGGTGCAAGCCGCCGCACTCAAGCGTGGCCTGCTGCTGCTGACCTGCGGCGTCCACGGCAACGTGATCCGTTTCCTCTTTCCGTTGACCATCGAAGACAGCGTGTTTGCCGAAGGCCTGGCCGCGTTCGATGCCGCGCTGGCCGAGGTGCTCGCTTGAGCTTGTCATTGGACGAACGTATCTACGCCCTGCGCGCGCAGGGCATCCACTCGGTGCTCACCACCTTCACCGACCTGCCCGGCGGTCCCAAGGGCAAGCTGGTGCCGCTCGAAGGCCTGCCCGGTGCGGTGGCCAGCGGCGCCGGCTTCTCCGGCCCGAGCATCAGCGGCACCGGCCTGCCGCGCATGGGCGCGCGCAGCGAGTACATGGGCCGGGTGGTGCCCGAGAGCTTGCGGCCCCTGCCCTTCATGCCCGGCGTGGCACACGCGGTGTGCGACGGTTTTGCCGGCGGCGAGCCATTGGATACCTGCTCGCGCCAGGTGCTCAAGCGCCAGGTCGAGCGCCTGAACGCGCGCGGCTGGACGCTGTGGGTCGGCATCGAGCCCGAGTTTTTCCTGCTCAAGCGCGACGCGCAGGGCCGCTGGCAGGTGGCCGATGCCTTGGACGGTCTCTCCAAACCCTCGTACGACCTGCAGGCCATCGGCCGCAACTTCGCCTTTCTCGATGCCATGCGCCAGACGCTCACCGCGCTGGGCTTCGGGTTGCAGCAGATCGACCACGAAGACGCGTGTGGCCAGTACGAGATCAACTACCAGCACGACGACGCGCTGGCCGCCGCCGACCGTTACCAGCTCTTCAAACTGGCCGCGCAGGCGGTGGCGGCGCAACACGGCGCGGTGTTCTCCACCATGCCCAAGCCGCTGGCGCACGCGCCGGGCAGTGGGCTGCATTTCCACCTGAGCCTCACCGATGCGGACGGTCGGGCGGTGATGGCCGACCCGGCCGGCGCGCTGGGCCTGAGCACCACTGGCCACCAGTTCGCCGCCGGCCTGCTGCACCACGCCGACGCATTGGCCGCCCTGTGCGCGCCCACCGTCAACAGCTACAAGCGCCTGGCGGCCAGCCGCAGCGCATCCGGCACGACCTGGTCGCCGGTGTGGAAGGCCATGGGCGACAACAACCGCACCTGCCTTGTGCGCACCGTGGCCGGGCGCATCGAGTGGCGCCTGCCCGACCCGTCGTGCAACGTGTACGCCGCCATCGCCGCCACGCTGGCCGCCGGCCTCTCGGGCATCGAGCAGGCCTTGCCCGCCACCACGCCCTGCGCCGACGATCTGTATGAATTGCACGCGCGTGGCGAAGCCTTGCCCGAACGCCTGCCGCGCGACCTGTTCGCCGCGCTGCAGGCGCTCGAGCAGGACGCACCGTTGCGTGCCGCCGTGGGCGATGCGTTCTGTGCCGAGTTCCTCGCGCTCAAGCGCGCCGAATGGGCCAGCTACAGCCAGCAGGTGAGCGACTGGGAGTTGGATCGCTACGGCAACGCCGCCTGATCGAAAGCACCCCCGCGCCGCCTGCGGCCTCACCCCCTCAAGGGGGCGCACCCCGCGGCCTGGCAGAGCCAGTTCCGCGGGGTGCCCCGGGTTTCGGGATAATCCGGCTGCTTGAACACCCCCACCGCCCCTGCCGCCCCCACCGCGTCCGCCAAGACCTGGACCAAGACCGCCGACCGGCCGCTGCGCAGCTGGCGCAAGTCCGCCAGCATCTGGGTGTTCGCGCATTTCGTCGGTGTGCCGGTGCCGTGGCACGCGGTGCGCCAGACCGATGGCGCCGAGCTGCTCGCCTTTGAGCACCAGCGCCTGCTGACCCTGGCGGCCGCCGGCGAGCACGTGCCCACCGTGCTGGCTTTCGACGGCTTTTCACTGACCACCAGCGACATCGGCGACACGCTGGACCATGTGCTGCACCGCCTGCCCGAAGGTGAACACCTGGCGCTGATGTGCGCCGCCAGCGCCGACCTGGCGGGCTTTCACACCCGCGGCCACTGGCACGGCGGCGCCCAGACCCGCAACCTCACCTGGAACGGCGAACACTTCGCCCGGCTCGACTTCGAAGAGCGCCTGCAACCCGGCATGGCGCTGGCCACGGTGCAGGTGTACGACGCGCTGCAGCTGTTGCTGTCATTGGCGCGCTACCTGCAGCCGCAGGGGCCGGACGCGGTGCGCGCGGTGCTGCAGGCCTACGCCGACGCGGGTACCGGCGGCCCCGCCCTGCGCGACTTCATTGCGCACCTGTTGCCGCGCCTGGGCTGGGTGTCGAAGCTGGCATCGTTGTCCCCTCGACTGGACGGCTCGCGAGAACTCATGCGGTTGCGCACTGTGCTGGAAGGCATGACGGCGTTCGTGGCGCGGGCTGGCTAGCCGTTGCATCTCGGGTGGCTGGCATTCGAGAACACCGGCAGCCAGGGCAGATCGAGTGACATTGACCAACGTTCAGTTGCGCACCCGCTTTGAGCAAAATTGCATTCGGTTCAGGTCGCGGATGGTTCGTTCTCTCGCACGCCTGACCCTTCGCTGGAGCGGATGCGCGGAAGATGAAGTGCCAAGCTCAAACTGCGGCGCGCTCGCCGCTCAGCTCAGCCGTTAGACCACAACTGGAGCCTCCATGCAGCGCTATGTAGCCTTCCTTCGGGGCGTCAGCCCGATGAACTGCAAGATGCCAGAGCTAAAACGCTGCTTCGAAGCTGCGGGCTTCGGTGATGTCAAGACTCTCCTGTCCAGTGGAAACGTGGCGTTTTCAGCGAACCCGGCAATCGTTCCCATCCTGGAAAAAATGGCAGAGGCGGCAATGGAAAAACACCTTGGAAGGACGTTCCAGACCATTGTCAGACCTTCCCCCTTTCTTCAGTTGCTTGTCGAACGAGCGCCATTCGGTGAGTTCAACTTGCCTGCCAACGCAAAACCAGTCATCACTTTCCTGCGCAAGCCACACGAAGAGCCGATCAAGCTGCCAATAGAGAAGTCGCAAGCCTCCATCCTCAGGCTGGAGCGCACAGAAGTGTTCTCGGCCTATGTGCCCAACGAGAAAGGCCCTGCCTTCATGGTGTTGCTCGAAAAGACATTCGGCAAAGAGATCACAACAAGAACACTTGAAACTGTTCGAAGGTGTTCGGCCGCGTAGCGTTGTGTGGCGAGAATGCGGCCCTTCTGAGGTTCAAACAAGGCACCCTGACATGCAAGGCATCCCATCCGTGAGCAAGGTGTTCGTCGCAATCTACGTCGCAGCAGTTCTGGCTCTGGCCGTAACTGCAGTGCTTGTTTGGCGGCTCAGGTGCGAGAGCTTCGGGTGCATGGGCGTCGGGGTTGCCTGGTTCGCCTGGGTTGTTTCGTTCTTCCCTGTCTTGGCCATCGGTGCCGTTCTACGGTCAAGCCAAGCCGTAGGTGCCAGACTTCTTCAGGTCACACGTGCAGTGGTGTGGGTTCAGGTGGCACTCGGAGCCGCATTGCTGGTGGTCTGGGTGAGCAAGAATGCAGCCTGACCCTTCCATCGAGCGGGGCGCACAAAGGCCGCAGTGCGCATTCCCTTCGGGTCTTCGGAGACGCTCAAGTCCTGTACCCCGCATCCAGCTTCTCCACCTTGCGCAGCAGCGCCGGCCAGGCCAGCTGTGAGCCCAGCCCGGCGGTGGCCACGCGCATCACGTCGGCCATGCCGGCGAGGATGGCGGGGTCGACCTGGGTGAGTTCGGTGCCGCCGGCCAGGGCGTCGATCTGGATGCGGCAGGTGTTCTCCAGCGTGTACATGGCCAGGAAGGCGTCGGGGATGGTCTTGCCCACGGTGAGCAGGCCGTGGTTGCGCAGCACCAGGTGGTTGGCTTTGCCCAGGTCGGCCTGCAGGCGCACCTTTTCCTCGGACCGCAAGGCCACGCCTTCGTAGGCGTGGTATGCGAGAGAAGCGAGTACAAACGTACTTTGCTGGCTGATGGGCAGAATGCCGGCCTTCTGCGCGCTCACCGCCACGCCGGCGCGCGAGTGGGTGTGCATCACGCAGCCGGCTTCGGGGCGCGCTTCGTGCACGGCGCTGTGGATCACGAAGCCGGCGGGGTTCACCGGAAAGGGCGAGTCCAGCAGCTTGTTGCAGCCCATGTCGACCTTGACCAGGCTGCTCGCCGTGATCTCGTCGAACATCAGGCCGTAGGGGTTGATGAGGAAGTGGTGCTCCCCGCCGGTGACCGAGTCGGGCAGCTTGGCGCTGATGTGGGTGAAGACCAGATCGCTCCAGCCGTAGGCCGCGACGAGGCGGTAGCAGGCGGCAAGGTCACAACGCAGCGCCCATTCTTCGGCGCTGACGACTTCTCTGAGGGACGGGATGTGCATGGGGTGTCTCCTGGCGCGCCTCGACCGGACGCGAGCCCTGCACTTTATGCCGCTTGGGCACGTCTGTCGTGTCCCAGCAAGGACAGACGCGCCCGATGGGTCACTTCTTCATGGAGCAGGTGTTGAAGCCCAGCATGGCGTAGGGCGGGCACCAGCCCACCAGGCCGGTGAGCAGGGGCACCACGCCGATGTAACCCCACAGGCCGACGGTGCCGGTGGCGGCCGCGGCGATGAGGGCCAGGCCGATGGCGATGCGAAGGGCGCGGTCGATGCCGCCGACGTTTTTGGTCATGGTGTTTCTCCGTTGACTGGGCCGCCCCGGAGTGGGGTGGTGTGCAGCCATTGGGCCCGCAGGCGCACGCCGGGTATGTGACCTGGGTCACAGAGGTCTGGCGGCAGTGTCAACGGGGCTGCAGGGCGGCGAGTGCACGCAGGGCGGCACTGTCGCGCACGGTGATGCACTCGCGCGAGAGCTCCACCCAGCCGTCGCGCTCGAAGCGGTGCAGCAGGCGGGTGACGATTTCGCGCACCGTGCCCAGCTCGTCGGCCAGCGCCTGGTGGGTGGCGTGCACCTGGGTGCCGTGGCCGAGCAGGGCGGCGGCCAGGCGGCTGTCGAGCCGCTGGAAGGCAATGGCCTCGATCAGGCCGGTGAGGTCGGCCAGGCGCGCGGCGAACAGGCCGAGCACGAAGTCCCGAAAGTCGGTGTGGGCCAGCGCGGCGCGGAACGCCGCAGGCGCCAGCAGCGCCAGCCGGGTGGGCTTGACCGTGACCCCGTGTGCGCTCAGCGGCTGCTCCACGAACAGGCACGACGAGGACACCAGGCACATCTCGCCCGGCACCACGCGGTAGAGCTCCAGCTCGCGCCCGCTGCTGGCCGAGCGCGAGACCCGCACCTCGCCGCTGAGCAGCAGCGGAAAGCCGCCGCAGCGCTCCTGTTCACGAAACAGGGTGGTGCCGGCGGGCACGTCCATCACGGCCAGGGCTTCGGCGTCGGTGGCCGACACGGCCGACTGGAGCGCCGGGTAGAGGTGGCTGAGGCTGCGCCAGTCGGTGGTGTTCATGGGGGTTGGGGTTGGGTGTCGCGTTCCAGCTGGCTCAGCCAGGCCATGGCGTGTTCGCGGTTGTTGCCGCACATCTCGGGCCCGGGGGCGAGTGAGCTGCACACCGCCGGGCGCTCGGGCTGGCCGAACAGCCGGCAACGCAATTCGGCGTCAAGCTGCGGGCAGGCCATGCCGGCGGGTTTGCCCATCGGCAGGCCGGGCAAGGGGCTGCTGATGGACGGCGCGGTGCAGCAGGCCGCACAGCCGGGGCGGCAAGTCAGGGGCGGCGGGACAGCCAAGACCATGGGTTGTGAAACTCAGGGCTGCAGCCGCTGACCAGCCCACAGAACCTGGTCGACCACGCCGTGCACGGCGTTGCGCGCGGCTTCGGTGGCCAGTTGGCCGTCGGGGTCGAAGGCTTCACCCGCCCGAGAGAGCGCAAACTGCCTGGGCGCCACCCAGCACTCCAGATTCAGGAGCAGTGGCGTGAGGTGCGACAGGCTCCGCAGGCCCCCCAGGGCGCCGGGCGAGGCGCTCAGCAGGCCCACCACCTTGCCGGTGAACGGCTTGGTGCCGTTGGACCAGAGCGGGTCGCCCTTGATGGGGCTGGAGACCCAGTCGATGGTGTTCTTCAGCAGCGCGGTGTAGCTGCCGTTGTACTCGGGCGAAACGATGATCCAGGCCGGGTGGGCGTGGAAGAGTTCCTTGAGCTTGACGGCGGCCGCGGGCGTGCCGCGCGCTTCCAGGTCGGCGTTGTAGATCGGCAGATCGAAATCGGCCAGTTCGATGTGGGTGACCTGGGCGCCTTCGGCCTGGGCGCGTCTGGCGGCGACCGTGGCCAGCTGTCGGTTGAAGGATTGGCGGCGGGTGCTGCCTGCAAAAACGAGGAGGGGAAGGGGTGTGCTCATCCTCCCATTGTCGTGTCCTTCGCTCAGAAGACGCTGTTGAAGAAACCGCCGTCCTCGGGTTCAGGGGGTGGTGCTGGCGGCGGAGGTGGAGACGGGGGTGCCACCGGTGCCGGTGCCGGTACCGGGGAAGGGGCGGGTGCGGGCGGGCAGCGGGTGCTCGACAGCCCCCACGCGACCTGGAAGTGCTCCATGACCAGGTCGCGGCTGAAGGTGACGGTGGTGCGCCGGAAGCTGTAGCCCACACCCACGTCCAGGCCGATCCGGCGGCCGTCGCCGGGGAAGAAGCTCACGCCCGCGGCCAGCACCGGCTGGTTGCGGCGGTCGGACGACAGGATCTTGAAGGTGACGCCGGTGTCGCCGCCAAAGTTGTGGCTGATGCCGAACATGAAGCCGGCGCTGGCTTGAGCGTTGAAGCAGGCGAGCGCAGCGGAGGCCGCGAGCCAGTGTGTTTTCATGCGAATCCTTCCTGTGGTCTGCCCGGGAATGGGCCGGCGCTCAGGTTAGGAATTCGCTGGCGTGCCCGCCATCCGGGCATCGCGCTGGGGCCGACGCCCCTCCTGCGTCGGCCGGATGGCGGGGGTGGGGCAGAAAAGGCGCAACGGTGGGACAATCCCGGGTTGCCCGGGGCGCCGGGCTGGCAGCACCCCGGAAGCGATCACCACCATGTTGTACCCCCAGGAATTTGACGTCATCGTCGTTGGCGGCGGCCACGCCGGCACCGAAGCCGCGCTCGCGGCTGCGCGGATGGGCAGCAAGACGCTGCTGCTGACCCACAACATCGAGACCCTGGGCCAGATGAGCTGCAACCCCAGCATCGGCGGCATTGGCAAGGGCCACCTGGTCAAAGAGGTGGACGCCATGGGCGGCGCCATGGCGCTGGCCACCGACGAAGGCGGCATCCAGTTCCGCATCCTCAACAGCTCCAAGGGTCCGGCCGTGCGCGCCACCCGCGCCCAGGCCGACCGCGTGCTCTACAAGGCCGCGATCCGCCGCATGCTGGAGAACCAGCCCAACCTCTGGTTGTTCCAGCAGGCGGTGGACGACCTGATGGTCGAAGGTGACCGCGTGGTGGGTGCCGTGACGCAGGTGGGCATCCGCTTTCGCAGCCGCACCGTGGTGTTGACCGCCGGCACCTTCCTCGACGGCAAGATCCATGTGGGCTTGAACAACTACGCGGCCGGCCGCGCGGGTGACCCGCCCGCGGTGTCGCTCTCGGCGCGCCTGAAAGAGCTCAAGCTGCCGCAGGGGCGCCTGAAAACCGGCACGCCGCCGCGCCTGGACGGCCGCAGCATCGACTACAGCCAGTGCACCGAGCAGCCCGGCGACGGCGTGCCCGGCGGCATGAACGCCGACAAACCCGTGCCCGTGTTCAGCTTCTTGGGCAACACAGCCATGCACCCGCAGCAGGTGCCGTGCTGGATCACGCACACCAACGAGCGCACGCACGACATCATCCGCAGCGGCTTCGACCGCAGCCCCATGTTCACCGGCAAGATCGAGGGCGTGGGCCCGCGTTACTGCCCGAGCGTGGAAGACAAGATCAACCGCTTTGCCGACAAGGACAGCCACCAGATCTTTCTGGAGCCCGAAGGCCTGACCACCCACGAGGTCTACCCCAACGGCATCTCCACCAGCCTGCCGTTCGACATCCAGTACCAGCTGGTGCGCAGCATGAAGGGTCTGGAGAACGCCCACATCCTTCGGCCGGGCTACGCCATCGAGTACGACTACTTCGACCCGCGTTCGCTCAAGAGCAGTTTCGAAACCAGGCAGATCCAGGGCCTGTTCTTCGCGGGCCAGATCAATGGCACCACGGGCTACGAAGAGGCGGCGGCGCAGGGCATGTTCGCCGGCATCAACGCCGCGCTGCAGTGCCGGGGTGAAGACGCCTGGTTGCCGCGCCGCGACGAGGCCTACCTCGGCGTGCTGGTGGACGACCTCATCACCCAGGGCGTGACCGAGCCCTACCGCATGTTCACCAGCCGGGCCGAGTTCCGCCTGCAGCTGCGCGAGGACAACGCCGACATGCGCCTGACCGAAGCGGGTCGTCGCATGGGCCTGGTGGGCGATGCCCAATGGGGCGCCTTCTGCCGCAAGCGCGACGCTGTTTCACGTGAAACAGAGCGCCTCAAAGCCACCTGGGTGAACCCGCGCAGTTTGCCCGCGGCCGAATCGGAGCGGGTGCTGGGCAAGGCCATCGAACACGAACACAACCTGTTCGACCTGCTGCGCCGGCCCGGCGTGGCTTATGCCGAACTGGTGGGGCTCGACGCCGGAAAGTACGCGGGGCCCGATGTTTCACGTGAAACACTGGGCGACCTGCTGGAGCCGGTGGTGGAGCAGGTGGAAATTGCGGCCAAGTACTCGGGCTACATCGACCGCCAGAAGAACGAAGTGGAGCGGGCCTCGCACTTCGAGGGCCTCAAGCTGCCGACCGATCTGGACTACTTGCAGGTGACGGCCTTGTCGTTCGAGGCGCGGCAAAAGCTGGCCAAACACCGGCCCGAGACGCTGGGCCAGGCTTCGCGCATCTCGGGCATCACGCCCGCGAGCATCTCGCTGCTGCTGATCCATTTGAAGAAGGGTGGCTTCAAGGGCTTTGCCACCTTGCCAGTGGCGGCGGATCTGGAAGCATGAGCGATTTGAGGACCACCCTGCAGGCCGGCCTGCAGTCGCTGCAGCTCGCGCTCGACGCACGCCAGGTCGATCTGTTGCTCGACTACCTGGGCCTGCTTCAGAAGTGGAACAAGGTCTACAACCTCACGGCCGTGCGCTTGCCCGAAGAGATGATGACCCACCACCTGCTGGACAGCCTGGCGGCCATCAAGCCCTTGCTTCAACAAGTGGGCGATCGGCCGGCCAAGCTGCTCGACGTGGGTTCCGGCGGCGGCTTGCCCGGCGTGGTGATCGCCATCGCCTGCCCACAGATCGACGTGACCTGCGTGGACACCGTGGCCAAGAAGGCAGCCTTTATCCAGCAGGCGGCCGCCACCCTGAAGCTGCCCAACCTGCGCGGGCTGCACGCTCGGGTGGAGAGTCTCAACGCCCTGTCGGGGCAGGGCTTTGACGTGGTGTGCTCGCGCGCCTTCGCCTCGCTGGTGGACTTCACCAACTGGTCGCAAGGCGCGCTGATGCCCGGTGGCGTCTGGATGGCCATGAAGGGCAAACACCCCGGCGACGAGCTGGCCACGTTGGCGTCCGAGGCCGGTGCGGTGGATGTGTTTCACGTGGAACAGCTCCAGGTGCCCGGGCTGGACGCCGAGCGTTGCATTGTCTGGATGCGCCCAGGGCCCGCGGCTGTGGCCTGAGCAACACGGCGCATCGATCGCCGCCGTGACGCCAAAACCCTTCACGTAAACTCGACCCTCCACTTCCCGGGGGATCTCCATGTTCGGCATTGCAGACTACGGCGCTTTTGTCGCCGCCATCGTCGTGTTCCTGCTCATTCCCGGACCGGGCAATCTGGCGCTGGTCACCTCCACCGGCAAGGGTGGCATTTCGGGCGGGCTGGCCGCCACTCTGGGCGTGATCGCCGGTGACCAGGTGCTGATGTGGCTGGCCGTGGCCGGTGTGGCGGCCTTGCTCGCGGCTTACCCGGCGGCCTTCAGCGCCGTGCAGTGGCTGGGTGCGGCCTACCTGGCCTGGTTGGGCTTCAAGATGCTCGCCGCCAAGCCCGGCGGTGCGCCCATCCTCAACATCCGCCCGCGCCAGTATTTTCAGCAGGCCCTCGTCATCACCCTGCTCAACCCCAAGGCCATCGTGTTCTACATGGCCTTCTTTCCCCTGTTTGTGGACCCGGCCCGCCACCAGGGCCTGGTCACCTTCGGCGCCATGGCCGCCACCATCGCGGTGCTCACCTTCGCCTACGGTCTGACCGTGACCCTGCTCACCCACTTTCTGGCCGAGCGCATGCGCGCCAACCCGGTGATTGGCCGTGTGCTGGAGAAGGTCGCCGGCGTCTTCCTCATCGGCTTCGGCATCAAGCTGGCCATCTCCAAATAAGAAGAGCACATGGCGAAAATTTTCTGTGTGGCGAATCAGAAGGGCGGCGTCGGCAAGACCACCACCACGGTGAATCTGGCCGCCGGACTGGCCAAAGTGGGCCAGCGTGTGCTGATGGTCGACCTCGACCCGCAGGGCAACGCCACCATGGGCTCGGGTGTGGACAAGCGGCAAATGGCGCTCTCGGTGTACGACGTGCTCCTGGAGTCGGCCTCGGTGGCCGAGGCGGCGGTGTACTCGGAGAAGTGCGGCTACCACGTGCTCGGCGCCAACCGCGAGCTGGCCGGCGCCGAGGTCGAGCTGGTGGAGGTGGAGCGGCGCGAGAAGCGCCTGAAGACCGCGCTGGCCGAGGTGCTGGACAGCTACGACTTCGTGCTGATCGATTGCCCGCCATCCTTGAGCATGCTCACGCTCAACGGCCTGTGCGCCGCCCATGGCGTGATCGTGCCCATGCAGTGCGAGTACTTCGCGCTCGAGGGCTTGACCGACCTGGTCAACACCATCAAGCAGGTGCACGCCAATCTCAACAAGGACCTGGCCATCATCGGCCTGCTGCGCGTCATGTTCGACCCGCGCATCACCCTGCAGCAACAGGTGAGCGACCAGCTCAAGGCCCACTTCGGCGACAAGGTGTTCGACACCGTGATCCCGCGCAACGTGCGCCTGGCCGAAGCGCCGAGCTATGGCCTGCCCGGCGTCATCTTTGACCCAGGCGCCCGGGGCAGCCAGGCCTTTGTGGCCTTCGCGTCCGAGATGGTGGCGCGCATCGGCAAACTCTGAACCTCAGCTTGTTTCACGTGAAACCTCAGAACATCCTCATCCTTCCTGGCTGGCAGAACAGCGGCCCCGACCACTGGCAAAGCCTTTGGGAAAACAGCCATGGTTACCGACGGGTGGACCAGCACGACTGGATGCAGCCTCGCCGCGGTGACTGGATCGCGCGGCTCGAAGACGTGCTGTTCACCTGCGACGAACCCGCCGTGCTCGTGGCGCACAGCCTGGGCTGTCTGCATGCCGCGGCGTGGGCCGCGCATTCGCAGAACACGGCGCGCGTGAAAGCGGCGCTGCTGGTCGCGCCAGGGGACGCCGAGCGGGAGGAAATGCGCCCCGTGCTGCCCAGCTGGTCGCCCATTGCCATGCGGCGTCTGCCGTTTCCCAGCGTGCTGGTGGGCAGCCGCAACGATCCCTACTGCAGTTTCGAGCGTGCGCAGACCTTGGCCATGGCTTGGGGTTCGCGCTTTGTGGACCTGGGCGAAGCCGGCCACATCAATGCCGAGTCCGGCCTGGGCGACTGGCCTGCCGGTCACGCGGTGCTCGCCGAACTCATGAACCTCTGACTTTCGAAAGACGACCCATGGTCACCAAAAAACCCAAGGGCCTCGGCCGTGGACTCGAAGCACTGCTGGGCCCCAAGGTGGTGGACAGCGCGCCGGTGGATCCCGGCAGCCTGCCGTCAAGCCTGCTTCTCACCGAGCTGGTGGCGGGCCAGTACCAGCCGCGCACACGCATGGACGAGGGCGCGCTGTACGAACTGGCCGAGAGCATCAAGGTCCAGGGCGTGATGCAACCCATCCTGGTGCGCCAGCTGGCCGCCGGCCCGAACGCCGGCAAATACGAGATCATCGCCGGCGAGCGCCGCTTCCGCGCCTCGAAGCTGGCCGGGCTGGACAGCGTGCCGGTGTTGGTGCGCGACGTGCCCGACGAGTCGGCCGCCGCCATGGCGCTGATCGAGAACATCCAGCGCGAAGACCTGAACCCGCTGGAGGAAGCGCAAGGCCTGCAACGCCTGGTGAAGGAGTTTGGGCTCACTCACGAGCAAGCTGCCCAGGCCGTGGGCCGCTCGCGCAGCGCTGCCAGCAACCTGCTGCGCCTGCTGCAACTGGCCGAGCCGGTGCAGACCATGCTGATGGCCGGCGACCTGGACATGGGCCACGCGCGCGCCTTGCTGGCGCTGGACAAAGCCACCCAGATCACCGCCGGCAACCAGATCGCGGCGAAAAAGATGTCGGTGCGCGAGGCCGAGAGCCTGGTGAAGAAGCTGGGCGCCGAATTCGCGCTGTCGCCGCAAAAGCTCAAGAAAGACAAGTCGCGCGACATCCGCCGCGTGGAAGAAGAGCTGGCCGACCTGCTGATGGCCGAGGTGGAGGTGCGTGTGAAAAAGCGCGTCAAGCGCCACGGCCGCATCGAAGAGATGGGCGAGATCGCCATCCAGTTCGGCTCGCTGGACGCCCTCAACGGGCTGATCGACAAGCTGCGCGGCGGACATTGAGCGATCGGTCGGTCACCCGATCGGCCCCCTCTCAAGCCACGTTCTTCACCACGGTGGTCGGCCCGTTCGTGCGCACCGACTCCATGCCGGCGCGGCGCGCGGCCGCTGTCTTGTACATCTGGCTGGTGCCGATGATCTGGTGGTTGGCGGCCTTGAGGTTGAAATAGAACCGGCCATCCGACGCATCGCTGTGCGTGTAGGCGGATTCAACAGGGCTGTTCTTCTGGACCGAGGCGATCCCGTTGTCCGCGGCCGCGCGCGACGCGTAGAGCTCGCTGCGCAGAATCACCTCGCCGTTTGCCGCCTTCAGAACAAACGACAACTGGCCCTTGTCGTTCTTTTTCAATTCGTACCAACCCGCCATGTGACCTCCGTGCCGTGGTGAAAAGAGAGGTCCATCGTACGCAGGCCAGGGCGGCTGTGCGGCCTTTGATGCCGCAGGCGCGGCACCGCAGGCGGTGCCCGTTCACATCGAGAAGATCTTCCCCGGATTCATGATGTTGTCCGGGTCGAGGGCGCGCTTGATGGTGCGCATCATGTCCACCGCGCCGCTGCCGGCCTCGGTGAGCAGAAACGCCATCTTGTGCAGGCCCACGCCGTGCTCGCCGGTGCAGGTGCCCTCCAGGCTCAGCGCGCGCGCCACCAGCTTGTGGTTGAGTTCCTCGGCCAGCGTGTGTTCTTCGGGTTTGGTCGGGTCGATCAAATAACCGAAGTGGAAGTTGCCGTCGCCCACGTGGCCGACCAGGAAGTAGGGCAGTCCGGCCGCGTCGGCCTCGGTCACCGAGTCCAGCAGGCAGTCGGCCAGGCGGCTGATGGGCACACAGGTGTCGGTGCTGATCGCGCGGCAGCCGGGCTTGCTCTGGATGGCGGCGAAATACGCGTTGTGCCGCGCGGTCCACAGGCGGGTGCGCTCCTCGGGCGTCACGGCCCATTCAAAGGCCTGGCCACCGAAGTCGGCCGCGATCTCCTGCACCGTCTCGGCCTGCTCCTTCACGCTCGCGGGTGAGCCGTGGAACTCCATGAGCAGCATGTTTTCTTCACGCAGGCCGAGCTTGCTGTGCGCGTTGACCATGCGCACGGTGTTGTGGTCGATCAGCTCGCAGCGCGCGATCGGCACGCCGAGCTGGATCACCTGGATCACGGTGCGCACGGCGGCCTCGATGGTGGGGAAGGAGCAGGTCGCGGCCGAGATCGCCTCGGGCAGCGGGTAGAGCTTGAGCGTGACCTCCGTGATCACGCCCAGCGTGCCTTCGCTGCCCACCATCAGGCGCGTGAGGTCGTAGCCGGCGCTGCTCTTCCTGGCGCGCGTGCCGGTGCGGATCACTTCACCGCTGGCGGTGACCACCTCAAGCGCCAGCACGTTCTCGCGCATGGTGCCGTAGCGCACCGCGTTCGTGCCGCTGGCGCGCGTGGCCGCCATGCCGCCGATGGACGCGTCGGCACCGGGGTCGATTGGAAAGAACAGGCCTTCACTCTTCACCGCTTCGTTGACCGCCTTGCGCGTCACGCCCGGCTGCACCGTCACGGTAAGGTCTTCGGCGTTGATGGCGAGCACCTCGTTCATGCGGCTCACGTCGATGCTGATGCCGCCCTGCACCGCGAGCAGGTGCCCTTCGAGCGACGAACCCACGCCGAACGGAATCACCGGTACGCGGTGCGCCGCGGCCAGCTTCACCGCATCGGCCACGTCTTGTGTGCTCTGGGCAAACACCACCGCGGCCGGCGGCGGCACCTCGTACACCGACTCGTCGCGACCGTGCTGCTCGCGCACCACCAGGGCGGTCGAACACTGCGCGCCAAAGCGCGCCTGCAGGGCCGCGAGCAGTTCGGGTGGCACCACGCGCTGGTGGACTTGCGGGGCCAGGTGGCTGTGGGCGGTGGGGGCGTTCATGGGCAGTCTCCGGGCTGTTTTGTGCAGCCGGCCAGTTTAAGCCCGCAGCCCCCGGGCGTGGTGTATTGCGCGCGTGCTCAACTGCGGGCGTTCCCGGCCTGCAGCAGGGCCGGTGGGGTGCGATGGACCCGCGTGGAACCGTCGGAGGTGGTGTTGCCCGAGGCGCCCGTCTGGCTGCTGGTTTGCCCGGTGATGCGGGCTGCGTGGGCCGGCGGCACGCTCGCCATGCCGGCCAACCCCAGGGTGCAGGCGGCAATCAGTTGCACGCTGCGGGCTTCAAAGTCGGCGAGTCGTTGTCGGCGTTGCGTCATCGGTGTCTCCTGAGAGGTGGAACAAGGTGCCCATTACCGCCTGCCTGCGCGCTGCGCGCCAGCGCTTTTGCCCGCTGTTGCCTGACGGACAACTCGCTTGCCTCAGACACATTTCCGTGCACCGCGTTACGGGTGCCCTGCGCTGCGGCCGCGCATCCAGCACAATTCAACTCCCCGTTCAAAGCAAGGACCTCCCATGGGCAACCGCCTCACCCAGATCGCCACCCGCACCGGCGACGCCGGCACCACCGGACTGGGCGACAACACCCGCGTTTCCAAGAACAGCCTGCGCGTGCACGCCATGGGCGACGTGGACGAACTCAACTCCCACATCGGCGTGCTGCTCTGCGAAGAGATGGCGCCCGACGTGCGCACCCTGCTGGTGGAGATCCAGCACCAGCTCTTCAACCTGGGCGGCGAGCTGTCCATCCCCGGCTACGAGCTGCTCAAGCCCGAGGCCGTGCTCGCGCTCGACGAAGCCCTGGCCACCTACAACGAAACCTTGCCGCGCCTGCAGGAGTTCATCCTGCCCGCCGGCACCCGCGCGGCCAGCCAGGCCCACGTGTGCCGCACCGTGGCGCGCCGCGCCGAGCGCGCGGTGGTGGCCCTGGGCAACGAAGAAACCTTGAAGGACACACCGCGTCAGTACCTCAACCGCCTGAGCGATTTGATGTTCGTGCTGGCCCGCGTGCTCAACCGCATGAACGGCGGCGACGACGTGTACTGGAAGAGCGAGCGCATGGCCCAGGGCGCAGCCGAATGAAAGCGGCGTTGATGTCGGTGGCCTGCGTGGCCACCGCGCTGTCGTCCACCGCCTCGGCGCAAACCAAGGCGCCGGCCAAGCCAACGGCCAAGGGCAACGAAGTGACGCTGGTCTGCGAAGCGGTCTACATGCCCGCGCGCACCACCTGGACACGCACGGTGAACATCGGCTACGACAAGAAGCGTGTGCGCTCGGTGCAGATCGACGGCGTGCCGGTCTACACCTTCGCGATCCAGGAGACTGTGATCCTCACGGCGGTGGACAACGAGCGCATCCAGATCGACACGGCGGCGCAGACCTGGAGCAGCGATTTCCGGGGGCAGGCCACGGCGATGGGGCGGTGCGAGCGGAGTGAGTGAAACTCAAGGAGGCACAAGATGAAAGCACAGGAACGGGACCACCTGATGGCGCTGCTCAAGAGTCGCTTCGAGCAGAACGCGGATCGCCACAAAGGGATCACCTGGGCGAACGTGCTCACCCGGATCGACGCGTCTTCCGCGGCGTTGAAGGCGCTGGCCCGGATGGAAGCCTCGGGCGGTGAGCCCGACGTGATCGGTCACGACAACGCCACGGGGCAGATCATCTTCTGCGATTGCGCCGCCGAGAGCCCTCTGGGGCGCCGGAGTCTTTGTTACGACGGCGAGGCGTTGAACGCACGAAAAGAGAACAAGCCGTCCGGCAGCGCGATCCAGATGGCCGCGGACATGGGCGTCGAACTGCTGTCGGAAGAACAGTACCGGATGCTGCAGCAGCTGGGCGAGTTCGACACCAAGACCTCCAGCTGGATAGCGACGCCCGAGGAGGTCCGTTCACTGGGCGGCGCACTCTTCAGCGATCGACGCTATGGCCGGGTGTTCACGTACCACAACGGGGCCCAGTCGTATTACGCGGCGCGGGGCTTTCGCGCGCTGCTTCGCGTGTGACGCCCGGGTTGCTCGATCCTCACCTCGGCCCCAACACCGCCATCGTGATCCGCGACACGCAGGTCAGTTCGCCCGCGTCGTTCGTCATGTCGATCTGCCACACCTGCGTGGTGCGGCCGATGTGCACCGCTCGGGTGACGCCGGTCACCCAGCCGCTGGTGGCGCCCTTCAGGTGGTTGGCGTTGATGTCCAGGCCCACGGCGCGGTGGCCCTCCGGGCAGCTGTAGGCCGCGCCGCACGAGCCCAGGGTTTCGGCCAGCACCACGCTCACGCCGCCGTGCAGCAGGCCGTAGGGTTGTTTGGTGCGTGTGTCCACCGGCACGCGGGCGCGGATGAAATCGTCGCCGACCTCCAGGAACTCCACGCCGAGGTGCTGCACGGCGGTGTCCTTGTGAATGGCGGTGAGTTCTTCGATGGAGATGGGTTTTTTCCAGATGGGCAAGGTCGGACTCCGGTCGTTGTAGGCGCCACTATACGGAGACACCGGAGACCCGCGCGCCAGGTGCCGTCATGCAGGTGCGGCAAATGCTGACAGACGGGAGCGCGCCTTGCCCCCAAGATGGGTTGTGGAGCACACGCAACCATGACACACACACGCCGCTGGGCCGTTGCATCAGCCGCCATGGCGGGGCTGTTGGCCGCCGCATGGCTGGTGGTGTGGGCGCTCGTGCCCAGCGACGATGAGCTCGCGCGACGTGTGGAGGCGGAGTTCGAGGCGCGCCTCGGCCAGAAACTCGTGGTCGGCGCCGTGCACTGGCGGGTGCTGGGCCTGCCGATGGTCGAGGTGCTGGACGCGCACACCGAGCAGCCCGAAGCCATTCGCGTTCGCCGCGTCGCGATCTACCCCGAACTCCTGCCCTTGCTGGGCAAGCGCTTCGTCATCAACCGCTTGCAGGTGGAGGGCGCCGTGGTGCCGCGCAGTGCCCTGGCGGCCTACCGCGACAAGGTGGAGGACGGGTTGGACTCGTTGGTCCTGCGCGCCTTGGCGTTCACGGACACGACCTACATCTCCTACAGCGGCATACCGGTGGTCTATGAGGGCGAGGTCCGGTTTGACGAGGATCGCCTGCCGCAACGGGTGCAGCTGCGCCGCCCCGGCGTGAAACCGCCCGCCTCGCTGGACGCCACGCGCGACGGCAAGACCGAGAGCGGCGCCGACCTGTACCAGGTGCGCCTGCAGGGCGCCGGCGGATCGGCGAACGGGCAGGCGCGGTTGGCCACGTCGGCCGGGGGCCGCATGGTGCTCACGGGCGAACTCGCACCGCGCGACGTGGAGGTGAATGCGCTGCTGGAGGCCTTCCATCGCCGCTCGCCCATCAGCGGGCTGGCGTCCGGCCAGACCGAGCTGCGCGCGCAAGGCGACAGCGTGAGTGAGCTGTTCCGCTCCCTGCGCACGCACAGCGTGTTCCAGGTGGAGCGCGCAAAGATCCTGCGCTTCGATTTGGAGAAGGCGGTCAAGTCCGTCGGCAAGGAGCGCGAGGGAGAGACCCCACTGGACAGCCTCTCCGGCGTCCTGGAGACGCAGAACACCGAGCATGGCCTGAAGGCCGAGTTCACCGGCGTCAAAGCCGTGGCGGGCCCTTACGCCGGCACCGGCCGGGCCACGGTGCACCGCCGGCAGATCAACGCCCAGGGCACGCTGGAGGTGGGCGGCGGGGTGCTCGAGGTGCCGTTCTCGCTGCACGGGCCAACCCGCAAGCCCGAGTTTGAAATGGCCTGGGGCACCCTGGCGGGCGCCGCCGTCGGCACGGCGGTGTTGCCGGGCATCGGCACGGTGTTGGGCGCCAAGATCGGCGGCATGCTCAGCGCGCCGCCGGAGCCACCCGACAAGCCCGCGCCGGTCCGGCCGCCCCGGCGGTGAACGCGGGCGCCTTGTCCGTCAGGCGGCGGGGCGGGTTGACGGCGCCGCGCCGCGGTTGAGCAACCAATAGAGAAAGATCGCGCCGAAGGTGGCGGTGCCGATGCCGCCCAGGCCGAACTGGCCGAACTTCAGCGTGTATTCGCCGGTGCCCAGAATGATCGGGATGGCGGCCACCAGCAGGTTCTTGTTGTCCGAGAAGTCGACCTTGTTGTCGACCCAGATCTTGGCGCCGGCAATCGCGATGAGGCCGAACACCACGATGGACACGCCACCCATCACGGCCAGCGGAATCGCCTGGATCAGCGCGCCGAACTTCGGGCTGAAGCCCAGCACGATGGCAATGCCCGCAGCCACCACGAACATGGCGGTGGAGTAGATCTTGGTGGCGGCCATCACGCCGATGTTTTCGGCGTAGGTGGTCACGCCCGTGCCGCCCGCCGCGCCGCTGACCATGGTGGCCACGCCGTCGCCAATGAACGCCTTGCCCAGGTAGGGGTTGAGGTCGCGCCCGGTCATGGCGCTCACGGCCTTGATGTGGCCCAGGTTCTCGGCCACCAGGATCAGCGCCACCGGCGCGATCAGCAGGATGGCTTGCACCTGGAACACCGGCGCGGCAAACGTCGGCAGGCCGAACCACGCGGCATTGGCGATGCCCGAGACGTCGATGGGTTTGCCCAGGCCCAGGCCGTTGGTGAGCACGGCGTAGATCAGGCTGGCCACGATGAGGCCGACCAGGATCAGCAGGCGCTGCGTCATGCCGCGCGCGTACACGGCCACCAGCGCCACGCTGATGAAGGTGATGGCCTGCATCCAGGCGTCGAACCCGGTGGGCGCCATGTTCTTGATCGGGATGGCCGCGAGGTTCAGGCCGATCACGGCGACCACGGTGCCGGTGACCACCGGCGGCATCAGGCGCTCGATCCAGTGCACCGCCACGCCCTCGTCCACTTCGTCCACCTCCATGCCGGCGATGGGCGTGGTCTTGTGGTGTTTCACGTTGGTGGCGTGCACGATGACGCCGATGACGGTGTAGACCAGGCCGCAGACGATGATGCCGCCCAGCGCCACGCCCAGGTTGGCGTTGGGGCCGGGGCCGGCGTAGCCGCTGGCGGCGATCACCACGCCGATGAAGGCGAAGCTGGAGCCGAGGTAACTCGGCACCTTGCCGCCGGTGATGAAGAAGAAGATGAGCGTGCCGATGCCGCTCATGAGGATGGCCACGTTGGGGTTGAAGCCCATGAGCAAGGGCGCCAGCACCGTCGCACCAAACATGGCGATGACGTGTTGCACGCCCATCATGGTGGTCTGCGGCCAGGGCAGGCGCTCGTCGGGGGCGATCACGCCGCCGTTGTCGAGCGTGGTGGATGTCTTCTCTGTCCAGTTGAACAGGCCCATCGGGTGGTCTCCTTGGTTGTTGTTGAGGCCGGCCGCACCGGCTGGCAGGCATTGTGCCGGCAAAACCGATGTGCGCAGCCGGGCGCCACGGGCAGCGCGACCGTGTTTAACGACTCCGATTGTGGGTATCCTGCGTTTTTTCGTTCAAATCAAAGTCAGGCGCCATGCAGCCCCCGACCCCTTCACAGCTTTCCCCATATGCACACACTGAAAGCAGCCATGCGAATAGTTGCGGCGGCGCTGATGGCCTTGCTCATCAACCATGGAACAGCGGCCGAAGCAGTCGTTGCCTGGCCGGACAAGGTCGTCACTCTGGAAGAGTTGCGCCCGCTGACGAACTTCAGCCTGAAGATTCCTGGCATCGTCGTGAAGGGACAGGTGCGCGGCCCGTCAGTCCTGCGGGTTCACGTAGACGCCTCTGGCGAAGTCGCAAAGATTGCGCTGCTGGAGTCCTGCGGAAACGGCGATCTCGACGAATCTGCGATGCGGGCAATGCGAAGAATGAAGTTCGCGCGGTACACCGTCGGCGAGGTTCCTGTGGAGGTTTCGCTTGTGGTTCCCATCCACGTTCCCAAGAACCTCGGCCGGTCTCGGTGAGGACGCCAACACGATGACGCCTGGCCAGTGCCTGACCATTTGGCACGCTGGGCCTCATTTCACGACCACGATTGGAGACATTGATGAGCCCTGAGACAACGGCTGGACTCTTTGGTTTGTTGGGCGTCCTTGTCGGCGGCCTGCTGTCCTGGTGGCTTCAGAAGGATCGTGCATCCACCGATCTGCAGATTGCGCTGGAGTCGATCAAGACCGAACACATGGCGGAAAAGACGGTTCAGTACTACTTGAGCCACAAGGGCTACACCGACCGGTCCTTTGATCTTCTGAGAAAGCGCCTGGGTGGCTTCGACGATGACGAGCTTCGACGGATTCTCGTTCGGGCCGGAGCGGTGCGCTACATCAGAGACGATGGTTCCGAATGGTGGCAACTGCTGTCTCGCTCGGCAGAGGCCTGGGACAAATCCCGCGCCAAAGCGCCCGGGAAGGACAACGACGACCTCTGACCATCCGTGCATCCGGGGCCGCCTGGCCAACGCGCGATCATCGCCCTACCTGGTTGGCCAGCCCACCTCACCCGATGGCCGGCAGCACCTCACCCCGGCTCTCACCAAACCCGATGCGCGCCGCGCCCGGCTTTTCGCACCAGCCGCGCAGGATCACGGTGTCGCCGTCTTCCAGGAAACGGCGTTGCGCGCCGATGCCGGGCAACGGCACGTCCTTCGTGCCGCCCACGCTGAGTTCGACGATGGCGCCCGCCTCGGCCGGCGTCGGGCCCGAGATGGTGCCCGTGCCCAGCAGGTCGCCCGGCTGCAGGTTGCAGCCGCCCACGGTGTGCTGTGCCAGCATCTGCGCGATGGTCCAGTACTGGTGGCGAAAGCTCGTGGCCGAGAGGCGGTCGGGCGCGATGCCGCGTTCGCGGTGCTCGCGCGCTTCCAGCCGCACTTCGAGCTGCACGTCCACCGCGCCGTGTGCGGTGTTGGCGGGGCTGTCCAGGTAGGCCAGCGGCTGCGGTTCGTCGGCCGGGTGCGCGAAGGGCGCGCGGTAGGGCGCGAGCGCTTCCATCGTCACGATCCAGGGTGACACGGTGGTGCAGAAGTTCTTGCCCAGGAAGGGGCCGAGGGGCGCCATTTCCCAGAACTGGTGGTCGCGCGCCGACCAGTCGTTGAGCAGGCACATGCCGAAGATGTGCTGTTCGGCCTCCGTGATCGGGATCGTCTCGCCCATGGCGTTGCCCGGGCCGATGTAGAAGCCCATCTCCAGCTCGTAGTCGAGCCGGCGGCAGGGGCCGTAGACCGGTGCGGCGGCGCCCGGCGCCATGGCCTGGCCCATGGGGCGGCGGAACGCCGTGCCGCTGACCACCACGCTGGAGGCGCGGCCGTGGTACGCGATCGGCAGCCACTGGAAGTTGGGCGTGAGCGGGTCGTCGGGCCGCATCACGCGGCCCACGTTGCGCGCGTGGTGGATCGAGGTGTAGAAGTCGGTGTAGTCGCCGATGCGCGTGGGCACGCGGTGTTCCACCTCGGCCTGCGGCACCAGGCTCGCGCGCAGCGCGTTCATGCCGGGGCCGCTGGCGCCTGTCTTGAGCAGGTCGAACAGCGCGTGGCGCAGTGCGCGCCAGGCCGTGGGTCCCAGGGCCAGGAAGTCGTTGAGCGCATCGCCGGTGCAGGCATTCAGGGCCTGCGCGGCCGGGCCCGACACCGCGTTGGCGCGCGCGATGGCCGCCAGGTCGATCACCTGGTCGCCGATCGCCACGCCGCCGCGGAAGGCCTCGCTCGTGCCCTGGCGGCGGAACACGCCCAAGGGCAGGTTCTGGATCGGGAAATCGGTGCCCGGTGCGTTGGCCGATTCGAGCCAGCTGCGCGCTTCGGGGTCGTGGGTGTGGTTCAGTTCCATGGTGTTCAGGCCGTTGCTTGAAGGGCGTCGTCGAAGATGGCCACGGCGCGCGTCCAGCCGGCGGAAGCGCCGCGGATCTTGTGCGGGAAACACGAGATGAAGAATCCATCGGCCGGCAGGGCTTCGAGGTTGTGCAGCTTCTCGATGTGGCAGTAGCCGATGTCGCGCCCGGCCTTGTGGCCTTCCCAGATCAGGCTGGCGTCCTTGGTCTCGCCATACTTCTGCGCGGTGTGCACGAAAGGCGCGTCCCAGCTCCAGGCGTCGGTGCCGGTCAGGCGCACGCCGCGCTCCAGCAGGTACATGGTGGCCTCGTAGCCCATGCCGCAGCCGGCGGACACGTAGTCGTTGTGGCCGTAGCGCGAGCCGGCGCGCGTGTTCACCACCACGATCTCCAGCGGCTTGATGGTGTGGTTGATGCGTTTGAGTTCGGCCTCGACGTCGTCGGCCGTGACCACGTAGCCGTCGGCGAAGTGGCGGAAGTCCAGCTTCACGCCGGGCTGGAAACACCACTCCAGCGGCACGTCGTGGATGGCGATCGCGGGCTTCTTCTCGCCCAGCGCCTTGTCCATGGTGGAGTGGAAGTGGTAGGGCGCATCCAGGTGCGTGCCGTTGTGGGTGGAGAGCTGCACCAGCTCCACCGCCCAGCCTTCGCCGTCGGGCAGGTCTTCCTTTTTCAGGCCAGGAAAGAAGGGCTCGATCTGCTCGAAGGTGTGCTCGTGCGTGAAGTACTGGATCTTGGGCGCGAAGGCGGGCGGATCGCTCAGCACGTCGTTTTCAAGGTAGATGGACAGGTCGACGAAGGTGCGTGGCATGGAGGGCCTCTTTCTGAAGCGGAATGATCAAGGGAGGGTGCTACCAGTGCACCATGGGCAGCCCCGCCACCGGGGACTGGAAGTACGGAATGCGGGTGCCCAGCAGGCTGCCGAGGTAGACCGTGCGCAGGTCGGGCCCGCCGAAGGTGAGGCTGGCCATCCAGGGCGCGATGCCGCCCTGCGCACGCTGCATGTCTTCGGCGGTGGCCGTGCCGTCCGTCATGCGCTGCACCAGCGTGCGCGCCGGCTCACCGTTGCTGTCGTCGAGCAGCAGGCGCTGGTCACCTTGCGGTGTGAGCGCGATCAGCTGGTCGACCATCACCAGCGTGCACCAGAGGTTGCCGAAGCTGTCGAAGGCGATGCCGTCGGGCGGGCCTCCCAGGTGCGCGGGGCCGAACACCTCGCGCCCGGTCAGCCGCACGCCGCCCGGGCCCGATTCGTCCAGCCGCATGCGGGTGATGTGCGGGCCGGTGGTCTCCACGATGTAGAGCCATTCCTCGCGCGCGTCCAGCCGCACCTCGTTGGTGAAGTGAAAACCCTCGGCCACCACGCGCAGACCGTGCTCGTCGACCACCGCGATGTAGCCGTCCTTCACGCGCCGTGCGGCGGCGGCCGTCCACGGGTTCACGCGGGTCGAGACGGTGAGCCAGAGGCGGTTCTTGCGATCACGCAGCACGAAGTTGACCTTGCCGATCGGCAGGCCATCGATGCGGTCGTGCAGCGTGCGGGTGCGGCCGTCGCGCGCCATGAGCTCCAGGCAGTCGGTGCCGAAGTTGGCGATCAGGATGTCGCCCTGGGCATCGAAGGCCAGGCCGTTGGGCAGCGTGCCCTGGGTGAACTTGGCCTCGAACGCGTCCGTGCTTGTCGCGGCTGCGGTGGCAAAGTGGTCGTCGGCGCGCTGGCCCACGAACTGCTGCGAGCCGTCGGGCGCGATGCGCGTGACACCGCCGCGCGCATCGGCCGCCCACAGCGTGCCGTCGCGCTCGGCCAGGATGCATTCGGGGCGCTGCAGGTCCTGGCCGACATAGCGGATGGCGGCGCGGTCCACCGTGAAACCGTCCAAGGGATTGGGCGCGGTCATTTCAGCAACACAAGGCTGAGTTGCGGGAAGACCATGAGCAGCAGCAGCACGCCGATCATGATCAAGGTGAACGGCGCGGTGCCACGAAAGATGTCGCCCAGCGTGATGCGCGGATCGTTGAGTGAACTCTTGACCACGTAGGCCGAGAGGCCGAACGGCGGCGTGAGCAGGCCGATCTCCACCGCCACCACCGTGACCACGCCGAACCAGATGAGGTTCATGCCGAACTGCTCGGCAATCGGCAGCATGAGCGGCAGCACGATCAGCAGGATGGACGAAGAGTCGATCACCGTGCCCAGCAGGATGACGATGGCCACGTAGACCAGCAGGAAGGCGAATTCACCGAAACCGGCCTGTCCGATCATCTCCATGAGGAACTGCGGCATGCCCGACATGGCGAGCATGCGGGTGTAGATGCTGGCGCAGATGATGAGGAAACTCACCGCCACGGTGACGTGACCGGTTTCGCTCAGCACTTCCCAGAAGGTGCGCGCGGTGAGCTTGCGCCGCAATACCGCGATCAGCAACGCCAGCGCAGCGCCCACCGCCCCGGCCTCGGTGGCGGTGAACAGCCCGCCGTAGAGGCCACCGAGCACGCCGCCGATCATCAGCACGATGGGCACGAGCTTGAGCAGCAGGGTGGCGGGTCCCATGTCGTCGCCATCGGGCACCGGCATTTCACCGCCCGCGTACACCAGGGACGGCTTGAAGTACGCCGCGAGCACGATGCCGGTTGCGAACGCAAACGCCAGCAACAGACCGGGCACGATGCCGGCGGTGAACAGGTCACCCACCGACTGGTTGGCCAGGAAGCCGTAGAGGATCATCAGCAGACTGGGGGGAATCAGCATGCCCAGCACCGAAGAGCCGGCCACCACACCCACCGCAAAGCGGGGCTGGTAGCCGAAACGCATCATCTGCGGGACGGCCACGCGGGTGAACACCGCGGCCGATGCGATCGAGATGCCGGTGATGGCGGCGAACACCGCGTTGGACGCCACGGTGGCCACGCCCAGCCCGCCGCGCAGTCGGCGCAGCAACTGGTTGGCCACCTCGAACGCGTCCTTGCCGATGTCGGCCTTGGCGACCAGAAAACCGGTCAGCACGAACAGCGGCACCACGCCGAAGATGTGGCTGGCGATGGCGTCGCTGGAGGCCTGGGCCAGCAGGTTGGCCGCCACGCCCACATCGTCGCGGATGATCCAGATGCCGATGAAGGACACCAGGCCCAGCACCACCGCCACATGCAGTCCCCCCCAGATCAGCAGCAGCATCAGGCCCAGCGAGAGCACCGCCACGGTGGTGGCGCTCATGAAGGCACCCCCCCGGCCTGGGCGGCAAGGTGCCGGGCGCGCTTCACGTCCATGGCGGCCAGCAGCACGAAAGTCAGCGCGGTCACGCTCAGGCCCACCAGCATCATCAGGCGCACCGGCCACACCGGCGCGGTGAAGTCGCCGAGCGCGCCCACGTATTCGCGCATGCGGATGGACTCCACCAGCGAAGGCCAGGCGGCCCAGAGGATGATCAGCATCAGGGCGGCGCCCAGCAGGTGGTAGACCGCCTGCAGGGCCGCGGCCAGCGGTGCACGGGTGCGTTTGAGCCGGTCGAGCAGCATGTCGGCGCGGGTGAAGCGCCCGCTGCGCAAGGTGTCGGCGAGCTGCAGGAACACGATGCCCACGATGGACAGCGACACCAGCTCGGTCACGCCGCGCACCGGCGCGTCGAACCCGGTGCGCCCCACGATGTCGGTGTTGATGAGCAGCATCAGCCCGATGATGATCAGCGTGCCCAGGGCATTGAGGCCCTGCGTGAGGCGGTGCAGACCGAAGGGCAGCGGCTGGTTGTAGGCGTCTTGCGAGGCCGCGTCCGGGGTGGACGCGGTCTCGCCGGGGATCGGCGTGGGCACGGTCATGCAGGCTCCGGCTTTACTTGGCCGACCAGTCGCGCGGCAGGTTGGCGCCGCTCTTCTTCAGGCCGTCCATGTAGGCCTTGAGCACCTCCTGGCCGGGCGCGCCCTTGCTCTGCAGGTCGGCGGCCCAGGTCTGCGCGACGTTGGGGATGGTCTCGGCCCAGCGCGTGCGCTCGGCAGCGGGCAGTTCGCTGATGGTGGCACCGGCCTCGCCCATCTTCTGCAGCAACGCGTTGGCGGTGGCGTTCTGGGCATCCGCGAAGCGCTTGTCGTACTCCATGCCGACCTCGCGGAACACCTGCTGCACCGCGGGCGGCAGGCCGTCGAAGCGGCGCTTGTTCATCACGACGGCACCCGCGTACATGGAGCCGAAGTTGACCTTGGTGATGTAGGGCGCGACCTCGTGCAGCTTGGCGCCCCAGGCCCCCGTGCTGAAGGTGATGGCGCCGTTGGACACGCCGGACTTGATGTCTTCGTAATAGGTGGGCAGCGAGCCGGCCACAGCCACCGCGCCGGTGTTGCGGATCCAGTTCGCCGACGGGCCGGGCGCGCTGATCTTCTTGCCCTTGAGGTCGTCGATCGACTTCACCGGGAAGTTGGTCCAGAGGTGGTAGGTGTCCAGCGCCGTGCCGCCCAGGTACACCAGCCCGTTCTTCGTCCAGGTGTCGCCCATGGCCGGGATGGACTTCTGCATGTCGCCCACGATGGCGCCCACGGCGCCGAGGTTGTCGGTGCCGAAGGGCGTCACGTAGCTGACGTTCTGCATCGGAAACCGGGCCGCCTCGAACAGCGTGCCGACGAAGCCGAAGTCCGCCACGCCATCGGCGATGCCCTTGGACTCGCTGCCGATCTTGATCAGCGTGCCGCCCCAGGCTTTGGTCCACTCCACCTTGTGCGCGTTGCCGGCCGCGGCCAGGCGGCGGTCCACTTCGGGGATGTAGAACTCGTCGAGCAGCTTGACCCACAGGAACACCGGCGGGTGGCCGCCAGCGGCCGTGAGCTTGATCACCTGTTGCGCCTGCGCGCTGCTCAGGCCACCCAGCGTGAGGGCGGTGGTGAGCAGCGTGGTCTGGAAGATTCGACGGTTCATGGTTGTCTCCTGGGGGTGGAAGAAGTGGGCGCTCTGCGGCGCGGGGTGCGGGAAACGGGCAGCAGCGCGGACACGCCGGCTGCGATGAAGTTGATCAGCAGGACGCCCGCGGCCGGGTCGTTGTCCTGGTTGCACCCGAGCGAAAGCACGGGCATGCGGTGGTCGCTGATGTGGTGCAGCAGCGCGCCCAGGGCGAACTGGTAGGCCCAGGCGGCCATCGCCCGGTCATTGCCGGGCCTGGCTGCGTGCAGCGCGTCGATGAAGCGGTGCGCCAATGGGTCGAAGAACTGGCTGAGCACACGCTGGGTCTCCGGCGTCTGGTGCGCCAGCTCGCGGGCCACCAGTTGCGCGTAGTACTCGCCCTCGGCGCTGGCGCGCTGCTCCAGCACCGGCAGCACAAAGGCTTCCACCACCTGGCGCAGGCGGTCGCGCTTGCTCGGTGATTGCGTGGCCTCGTGCAACAGCGCCAGCCGCTGCTCGGCGGTGGCTTGCCAGTGCACGAAGATGGCATGAAACAGCTCGTGCTTGGGACCGAAGTAGTAGGCGACCAAGGCCAGCGGCACCGAAGCTTCTTCGGCAATTTCGCGGAGGGTGACTGCGTGGTAGCCGCGTTGTGCAAACAGCTTCTCGGCCGCCAGCAGGATGGCGTGCTGGCGGTCGGGGCGCTGGGCACCGCGGGGTGCCGCTGCGCGTTGGCGCGTGCGGGGGACGTCTGTTGACGGACTGAGGCTGCGGGGCATGGCGGTATTGAACGGCTGTACAAATAAATTGAACATGCGTACAAACCCTGTGCAGAACCGATCGCCGGCGCTGGTCTGCGCTGTTAATCTGTGGCCAAAAAGGACAACAACATGAACGAGACAAACCCACCCCCCTTCACCCCGCAGATCCGGCTCTACCAACAGTGGCTGGCCGACCAGCGGGGGCTGCATTTCGACAGCTACGACGCGCTCTGGCGCTGGTCCACCACCGAGCTCGAAGCGTTCTGGCAAAGCATCTGGGACTACTTCGACATGCGCTCGCCCACGCCGCACACCGCCGTGCTGGAGCGCAACGTGATGCCCGGCGCCCAGTGGTTCCCGGGTGCGCAGGTCAACTACGCGCAGCAGGTGTTTCGCCACGTGCAGCCCGCGCACGAGGCTGGTTTCATGGCCATCGTGAGCCGCAACGAGAAGGGCCGCCATGTCGAGATGAGCTGGCCCGAGTTGCGCCGCCAGGTGGCCTCGCTCGCGCTGCACCTGCAGGCCCAGGGTGTGCAACCCGGCGACCGCGTGGCCGCTTACCTGCCCAACATTCCCGAGGCGATGGTGGCGTTTCTGGCCACGGTGAGCATCGGCGGCGTGTGGAGCATCTGCGCGCCCGACATGGGCACCAGCGCCGTGCTCGACCGCTTGCGTCAGATCGAACCGGTGGTGCTGATCGCGTGCGATGGCGTGACCTACGGCGCTCGCGACTTTGACCGCCTGGCCGTGGTGGCCGAGCTGCGGGCGGCCTTGCCCACGGTGCGCCATGTGGTGCTGCACACCAACCTGGCCGCCGACGCCGACGATGCCGCCGAGGCGGCTGAGCGTGCGCTCAAGGCCGCTGC
Source organism: Hydrogenophaga sp. (assembly GCF_036675665.1). GTDB lineage: Bacteria > Pseudomonadota > Gammaproteobacteria > Burkholderiales > Burkholderiaceae_C > Hydrogenophaga. The sequence goes on along the minus strand of NZ_JAKFEO010000037.1, from coordinate 44,138 downwards.
ACCCTGCACTTCGTTTGCCGAGGCCACGGCGCGCATGGACGCCGCCGTGGCGCAGTTCGAACCGCTCTGGCTGCCTTTCGACCACCCGCTGTGGATCGTGTATTCCAGCGGCACCACCGGCCTGCCCAAGCCCATCGTGCACGGCCACGGCGGCACCACCATCGTGGCGCTGGCGCTCAAGATCCTGCACAACGACATCGGCTGCAGCTACGAGCCCAACAGCTGGGGCGAGCGCTACCACTGGTACAGCTCCACCGGCTGGGTGATGTGGAACGCGCAGGTGGGTGGCCTGCTGGGCGGCACCACCTGCGTGATCTTTGATGGCAACCCCGGTGGTTCCCGGGACCAGCCCGACTGGACCACGCTGTGGCGCTTCGCGGCCGAACAGGGCGTGACCTTCTTCGGCGCGGGCGCGGCGTTTTTCGCGAACTGCCTCAAGGCCGGCGTGGACCTCTCGACCTGCGGGGATCTCTCGGCGGTGCGCGCGTTGGGCACCACGGGTTCGCCGTTGTCGGAAGACGCGCAGAAATGGGGCACATCGCAGTTCGCCGCCATCGCCCAAAGCGAAGACCAACGCGACATCTGGTGGTGCAACATCAGTGGTGGCACCGACTTCGCCGGCGCCTTCATCGGCGGCAACCGGGAACTTCCGCAGACGCCCGGGCGCATGCAGTGCCGCCTGATGGGTTGCGCGGTGGAGGCCTGGAACGAACAGGGCCTGCCGGTGGCCGACGAGGTGGGCGAGCTGGTGTGCACACAGCCCATTCCGTCGATGCCGCTGTACTTCGTGGGCGATGTCGACAACAAGCGCCTGCTCGGCAGCTACTTCGACATGTACCCCGCCGGCCACGGCCGCAAGCCGGGCGGAGGTGACCTCAATGCCAGCGCCGGTGCCGTCTGGCGCCACGGCGACTGGCTGCGCATCCACCCCGACGGCTCCTGCGTGATCTACGGCCGCTCGGACGCCACCATCAACCGCCACGGCCTGCGCATGGGCACCAGCGAGCTCTACAGCGCGGTCGAGGCGCTGCCCGAGGTGATGGACTCGATGGTGGTCGACCTCGAATACCTGGGGCGCGAGAGCTACATGCCGCTGTTCGTGGTGCTGCGCGAGGGCGTGGTGCTGGACGAGGCGGTGCGCGCGCGCATCAACGAGAGCATCCGCACCGCACTCTCGCCGCGCTTTGTGCCCAACGAGGTGTTCCAGGTACCCGAAATCCCGCGCACGCTCTCGGGCAAGAAGCAGGAGTTGCCGATCAAGAAGCTGTTGCTTGGCCAGCCGCTGGAGAAGGTGATCAACCGTGAGGCGATGGCCAACCCCGGCTGCCTGGACTGGTATGTGAAGTTCGCGGCAGAGCGCGCCCAGGCTTAACAGCGGACAAGCCCGATCCGCCGCCGGGCCGCCCCAAGGCGGATCAGCCCCCTCGGGGGGCAGCGACCCGCGCAGCGGCGGAGCGTGGGGGCCTGACGATCCGCCGCCGGGCCGCCCCAAGGCGGATCAGCCCCCTCGGGGGGCAGCGACCCGCGCAGCGGCGGAGCGTGGGGGCCTCAGTTCGCGACGGTGAAGCGCTGGCGCGTGTGCTTCGGTTTTTCGATTTCGTCAACGATCGCCACCGCCAGATCGGCCACCGAAATGCCGGCAGGCGCTTCGCCCGTGCCCGGCAGCAGCTGGTCGCCACCCACGCGGTAGCGGCCGGTGCGTTCGCCGGGCGCCAGCGCGATCGGAGGTGAAACAAAGGTCCAGTCCAGCGTGGTCTCGCCGCGCAGCCGCGTGAGCAGATCGCGCGCGGCCAGCGCGCCCTGTTTCCATTCGGCCGGGAATTCGGGTGTGTCCACCAGCTGCAGGCCGGGCGCCACCTCCAGGCTGCCCGCGCCGCCCACCGCCAGCACGCGTTTCACGCCGGCCTGTTTCGCGCCGGCGAGGATGCCGTCGTAGCCCAGGCCGAACAGGCGGTGGATCTCGGCCTCGCCCCAGCCGGGGTTGTAGGCGCTGACCACCGCGTCGTGGCCGGCGACAGCGCGCGCCACCTGGGCCGCGTCGGCCACATCGGCCTTCACCACCTCCAGCCCGGCTTGTGCGCCGAATTTTTCAGGGTGGCGCGCCAGCGCGGTCACGGCGTGGCCGCGCGAGAGCAGTTCGGTGAGCACGGCGCTGCCGACAAAGCCGGTGCCACCGATGAGGGCGATCTTCATGACGAGGTCCTTTCAAGGGGTTTGCAGATGGCACTTAGTGTCCCTGCTGCATAAAATACGCGGTAGATGGCCATTTCGGCTTTCTTTTTGTAGAAAATCTAATGAATGAGTGATGCCGCCAGCTGGACCGACAAGCTCAAGCGCATGGCCTTGTTCGCCGAGATCGTCGACAGCGGCTCGATCAGCGCTGCCGCGCGCCGCGTCGGCAGCACGCCTTCGGCCCTGAGCCAGCAGCTGCGGCTGCTCGAGCAATCGCTCGGGCTGGTGCTGCTGCACCGTTCCACCCGCCGCATCACCCTCACCGAGGCTGGCGAGCGCTACTACCCGGCCTGCGCCGCCATGGTGGCCCAGGCCCGCAGCGCCGACAGCGCGCTCGAGCGCCTGCGCGACGAGCCCGAGGGCGAACTGCGCCTGGCCGCGCCCATCGGCTTCGGCGAGCTGCTGGCCACCGCGCTGGAGCCGCTGCGCCGCCACCCCAGGTTGCGGCTGCACCTGCTGCTCGACGACACCCCGATCGACCTGATCGCCGAGCGGGTGGACCTGGCCCTGCGCGTGGGCCGCTTCACCGATTCGGCGTTGGTGGCGCGCCGCCTGGGCGAGCTGCAGCGCCAGCTCTGCGCGGCGCCGCGTTACCTGGCCGAGCGCGGCTGGCCGCGCCATCCCGATGAACTGGCCGGGCACGACTGGCTGGGTCTGCCACCGCGGGGTGCGGGGGCCGACTCGCTGGCGTTCGAGGGCCCGGGGGGCGAGCAGGCCGTGGTTCGGGTGGAGGCGCGCCGGCTCGCCTCGCAGGTGACCGCGCTGCAGGCGCTGGCCGTGGGGGGCTGGGGGCTTTACGTGGGCATGGCCGACGACGTGCGCCAGCCCATGGTCGAGGGTCGGCTCGCGCCGGTGCTGCCCGAGTGGCGGCTCGCGCCGGCGGCGGTGTACGCGGTGACACCGCGCCGCGACGAACAGCCGGCCAAGGTGCGCCACGCCTTGCAGGCCCTGCAGCAGCACTTTGCCGCGCGGTCGGGCTGAAGCCTGCCGCGCGGGCGCCCAGTCACGCGCGAGACTGCCTGCGGGAAGGCCCGGGGCCAACCCGCTTTCGCGGCCTGCGCGCTTGCGCTAAGTTGTGGTGTTCATCCACACAAGGAGACCCGCATGCGCCCCACCGACCGTTCCCTGAGCCGCCGCCAGGTGCTGACCGCCGCCGCCGCCGTTGCAGCCCCCGCGCTGCTGCCCGCGGGCCTGCGGGCCCAGGACAGGTTTCCCTCGCGCCCCATCACGCTGATCGCGCCCTGGCCCGCCGGTGGCAGCAGCGACGGCGTGATGCGCGCGCTCGCCCAGAGTGCTGGCAAGGCCCTGGGCGTGCCGGTGGTGATCGAAAACAAGCCGGGCGTGGGCGGCACGCTGGGCGCCAGCGCCATGATGCAGGCCAGGCCCGACGGTTACACCCTCACGCAGCTGCCGCTGGGCATCTACCGCCTGCCGCACATGCAGACCATGTCCTTCAACCCGGTGACCGACATCACCCACATCGTCTGCCTCACCGGCTACACCTTCGGCATCGCCTGCACGGCAGATGCGCCGTTCAAGACGCTCAAGGACATGGTGGCCTACGCCAAGGCCAACCCGGGCAAGCTGGAGTACGGCCACACCGGAACCGGCACCACGCCGCACCTCGCGATTGAAGAGTTCAGCGAGAAAGCCGGCATCCAGCTCAACCCGATTCCGTTCAAGGGCTCGGCGGAGATCATGAGCGCCATTCTGGGCGGCCACATCCGCATGATGAGCGGGACCACCGAGTTCGCGCCGCATGTGCAGAGCGGCAAGCTGCGGCTGCTGGCCACGCTCGGCCGGGAGCGCAACAAGGCATTCCCCGATGTGCCCACGGTGAAGGAAAGCGGCTGGGACACCATCTCCGAGTCGCCCTTCGGCATCGGCGGCCCCAAGGGCATGGACCCGGCCGTGGTGAAGGTGCTGCACGACGCTTTCAAGACCACGCTGGACGACCCCGAGGTCAAGGCCACCTTCGACAAGTTCTACCAGCCCACGATCTACATGAACACGGCGGACTACACGGCCTACGCGGCGCGCACGTTTGCGGCGGAGAAAAACACCATCGAGCGACTGGGGCTCAGCAAGAAGAGCTGAGGTCGCTGGGGCGGCATCGGGGTGCACTGGTTACCAGAACGGAACTCTGGTGTGTCCATGAGCCCGTCGCACGAGCCCGCGTCCCTGCGCATGGGGGTCATGGCGGGTCGTGCCGTCGCGGTGCTGAGTCTCGCGTACGCGGCCATCCTGGCGATCGGACTGCTGACGCTGCCAGCGCCGGACCAACCCATCCAGAACCCCTGGTTCACGCTGCTGGAGGTTCTGATCCTCGCGATCGCGCCCGCCATGGTGGCCTTGATGGCGGCGTTCCATGCCTGGGCGCCCGCCGAGGGCAAAGCCATGGCCGTGCTCGGCATCGCCTTCATGGGCATGTGCGCCGTCCTCACCTGCTCGGTGCACTTCGCCGTGCTCACGCTCAGCCCGCAGCCGGCCTTTTCGACGGGCGACTGGCCCTCGCTGGTCTTTGCGTTCCGCTGGCCGTCGGTGGCGTACGCGCTCGACATCCTGGCCTGGGATGTCTTTTTCCCGCTGGCCGCGGTGTGTGCCGCTTTCAGCCTCCGGGGAGCCGGACTTTCTGCTCTGGTTCGGGGTCTGTTGTTCGCCAGTGCGGGCTTCGCGTTCGCCGGGTTGGCCGGCGTGCCGCTGGCCAACATGAGCGTCAGGAACGTCGGCATCATCGGGTACGCCGTGCTCTTCCCGTTCGCTGCCGCCCTGTCAGCGGTCATCTTCCGCCGTGCGATGGCAACAGCGTCGGCGCCTGAAGTGGATCGCCGCTGAGCCTGCCGGGCACCCTCAGCGTTTCGAGACCAGGACGATACCGACGGCCACACCCACCAACGCCAGCACCAGCTGCAGCGTGAGCGGCTCGCTCAGCAGCACCACGCCGAACACCAGCGCGAACACCGGCGTGAGGAAGGTGAAGGTCGACATGTGGGTGGCCGGGTACACGCGCAGCATCCACATCCAGGTGAGGTAGCTGGCGAAGGCGCCCACCACGGTCTGGATGCCCAGCGAACCCCAGGCGCGCGCCGAGTAGTCGAGCGACCACGCCTCGCCCAGCGCGAGCGAGACGAAGGGCGCGACCGCCGCCGTCACCGCCACTTGATAGAACAGGGTCTTCTCCGCGCTGGCGCTGGACAGTTTCGTGGCGCGGATGGTCAACGTGGTCAGGCCCCAGAGGGTGCCGGCGGCCAGCGCCATGGCGTCGCCCAGCCACTGGCCCGCCACCGGTGAGCCTTGCGTGAAGCCTTCGCTGAACGCCACCGCGACCGCGGCAAACGCGATCGTCAAACCGATCCACTGGATGCGCCGCAGTTTTTCACCCGGCACCACCCGTGGCAGCAGCAGCGCCACCACGAACGGGCTCGTGTAGAGGAACACCGTGAGGCGTGACGCGGTGGTGTGCAGCAAGCCGAGGTAGATGAAAGCGAACTCACCCGCGAACAGCGAGCCCGCGAGCAGGCCGGCCTTGAGCGTGCCGTCGCGTTCGAACAGGCGCACGCCCCGCGCGGCGCACCACAGCCAGATCAGCACCGCGGCGCCCCAGAAGCGCAGCGAGGCCTGCCACAGCGGCGGCACTTCGGCCACCGTGTCCTTGATCAGGATCTGCTGGAAACCCCAGAAGGCACAACACACCACGAGCAGGGTGATGGCGAGCGAGTCGAGGTGGGTTTTCCGGACGGTGGTGGGGCTCATTTCACAGCGGGTGTTCGGTGTAGAACCGTCCGCCGTGAAACAGCAGCGGTGAGGCTTCCGCCCGATGGCTGCAGCGCTCTACCTCGCCCACGAAGATCACGTGGTCGCCCTCGGCGTACTGGCTGCGGTTGAAGCATTCGAAGGAGGCGGCCGCGCCGTTGAGCAAAGGCGCACCGTTGCCGCCTTCGCGAAACGCCACGCCGGCCCAGCGGTCGGTGTCCTTGGCGGCGAACTGTTCGGCCAGCGCCTGTTGATCGGCGGCGAGCACGTTGATGGCGTAGTGCCGCCCGTTGGAGAACGCGGCCATCGAACCGGCCGCCTTGCCCAGGCTCCAGAGCACCAGCGGGGGGTTCAGCGAGACCGAGTTGAATGAGTTGGCCGTCAACCCGACCAGTTCGCCGCTGTCGGTGCGCGCGGTGACGATGGTCACGCCGGTGGCGAACATGCCCAGCGAGGCGCGGAACTCGCGCGCCGAAAAATCGGGCGCGCGGGCCTGCAGGACAGGAGGGCGGGCAGAAGACATGGTGAACGTGGATCCAGAACGTGCGGCGATGAATCCTTGATTCTCGGCGATCGCTGTCTTTGCACGGTGCCGTTCATAAAATGCCGTGATGTCACGCAGCCCATTGTTTCGAGCGAATGCCTGTCCGCCGTTGTCGCGGGTGCTGGCGCTGATCGTCGGGCTGGTGCTGGCCACGGGCGTGCAGGGCGCCTCGTTGCTGCGCGGACCACCGCACCACCGCACCACCGTGCCAGCCACCGCCGCACCCTGTGTGCACTTGTCGGCCCGCCTGCCGCACATGGGGCGCGCGCTGTGCGATGCTGCCGGTCTTGTTCCCACCGAGGGCCGTTCAACGCAGGGCCGCACGCTGTACGCACGCGACGTGGTGGCGCCGCAGGTGCGCTTGCGTGTGCTGGTGGTGGGCGCCATGCACGGCGACGAGATGTCCTCGGCTTCGGTGGCGCTGCACTGGATCCAGCACGCGCTGAACGACCCCGCCGACACCCATTGGCGCTTCATTCCCGTGCTCAACCCCGACGGCCTGCTCGCGCGCCCCGCCAGGCGCGTGAACGCGCGCGGCGTGGATCTCAACCGCAACTTCCCCACGCCCAACTGGGCCAGCGACGCCCCGGTGTACTGGGAGCAGCGCACGCGCAAGGACCCGCGCCGCTGGCCCGGCCCGAGCCCGCTGTCGGAGCCCGAGTCGCGCTTCCTGCATGACGAGATGGCGCGCTTCCAGCCGCACCTGGTCGTGAGCATCCACGCGCCCTACGGCGTGCTCGATTTCGACGGCCCTGGCGCGCCTCCGCCCAAGCTCGGGCGGCTCTACCTGGACCAGGTGGGCATCTTTCCGGGCAGCCTGGGCAACTATGGCGGCGTGCACCGCGGCATGCCGGTGGTCACGATCGAGCTGCCCAACGCCTTTCGGGCGCCGCTTGAGGGCGAAATGCGGCAGATGTGGACGGACCTGCAGCGCTGGATGGTGGAGCGCCTGCGGCCCTGAACCCGCTGACCCTATGGTGCAGGCCGTATTCACACTGCACCGCGGCATGGGAACACTGGGCCTCCCTTTTCAGGAGATTCACCATGTTCATGACCGGTTGCCGTCGCGCCAGCTTCGTGCTGGCCAGCGCTCTTCTTTTTGTCCATCTCCCTTCACAGGCTGCGGAAATCGTGCGCGACAAGTTCGGCGTTCCGCACATCTATGGCGACAGCGTGCCCGATGCGTTCTTCGGCTATGGCTACACGGTGGCCGAAGATCGCCTGTTCCAGCTGGAAATGCGCAGACGTCAGGCCACCGGGCAACTGGCGGCCGTGCTGGGCGCCCAGATCAAAGGCGCCACTGGCACGACGGTGAACGTCCTCGCCATGGACGTGCAGACCCGTGAAGGCTACGACCCCGCCAGCTTGATGCGCCAGTTCAAGGGCCTCCCAACGAACGAGCAGGCCCTGATCCAGGCGTACCTGGACGGCGTCAACATGCGGATCCAGGAGGTCCTGGCCAGCGGCGGCAAGCTGCTGCCGCGGCAATTCAACGACGTGTGGGGCGAGCAGCTTGCCAGCAGCGAACTGCGCCTGTGGACGCTGGACGACATGCTGGCGGCAACCACGAACGCGCTCACCTCCTACTCGTCCCACACCACGGCGCAGCAGAACGCCGCCCTGCACGCGGCCCTGCAGAAGAAATACCCGAAGGACTTCCAGAAGGTGTTTGACACCCTGATGTGGATCAACGATCCGTATGCACCGACAACGCGCGCGGACAACACGGTGATGAAGCTCGCCGAGGCCGCTCCGGCCGGCACACGGCTGGCAGGGGTGCCTGCATCCACGGCGAATGTGACCGTGGTGCCGTCCGAGGGGGCGCCATTCGAACCCGAAGCGGTGACCACCAGCATGGCCCTGCTGTTGGGCAAGGACATCACCGGAGGGAAGTCGATACAGCTCAACGGACCACAGCCCGGCTGGTTCCAGCCCGGCTACTTCTACACCGTGGGTCTGCACGCGCCCGGCTACGACGTCGTGGGTCATGCGCCTGGAGGGATGCTGGCCGTCACCACCGGGGACAACGGCCACATCGCCTGGGGCAGCACCTCGGCCGGGGGCGACCACACCACGATCTTTCAGGAGAGCCTGAGCGGTGACAAGAGCCATTACGCCTTCCAGGACAAGTTGCTGCCCGTGCTCTCCGGGAAGGTGATGATCCAGATCAAGGGAGGCGCGCCCAAGGAAGTCGTCATCAACCGCACGCACCGCGGACCGTTCACCACGCCGCTGGACGCACCGGTGGTCTACAGCAAACAAAACCTGTGGAAGGGCCACGAACTCACGTCGGTGATGGCGTGGCAGCGGGCCTCGCAAGCGAAAGACTGGAAGACTTTCCACACCGAAGGACAGCTCATGGCGATGGGCTACAACTGGTTTTACTCGGACAAGGAAGGCAACATTGGTTGGCTGTTCGGCGGTTACTTTCCCAGCGATCTGTCGGCCCAGGGCGGGGATCCGCGCCTGCCCGTGGTCGGCCAGCAAGGCGAACGGCCAGGGCGCAGTTACGCGGGCGAGATCTTTCTCTACAACCCGCCGGCGGGTTACCTCGTCAACTGGAACAACAAGCCGGCGAAGGACTATGCAAACCGCGATCTGCACATCCCGCGCTGGTCTCAGGGCGACCGCGCGAACATCCTCGCGGACCTCATGCAGGAACGGGTCAAGACACACGCGCCCATGACGGAGGACGACGTGCGCCGGATCTACCAGAAAGCCACCACGGCCGACGTCAACTTCTACCACTTTGGTCCGCTGCTGCGACGCGTGGACGCCTCATTGGTTGCCAAGGCAGACCCGTCCACCCAGCAGGCGCTGGCCTTGCTGCAGCAATGGGACGGCGCCCGGGTGGCCGACCCGTCGGGCAACTACTACGCCAGTGCGGCGGTGCCGATCTTCCAGGCCTGGCTGGACCAGTTCGTGGGGCTCACGGTGGGCGCCGTGCTGAGCCGCGACGAGTTCTCCGGCATGCCCGCCTACACCGGGACACTGCAACTCAACTACATGAAGAACAGTGTGAACCTGTCGATGGGCACCAAGATCGCGCTTCGGGGGTTGCAGGCTCGCATGGGCCTGCGGCCCGACGACGTGCCACCCCACGATGTATTGCATGGGGAGGAGCCTTCCTCGCTGATGCTCAAGGCGTTGCAGGCGGCTGTGGCCAAGATCAAGCCCAAGGACGGCGCACCCCTCGCCAGCCTGCGCCAGGGCATGGTGCAACAGACCTTCTTCCCCGAGAATTACGAGTCGGTGCCCACTGCTTCGCCCAATGAAAGGCCTGCGCTTGCGCAGTCCGCCAACCGCGGCGTCATGCAGCGCCTGGCCATCGGCGACGGCACCCGGCTCCAGAGCACCGATACCAACCCGCCAGGGGTGTCCGCCGATCCCGCCAGCCCGCACTACCAGGATCAGTTGCCGCTGTATGGCGACTGGGGCTTCAAACCACTGCCCCTTTCTTCGCAAAAGACCGGTTCCGGCAAGGTGGTGAAGCCGCTCGCCAAGCTGTGAAGGAGGACAACGCCTCAGGCGCTGCGCCGCAACTCGTCGACCAGAGCGCGCAGTCGCGCGTCGCGGTCGGGCTCGTGGGCACTGGCGTAGCGTGGCTCGGGGTACACGGCCAACTGCACCACGGCCAGTCGCTCGGCGCGGTTGACGTAGATCCGCTGACCGCAATGGCCCATGGCCCACATGCCGCCGCTGCCATCGAGCCACCAGCTGTAGCCATAAGCCACCAGACCGAGTGCCCGGCGGCTTGCGCTCATGGCGCCGCCGGCGGGCAGGGCATGGGCCGGTGTGGCCGCCGCCTCGACCCAACCTGCGGGCAACACCCGCAGCCCGTCGTGCATGCCATCGTTCATCACGAGCTGCGCAAAGCGCCCCATGTCGCGCAAGGTCATGCCGGCACGGCTGCCGCCGATTTCGGTGCCTCCGTCCGACTCCAGCGTGTAGTAGGCATCGAACTCCATGCCGCAGGGTTGCCAGATGCAGTTCGACATGGTGTCGGCCAGCGTGCGTCCGGAGGCCGCACACAACAGGGCGCCGAGCAGGTAGGTGTCGCCGGTGTTGTAGCACCAGGCGCTGCCCGGGGGGTGTGCGCGCTGGAGACCGCACATCAAGGCCAGCACCCCTCCCGGAACCTTGGCCGCGAGCGAGCGGCTGTAGCGATTCACATCGGAGTTGCGATCGCCGTAGTCCTCCGACCATGTCACGCCCGAAGACATGGTGAGCAGGTGGCGCACGGTCACCCCCTCGTAGAACGAGCCCCGCAGTGCGGGCAGGTAGCGAACCACGGGATCGTCGATGCTCTTGATCGACCCCTCGCCCAGCGCAGCGCCCACGAGCATGGCGGTCATGGACTTCACGGTGGACATCGTGCTCCAGCGCTCCTCGGCCCGAAGTCCCAAGCCATAGCACTCCAGCACCAACTCATCACCCCGGATGACCAGCAGGCCCGACACGTTGTTGCCGTCCATGAACTGGCCGAGAGAGAGGCGTTGTCCGCCCACGGGTATATCGATGCCGATCTCGGCGCCACGGCGAAATGGTTGGCCTCGCCCTCGGTGAATCGTGCGGGTGGCAAACAGCTGGTCAACGATGCGGTAACCGTGCGACTGCAGGCAGGGAGGCCACATCAGGAACTCCTCGCCGTCGGGCAGGTGCTGCCGGGGCAGCGCCGCACCCGGCGGCGAGGAAGGTGCGTGAACGGACGTCATGAGGCCTTCACTCGTTCTGGATGCCGAGTTTGTTGATGATCGGGCCCCACACGGCGGCCTCGCGCTGCATCATGCGTGCGACTGCTTCGGGACCGTTGTCTTCCAGCGGTTCCATGTAGAGCATGTCCATCCGCGCCTTCACAGCCGGGTCTGCCCAGAATTTGCGGGTCTCGGCGTTGAGTCGCTCGATCACCGCCTTGGGCGTGCCCTTGGGTGCCATCAAACCATACCAACCGCCGATCGGAAAATCCTTCACACCGGCTTCGTGAATGGTGGGCACGTCGGGCAGCGCTGGCGACCGACGCGCGCCGAACACCACGATGGGCACGACCTTGCCCAGCTTGGCCTGGGCTGATGCCGTCACGATGGCGTCCGACATGAACTGGGTATCGCCGGCCATCACACCCATCAACGCAGGCGCAGCGCCCCGGTAGGGAACATGCGTGAGATCAAGCCCGAAGTGCTGCGCGATGAATTCCACGTTCAGGTGGGTCGAATTGCCCTTGCCGGCCGAGCCGAAGTTCAGCCCACCGGGCTTGGCCTTCGCCAGCCGCACCAGGTCGTCGAGAGACTTGATGCCCGAGTTCGGATTGGCCACCAGCACCTGGCTGGACGTGGCCAGCATCAGCACGGGGTCGAAGTCGCGCGTCGGGTTGTAGGGCAACGACTTGTAGGAGAACGGGTTGAGCGACATGTTCGAGGTGCTGCCGAACAGCAGTGTGTAGCCATCGGCCGGCTGTTTGGCCACGAAACCGGCGGCCACGCTGCCGTTGGCTCCGGTCTTGTTGTCGACCACGACGGGCACGCCGATGGATTTGCTCACCTGATCGGCCCAGGCGCGGGCCAACGCGTCGAAGGCGCCGCCTGCTGCCACCGGGACCACCGCGGTGATGGGTCGTTTGGGGTAGTCCTGCGCGCTCGACAGCGTCGGCAGCAAGACGGCAGCGCTGGCGCACACCAGGGCGGACAGGCGCGTCATGGCGCCACGGCGGTTCAAAGTCATGTGAGGTCTCCTGTGGTTTGAAGGGGAAGGACAAGAAGCTCGCGCGAGTGCCGCGTCGAGGGTGGCGGGAGGGGGCTGCATCCGGAAGGCCAGGTTCCTGCCTTGCGCCTTGCACGAAGGGTGGTAGGGGTGCGTGTGTGACAAAGACATGGATCGCATGATCGACGTGCGAAGTTGGCTTGTAAAATGGAAAAAAAGTCTGAACTCATCCATGAGATCAATCAATATTTCCATGCGTGACTTCGACGCCTTTCTGGCGCTCGCGCAGACGCAGCACTTCACCCGCGCTGCCGAGCGCTGTCACTTGTCCCAGAGTGCCTTCAGCCAGAAGATCGGCCGAATCGAAGCCAGTGCCGGTGTGCGTCTGTTCGAACGATCAACCCGGCACGTGACGCTGACGCCGGAAGGCGAGGTCTTTGCCGAAGAGGTGCGCCGCATTCAGGCCGATGTGCAGCACGCTTTCTCCGGGCTGCAGGATCTGGCCCATCGGCGGGTGGGCCGGGTGGCGGTGGCTGCGCTGCCGTCGGTGGCGGCGGAATGGATGCCACAGGTCGTCGCCCGTTACCGGGCGGACAATCCGCAGATCAAGGTCGAGTTGTTCGACACGCTCGCCGGGCCGGCGCTGTCCATGCTGCGGGAAGGCCGTGTGGACATGGCCATCACCTCGGGTGAAGACCTGCGCGAATTCGAGTGCATGGTGTTGCGCCTGGAGCGGTTTTTCTTTGTCTGTCGTGACGACCACCCGATGGCCGACAAGGCCTCCGTCAGCCTGTCGCAGGTGGTGGGCCCGGACATGATGCACCTGGCTCGCAGCAGCAGCGTGCGCCAGCACCTGCAGACGCAGCCTGCCATGCTCGCAGCGCCGCCACACGGCCTGGAGGTGGAGCACCTCGCTACCTTGGCCGCGTTGATTGCGCAGGGTCTGGGCGTGAGCGTGGTGCCCGAGCTCACGCTGTTTCACTTCCGCCGGCAGCGACTCAAGGCCATTCCGATCCGTGACCGGCAGTTGCGTCGCCCGATCGTGCTGGCGCGCCACAAGGCGCGGGCCTTGTCCATCGCCGCCCGGGTCATGTTCGACGAGGTGGTGGCCCAGGCTCGCGCCTGAACCGCCTGGCTCAGGCGCGGGTGGGCGGCGTGGTCATTCCGAAGCGCCGGTGCCCGCGGGGCGACTGCGCGGGAAGGCCATGAAACCCAAAGTCCATCGCGGGACGTTCACCGCTGATCAGCTCGGCCAGGGCCTTGCCGGAGCCCGCGCCGTGGGTCCAGCCCAGCGTGCCGTGGCCGGCGTTGATCCACAGCTTGCGCAGTTTCGTGCGACCGATCAGGGGAATGTTGGTCGGCGTGGCCGGGCGCAGACCGCACCAGAACTGCGGGTCGCCACCTTGCTCGGGTGTGCGGGTGTCGGCCACGCCGGGGAACACCTGCTCGATGCGGCGCACCAGCATCTCGCAGCGCTTCTTCGCCAGCGGCGTGTCCAGCGAGAGGTCAAAGCCGCCGAGTTCGATGGTGCCCGCCACGCGCAGCTGGTTGCCCAGGCGCGAGACGGCGATCTTGAGCTGGTCGTCGATCATGCTCACGCTGGGCGCCTGTCCGGGCTTTAGCAGGGGCAGCGTCGCGCTGTAGCCTTTGCCCGGGTAGATCGGCACGTCCACGCCGACGGACTTCAAGAGCGGCGTGCTGTACGAGCCGCAGGCGACCACGAAGGCGTCCGCCTTGAGCACGCGCGCCTGGCCGCTGTGGCGGTCACGCACCCGCACCTCGCGGATTTCGCGGCCGTCGCTGTCCAGACGCTCGATGTCGTGACCGAACATCAGCCGCGCGCCGCGCTGGCCGCACAAGGAGGCCAGCTTCTGCGTGAAAGTGCGCGCGTCGCCCGACTCGTCGCTCTGGGTGTAGGTGCCGCCCACAATGCGATCGGCAAAGGCCTGCAGCGCGGGCTCGATGGTGAGCAGTTCGTTGCGCGACACCACCCGGCGCTTGACGCCAAAGCGCTGCATCACGGCGGCGGCGTCGGTGGCGCCGTCAAAGGATTTCTGATCGGTGTAGTAGTGAGCGATGCCACGCTCCAACCGGTGGTAGTCGATGCCGGTGTCGGCCACCACGGCCTTGAGCGCGGCGTGGCTGTAAGAGCCCAGCGCCACGAGCTGTGCCACGTTGCGCTCGAAGGCCGCGTCGTTGCATTGCGCCAGAAACCGCAGGCCCCAGCGCCATTGCGCCCAGTCGAGCTGCGGACGGAACAGCAGCGGCGACTCGTCGGAGAACATCCACTTCAAGGTTTTGAGCGGCGCGTCCTTGTTGGCCCAGGGCTCGCAGTAGCTCACCGAGATCTGTGCCGCGTTGGCAAAGCTGGTCTCCAGCGCCGCGTCGGTTTGCCGGTCGACCAGGGTGACCTCGTGCCCGCGCTGCAGCAGGTGCCACGCCGTGCTCACGCCGATGATGCCCGCGCCCAGAACGGTGACTTGCATGACCCACTCCTTCAAACGATGAAACTGGTGTGCAGTATCGAAAGAAGGTGCTTCGAAGTGAAGCGGAATTAAACTAAAATTTTGGGCATCAGATCAGCTTATAGACCTCATGAGCACTTTCGATCCCGACGCCCTTGAATGCCTGGCCGCCATCATCGAGGAGGGCGGCTTCGAGCGCGCCGCGCAGCGCCTGTCCATCACGCAGTCGGCCGTGTCGCAGCGGTTGCGGGCCCTGGAGGCGCAGGTCGGCACCGTGCTGATCGTGCGCAGCCGGCCGCTCAAGCCGACACCGGCGGGCCAGCTCATGCTCAAGCACGCCAAGATGATGCGGCTGCTGCGCGCCGATCTGGAAAAGGACCTCAAGGAACTCGCGCCCAGCTCCACCGGCAGTGGTCGCGAGGAAGAGCGCATCTCGGTGGCCATCAACGCCGACAGCATCGCCACCTGGGCGCTGCCCGCGCTGGATGCGCTGGCGCAAAACGGCCTGCCGATCGAAATCATCACCGACGACCAGGAGTTCACCCACGAGTGGTTGCGCGAAGGTCAGGTGCTGGGCTGCGTCACCTCGCTCGGGCAAGCGTTGCGGGGTTGCAAGATGGAGGCGCTCGGCACCATGGACTATGTGGCCGTGGCGCGTGCCGATTTCGCTGCGCAGCACCTGCCCAAGGGCCTGAACGCGCACAACTTCCACAAGGTCCCGTTCGTGGCCTTCAACCGCAAGGACAACCTGCAACACGGCTTCGTGATGAAGGCTTTCGGCCTGCCACGGGTGATGCTCAAGCAGCTCTTCGTGCCGTCCAGCGAGGGCCAGGTGCGCGCCGTGCAGGCCGGCTGGGGGGTGAGCGTGCTGCCCGCGCTGCGTGTGCGCGACCTGATCGAATCGGGCGAACTGATCAATCTGGCGCCACGCCACCGTCTGGGGGTGGCGCTGTACTGGCATTGCTGGAACCTGAGCTCCGACGTGCTGGACGCCCTGAGCATGGCCTTGCGCACCGCGGCAGCCCACAACCTGCGCCCGGGCGTCGACGCCAAACTGCCGAAGCAGTGACTGACGGGTCTTCAACACTACTTTTCAGTAGTGATATCGACGGATTCGTCAAAGTGAAGCAAAATTCCAGAGCCACCCAAAGGTTCTCCATGACCAGCGCCGTTCACAAATCACCGTCCGAAGCCCCTCCAAAACGCAGCTTTCGCCAGCAGATGCATCTGGTCCGGGAAGATGCCATCGTCTCGGCGGTGAACCGCCTGCTGGCTGAAAAGGGTTTTGATGCCATGACGGTGGACGCGGTGGCCGCCGAAGTCGGCATCGCCAAGGCCAGTCTCTACAAGCACTTTCCCAGCAAGGAAGATCTGGCCGCCGCGGCCATGGTGCGGGTCATGGACCGTGCGCGAGCATTCCTCGACAGCCTTGAGGGCCGCCCCGGCAGCCAACCCATCGAACAGCTCCGGGCCGTGGCCCGCTGGACGATGGAGGTGCAGCTCGCTGGCGAAATGCCTTCATTGCCCAGCGCCAACTCCAGCCTGCGTGCCTCCCTGACGAACAACAAGGCCTATGTGGACGGCCTCATGGACGTGAGCGAGCGCCTGGGTGGCTGGATCACCCAGGCCCAGGCCGACGGCAGCCTGAACAGCAGCCTGCCCGCCATCGCGGTGCTCTACACGCTGTATGCACGGGCCTGCGATCCGGTGCTGGGCTTTCTCAAGGGTTCAGGGCAACACAGCAATGAAGAGATCATCGAGATGGTGCTCAGCACCTGCTTCGACGGACTGAAGTCACGCTGATTCCGGTCCATTCGCCCATGAAAAAGGCCGCGGATGCGGCCTTTTTCATGGGGCACAGGTGGGGTCAGCGAACCAGCAACACCGGCACGCCGCAATGGGCCAGAACAACGGTGGCCACCGAACCCATCACCAGATTGCCCAGCGCGCTGTGGCCGTGTGAGCCCATCACCAGGAGGTCGAACTTGCCGCTGTCAGCGGTCTTGGCGATCACTTCGCCTGCCGACCCAACCTTCTGGATGACAGTGGCGTCCATGCCGTGGCGCTTGAGGAATTTCACCACCGGTGCGGTGATCTTGGCGGCTTCATCGGCGTAGTAACCGTTGGCCACTTCGGCGCCGACCGCGGCGCGCGCCCGCGGAGGCAAGGGGGCTTGCACCGTGATGAGGGTCACCGCGTTGCTGCTGCCGAACATCTCGTCGTGGGTCGCCAGGTAGGCCAGCATCTTCTTGGTGTACGCGCTGCCGTCGACTGCGAGCAGGATCTTCATGAGGTTCTCCTTGTTGGGTCAGGGGGTGAATGAGCGAGTGTAGGGTCTTCGCGGGGCCGCCATTTGCGCTGCCTCAAACAGCCTGCACCTGGCTGTGCGGCGCTGCGCTCGCGCTCACGCGGATGCAGCATGCGGGCATGAAGCCGGCCTGTTCGTTCTTGTCTTGGTAACCCAGCGGGTTGGCCACGATGCGGCAACGCCCCACCTGCACATCGGTCGGGCAATGCAGGTGGCCGTGCAGCCACAAGTCGGCCAGCGGCAGCAGTTCGTCCAGGCCGTTGCAGAAGCCCGCCGTGCCGGGGCTTCTGCCGTAGCGCGGGTCCATGCTGTGCAGCGTGGGTGCGAAGTGGGTGATGACCACCGTCGGGCCATCGAAGGGCTGGGCCAGCGCATCGCGCAGCCAGGCCTGACAGTCCAGCGCCAGCGCGCGCATTGCCTCGGCGTCGAACAGTCGGCCGTGGCGTTGGCCCCCCATCTTCACCAGGTAGTGGTTGGCGGCACGGAAGGCCTTTTCGCGCTGCTGGAGACGGTGGGTCAGCGGATCGGGCGCCCGTTTCGGCGGTACCGCACCGGCCCGGCCGTGTCGAGCGGGCGTCGGAGTCGGGGCATGTTCACCCAAGGCGTCGTAGTCGCTCCAGAGCGTGGTGCCGATCAGGCGCACGCCCTGCATCTGCAGGGTTTCACGCTCCAGCCACTGGATGCCGAGCCGGTCACAGACCTTGCGCAGTTCGGCGTGCGCCTTGTCCAGGTCCAGCGCGTCGTACTCGTGGTTGCCGGGGACGTACACCACCGGCGCGGGCCAGCCCGCGTATTGGGGCAGGGGAGAAAAGCGCTGCAGACCCCAGTCCGGCTCGCCCATCACGCTGCCATCGCGCCGCACCTGGTAGGAGCCGATGTCGCCGGCCAGCACGAGCAGATCGGCGTCTCCCGCGGGCACGGGCACAAAGGTGGGGTTGGCTTCGAGGTGCAGGTCGCTGAGCAGCTGGATGTTCATGCGGTCATTGTCGGCCAGGGACCGTCAACCCCCATTTTTAACCTTGTGCGCCCCCGTGTGCGCCGGCACTGCCTTGACATTGTGGAAGCCGACCGCAGACGCCCGCTCAACCGCTTGCCGCAGCCAGCGATGCGCGCTGTTGTGGGTGGCCTGTCGGTGCCACAGCGCGTCCACATGCACGGCCGGCACCTGCAAGGGCAGGTCGACCAGGGCGAGCTCGTGTTCGATGCCGGTGGCGCCGACAAAGTGCCGCGGCAACACCGTGAGCAAATCGGTGGTGGCCACCACGCGTCCGGCGGTGAAGAACTGGTTGACCGTGAGCACCACGCGCCGCTGGCGGGAGAGCGCGGCCAGGGCTTCGTCCACGAAGCCGAACGGGCGTCCCGAGAAACTCACCAGCAGGTGGCGCGCGTTGCAGTAGGCGTCCAGGCTCAATGGCTGTCCGGCCAGGGGGTGGCCTTTGCGCATCACCACCACGTACTCGCCGTCGTACAGGCGCTGGTGCAGGAACTGCGGGTTGTTCTCCTGCAGATGCAGGGCTCCGAGCTCGGCCAGCGCGCCTGGAAAATGCCCGATGGCCAGATCGGCCGAGCCGTTTTCCAGCAGGTCGCGTGGGTCGCGGGTGGTCAACGGCACGACCCGCAGGTTCACCCCGGGGGCTTCGGTCTCGAAGATGTCCATGAGGCCGGGCACCAGCTTGGCCGCCGTGGCATCGGCCATGGCCAGCACGAATGCGTTGTGCGCACTCACGGGATCGAAGGTGCCCGGCGCCAGGGATTCGCGCAGTAGGTGCAGGGCGTCTCGCACCGAGGGCCACAGGCTCAGCGCCAGCGGCGTGGGTTCCACGCCGTAGCCGGAGCGGCGCACCAGATCGTCGCCCACCACCTCGCGCAACCGTCGCAACGCATTGCTCACTGCGGGCTGCGTCATGGCCAGGTTGTGCGCTGCGCGGGTGAGGTTGCGCTCGGTCATCACCTCGTCGAACACCCGGAGCAGGTTCAGATCGAGGGTGCGGAAGTTCAGGCTATTCATCACCATTGTGAATGTAAAGCATCACAAAGATAAATTGGCAATAACTGCGGGTTAACCCTAGTATTGCGCTGTCCAAAAGACATTTATCCCTCCTTAGGAGTTCGCCATGAGCACCCTCGCATCCACCCCCTCTTCCGTTTCACTGGGCCACGGCCGTGCACAGTCGGCCAAGCAGCCCCGCCGTCACACCGACAGCTCGCGCGGCCTGGCTGCCCTGTTGCTGGCCGCCGTGGTCGCCGCCATGGTCATCCTGGCCGATCGCGTGGTCAGCACCTGGGCCGATGGCCACCTCTTGCTCGCCTGGGTGTTCCTGTGGGTGGTCGTGTTCGCCGGGATGGCGTTGTTTGCCGACTCGGCCCGCCGCCTTGCTCGCCGCGGCATCGTGGTGCTCGACAGCTGGTCGCAGTCGATGGCCGAAGCCCGCGCGGAAACCCGCTTGTGGGAGATGGCCCGCCTCGACCCCCGCCTGATGAGCGAGCTGACCCTGGCCCGCAACCGCGCCGAGCTGGACGAACCTGTCGAAACGTTCGACGCTGCACTGGCACCGCTGGGTCTGCCCGCGCGGGCTGAAGCCGCAGCGCCCACCGAGTCGTACTGGGAACGTCTGGGCAAAGCACGCGCAGCACGCCACCTGCACAACCGCTACCTCTGAGCGCCAACGCGCCCCGGGCTCGCGCCCACAAAAAAGCCACCGGGTCCGGTGGCTTTTTTTTCGCCCGGGCTTCTTGACCCGGGAGGCTTCAGGTGCGCCGCAGATCGTGCAGCACACCCAGTCGGGGCTTTGGCCTCAAGCGGCCAGGCGCTTCTCGATCTTCGCTTTTGTCTCCTCGAGTTCCCGTGGCAGGTGGTGCGCCAGCTGGGTGAACAGCTCGCTGTGCAGTTCGAGTTCTTTCATCCAGGCGGCGCTGTCGATGCGGGTGACGGTCTTGTACTGGTCGGCCGAGAAACTCAGGCCATCCCAGTGGATGTCTTCATAGCGCGGGCTCACGCCGAAGGCGTGCTCGGTGCCCTGGCCGCGGCCTTCCAGGCGATCGATCATCCACTTGAGCACGCGCATGTTTTCGCCAAAACCGGGCCAGACGAACTTGCCAGCCTCATCCTTGCGGAACCAGTTCACGCAGAAGATGCCGGGCAGCTTGGCGCCCTGGCTCGTGAGCTGGTTGCCCATGTCCAGCCAGTGCTGGAAATAATCGCTCATGTTGTAGCCGGTGAACGGCAGCATGGCGAACGGATCGCGGCGCACCACGCCCTGCGCGCCAAAGGCGGCGGCGGTGGTTTCCGAGCCCATGGTGGCGGCCATGTACACGCCTTCGGTCCAGTTGCGGGCCTCGGTCACCAGCGGCACCGTGGTGGAGCGGCGGCCACCGAAGATGAAGGCGTCGATCGCCACGCCGGCCGGATCGTCCCAGGCCGGGTCGAGCGCCGGGTTGTTGGTGGCGGCCACAGTGAATCGGGCGTTGGGATGTGCGGCCTTGGCGCCGGTTTCCTTGGCCATCTGGGGCGTCCAGTCCTTGCCCTGCCAGTCGATGGCGTGGGCGGGGGCGTCGCTCATGCCTTCCCACCACACGTCGCCGTCATCGGTCAGGGCCACGTTGGTGAAGATCACGTCGCGGTCCAGGCTGGCCATGCAGTTGGGGTTGGTCATGGTGTTGGTGCCTGGGGCCACGCCGAAATAGCCCGCTTCCGGGTTGATCGCGTAGAGGCGGCCATCGGCGTGCGGCTTGATCCAGGCGATGTCGTCGCCGATGGTGGTGACGCTCCAGCCTTCAAAGCCCTTGGGCGGGATCAGCATGGCGAAGTTGGTCTTGCCACAGGCGCTCGGGAAAGCCGCAGCCACGTGGTACTTCTTGCCCTCCGGGTTGGTCACGCCCAGGATGAGCATGTGTTCGGCCAGCCAGCCTTGCTGCTTGCCCATGGTGGAGGCGATGCGCAGCGCAAAGCACTTCTTGCCCAGCAGCGCGTTGCCGCCGTAACCCGAGCCGTAGCTCCAGATCTCGCGTGTTTCGGGGTAGTGGACGATGTACTTGGTGGTGGGGTTGCACGGCCAGCCGGTCTGGTCCGTCTCACCTGCGGCCAGCGGCGCGCCCACGGTGTGCACGCAGGGCACGAATTCGCCGTCGGTGCCCAGCACGTCGAACACGGGCTTGCCCATGCGGGTCATGAGCTTCATGTTGACGGCCACGTAGGCGCTGTCGGTGAGCTCGATGCCGATGTGGGCAATCGGGCTGCCCAGCGGGCCCATGCTGAACGGCACCACGTACATGGTGCGCCCGCGCATGCAGCCATCAAACAGCGGTTGCAGGGTGGCGCGCATCTCGGCCGGTGCCTTCCAGTTGTTGGTCGGGCCGGCGTCTTCCTGCTGTTCGCTGCAGATGAAGGTGCGGTCTTCCACGCGGGCCACGTCCGACGGGTCGGAGCAGGCCAGGAAGCTGTTGGGGCGTTTGATCGGGTTGAGCCGCTTCATCGTGCCGGCGCTCACCAACTGCTCGCACAGGCGCGCGTATTCCTCGTCGCTGCCATCGCACCAGACCACGGTGTCGGGCTTGCACAGGGCGGCCATGTCGGCCACCCAGGCGATCAGCCGGGCATTCTTCACATAGGACGGGGTGTTGAGGGTCAGGCCCTGCATCACGGGAGAGTTCATGGAAAAGACTCCAGAAGTTGATAACCGGTGGGCACCAGAGACGCCGACAGCCGCGGGCTGCAGAAGTTGCAGCTGGGCGGCTGTCAGGGTCCCTTGTGCTTGAAAGGGGCGGTCGGCGCTGGTGGCTGTGGAGCGGTTGGCGCCCGGCAGCAAGAGGGACAAGGGGTGGGTTGGTGTGCCCGCGGCTCGGTCCGTGTGTCGTCCTTGCCCCGATTTTATGAAAGTGGGCGGCAGGTTACGAACGGGTTACATGCAAAACTTGCATAACGTGATGCATTGAACGGCTATTGGAGGGTCCTCGCCGCCAAACAAAACGGCCGAACGCCCGCAGGGGGCGTTCGGCCGTGCAGCCGGAGCGCGCTGGCTCAGGCCATGAAAACGGCGATGAAGGCCAGCAGGAACATCAGCACACCGCCAGCGATGGGCAGCACGATGGGCATCAGGGGAACGATGGACTCCACCATGTCGTGGGGCTGGTCGCTGGGGGTGTCGTGGTTGTGCTGGGACATGGGGCTCTCCGCAAGGTGGATCAAAACTCCGGCGATTTTAAGGCAGACGTTTCAGAGCAAAGCGTAGGTGGTGCTGGCGCGGCACACGCTGCGCCCGTCGGCGGCGCCGGCGATGTCGATTTCACCGAACACCAGGCTCTTGCCGGCCCGGATCACGCGCGCGGTGATGCGGGCGTCCTGGCCGGAAAGCGGTTTGAGGAAGCTGGTGTTGAGCTGCACCGTGGTCATGGGGCGCTGGTCGCCCAGCTGCGTGACGATGGCCAGCACCATGGCGGTGTCGGCGGCCGACATCATGGCCTGGCCGCACAGCATGCCGCCCACGCGCGAGAGCTGGTCGCTTTGCGGCAGACGCAGGGTGACTTCGCCGTCGGCAAACGACTCGACCTGCAAGCCCAGCGCCTGGATCCAGGGCGCAAACCACGCGGACAGCAGGCCTTGCAGCGATTCAACGGATATGGGGGGCGACGGAGCATGGGTCATTCAGTCCTCTTTGCGGAAACGGGCGAGCCAGTGGTCCATCAGTTTGCCAGCCGCCTCGCGTCCGCCCAGACCGAACGACAGCGCCACCGCCACCGCCACCGCGCCCAGCGTGAGGCCGAAGGCGAGATTGACGATGTCGTCGGCGAGGCCCATGGCGCGCAGACCCATCGCGATCACCAGCGCCAGGATGGCATAGCGGCCGATGCGCGCGAGCCCATGGGTGCGCGCGCCGCTGGCGCGGTCGATGGCGTCATGGGCCACGTTGGCCAGCCAGAAGCCGATCACCAGGATCGCGGAGCCCAGCAGAATGTCGCCGCCGAAACGGATGAAGCTGGTCACGATGTCGCTGACCTGGTGGAACCCGAGTTGCGCGGCCGCCTCCACCGTGGCGAACAGCATGGCGAAGAACAGCACCACCCGGCCGACCACCCGTGAGGCGCTGGTTTTTTCGAACGCGTGGGCCAGCCCCACGCGTGCCGGCAAGGTGTCGAAACCCAGCGTGGCGAGCAGGCCGACCAGCAACTGACTGGCAAAGCTGGCCACCAGCCAGGTGATGACGAGGATCAGGCCGGCGGCAAGGATGTTGGGCACGGCCTGCATCAGCGTGCCCAGCATGTCGGTCGCCGGGCGCGAAATGGCTTCGATCTTCAGGGCGTCCAGCGCGGCGATGAGCGAGGGCAGGAACACCGCGATGAAGACCAGCATGCCGATCGCGTTGGACACGTGCACCGCCTCGGCCAGGCCTGCGCGGGCACCCAGCTTGTCGACGCCCGCCGTGCGGCTGAGGTGCGTGCTGAGCTTGCGCAGCACGGTCGCCACGATCCAGCCCACGCCGCCGATCACGAAGGCCGCCACCACGTTGGGCAGCATGTCCAGCGTCTTGGTCACCATGTTGCGCAGGGGATCCAGCAGGCCCTCGAGCTGCAGCGCGCCCAGGATGGCCGGCACGAACAGCAGGATCACCAGCCAGAACAACGCGCCTGCCAGGCCTTCGCTCATGGGCGCCATGTCGGCGTGTTGCGAGAGCTTGTCGTCCAGCGTGGTCTTGTCCAGCAGTTTCTGCGTGAGGGCTCGCACCACGCTGGCCACCAGCCAGCCCACCAGCGCCAGCACCAGGCCGCCGAGCAGGCGCGGTGCATATTCAAACAGCCGCGTGGCGAAAGCCGAGAACGGACCGGAGACGATGGCCAGGTCCAGCGAGTTGAACACCGCCATGAGCGTGAGCAGGATCACCACCCAGAACAGGCCGAGTGCCACGGCACCCTCGATGTCCACGCCCGTGCCGGTGAGCTTGCCGAAGCGGTGGTTGACGCCGATGAAACCCAGGCTCTTGCGTGTGGCCGCCCGTATGACCACCGCGATCAGCCAGCCCAGAATGAAGATGGCCAGCGCCCCGAGCAACTGTGGGATGTGGGTGCCCAGGTTGTTTTGCAGCGAGTCCCACAAGGCGTTGGTGTTCATGGTCTTCCTCCGGTTGGTGTTTCAGGATCGGGCCATGATGCAGAGCGCCTAGGCCAGCGTCAACCGTGGCTGGCACCGGAGTTCACAACAGTGCCGTGTCGAAGCCCGCTTGCTGCAGGCGTTCGATCACCTGCGCGATGTGCTCGCGCCCGCGCGTCTGCAGCACGAGTTCGATCGCCACGTTCTGCGCGGCCAGCAGCGTGAAGGCACGCTGGTGGTGCACTTCGTCGATGTTGGCGCCGGCGTCGGCCACGGTGGCGGTGATGCGGGCCAGGTTGCCCGGCACGTCGCGCGCATTGACCTGGATGCGCGCCAGCCGACCGGCACGCACCATGCCCCGTTCGATGATGGAAGCCAGCAGCATCGGGTCGATGTTGCCGCCGCACAGCACCAGGCCCACACGTTTGCCGGCAAAGCGCTGGGGGTGTCTGATCAGCGCGGCCAGACCGGCGGCACCCGCGCCCTCCACCAGCGTCTTCTCGATCTCCAGCAGCATCACGATGGCCTGCTCGATGTCGCCCTCGTCGACCAGCAGCAGGTCGTCCACCTTCTGGCGCACGATGGCCTCGGTGATCACGCCCGGCGTGCCCACGGCAATGCCTTCGGCGATGGTGCTCGTGCCCTGCGGCAGGTGGGTGCCTTTGATGGCGTTGACCATGGCGGGGAAGCGCTCGGTCTGCACGCCGATGATCTCGATGTCCGGGCGGATCGCCTTGGCCGCGGTGGCCATGCCGGCGATCAGGCCGCCGCCACCGATGGCCACCACCAGCGTATCCAGGTCGGGCTGCTCGCGCAGCATCTCCAGCGCCACCGTGCCCTGTCCGGCCACGATGGCTTCGTCGTCGTACGGGTGCACGAACACCAGCCCTTGCTGCTTCGCCAGCTCGCGGGCGTGGGTGCGCGACTCGTCCAGCGTGTCGCCGTGCAGCACCACCTCGGCGCCGAAGCCGCGCGTGCGCTCCACCTTCACGCCAGGCGTGAAGCGCGGCATGACGATCACCGCTCGCAGGCCCAGGCGG
Source organism: Hydrogenophaga sp. (assembly GCF_036675665.1). Taxonomy (GTDB): domain Bacteria; phylum Pseudomonadota; class Gammaproteobacteria; order Burkholderiales; family Burkholderiaceae_C; genus Hydrogenophaga. The sequence continues at coordinate 19,018 of NZ_JAKFEO010000037.1, read as the reverse complement.
TGAGCGTGGTACGCCACACCTTGCGCATGGTTGCCCGCGCTCATGGCGATCACGCCGCTCGCCCGTTCGTCGGCGCTCAGTTGCGCGAGCTTGTTGCAGGCACCGCGCTCCTTGAACGAGGCGGTGTACTGCAGGTTCTCGAATTTCAGGAACACCTGGCAGCCGGTGAGCTGCGAGATGGTGCGCGATTCGACGAAGGGGGTGTCCAGCACCTGCCCGGCCAGGCGCGCGGCGGCGGCTTGAATGTCTTTGAGTTCCAGCATCGCGCGATTGTGAACTGGCGGCCCGGACCGCGCGCCACCTTAAAGCCGGACAAATCCCACAAACACGGTTCATCACTCTCTTCCATGATTCATCAAGCTGGGTTATGGTCCGCTGAAATGCCGGCTCCGCCCGGCATGGCGTCACTGGATGGAAGGCAGTCCTGGAGGTGGTTGGATGACCAAGCGCTCGTTGCCGCCTGCTGCAACCGCAACCCGCACCGTTCTCGATGCGCGCGAAAGCCGCGGCCCCTTGATGGCCGAGGGCCGCGTGTTCGTGCCGCACGGCCTGCGCCAGGCGCCGGTGCTCGACCTCATGTGCTCGCACTTCGTGCTCACCCTGGCCGCGCGGCAGGGCCCGCGCTTCAACGTGCGGCGCGACCTCAACACCTTGCTCTCGCTCGCCGGCCGCCACCTGGTGTGGCCGCAGACCGTGCTGCTGCGCCTGCGCGAATTCCTGCAGCGCCGCTGCAAGGACAACGAACTCTGGAGCGGCCACGACCGGCTCGCGACCAACGCCTTCATGGAGCGCTACGGAGTCTGGCGCGGCCCATACGAAGAAGGCACGCTGTTCTTCTACCTGGACGAATACGCCAAGGAGTCGCCCAAGGACCTGCTGTCGGTGCTGGCCGTCACGGGTGAATGGCTGAGCCACTCGTTGAAGAAGCAGTCCACGCTGGTCGAGAAGAACATCGACGCGCTCGCCGGCCTGCTGCAGCTCAACCGCGCCGAACGCGCGCTGTTGCTTTACGGCACGCTGGCGCGCTACCAGCGCGACCTGCGTTCCATCCTGGTCGAGTTCAAGGTGAACAACGCGCCCGAGGCCTACGCGGCGATCGCCGACGTGGCCGGCGTGAAGGCGAGCGAGGTCGGCGAGGCCTTGCGCGCCGGCTCGCGGCTGGAGCGCATCGGCATGGTGGAAAACCTCATCTCCGAGCACAACATCACCGACCTGGCCGATCTCATGAAGGTGAGCGAAAAACTGCCACCGGTGCTGATGCGCGAGTACCGCACGCAGAGCGAACTCATGGCGGTGTTCACGCGACCGGCCGCGCGCTCGGCGCTGAGCGCGAAAGATTTTGACTACGTGGGCGAGGACGTGCGCCTGCTCTGCGGCCTGCTGCGCGAAGCCGTGGCGCGCAAGGAGCCCGGCGTGAACGTGCTCATGTACGGCCCGCCCGGCACCGGCAAGACCGAACTGGCGCGCGTGGTCGCGCAGGCCGCCGGCCTGGAGCTGTTCGAGGTGGAGTACGCGGACCGCGACGGCAACGCGCTCTCGGGCCGCGACCGCTACCGCTCGCTGCAGATCGCCCAGGTGTTCCTGAAAGGCACGGCGCATTCGGCGCTGCTGTTCGACGAGGTGGAAGACGTGTTCCCCCCCATCTCCAGCGAGGCGGCGCAGATCATGGCGCGCGCCGAACACGTGGCGGCCTCGCACACCGGCAGCGTCAGCGGCAAGGCCTGGGTCAACCAGATCCTGGAGACCAATGCCGTGCCCACGCTGTGGGTGACCAACCGCATCGAGCAGATCGACCCGGCGTTCCGCCGCCGCTTCGCCTACCACCTGGAGCTCAAGAGCCCGCCGCCCGGCGCACGCGAGCAGCTGGTGCGCAAGACGCTGGAAGACGCACCGGTGTCCGACGCGCTGGTGGCGCGCCTGACCGAGCGCAAGGGCCTCACGCCGGCGCAGATCCGCACCGCCCTGCGCTTCGCCCAGCTCGCGGCCAGCCCGGCCAAGCCAGCGGCGCGGCGCAGCGCCAAGGCGCGCGGCGCCGCGGCGCCGGTGCTGGACGACCTGATCGAACGACAGCTGAAGAACGCCGACCTGGCCCTGGGCCGCAAGCCGGACCTGGTGCAGCGTCCCAGCGTCACGCAGTACAACCTGGACATGCTCAATGTCGAGTCGCGCTACGAGCTGCCGCGCGTGATTGCCGCGCTCAAGGCACGCGGCCACGGCTGCCTGTGTTTCCACGGTGCGCCGGGCACCGGCAAGACAGCGCTGGCTGAACACCTGGCCCAGCAGCTGGAGCGTCCGCTGATGATCCGCCGAGCCAGTGATCTGGTGAGCAAGTTCGTGGGTGAGACCGAGCAGCAGATGGCGGCGATGTTCCGCGAGGCCGAGGCCGAGAAGGCCGTGCTGCTGCTCGACGAGGCTGACAGCTTCCTGCAGGACCGGCGCGGCGCGCAGCGCACCTACGAAGTGACCGAGGTCAACGAGATGCTGCAGGGCATGGAGCGTTTTGCCGGCATCTTCATCTGCACCACCAACCTGATGGACAGCATCGACCAGGCGGCGCTGCGCCGCTTCACCTTCAAGATCCGTTTCAAGCCACTCACGGCCGCGCAGCGCGAGACCATGTTCGTGGTGGAGGCGCTGGGGGGCGACGTCACGCGGCTGAGCGCGGCGCACGCCGCTCGGCTGACCAAGCTCGACCAGCTCTGCCCGGGCGACTTTGCGGCGGTGAAGCGGCAGGTGGAGATCCTGGCCGAGGCGCTGGAGCCCGAGGAGTTCATCGCCCAGCTGGAGGCCGAGCACCGCATCAAACCCGAGGTGCGCGAGGCTCGCGGCATCGGCTTCGTGCATTGAGCCAACGCGCTCTCCATGCAAAAGGCCACCGTGAGGTGGCCTTTGCTTTGTCCAGGGTGACGCCGCAGGCGGCGCGGGGGTGCCCTCTAGTGCATGAGCAGCATGGGCTTGCTGGGCAGTTCGTCGGCCGAGTAGTCCGGGTGGTTGTTCACGAAGAAACGCAGCTTCTGATCGAGTCGGCCGATGCGGGTGTTGGCCACGCTCTCGCAATGGTGTTTGGAGATCAGGCCGAACAGCTTGCTGCGCAGGAACCAGAGATCCTTGGGGCTTTGGCAGGACAGGAGCGCGGCGTGGATGCGCACGCGGATCGGGTCCTGGATGTCGGCCATCGCGGCGTGAAACTCGTCCACCAGGAAGTCCAGCTCGAGCACCTGCGTGTCGTGGTACTGAACCCTTTTGCTTTTGCCAATCCAGGGCAGCCAGGAAAACATGCAGTGCTCCGTTCGAGATGTTCGGGGAAGTCCCCGGGTACACCTCAAGCATCGTCAGATGGGCGGCTGACTTGAGCGATGACAGGTACTCAAGACCCTTGGTGCGATGAGCGGTCGAGCGTGTCAGCCGATGGTGGTGGTCGGGGCGTCGTGCCCGGTCAGGCGATCACCCGAAAGCACTCACCACCCGCAACACCTCTTCACCGTAGGCCTCGCGTTTTTTCACGCCCAGGCCGGCAATGCCGTCCAGATCGGCCAGCGTGCGGGGCTGGCGCGCGGCAATCGCGCGCAGGGTGGTGTCGTGAAAGATCACGAAGGCCGGCAGGTTGTGTTCCTTGGCCACGCCGGCGCGCCAGGCCTTGAGCGCGTCCAGGCTGTCGCGCGCCGCCAGGGTCAGCGGCTGGCCGTCGTCGGCCACGGTGGCGCGCGCGCTGCGCTGGCGGCTGGTGCGCCCGGAGCCGGCGGCCTTCTCGGCCAGCGACTTGAGCCACACGGCGCTCTGGCCCTTGAGGATCTCGCGCGCCGCATCCTGCAGGTGCAGGGTGTTGTAGTGCGCCGCATCCACCTGCACCGCTTCGCGGGCGATGAGCTGGCGCAAGAGCGCACGCCACTGCGTCTCGGACAGGTCGGCGCCGATGCCGAAGGTGGACAGCTTGTCGTGCCCGTGTTGCGTCACCTTCTCGGTGACCTTGCCGCGCAGGATGTCCATGATGTGGCCGGCGCCAAACGCCATGCCGCTGGACTGCTGCACGCGGTAGATGCACGAGAGCAGCTTGCGCGCGGATTCGGTGGCGTCAAAGAGCTGCGGGGGGTGCAGGCAGTTGTCGCAGTTGCCGCAAGGCGCACTGTTTTCACCAAAGTAGGAGAGCAGGCGCACGCGCCGGCAATCACTCGCTTCTGCCAGCGTCAACAATGCGTCGAGCTTGCCGCGCAGCACCTGCTTGAATTCGTCGGCCGCCGGGCTCTCGTCGATCATGCGGCGCTGGTTCACCACGTCCTGCAGACCGTAGGCCATCCAGGCGTTGGCGGGCTCGCCGTCGCGCCCGGCGCGCCCGGTTTCCTGGTAGTAGCCCTCGATGTTCTTGGGCATGTCCAGGTGCGCCACAAAACGCACGTCGGGCTTGTCGATGCCCATGCCGAAGGCGATGGTGGCGACCATGATCAGGCCCTCCTCGCGCAGGAAGCGGTCCTGGTGGCGCTGGCGCACGCCGGCGTCCAGGCCGGCGTGGTACGGCAGGGCATGCAGACCGGCTTCGCACAGCATGGTGGCCACCTCTTCCACCCGGCGTCGCGACTGGCAGTACACGATGCCCGCGTCGTGCTCGTCACCGCTGGTGTGCTCGTCGCGGATGAAGCGCAGCAGCTGGGTGGTGGCGTCCTTCTTTTCCACCAGCTGGTAGCGGATGTTGGGTCGGTCGAAGCTGCTGATGAAGGTGCGAGCTTCCTGCAGTTGCAGGCGCTCGACGATGTCGGCGCGCGTGAGATCGTCGGCGGTGGCGGTGAGGGCCACGCGCGGCACGCCGGCGAAGCGCTCGTGCAGCACGGCCAGACCACGGTACTCGGGGCGGAAATCGTGGCCCCACTGGCTCACGCAGTGCGCCTCGTCAATCGCAAACAGGGCCAGCTTGCCGCGCTCGCGGAGCGAGTCGAGCAAGGCCAGGAAACGCGGGGTGGTCAGGCGCTCGGGCGCTGCATACAGCAGGGTGAGGTCGCCGCGCAGCATTTCCTTCTCCACCCGTTGCGCGTCTTCGCTGGACAGGCTGGAGTTGAGGAAGGCTGCGGCCACGCCCGCTTCGAGCAAGGCACCCACCTGGTCGTGCATGAGCGCGATCAGCGGCGACACCACCACGGTGAGGCCCTGGCCGCTTCGCTCGCGCACGATGGCCGGCACCTGATAACACAGCGACTTGCCGCCACCCGTGGGCATGAGCACCAGCGCGTCGCCACCGCCGCCCACGTGCGCCACGATCTCGGCCTGCGGGCCACGGAAGGCGTCGAAGCCGAAGACCTCCTGCAGCACGCCGACGCTGGCCTCCAGGATTTCGCTCTCGGGTGCGATGTCGATCACATCTGCTCCCACGGCAGACCATCGTGCCGCCAACCGTTCAGGCTGGAGCGTTTGAAATCTTCGTTGAGCTCCCCCTCGAAACCGTGCACCACGTGCGCCACCTCGGTGAACCCGGCGGCCTCCAGCGCCTTGCCCGCGTCCAGCGTGCGCTTGCCGCTGCGGCAGATCAGCAGCACCGGACGCTGCTTGTCGCCCGCTTCCTGCTCGACGGCCTTCGCGAAACGCACCGGGTCGGGCGTGAGGTCGGGGTATTCGTACCAGGGGATGTTCTCCACGCCGGGCGGGCGGCCCACGTAGAGCGACTCGATTTCCATGCGCACGTCCACGAACAGCGGTTCGGCTTCGCCAATGGTTTTGCGGCGCTCGCGTTCGGCCTGCAGCCAGGCCCAGGCCTGCTGGGGCGTGAGGTGTTTCATGGGGGCTATTGTCGGGGAAAGCCTGAGGCCACCCATCAGCCGGCGGGCCCGGACCCGTGTCGCTTCTTACAATCCCGGCATGACTTCCCCCGCCTACACCCGCGCCCGGGCGCTGCCCGAGATCCTGAAACACCGCATCGCCATCCTCGATGGCGCGATGGGCACCATGATCCAGCGCTTCAAGCTGGGCGAGGCGCAGTACCGCGGTGAGCGTTTCAAGGACTTCCACAAGGACGTGAAGGGCAACAACGAGCTGCTCAGCCTCACGCGGCCCGACGTGATCCAGGACATCCACGAGGGGTACCTGGCGGCCGGTGCCGACCTGATCGAGACCAACACCTTTGGTGCGACCACCATCGCGCAGGACGACTACGACATGGGCCACCTCGCGCGCGAGATGAACCTGGCCTCGGCGCGCATCGCCCGCGCGGCCTGCGACAAGTTCAGCACGCCCGACAAGCCGCGCTTCGTGGCCGGGGCTCTCGGCCCCACGCCCAAGACCGCGAGCATCAGCCCCGACGTGAACGACGCGGGCGCGCGCAACGTGACTTTCGAGCAGCTGCGCGCGGCCTACCTGGAACAGGTCGAGGCGCTGGTCGAGGGCGGGGCGGACGTGCTGCTGGTGGAGACCATCTTCGACACGCTCAACGCCAAGGCCGCGCTGTTCGCCATCGACGAGTACTTCGAGAAGAGCGGCGAGCGCCTGCCGCTCATCATCAGCGGCACGGTGACCGACGCCTCCGGCCGCATCCTGAGCGGCCAGACGGTGAGCGCCTTCTGGGCCAGCGTGCGCCACCTGCAGCCGCTGGCCGTGGGTCTGAACTGCGCGCTGGGTGCCGCGCTCATGCGTCCCTACATCCAGGAGCTGGCCAAGGTCGCGGGCGACACCTTCATCAGCTGCTACCCCAATGCCGGCCTGCCCAACCCCATGAGCGAGACCGGCTTCGACGAGACGCCCGAAGACACCAGCCGCCTGCTGCGCGAGTTCGCGGCCGAGGGCCTGGTCAACATCGTGGGCGGCTGCTGCGGCACCACGCCGGAGCACATCGCGGCCATTCACCAGAGTGTGGAGCCGTTGGCGCCGCGCCAGCGCGCAGTCTTCTATCGCGAAGCGGCCTGAAGCGAATCTTCAGATCACGGGCGCACCGCGGACGGTATCGGTCATGGCGTGTGCAAGGTTTTGCAGCAAGAGTTACAAGGTCGATCCGCCTTCTCACGACTCGATGTGGATCAGCGGCAGGCCGCTGGCGGGGTCGAACGCGCGCCGCAGGTGCGCGGGCGATTCGACCAGCAGCACTTCCAGCGTGGGGCGCACGGTCGCGCGCATCAAATGGCCGCCGCAGGTGCTGCCGTCGCGCCGGCCCAGCACCACGTGCGCATGCAGCTTGGGTGCGTCTTCGTGCAGGGCCAGGTCGCCCAGCAGCGAGAGCACCTTCAGCTGTTCGTCGAAATCGATGGGCAGGTAGTCCTTCTTGTCCCAGTCGAAGTAGCCCAGACCCACCTGGCACAGCGCGCCGATGGCGCTGAGCCGACTGGCCGTGAGCTTGTGCTCGCGCGCGAAGGCCTCGATGGTCGAGACCACTTCGTCGCCCTCGGCGAGCACCAGCGCGTAGGTGCGCTCGGTGTCCTGGCTGATGAGCTTCCAGCGCATCCCGGGCCTGTGTTTCAGTGCGCCCGGGGGTTTTGGCGCACGGTCTGCTTGTGGGTGTCGAAATGCACCTCGCGTGCCGCCCACCCGATGCTCTGCATCTCCTGAGCGGGCACCTTGACCTGTCCACCCGGCAACCAGAGGCGCGTGTCCACGACGGGTCGCCGTCTTCAGCGGGCCGCGACAGGAGGGCGCCACTGCCCTCGTACACCGGATAGGCCGTCGGCCCCCAGGCCATCGGGCCGACCCAGTAGTACGGACAGCGGTAGTGGTCGGCGTGCGCTTTTTCATACAGCCGGGAGACCGGCTCCTGTGTCTGCACGGGTGGGCTGTCGCGCACCTGCTCGCGCGTGAGTTCCACGCCAATGTCGCCTTCGGTGGACTCGGCCATGCGCACCGCCCAGGGCGATATGAGGAGAGCAGCAATCGGTGTTCCCGAAAACGCCGGGCACGTCGCTTGCTGCCCGTTGTCGATGACGCGCCAGGGCGGCGAGTTCTTGAGAGGCACATCCTGCTCACCTGTTTTCAGCACGTCAGCCAGCGTTCACATCCAGAGGCACGTAAAGACTGGCTTCGCCGCGGCGCACCAGCACGGCCAGGCTGCCGCCGTCGGGAACGGCGTCGAGCAGCCGCCGGAACTCGGTGAGGCTGCCAAAGCGCTGCTGGTTGACCGCCACGATCACGTCGCCGGGGCGCAGGCCGCTGTCGGCGTTGTCGCCCTGCACGTCATTGACCAACAAGCCGAAGTCCACGCCGAGTTCGCGTCGCTGCGCGGGTGTCAACTCGCTCACGTGCAGGCCCAGGCGCGCCGTGTCCGACTCACCAGCCCGCGGACCCGGTGTGTTGCCCGGCGCCTGGTTGCGGCTCGCCACGGGTGCGGCATCCACCGTCACCTCGAGCTGTTGTCGGCGTCCTTGCCGCCAGATCTCCAGCGGCACGGTGGTGCCGGGCGCAACACCCGCCACCAGGCGCGGCAGCGTGCTTGCGTTGTCCAGCGCCTTGCCGTTGAACTGCAGGATCACGTCACCCACCTGCAGAGCTCCGCGTTGCGCGGCGCTTCCGGGCTCCACCGAGGTCACCAGCGCACCGCGCGTGTCCTCGCGCCCGAAGGCGCGCGCCAGCGACTCGTTCACCGGCTGGATGCCGATGCCCAGGCGCCCACGCGTGACGCGGCCCTCTTTGCGCAACTGGTCGGCCACGCCCATGGCCACATCGATCGGGATCGCAAAGGCCAGTCCCATGTAGCCCCCCGTGCGGCTGTAGATCTGCGAGTTGATGCCCACCACCTCGCCTCGCGTGTTGATCAGCGGGCCGCCCGAGTTGCCGGGGTTGATCGCCACATCGGTCTGGATGAAGGGCACGTAGGTCTCGTCGGGCAGCGAACGCTGCGTGGCGCTGATGATGCCGGCGGTGATGGTGTTGGCAAAGCCGAACGGCGAGCCGATGGCCGCGACCCATTCGCCCGGCTCCACGGCCGCCGCGTCGCCAATCGGCGCCACCGGCAGGTCGGTGGCGTCCACCTTGAGCAAGGCCACGTCGGTGGGCGGGTCGGCGCCCATCACCTTGGCGGTGAGCTCTCGCTGGCTGCCGGCCAGCCGCACCAGCACTTCATCGGCATCGGCCACCACATGGGCGTTGGTGAGGATGTGGCCTTGCGCATCGATCACGAAACCCGAGCCCACCCCCTCGCTGCGGAACTCCCGTTGACCCGATGGGGGCGGGGGCATGAAGCGGCGAAAGAAGTCGAACATCGGATCGTCGGGGAAGTCCGGTCGCATGGTGTTGATGGCGACGGCGCGCCGCGTGGTGACATTGACCACCGCAGGCCCCACGCGCTTCATGAGCGCGGTGAAGTCGGGTGGCAGCGCCTGCGTTGTGACGGGCGCGGCGGGCGCCACCGTCGAGGCGGTGGGGGCCATGGGTGGATCGAGGGTCGGCGCTTCGGCGGCGCGGCAGGCCGTGAGTGTCAGCAGCGTGGCGGCCATGAGCGGGGCGCTGCGCCAACGCCACGCGGCGGGGGCATGGCGGGTGTGCATGGCGTCCATGGTGCATCTACCAGTTCAGCACCACATGGCGGTGGCCCGTGCGCGGCACATCCACGGCGTGGCGCCGGGTTTCCCCCTCAAAGGTGCCGACCACGGTGTAGCGACCGGCGGGCAGATCGACCAGGACCATCGGGTCCTGGTCCTCGCGGGACAGCACGGTCTTGCCGCGTGCGTCGAGGATCTCCAGATCCACGCCGGTGATGAAGGCACCGTCGGCACGCGCGAAATTGAGGCTCAGGCTGTAGTCGCTGCGGGCTTGCTGCATGGCCATTTGCGAGGTCTCGCCGATGCCGCCGCTGAGGTAGCGCACATCGCCTTTCGGCGTGGACAGGGTCGACGGACCCGCGGCGAGGGCGGCGGTGGTGCTCAGAGCCACCAAGGCGGTGGCGATGCCCGAGCGGGTGAAGAGCGATGATGTTTTCATGGCGTTCTCCTGAATCGTGACATGGTGAAAAGGCACGCGCTCAGCGCGTGGACGCGGGCGGCTGGGTGGGCGTCATGCGTTCACGAAAGCTCAGTTCCAGCAGCGGTGAGGCCGGGTCGATGCGCGCGGTCACACTGAAATCGAGCACCTCGCGGGGAACGAATTCAAACGTGCCGACATACGAGACCCGACCCTGGTCCTCCACCTGGCGCAACTCGACGTCGCGCTGCACACCCAGCAAGGTCGTTCGCGTGGCGCTCACGGCCGCACGAATGGGCCACTGCACGCCGTCAACATCCCTGAACACAACGACATTGAGCACGGCGCGCTGCTCCGAGGGCTCGATACCGTGTTGGCGCGCTGTCTCCGCCGAAATGCTCTGGGTGTTGACGACGCTGCTGCTCAGCGTGAAGAGACCGTGCCGCACGGCGTGCGGCTGGGCCAGCGCGACGGCGCTCCAGACCGTGCAGGCCAGGACCGCGACAGCCGGGGTCCGTCGCGTGACACGGGAGAGAAGGCGTTGCATGGCAGGCTCCTGGTTCTCCGGTGGCGGTGCTCCAGGTGCGGCAATTGGTGTTCCTGCGCCGATGCCACGGCGCCTTCTGCCCGCGGTTCGGGGTCAGCCCGGCAAGGCTTTGTCGATCTCCTGCTGCATCGACAGCACGAGTTGACCGTACAGCTGCAGCTTGGCGTCGTTCTCGCGCAGCCGCTGGCTCAGGCGCTGGGCCACGGCGCTGAGCAGTTTGGCGGCGGTGGTGGGTTCTTCGTCGATCAGGCACTGCAGGGCGGCCCGTGTGAGCACGGCGCAGCGCACCTCGGTGCTGGCGGTGCAGGTGGCCGAGCGGGCTTCGCCGTCCATCAGCGACATCTCGCCCATGAGGTGGCCCGGCCCGAGCACGTTCACCGTGTGCGGCTCGGTGCGGCTCACCGTCACCGCCTCCACCGTGACCTCACCCTCGATCACCAGCGCCATGAAGCCGTCTTCCCCGCCACTGTGGCCCTGGCGGATGATGGCTTCGCCCTCGGCGCAGCGCCGCAGCTCCATGTAGCCCACCACCGTCAGCGCCTCGGCGGCAGTGAGCTGGATCAGCGCGTTGGTCGAGCGCAGCAACTCGGCGGCGCGGTGGGCGGTGGTGGAGACAGTCACGCGGCTGTGGCGGCGCTGGCGCGCGCGGGCGGCGGTGTAGCGCTCGCCGAAGAGTTTGTCGAACAGGGCCATGGGAGATACCGGTGACTGCGGGGTGTGGTGCTGCGCATTGTCACCCGGCGCCCACCGCACCACGCACCGCTTTGGCACATTCATTGCGTGCGGCGAGCGCATGCTGATCGACGCCCCCACCCCGCCCACCCGTGCCTGGGGCGATCCGCTGGCGTTGCTGCTCGCCTCCACCGGCGAAGGTGTGTTCGGCATTGATCTGGACGGCCTGTGCGTGTTCATCAACCACGCCGGCGCCCGCATGATCGGCTTTGAGCCCGACGAATTGCTGGGCCGCAACATGCACGACCTCACCCACCACTCGCATGCCGACGGCGCGCACTACCCGGTGGAAGACTGCCCGATCTTCAAGGCGTTTCTGGAGGGCCTGCCCTGCCGCATCGACACCGAGGTGTTCTGGCGCCGCGACGGCTCAAGCTTCCCGGTCGAGTACTCCAGCCACCCCATCATCGACGGCGGCGCGGTGCGCGGCGCGGTGGTCACCTTCGTCGACATCACCGAGCGCAAGCGCGCGGCCGACGCCCTGCAGCGCGCCAAAGACGAGCTGGAAGAGCGCGTGGGTGAGCGCACGCTTGCGTTGGCAACAGCGCTCAAGCAGGTGCGTGAGCTGGCTGCGCGCTCGGAAGCCGTGCGCGAGGAAGAGCGCACGCGCATTGCGCGCGAGGTGCACGACGAACTCGGCAGCCTGCTGGTGGCGCTCAAGATGGACGTGAACTGGCTGGACAAACGCCTCTCCGAGCAGGAGCAGCGCACGCTGGAGGCCGCCGGCGACATGCGCGAGCGCATGCGCTGCAAGTGCCAGAACATGAGCCGCCTGATCGAGAACGCGGTGGACAACGTGGGCCGCATCATCACCGACCTGCGACCGAGCATCCTGGACCACCAGGGCCTGTGGGCCGCGCTCGAATGGCAGGCGCAGGAATTCGTGCAGTCGGCCGAGATGTCCCTGAACTGGTGCATGGAGGTGGACGACGCACCCGACCCGCCAGAACCGCTGTCCATGGGCGTTTTCCGCATCTTTCAGGAGATGTTGAGCAACGTCGGGCGGCACGCGCGCGCCCGTCGTCTGGACGTGCAGATCGTCGTGCAGGCCGGGGTGCTGAGCCTCTCGGTGCAGGACGATGGCGTCGGTGCGCCGGCGCAGGCGTTTGAAGCGGCCGACGCCTACGGGGTGATGGGCATGCGCGAGCGCGCCCGCCACTTCGGCGGCGACATCCGCATCACCAGCGCACCAGGACAGGGCACGCTCATGCGCCTGTCGATCACATTGCCCGCGGGAGCCCATACATGACCACCGTCTTTGACCTCATGACTGAAACCATCCGCGTGCTGATCGGCGACGACCACCGCATCGTGCGCGAGGGCCTCAAGCAGATCCTGGCCGACGCGCCCGACGTGGCGGTGGTGGCCGAGGCGCAGACCGGTGACGAGGTGCTGGCGCAGGTGAGGGCGCTCGGTGGCCTGGCTGGCCTGGACCTCGTGCTGCTCGACATCGCCATGCCCGGACTCGATGGCCTGGACGTGCTGCAGACCCTCAAGCGCGAACACCCGAAGTTGCCGGTGCTCATGCTCAGCACCTACCCCGAGAAGCAGTACGCGGTGCGCTGCATCCGCATGGGGGCTTGCGGGTATCTGAACAAAAGTGCCGACCCCGACGACATGCTCTACGCGGTGCGCAAGGCCGCGGGCGGGGGCGTGTTCCTCACGCAGGCCACGGCCGAAGCGCTGGCCGCCGCCGTGGGCAACGTGAGCGCGCAGGCCGGGCCCGAGACGCTCTCGCACCGCGAACACCAGGTCTACCGCCTGCTCACACAAGGCCAGACGGTGAGCGAAATTGGTGCGCAGCTCGGCCTGGCGCCCAACACGGTGAGCACCTACCGGGCCCGCGTGCTCGAGAAGACCGGCACCAAGAACGACGTGGAGCTCGCGTTGTACGCCGAGCGGCACCGCGCGCCGCGTTGATCGGCACCGTTTGACCACCGCCGTGTAGGGCTGGCCCTACACGGCGTCGGCGAAGGCCTCGCGACTTTGCCCGCGCGACGAAGAACGGGCACGCCCGGGCCGCCACTGGCCCATTGCTTGCAACGCCCACCGCGTCATCAACTCCCGAGGTGCGCGCCATGTCCGAATTCTTCGATCCCTACAACGCCGACCGTCCGCTCATGCTCAAGTGCAGTTGCGGGCGCGACCACACAGTAGCCGACCACCACGCCGAGGTGGCCGCCGATGGTGCGGCCGTGGAACTGCGCCGGCGCAGCGAGACCGCCGAATTCGAGGCCTACAGCAACGAATTCATCGAGGCCACGCTGGTCAAGGCGCTGTTCCCGCACGACGAGGTGCGCCGCCGCTTCCTGCGCGCGGTGGGCAAGGGCACGGCCATGGCCGCCATTGCGAGCGTGTTGCCGGTGGCCAGCCTGCAGGCCATGGCACAAGAGAAACAAGGCTCGCTGGAAAAGACCAACCTGAAGATCGGCTTCATTCCGATCACCTGCGCCACGCCGCTGATCATGGCGCACCCGCTGGGCTTCTACCAGAAGCAGGGCCTGAACGTCGAAGTCACCAAGACCGCGGGCTGGGCCCTGGTGCGCGACAAGATGATCAACAAGGAATACGACGCCACCCATTTCCTCTCGCCCATGCCGCTGGCCATCAGCCTGGGCCTGGGCAGCAACGCCGTGCCGATGAACGTGGCGACCATCCAGAACATCAACGGCCAGGCCATCACGCTGGCGCTCAAGCACAAGAACAACCGCGACCCGAAGAACTGGAAGGGCTTCAAGTTCGGCATCCCGTTCGACTACTCGATGCACAACTTCCTGTTGCGCTACTACCTGGCCGAGAACGGCCTGAACCCCGACACCGACGTGCAGCTGCGCGTGATCCCGCCGGCCGAGATGGTGGCCAACCTGCGCGCGGGCAACATCGACGGCTTCCTCGGCCCCGATCCGTTCAACCAGCGCGCGGTGTTCGACGAGGTGGGCTTCATCCACGTGCTCACCCGCGACCTCTGGAACGGCCACCCCTGCTGCGCCTTCGGCACCAGCACCGAGTTCATCCAGAAGAACCCCAACACCTTCGCAGCGCTCTACCGCGCGGTGCTCACCTCGGCCGCCATGGCGCGCGATCCAAAAAACCGCGAGCTGATCGCCAAGGTGATCTCGCCCAGCCAGTACCTCAACCAGCCCGAAGCCGTGGTCACACAGGTGCTCACGGGCCGGTTTGCGGACGGCCTGGGCAAGATCCAGAACGTGCCCGAGCGCGCCGACTTCGACCCCATGCCGTGGCAGAGCATGGCCGTGTGGATGCTCACGCAGATGCAGCGCTGGGGCTACGTCAAGGGCGACGTGGACTACAAGGCCGTGGCCGAGAAGGTGTTCCTCATCACCGACGCGCGCAAGCACATGAAGAGTCTGGGTCAACCATTTGCGGCTGGCGGCGGCTACACCAGGCACACCATCATGGGCAAGGAGTTTGATTCGGCGAAGCCAGCGGAATACCTCAAGAGCTTCGCCATCAGCAAAGCGGCTTGAGCATGAAAACCAGCCTCAACCTGCGCGCGGCCCTGGTCTCGCTGATCATCTTCTGCGTCTTCATCGGGGCCTGGCAGCTGTCCACCTCGGGGCCGTCGATCGGTGGCGCGTCGGCCGGCATGACGGCCGAAGAGATCGAGTACGCCAAGATGATGGGCAAGGACCCCGGTGCCGAGAAGAGCACCGGCTTCCCGCCGCCCATCGAGGTGGCCAAGGCGAGCTGGGGGCATCTGTCCGATCCGTTCTACGACAAGGGTCCGAACGACAAGGGCATCGGCATCCAGCTTGCGCACTCATTGGGTCGCGTCGGCCTGGGCTTTCTGCTCGCGATGGCGGTGGCGATCCCGCTGGGTTTTCTCATCGGCATGTCGCCGCTGATGCGCAAGGCGTTTGATCCCTTCGTGCAGGTGCTCAAACCCATCAGCCCGCTGGCCTGGATGCCGCTGGCGCTCTACACGCTCAAGGATTCGGACGTCAGCGGCATCTTCGTCATCTTCATCTGCTCGGTCTGGCCGATGTTGATCAACACCGCGTTCGGCGTGTCCGCCGTCAAGCGCGAGTGGCTCAACGTGGCCAGCACGCTGGAGGTGAATCCGATCCGCAAGGCCTTCCAGGTGATCCTGCCCGCCGCCGCGCCCACCATCCTCACCGGCATGCGCATCAGCATGGGCATTGCCTGGCTGGTGATCGTGGCCGCCGAGATGCTGGTGGGCGGCACCGGCGTGGGCTATTTCGTGTGGAACGAGTGGAACAACCTCTCGCTGACCAACGTGATCTTTGCCGTGCTGCTCATCGGCGTGGTCGGCATGTTGCTCGACCTGATGTTCGCCCAACTGCAGAAGGCGGTGACCTATGTGGAGTGAGTCCAGCGTGCGCGAAGGCGTGGCGCTGCCCCAGGCGCCCGCACCGGCCCCAACGAAAGCCCCCAAGATGACCGGTTTCCTCCAGGTTGAAAACCTCGCCAAGGCCTACCAGGCCGACAAGCCGGTGTTCGCCGACGTGTCCTTCGCGATCGACAAGGGCGAGTTCGTCTGCATCATCGGCCACAGCGGCTGCGGCAAGACCACCATCCTCAACGTGCTCGCGGGTCTCGACACCGCCACCTCCGGCCACTGCTTCATGGACGGCCGCGAAATCGCCGGCCCGAGCCTGGAGCGCGGCGTGGTGTTCCAGAGCCACGCGCTCATGCCCTGGCTCACCGTGCGGCAGAACATCGCGTTCGCGGTCAAGTCGCGCTGGCCCGACTGGAGCCGTGCCCAGATCAACGCGCACGTCGAAAAATTCGTCGCCCTCGTGGGCCTCTCCCCGGCCATCGACAAGAAGCCGAGCCAGCTCTCGGGCGGCATGAAGCAGCGCGTGGGCATCGCGCGGGCGTTTGCCATCCAGCCCAAGATGCTGCTGCTCGACGAGCCCTTCGGCGCGCTCGATGCGCTCACGCGCGGCACGATTCAGGACGAGCTGATGGGCATCGTGCGCGAGACGCACCAGACCGTTTTCATGATCACGCACGACGTGGACGAGGCCATCCTGCTGGCCGACCGCATCCTGCTCATGACGAACGGGCAGGAGTTGCCTGACGGCAACGTGGGCACCGAAACCATTTACAAGCCCGGCGGCATGGCCGAGGTGGTGGTCAATTCGCTGCCACGCAGCCGCACACGCGCGCAACTCCATCACCTGGACGGTTACTACGACCTCAGAAACCACATCGTGGACTTTCTGGTCTCGCGCGCAAAAGCGCACTGACGGTTTCCCCCCTTTCCTTTCTCTTCAACACAAGCAACGAGGCAACCCATGAGCCGACTCGACGTCACCGAAAAGATCATCACCACCAAAGTCACCAAAGGCCTGAGCTGGGCCGACGTGGCCAAAAAGGTGGGCCAGTCCAAGGAATGGACCACGGCGCTGTGCCTGGGCCAGATGACCGCCACGCCCGCGCAGGCCAAGGTGTTGGGCAAGATCTTCGGTCTCTCCACCGAAGAGCAGAAGTGGTTGCAGGTCGTGCCGTACAAGGGTTCGCTGCCCACCTCGGTGCCGACCGATCCGCTGATCTACCGCTTCTACGAACTGGTGAGCGTGTACGGCACCACCTTCAAGGAACTCATCCACGAAGAGTTCGGCGACGGCATCATGAGCGCGATCGATTTCAAGATGGACATGCAGCGCCAGGCCGACCCGAACGGCGATCGCGTGAACATCGTGATGTCGGGCAAGTTCCTGCCCTATAAACAGTATTGACCCCCCGCCGCGCTGCGCGCGTCCCCCCTGGAAGGGGGGCGGCAGCTTGGGCCGGCGGAGCCGGACCCTCGTTGCCCCTGGACGGGCGTCGCTTCATGCGGTGCGCACTTTCGAAAAGCCGAGCACATCATGGAATCCCGACCACCACTGCCGCCCTTCACCACCGAGACCGCCACGCAGAAGGTGCGCGGGGCCGAGGATGCGTGGAACTCGCGCGACCCGGACCGCGTGGTCAAGGTCTACACCGAGGACACACGCTGGCGCAACCGCGCGGAGTTCCCGGTGGGCCGCGACCAGGTGCACGCCTTCCTGGTGCGCAAGTGGGCGAAGGAGCTCGACTACCGGCTCATCAAGGAACTCTGGGCCTTCACCGACAACCGCATCGCGGTGCGCTTCGTCTACGAATGGCATGACGACTCGGGTCAGTGGTTCCGTTCGTTCGGCAACGAGAACTGGCAGTTCAACGAACTCGGCTACATGGAGCAGCGCCACGCCAGCATCAACGACCGGCCCATCGCGGCGAGCGAGCGCCTGTTTCATTGGCCGCTGGGCCGGCGGCCGGATGAGCACCCGGGCTTGAGCGCGCTGGGGCTGTGATCGCAGGGCTCACACCGGCGTCGCCGTCCCCGGGCTCTGGTGTTCGAGCCAGTCCTGGAACGCCTTCATGGCCGTGCTCTTGCGCCGCGTCTTCAGGCGCGTGAGCCAGTAGCCACCCACGTCCACCTCGACGCTGAACAGGCGCACCAGCCGCCCGCTTTGCAGGTCGCGGCTGAACAGCGCCAGCGGAAGCAGTGCAACGCCCGCGCCCTGGGCCGCGGCGTCGGCCAGCACCAGCGACGAGTCGAACATCGGCCCGGTGAGCAGGGGCGCGCGAGCACCGGCCGCTTCGAACCACTGGGGCCACTCGTCCGAGCGGTACGAGCGCAGCAGCGTTTCGCGCCCGAGATCGGCCACCGCGCGGATGCGGTGGGCCAGCGACGGTGCGCACACCGGCGCCAGCGGCGCGGCCAGCAGGTGCCGTGTCTGCATGCCGGGCCACTGGCCGTCGCCAAAGCGGATCGCGCAGTCCAGCCCCTCAGCCGCGAGGTCGATGCGGTTGTTGTGCGTGAACAGCCGCAGCTCAATGAGCGGGTGACGCGCCTGGAAGTCGCGCAGGCGCGGCAGCAGCCAGCCCACCGCGAACGTGCCCACGGCGCCCACCGACAACACGGCCGCCAACCTCATCCTGGCCAGCTACGGCGGCCCGGCAGCGCTCACCGCCTTTGCGCGCCGCCTCGGTGACACCGTCACGCGGCACGACCGCACCGAGCCCGAACTGAACCGCCGCGCCGCCAGCGGCGAGCCGCTGGACACCACCACGCCGCGCGCCATGGCGCACACGGTGCGCACGCTGCTGCTGGGCGATGCGCTGGCGCCGGCCTCGCGCGAGCGGCTGCAGCAATGGCTGCTGGCGAATACCACTGGCGGCAAACGCTTGCGGGCGGGCGTGCCGGCAGGCTGGCGTGTGGGCGAGAAGACCGGCACCGCCGGCGACGATGCGAACGACATCGGCATCGCGTTCCCACCGCAGCGCGCGCCGCTGATCGTGACCGCCTACCTGGCCGAGAGTGCCACCGATGGCGCGACGCGCGATGCGGCGCTGGCCAGCGTGGGGCGTTTGCTGGCGCGGGTCTGAAGATGCGGGCTCACCGGGGTGTCGGGCTCGGCACGCGATGTGCTTTGACATCCGCATGCCTTCTTCCCCCCTGATTCGACTTTCCCACTCCTGGCTCGACGACGGCCATGCGCTGGTGGCCGGCTCGCTCTTCGTGGCGCTGGGCATGACCATGTTTGCCCACGCTGGATTGCTCACGGGCGGGGTGGCGGGAGTGGCCTTTCTGGTGAGCTACGCCACGGGCCTGAGTCTCGCGCTGTGCTTCTTCGTGTTCAGCCTGCCGTTTTTCTGGCTGTCGTGGAAGCGGCTGGGGCTGGAGTTCACGGTGAAGAGCCTGTGTGCTGTGGCGCTGGTGTCGCTGTGCACCGCGCTGGCGCCGCGGGTGGTGCGTTTCGAGCTGCTCAACCCCTGGGTGGCCTCGGTGCTCGGCGGATTCCTCATCGGCTTCGGTCTGCTCGCCCTGCTGCGCCATCAGGCCAGCGTGGGCGGCGTGAACATCGT
>NZ_JAKFEO010000049.1:0-1783 GCF_036675665.1 Hydrogenophaga sp. | reverse complement strand
TCACCTTAAGCAGAAATACTGCGGCACGCAGGCCAACAGCTCAGGCGTGGATCTCGAATTGCGCATCGCCCATGTAGCGGTTGGGCCCCAGGGCGGCCGTCATGGCGGCGGACTCCGCCGCCTGCCACTGGCTGAAGATTTCAAGCTCGGCCGGTGTCAGGACATCTTCTCCCGGGGCTTCGCCATAGGTCGCCACGAGCTTCATGTAGGCGGCATACACCGGTGCAACCAGGCTCGCATCGCCCAGCGCGGCCTCCAGTGCCTGCCTGAAGCGCCGCTCTGCGGCCTGCAGTTCCTCGGGGGAGGCGTCCTCAAAGGCATACAGCTTGAGGGTGTAGCTCAACGGGTGTTCCTCACTTGTTTTCTTTCGGTATTTCTTTGGCCGCTTCCTGTGCAGCTTCTTTTACGGGCGCCTTTGCCCCGGAAGCGCTGCGCTGCGTGATGTCCATGCGCCGGCGCAACCGGGCGGCCTCTTCGAGGTCTCCGCCCTGCTCTGCACGCTGGGCCTGCACGCCCAGCCACGCCAGCAGCGGACGCCGCCAGCCCTGGGCCGAGGCGGTGTCGATGGCCTGCGCGATGACGGCCGGGTTGGCCTTGCCGGTTTGCAGCAGCACACCTGCGGCGACCAGCTGCGACAGCGGATCGGCCATGGACTTCAGGGCACCGGCATCGCCCACCGCAGCGGCGCGTTGTGGCGCCGGGAGCAAGGCGACGTCCTGGGGCTGAACCCGCCCGCCCAGGTAATCTGCATAGGCGCGCTGCGGCGCCGGCACATCCTGGCGCAGGTTTTCAAAGCCGGCGCAGGGTTCAAACACGAGGCTGGCCACACGGGTGGCGCAGTGCAGCAGTTCGGCAGTGGCCAGCAGGTCGGCGCGGCCGGTGCGCGCGAGCTGGCTGCGTGCGCGCTCCAGCTCAGCCTGCTCCACACGGGAATTGCCTTCCATATAAGCGGCCACGGAACGCTCCATGGAACCTTTTGCTTCGAGTTGCCAGTCGGGCGGTTTCGGGCCGCTGGCGCACGCGCTGAGCAGCAAGACGGCAAGCGCACCGAAGAGCGTCGTTAATTTCGGAGGGGTGCTCATGGCGATACTCATGGCAGTTTCATCTCCGCATCGCGGGCAAACGGCCATTTGCGGTTGATCTCGTTGACCAGGCTGTCCACCTTGCGCAAGCTGGCCTCCACATCGGCCCGCAAGGCGCCCAGATCGGCCGTGGCTTCCTTGGCGTTGGACGTGACGGCTTGCGCGTCCTGCAGCAGGGCATCCACCTTCTTCAGGCTGGTGCGGGCCTCGCCCAGCATGGTGTTGAGTTGAACAATGGTGGCGCGGGTTTCGGGCATCACACCGTTGGCGCCAAAGACCTGGGTGTCGGTCTTGGCGGCAATGGCGTCGAGCTTGGTCAGCAGCGCGTTGGTGCGGTCCAGCGTGGCGACCAGCTTTTGGGCCTCGGCCTCGCTGCCCAGCATGACGGTCAGCACGCCGCCAGGTCCGTTGAGCCGTTCGGTCAGGATCTGCAGGTTGGCCATGCTGGCGCCCACCGCGCCGGTGCTTCCCGTGAGGGTGTTGAGGTTTTCGATCAGATCCTTGGCGGCGGCAATGACCTTGGGGACTTCCGCACTGGCGTCACCCTGGAGCACGGTTCGCACTGCGCCATCGGGCAACGGCGGGTCTTTCAGCAGGCCGGTGTAGGCCCGAATGTTGGTGCCGCCCACAATGCCGCGAACCAGGGTGAAGACGCTGGTGGTGCGCAGCCAGTGGGCGTCCTTGCTGGCCACATCAACCAG
>NZ_JAKFEO010000012.1:0-12742 GCF_036675665.1 Hydrogenophaga sp. | reverse complement strand
TGTCCTCCACGCCGGCGGCGCAGGGCAGAAAAACTTGAAGTTGATTCATAGAAGGGCGTTTCGCCGCCGGGCCGCCCCAAGGCGAAACAGCCCCCTCGGGGGGCAGCGACCCGCGAAGCGGCGGAGCGTGGGGGCCATGTTCAAAGTGTTTTTCTGAGATTCGCGGGGGCGATGCGCAGCGCTTCGCGGTACTTCGCCACGGTGCGCCGCGCGCACTCGATGCCCTGCTCGCGCAACAGGTCGGAGAGCTGGTTGTCCGACAGCGGTTTGGCCGGCTCCTCGGCCGAGATGAACTGCTTGAGCAGCGCGCGCACCGCCGTGCTCGACGCATTGCCACCGGTTTCGGTGCCCAGCGACGAGCCGAAAAAGTACTTGAGTTCGTAGGTGCCGAAGGGCGTGGACATGTACTTGGCGGTGGTCACGCGGCTGATGGTGGACTCGTGCAGGCCGAGTTCGTCGGCGATCTCGCGCAGCACCAGCGGGCGCATGGCGAGTTCGCCGTGCATGAAGAAGTTGCGCTGACGTTCGACGATGGCGCTGGAGACGCGCAGGATGGTGTCGAAGCGCTGCTGGATGTTCTTGATGAACCAGCGCGCTTCCTGCAGGCGCTGCTGCATGGCCGCGTGTCCAGCCTCGCCGCCGTTGTCGCGCCCGCCGCGGTTCTGGCGCATGGCGCTGGCGTAGACGTCGTGCACGCGCAGGCGCGGCATCACCTCGGGATTGAGCAGCACCTTGAAGCCGCGGCCGGCGCGCGTCACCAGCACGTCGGGCACGACCACGTTGCGCTCCACGTCCACGAAGCGGCGGCCCGGCTTGGGCTCCAGCCGGGCAATGAGACCGAGTGCGGCGCGCACCGTTTCGTCGTCCAGGCCGCACAGATTGCACAGGCGCTTCACGTCGCGCTTGGCCACCAGCTCCATGGACTGCCCGCAGATGGCCAGGGCCGCGCGAGCCTCGGGCGTGTTGCGCATTTCCAGGATCTGCAGGCGCAGGCATTCGGCAAGGTTGCGCGCGCCCACCCCGGCGGGCTCCATGTGCTGCAGCAGTTGCAGCGCCATGGTCAGGCGCTGCTCCAGCGCTTCGCGCTCTTCCAGCCCTTCGTTGGGGTCGTCGGTCTCCATCGGACCCGACAGGGCCTGCCAGCCCGCGGCCAGTTCGGCCAGGGTGTCTTCGATGTAGCCGTCATCGCTGAGGGACTCGATCAGGAAGTACAGCGCGGCGCGGTCTTCGTCCGACAGGCGCAGGCAGCGGGCCTGGTCGTGCAGGTGGTCCTGCAGGCTGATGTGAGCGCGGGCCAGGTCGGCTGCACTGGCGGTGTCGTCGTCGCCTGATGCATTGTTGTTGCGCGCGGGTGCGTCACCGCCCCATTCGCTGTCATCCGGCGCCATTTCCACCGTGCCGTCGCCCTCCCAGCTTTCTTCCACTGGCGTGGCACCGTCGAGCTTGCCCTCGATCGCATCGCCTTCGCCGGTCTCGCTGCTGGCGCTGCTGCTCGATTCGGTGCTGGAGAGCATGGGGCCGGGCGCCTCGGGCAGCGCGGCCTCGGCGATCTGCTCGCCCGCGCTCACCGGTGCGTCGGTCTGCTCCAGACCAAAGGCTTCACGCTCGGCGAGGTCTTCGGAGCGTTCGAGGAACGGGTTCTCGTCGAGCATCTGCTCGACCTCCTGCGCCATCTCCAGCGTGGAGAGCTGCAGCAGGCGGATGGATTGCTGCAACTGGGGCGTGAGCGCCAGGTGCTGCGAGACGCGTAGCGACAGGCCTTGTTTCACAGGCCACCCCCCCGCCGCGCTGCGCGCGTCCCCCCCAGGGGGACGCACCCTGGGACCGGCGAAGCCGGATCCGCGGGTGCCCTGGATTGCGGCGCCTCACTCGGCCAACATTTCGTGAACAAAGTGCAGGCCATCACATGCGGAAATGTTCGCCGAGATAGACGCGGCGCACGTCCGCGTTCTCGACGATCTCGGCCGGGGTGCCGCTGGTGAGCACGTGGCCGTCGTTGATGATGTAGGCACGGTCGCAGATGCCCAGGGTCTCGCGCACGTTGTGGTCGGTGATGAGCACGCCGATGCCGCGCGACTTGAGGAAACCGATGATGCGCTGGATCTCGATCACGGCGATCGGGTCGATGCCGGCGAAGGGCTCGTCAAGCAGGATGAAACGCGGGTTGGTGGCCAGGGCGCGGGCGATCTCGACCCGGCGGCGCTCACCGCCCGAGAGGGCCGGCGCGGGCGAATCGCGCAGGTGGTCCACGTGCAGGTCCTTGAGCAACTCGTCGAGCCGGGCCTCGATGGCCGCCTTGCTCAGCGCCTTGCCGGCGTCATCCTCCTGCAGCTCCAGCACGGCGCGCACATTGTCGGCCACGTTGAGCTTGCGAAAGATCGAGGCTTCCTGTGGCAGGTAGCCCAGGCCCAGGCGCGCGCGGCGGTGGATGGGCAGGTCCTGGATGGCCTGGCCGTCAAGCAGTATCGCGCCGGCGTCCGAGCGCAGCAGGCCCACCAACATATAGAAAGACGTGGTTTTTCCCGCGCCGTTGGGGCCCAGGAGACCGACGACTTCACCCTTGAAGACCGCGAGCGACACGTCCTTGACCACCTTGCGGCTGCCGTAGGCCTTCTGCAGGCCCTGCGCCTCCAGCCGGCTGAGATCGGGGGCGGGCAACGGGCGCTTGCCCGGGCTCAAGGCCTGCGCCGAGGACATCGCCGTCACTGCTGGCCCTCGCCAAGCTGGTTGCTGGGTCGCAGGTTGGCGGGCGGCGCCGGCCTGGGGGCGGGGGTGTCGTCCTTGGGCACGGGCGTGAGCATGGCGCGCACGCGTCCGGTGGGGTTGTTGGCGGTGCGGTTGGCCACGCCACCGTCCACTGTGAAGACATCGGTGGTGTTGTTGTAGACGATCACGCTGCCGGTGGTTTCGTCGTTGAGCTGGGTGCCTTTGAAGCGCTTGAGAACCGCATCACCCACGAAACGCACGGTGTCGGCCTGGCTGTCGTACTCGATGCGAAGGGCCGTGCCTTCAATGAATTCGTCCACACCGTCGCGCTTCTGGCGGAAAAACCCCGGGCTGCCGTTGACGACGCCGAACTGGTTGCCCTGGGCATCCTGACGCACCTCGACCTTGGCGCCCCGGATGATGATCGTGCCCTTGGTGATGACCACGTTGCCCGTGAAGATGCTGGTCTGGCGCACGTCGTCGTAACGCAAGGCATCGGCCTCGGCATTGAGCGGCAGGTTGCGATCGGCCTTTTCGGCCTGCGCCGCACCGGTCAGGAGCAAACCCACCGCCAGGCAGGCGCCCAGCCAGAACGACCGGTGAAAGGAGAAGTGGGGCAAGGTGGAATGCATGGCGTTGTAGGGCACGAAACTTGCATTCATTGTAACGACCCGATGCAGGTTGAACGGGCCCGAGCGCTCCCTTTACCGACTCTTTTCTCACATGAATTCATGAATGTCGTGGAAGTCGGCCGCACGTCGACAGCACGCCCCAAAGAGAAAGCCCGCGCAAGCGGGCCTTCTCTTTGGCATGACGCGACTCAGGCCTTGCGCGCTGCTTCGGCGATCAATGCGTCGGCCACCACCAGGGTGCGGGAGCCCTGACCATTGACGTAGTAGCGACCGGCAACGCCCAAAGAGGGTGTGCCCTCGACCTGGTAGGCCTCCTGCAACTGGGTGGCCTTGGCGGCCAGCCCGACCGCCGCGCCGTTGTAGAACTCGTTGAAACGGGCCATGTCCACGCCACCCTGCTTGTCGATCCAGGCGGTGATGACGGGCTGGGTGGTGAGTTGCTGGCGGTCCACATGCATCGCCTGGAACACCTTGGCGTGCAGCCGGTCCACCAGCTTCATGGCTTCCAGCGTGAAATACAGGCGTTGCATGGGAACGAAAGCGGGGCTGAAGGCCACCGGCATGCGCCGCACGTTCACGTTGGCCGGCTTCTTCTTCATCCATTCGTCGAACGCGGGCTCGAAGTTGAAGCAATGGATGCAGCTGTAGGCGAAGAATTCGACCACCTCGACCTGGCTGGCCGGGCTCTCCACGGGCGCGGGGCGGCTCAGGCGAATGAAATCGGTGCCTTCCTTGGGCGCCACGCGCTGGGCCAGCGCAGGGGTGAGTGTCAGACCACCGGTGGCGGCCAGGGCGGTGGTGCCAGCGGCCAGCAGGGACCGGGAAAAATCACGACGTTGCATGGAATCAGACTCCTTGATGAGGCTTGCTTGGGGCAGCCGGTGCGCTGAAAGTTCCCGACCTGCCTGCGCGGCGGGTCAGCGCTGGACCCGCACCAGCGCGGCTTCGACGCCATTGGCGGCCAGTTGCTCCTGGGTGAGATCGGCCAGCGCCTTCTGGTTGAACGGGCCCACGCGCACGCGGTACACGGTTCGGCCGGATTGTTCGCGCTCGGTCACATCGGCGTTGATGCCCAACATGGCGAGCTTGGCACGCTGGGTTTCGGCGTCTTCCGGCGAGCGGAAGGCGCCCGCCTGCACGAAATAGGTGAACGGGTCCGCACCGGGTGCGGGCACGGCTGCGGGAGGTGTGCCCGCGGGGGCGGCGGCCGGTGGCGTGCCCAGCCTGGACTGGACCAGTTCACCCAGGGGATCGGCGGCCGGCTTGCCTGCGGCAGCGGGCACGGGAGGAAGGCCCTTGCCGTCGGCCGGTGGCACCACGATCGCACCTGCTGCCTCCGGTGCCGGCACCGCCGCCGGGGCGGTCTCGCCATTGAGCATCTTGTTGGGGTTCCAGCCCTTGTTGCGTTCGGTTTCCAGCGCGTCCTGGCCGGCGTTGCGCGACACATTGCGGTCAACAAACGGGATCGGCACGCGCGTGACGTAGACCGCCACCGCGAGCGCAATGCCCAGCCCCACCAGCAGACCCACCACGAGGCCGATCAAGGTGCCGCCGAGCGAACTCCGGGATTGCACAGGTTTCTTTTTCATCGCTTGTTTCGCCATCACATTTTCTGCGGGGCACTCACGCCCAGCACTGCCAAACCATTGTGCAACACCTGCGCCGTGGCCGCGACCAGGGCCAGGCGCGCCATCTTCACTGCCGGATCGTCCACCAGGATGCGCTCGGCGTCGTAATAGCTGTGGTAGCTCGCGGCCAGCTCGCGCAGGTAGAAGGTCACGTCGTGCGGCGCGAGGTCGCGCGCGGCCTCGCTGAGCATCTCGGGGTACTTGGCCAGCAGCAGCATCAGGGCCTGGGCGGGCGCGCTGTCGAGCGCGGACAGGTCGGCGTCTTTCAGCGTCGCCACGTCGCCACCCCAGCTGGCCAGGACCGAGCAGATGCGCGCATGGGCGTACTGCACGTAGTAGACCGGGTTGTCGTTGTTCTTCTGCACCGCCAGATCGACGTCGAAGGTGTATTCGGTGTCGGGCTTGCGGCTGAGCAGGAAGAAGCGCACCGCGTCCTTGCTGGTCCATTCGATCAGGTCGCGCAGGGTCACGTAGCTGCCGGCGCGCTTGCTGATCTTGACCTCTTCACCGCCGCGCACCACGCGCACCATGGTGTGCAGCACGTAGTCGGGGTAGCCCTGGGGAATGCCCACGTTGGCCGCCTGCAGGCCGGCGCGCACGCGGGCGATGGTGCCGTGGTGGTCGGTGCCCTGAATGTTGATGACCTTGGTGAAGCCGCGCTCCCACTTGCTGATGTGGTAGGCCACATCGGGCACGAAGTAGGTGAAGGATCCGTCGGACTTGCGCATCACGCGGTCCTTGTCGTCGCCATAGTCGGTGCTTTTGAGCCACAGCGCGCCGTCCTGCTCGTAGGTCTTGCCGGCGTCGATCAGCTTCTGCACCGTGGCTTCAACCCGCCCGCTGGTGTACAGGCTGGACTCCAGGTAGTAGTGGTCGAACTTCACCGCGAAGGCCTGCAGGTCCAGGTCCTGTTCGTGGCGCAGGTAGGCCACGGCAAACTGGCGCATGCCGTCGAGGTCGTTGATGTCGCCGCTGGCGGTGAACTCGCGGTCGTCGGCCTTCACGGTTTTCTTCGCCAGGAAGTCGGCCGCGATGTCGGCGATGTAGTCGCCGTTGTAGGCGGACTCGGGCCACTGCGGATCACCCGGCTTGAAGCCCTGCGCGCGCAGGTGGGTGGAGGTGCCCAGCGTGGCGATCTGCACACCCGCGTCGTTGTAATAGAACTCCCGGTGCACGCTCCAGCCCTGGGTCTGGAACAGGCTGCAGATCGCGTCTCCCAGCGCGGCCTGGCGGCCGTGGCCCACGTGCAGCGGGCCGGTCGGGTTGGCCGAGACGAACTCCACCATCAGGCGCTGACCGTTGGACTCATGGATGCCGAAGCGCGCGCCAGCGGCCAGCACCTCGCGCACGATCTGTTGTTTGGCCGCGGGTCTGAGGCGGATGTTGATGAAGCCGGGGCCGGCGATGTCGATGTCGGACACCCACTGCGCGTATTCCGGACGAGCCAGCAGCGCAGCGCGCAGGGTGTCGGCCAACTGGCGCGGATTGAGCTTGAGCGGCTTGGCCAGCTGCATGGCCGCGGTGCTGGCGAAATCGCCGTGCGCCGCCACCTTGGGCGACTCGAACGCGGCGCGCGCGCCCGCGCCGGACAAAAGTGTGTCGAGCTCGGCGGCGAGGCCGGCCAGCAGTTCCTGTTTGATCTTGAGCATAGGGGGGAGATTTTAGGCGGCGGCCCCCGACACCCATTGCGCCCAGTGATCGATGCAGGCGCGCAACTTGGGCAGGCGGTGACGCTCGGGCAGCATCACGGCGTAGATCGGGATGCTGCTGCGGTCGAACCAGGGGTCGAGTACGGTCACGAGTTCGCCGCGCGTGATGTGCGGCCTGGACAAGAGGTCGTTGACCCGCGCGATGCCCACGCCACGCAGGGCCAGCGAAAGCAGCACCGCCGAGTTGTCGCTGCGCGTGTGGCCTTTGG
The DNA here is from genome assembly GCF_036675665.1 of Hydrogenophaga sp. Lineage (GTDB taxonomy): Bacteria > Pseudomonadota > Gammaproteobacteria > Burkholderiales > Burkholderiaceae_C > Hydrogenophaga. Next base: position 5,858 of record NZ_JAKFEO010000012.1, on the reverse strand, counting down.
CCAGGTAGACCGCGCCCTTGGGACGGCCCGCGCGCGCGCTCCAGGGCCAGCGGTTGAGCCCCGGGCTGGCACTGCTGGTGATCAGGCGGTGCGCGGCGAGTTCATCCGGGTGCTGCGGCGTGCCGAAACGCGCGAGGTAGTCGGGCGAGGCGCACAGCCGCCGCCCGTGGTCGGCGATCTTGCGCGCCACCAGGTTGTCGCCGAGCGCCACGCCGGTGCGGATCGCGATGTCCACGCCGTCGCGCGCCATGTCGCTGATGCGGTCGTCGGCCAGTATCTCCAGTTGCAACTGCGGGTGCGCTTCATACAGCGCCGGCAGGCTGGGCACGATCAGCGTCTCGGCCAGTATCGGGCTCACGCTCAGGCGCACCCAGCCGCTGGGCCCGGCGCGCTTGTGTCGGAACGCCGCCGCCAACTCATCGCGCGTGTCCAGCATCCGCCGCGCATGCGCCGCGAAGGTGTCACCCTCGTCGGTCAGGCTCAGGCCATGGGTGCTGCGGTGCATCAGGCGCGCGCCGCAGCGCTCCTCGAGCCGCACCAGCGTGCGCGAGACCAGACTCACCGGCGCCTGGCGCTCGCGCGCCGCGGCCGAGAGCGAGCCCAGTTCGGCCACGCGCAGGAACAGGGCCACATCGTCCAGATCGAGTTTCATGGCCGCATTGTGCTGGTTTTGCAAGAATCGCAAAACCGTTGAGCGACTTGAGGCGTTTCCGACTCTTGGTCACATCAATACAGTGAACCAATCTTCCCACACCAGGAGACCGCCATGAGCCTGCCCAACCCCCACGACTACACGCGTGCCCGCCGTGTCGCCGAGCATCTGCGCAGCGAGGCCGTCGACGAGTTCTGGCGCGGCGCCGACGCCGTGCTGGACCGCGTCTGTCTCAACGCCCGCGCCCGTCTGGCGCGCAGCACGCAACGCCTGCAGGCGCGGCTGCGGCGCCACCGGGTCAGCGCAGCACCGGGCCAGGTCGCCTGAAACGCGGGAAGCACACCGGACTTCTCGATCCGGTCATTCGGGATGCGCCGGCGCCATCGGGCGCAGGTGCTCATGCGCCGCGGCCTTCACCGCGGCGGTGAGCCGCTGGGCCGACAGCGACTCGTGCGCCCAGTGCTGCCAGTAGAGCACCACGTCCACGGTCGCATCGGGCAGCACCTCCTGCAGGCCGGGGCGCTGTGCCAGGTGCTGCTCAGGCACCATGCCCCAGCCCAGGCCGAGCTCGATGGCCGTCTCGAACGCCTCCACCGCCGGCGCGAAATGGCGGGGGTAGTTGGGCTGACGCAGACCGAAGTGCTGCTCGAGAAAGGCGTCCTGCAGCGCGTCCTTGCGGTTGAAGATCACCGCCGGCTGCGCCAGCAGCTTGTGCACCGAGACGGCGCCGCGCGGCGTGTGGCAGCGTTGCACCACGGCGGGCGCGGCCACGCAGCGGTAGCGCATCACGCCCAGCGGCTCGGCCACGCAGCCCCGCATCGCCGTGGCCAGCGTGGTCACGCAGCCCATGACGTCGCCGCTTTTCAAGGCGTCGTGCGTGTGGTCCTGGTCGTCGATCAGGATCTCCAGCAGCAGGTGGTGGCGCTGCAGCAAGGCGGCCACGCCGGGCAAAAACCAGCTGGCCACCGAATCGGCGTTGATGGCCACGCCCAGGCTTTGCCAGCGCACGCCGCTTCGGGGCTTTGCACCGCCCTGCAGGCCGTCCAGCAAATCGGCCTCCATCAGGCGCACCTGTTTCACATGGCCCAGCAGCGCCTGGCCGGCCGGCGTGGCGCGCACCTGCTTGCCGCGCACCAGCAGGCGCTGGCCCAGCGTGTCTTCAAGCGACTTGATGCGCAGCGAAACCGCCGCCAGCGTGAGCGAAAGGGCCTTGGCGGCCGGGCCGAAACCGCCGTGTTCGATCACGGCGTTGAGGGCCTCCAGTTGGCGGGCGTCGAGCATGGCGCTTGAGAAAAACTCAACCCGAACGGGTTTGGTGAGTTTCAGTTTAAGCCCGGCACACTCTCCGCGGGGGTGGGCAGACCGGTCAGCGGCAGGCCGCTGTGGTCCTTGAGCCCGACACCGGTGAGCCCGAGGCGGCGGCTCTCGCCGAACAGCCAGGCCAGGCGGCGCGCGGCGGTGTCCAGGTCCTGCCCGGCGGGGCGCACGTTGGAAATGCAGTTGCGCTGCGCGTCGCTGCAGCCCACGCGCGGCGCGTGCGTGAGGTAGATGCCCACGCTGTCGGGCGAGCTCAGACCGGGGCGCTCGCCCACCACCATGGCCACCGCGGCGGCGCCCAGGCGCTCGCCCACCTCGTCGGCCACCGCCACCCGCGCCTGGCGCACCACCACCAGCGGCCCAAGCCGGATGGCGGGGTCGAGCGCGCGGCGGATCGCGCCCAGCAGCGCCGCGCCGTGTTGCTGGATGCCCAGAGCCGAGAGGCCGTCGCCCAGCACCAGCACCAGATCGGGGCCATCGGCACCGGTCGGCCCGAGCCGAGCCGCGCTCTCGGCGTCCAGCCGCCGCCCGAGGTCGGGCCGCAGCAGGTACTCGTGCCGGTCACGCGCCTGGCTGTGCAGCAGCAGCGGTGGCGACGGCCAGCCTTGCTGCTGCAGTTCCGCGCACAAGGCCTCGGTGTCCAGCGGCAGGTGGATGGCGTCGCGCGCCTGCGCGTGGGCGAGCGCGAAATCGAGTACCTCGCGCGTGGGCAGGCTCACGCCGGTGCGCCCGAGCGCGATGCGCGCCGGGGTGTGCTGGCGCAGGTGCGCCCAGAGGTCGCGGCTGGGTGTGGTCATGCGGGTCGGGGCAGGGTCCACAGCGAAGACGGCAGCGCTGGCTGGCGCGGCGCGGGCAGCAGCCGGCCTTGCCCGTCGCTCACACCCACGCGCTGCAGCCAGGCCTCGAACTCGGGCGCGCGCTTCAGGCCGAGCATCTCGCGCAGCACCAGCGCGTCGTGGAACGAGGTGCTCTGGTAGTTCAGCATGATGTCGTCGGCACCGGGCACGCCGATCAGGAAGTTCAGCCCCGCGGTGGCCAGCAGCACCATGAGGTTGTCCATGTCGTCGCTGTCGGCCTCGGCGTGGTTGGTGTAGCAGATGTCGCAACCCATGGGCAGGCCCAGCAGCTTGCCGCAGAAGTGGTCTTCGAGCCCGGCGCGGGTGATCTGCTTGCCGTCGTAGAGGTATTCGGGGCCGATGAAACCGACCACGGTGTTGATCAGCAGCGGCTTGTAGCGCCGCGCCACCGCGTAGGCGCGCGCCTCGCAGGTCTGCTGGTCCAGGCCATGGTGGGCATTGGCCGAGAGCGCGCTGCCCTGGCCGGTCTCGAAGTACATGAGGTTGTTCCCCACCGTGCCGCGCCCCAGCGCCTGCGCCATGGCGTGGGCCTCGTCGAGCAGCGCGAGGTCGATGCCGAACGAGCTGTTGGCGGCCTGCGTGCCGGCGATCGACTGGAACACCAGGTCCACCGGCGCGCCGTGCGCCATGGCCTGCATGGTGTTGGTGACGTGGGTGAGCACGCAGGTCTGGGTCGGGATCTCGCCGCGCGCCAGCACGTCGGCCAGGATGTGATTCAGGCGCACCAGGTCGGGCACGCTGTCGGACACCGGGTTGATGCCCACCACCGCGTCGCCGGCGCCGTGCATCAGGCCGTCGATCATGCTGGCCACGATGCCGGCGGGGTCGTCGGTCGGGTGGTTGGGCTGCAGGCGCACCGAGAGGTGACCGCGCAGGCCCTGCGTGTTGCGAAACCGCGTGACCACCTCGCAGCGTTTCGCCACCAGCATCAGGTCCTGGTTGCGCATGAGCTTGCTCACCGCGGCCACCATCTCGGGCGTGAGGCCCGGCGTGAGGCGGCGCAGCACCTCGGGCGTGGCCTGGGCCGAGAGCAGCCAGTCCCGAAAACCGCCCACCGTGAGCGAGGCGACCGGCTCGAAGGCGATGGCGTCGTGGCTGTCGAGGATGAGCCGGGTGACTTCGTCGTCTTCGTAGGGGATCAGCGCCTCGTTGAGGAAGCGGCTCAGCGGCACATCGGCCAGCACCCAGCGCGCGGCCACGCGCTCCTGCTCGGTGGCAGCGGCCACGCCGGCCAGGCAGTCACCCGAACGCAGCGGCGTGGCCTTGGCCATCACCTCGCGCAGGCTGCCGAACCGGTGACTGCGCCCTCCCAGCGTTGCGCTCAGGTTCATTCCACGGTGCCGAGCATGGCGTCCAGCGGCGCTGCGTCGCGCTGTCCGCTGGTGAGATAGAAGTACAGGTAGGCCAGCGCCATGAGCGCCAGGAAGAGCACGGTGATCATGGCGTTGAAGTACACCACCGCCGCCAGGCAGACCACGCCGCAGACCAGCGCGATGGCCGGGAACAGCGGGTAGAACGGCGCGCGGTAGGGGCGCTCGAGCAGCGGCTCGCTCATGCGCAGCTTGAACAGCGAGACCATGGACACGATGTACATCACCAGCGCGCCGAGCACGGCCATGGTGACGATGTTGGCGGTGAGCGGCAAGCCGCCGAAGGTGACCCACTGGTCGCTGAACACCGCGATCACGCCCACCACACCACCACCGATGAGTGCGCGCACAGGCGTCTTGAAACGCGGATGAACCACGGCAAAGTAAGCCGGCAGATAACCGGCACGGGCCAGCGCAAACATCTGGCGAGAGTAGCCCAGAATGATCCCGTGGAAGGAGGCGACCAACCCGAACAGACCGATCCAGATCAGCATGTGCAGCCAGCCGCTGGACTCGCCCACCACCATCTTCATGGCCTGCGGCAGCGGGTCGTTGATGTTGGAGAGCTTGCTCCAGTCACCCACGCCACCGGCCATGATCATGACCAGGAAAGCCAGCACCACCAGGGTGAGGATGCCGGTGATGTAGGCGATGGGGATGGTGCGGCGCGGCTCCTTGGCCTCTTCGGCGGCCATGGCCGCGCCTTCGATGGCGAGGAAGAACCAGATCGCGAACGGGATGGAGGCGAAGATGCCGGCCCAGGTGCCCATGGTGAATTCGCTCGAACCGGCCCAGCCGCTGGCGGTGAAGTTGGCCAGCGACCAGCCGGGCGCGACCACGCCCGCGAACACCAGCAGTTCGGCCACGGCGAGCAGGGTCACCACCAGCTCGAACATCGCGGCGATGCCCACGCCCAGCGCGTTGAGGGTGATGAAGACCACGTAGGCGCCCAGCGCCGCCACCTTCGGGTCGAGCGAGGGGAACTGCAGCCCCAGGTAGGCGCCGATGGCCAGCGAGATCGCCGGCGGCGCGAACACGAACTCCACCAGCGTGGCGAAGCCCGCGATGAAGCCGCCGGTGGGCCCGAAGGCGCGGCGCGCATAGGCGAACGGCCCGCCGGCATGGGGAATCGAGGTGGACAGCTCGGTGAAGCTGAAGATGAAGGTGGTGTACATCAGGGCCACGAACATCGTGGCCACCAGGAAGCCCAGCGTGCCCGCGCTGGCCCAGCCGTAGCTCCAGCCGAAGTACTCGCCCGAAATCACCAGGCCCACGGCGATGCCCCAGAGGGAAAATGCGCCCAGCACGGGCTTGAGTTCCCGCGATACCTGCTTGGGTGTTGTTGACATGTTGTTGCTCGCATCAAGGATGGATGACGCCCGAAACGGCTCGGGCAGCCCGGCTGCATCTTGTGCAATCCGCTGCGCTCGGTGGTATCCCGTTTGGGAAAGCGTCGGGGTCCGGATCGTCTTTTTTCCGATTCGGGATAGCGCGGGGCGGGTTTTCCTGCGGAACGCCCGGTGGCATGAAACTTGATACTCAGTCCCGGCTGGAACCACGTCCGAAGGAGCACGCCATGTTGGTGCAGTCCGACACCGCCGCCGCCTGCTTCCGCGTCAAACGCACGCAGGATGTGGACATCCACGCCCGCAATCTGGACGC
>NZ_JAKFEO010000089.1:0-1797 GCF_036675665.1 Hydrogenophaga sp. | reverse complement strand
ATCGGCCAGACCTATGTGGCCGAGCCCGCCGGCAAGGCGATCGCGCTGCAGGGCGGACGCATCGCCACCGATGAAGCAGGCCGCACCAGCCTGGCGCGCGTCTGGGCCGGCGGCGATTGCCGCGCGGGTGGGCGCGACCTCACGGTCGAAGCCGTGGAGCACGGCAAGCTGGCCGCGCTCTCCATGCATGAAGCGCTGAGCGTTCCCGTGGCGATGGTGGCCTGACCGCCGCCGCTACTCAGGAACGTCCACATACACACCGCATTTCACCGGAGCACCCCATGGCCGACATCCGCAGCAATTTCCTGGGCATCCAGAGCCCCAACCCCTTCTGGCTCGCTTCCGCGCCGCCCACCGACAAAGAGATCAACGTCACCCGCGCTTTCGAAGCGGGCTGGGGCGGTGTGGTGTGGAAGACGCTGGGCGAAGACCCGGCGGTGGTCAACGTGAACGGCCCGCGCTATGCCACGCTCATGTCGCAAGACCGCCGCGTGATCGGCCTCAACAACATCGAACTCATCACCGACCGGCCGCTGCAGACCAACCTCGAGGAGATCACGCGCGTCAAACGCAACTGGCCCGACCGCGCCATGATCGTCTCGCTTATGGTGCCTTGCGAGGAAGAGAGCTGGAAGCGCATCCTGCCCATGGTGGAAGACACGGGCGCCGACGGCATTGAGCTCAACTTCGGCTGCCCGCACGGCATGAGCGAGCGCGGCATGGGCGCCGCCGTGGGCCAGGTGCCCGAATACATCCAGATGGTCACGGCCTGGTGCAAGCACTACAGCCGCCTGCCCGTGATCGTGAAGCTCACGCCCAACATCACCGACGTGCGCCAGCCTGCGCGCGCCGCCAAGGCCGGCGGGGCCGACGCGGTCTCGCTCATCAACACCATCAACTCCATCATGGGTGTGGACCTGGACCGCATGGTCATGAGCCCGAGCACCGACGGCTGGGGATCGCACGGCGGCTACTGCGGGCCGGCCGTGAAGCCCATCGCGCTCAACATGGTGGCCGAGATCGCGCGCGACGCGCAGACCGCCGGCCTGCCCATCAGCGGCATCGGTGGCGTCACCACCTGGCGCGACGCGGCCGAATACATCGCGCTGGGCTGCGGCACCGTGCAGGTGTGCACGGCCGCCATGGTGTACGGCTTCAAGATCGTGCAGGACATGTGCGACGGCCTCTCCAACTTCATGGACGAGCACGGCTACGCCACGCTGAACGACTTCAAGGGCCAGGCCGTGCCCACGGTGAAGGACTGGAAGAACCTCAATCTCAACCACATCGAGAAAGCGGTGATCAACCAGGACGCCTGCATCCAGTGCGGTCGCTGCCACGTGGTGTGTGAAGACACCTCGCACCAGGCCATCACCTTCACGAAAGAGGGCGGCGTGCGCAAGTTCGAGATCAATGAGGCCGAGTGCGTGGGTTGCAACCTGTGCGTGTCGATCTGCCCGGTGCCCGAATGCATCACCATGCGCAGTCTCGCGCCCGGCGAGGTGGACGTGCGAACCGGCCAGACCGTCACGGGTGACTACGCCAACTGGACCACCCACCCCAACAACCCGCAGCGCGTGAGCGCAACCACCTGACGGCGCCGGTGCGGTTCTTGCGTGAGCCGCGCCCGTTGTGTTTTCCGTTTCCCGTTTTCCTTTTCCCCGCATCAGCCAACCCGGAGCGCCGGCGCAGACCGCGGACTGTGTGTTACCCACGAGGTCTTTGACAGGAGTACAGGCATGACGAACAGCATCGGCAGCACCGCCCAGGTGGCGGGGCCCATTCCCGCCACCGCGT
>NZ_JAKFEO010000097.1:0-1821 GCF_036675665.1 Hydrogenophaga sp. | reverse complement strand
TGTAGCTGCCGTCGGCCTGGGGTTCGGCCTTGGTGCGGATTATCCCTAAGTCGGTGCCTGCGTGCGGCTCGGTCAGGCACATGGACCCGGCCCAGATGCCTTCGTACATGTTCGGCAGGTACTGCGTCTTCAGCGCTTCGCTGGCGTGGTTGAGGATCGACAGGCAGGCACCGGCGGTCAGCATCGGGTACAGGCCGAAGGACAGGTTGGCCGAGTTGACCATTTCCTCGACCTGGGCACCGATTACCTTGGGCATGCCCATGCCACCGAACTCCGGTGAGCCGCCCACGCCGACCCAGCCACCCTCGGCGTAGGTCCGGTAGGCCTCGGGGAAACCGGCCGGGGTAGTGACCACGCCGTCGCTCCAGGCGCAGCCTTGCTCGTCGCCGCTGCGGTTGAGCGGTGCGACGATCCCTGCTGTGACCTTACCGGCTTCCTCGAGGATGGCTTGGGCGGTGTCCATGTCCAGGCTGTTGGCGAGCCCTGGCAGGGCAGCCCATTGAGTGCCGACGTCGAAAACCTCAGTGAGGAGGAAGTGGATATCGCGCAGCGGTGCCTGGTAGTTGCTCATGGTCGGATCTCCAACGTCGACAAGGGGGTGGTGGCCGTCAGCAGGCGCACCAGGGTCTCGCAGCGCTGCCGTTCGCTCAGCGGGTAGCGCGAGAGCCACAGTGGCAAGTGCTCGAGCAGCTCCAAGGCCGCAACGTTGGTCTGCCCTGGGCTGATGCAGCCGGCGCTACCGAGCAGCGCATGGAGCTTGTGCTGCACCTGCTGGCGCAGCCGATCGATGTACTGCCGTTGGCTCGGCTTGAGGCAGCCAGCGTCGCGGACTGCCAGCTGGAAGTGCAGGGGGTGGGATTCATGGAGCGCTATCAGGCGCTGGATCACCGCCTGCAGGGGCGCACCGGCCGACTCGCGCTGGTGGCGACGGTCGAACAATGACAACAGCGCCATGTAATGCTCCTCGATGAACTCCTGGAGCAGCTCCTCCTTGCTGGAACAGTGGTTATAGAGCGAGCCGGCGGTCAGTTCGAGGTGGCTGGCCAGTTCCCGCAGGCTGACCTGGGCGAAGCCGCGTTGGGCAAACAGTTCCAGGGCCCTGGGGCGGTTGCGCTCGAAGCGCGAGCCGGTACTGCCGGTGCGCGAGATGGGTGCTAGGCACGTGGCTGTGTTCATGTTGCACCCCTCAAAGGCAGTGTTCGGGACCGGAGTGTCGCGACGGTGATGACAAGGCGCGCCGAAGAGGGCGGTCGGGTGCGCAGAACCCTTGTCGTGGGTTGGGTTCTGGCATTTCCCGACCGCTACCTCTCAGACGCGTTCGAAGATGACGGCGATGCCCTGGCCGCCACCGATGCACATGGTGGCCAGCGCATAGCGGCCCTTGATCCGGTGCAGTTCATGGATCGCCTTGGTGGCGATGATGGCACCGGAGGCCCCCACCGGATGGCCCAGGGAAATTCCCGAGCCGTTGGGGTTGACCTTTTCCGGGTCGAAGCCGAGCTCGCGGGAGACCGCGCAGGCCTGGGCGGCGAAGGCTTCGTTGGACTCGATCACGTCGAGGTCAGCCACGCTCAGGCCGGCGCGTTGCAGCGCCAGACGCGTCGCGAGAATGGGGCCGAGACCCATCAGGGTGGGTTCGACACCCGCGTGGGCGTAAGCCACCAGGCGGGCCATGGGCTGCAGGTGCTGTTCCCGTACCGCGTCGCCGCTGGCCAGTAGCAGGGCGCTGGCACCGTCGTTCAGCCCGGAGGCGTTGCCAGCCGTGACGCTGCCGCCTTCGCTGAAGGCCGGTTTCATCTTCGCCAGCTGTTCCAGGGTCAC
>NZ_JAKFEO010000024.1:0-1831 GCF_036675665.1 Hydrogenophaga sp. | reverse complement strand
GTGTGCCGAGTCCGACAGGCGGAACACCCGCACCACCTCGGCCAGGCGGCTGGCCTGGTCTTTCAGGCTCTCGGCGGCCGCGGCGCTCTCTTCGACCAGCGCGGCGTTCTGCTGCGTCATCTGATCGAGCTGGCTCACGGCGGCATTGACCTGGCCGATGCCTTGTGACTGCTCCTGAGCGGCGGTCGTGATGTCGCTGATGAACACCGAGACCTTCTCCGCGTTGGCCACGATCTCGCCGATGGTGCTGCCGGCCTGGGCCACCAGCTTGGATCCGGTGTCGACCTTGCTCACGCTGGCTTCGATCAGCACCTTGATCTCCTTGGCGGCCTGCGCGCTGCGCTGGGCCAGGCTGCGCACTTCGGCGGCCACCACGGCAAAGCCGCGGCCCTGTTCGCCGGCCCGCGCCGCTTCCACGGCGGCGTTGAGCGCGAGGATGTTGGTCTGGAAGGCGATGCCGTCGATGACACCGATGATGTCGCCGATCTTCTGGCTGCTCTGGTTGATCTCGTTCATGGTCGTGACCACCTGACTGACCACCTGACCACCGCGCACCGCCACCTCGGCATTGGCCACGGCCATCTGCGTGGCCTGGCGCGCCGAGTCGGCACTCTGGCGCACCGTGCTGTTGATCTGGTCGATGCTGGCAGCCGTCTGCTGCAGGTTGCTGGCCGCCTGCTCGGTGCGTGCGCTGAGGTCTTGGTTGCCGCTGGCAATCTGCTCGCTGGCGGTGCCGATGCTGTCGGTGCTGTTGCGCACCTCACCCACGATGCGCGAGAGCGAATCCTGCATGCCGCCCAGAGCTCGCATGAGGGCGGCCAGTTCGTCCTTGCCGGTGACGCGCACCGATTGCGTCAGGTCTCCGCTGGCGATGGCGGCGGCCAGGCGCTGGGCTTCGTCCAGCGGTTGGCAGATGCTTTGCATGTTGGACAGCGTGGTGGGGACCACGATCAGTGCCGCCAGCGCCACCGCCACGCCGAAGATGAGCAGGGTCTGGGCGTTGATGTCTTTCTCGTCCCGCTGCAGCGTGGTGGCCTCCACCTTGAGCACTTCTTCAACGCGCTTGAGGTTGACCAGAATGCCGGTGTACTGCTCGTGTGCGCGCGCCAGCATGCGATTGGCCACGGTGGCTGTGTCGTAGCCGTTGTCGGCCAGTTGGCGGATCACCGGCTCCGCCGCTTTGACGTACGCCGCGAGCTGCTCCTTCATCTCGCGCACGATGGCGGCATCGCCACCCTCATCGCCCACCAGCATGTGGTCCATCTGCTGCAGGGCGGCGTCGCGCGCGCCTTCCCATTGGGCCTTGGCCTTGAGCACGGCCTCGGGCTTTTCGTAGCCGATGATCATGTCTTTCTCGTAGCGACCCATGTCGCCCAGCGCCACCTGAAGGCGGGACAAGGTGAGCGTCTTCTCGAAGGCGTGATCCACAAACTCCACGCTGAGGTCGTGCAATCGGCTCATGCCCCACAGGCCCGCGCCGCCGATCATGGTCAGCAGGACCAGAACGACGCCGATGGCGCCCATCATTCGGGTTCGGATGGAGAACTGGCGCATCATGGTTTGCATGGTCGGAAGTCTTCTTTGAGTTGAAAAGGAATTCGATGGCGCGGATCGGCAACAGACCGGTCACGCACCGCTTGTGCGGAAGATCCTGATGACCTCGGTGAGGCGGCTGGCCTGGTCTTTCAGGCTTTCGGCGGCCGCGGCACTCTCTTCGACCAGCGCGGCGTTCTGCTGCGTCATCTGGTCGAGCTGCGTCACCGCCACGTTGACCTGGCCAATGCCGTCGCTCTGCTCGCCCGCCGCCGCCGTGATCTCGCCAATGATGTCG
>NZ_JAKFEO010000011.1:0-58903 GCF_036675665.1 Hydrogenophaga sp. | reverse complement strand
TCGGGCAGGAAGCTCATCTCGATGGTGCGCATGCCCTGGCCTTCGCAGCCCGGGCAGCGGCCTTCGCCGGTGTTGAAGCTGAAGCGGCCCGGGCCGTAGCCGCGCGCCTTGGCTTCCAGCGTGTCGGCGAACAGCTTGCGCACCGTGTCCCAGAAACCGATGTAGGTGGCAGGGCAGCTGCGCGGCGTCTTGCCGATCGGTGTCTGGTCGACTTCGAGCACGCGGTCCACGGTCTCGAAACCGCTCACGCCGGCACAGCCGGACCACGCGGGGTACTCGCCCCGTTCCATCGCGTCGCGGCCGGCTCTCGTGCTGCGCTGGCTCACGGCGGCGGCCACGTTGGTCAGCAGCACGTCGCGCGCGAGCGTGGACTTGCCCGAGCCGGAGACACCGGTGATGACCACCAGGCGTTGCAGCGGCACGGCGGCGTCGAGCTGGTTGAGGTTGTGGAGTTGCGCGCGGTGGACGTGGAGCCAGGGGGAGCCCTCACCCCCGCCATCACCTTCAACGCCTGCCGCAGGCGGGAGAGGGGGCAAGACATCGCGCCTTGGCTGCAGCGGATGCTTCATCGCGTGCAGCAGATAACGCCCGGTCACCGACTCGGGGTTCGCCGACAGGTCGTGCACCGTGCCCTGCGCCACCACGCGCCCGCCGCGCTTGCCCGCGCTGGGGCCGATGTCGATGATGTGGTCGGCGCGGCGGATCGTGTCCTCGTCATGCTCCACCACCACCAGCGTGTTGCCCATGTCGCCGAGCTTGTGCAGCGCGTTGAGCAATATGGCGTTGTCGCGCGCGTGCAGGCCGATGGTGGGTTCGTCGAGCACGTAACACACGCCCTGCAGATTGCTGCCGAGCTGTGCGGCCAGGCGGATGCGCTGCGCCTCACCGCCGCTGAGCGTGGGCGCGCCACGGTCCAGCGTCAGGTAGTTCAAACCCACCTCTTCCAGGAAGGCCAGACGGCTTTCGATCTCGGGCAGCAGGTCGCGCGCGATGCCGGTTTCGCGTGTGGACATCACGGCTTCTTTCATGAGCCCTTGCACCCAAATTCGAACGTCGCGCACCGACAGGCGCGCCACATCGGTGATGCCCACCGCGCTGAACTTCACCGCGCGGGCCTGGGCGTTCAAGCGCGTGCCCGCACAACCGGGGCAGACCTCGTCCACCAGGTCGTCCACCTCGGGTTCGGCAAAGCTCTGTTCACGCCCACGCTCCTTGTCGTCGCGCACCGAATCGTCCAGCACGGTGCGCTGGTCGCGCGAGAGTTTGAGGCCCGTGCCCACACAGTCCGGGCACCAGCCGTGCTTGCTGTTGTACGAGAACAGGCGCGGGTCGAGTTCGGGGTAACTGGTGGCGCAGACCGGACAGGCGCGCGTGGTGGAGAACACCTCCAACTGGCCCAGCTCACGCGTCGAAGCACCGTCTTCCAAAGCCCGCGCCAGACCATCGAGCGGGTGCAACACATGCACCACGCCCTTGCCGATCTCCAGCGCCTTGGCGAGCTGGCTGCGCAGCTGCGCCTCCTGGTCGACGCTCACCACGAAGTCGGCCACCGGCAACTCGATGGTGTGTTCCTTGAAACGGTCGATGCGCGGGAAGCCGCTGGTGGGCAAGAACTCGCCGTCCACGCGCAGGTGGGTGTACCCACGCGGACGCGCCCAGTCGGCCAGCTCGGTGTAGACGCCCTTGCGGTTGACCACCAGCGGTGCGAGCAGGCCGATGTGCTGGCCGGCGTAGCGCTGAAGGATGGCCGCGGCGATGCTGTCGGCGCTCTGCGGCATCACGGCCGCGCCGTCGTGCACGCAGTGCTGGGTGCCCAGCTTCACATAAAGCAGGCGCAGGAAATGCCACACCTCGGTGGTGGTGCCCACCGTGCTCTTGCGCCCGCCACGCGAGAGCCGCTGCTCGATCGCCACCGTGGGCGGGATGCCGTAGACCGCATCCACCTCGGGCCGGCCTGCCGGCTGCACGATGCTGCGCGCGTAGGCGTTCAGGCTCTCCAGGTAGCGCCGCTGGCCCTCGTTGAACAGGATGTCGAAGGCCAGCGTGGACTTGCCCGAGCCGCTCACGCCCGAGATCACGTTGAACTGGCCGCGCGGGATGTTCACGCTGAGGTTCTTGAGGTTGTGTTCCTTGGCATTGACGATGCGGATGGCGTGACCGTGTTGGTCGCTGCGGCGGGCGGCGGCGGTGAGGCCGCTGGACTGGCCCAGGTAGTCGGACACGCGGCCTTCGCGCACCGCGTGCACCTCGCCCATCGACAAGGCGTACTCGCGCAGCGCCTTGGCGGTGTGGCTGCTCGCGTGTTCACGCACCTGCTCGGGCGCGCCCTCGGCCACCACCAGACCACCGGCGTCACCGCCCTCGGGGCCGAGGTCGATCAGCCAGTCGGCCGAGCGGATCACGTCCAGGTTGTGTTCGATCACCACCAGCGAGTGGCCGGCATCGAGCAGCTTGCGCAGTGAGCGCATGAGCTTGGCGATGTCGTCGAAGTGCAGGCCGGTGGTGGGCTCGTCGAACAGGAACAGCGTGCCCTTGCGCGAGAGCGCCTGGCGGCTGGCGCTCGCACTCTTCGAGGCCTCGGCCAGAAAGCCCGCGAGCTTCAAGCGCTGCGCCTCGCCGCCCGAGAGCGTGGGCACGGGCTGGCCGAGCTTCACGTATTCCAGGCCCACGTCGACGATGGGTTGCAGCACGCGGATGACTTCGCGATCGCCGGCGAACAGGGCCGCAGCTTCGCTCACGGTGAGGTCGAGCACATCGGCCACGTTGAGCGAGCGAGCGCCGCGTTCGATGCGCACTTCCAGAATCTCGGGCCGGTAACGCTTGCCGTCACAGTCCGGGCAGCGCAAGTACACGTCGCTCAGGAACTGCATCTCCACGTGCTCGAAGCCCGAGCCACCGCAGGTCGGGCAACGTCCATCGCCGCTGTTGAAGCTGAACTTGGCGGGGGTGTAGCTGCGCTGGCGCGAGAGCGGCGCATCGGCGAACAGCGCGCGGATCGCATCCCACGCACCCACGTAGCTCACCGGGTTGGAGCGCGCGGTCTTGCCAATGGGCGACTGGTCGACGAACACGACCTCGGAGAGCAGGTCGGCACCCAGCAAGCGGTCGTGCGCGCCGGGCGTGTCGGTGGACTTGCCGAAGTGGCGCAGCAGCGCGGGGGCCAGCACGTCTTGAATGAGGCTGGACTTGCCCGAGCCCGAGACACCGGTGACCACCACCAGGCGCTGCAGCGGGAACTCGACCGAAACGTCCTTCAGGTTGTGTTCGCGCGCGCCTTCCAGGATGAGGCGCGGCGTGCTGTCGGTCACCGCGCGCTTGAAACCCATGCCGATGGTCTTGCGCGCACCCAGGTACGCGCCGGTCAGCGTGTCCGCCGAGCGGATCTGCTCGGGTGTGCCGTCGAACACGATCTGCCCGCCGCGCTCGCCCGGGCCGGGGCCCATGTCGATCAGACGGTCGGCCGCGAGCATCACGGCCGGGTCGTGCTCCACCACCACCAGCGTGTTGCCCGCGTCGCGCAGGCGCAGCATGGCGTCGTTGATGCGCGCCATGTCGCGCGGGTGCAGGCCGATGCTGGGCTCGTCGAGCACGAACAGCGTGTTCACGAGGGACGTGCCCAGCGCGGTGGTGAGGTTGATGCGCTGCACCTCGCCGCCGCTGAGCGTGCGGCTTTGCCGGTCGAGCGTGAGGTAGCCGATGCCGACCTCGCAGAGGTAACGGATGCGGGTGTTGATTTCGTCGAGCAGCAATCGCAGCGCCTGCGCCTGGCCGGCGCCGGCGGCGTCCGAGCCGGCGGGCACCAGGGTGTCGTCGAGCGAAGCAAAAAACACCCGCAGCTTGTCCAGCGGCAACAGCATCAGGTCGTGCAGACACAGGCCCGGCAAAGCCTCCACCTGCGCGCGGCTCCACTTCACGCCGCGCGGCAAGTAGCGTTTCCCCGACTGCAGCACCGCGTCGGCCTGCACCTTCGAGCCCAGGCGCCAGAGCAGGCTGTCGGTCTTCAGGCGCGCGCCACCGCAGCTCGGGCATTCGGTGTAGCTGCGGTACTTGGACAAGAGCACGCGGATGTGCATCTTGTAGGCCTTGCTCTCCAGGTATTCGAAGAAGCGGTCCACGCCGTACCAGTGCTGGTTCCACTTGCCGTTCCACTGCGGCGAGCCGGCCCTGACCCAGTGTTTTTGCTCGTCGGTGAGTTTGGCCCATGGGGTGTCGCGCGGGATGCCCGCGGCTTCGGCGTGGCGCATCATGTCGTCCTGCGCCTCTTTCCAGGCAGGCGTCTGGAACACCTTGATGGCCCCGGCGCGCAGCGTGAGCTTGTCGTTCGGAATCACCAGCCCGTAGTCCACCCCGATCACCCGCCCGAAGCCCCGGCAGGCCTCGCAAGCCCCCACCGCCGAATTGAACGAGAACATCGACGGCGTGGGCTCGCTGTAGCGGATGTCGCTCTCGGGGCAATGCAGACCGGTGCTGAATCTCCAGATTTCAGGCTCACCCGATTGGGGGTCGGATTCCGATTTCAGGGCATAGACCATCAACTTGCCGCTGCCGCGCTTCAAGCCGACCTCGATGGCCTCCATCACGCGAGCGGGTTCGGTGGTGCCGATGCGGAAACGGTCGGCCACCACGTCGAGCACCTTGATGGCCTCCATGGGCGCGGCCTTGGCCTTGCCTTTGGTCTTGGCCTTGTCGTCCACGGCGGGCGCGGCGCGCTGCACGACCCGCTCGGCCTGCACCCGCGTGTAGCCGCTGGCCGAGAGCCACTGCTCGATTTCTTCGGGCGTGGTGCTGGCCGGCAGCTCCACCGGGAACGTGACCACCAGCCTCGGATCCCCGCGCTCCACTGCCCGTTGTTTCAATTCAAGATAAATCGACTCCGGCGAGTCGTGCCGCACCAGCGCCGCGGTGTCGCGGTCGAACAGCTCGGCGCCGCGCGCGAACAACAGCTTGAGGTGGTCGTTGAGTTCGGTCATGGTGCCGACCGTGGAGCGCGAGCTGCGCACCGGGTTGGTCTGGTCGATCGCGATCGCTGGCGGCACACCCTCCACCCGGTCCACGGCGGGCTTGTCCATGCGGTCGAGAAACTGGCGCGCGTAGGCGCTGAAGGTTTCCACGTAGCGGCGCTGGCCCTCGGCGAACAGGGTGTCGAACACCAGGCTGGATTTGCCGGAACCGCTGGGTCCGGTGACGACCGTGAGCTCGCCGGTGCGGATGTCGAGATCGATGTTCTTCAGGTTGTGCTGGCGCGCGCCGCGGATGCGGATCAGGCCAGTGCCACCTTCCGTCGGTCGGTCGCGCCCCTCATCGTCGGACGCGGGTGCAATCGCGGCCACGGACAATTCGGCGGGCAAAAAGGCATCGGACATGCAGGGGCTCCAGAGGGGGACGCAAAGATTCTACGGAGCCGCGTGACATACCCCCCGTCGTGTACGTCATACCCACAATTTCCCGTCCAGCCAGGCTGCCTAGACTGTGCCCACTTCAGGAGACAAACCCATGAAAAAAACCATCGCATCGTGGCCCAAGTGCCTCGCCACCCTCGGCCTGGCCGGCCTCGTCTCCGTCACCGCGCCCACCTGGGCGCAGTTGCGCATCGGCAATCCTTCGGGCATCACCGGCTCGGTGGCGGCCGGCGTGAAGGAGAACATCGATGGCGCCAGGCTGTACTTCGACGCGGTGAACGCGCGCGGCGGTGTCAACGGGCAGAAGATCGAACTGGTGTCGGTCGACGACAAGTTCGACCCCAAGGTCACGGTGGAGGTCTCGCGAAAGCTCATCACCGAGCAGAAGGTGCTGGCCTTGTTCCTGAACCGGGGCACGCCACACTCCCAGGCGCTGCTGCCCATGCTGGCCGAACTCAAGGTACCGCTGGTGGGCCCGAGCACCGGTGCCATGGTGCTGCACGAACCCGTGAACCCCTGGGTCTTCAACGTGCGCGCCACCTACCAGCGCGAAGCGGCCAAGGCCATCGAGCACCTGGCGAGCATCGGCATGACGCGGATCGCGCTGCTGGAAACCGACGACTCCTTTGGCGCCGACTCGGCCGCCGGTGCGCTCAAAGGTTTTGCCACCGTGAAGCAAACGCCGGTGCTGCAGGAAAAATTCCCGCGCGACAAGCCCGACTTCACCGAACTGGCGGCCCGCGTCGCCAAAAGCAACGCCCAGGCGGTGATGGTCATCGGTTCGGCCGGCAACGCGGCGAACGGCATGAAGGCGATCCGCGCCGCAGGCTCGCGAGCCCAGCTGGTCACGCTGTCCAACAACGCCTCCGACGGTTTCATCAAACTGCTCGGCGAGCACGCCCGCGGCGTGATCGTGACGCAGGTGTTCCCCAATGAACGATCCGTGGCCTACCCGCTGATCAAGGAAGCGCAGGACCTGGCCAGGGCCAAGGGCCTGGAGGGCGTGTCGCCGGCCATGATGGAAGGTTTTGCGGCGGCCAAGGTGGTGACGGAGGGCCTGCGGCGCGCCGGCCCCAACCCGACACCGGTGGCCTTGCGCGACGCACTGGAAGGGATGCGCAGTTACGACATTGGTGGTCTGCAGATCAACTACAGCCCGACCGACCACACCGGTCTGGATTTTTCCGATTTGTCGATCGTGAACGCCTCCGGCAAGTTCATGCGCTAGAACCAAGTTCCCCCCCGATGCGCCTGCGGCGCTTCCCCCTCAGGGGGCAACACCTGCGGCCCGGCAAAGCCGGTTCCGCGGTGTTATGGGTTGGGTGGTCTGCACTCGTTGTAGGTTGGTGACCCTCAAGATTTGACGATCAGCACGGGGATCTTCGCGTGGGTCAGCACCTTCTGCGCCACGCTGCCCAGGATGAGCGCCTTCACGCCCTGGCGGCCGTGTGAGCCCATCACGATCAGGTCGCAGCCCTCGGCCTCGGCCGTCTCGATGATCCCTTCGTAGATCACGTTGCGCTCGATGGTGTCGCCCTCAAACGGCACACCGGCGGCCGCGCAGGCCATGCGTGCGGCATCCAGCGCCACACCGGCCGCGGCCTTGGCCTCGGTCAGGTAGGACTGCAAGCCAACCGCCGAGGCGTCGCCGATGCCGATGTAGGGGAACGGATCGATCACGTACACGCCCACCACTTGCGCGCCCTGGCTCTTGGCCAGGCCCACGGCCGCGCGGGTGGCAAAGATACCGAGTTCGGAACCGTCGGTGGGCAGCAGGATTTTTTTGAACATGGTCGATCTCCTCCAGGTGATGAATGAACAAGGCCGCTCGGGCCGCATCTCTCCATGGTAGGGAGGGCCGGACCGAGAGACCTTGCGTCAGATCAAACCCGGACCGACTCCTGCGTGGTGACCGCGGGCCGCACGTCCACAGCACAGTACTTCAGTTCGGCGATCTTGCCTACCGGATCCAGTGCAGGGTTGGTGAGCAGGTTGGCCGCTGCTTCGGCGTAGGCAAACGGGATGAAGGCCGTGTCCAGCGGCATCGCGTCGTCCAGCCGCACCGGCAGCGCCACCTCACCGCGGCGCGAACGCACCTGCGCCACCGCACCCGCCTTCAGCCCCAGCCGCCGCGCGGTGGTGCTGTGCAGGCTCACCACCGGGCCCGGTTCCAGCGCATCGAGCACCTCGCTGCGCCGCGTCATGCTGCCGGTGTGCCAGTGCTCCAGCTGGCGCCCGGTGATGAGCACCATCGGGAACGCGGCGTCGGGCACCTCGGCCGGCGGCGTGACGCTGGCACCCACCAGCGAGGCGCGCCCGCTGGCGGTGGGAAAGCCATCGGTGAACACCACCGGCTGACCAGGATCGTCCTCGCTGGCCACCGGGTAGGTCACCGCGCCTTCGCGCTGCAGCCGCGCCCACGACAGGCCGGCGATGCTGGGCATCATGGCGCGCATCTCTTCAAACACCGCGCCGATGCCGCCCCGCGCATCCGCCGCGGCGCTGCCGTCGGCCGCCACGCCGTAGGTCCAGTCCAGGCCCAGCCGGCGCGCCAGCTGTTCGGTGATCCAGGCATCGGCCATGGCCTCGCCCGGCGCTCGCACGGCCTTGCGGCCGAGCTGTACGCAGCGGTCGGTGTTGGTCACGCTGCCGGTCTTCTCGGGCCAGGCGGTGGCGGGCAGCACCACATCGGCCAGGCTCGCGGTTTCGGTCAGAAAGATGTCCTGCACCACCAGGTGGTCCAGCCCCGCGAGCGCTTCGCGCGCGTGGGTGGCGTCGGGGTCGCTCATGGCGGGGTTCTCGCCCTGGATCAGCATGGCGCGGATCTCGCGGCGGTGGGCCGCGTCGATGATCTCCACCACCGTGAGGCCCGCCTCGCTGCCCAGCGTGCCGGACGGCAGGTGCCACAACTGCTCGGCCTTCTCTCGAGCGTGCACGTCACTCACCTTCTGGTAGTCGGGCAGCACCATGGGGATCAGCCCCGCGTCGCTCGCGCCCTGCACGTTGTTCTGCCCGCGCAGCGGATGCAGCCCCGTGCCGGGCCGTCCGATCTGCCCGGTGATGAGCGAGAGCGCGATCAGGCAGCGCGCGTTGTCGGTGCCGTGCGTGTGCTGGCTGATGCCCATGCCCCAGAGG
Source organism: Hydrogenophaga sp. (assembly GCF_036675665.1). Classification (GTDB taxonomy): domain Bacteria; phylum Pseudomonadota; class Gammaproteobacteria; order Burkholderiales; family Burkholderiaceae_C; genus Hydrogenophaga. The sequence goes on along the minus strand of NZ_JAKFEO010000011.1, from coordinate 50,369 downwards.
ATCATGGCGTTCTTCGCCGTGGCGTAGGCGCGCGCCACCTCGCGCAGCGTGGGGGCGTCGATGCCGCACACCGGCGCCATGGCTTCGGGTGAGAAGTCGGCCAGGTGCGCCTTGAGCTGCGCGAAGTCCAGCGTGTGGGCCTCGATGTAGGCCGGGTCGGTGAGACCTTCGAACACGATGGTGTGCAGCAGCGCGTTGAGCAGGGCCACGTCGGTGCCGGACTTGAAGCCCAGGTGCTTCCAGCTGTGGCGCGCCAGCTCGGTGCTGCGCGGGTCGGCCAGCACGAGCTTCATGCCGTTGTTCTTCACCGCGTTCTTGATCCAGGTCGCGCCCACCGGGTGGTTCTGCGCCGGGTTGGCGCCGATCAGCAGCACGAAGTCGGCGTGCTGCACGTCGCGCAGCGGGTTGGTGACCACGGCCGAGCCCAGGCCTTCCATGAGCGCGGCCACGCTGGAGGCGTGGCACAGGCGCGTGCAGTGGTCCACGTTGTGGGTGGCGAACGCGGTGCGGATCAGTTTCTGGAACAGGTAGGCCTCTTCGTTCGTGCCCTTGGCCGAACCGAAACCGGCCACCGGACCCTGGCGGCCACGCGCGGTGGTGCTGGCCATCGCCTGCTTGAAGCCGTTCGCGGCGGCGTCGAGCGCTTCGTCCCAGCTGGCTTCGCGGAACAGTTCGCGCCAGTCGCGCAGCATCACCGCGTGCGGATCTTTCGGTGCGTCGGCGCGGCGGATCAGCGGGCGCGTGAGCCGCTCGGGGCTGTGCGCGTAGTCAAAGCCGAAACGACCCTTGACGCACAGTCGGCCCTCGTTGGCCGGGCCGTTGATGCCTTCGACGTGTTCTATCTTCTCGTCAGTCACGTGGTAGGTGAGCTGGCAGCCGACGCCGCAAAACGGGCAGACCGAATCCACCTGCTTGTCCGATGCCCTGGCGTAGGCGCCGTTGGCCGGTGCGATCGCGCCCGTGGGGCAGACCTGCACGCATTCACCGCAGGCCACGCAGGTGCTCTCGCCCATGGGGTCGTTCTGGTCGAACACGATCTGCGCGTGGCCGCCGCGAAACGCGAGACCCAGCACGTCGTTGCCCTGCGTCTCGCGGCAGGCGCGGATGCAGCGGGTGCACTGGATGCAGGCGTCGAGGTTGACGGACATCGCCGGATGACTCAGGTCTTGCACGGCGGCGGCACGGGCGGGAAAACGCCCGGCCCTGGCGCCTGCCTGCTCGGCCCAATGCGCCAGCTCGCTGTCGTGCTTGAGCGCAGCCGTGTCCGGCGCATCCGACAACAACAGCTCCAGCACCGTCTTCTGCGCCGCCGCCGCGCGCGGGCTGTCGGTGGTGACCACCATGCCCGGCGTGGGCGCACGGCAGCACGAAGGTGCGAGCACGCGCTCGCCCTCGATCTCCACCACACACGCCCGGCAGTTGCCCGGGCTGCGCAGGCCGTCCTTGTGGCACAGGTGCGGCACCGCCACGCCGGCGCGCCGCGCGGCTGTCAGCAGGGTCTCGCCCGGCGCGGCTTCCACCGCGCGGCCATTGAGCGTGAAGGCGATCGGCGTGGCGTGGTCCGGCAGGTCGTTGGTCTTCATGCGATCACCTCGTGAGGAAAGAACCGCAGCACGCTGTCCACCGGATTGGGCGCGGCCTGGCCCAGTCCGCAGATGCTGGCGTCGCGCATCACCTGCGAGAGTTCGGCCAGCAGCGCGGCGTCCCACACCGGCGCCTGGATCAGCTCCACCGCCTTGGTGGTGCCAGCGCGGCACGGCGTGCACTGGCCGCAGGATTCGTGTTCGAAGAACTGCATGAGATTGAGCGCCGCGTCGCGCGCCTTGTCGTGCTGCCCCAGCACCACCACCGCCATGGAACCCACGAAGGCGCCGTGCTCGGCCAGGGTGTCGAAGTCCAGCGGCACGTCGGCCAGCGCGGCCGGCAGGATGCCGCCGGACGCACCGCCAGGCAGGTACGCATACAGCGTGTGGCCCTCGGCCATGCCGCCAGCATGTTCATCAATCAGTTCTCGCAACGTGATGCCGGCGGGCGCGAGATACACACCTGGCTGCTTCACGCGACCCGACACCGAAAAGCGCCGCAGGCCGTTGCGTCCGGCGCGCCCGTGCGTGGTCAGCCACGCGCCGCCGTGCGCCAGGATCTCGGGCAACCACCACAGGGTCTCCGGGTTGTGCGCCAGCGTGGGCCGGCCAAACACGCCGTGCAGCGCGACGATGGGGGGTTTGAGGCGTGGCAGGCCGCGCTTGCCTTCCACCGATTCGATGAGCGCCGACTCCTCGCCGCAGATGTACGCCCCCGCGCCACGGCGCAGCTCGATGCGCGGCGGTGTGTAGCCCGGGTACCGCACGGCCAGCGCCTGCAGCCGGGTTTCCAGCGTGTCGAGTTCGCGCTGCAGCAGCACGCGCGCGTCGTGGTATTCGTCGCGCAGGTACAGCCACACGTGGGCGATGCCGACCACCTGCGCGGCAATCAGCATGCCTTCGAGCACCTGGGGCGCACCGGCCTGTGCGCTGGTGAGCACGTGGCCATCCTTGAAGGTGCCGACTTCGCCCTCGTCGATGTTGACCACCATGTGGCGCGGGCCGGGTTGCGCGCGCACCGTCTCCCACTTGCGCCAGGCCGGAAAACCCGCGCCACCCAGGCCGCGCAGGTTGGAGGCCTTGAGCTCGGCGAGCACCGCCTCGGCGCTGAGTTCGCCCGAGAGCAGGCGCTGCAACTGGGCCAGCTCGGACGCCTCGGGCACCGGCAGCTCGCGCGGGCCGGTGTCGCCGCTGGCGAGCAAGGCCTGCACCTCGGCCACGCTCGCATGCGGCAACTGGCGCTGGCCCACGCAGGCCGCTGGCGCGCGGTGGCACTGGCCGATGCAGGGCGCGGCCTGCACGCGCACTGAAGCGTCGTGCGCCAGGGCAGCCTGCAGGTCGGTCATCAGGGTCTCGCTGCCAGCCATCGTGCAAGAGAGGCTGTTGCACACGCGGACCACGGTGGCGGGCACGGCCGCGGCGTCGTCGACGACCTCGAAGTGGTGGTAGAAGCTCGCGACCTCGAACACCTCGACCTGGCTGAGCTTGAGGTGTTCGGCCAGCGCGGCGAGGTGCCCGTGGCGCAGCGCGCCCTCGCCGTCCTGCAGGCGGTGCAGGTGTTCGATCAGCAGGTCGGCGCGCGGCGCCAGGCCGGCACACAAGAAGGCCACCCGCTCGCGCGCGGCGGGCTGCACTTGCCGACCCTTCGGTGCGTGGCGTGGGCGGCTGCGGACGGGGCCGTTCAGGGGGCGGATGGGGATCACGGTGTTCATGTTGTCAGCCTAGCACCGCAGGCCGGCCTTAATATGTTCATCATTTCATAAACCTCCACCGCCACCATGCTGCGCATCACCCTGCAACCCCAATGGCGCGTCAGCCAGGACGACGGTCCGGCGCTGGACGCCAACACCCTGCTGCACCTGCTGGCGGCCGTGCAGGCCTCGGGCAGCATCTCAGAGGCGGGTCGGGAGCTGGACCTGTCGTACCGCCATGCCTGGGGCTTGCTGCAGCAGGCCGAGCTGCTGTTCGGCCAGGCGCTGCTGGTGCGCGGACGGGGTCGGGGATCGGTGCTGACCGAGCTGGGCGAAAAACTCATCTGGGCCGACGCCCGCATTGGCGCCCGGCTGCAGCCGCTGCTGGAGTCGCTGGCCTCGGAGCTCGAAGGTGAACTCGGGCGCGTGCAGCGCCGCCAGCGCGCCGTGCCACGCCTGCACGCCAGCCACGGATTTGCCGTGGCCGCGCTGCGCGAGCAACTCGCCGCGCGCCAGGTGCCGGTGGAGCTGCGCTACCGCAACAGCCAGGAAGCCGTGGCCGCGCTCGCCCAGGGCGACTGCGAGCTGGCCGGTTTCCACGTGCCGCTGGGGGAGTTCGAGGCCGCCGCGGCCCAGCGCTACCTGCCATGGCTCAAGCCCGACCAGCACCTGCTGGTGCACCTGGCGGTGCGCACCCAGGGCCTGTTCTGCGCGCCCGGCAACCCGCTGGCCATCCATGGCCTGGCCGACCTCACCCGGCGCGGCCTGCGCTTCGTCAACCGGCCTGAGGGTTCGGGCACCCGGGTGCTGACCGACTTGCTGCTGCAGCGCCAGGGCATCGCGCCGCGCGAGGTGGCCGGCTTCGAGAACACCGAGCTGACCCACGCCGGCGTGGCGGCCTATGTGGCCAGCGGCATGGCCGACGTGGGGCTGGGCGTGCAGACCGCCGCACACCGCTTCGGCCTGCACTTCATTCCCCTGCTGAAGGAGCGCTACTTCTTCGCCTTGCCGCCCGACGCGATGGACCGCGCGGAGCTGCGCCCGGTGCTCACCGTGCTGCGCTCACCCGCGTTCCGCTCGCGCGTGGCGGCGCTCAAGGGCTACGAGGCCGCCAGCACCGGACAGGTGACGACGGTGGGCGAGGCATTTCAAGCAGTTTGAAGCCCCCAACGCTCCGCCGCTGCGCGGGTCGCTGCCCCCCGAGGGGGCTGGACCTGCCTTGGGAGCGGCCCGGCGGCTGGCCCTAACGCCGGCGCGCGCCAAGCGGGCGATCTGTCGCGGCCGCCCACTGGGTGTCGAACCAGCCATCGCCATCGAGGTAGGCCCGCAGCATCGGCAGCGCGTCGAAGCCCCAGAACACGCGGCCGTCGACCACCATGGCCGGCACACCGAACAGGCCGAGCGCGATCGCTTCATCGGAGTTGGCACGCAGGCGCTGCTTCACCACGTCACTGTCGGGCGTGTTCCAGGACTTGTCGCGCTGGGCCATGTGGTTCTGCAAACGGCCTTGCAGTTCGGCCAGGCGAGCCGGGTCGGCGGCGTCCAGGCCGCCGTGCCACACGTGGTGGAACAACTGCTCGGTCACATACCGGTTGGTCTCGCCGGGGGCGTCGTCGGTGGCGCAGGCCAGGCCCAGGCGCAGCAGGGGCAACGGGTTGAACGGGTGCGCCGCCGGCAGATCGAGCCGCACACCGTGGTGGTGCGCCAGCCAGCTCACCTGGCGGTAGGTCCAGTCGCGCTTGCTCGGAATTTCGGCCGGGCCGAGCTGGCCGTGGGCCTTGAGCAGGGCGGCGAACAGCACCGGCTTGTAGCGCACGGCCACGCTGTGGCCCATGAGCGCCTCGGGCAGTCGCTCGAACGCGAGGTGCGCGTAGGGCGAGATGGGGTCGTAGTGGAAGGTGATCTCGCGCAGGGCGGTGCTGGGCGTGCTCACTGGACTACCCTCCGCGCTGCGCGCTCATGGCGCAGCCACCGGCAACTGCCGCGCCTCGATCTGCTGCCACACGGCCAGCTTGTCCGCATCGGCCATGCGGCTCCATTGCGAGATCTCGGCCAGCGTGCGGAAACAGCCTTTGCACGACTTCGTGCTTTCGTCCATCTCGCAGACCGAGATGCAGGGCGAGGGCACGCCGGGGGCCAGGCCGGTGCGCCGGCGCGCGGCCTGCAAAGTGACGGGGGTGGAGCGCAAGGTCATGGCGTCTTGAAGGTTCGGTCAGGTGTCGGAACGGGGTCGACAAGGATACCGCTGCGGCGTTCCACGTCACGGCCGGCAGCCACAGCGGCTTTGCCTTCGGGCCGGGGCTTGAAGACCGCGGCGGTCACGCCACCGTGACGTCGTGCACCGGCGCGCCGGTGAGCGTCTGGAGCTGGTGAGGGCTGAGGCAGAAGACGGCATGCGGATGACCGGCGGCGGCCCAGATCTCGTCGAAACGGAACAGCTGGGCATCGATCAGCGTGACCACGGGCGTGGCGTGCGCCAGCGGCGCGACGCCTCCGATCGAAAAGCCGGTGCGGGCTTTCACGAAGTCGGCATCGGCACGGCCCAGCTTGCCGCCCCCGGCGCACGCGATGGCCCGCACCTTGGTCTCGTCCACACGCAGGTCGCCCGAGGTGACGACCAGCACCGCCACGTCATCGGCTTCGCGACGAAACACGATGCTCTTGGCAATCTGGCCGAGCCTCACACCCAAAGCGTCGGCGGCTTGCTGCGCGGTGCGCGCTGCGTCGTCCAGCCAGCGCGGCAACTGGGTGTGGTTCAGCAGAACCAGCCGGTCTGTCACGCGCTGCAAGGCCTCGGTGGGGAGTGGAGATGTGTTGTTCATGGCGCTCGATGTTATCGACCCCGCATCCACCTGGCCCGTGACCGGACCGAAGCACGCCAAGCCCCTGGACCACAAGCAGGCGGTGGAGCGATCGCGTGCGCCGCGACCGGCGGTCGAACCCTCGCAGCCCAGCGCGAGCGCCGGATGGGCAACAGCCCGTCGAAGCACAAAACTGGGCAACTTCCAACCTTGGAGCAAACCATGTACGGCTACCTGAACTTCGACATCAAAAACCCCCTCACCCCCTGGATCGCCCACTATTTCGCCCTGCCGGACGTGGCCGACACGCTGCCACCCAAGCAGGAAGGGGCGCGCAAGATCGGCGTCGAATATCTGGTGAAGTCGAACTGCCCGGAACTGACCGACGCCAACAGGAAGCTGCTGTGCGACGAGGTCTACAACGTGATTCGGTTGCTGCCCGCCAACATGCTCCAGATCAGTTTTGAGTTGTACATGGCTTTGGCTCACTGCCGCCTGGACGCCGGTATGCGGGCAGCCCGCGAGCAGCGCATCGCCTCGATCATGAACGCCTACCTGCCTGAACACCCCATTGAAAGCGTGCGGCAGCGCGTCAAGGGCCTTCAAGCGCTGGCGGTGCTGGTCCCGGACGCGGCCATGAATGTCGTGCTGCGGTCACGGGTGGTTCTCACGAACCGCAGCATTCTGACCGTGCCCTATGGCCAGGCGGTGTTCAAGCGCTCCATCCATCTGTTTGACGAAATCTGCCGTGAATTCGGCTGGAAGGATCCCAGGTTCCAGGAGGCCCTGCAAGCCTGCCACTTCAGCCGCTTGCCGAGCGACCAGGCGGTCTGTCTGGACCTCATCGAACAGGCGCGGAGCGCGGACCTGAACAAATTGCTGCCCTTGCTTCTGGATCGCCTCGCGGCCTGCGAACAATATCTCTTCGAGGCAGACCTCGGCGATGCGGTCTACGGCCTGCTGCAGGGCTGGATGGCGCTGGCACAACCCCAGCGGGACGGCAGCGCCATGGAGGATCTGGTGGCCATCGAAGTGGAGCGCTTCGTGACGCAACGCACAACGCGCTGCAGCGACATCTGCTCGGCGACCCTGGACGCCATCAACCGGAAGGTCCCCTTCGACCCGGCGTCCATGGCTGCAAACACCGCCGCGATAGTGGCCTGTACCGTGATCCAGGCGGAAATAGATCTCGCCTTGAGCGGCACGCGCTTGCGCAAGGAGCTGTCCCAGGACAAACCCACACCCACGCCGGTGCAGGCACCCGAAGCACCCAAGCCCGACACCGACGCCATGCATGCGCGATCGGTGGAGTGGCTGGTGGACTGGATCGAGGGACCCGCTGCAAGCACCCAGGCACCGGTGCGCCTCAACCGCCAGGCGATCGCCAAAGCAGAAAGCGAGGGGCTCCGGCGTGCCCGCACCACGACGAAACGGTCCGCACCGGCCGAGCACAACGACGAGGACATGACCGAGAAGGACGTGGGCCTGGTGTTGGACAGCGGCCTGAGCACCTACGCCAGCTACGTGCTCGGCGACATCAGCAGCCTGCTGTCGCGCTCCAGGAGTCTGAAGCTTCAACCCGAACTGCTCGCGGTTTGTGAGGGCTTGATCAAACCGCTGCAGGACTTGGCCCAGCGGCACCACACGGACGAGCTGCAGGCGCAGGGCCTGCTGCACCGGGCGAATGCTGCCATCGCGGCCGTGGAGCAGGACATCGCCGCGACCACCAGGGCTGAAAAGCCGGAACGGGTGCATCAGCACTTCGAGCGCGCGCTCTACGAGGCGCTGAACCGTGAGCCTTTGGTTTATGGCAAGGGCCACGGCGGCGTGATCGATTGCGCCATGCGGGAGGCCGACTGGTCATGGGTCCACCAGTCGTTCCATCAGCGTTGGATCAACGCACAACGGCTGGAGATCGACGGGAGGCTCACGGCGCTGCGGGCAGATCGGGCAGTGGCGATGTACGTGACCGGCAGCAGCCACAGCGGATACGCGTTCGACATATCGGTGCACCTGTGGTGCCGCAAGTCAGGGTGCACGGGCTCGCCCTGCATGGAAGGAGGTGGACTCTACCCTCGCATGAACACGCGCACCTGGCACGACAGCCGCATCACCTGCCTGGTGCTGCACGTGCCGTCCAAAAACTGAGCGAGCGGGAAAGCTCGCAAGAACAGGCTGAAACGGCTGGGTGCCGGCCTGCTGGCCTCAGCCCGCCCGCTTGGCCAGCAAGGCGCGCGCCACGCGCGAGCCGCTCGGACGGCCGAGCTGTTCGCTGATGTACACACCGGCGTCGACGAGCGCATCCAGATCGATGCCGGTGGCTATGCCCATGCCGTGCAGCAGGTAGACCACGTCTTCGGTGGCCACGTTGCCGGTGGCGCCCTTGGCGTAGGGGCAGCCACCCAGGCCCGAGACGGACGACTGGAAATTCCAGACCCCCATCTCCAGCGCAGCCAGCGTGTTGGACAGGGCCTGGCCGTAGGTGTCGTGGAAGTGGCCGGACACCTCGTCGATGCCGTAGTGCTGCAGCGTGGCCTCCAGCGCGGCCTGCACCTTGCGCGGCGTGCCCACACCGATGGTGTCGGCCACATCCACGCGTTGCACGCCGATGCCCTTCATGAGCCCCGCGAGGTAGGCCACGCGCTCGGGCGCGATCTCGCCTTCGTACGGGCAGCCGACGGTGCAACTCATGGCGCCGCGCACGGCGATGCCGGCAGCCCTGGCCGCTTCCACCACGGGCGCGAAGCGTTCGATGCTCTCGGCGATCGAGCAGTTGATGTTCTTCTGGCTGAAGGCCTCGCTGGCGGCGCCGAACACCACGATCTCGTCGGGCTTGTCGAGCACGGCGGCATCGAAGCCCTTGAGGTTGGGCGTGAGCACCGAGTAGCGCACCCCACCCTGGCGCGACAGACCGGCCATCACGTCGTGGTTGTCGGCCATCTGCGGCACCCATTTCGGGCTCACATAGCTGGTGACCTCGATCTCTTTCAGGCCCGCGGCCTGCAGGCGGTGCACCAGCTCGATCTTCACAGCAGCGGGCACCGGCTGCTTTTCGTTCTGCAGGCCGTCGCGTGGGCCGACGTCGATGAGCTGGACGCGGGAGGGAATGTTCATGAGGGACTCGCTTTCAGCTTTCAATAACCTCGGTCGCGGTGCACCACACCGACGATCGGCTCGCCGCGCGACAGCGCCACGATCTTGCCGGCGATCTGCGCGATGCTCTCGTCGCGCAGGGTGCGCGCCGAGGTGTGCGGGGTGACGGTGACTTTGGGGTGTTTCCAGAAGGGATGCTCGGCGGGCAGCGGCTCGGTGCGGAACACATCGAGCGTGGCGCCCGACAGATGACCGCTGTCGAGCAGGGCGATCAGGTCGTCCTCGACCAGGTGCGCGCCGCGCGCGACGTTGATGACATGGCCGCCGGGCTGCAGGCGGCCCATCGTTTCGCGGTTGAGGATGTCCTGGGTGTCGGGCGTGAGCGGCAGCAGGTTGACCAGCACCTTGCTGGCGGCCAGAAACCCGTTGAAGCCGGCGGCGCCCGAATGGCAGGTGATGCCGTCGATCTGCTTGGGGCTGCGGCTCCAGCCATGCACCGGGAACTCGAACACGCTCAGGGCCCGCGCCACGCGCTCGCCCAGCACGCCCAGGCCCATCACGCCCACGGGCCAGTCGGCGCGGTTGCGCGGCTTGCGGTAGGACCACTGGCCGGCCGCGACGTCGGCCTCGTAGCCGTCGAACTCGCGGAAGTGGCGGATGACGGCGTGGCACACGTACTCGGCCATCTGCACCGACATGCCGGCGTCGTCCAGCCGCACCACCTGGGCCTGCGGCGGCAGGCGCAGCTTCATGATCGCGTCCACGCCGGCGCCGATGTTGAACATGGCCTTGAGGCCGGGTTGTTCGTCCAGAAACGCTTGCGGCGGCGACCACACGATGGCGTAGTCGGCCTGCGGGTCGCCTGTTTTCCAGGTGCTCACGTGGGCACCGGGCAGCAGGGAGCGAAAGCCCTCTTCCCAGGGGGCGGCCTTGGTTTGGGCAACGCAGATGGTGATGTTCATGCGTCGAGCTTAAAAGAAGCGGCCCGCGCGCGCTGTCACGGGGCCATCGCCTCGATCACGCCGTGGTGATCTTGAGCAACTCGGCGCCTTCGCTCACCTGGTCACCGGGCGCGTACAACAGCTCGGCCACGGTACCGTCGGCGGGGGCGGCGATGGTGTGCTCCATCTTCATCGCCTCCATCACGGCCAGGGCCTGACCCTTCTTGATCACGTCACCGGCCTTCACCGCGAACGACAGCACCTTGCCCGGCATGGGGGCGGTGAGCCGCCCACCGTCGGCCGCGGCCACGCCGGCGTGGGCCAGCGCGTCGATCTCGGTGATCTGCGTGGCACCCAGAGCGCAGAACACATGCACGATCTCGCCCAACTGCCAGGTCTGCACGGTCTGCCGCTGGCCCTGGAATTGCAGATCCATGCGGGCGCCGCCCTCGGTGGGCAAGGTCTCGAACCGCAGCACGCCGCTGACCTCACCGAAAGCGAGCTGCAATGCGCCGTCGTGCAGGTAGGTGAGGTGCGCGAGCAGGGACTCGCCCAGGTACTCGAAGTCGAAGCGGCGCACGGTGAGCCCGTGCGGACGCCAGCCGTCGCGGCGCGAGAACGGGTCGGCGGCCTGCGCGGCACGCTCGACCACCAGCGTCTGCGCCACGGCCGAGGCCACCGCCAGCGCCAGGCCCACCTTGTCCTGGTGGAACAACACCGCGGCCTCGCGCGGGATCAGCGCGGTGTCCAGGTTGGCCTGCGCGAACGACGGGCTGTTGACCACGTGGCGCAGGAACTGCACGTTGGTGGACAAGCCGACGATGCGCGTCTCGGCCAGGGCCGCGTCCATGCGCGCCAGGGCCTCCGCGCGCGTGGCGCCATGCACGATGAGCTTGGCGACCATGGAGTCGTAGAACGGGCTGATGGTGTCGCCCTCGCGCACGCCGTCGTCCACGCGCACCACGCCCCGTTCAAACGCGGTGCAATCGGGCTTGCGGTAGACCGTGAGCGTGCCGGTGGCGGGCAGAAAGTTGTTGTCGGGCGTTTCGGCGCAGATGCGCGCCTCGATCGCGTGGCCGTGAATGCGCAGGTCTTCCTGCTTCAGCGGCAACGGCTCGCCGCTGGCCACGCGCAGCTGCCACTCCACCAGATCGAGCCCGGTGATGGCTTCGGTCACCGGGTGCTCGACCTGCAGGCGCGTGTTCATCTCCATGAAGTAGAAGCGCATGCCGCCTTCGGGTGGCTGTTCGACGATGAACTCCACCGTGCCGGCGCCCACGTAGTTCACCGCCTTGGCCGCGGCCACCGCGGCCGCGCCCATCTGCGCGCGGAACTCGGGCGTCATGCCGGGCGCGGGCGCCTCTTCCAGCACCTTCTGGTGGCGGCGCTGCACCGAGCAGTCGCGCTCGAACAGGTACACGCAGTTGCCGTGCGTGTCGCCGAACACCTGGATCTCGATGTGGCGCGGCCGTTGCACGTACTTTTCGATCAACACCGCGTCGCTGCCGAAGCTGTTGCGCGCCTCGCGCTGGCAGCTCGCGAGCGCCGCTGCAAAGTCTTCCGCCTTGTCCACGGCGCGCATGCCCTTGCCGCCGCCGCCCGCGCTGGCCTTGATCAGCACCGGGTAACCGATGCGGTTGGCCTCGTGCTGCAGCATGGCGGGGTCCTGGTCGGCCTCGTGGTAACCGGGCACCAGCGGCACGCCGGCTTTTTCCATCAGTTGTTTGGACTCGGCCTTCAGACCCATGGCCAGGATGGCGGAGGCTGGCGGGCCGATGAAGGCGATGCCGGCGTTGGCGCAGGCGTTGGCGAACGCATCGTTCTCGCTCAGGAAACCGTAGCCGGGGTGGATGGCCTGTGCACCGGTGGCCTTCGCGGCCTCGATGATGCGCTCCCACTGCAGGTAACTCTCCTTGGGCGCGCTGCCGCCGATGTGCACCGCCTCATCGCAAGCGGCCACGTGCTTGGCGCTGGCGTCGGCGTCGGAATACACGGCCACGGTGCGCACGCCGAGCCGGCGGGCGGTGGCCGCCACACGGCAGGCGATCTCTCCACGGTTGGCAATCAGGATTTTGGTGAACATCAGGTTTCCTTGACAGGTCCGGAGAAGAAGCCCTGCGCGCGACGGAACACCACGCGCAGGAATTTGAAAAGCATCCAGGTGACGATCCACATCAGCACCACGGTGATGACCAGCAGGACGCCGAAGGCAACGGGGTGGTGGGTGGCCAGCCACACCGCGCCGACCACCAGGCCGTCCTCGACCAGGCTCATGGCGATGTTGGAGAACGGTTCGGGCGAGGCGTTGATGGCCGCGCGGGTGGTGGTCTTGGCGGCCTGGCTGGTGGCCGCGAGCGAGCCGCCCAGCAACGCGGCGGCGAGGGCCATGGCACCACTGTCGGCACCGAACACGCCGGCCGCCAGCGCGGCGCCGGCGGGGATGCGCACCACGCTGTTGACCATGTCCCACAGGGAGTCGACCACCGGGATCTTGTCGGCGAAAAACTCGACGAAGAGCATGAAGCCGCTGGCCCCCAGCAAGGCGGGGTGCTGCAGCACCTGCAGACCGGCGGGCAGCTCCATCCAGCCCAGCGCGCCGGCCGCGCCCACCAGAAACACCACCGCGTAGAGACGGAACCCGCTGGCCCAGCCGAGCGCCCCGGCCAGGGCCAGCAGCTCGGGCGTTCCCAGGGAGGCGAGGGTTTCCGCCATGGTCGATCAGGCCGGTGGCAGCCAGCCGGGTGCGCGCTTGCCCAGGAAGGACTGCAGGCCTTCGCGGCCCTCGTCGCTGGCGCGGATGTCGGCGATGCGGCGCGCGGTCTCGCCGCGCAACTCGGCGGTGATGGGCACACCGCTCACGTCGCGCACCAGGCGCTTGCATTCGCGCGCGGCCTTCGGGCCGTTGGCCACCAGGGTGGCCACGATCTCGTCGACCCGGGCGTCCAGCGCCTCCGGTGTGGCGAGTTCGTGCACCATGCCCAGCGCGTGTGCGCGCACCGCCGAAAAGCGCTCGGCCGTGACCATGTAGCGGCGCGAAGCCTGTTCCCCCAAGGCGCGCACCACGTAGGGGCTGATGGTCGCGGGCAGCAGGCCCAGGCGTGCCTCGGACAGGCAGAAGGTGGCGCCCTCGACGGCCACCAGCACGTCACAGATGGCGGCCAGCCCCATGCCCCCGGCGTAGCAGTCGCCCTGGATGCGGCCCACCACCGGCACCGGGCACTGGTCCAGCGTCCACAGCATGTCGGCGAGCTTTTGCGCATCGGCGCGGTTCTCGTCCCAGCTGTAGCCGGCCATGGTCTTCATCCAGTTCAGGTCGGCGCCGGCGCAGAAGGCCTTGCCGTGCGCCCCGAGCACCACCACGCGTAGTTCTTCGTCCTTCGACAGGCCGGTGAAGGTCTCGGTGAGCGCGGCGATCACGTCGTCGTTGAACGCATTGCGCACGTCGGGGCGGTTGAGCCACACGCGCGCCACGTGCGGGTTCGGTCGGGTCACATCAAGCACGTTCGTCATGGTCAGTACCTTTTCGCTACTTCTTCGAGCATCACTTCGGTGGCCCCACCGCCGATGGCCAGCACACGCGCGTCGCGCCACAGGCGCTCAATGGCGGTCTCGCGGATGAAGCCCATGCCGCCGTGGAACTGCTGGCAGGTCTGCACCACCTCGTTGACCAGCTCGCCGGTGAGCGCCTTGAGCATGGAGACTTCCTGCACGATGTCGTGACCCTGGGTCACGCTCCAGGCGCAGTGGTACATGAACTGCCGCGCCGCGCGCACCTTGGCGTCGAGCATCGAGAGACGCTGGCGGATGGTCTGCTGGTCCCACAGCGTGGCGCCAAAGGCCTGGCGCTGGCGCACATGGTCCAGCGTGATCCTGAGGGCCTGCGTGCAGTGGCCGATGGCCATGGCGCCCAGCGCAATGCGCTCGGTCTGAAAGTTCTTCATCACCGAATAGAAGCCCTTGCCCTCTTCGCCCAGCAGGTTCGCGGCCGGGACGCGAACGTTGTCAAAGACGAGTTCGGCCGTGTCGCTGGAGAGCCAGCCGGTCTTCTTGAGCGCGCGTCCGACGGTGAAGCCCGGCGTGCCTTTTTCGACGATGAACATCGACATGTCGTGCCGCGCCGTGCCGGTCTTGGCGGCCACGAAGTACAGGTCGCCGTGCACGCCGTTGGTGATGAACATCTTGGTGCCGTTGATCACCCACCCATCGCCCTCGCCATCGCTGACACGCTTGGCAGTGGTGCGCATGCCGGCCACATCCGAGCCGGCGCCCGGCTCGCTGATGCCCACCGCGGTGATCAGCTCGCCCGATGTCACCTTGGGCAGGTATTTCGCTTTCTGCGCCGGCGTGCCGGCGTGGTGCAGGTGAGGGCCAGCCATGTCGGTGTGCACGAGCACGGTGATGATGAAACCGGCGAAGGTGCTTTGCGACAACGCTTCGGCGAACACCAGGTTGGTCAACGCGTCGGCGTCGGCGCCACCGTATTCGCTCTCGAAGGCGATGCCGAGCAGACCCGCCTGGCCCATGCGGCGCAACACATCGCGCGGCACCATGCCGGTCTCTTCCCACGCGGCTGCGTGCGGCTCCACTTCGCGCTCGAGAAAACGTGCCACCTGGTCGCGCAGCAGTTCGTGGTCGGGGTTGTCGTAGATGGTGGCACTCATGGGTTTGTCTCGTTTGTTGTTGTCGTGAGGCTCAAGCCGTCTGCTGCAGGAAATACACCAGGTCCAGCACGGGTGCGGGTTGGCCCAGCATGGTGAGCGCTGCGCTGATCTGGCCCCGGTGGTGCGTGCCATGGTTGAACACGTGAGCCAGCGTGGCGGCGAACGGCAGGCTCATGGCCTGGCCACGCGTGTTGGTGTAGTCGAGCTTGCCGTCGAAGCGCTCGGCGGGCCAGCTGGCAATCAACGGCTCCCACACCTTGGCGCCGCCCTTCAAGGCCTGGGCAAGGCGGTCGCGCTCGGGCTCGGCTTCCAGGTCCAGTTCCAGCTTCGGCGATTCGCCGCGCGCGAAGCGCCGCTGCCACAGCATGTGCTCGCCCACCAGCAGGTGGTTGAGCGTGCCGTGGATGCTCTTGAAGAACAGCCGCAGGTCACGCCGGTAGTCGAACTCGTTGACCGGTTCGATGGCAACGAGCAGCCGCTCGGTCGCCCACACGTTGTAGCGGGCGAGCTGGGTGAAATGCTGGTGCGCCTGCATGGCGTCACATTCTGAAAACACCAAACTTCGGTTCGCCGATCGGCGCGTTGAGCGCGGCCGAGAGCGCCAGGCCGAGCACGCGGCGCGTGTCGGCCGGGTCGATCACACCGTCGTCCCACAGGCGGGCGCTGGAGTAGTAGGGATGCGACTGGCGCCCGAACTGGTCGAGCACCGGCTGTTTGAAGGCCGCCTCTTCCTCGGCACTCCATGTGCCTCCCCGCGCCTCGATGCCGTCGCGCTTGACGGTGGCCAGCACGCCGGCGGCCTGCTCGCCGCCCATGACACAAATGCGCGCGTTGGGCCACATCCAGAGGAAGCGCGGGCTGTAGGCGCGACCGCACATGCCGTAGTTTCCGGCGCCGTAGCTGCCGCCGATGATCACGGTGAACTTGGGCACCTGGGCCGTGGCCACGGCGGTGACCATCTTGGCGCCGTGGCGAGCGATGCCTTCGCTTTCGTATTTCTTGCCGACCATGAAGCCGGTGATGTTCTGCAGGAACAGCAGCGGCACCTTGCGCTGGCAACACAGTTCGATGAAGTGCGCACCCTTCTGCGCGCTCTCGGAGAACAGCACACCGTTGTTGGCGACGATGCCGATCGGCATGCCCTCGATGTGCGCGAAGCCGCACACCAGCGTGGCGCCATAGCGCGCCTTGAACTCGTGGAATTCACTGCCATCGACGATGCGGGCAATGATTTCGCGCACGTCGTAGGGCTTGCGCGTGTCCACCGGGATCACGCCGTAAATGTCTTCGGTGGGATAGAGCGGTGCGCGCGGCTCACGCAACGCCTGCGTGGCCAGCTTGCGCTTGTTGAGCGTGGCCACCGCCTGGCGCGCCAAGGCCAGCGCGTGCGCGTCGTTCTGCGCCAGGTGGTCGGCCACGCCCGAGAGGCGCGTGTGCACGTCGCCACCGCCCAGGTCTTCGGCCGAGACGATCTCGCCGATGGCGGCCTTCACCAGCGGTGGGCCGCCCAGAAAAATGGTGCCCTGGTTCTTGACGATGATGGTCTCGTCGCTCATGGCAGGCACATACGCGCCGCCGGCCGTGCAGGAGCCCATGACGACCGCGATCTGCGCGATGCCGTTGGCACTCATGTTGGCCTGGTTGTAGAAGATGCGGCCGAAGTGGTCCCGATCGGGGAACACGTCATCCTGGTTGGGCAAATTGGCACCACCCGAGTCCACCAGGTAGATGCAGGTGAGGTTGTTCTGCATCGCCACCTCCTGCGCCCGCAGGTGTTTCTTCACCGTCATCGGGTAGTAGGTGCCGCCCTTGACGGTGGCGTCGTTGCAGACGATGAGGCAGTCCACGCCGCTGACGCGGCCGATGCCGGTGATCACGCCGGCGCAGGGCGCGCTGTCGGTGCCGTCGCGGTCGGGGTACATGTTGAGAGCGGCCAGCGGGCTCAACTCCAGGAAGGGCGTGCCCGGGTCCAGCAGCATCTGCACGCGGTCGCGCGGCAACAGCTTGCCGCGTTTGGTGTGCCGGGCCCGGGCGACGTCGCCGCCGCCAAAGGTGGACTTGGCCACCTGCGCCCGCAGGTCGTCGACCACCGCGCGCATCGCGGCGGCGTTGGCCTGAAAGTCGGCGGAGCGGGCGTTGAGTTGTGTCTCCAGGGTCGACATGTCGCGGTCCTGTCAGGTTGTCTGTGGGGGAAGCGGTCATTTTGGCGGATAGGGCTGACCCCGTGTCGGTCACTTGGGTTGCAAATGCTGCCAGCGCCCTTCAAAATCAGGGTATGCCCCAAGCCGTCCACCGCCGTCTGCCCCAACTGAGCGATACCACCCGCCTGCTCGGCGGACCGGCCCTCACGCCCATGGCGTTGATCCGTGCCATGGTGCTGGCCTATCAGGCGCGTGGCATGAACCCCGCACAGGCGCTTGAGCAGGCACAAATACCGCCAGCACAATTGAAGAACCCCGCCGCCAGCATCACCGCGACACAAATGGAGGTGATCTCGGGTGCGGCCATGCGCGAACTCGACGACGAAGGCCTGGGCTGTTTCGCACGGGCTCTGCCCTGGGGCAGCTACGGCCTGCTCGCCCGCGCTTCGCTCTCCAGCCCCACGCTGGGTGTGGCGCTCAAGCGCTGGTGCCGGCACCACGGCCTGCTGGCGCCCGATGCCACACTGTCCCTGGAGGTCGATGGCGAGGTGGCCAGCATCGTCCTGCACCTGCACCGCGACCGCGGGCCGATGACCGAACTCTGCGCGGTCTCGTTGCTGCGCAACATCCACGGCCTGGCCAGCTGGTATGTGGACTCGCGCATCGCTTTGCTGGGTGCGCAGTTTCCCTACGCCGCGCCACCGCATGCCGAGGCCTATGCCGTGCTGTTTGACGGGCCCACCCGATTCGGCGCGGAGCACGCCGCCATCCACTTCGACGCCCGCTACCTGAGCCTGCCTGTGCGGCGCGACGAAGCCGCCATGAACCAGTTGCTGCAGCGCGCCCTGCCCCTGACCGTGCGCTCCTACCGGCGCGACCGCCTGCTGGTGCAGCGCGTGCGCCAGGTGCTGGCCAGTCGACCGCAAGACGCCCACAACGCCAACGACCTCGCCGCGCTGCTCAACACCTCGCCGCGCACCTTGCACCGCCAGCTGAAGGACGAAGGCGCATCGCTGCAGGGCCTGAAGGACGAGGTGCGTCGGCAGCGCGCCACCGAGCTGTTGCTGCGCACGAAGCGCCCGATCAAGCAGGTGGCCGAGGCGGCGGGCTTTCAGAACGAGAAGAGTTTCATCCGCGCCTTCAAGGGCTGGACGGGGCAGTCACCCGGCGATTGGCGGGGGGAGTGAGGCACCCCCGCCGCGCTGCGCGCGACCCCCTCAATGGGGCGATGCCTGTGGCCTGGCGGAGCCAGTTCCACGGCATCTGCTGAAGTGGGACACGCGCTCCGGCAAGACCTGATGGGTCAGACGCGCAACTCGCGCATGTGGCTGAACACGCGCGCGACCGCCAGGCCTTGGAACGCCCGGCCATGGCCCTCGGGGCAGTACCCCCACACCGTGGCGCCGGCGGCCAGACCGGCCTGTGCGCCGGGTGCCGTGTCTTCGATGACCAGACAACGCCTCGGGTCCACGCCCAGGTGCGCGGCAGCGGCCAGGTAGACGTCGGGCGCGGGTTTTGAGCGCGGCAGGTCGTGCCCGCTGAAGACCGCGTCGCCAAACCAGCTCGCCAGGCCCACGTGCTCCAGCTGCATCACCACCTTGGCCCGATCGGCGCCCGAAGCGCAGGCGATGCGACCGCCGACGCGGCCGTGCAGCTGGGCCACCGCCTCGTGAACCCCGTCGACGGCCTTGAGCTCGGCCAGCAGGCGCGCGTTGCGCCGCGCATAGAAAGCCTGCATCCATTCCTCCGTCAGCGGTTTTCCGGTTTCGGCCTCGATGCGCGCACGCTCGTCGCGCACCGCCTTGCCGATGAAGATCTGCATGCACTCGGCCTGCGTGAGCGCCCAGCCGCTCTCGTTGAGCACCTCGCGCAGCACACCGTTGGTGATGGGTTCGCTGTCCACGAGCACACCGTCGCAATCAAAGAGAACACCGTCGAACTGCGTCACAAGAGATCTCCATCCACATATAACCAATGTCCTTCCTCGCACACGAAGCGGCTGCGCTCGTGCAGGCGTTGTCCGCGGCCCTGCAGCCTCGATCGCGCGACGAACTCCACTTCGGCACGGGCGGCGTCCAGGGGCGTGTGCCGTTTCACCTCCAGGCCCAGCCACTTCAGGCCCGGCTCCAGCTCCAGCGTGCGTGGCCGCGTGCTCGCGTGCCAGGTGGCCAGCAGATGCGCCGCGTCGCCACGCACGAAGGCGGTGTATCGCGAGCGCATGAGCGATTCGGCGTCGGGGGTGGCCACACCCGTGCCCATGTAGCGGCCGCAGCAAGCCTCGAAGGCCGCACCGAGCCCGCAGGGGCATGCTTCTTTCATCCGGCCTTCTTCGCCTTGCGTTGCTCCAGCGTCTCCACCGGCGCGCCCTGCGTCACCCAGTCGGTGAAGCCGCCGTCGATGTGGGCCACGTTGGTCATGCCCATGTCCTGCAGGGTCTTGGTGGCCAGCGCGCTGCGCCAGCCGGCACCGCAAAAGAGCACGAACTCGCGGCCTTCGTCGGCAAACACGGGCTTGAAATACGGCGAGGCCGGGTCGACCCAGAACTCGAGCATGCCGCGCGGCGCGTGCAGCGCACCCACCGCCGTGCCTTCGCGCTCAAGCTCGCGAACATCGCGGATGTCGACCAGCTGCAGGCGCGCATCGCCCGCTGCCAGACGGGCCTGGATCTCGGCCACGCTGTAGGTGGTGATCTGTGCGCTGGCCTCAGCCACGAGCGCCTGGGAGCCTTTGATGATCGGCATGTCTTGTCTCCGGTGGATACGGAATTATCGATGCCCTTGCAGAGCCCGGGTCATGCGGGACGGGTGTTCAATGCGGCTCTCATTCAGGAAAGGCATTCATGACATCTCTCGACAGATTCCCCATCACGCAGAAGTGGCCCGCACAGCATCCCGAGCGCCTGCAGCTGTATTCGCTGCCCACGCCCAACGGCGTGAAGGTCTCGATCATGCTGGAGGAAACCGGCCTGCCCTACGAGCCGCACCTGGTGAGCTTCGACACCAACGACCAGACGTCGCCGGCCTTCCTCTCGCTGAACCCGAACAACAAGATCCCGGCCATCATCGACCCCGACGGTCCGGGCGGCCAGCCACTGGCATTGTTCGAGTCGGGCGCCATCCTGGTGTACCTCGCCGAGAAGACCGGGAAGTTCCTGCCGCAGGACCCGGCCGCGCGCTACGAGACGCTGCAGTGGCTGATGTTCCAGATGGGGGGCGTGGGCCCCATGTTCGGGCAGCTCGGCTTCTTCCACAAATTCGCCGGCAAGGACTTTGAGGACAAGCGGCCGCGCGACCGTTACGTGAGCGAAACCAAGCGACTGCTGGCGGTGCTGAACCAGCGCATGGCCGGGCGCGAGTGGATCATGGGCGCGGACTACTCCATCGCCGACATCGCGATCTGGCCCTGGGTGCGCAACCTGGTGGGCTTCTACGGCGCGGGCGAGATCGTGGGCTTCCAGGACTTCCCCGAACTCGCACGCGTGCTGGAAGCCTTCGGTGCGCGCCCCGCGGTGATCAAGGGCCTCGCCATTCCGGCGCGAGGCTGAAACGCGCGAGTGAAGTGCCCCCAAACCCAGGATGCCGCGGAACTGGCTCTGCCAGGCCGCAGGCATCGCCCCCTTGAGGGGGTGACGCGCTGAAAGCGCGGCGCGGGGGCGGGCCTACTTCCTCCAGAAGTGGCCCGTGAACAAAACCAACACCGTCAACAGCTCAAGTCGGCCCAGCAGCATCGCAAACGTCAACACCCAGATCTGGAACTCGTTGAGCACGCCGAAGTTGCTCGCCGGCCCCACATCGCCCAGACCGGGACCGATGTTGTTGACCGTGGCGACCACGGCCGAGAACGAGGTCACGATGTCCAGTCCGGTGAACAGCAGCAGCATGGTCAGGCCCATGGTGGCCGCGCCGTAGATCAGCATGTACCCCAGCACGGCGGTCATGACCGACGCGGGCATGATGGCGCCGCCCAGCGTGACGGGATTGACCACGCGCGGATGCACGATGCGCACCAGCTCGCGCCGCGCCTGCTTGATCAGCAGCACCATGCGCACCAGCTTGATGCCGCCGCCGGTGGATCCCGCGCACGACACGAAACAGCCCAGGAACATGAGCAGCACGGGTGCAAACACCGGCCACCGCGCGTAGTCGGTGGAGGCATAGCCCGTGGTGGTGGCCACCGACACCACGTGAAAGGCACTGGTTCGCAGCGCCTCGGGGAAACCGGCGATCACGCCCTGCGCTGTCAGCAGGAAGGCCACCAACACCACGGACGCCACCAGCACGGTGACGTAGGTGCGAATTTCGCGGTCGCGGGTGAGCGGGCGCAGCGAACGCTGGCGCAACACGATGAAATAGCGCATGAAGCTCACACCGGCCAGCGTCATGAAGACCGTGGCCACAGCCTCGATCTTCGGCGAATCCCAATAGCCAAAGCTGGCATCGTGCGACGAGAAGCCGCCCAGGCCCATGGTGGTGCACATGTGCATGAAGGCGTCGGCCCAGCTCATGCCGGCCCAGCGGTAGGCCACCATGCAGGCCACTGAAAACAGCACGTACACCCCCCACAGGCCACGCGCGGTTTCGGAAATGCGCGGGGTGAACTTGGTGTCCTTCATGGGCCCGGGCGTCTCCGCGCGGTAGAGCTGCACCCCGCCCAGACCCAACATCGGCAACACCGCCACCACCAGCAGCATGATGCCCAGGCCGCCCAGCAATTGAAGGAAGCAGCGCCAGACGTTGACCGACACCGGCAGCTCGTCGAGCCCGGACAAGGCGGTCGAACCGGTGGCCGTGAGCGCGCTCATGGCTTCGAAATACGCCTTTGTCCAGCTGATGTCGGGCACGGTGAACATGAGCGGCACCGCGGCGAACGCGGGCAGCAGCATCCAGACCAGGTTGACCAGCAGGAAACCGTCCTTGGCCTGCAATTCGCGGCGGAACCGGTGGGTGGCCCGCCACAGGATCAGACCGCAGACGGTGGTGAAGGCGAAGCCGTACGCCCACACCAGCGCGTGGTGCCGGGCGTCCAGAAACCAGGCCCAGGCCAGCGGCACGAGGAAGGCCGGCGCAAACGCCAGCAGGATGCGCGAGAACACCGAGAGGACGGGCAACAGGGTGAACAGCATGTGACGTCTATTTGCGCCAGAAGCCGGGGGTGAACAGCACGAGGAACGACAGCATTTCCAGCCGGCCCAGCAACATGGCCACGGCACACACCCAGGTCTGGAAATCGGTCAATCCCTGGAAGTTGCCCGCCGGCCCCACCTCGTTGAGACCAGGGCCCATGTTGTTCACACTGGCCACCACCGCCGAGAACGCGGTGTCGAACGGCAGATCGGAGACCAGCAACAACAAGGTCAGCCCGATGATGGTGCCGCCGTAAACCAGCATGAAGCCCAGCACCGACAGCAGCGTGCCGGTGCTCACCACATGGCCCCCGAGGTGCACGGGATACACCGCGCGTGGATGGATGATGCGCGACATCTCCCGCTTCGCCTGCTTGAGCAGAATGAGCACGCGCGCCATCTTGATGCCTGCGCCGGTGGAGCCTGCGCTGGTGGCCACGCCCGACAGCAGGATCATGAACAAGGGCGCGAACACCGGCCAGGTGGTGTAGTCCACCGTCGAATAACCGGTGGTCGATCCGATGGAGATCACGTTGAACAGGGCCACCCGCAAGGTCTCCAGGGGATCGGTCATGGTGCCCTTGGCCAGCAGCAGCGCGGCAACCAACACGCTGGAACCCAACAGCAGGATCATGGAGCCACGCCACTCGGCGTCGCGCCAGATGCGCCCGGGGTGGCGCTTGGCCATGGCCACGAAGTACAGCGCAAAGTTGCAGCTGGCCACCAGCATGAAGAAGATCGCCACCCACTCCAGCGTGGGTGACTGGAAGTAGCCGAAACTGCTGTCGTGCGACGACAGGCCGCCCAGGCTCATGGTGGTGAACATGTGCGCCCAGGCATCCAGTGGTGTCATGCCGCCCAACCAGTAGGCGAACACGCAGGCGGCCGACAGCAGGCAGTACACGGTCCACAGGCCCTTGGCGGTTTCGGTGATGCGCGGTGTGAGCTTGGCGTCTTTCATCGGGCCGGTGGCCTCGGCGCGAAACAACTGGCTGCCGCCCACGCCCAGCATGGGCAGGATCGCCACGGCCAGCACCAGGATGCCCATGCCACCGAGCCACTGCAGGAAACAGCGCCACAGGTTGATCGAACCGGGCAAGGCATCCAACCCGCTGAGCACGGTGGCACCGGTGGTGGTCAGGCCAGAGATGGCCTCGAAGTAGGCGTCGGTCCAGCTGATGGGGGTGGCCGTCTGGCCAAAATACAGCAGCAGCGGCAGGCTGGCAAACAGCGGCAGCAGCGTCCAGACCAGCCCCACCAGCAAGATGCCGTCGCGCGTCTGCAACTCCACCTTGCGACCCACCTTGAACACGGCGCTGCGTATCAGCAGGCCAACGACAAAGGTGACGGCCACGGCCGGCAAGTAAGCCGCCTGGGCGCCGTCCTGCGACAACCAGGAAACCAGCCAGGGGACAAGCAGGGTGAGGGAGAACACCATCAAGATGGCGCCCAGCACAGGAAAGATGCGCAGCAATGGCATGAAGGCAGCTTTCGGTTTCAGCCGAAGAAGGTGGCGCCGACCTGGAACAGCTTTTCGACCTCGCGCACCAGGCGCTTGTTCGGGATGAACATGATGATGTGGTCATCGGTCTGGATGACGGTGTCGTGGTGGGGCATGAGCACTTCCGATCGGCTCCCTTCGCCACGCACGATGGCGCCGATGCGAACGCCCTTGGGCAGCTTGAGCTCTTCCACCTTGCGACCCACCAGCTTGCTGGTCTTCACGTCGCCACGCGCAATGCCTTCGAGCGCCTCGGCCGCACCGCGCCGCAGGCTGTGCACGGCCGCCACGTCGCCGCGGCGCAGGTGCGTGAGCAGTTCACCGATGACGGTCTGGGAAGGCGAAATCGCGATGTCGATGGTGCTGCCCTGCATCATGTCGGCGTAGGCACGGCGGTTGATCAGGGCCATGACGCGCCCGGCGCCCATGCGCTTGGCCAGCATGGCCGACATGATGTTGTCCTCGTCGTCGCTGGTGAGCGCGAGAAACATGTCCATCTCGCCCACGCTTTCCTCCAGCAGCAGGTCTTCGTCGGCGCCATCGCCGTTGAGGATGAGCATGCTGGAGGGCAACTGACTGGCCAGGTATTCGCAGCGGGCCTTGTAGTGCTCGATGATCTTCACCTGGCACTGGCCTTCCAGCGAACGCGCCAGGCGCAGCCCGACCTTGCCACCGCCAGCGATCATGATGCGGCGCACCGGTTTGTCGATGTTGTGGATGGCACCCAGCACGTAGCGGATCTTTTGCGTGTCGGCCAGCACGAACACCTCGTCGCCCGCGAGGATGCGGGTGGTCTTGGTGGCTTCCATCTCGGTGTCGAGCCGGTACAGCGCCACCACGCGCATCTCGGCGTGGGGGAAGCGTTCGCGGAATTCGCCGATGGTGTGGCCCACCAGCGAGCCGCCGTGCGTGGCACGGATCGCGATCAGGCTGGCGCGGCCATCGGCGAACTCCAGCACCTGCAGGGCTTCGGGGTAGCTGATGAGCTGGTGGATGTAGCGCGTGACCGACTCTTCGGGGCAGATCACATGGTCCACCGCAAAACCGTTGCGGCCCAGCAGTTCGTCGCCCTCGGCGAATTCGGGTGAGCGCAGCCGGGCGATGGTGCTGGGCACGTTGAAGATGTCGTGCGCCACCTTGCACACCACCAGGTTGGTTTCGTCGTTGGCGGCGCAGGCGATCACCATGTCGGCGTCCTTGGCGCCCGCTTCGCGCAACACGGAGGGCTGGATGCCGTTGCCCACCACGCCACGCAGGTCGATCCGCTCCTCCAGGAGCCGCAGGCGGGCCGGATCCATGTCGATCACGGTGATGTCGTTCTGTTCGGAGACCAGGCTCTCCGCGACGCTTTCGCCGACTCGGCCGGCACCCAGGATGATGATGTTCATGGTGGGCGATGGTACCCCCCGCGCCGCCTGCGGCGTCACCCCCCAGGGGGCGATGCCTGTGGCCCGGCAAAGCCGGTTCCACGGCATCCTGCGTGCAAGACATTTCGCGCCGAACACGGCGCAGGGGGTCACAACGCTCTTTGAATGATGATCTTCTGAATGTCGGAGGTGCCTTCGTAGATCTGGCACACCCGCACGTCCCGGTAAATGCGTTCCACCGGAAAGTCGCTCACGTAGCCGTAGCCGCCGAACACCTGAATGGCGGCGGTGCACACGGCTTCGGCCATCTCGCTGGCAAACAGCTTGGCCATCGCGGCTTCCTTCAGGCAGGGCTGGCCCGCGTCGCGCAGCGCGGCGGCGTGGTGCGTGAGCGCGCGGGCTGCTTCGATCTGCGTGGCCATGTCGGCCAGTCGAAAACCCACCGCCTGGTGGTTGAAGATCGGTTGGCCAAAACTTTCGCGCTCTTTCGAATAGGCCAGCGCGCAGTCGAAGGCGCTGCGCGCCATGCCGATGCTTTGCGCGGCAATGCCGATGCGCCCGCCTTCAAGTGCCGAGAGCGCGATCCTGTAGCCCTCCCCTTCGGCGCCGATCAGGTTGTCGGCCGGGATGCGGCAGTTGTCGAAGTTGATCTGCGCGGTGTCGCTGCTGTGCTGGCCGAGCTTGTCTTCCAGCCGCGCGACCACATAACCCGGGGTGCTGGTGGGGACGACGAAGGCGCTCATGCCTTTCTTGCCGGCGCCCTTGTCCGTCACCGCGATCACGATCGCCAGTTGCCCGTTCTTGCCACTGGTGATGAACTGCTTGACGCCGTTGATGACGTACTCGTCACCCTGCTTCACCGCCGTCGTGCGCAGGGCCGAGGCGTCCGAGCCCACGTGCGGCTCGGTCAGGCAGAACACGCCGAGCATCTGGCCGGCGGCCAGTGGGCGCAGCCACTGCTCCTGCTGCTGCGCATTGCCGTAGCGCATCAGGATTGCGTTGACCGGGCAGTTGGTGACAGAGATCGCGGTGCTGGTGCCGCCGTCACCGGCCGCAATTTCTTCCAGCACCACGGCCAGCGTCACATAGTCCAGCCCCGCGCCACCCAGCGCCTCGGGCACGCAGATGCCGTAGGCGCCGAGCTCCGCCAGCCCCTGGTGCACGTCTGCCGGAAAGTGGTGTTCCTTGTCCCACTTCGCCGCGTTCGGCCAGAGCTGCTCCTGGGCAAAGCTGCGGACCGCGTCGCGGATCATGAGTTGGTCTTGGTTGAGTGGCATGGAGCGTCTTTCGAGGGGTTCACCAGGTGGTGGCACGCCGGCCATCGCGGTGGATGAGGCGGCCATTGTCGTCGGGGGTGAGGGCGGCAATCGTGCGGCGCAGGTCGGCCACGCTGCGCTCGGCCGTCAAGGGTGCCGAGCCGCCGCCCATGTCGGTGCGCACCCAGCCCGGGTCGAGCGCGACGCAGGTGGCCGCCGGGTAGCTGTGGCGGGCGCTGACCAGGGCCATGTTGAGCGCGGCCTTGCTCACGCGGTAGAGCCAGGCGTTGCTGGCGGAGACGTCGCCGATCTGGCTCATGCCGCTGGAGAGCACGCCGAACACGCCGCGGGCCGCTTCGACCGCCGGCAGCACCTGCGGCATGGCCTGCATGGCACCCAGCACATTGGTGTGCATCACGCGATCGAAGGCCTCGCGGGTGGGTGGGGTCTGCGCGTCGCTGGTGTCGTACACGCCCGCGACGTACAGCGCCACGCCGATCTCCTGCCCATCGAGCGACCAGGCCAGGCCGCTCACGCTGGCCGGGTCGGCCACGTCCAGGCGCAGTGGCTCGGCGCCAAGCTCGCGCAGGCGTTGCAGGCCGGCATCGTCGCGCGCGGTGGCGATCACGCGCTCGCCTGCGGCGAGGTACTGGCGCGCGAACTCGAGGCCGATGCCGCGCGACGCGCCGATCACAAGAATGGTGTTCATGGAGTGAAGGGTGTTTACACCAGGGCTACCGCGGAACCGGCTTTGCCGGGCCGCTGGTGGCGCCCCCTTGAGGGGGTGACACCGAAGGCGGCGCGGGGGTGTTACATCAATTCAATCGCCATGGCCGTGGCTTCGCCGCCACCGATGCACAAGGTGGCCACGCCCTTCTTGCCGCCGCGCGCCTGCAGCGCGTGAATCAGCGTGACCAGGATGCGCGCGCCGCTGGCGCCGATGGGGTGGCCCAGGGCGCAGGCGCCGCCGTTGACGTTGACCTTCTCGTGCGGAATGCTCAGCTCGGTCATGAGCGCCATGGGCACGACGGCAAAGGCTTCGTTGATTTCCCACAGGTCCACGTCGGCCACGCTCCAGCCGGTTTTTGCCAGCAGCTTCTGCGTGGCACCCACCGGAGCGGTGGCAAACCAGTTGGGCTCCTGCGCGTGGGTGCTGTGGGCCACGATGCGCGCCAGCGGCTTGCAACCCAGCTGCTGCGCGGTGGACTGGCGCATGAGCACCAGCGCGGCCGCGCCGTCGTTGATGGACGAGCTGGACGCCGCGGTGATGGTGCCGTCCTTCTTGAACGCGGGCTTGAGGCTGGTGACCTTGTCGAGCTTGACCTTGCCCGGGCCTTCGTCGGTGGACACCACGCGCTCGCCGCTGCGGTCTTTCACCGTCACGGGGGTGATCTCGGTGGCAAACGCGCCGCTCTCGGTGGCCGCCTTGGCGCGCGTGACCGACGCGATGGCGAAGGCGTCCTGCTGCTCGCGGGTGAAGCTGTACTTGGCCGCGCAGTCTTCACCAAAGGTGCCCATGGAGCGGCCGGCCTCGTAGGCGTCTTCCAGACCGTCGAGCATCATGTGGTCGAAGATCTTGTCGTGGCCCATGCGGTAACCGCCGCGGCCCTTTTGCAGCAGGTAGGGTGCGTTGGTCATGCTTTCCATGCCGCCAGCCACCATCACGGTGGCGCTGCCGGCGACGATCATGTCGTGCGCCAGCATGGTGGCCTTCATGCCCGAACCGCACATCTTGGAGAGCGTGACGGCGCCGGCCGATTTCGGCAGCCCGCCCTTGAACGCGGCCTGGCGCGCCGGGGCCTGGCCCTGGCCAGCCATCAGGCAGTTGCCGAACAGCACTTCATCGACCGTTTCCGGGTTCACGCCGGCGCGCTCGACCGCCGCCTTGATGGCGGCACCGCCCAGGTCGTGGGCAGACAGGCTGGCGAAGTCGCTCTGGAACGAGCCCATGGGGGTGCGGGCGGCGCCGACGATGACGATGGGGTCTTGGGACATGGTGAATCTCCTTGAAAAGCTGAGGACAAAAAAGGGTTTCAGGCGAGCGCATGGGCAAGAAACCGCCGATCGCGCTCGTAGGGGAAAACGTCGTGCACATGGCCGGCGGCGATGCGCTCCTTGTTCGCCTGCCAGAAGGCGGCATCGAGCAGGTCGGCGTGGTGCTTCATGAAGACCTCGCGCACGGCATCGTTGCCGAGCAGGAAGGGGCCGAAGGTCTCGGGGAACACGTCGCGCTTGCCGACCGTGTACCAGACCTCGCCCGACATTTCCTCCTCCGCGGTGCGCGGCTCGGGCACGCGGCGAAAGTTGCAGTCGGTGATGTATTCGATTTCGTCGTAGTCGTAGAACACGACCTTGCCGTGGCGGGTGATGCCGAAGTTCTTCCACAGCATGTCGCCAGGAAAGATGTTGGCGGCCACCAGGTCCTTGATGGCGTTGCCGTATTCGACCACCGCGCGCTCGATCTGCGCCAGGGCCGTGGGGTCGGCGGCCTGCACCTGCAGCGCGTCGAACGCTTCCCGCAGGTAGATGTTGAGCGGAATCATGCGGCGCTCGATATAGCAGTGCTTGAGCACCACCTCGATGTCGCCATCGCCGTCGCGGTCGCTGATCTCGAGCTGGCTGGGCGCGAACTTCTGGATCTCGGCGATCAGCTCGTCGGTGAAGCGGTTGCGCGGAAAACCCACCTCTGAGAACTCCAGCGTGTCGGCCATGCGGCCCACGCGGTCGTGCTGCTTGACCAGCAGGTACTTGCCGCGGATCTGCTCGCGCGAGGTGTCCTTCTGCGGTGGGTAGAAGTCCTTGATGACCTTGAACACGAACGGAAAACTCGGCAGATCGAACACCAGCATGACCATGCCCTTGATGCCGGGCGCAATGCGGAACTTGTCGGTGGAGTGCCGCATGTGGAAGAGGAAGTCGCGGTAGAACAGCGTCTTGCCCTGCTTGGCCAGGCCCAGCGCGTTGTAGAACTCGGCGCGCGGCTTGCGCGGCATCATGCTGCGCAAGAACTGCACATAGGCGCTCGGGATCTCCATGTCGACCATGAAGTAGGCGCGCGCAAAGCTGAACAGGATCAGCAGGTCGTCCTCGCCGAAGAGCGCGGCGTCCACCACCAGTTTGCCGTCGGTGTTGTGCAGGATGGGCAGGGCAAACGGCACCTCCTGGAAGCCGTTGATGATCTTGCCGACCACATACGCGCCCTTGTTGCGGAAGAACAGGCCCGAGAGCACCTGGAACTGGAAGTTGGCGCGCAGCTTCACATGATCGAAGTGCTGCTTCATCGCACCGAGCACCAGCTCGGCGTCGCGCTCCAGGTTCTCGAACGGCACGCGCAGGGCGAAGTCCTGGAGCATGCGCAAGGCCTCGGCCCGCATGGTCTCGGCGGTGGGGTAGTAGCAGCGGTAGGTGGGCTTCGCGCTGGGCTCCTCGTTCTCGATGTACTCGGTGGAGACCGCCGGGCGCACGAAGATGAAATCGTTCTGGAAGTAGGCGCGCTGCAGGATCTTGGTGGTGACCGAGTTGAAGAAGGTCTCTGCCAGCTCGGGCTGGTGGTGATTCACCAGCAGGCCGATGTAGTGCAGCTTGACCTGCTCCCACACGTCCATGGGTTGTTCGTCGGCGCCGAATTCCTTCATGAGCCGCATCACGCATTCCTTGACCCGCAGGTCGTAGAACTCGATGCGCTCGCGCTGCGCGCGCTGCTGGCCCAGCCAGTCGCGCGTCTCGAAGCGGTGTTTGGCGCGCGCCGACTCGGTGCGGAACAGCCGGTAGTGCCGGTTGAAACCGTCCATCATGGCCTTGGCGATGGCGTAGGCCAGTGTCGAGTCGAGGCGCTGGGGGAGCATGGCGCCGTTGGTGTTCAGCCGAAGTGCCGTGCCGTCACGCCATCCACGGCCGCACGGTAAATGGCATCCAGTCCCTGCGAGCCCTCGGCCGTGATCAACAGGTCCTTCAGCAAGCCGTCGCTCAGGCCATACACCCAGCCGTGCAGCGTGAGCGCCTGGCCGCGCGCCCAGGCATCCTGCACCACCGTGGTCTGGGCCACGTTCATCACCTGTTCGATCGCATTGAGCTCACACAGCGCGTCGGCTCGGCGGTGATCGGGCAGGCCGTCGATCAGCCCGGCATGGCGGTCGCGCACGTCCTTGATGTGGCGCAGCCAGTTGTCGGCCAGCCCCACGCGCACATCCTTGAGCGCGGCCAGCACACCACCACAGCCGTAGTGGCCGACCACCATCAGGTGCTCGACCTTGAGCACGTCCACCGCGTACTGGATGGTCGACAGGCAATTGAGGTCGGTGGGCACGACCACGTTGGCCACGTTGCGGTGCACGAACACCTCGCCCGGCGCCAGACCGGTGATCTGGTTGGCCGGCACGCGGCTGTCGGAGCATCCGATCCACATGTAGCGCGGACTTTGCTGCTTGAGCAGCTCGGTGAAAAAAGTCGGGCGCGCGGCCACCATCTCGGCGGCCCAGGCGCGGTTGTGGTCAAACAGGTTTTGCAGGTGCGAGGTCATGCGGTGTTCTCAGGGGTGGCGACGCGGCCAGGGGGTGCGCACTCGCGCCGGGAAGCCACTGAAGTTAGCAGGTCTCCGCGAAAAGTTCACGGCCGATCAACATGCGGCGGATCTCGCTGGTGCCGGCGCCGATCTCGTAGAGCTTGGCGTCGCGCCAGAGGCGACCCAGCGGGTATTCGTTGATGTAGCCGTTGCCACCGAAGATCTGGATGCCGTTGCCGGCCATCTTGGTCGCCTCTTCGGCGCACCACAGGATGACGGAGGCGCAGTCCTTGCGCACCTGGCGCACGTGTTCGGCGCCGAGCAGGTCGAGGTTTTTCGCCACCGTGTAGGCGAACGAGCGACCGGCCTGCAACACGGTGTACATGTCGGCCACCTTGCCCTGGATGAGCTGGAATTCGCCGATGCTCTGGCCGAACTGCTTGCGGTCGTGGATGTAGGGGACGATGTTGTCCATGACGGCCTGCATGATGCCCAGTGGCCCGCCGGTGAGCACGGCGCGCTCGTAATCCAGGCCGCTCATGAGCACCTTGGCGCCGTTGTTCAGGCCACCCAGGATGTTCTCGACCGGCACTTCCACGTTGTTGAACACCATCTCGCCGGTGTGGCTTCCGCGCATGCCGAGCTTGTCGAGCTTCTGCGCGGTGCTGAAGCCTTTCATGCCTTTCTCGACGATGAAGGCCGTGACGCCACGCGCACCCATCTCGGGCTCGGACTTGGCGTAGACCACCATGGTGTCGGCATCGGGCCCGTTGGTGATCCACATCTTGCTGCCGTTGAGCAGGTAGTAGCCCCCCTTGTCTTCGGCTTTCAGCTTCATGCTGATCACGTCGCTGCCCGCGCCCGGCTCGCTCATGGCGAGTGCGCCCACGTGTTCGCCGCTGATGAGCCTGGGCAGGTATTTCTGGCGCTGCGCGTCGCTGCCGTTGCGCTTGATCTGGTTCACGCAGAGGTTGCTGTGCGCGCCGTACGAGAGGCCCACGCTGGCCGAGGCGCGCGAGATCTCTTCCATGGCGATCATGTGGGCCAGGTAGCCCATGTTGGCACCGCCGTATTCCTCGCTCACGGTGATGCCGAGCACGCCGAGATCGCCCATCTTGCGCCACAGGTCCATGGGGAACTGGTCGCTCTGGTCGATCTCGGCCGCGCGCGGCGCGATCTCGGCTTGCGCAAAGTCGCGCACCGCGTCGCGCAAGGCATCGATGTCTTCACCGAGCTGGAAATTGAGGCCGGGCAGGTTGGTCATGGGTGTTGTCTCCGATGAAAAGGGAAGCGGGCTTCAGCCCTGGATGTTGTCGCGGCCGACCACGGCCATGAGCGTGCAGCCCATGGTGGCCACCAGTTTTTCGCGTCCGCCGTCGATGGCGTAAGCATGCCCCTCGCACACCGTGACGGTGCGCCCGGGCTTGATGACCGTGCCGACCATGCGGAAGCTCTGGCCCTGGGCGGGTGCCAGCAGGTTGATCTTGAACTCGATCGTGAGCACCGCCGCGTCCGCCGCCATCAGTGAGAACCCGGCGTAACCACAGGCCGAATCGAGTCCCGTGGCAACCATGCCGGCGTGCAGAAAGCCGTGTTGCTGGGTCAGGGGCTCAGCCCACGGCAGCGTGATCTCCACCCGTCCGGGCTTGACGACGGCGAGCGTGGCGCCCAAGGTGCGCATGGCGGCCTGGCGGGCGAAGCTCTCGCGCACGCGGGCTTCAAAGTCGGGGTTGCGGGGCTCGAAGGTGGGCAGGCTCACGGCGTTCTCGGTGCGTGGGGGGAAGCCCTGGATTCTACGTTGACGTTTACGTAAACGTCAATTTCAGACCGGCGTCGCGACCAGTGGCCAAGGCTATGCTCAAGCGGCCATGCCCTTCACCCTGACCGCCCCCGTCCACAGCGACCTGACCCTCAAGAAGAGCCGCTTCATCGGCTGCGTGGAGCCGGTGGCCGACCGCGCTGCCGCTTTGGCGCGTGTGGCCGGGCTGCGCGCAGAACACCCTGGCGCGACCCACGTGTGCTGGGCGCTCATGGCGGGCGGGCACTCGGCGGCCAACGACGATGGGGAACCGGGTGGCACGGCCGGACGGCCGATGCTGGAAGTGCTGCGCCACCAGGATCTGGAAGGTGTGCTGGCCACGGTGGTGCGCTACTACGGCGGCACACCGCTGGGCGCGGGCGGCCTGGTGCGCGCCTACACCGACAGCGTGGCCCAGGCCCTGTTGACGGCGGACAAGGTACCGGTGATCCGCTGGCAGCTGCTGCGCTGTGTGCTGCCCTACGCGCTGGAGGGCTGGTTGCGGCGCGAACTCGGCGCTTTCGGCGCCACGCTGGCCGAGGTGCAGCACGGCGACGGGGTGGACGCCACCCTGCGCGTGCCCCAGCCACGCGCTGCGGCGCTGGTGGCGCGCATCAACGACGCCGGGCAAGGCCGGGTGGTGTGGCGAAACGTCGAAGACGCCGATCCGGGCTGACCCGTCAGGCCGCGCGACTCAGATACACCAGCACCAGGCCCACGGCCGCCGGCAGCGCCTGCACGAACAGGATCTTGCGGCTCGCGGTGGCCGCGCCATACAGGCCCGCCACCAGCACGCACAGCAGGAAGAACACCTTCACGCCAAACCCCGCGGGGCCCAGCCACAAGCCCCAGAGCAGGCCAGCGGCCAGGAAGCCGTTGTACAGGCCCTGATTGGCAGCGAGCACCTTGGTGGCGGCGGCCGATGCGGGCGTCTGACCGAAGGCCTTCAGCCCGGCGGGCTTGTCCCAGAGGAACATCTCGAGCACCAGGAAGTAGAGATGCAGGAGCGCGACGAGCGCGACGACGATGTTGGCGATCAGGGACATGACAACTCCTTCAATGGACGGATTCAAGCTTTCTTTTCCACCTTGCCCAGCAGGGCGCGGGCTTCCTTTTCGTGCACCTTCACCTCGTCGAGGTTGGCCACCAGATCGGCCATCTGCTCTTCGAGCTGGCGGCGGTGGTCGGCCAGCACGGTGAGGAACTTGCGCAGCTGCGGACCGGTGTCGCGCGGGCTGTCGTACATGTCGATGATGTCCTTGGCCTCGGTCAGCGACAGGCCCAGGCGTTTGGCGCGCAGTGTGAGCTTCAGACGTGTGCGGTCGCGCGAGGTGTAGACCCGGTTGCGACCACCCGGGCCTTCGCGCTGCGGTTGCAGCAGTCCCATGTCTTCGTAGAAACGGATGGCGCGGGTGGTGAGGTCGAACTCGCGCGCCAGGTCGCTGATGGTGTAGGTCGGGTTCGTCGCCATGGGTTCGTGCCCTGTAATTGACGTTTACGTCAACGTCGGTCGGCGATCTTAACGGAATCGCCGTCGCCGGCGCCCACGCCTCGGACCGTCACTCGCCCAGAGGCACGGCCGCGCTGCGCAGCGCCTTGCGCCGCTGCGCATGGTCGGGCATGACGCTGGCCACCACGTCCCAGAACTGCGGGCTGTGGTCCATGTGGTGCAGGTGGCTGAGCTCGTGCACCACCACGTAGTCCACCATCTCCAGCTTGAGGTGGATCAGGCGCCAGTTGAGGCGGATGGTGCCGTCGGCGCTGGCGCTGCCCCAGCGTGTGCCCGCGCTGGACAGGCGCAGCTTGGTATAGCGCACGCCCAGCTGCGGGGCGAAGTGGTCCAGCCGCTGGGCGAACAGGCCCTTGGCCTGCTTCATCAGCCAGGCCTGCGCCGCGTCGCGGATCTGCGATTCAGCGGCGTTGCGCGCCAGCCCCAGGCGCAATGTGGCCAGGGCAGCGGGCGCGGCCGCGGCCTCGAACACCGCCCCCACCTGCGTGAAACCGTGCGCCGGGTCGAGCACCAGGCGCAGACGCTCACCCAGGTAGTCGAACTCGGCGCCATCGGCCCACGTGATGCGGGCCTGCGCCATCTCACCGGCGCGTTCGCGCGCGTTCTGCAGCTTCTCCAGCACCCAGGCCGACTTGTCGTGCAGCAGGGCTTCGACCTCACCCACCGGCGTCCAGCGCGGCGCACTCACGCTCAGGCCGTCCGGGCTCACCGACAGGCCGATGGTGCGGCGCTTGCCGCGCTTGAATTCGTACGCCACCTCGCACGAACCCAGCCGCAGCATGCGGTTGGCGCGTGGGTGGTGCCAGGCCGCGGGCTGGAACACCTGGCTCATCGGCAGTGCCGGTGCAGCGGCCACCACCGGCGGCGGGGGAGCCGGGCGCAGTGGCTCGGGATCGGGTCCACCGAGGAAGTCGAGCGCCAGCTGGAGGAAGCGCTGCATGGCCAGCCTCAGCCCTGGGGGTAGGCCGTGGGGTCGAGGCGGCGCATTTCCGCCTCGATCCAGGCCTCGACTTCGCGCATCAGCTCATCGGGCTCACGGCCCGCGCTGGGAATGGGCTTGCCGATGGAAAACTCCACGGTGCCGGGCTTCTTGATGAAGGCCTTGCGCGGCCAGCATTTGGCCGAGGTCACGGCAATCGGGATCACCGGCGCGCCGGTCTCCACCGCCAGGCGCGTGCCGCCATTCTTGTAGTTGCCCTTCTGTCCGCGCGGGATGCGGGTGCCCTCGGGAAACATGATCACCCAGGTGCCCTGGTTGAGCAGGCGCTGGCCCTGTTCCACCACCTTGTTGAAAGCCTGGGCGCGCTTGCTGCGGTCGATGTGGATCATGTCCATGCGGCCCATGGCCCAGCCGAAGAACGGCACGTAGAGCAACTCTTTCTTGAACACGTAGGCCAGCGGGTGGGGCATGAGGGCGGGCATGCAGAAGGTTTCCCAGGTGGACTGGTGCTTGACCAGCAACACCGCGGGCGCGGTGCTGCCCACGGGCAGGTTCTCGAACCCGATCACGTGGTTCTTGATGCCCAGGATCACCGTGCCACCGTTGACCGCCAGCTTGAGCCAGCCGGCGCACATCCAGTAGATCTGCGTGCTGTTGAGGAACGGGGCGGCGATCAGCACCGCGAGTGCCCATGGCACCACCGTCACTGCCATGAACAGCGTGTGCAGGATCGAACGAAGAAGGTTGATGAGAAGCATGAAAACCGTTCAGGTCGTGGGTTGCGCGAGCAGCCAGTCGACGAACACGCCGAGGTCGTCGTGTACGTGGGTGCCGGGCGGCAGGTCGGGTGCCAGCGCTGAGAGATCGCCGCCCGAGCCCTGGCCGACACGGCCGCGCAGGTGTTCGGACTGGCCGGTGAGCAGCAGGTGCGCGGGACAGCCGGCGACGGCCGCGGCGCGGACATGTCGCAGCGCATTGCCGGCCGCCGGAACCGTCGCCAGGGGCACGCCGAAACGATCCCCGATCTGCTTGAACAGCCCCGGCAGCGGCTTGCGGCAGCTGCAACCTTCGTCGGGTGCGTGGGGGCAGAAGAACACGGCCTCCACGCGAGCACCCGCGGCCGCCAGCTGACGGTGCATCTTGGCGTGGATGGCGTTGAGCGAGGCCATGTCGAACAAGCCCCGCCCGATGCCGGACTGGTTGGTGGCCAGCACCACGCGCCAGCCCCCTTGGTTGAGCCGCGCCACCGCCTCGAGCGCACCGGGCAGCGCCTCCCACTCGTCCGGCGAGGCGACGTAGTCGTCGCGGCTGCGGTTGAGCGTGCCGTCGCGGTCGAGGATGAGGAGTTTCATGGCGGGCTCAGGTGGCGAGGCGCGACAGATCGGCCACGCGGTTCATGGCATTGTGCAGTTCGCGCAGCAGGCCCAGGCGGTTGGCCTTGAGCGCGGGGTCGTCGGCGTTGACCATCACGCCGTCGAAGAAAGCGTCGACGGGTGCGCGCAGCGCGGCGAGCGACTGCAGGCTGGCGGTGTGGTCGCCGACGTCGAACCTCGCGTTGGCGGCGGGCACGGTGGTCTGCATGGCGGCAAACAGCGCCTGCTCGGCGGGCTCGACCAACAATGCTTGCTGAACCGCAGCGCCCTCGCCTTCGGATTTCTTGAGGATGTTGCCGATGCGCTTGTTGGCGGCGGCGAGAGCCGGGGCTTCGGGCAGGGCGGCGAAGGCGCGCACGGCGGCCAAACGCCTCGCCACTTCACCCAGGCGTTGCGGTTGGAGTGCCAACACCGCATCCACCTCTTGCGAGGTGTAGCCCTGCTCACGCAGGCTTCCGGCGAGGCGGTCGAATATGAAGCTCTTCAACTCCAACCCAGTCGACTTCTCAACACCGAAGTGCTGATTCAGAGCGTACAGGTAGTTTTCGTCAGCATCAGGCGGCATCAGTTCAACGGGCACAAGCCCACTGCCACCCGGCAAAAGTTGCTCAACAAACGGGCGGGCAGCCAATGCAACCAGGCGATTCAAGGAAAGCGGCAAATCCTTGTCGACCAACATGCGCACAACCCCCAGCGCATGCCGGCGCAGCGCAAACGGGTCCTTGTCGCCGGTGGGCAAATTGCCGATCCCGAACATGCCGACCAGCGTCTCCAGCTTGTCGGCCAGCGCCACCACCACACCCACGTTGCTGCGCGGCAGCTCGTCGCCCGCAAAGCGCGGACGGTAGTGGTCTTCGATCGCAAACGCGATGTCTTCGGTCAGGCCGTCGTGGCGCGCGTAGTAGCCGCCCATGATGCCCTGCAGCTCGGGGAACTCGCCCACCATGTCGGTGAGCAGGTCGGTCTTGGCCAGTTGCGCGGCGTTGTCGGCGCTCTTTGCCAGCACATCACCACCGAGCTGCTGGCCGATCGCGCGCGCAATCGAGCGCACCCGCTCCGTGCGCTCACCCTGTGTGCCCAGCTTGTTGTGATAGACCACCTTGCCCAGGCCTTCGACGCGCGAGGCCAGCGTCTTCTTGCGATCCTGGTCAAAGAAAAACTTGGCGTCGGCCAGACGCGGTCGCACCACGCGCTCGTTGCCGCCGATCACCGCGCTGGCGTCGGTGGGGCTGATGTTGCTGACCACGAGAAACTTGTTCGTCAGCTTGCCCTGTGCGTCAAGCAGCGGGAAGTACTTCTGGTTCGCCTTCATCGTGAGGATCAGGCATTCCTGCGGCACGCCGAGGAACTGGCTTTCGAATTCGCAGATCAGCACGTTGGGCCGCTCCACCAGCGCCGTCACTTCATCGAGCAGGGCGTCGTCTTCGATCGGCCGGCAACCGCCGCCCACCTTTGCAGCGGCTGCGGCCAGCTGGCGGACGATCTCGGCCTTGCGTTCGGCGAACGAGGCGATCACCGAGCCGTCTTTCAACAGCGTGACTGCGTAGCTGTCGGCGTCCTTCAACACCACCGGCGACACCGCGGCTTCAAAGCGGTGGCCTCGTGTGCTGTTGCCCGAGGTCAGCCCCAAGGCCTTCACCGGCACCACGGTGCTGCCGTGCAAAGCCACCAGTCCGTGCGCCGGCCGCACAAAGTTCACGCTGCTCCAGCCGGGCAGCTCGCAATCGGTCTCCAGCTGGTAGCTCATGACCTTGGGAATGGGCAGCTTGGCGAGCGATTCGTCCAGCGCTTTCTGCAGGCCTGCGGCCAGCTCAACGCCGGGCGCCACGCTCTCGTAAAACAGCGCCTCGGCCTTGCCGTCGGGTGCACGCTTGAGGCCGGCCACCGCCGACGCATCGGCACCGAGCGCGCCCAGGCGCTTGAGCAGCGCGGGGGTGGGCTGGCCGCTGGCGTCCAGGCCCACGCTCACCGGCATGAGCTTTTGCGACACGGCCTTGTCGGCCGCTCGGGCCAGCACACCGGTGACGTGCGCGGCCAGGCGGCGCGGCGAGGCGAAGGCCGTCACCACCGCGTCGGCGGGCGCCAGGCCCTGGGCCTTGAGCTGGTCGGCCAGCACGCTGGCGAAGGCATCGCCGAGTTTCTTCAGGGCCTTGGGGGGCAGCTCTTCAACAAACAGTTCAACGAGCAGGTTCTGTGCAGTCATTCTTGTTCTTTCTCCGGGCGCTCACGCAACCTTCTTCGTCATCTGGTCCACCCACTCACGCGGCGCCATGGGGAAGCCCAGGCGCTCCCGGCTCTCGTAATAGCTCTGGGCCACACCGCGCGCGAGGTTGCGGATGCGGCCGATGTAGGCGGCGCGTTCGGTCACGCTGATGGCGCCGCGCGCGTCCAGCAGGTTGAAGCTGTGCGCGCACTTGAGCACCTGCTCATACGCCGGCAGTGCGAGCTGCTGCTCCATCAGGTGTTTGGCCTGCTTTTCGTGCGCCGTGAAGGCGGTGAAGAGGAAGTCGGCATCGCTGTGCTCGAAGTTGTAGGCCGACTGCTCCTTCTCGTTCTGCAGGTAGACGTCGCCGTAGCTCAGCGTGTCGGTCCACTTGAGGTTGTAGACGTTGTCCACGCCCTGCAGGTACATGGCCAGGCGCTCCAGGCCGTAGGTGATCTCGCCGGTGATGGGCCTGCAGTCGATGCCACCCACCTGCTGGAAGTAGGTGAACTGCGTGACCTCCATGCCGTTGAGCCAGACTTCCCAGCCCAGGCCCCAGGCACCCAGCGTGGGGTTTTCCCAGTCGTCTTCCACGAAGCGGATGTCGTTCTTCTTCAGGTCGAAGCCCAGCGCCTCCAGGCTGCCAAGGTAGAGCTCCAGGATGTTGCTGGGCGCTGGCTTCAAGACCACCTGGTATTGGTAGTAGTGCTGCAGGCGGTTGGGGTTTTCGCCGTAGCGGCCGTCCTTGGGACGGCGGCTGGGCTGCACGTAGGCGGCTTTCCAGGGCTCGGGGCCGAGCGCGCGCAGGAAGGTGGCGGTGTGGCTGGTGCCGGCGCCCACTTCCATGTCGTAGGGTTGGAGCAGGGCACAGCCTTGCTTGTCCCAGTAGGACTGCAAGGTCAGGATGATTTGCTGGAAGGTCAACATGAGGCTGGCGCGCGGGCCGCGAAGGATGGGGAAGGAGCGCGCCGACCACGGCTGCGCAAACACCCGATTTTACGGGGGTGGCCCGGCCGCCCCGCAGCGCCCGGTCACCTCGGCGGGGGGGTCTTGCCGGCAGCGGGATCGCTCTTGGCCTTGGCCATCGAGAAGTACTTGTCGAGCCAAAGACGCGCGATGTGCTTCCTGGAGATCTTCTTGAAGAAGAAGCTGATGGGAATACCCACTGATTTTGGATCCACCAACTGGGTGATGTAGTTGTCGAACGCGTTCATCAGTGTGTTGAGGTCCACCACCTTGTTGCTGCCGTGGTCGATGGTGCCCAGGCCATGCATGACGCTTTGCATCAGGCCGCTCTGCATGGCCATCTGCTGGCCGCCGCGCACCGCGACTTCCGCCATGGAGCTGGTGGTCTGGCGCGTTTCGTGAGAGGTGCCCGGCACTTTGCTGGCTGCGCGTTGTTGATCGTCGAGCAGGCTGGTCACGCCCATGCGCAGCTGCGACGAAGCAATGGAGGGGACGGAGCCGAGCACGATGAGGTTGGCATGGGTGGACACATTCTGTGTGCTCAGCAGCTTGCGCACCTGCTCCAGCACCCCTTCGTCCACGCCAAAGCCGCCGGTGGCGGCTTTCATCCAGCCGCCCAGACGCATCTGCTCCTGCAAGGCAGCCTCCTGCGCGGCGGTCGGCCCGGTGCTGCTCATCTCGTTGTTGACCATGTGCACCATGCCGATGAAGCTGGAGCCGTAGTTGGCGCCGGTCAACAGCGCGAGGCTCTTTGCGTTGGCAGCGCCTTCGGCGGCTTCGGAAACCTCGATCACCGACGCCAGGTCGGCGGTATTGATGCCATCGCCATTGGCGCCGTGCAGGCTGTTCCACACGTCCACCGCCTTGTCCGGGTCGAGTTTGATCGGCTCCAGCATGGCGGTGGATCGGTGCGTGGCGCTGGCGGTGATCACCAAGGTCCCGGTCAGGCTGTGGTTCTTGAGCTGCCGGCTGACCTGGGCGGCCACTTCCTTGGGCACGTCCTTGGTGGCGGAGCTGATCTGGGTGGCTTCCCGGACCATCTCCTCAATGCCCGAGATGGCCTCCATGCTGCTGCTGTCGTTGCTGCCGTATGAAAAGTACTGGACATCCATCTTGATGGAGTCGGCGGCCAGCGGCAGCCGCTGGACCTGCACTCCTGTGAAGTCGAGCGGGCTTTCAAGCCCCGCCACGTTCTCGATGGTGGCCACCTGTTCGCGCAACTGCTGCACGCCGGTGTCGTTGGCGATGCGCGCCGTCATGTAGTCGCGCGCGGCCTCGCTCACGTTCTGGTTGAGTTCCACAATCTTCGCTTTGAGCGCGGTGATGTCCACGCCCAGCGCCAGCAGTTCGTTGATCGTCATGCTCAGTCCGCGCCGCATGGCGATGAACGAATTCATGCGCTCGAACGCGGCATCCGTCTTGGCCTGCAGGCTCGCGATCTTCTCGAGCAGCGTGAGCAGATCGGTATTGACAACGTGTCCCAGCACCAGCGAGGGATGATCGAACGGAATGGATGACGCCATGGAAAGCTCCCTCAATGAGTCCTCACCGACGTGGTGAAGCCCTTGAGTTGTACCCACCCGCAGGGCAAAGCATCTGATGGACACGTGACCGATTTCTGCCGAATCGGTGACGGGTGCAGACCCTGCTCAGCGCCGTCGGGTGCGTCCACCACGCCGGCCCAGGCTGCGCAGCGACGCGATGACGAGCACCAGCACCAGGCAGCCGACCCACATCGGCATCAGTCCCCAGCGCGCGGTCCACTGGGCATAGGGCGTGATGCCGTTGCGCCCCTGCACCGTGGCTTCCAGTCGGCCGCGCGTGAGGCGTTCAAGCTGGTGCGTGACCACTCCATTGTGGTCGATCACGGCCGTGGCGCCGGTGTTGGTCGCCCGCAGCATGGGTCGGCCCAGTTCGATGGCACGCAGCCGGGAAATCTGCAGATGCTGATCGATGGCCACAGAATCCCCGAACCAGGCGATGTTGCTGAGGTTGATCAGCACGGTGGGGGCGGTGGCGGCACTGCCGAACGACGCCGCCAGCTCTTCGCCAAAGAGGTCTTCAAAGCAGATGTTGGGTGCAATGCGCTGCCCGGCCACCGCCCACGAGGGCTGGGCCAGGCCGCCCCGGTTGAAGTCGCCCAGGGGGATGTTCATCAAATCGGTGAACCAGCGAAACAGCGGCGGAATGAACTCGCCAAATGGCACCAGGTGGTTCTTGTCGTAGCGGTAGATCCCTGCACCGAGCGCGCCAGGCACATCGACCCGGTCTCGCTCCTTCGCTGCGGTTTCGGGATTCAAACCCCACACCGAATTGGTGTAACCCTGCTCCAGGCTGCCCAGGGGCAGGCCGACCAGGGTGCTCACCCCACCGACCGTTTGCTCCGCCAGGCTGCCGAGCAGCGGCTTCCAGAACTCGGGACCCAGCTGGTTGGGCAGCAGAGGAATGGCCGTCTCGGGCGCCACCACCAGTTGCGGCCCGGTGGTGGTGTTGGCGCGCGCAGCATCCACCGCCAGGCCGATCTGTTGCGGATACCAGGACAGGGCCTGGGCGATGCCGGTCCCGGGCTCGAATTTCTGATCTTGTGGAATGTTGCCTTGCAGCAGCCACACCCGCAGTTCACCCGCGCTGGTGGTTCCGCGGTGGCCCAACGTTCGCCAGGCCTGGCCGCCTGCGAGCATGCTCACGAGCAAGGCCGCCACCGCCAACAGCAGCAGACACGTGCGCATCAGGCCCCACCAGCCATCCGTGAGCCCCGGCACCACGCGCGCCTGCACACGCGGGCCTGGCGCCCCGGTTCGCCCGCCCGCACCGGGGCGGCTGGACGGACGGCTCACCGGCGACAGCAACCAGGTGCTCAGGCGCCGCCACAGGCCCGAGACCAGTGAAGCCAGCGCATAGGCCAGGATCGCGGCCAGGAATCCCATGCCGTACACGCCCACCAGCGGAGCCCATGGCGCCATCAGGTCCACCTGGGCGTAACCACCGGCGCCCCACGGGAAACCGGTGAACCAGTGGCCACGCGCCAGCTCGGCCAACGTCCAGAGCGATGCAAACAGCAGCGCCTGGGCGGTCCGCGAAACCGGCGCCCAGCTGCACAACAAGCCCACGGCCGCGGCGTAGTAGATGGACAGCAAGCCCGCCAGCACCAACACCGCCACAACCGCCAGCCAGGCTGGCAGACCACCATAGGTGTGCAGCGAGATGAACAACCACCAGAAGGTGCCGGACAGCCATGCCGTGGAGAACACCCAGCCCCGCCAAGCCGCCTGCCCCACACGTGTGGCGTATTGCAGGGCCAGCACCAGCATGGACAACGAAACAATCTGCCAGAAGCCACTGGGCTGGCCCGCGCTCATGCCCGGCAAGCTCCAGCCGGTGAACGGCCATGCGACGGAGGCCGCCTGCAGGACACCGCCTGCCAGGCAGATCCACCACCAGAAATACC
Source organism: Hydrogenophaga sp. (assembly GCF_036675665.1). Taxonomy (GTDB): domain Bacteria; phylum Pseudomonadota; class Gammaproteobacteria; order Burkholderiales; family Burkholderiaceae_C; genus Hydrogenophaga. Next base: position 7,473 of record NZ_JAKFEO010000011.1, on the reverse strand, counting down.
CGCTGCCTCGGGCGCTGCGCCCTGGAGGGCGGCGGCTCATCGGGTTGAAACTCGACGGCGTGTGAAGCGATCCGAACAGGCTGCGCATAAACCGGGCGGCTTCAGAGCTCGGCCGGAACGGGCACGACTTTGAACCACTTCACCGCGCCACCCTTGGTGTGCAGCACGGTGAAGCGCAGGTCCTCGAGCTCATGCACCTCACCGCGTTTGGGCACATGACCCATGGCGTGGGCGATCATGCCGCCGATGGTGTCGAAGTCGTCTTCCGAGAGCTTCAGCCCGAAGGATTCGTTGATGCGTTCGATCGGCGTGTCACCGCTCACACGCCAGGTGCTGTCGGCCAGACCAAAGATGTCGCCCTCGTCTTCGGCCACATCGAATTCGTCCTCGATCTCACCGACGATTTCCTCCAGCACGTCCTCGATTGTGATGAGGCCAGCCACGCGGCCGAACTCGTCGATGACGATCGCCAGGTGGTTGCGGTTGCCACGGAACTCGCGCAGCAGGTCGTTGAGCCCCTTGGTCTCGGGCACGAAGGTGGCCGGGCGCAGCAGGGCACGGATGTTGAGTTCGGGAGCGCGCTGCAGCTTGAGCAGATCCTTGGCCAGCAGGATGCCGATGATGTTCTCGCGCTCGCCTTCAAAGACCGGAAAGCGCGAGTGCGCGGTGTCGATGACCAGATGAAGCAACTCGTCGTAGGGCGCATCGATGTCCAGCACATCCATGCGGGGCGTGGCCACCATCACGTCGCCAGCGGTCATGTCGGCGATGCGGATCACGCCTTCGAGCATCACCCGCGACTCGGCGTTGATGATGTCGTTGTCCTCGGCGTCGGCGAGGGTCTCGATCAGTTCATCCTTGGAGTCCGGCCCCGGGTGGATGAACTCCGCGAGCTTTTGCAGGAAACCACGTTTGTCGGCATGCCGCAGGCTGCGCTGCGGCCCACTACTGGGAGGGGATTCGGCCACTGAAGGTTGGGGGGAGTTGTAACGGTGCGAAAGGATACCCCAAGCCGGTGTCCCAGAGCAAAAAGGCGGCCAGGCCGCCACCGCGCTCGCGGGCAGCGTCAGCCGCGGACCCGCTCGCGCGCTTCGCGCACGCCCTGACGAATGTCTTGCAGCACGGCAAGCAGGCGCCAGAACTGTTTGGCCTGAACCTTGAGGTGGTAGTCGGTGAGGGCCACCTGCTGGTTGACCAGCTCGGTCATGCGCGAATCGAAATTCGCCGGTGGCAGGCGCAGGTGGGCTTCCGACTCGGAGCCGTCGCGCTCGATGATGGCGCCAGCGTGGCGCGCGATCTTGAGCATGGCGGTGTTCTCCGAGAGGGCGTGGATGAACAGCTGCGTCACGCCTTCGTTGCGAGCGTGCATCACAGCGCGTTCGAACAGCCGACTGCCATAGCCCCGGCCGCGTGCGCTCTTGGCCACCGACACGCCGAACTCGGCGCAACTGGTGTACTGCGGGTCGATCGAGAACGCCAGGTGGGCCATGGCGATCAGGTCGAGTTTGCGGTTGAAAATGCCGAAGAGTTCGTCGCGCTCGAAGTTGAGCTGATCCACGTAGCGGGTGATCTGCTCGTCGTTGGCCGCGTACCCAAAGCGCAGATAACGGTCGTGCGGCTCCAGCGACAGCAGGTGATCCAGGATGCGATCACGTTGGCCGGGGCCGATGGATCGGATGGGCACCACCACGCTGGTGGTCGGAAAGCTGTGGTCATCGGGCGCACGCGACCCGCTCGCAGCTGCGCTGACCGGCGCCTGGGCGGGTGGTGTTGCAGACTTGAACCAACGGGTGGGATCGACCATGGCAGAACTGTAAGGGTTATCCCTATATCGACAAGGACTGAAGTCCCTAAACCCTCAGGCACCCGATGGGCGGGCAGCAAGCGACCGCCGGTCGCCTCGCGTCACGGTCTAAAGCGGCAAAGCGGTCGTGCTTTTCACGCGGTCCATCACGAAACTGGTCTTGCAATCCTGCACGCTCGGGTGCTTGAGCAAGGTATCCATCATGAAGCGTGAATAGGCCGCCATGTCGGCCACCACCAGGCGCAACTGAAAATCCATCTCGCCGGTGAGCGCCGCGCATTCCACCACCTCGGGCCACGACAGAACACTGGCGCGAAACTGGTCCATGGGGTTGCGCTTGGCGCTGCCGGCGTGCTTCTCCAGTCGCACGTTCACATGCGCTGTGAGGCCCAGGCCCACGGCTTCCGGGCGCACCAAAGCCACATAGCGATCGATGACGTGCGCCTCTTCGAGCCGGCGCACGCGCCGCAGCACAGCGCTGGGCGACAGGCCCACGGATTCGGCGATCTGGTCGTAGGTGGCGCGACCGTCGGCCTGCAGGTTGCGCAAAATGTGTCGATCGAGCTTGTCCAGTGCTTCCATCCTTTGAACTATGCATGTTTCCTGCAAGAACGACAAGTGGAGCGCCCCAAAACGCCGGAATCGTGACACGCTGCGCCGATACAGTGGCGAATCACCCTCGCCCCACGGAGACAGCCATGAACAACGCCTTGCCCACCACCGCCCAGACCGCCGCCACCGAATGGGAAAACCCCATGGGCACCGACGGTTTTGAATTCATCGAATACGCCGCACCGGACCCGGTGGCCATGGGCGCCCTGTTCGAGCGCATGGGCTTCAAACCGATCGCGAAGCATCGCCACAAGGCGGTGACGCTGTACCGCCAGGGGGAGATCAACTTCATCATCAACGCCGAGCCCGACAGCTTTGCGCAACGCTTCGCGCGCCTGCATGGACCCAGTGTGTGCGCGATCGCCTTTCGCGTGCGCGATGCCAAGGCCGCCTACGAGCGCGCCATTGCGCTCGGTGCCTGGGGCTACGCGCAGTCGGCCGGCCCGGGCGAGCTGAACATCCCGGCCATCAAGGGCATTGGCGACTCCATCATCTATTTCATCGACCGCTGGCGTGGCAAGAATGGTGCCCAAGAAGGCGACATCGGCAACATCGGCTTCTTCGACGTGGACTTCGAGCCGCTGCCCGGTGCCGAGCTCAACCCCGTGGGCCACGGTCTGACCTACATCGACCACCTCACGCACAACGTGCACCGCGGCCGCATGGACGAGTGGGCCGGCTTCTACGAGCGCCTGTTCAACTTCCGCGAGGTGCGCTACTTCGACATCGAAGGCCAGGCCACTGGCGTGAAGAGCAAGGCCATGACCAGCCCCTGCGGCAAGATCCGCATCCCGATCAACGAAGAAGGCAACGAGAAGGCGGGGCAGATCCAGGAGTACCTGGACCGCTACCACGGCGAAGGCATCCAGCACATCGCGATGGGCTCGATCAACCTGTACGACACGGTCGATGCGCTCGAGCTCAGTGGCGTGAAGCTGCTCAACACCAGTGACACCTACTACGAGCTGCTGCCCAAGCGCATCCCGAATCACGGTGAAGACGTGGAGGCGTTGAAGCAGCGCAACATCCTGGTGGACGGCGTGCCCGGCGAGCTGCTGCTGCAGATCTTCAGCGAGAACCAGCTCGGCCCGATCTTTTTCGAGTTCATCCAGCGCAAGGGCAACCAGGGCTTTGGCGAGGGCAACTTCAAGGCCCTGTTCGAGACGATGGAGCTGGATCAGGTGCGTCGTGGCGTGCTCAAGGCCTGACGGAGCGCGCCATGGCTGTTGAACCCGTCGTTTATGGGGCCAGTGACCGCCCCCCGCGCGGTGACTACTCACGCGCGCAGGTCGATTACACCTGCCCACAGAACTGGGCCTCCTACACCGAGGCCGACCATGACACCTACCGTCGCCTCTACGAGCGCCAGACCGCGCTGCTGCCCGGCTTGGCATGTGACACCTTCATCGAGGCGCTCCCCTCGCTGGGCGTGAAGGACCGCATTCCGCGCTTCGAGGAAATCAACGAGCGCCTCCGGCCCGCAACCGGTTGGGAAATTGTGGCCGTGCCCGGCCTCATCCCGGAACGTCCGTTCTTCGACCTGCTGGCCCACCGGCGCTTTCCCGTCACCGACTGGATTCGCCAGCCCGAGGAGTTCGACTACATCGTCGAGCCCGACGTGTTCCACGATCTGTTCGGCCATGTGCCGCTGCTGTTCAACCCGGTGTTCGCCGACTACGTGCAGCGCTACGGCGCGGGTGGCCTGAAAGCACACGACCTGGGCGCAGGCGAGCTGCTCTCGCGGCTGTACTGGTACACCATCGAATTCGGCCTGATCCGCCAGGCCGACGGTCTGCGCGCCTATGGCGCCGGCATCCTCAGCTCGTCAGGGGAACTGCGCCACAGCGTCACCAGCCCGCAACCGCAGCGCATTGCGCTGGATCTGCTGCGATGCATGCGCACGCGCTACAAGATCGACGACTACCAGGCCACCTACTTCGTCATCGACAGTTTCGAGGAACTGTTCACGATGACCGCACCCGACTTCGCACCGCTCTATGAGGCGGTGCGCTCGCTCGGCGAGCTCGAACCCGAGGCCACCATCGCCAGCGACTCGTCCATCACCCTCGGGTGAAACGCCAGCGCCACGTGAGGGGCCCCGGCCACCAGGCGGTTGTCGGCATCGGGCAATGTGGCCGTGGAGGCTGGAAAGACGATGTTGTCGGTGTTGCTGTACCAGCAGACGAACCGATCGGCGTTGCGCCGCGAATGGAGCAGCAGTTCGCGCGACAGCAGGTCCTGCTGCCAGTCGCAGTCGTGGCGCATCTGGCGGCCATTGTTCAGGCGGCTGAATCGGGCCAGCCAGGTCCCGCGGTGCGGCGTTCCGATCGTGATGATCCTGTCGATGCGGGCAACTGCGTCGGTTGAGCTGGCCAGCCATGCCCTGGCGGCGAGCCCACCCATGCTGTGGCAGATCAGCGTCGGCGCCTGGCCTGTCAACGCTGTGGCCCGCGCCACAGCTGCGTCCACAAGCGGCACATACTCGTCAATCGAGCCAAAGACTGGCTCCAGGTTGAGTGACACGTAGGGCACATTGAGGGCCCGCAGTCGCTTCATCCAGGGCAACCAGAACCCGCGGTTGCAGACGAACCCATGGATCAGGACCACCGCCCGTTGAGAGGCCCTCCCCTCGACGCTGTCCGGCAGTTGCCTCCAGCAAAATGGCTGCCTCCATGCAAACACGAGCGGCGCCACCCGCACCTCTTGCCACCAGGCCGCCATCCATTGGGCGGCATGGGCCCTGGGCGCCGCATCATTGAGGTTGACCATCGCGGCAGCGACCATCTCCACCGCCAGAATGACGGCATACCCCAAGAACACGGCGGCCACACCCGCCACGGCCCAAGCCGCAGAACGTGGCCCCATCCACCACAACCATGCCACGGCCACAGCGAAGGCCATCAGGACCATCGACTGCTGGAGCCTGGCGAGCGAGGAAAACATGGGACGGGTTGCAGCGGCCGAGGATGTAGTCGACGATTTCATCCTCAAACTATCGCATGCCTGCCCCCATCCTGGCCGATCACGCGATCATCATCCGCGACACTTGGCCTTGGGCTCTCCGTCTAGACTCGTCGCAAGCCTCTTGTCCCTCATGAGTGAAGATCCCACCGCCGCCAACCTGATACGAGCGCATCTGGCGCGCGTGGAGCAACTGCGTGTGCGGGCACAGGCTGAAGGACTGCAGTCGGCTGTTGACGACATCAAGCGATTGCAGGCCCTTCGGTTTCGCGCAACGTACACCGACTTTCTGGGACAGGCGCGATACGCTCCCGCCACCCGATTTTTTCTCGACGAACTCTATGGCGTGCACGACTTCATGCAGCGCGACGCCCAGTTCTCACGAATTGCCGGTGCCCTGGAGCGCTTGTTTCCCGAAGCCGTTGCACAACTGGCCGTCGACTTGGCCGAGACTCACGCGCTCACCGAGGTACTGGATCAACAGCTCGCCACACACTGGCTCACGCTGGACAGCGCGCTACCGACGGCGACGCGTTACATCCTGAGCTGGCGGTTGACCGATTCGCGGCCTGCTCGAGATCGACAACTGTCCGTCGTCCAGCACATGGGGCTTGAATTGCAACGCCTCACGCGCATGAAAAGCCTCCGGCTGGGACTGCGGATGATGCGCAACCCAGCGCACCTGGCTGGACTGGACGCATTGCAGCACTTTCTCGAAAGCGGATTTGACGCCTTCTCCGCACTGGGTGATGCGCGCGCATTTCTTGACACAATCCAAGAACGGGAGTCGCGATGGATAGCCGAGCTATTCGACCAGCCACTGGAGGCCTGCAGCGCGGCCTTGAGCCGTGAGTTGGCGCGCCAAGGGTGATCGCTGGCCACACGGCCGCGTTACAAAGTTGTTCTTCAACACAAGCGGTGCATTGAATGCTTCCCCTTCACGACAACCCCACCGTCATTTCAAACCTGGCCGAGAAGGGTGTCACCGTCTTTGAACGTGGCTGGCTTTCGTCCAACAACATCCTGCTGCAAGGCGATGGACCCAGCGCCTTGGTTGACTCGGGCTACTGCACACACGCGCAACAGACGCTCGCCTTGCTGCGGGACAACTTGCACGGACGCCCTCTGGACCTGCTGTTGAACACCCACCTTCACAGCGATCACTGCGGTGGCAACGCTCAACTGCAAAGCGCGTTTCCTGATCTGCAAATCCTGATTCCTCCAGGTCAGGCTGCGGCGGTGGCGACATGGGATCCCGTCGCACTGACCTACGTCCCCACAGGGCAATCCTGTCCCCCATTCACCCACCAAGGCGTGTTGAGCCCTGGCACCAGCATGCGATTGGGTCAGGAGACATGGGAAATACACGCCGCCAAGGGCCACGATCCGCATTCCGTGATCCTGTTTCAACGCGAGTCGCGCATCCTCATCTCAGCAGATGCACTGTGGGAGAACGGGTTTGGCATCGTCTTCCCGGAACTGGAAGGCATCGACGCATTCAACGAAGTTTCAGATACCCTGGACCTGATCGAATCCTTGGCTCCCAGCATCATCATTCCCGGTCATGGCTCGGTATTTGAGGGAATCACTGGAGCACTGCGGCGCGCCAGAAGCCGTCTCGACCAATTCACTCGGCATCCTGCCAAGCATCGTCGACATGCGCTCAAAGTCCTCATCAAGTTCAAATTGCTCGAATGGCAATCCGTATCGATTCAAGAACTCTTTGACTGGTACCGGAGCACGCCTTACATCGCCTCCATTGAACAACGGTCGAGCGCCGCTGCTGAGCACCTTCTACGTGAATCGCTTGATACGTTGATCAGCGAATTGATTGCCAGTCAGGCCCTCCGTATTGAATCTGACCGTATCTACAACATTTGAACGAACCGTCGCCTCTGAGGCAACTCTGGATTCAGATCCCCAAAAGCCCAAACCCCCAGGCACCATGAGGCACGAGGGGGTTTGGGGGCTGGGTAAGAGCCTGACGATGACCTACTTTCACACGGGAACCCGCACTATCATCGGCGCAAAGGCGTTTCACTGTCCTGTTCGGGATGGGAAGGAGTGGTACCACCTCGCTATGGTCGTCAGGCATA
>NZ_JAKFEO010000061.1:0-1856 GCF_036675665.1 Hydrogenophaga sp. | reverse complement strand
GATTTCCATGAGTTCCACCCGTTCCCTCATCGGCAAGGCGGCCCTGCTGGGTTCGCTGGCATTCGCCGCCATGGGTGCGGCGCAGGCCCGGGATGTGTACTGGTCGGTCGGCGTGCACGCCGCTCCGGGCGTCCACGTGGGCGTGGGCAACCACCGTCCGGTGGCCCCGGTCATCGTGGCGCCGGCCCCCGTCATCGTGCCGCAGGTGGTCTACACCCAGCCTCAGGTCGTCTACCCGGGCGGCATCTATTACCAGCAGCCGGCCCCGGTGGTGGTCTACCACAACGGGTGGCAATCGCGCAGCCACTTCGACGGCCACGGCCACCGCCACCACAAGCACCGTGGCCATGGGCATGGCAATGGCCATCGTGGGCAGGGTGGCCATGGCGGTCATGGCCACTGGCGCTGATCGCTGACGCGACAAGGCCGAACACAGTTCTCCAAGGTGCCCCGCGGTGCGCTTCTGCGCCGCGGGGTTTTTTTATTGCAGGCGGCACCGGTGCGAGGCGGCCATCAGCGTGCCTGGGGCCGCAAGGGCCGGCCGCCAGCCGTGCTCAACGTTGCACCCCGCCCAGGAACTGCCGGATCTCGTCGCGCCAGGCCGGGTCGGCCAATGGATCGTGGCTGGTGACGGTGGATCGGACGTCGCGCACCTGGGAACGGTTGAACAGGTGCCCACATGCGCGCGTCGGATAGGAGCCGTTGCCGGTGATCCAGGGATCCCGGGTCGAGTACAGCGCGAGGTAACGATTGTCGGGATGGGGATCCCACAGGCTGCGCTCCTTGCAGTCCATCGCGTGCAGGATCACGCCGTCGACCTTCCTCTTCAGGCCTTGCACCACCTTGCCGCCTTCGGAGTGTCCGGTGGCAACGATCGACTTGAATCCGAGGTCCTCCAGCCAGGCGATCTGGTGCTCCAGTTCGATCCGGCGCGCCTTGATCCGGTGCGGATTGCCGGATTCGGCATGGCCGGTGGAGGAGGGCATTCCGGAGGGACAGGAGCTGGATGCGTCGCCTCGCGTGTGGAACTGCAGCAGGACGACATGGAAGCCCAGTTCCTTGTAGAACTCCGCCAGTTGCAGGTCGGTTCCGACGACGCCCGAGCACCCATGGGAATGCACGACCACCGGGCGCGAGCGGTCGGCCCGCTCTTCGAACTGCCGCTGCGCGTCGCCGGTGGTTGCGCCCACCCGGTAGTACGTGCTTCTCCACGGAGTCTTGCCGACCACCGCATCCGAGAGGTCGTAGGTGCGCTGCGCGAGCGCGCCGGCGGGGACCAGGAGCGCCGCGCAGGCAAGGATGGCCGTGCAGTGACGGATCATGGACGTGCCCCTCCGACCGACACCCCGGCCTACGCGTACAACCCTTCGATCTCCTGCGCGTACGCCTTGTACACGCTGGCCCGGCGCACCTTCATGGTGGCGGTGACCTCGCCGTCGTCGTGGTCCAGCTCCTTGGTGAGCAGGTGGAACTTGCGCACTTGCGACACCTGCGCCAGCCGCTCGTTGCCGCGGTTGACCTCGGCGGCGATCAGCTCCTGCACGCGGGGGTTCTCCACCAGCGAGCGGAAGTGGGTGAAGGCCAGCCGGTTGGCCTCGGCCCACTTGCCCACGGTCTCGTAGTCGATCTGGATCAGGGCGGACACGAACTTGCGCGCCTCGGCCACCACGATGCATTCCTTGATGAAAGGGCTGCCCTTCAGGGTGTTCTCGATCTCCGAGGGCGTCAGGTTCTTGCCGCCGGCGGTGATCATGATGTCCTTGAGCCGGTCGACGATGCGCAGGTGGCCGCCGGCAATCGGCTCCACCACGTCGCCGGTGTGCAGCCAGCCTTGGCGCACCGTCGCAGCCGTAGCC
>NZ_JAKFEO010000057.1:0-1863 GCF_036675665.1 Hydrogenophaga sp. | reverse complement strand
CCTACACCATGGCCAGCTCCATGCTCGACCAGGGCTTCACCTGGCAGATGGCGGTGTGGCTGGTGTTCCTGGCCAACTGCATCGTGTTGGTGCCCATGCTGCTCATTGGCCGCGTGGGGCCCAGATACGGTGTGCCGTTCCCGGTGCTGGCGCGGGCCTCGTTCGGCGTGAAGGGCGCCAACCTGCCAGCCGTGTTGCGCGGGCTGGTGGCCTGCGGCTGGTTCTCCATCAACTGCTACTTCGGCGCGCTGGCGCTGCATGGCTTTCTGAACATCATGGGCGCGGGCCTGGCGGGGCCGGCCGAGGGGGAGACCATCAGCACCTCGCAGCTCATGTGTTTCCTCGCCTTCTGGGCCTTGCACATCTGGTTCATCTGGAAAGGTCTGGAATCGATCCGCGTGCTGGAAGTGATTGCCGCGCCGCTGATGATCGGCGCGTCCATTGTGCTGGTGGTGGTGCTCATGATGAAGGTGCCTGCGGGTGAACTCTTCAACCTGCCTGCCAAGGTGGTGGAGGGTGGTCCCAAGACCTGGGCCGCACTCACCGGCCTGGTGGGTTTCTGGGCCACGCTGGCACTCAACATCCCTGATTTCACACGCTTTGCCAAGTCGCAAAAGGACCAGGTCGTGGGCCAGGCGATTGGCCTGCCGATTCCCATGGCGCTGTTTTCCATGGTGGGCATCATCGGCTTTTCGGCCTCGTCCATCCTGTACGGCAAGGCGCAACTGTTCCCCGACGGCCTGCTCACCCAGATGGGCAGCTTTGCCGCCGGTGTGGGCCTGCTTGTGATCCTGCTGGCCAACCTGACCACCAACGTGGCCGCCAACCTGGTGTCGCCGTCGTACGACTTCAGCCAGGTCGCCCCGTCGAAGATCAGCTTTCGCACCGGCGGCCTGATCGCAGCGGTCATCGGCCTGCTGTTCATGCCCTGGAAGCTGCTGGCCACTTCGGGCGGCTACCTGTTCACCTGGCTGGGCGGTTACGGCACGCTGCTGGGCGCCATCGCCGGCATTTTGCTGGTGGACTACTACTTGGTGCGCAAGAGCGTGCTCAAGGTGGACGACCTCTACCGCCGAGGCGGCGACTATGAATACAGCAACGGCTGGAACCTGCACGCGCTCATCGCCTTCGCGCTGGGCGTGCTGCCCTGCCTGCCGGGCTACCTGGCCGTCTCAGGCGTGGTGGACAAGGCCGCCGTGCCGGGTCTGCTGCTGAACCTGTTCGACTTCGGCTGGTTCTTCAGCCTGGCCGTGGCCGGCAGCTACTACTACCTGACCGCCAAGAAGAAGTGACCCCTTGGCCCTGCCTGGGCCTGGTGCCAGCGCAGGGTCATTTTTGATCTGATCCGTATCCCTGAAGGAGACCCCCATGAGCCAAGCCCTTGTGATCCGCGGTGGCACCGTGGTCAACGCCGACCGCGAACAACTGGCCGACGTGCTGTGCGTGGATGGCCGCATCGTGGCCGTGGGCGAGCGTGCGACCGAACTGGCACCGGCAGGGGCGCAGTCCCTGGACGCTAGCGGCCAGTACGTGCTGCCCGGCGGCATCGATCCGCACACCCACATGCAGCTGCCGTTCATGGGCACCGTCACCATGGACGACTTCTTCACCGGCACGGCCGCGGGCCTGGCCGGCGGCACCACCAGCATCATCGACTTCGTGATCCCCGACCCGCAGGAACCCATCCTGGACGCCTACCGCAAGTGGCGCGGCTGGGCGGAAAAGTCAGCGGCCGACTACTCCTTCCACGTGGCCATCACCTGGTGGAGCGAGCAGGTGCGCGCCGACATGGGCACGCTGGTGCAGGAAGAGGGCGTGAACAGCTTCAAGCACTTCATGGCCTACAAGAACGCCATCATGTGC
>NZ_JAKFEO010000008.1:0-59842 GCF_036675665.1 Hydrogenophaga sp. | reverse complement strand
TGCCAGGCGTCCAGCGCGGGCGGTGCGAATGCAGCACGCCGGGCAGGCGGTCCGCGTTCGCCGCGCGCGAGCGCGGGCTGGGCAGCGGAAACACCGGGTTTTGCCAGTTGAAGGCCGTGGACGCGGTCCCGTCGGCCCCCGTGGATGCCTGAGATGTGGTGTTGGTGGTGAATTCCATGGGAACAGCCTCTTTGTGGTTGAGATGAAATGTGCAGCGCGTGCGACATGGCTTGGTGGCGCTGCCGGACGGGCTTTCGCGTCAAAGCGATGCTTGCCAGTTCAGTGCCTGGCTGGCGGCGGAGCGCATGATGCGGCCCACGGCCTGCACGATTTCGGGCTGATTCGTGACGTCGGTGCTGAACGCGTAGATCAGATCGCCATCGTTGACGCCAAACCCCGCGTTCGACTGCTGCCGCATCAATTCCAGGTTTTGCTTGACGATCCCCCGCAGAACATCGGACATGTGATCCGCCGGAATGGGACCGAACAGGCAGCAGACCGTCACTCGATCGACGTTTGCATTGCTGGCAACCACAGTGAAATCCACGTCGTCGATTTCGAGGTTGATGGAATCGCCGGAAGCGGGAATCGCCGATTTTTTGAAATTGGGGCCGAGTTTGAGCAGGGAAGCTTCGAATTCCGAGAGTTTCATGAGCGTGATTCCAAGGGTGAGGTGGAAGAGGTGGGCACGGTTGCCGTGAATGGCACGGCAATCAAAGAATGGCACACCCCGCACGGCAAAGGTATCTGGCGAGCAGCCTATTGCGGCAGGCGGATTTCGCCCGCAGCACCGCTGTCGTGGGTCGGGCATATCCAGTGCAATGGCGACGCAAGACTCCAACCGTTGTGGAGCCGGTCGAAAACTCAACCCCTGGGGTGGTGCTGCGCCACGATGGACTTGAGGCGTTCGCGGGCCACGTGGGTGTAGATCGTGGTGGTGGAGATGTCTGCGTGGCCGAGCAGCATCTGAACCGCGCGCAGATCGGCGCCGTGGTTGAGCAGGTGCGTGGCAAACGCGTGTCGCAGCGTGTGGGGTGACAGCGGCGAGGTGATGCCCGCAGCCAGCGCGTACTTCTTCACCAGTTGCCAGAACATCGCGCGCGTCATGGCCTCGCCGGCGCGAGACCCGCGCGAGGTGACGAACAGGTCTTCGCTCTGCAGGCCGTTCAATATCTCGCCGCGCGCCTGCCCCAGGTAACGCTGCAGCCACTGCCCCGCCACCTGCCCGAACGGCACCAGCCGTTCCTTGTTGCCCTTGCCGGTGATGCGCAGCACATGTTCGTTCATGCCCACATGCCAGGTCTTCAGCGTCACGAGTTCGCTCACGCGCAGGCCGCTGGCGTAAATGAGTTCGAGCATGCATCGGTCGCGCAGGCCCAGCGGGGTGCTCACGTCGGGCGCGCCCAGCAGGGCCTCCACCTGCGCTTCCGACATCGTCTTGGGCACGCGCAGTGGCTGGCGTGCCGGTGAGAGGCGCAGCGTCGGGTCGGCCGAAATGAAACGTTCACGCAGCGCCCAACGAAAGTAGCGCTTGAAAACCGTGAGCCGTCGGTTGGCGGTGGTGGCGCGCGTCTGGCTGTGGCGCTCGCTGAAATAACCGTTGAGATCGGCCTCGTTGGTTTCGGGCAGGGTCTTGCCCTGCCCGGCCAGCCACTGGCCGAGCAAAACGAGATCGCGCCGGTACGCGTCCAGCGTGTTGCGCGAGAGGCCCTCTTCGAGCCAGAGCGCGTCGACAAAAGCCCCGGCAAGGTCCTCGCTGGTCGATGCCAGGGCTGGGTCCATCACTCCAGTTTGAGCTTCTGCTTGGCCACCACCTGCTTGTAGACCTCGAACTCGGCCTTGATCTGCGCCGTGAACTCGGCCGGCGAGTTGGCCACGATCAGCGAGCCGGTGTCTTCCACGCGCTTCTTGACGGCCGGGTCAGTGAGCGCCTGCCTGGTCGCGTTCGACACCTTGTCCACCACTTCCTGCGGCAGACCCTTGGGGCCGATGATGCCGTAGTAGGCCATGCGGTTCACCGGCTCCAGGCCCACTTCCTTGAAGGTCGGCACGTCGGGCAAGACCGCCACGCGCTGCGGCGCGGCCACCACGATGGCGACGAGGCGGCCGGCCTTGATGTGCGGCAGGGCCGAGGGCAGGTTGTCAAAGATGATCGGGACCTGGCCACCCACGGTGTCGTTGAGCGCGGGGCCCGCGCCGCGATACGGAATGTGCGTGATGAAGGCGCCGGTCAGGCTCTTGTAGAGCTCGGTCTGCAGGTGGCCGATGCCGCCCGTGCCCGAACTGGCGTAGCTGTACTTGCCGGGGTTCTTCTTGATCTCGGCCAGGAAGCCCTTGTAGTCCTTGGCCGGGAAGCTGGGGTGCACGGCGATCACGTTGGGCGTGGCCGCGATGTTGATGATGGGCGTGAAATCGGTGAGCGTGTTGTACGGAATCTTGGCGTTGATCGCCGGGTTGGCCGCAGTGGTCGACACCGTGGCCATGCCCAGGATGTAGCCGTCGGCCGGGGCACGGGAGAGCTCCAGTGCACCCACCACACCCCCGCCACCGGCCTTGTTTTCCACGATCACGCTCTGGCCCAGGGCCTTGCCAAGCGCCTCGGACATCACGCGGGCAATGATGTCGGTGGTGCCGCCGGGTGCAAAAGGAACTTGCAGGCGAATGATCTTGTTGGGGTAGGCCTGCGCCCAGGCGGTGCTGCCCATGCCCAACGAAGCGGCCGTGAGACCCAGGCAGATCAGATGACGACGAGAAACCATGAGAAGTACTCCAGTGGATAGGGGGGAACAGTGCTCGAACGAACACCGCTGAGGTCAACAGTATCGCGCGCATGATGCCCGATCCGTGCGGGCCCGGGGAGCACTTGAAGCCTCGGATTGTCGGGGTAAACCCCCGTCAGCGAATACGCAGTTACCAAGGTGTACGGTGTGGGGTGTTGCTGTATTCTGGTCCCTCGAATTTTTCCCCAACAACAGGAGACTTCACATGCGCTTGATTCACAAGATCGGTCTGGGCTTGAGCCTGGGCGCTGCCCTCGTCACCGGCGTGGCAACCGCACAGCAACAGCAGTTCATCAACGTGTTGACCGGAGGCCAGAGCGGTGTGTATTACCCCATGGGTGTGGCCCTCTCGCAGATCTTTGCCAAGGACATCCCCAACACGCGGTCCACCGCCCAGGTCACACGTGCGTCTGCAGAAAACCTCAACCTGCTGCAGGCCGGCCGCGGTGAGCTGGCCCTGACCCTGGCCGATGCGCTCTCCGATGCATGGAAGGGCAATGCAGAGGCGGGCTTCCCGGCCAAGCTCGACAAGCTGCGCGGCCTCTCGGCCACCTACAACAACTACATCCAGATCGTCGCCAGCGCGGACTCCGGCATCAAGACCCTGGCCGACCTCAAGGGCAAGCGCGTCTCGGTGGGTGCGGCCAAGTCGGGCACCGAACTCAACGCGCGCGCGGTCCTGAAGGCCGCCGGCCTGAGTTATGGTGATCTGGCCAAGGTCGAATACCTGCCGTTTGGCGAGTCGGTCGAACTCATGAAGAACCGCCAGCTCGATGCCACCCTGCAGTCCGCCGGTCTGGGTGTCGCCTCCATCCGCGACCTGTCCACCTCGGTCAAGATCGTGGTGGTCTCGGTGCCCGCCGACGTGGTGGCCAAGGTGGGCGACCCGGCGTACCAGCCTGCCGTCATTCCGGCCAACACCTACACCGGCCAGACCACCGACATCGCCACCGCCGCCATCCCGAACTTCCTGGTGACGCACAGCGGCGTGTCCGACGACGCCGCCTACCGCATGGCCAAGGCGATGTACGACAACATCGACACGCTGTACGCCGCGCACAACGCCGCCAAGGCCATCAAGCGCGAGAACGCCATCAAGGGCATGCCCGTGCCATTGCACCCGGGTGCCGAGCGCTACTACAAGGAAGTGGGCCTGATCAAGTAAGGCGCCGACAGGCGACCTGGCGGCCCGGTGTTGCAACCCGACACCACCCGGTTTGACACGGCCCCTCCCCGGGGCCGTGTCCATTTCTGCTGACCCGAGGTTTTCATGAACGACAACAACACGCCGAGCGCACCCGACAGCCACGCAGACAGCCACAGCAGTCCCTTGACCGGGGCTGTTTTCTGGATTGCCATCCTGTTTTCTGCCTACCAGATCTGGATGGCGTCGTTCCACCCCTTCTCCAGCCAGGTGATCCGTGCGTTGCACGTGAGTTTCGTGCTGTTGATGATCTTCACGCTGTTTCCGCCCATGGGTGGGCGCAATGCCGGCTGGCGTGCCTTGGGCTGGGTCCTGGGCATCGCGGGTTTCGCCACCGGTCTCTACCAGTGGTATTTCGAGGCCGACCTCACCCAACGCGCTGGCGAGCTCACCAACGCCGACTGGGTGGTGGGCACCGTGGCGGTGGTGCTGGTGTTTGAAGCGGCTCGCCGCGTCATGGGCTGGGGCCTGCCGCTGATCTGCCTGATCTTTCTGGCCTACGCCGTCTTTGGCCAGCACCTGCCGGGTGCCCTGGCGCACCGAGGCTACGGCCTCGACCAGATCGTGGGCCAGCTGGGCATGGGCCTGGAAGGCATCTACGGCACACCCACCTACGTGTCGTCCACCTACATCTTCCTGTTCATCCTGTTCGGCGCCTTCCTCGAACAGGCCGGCATGATCCAGCTGTTCAACGACTTCGCCATGGGCACCGTGGGCCACACGCGCGGGGGGCCGGCCAAGGTGTCGGTGATTTCGTCCGGCCTCATGGGCACCATCAACGGCTCGGGCGTGGCCAACGTGGTCACCACCGGCCAGTTCACCATCCCGCTCATGAAGCGCTTCGGCTACAGCCCCGCTTTTGCGGGCGGTGTGGAAGCCACGGCCAGCATGGGCGGGCAGATCATGCCGCCGGTGATGGGCGCCGTGGCCTTCATCATGGCCGAGACCATCAACGTGCCCTACCTGTCCATCGTCCAGGCGGCCATCATTCCGGCCATCCTGTACTTCGTCACTGCCTTCTGGATGGTGCACCTGGAGGCCGGCGCCAAGGGCCTGACTGGTCTGGCCAAGGAAGACTGCCCCAACCCCTGGACGGCCGTGCGCGAACGCTGGTACCTGCTGCTGCCGCTGGCGGGTCTGGTGGCGCTGCTCTTCTCGGGCTACACGCCGCTGTTCTCCGGCACCGTGGGTCTGGCACTGACCGTGATCCTGATCTTCGGCGCGGCCGTCATGACCGGCGTCAGGGGCCTGCCCTTGCGTGGCCTGTTCTGGGTTCTGCTCGGCCTGGCGTGCGCCGGCTTCATCCGCTTCGGCGTGATCACCTTCTTCGTGATCACCGCCGTGCTGCTGGCAGTCACCTACATCCGCCGCGTGGGTGGCGACGCTCGCGCGCTCGCGGTGCGCGCACTGGTCGAAGGCGCGCGCCATGCGCTGCCGGTGGCCATTGCCTGCGCGCTGGTGGGCGTGATCATCGGTGTGATCAACCTCACCGGCGTGGCCGCCGAACTCGGGGGCTACATCATCGCCGTGGGCCGCGAGAGCCTGTTCCTGGCGCTGCTGCTGACCATGTTCACCTGCCTCATCCTGGGCATGGGCATCCCCACCATTCCCAACTACATCATCACCAGCTCGCTGGCCGCGCCAGTGCTGCTGGAGCTGGGCGTGCCGCTGATCGTCTCGCACATGTTCGTCTTCTACTTCGGCATCATGGCCGACCTCACGCCCCCGGTGGCGCTGGCGTGCTTTGCGGCGGCACCCATTGCGCGAGAGACGGGGCTGAAGATCAGCGTGCAGGCCATTCGCGTGGCCATTGCGGGCTTCATCGTGCCCTTCATGGCGGTGTACAGCCCGGCCCTCATGCTGCAGTCTGGCGACTGGACCGACACCGTGTGGATCGTGTTCAAGGCCCTGGTGGCCATCGGCATGTGGGGCGCAGGTGCCATCGGCTTTCTGTTCGGCCGCCTGAACGCGGTCGAGCGCATCGTGGCCGTGGTGTCGGCCAGTTTCCTGGTGGTGGCGCTGCCGCTCACCGACGAGATCGGTCTGGGCGCGGTCGCGGTGTTTGTGGCCTGGCACCTCTGGCGTACCCGCCAGCAGCGCGCGCTGAGCGCCGTGCGCTGAGCACCACCGTGGCCGACCTGGGCGTGTGTCTGGTGCTGGCGGCCCTGGCCGCCACGCCGGGCCACGGGCCCGCCTTCATCGCCACCGAGCGGTTCACGCTGGCCTGGACGCACTCCATCGAAAAGCTGCGCTGGGAAGAAGACTACGCGGTGGTGGCGGCACCGGGCACTGCCGGGCGCGCCGAACTGCGCGCCTTGACCGCCCGCGTGCGCGGCTCGGGTGCCGGCATGGAGCCACCACCCGACGCGGTGCTGAAAGACGGCTGGTATGGCTACACCCCGGCCGAGCGTGCCCCCGCCGGTTTGCCGCTGAGCCGCTCCGGCTTCGTGCCCGACTACGAACTCTGCATGGATGGCCAGTGCCGACCGTTGTCGCACTGGCTGGCCTCGGACGGGGCCGTGACCTTGCTCACCGCCTGCCGCGCACCTGGCAAACCGTGAACACGGACGCGCCGCACAGGCCGTTATGCTCGACCGGTGAATTTCGCCCAACTCCTCTTCCCCGACTTCTCGCTCATCCTCTGCGGCTATCTGGTCTGCCGCTTCACCGCCCTCAACCGCAAGGTCTGGGAACAGGTCGAGAGCCTGGTTTACTACTTTCTGTTTCCGGTGCTGCTGTTCCACAGCATCGTGAAGAGCCCGCTGGATCTGGGCCAGGCTTCCAGCCTCATGGGCGCGGGCATTTCGCTGGGTCTGTGTGGCATCGCGCTGTCGTATTCCCTGCCCCGCTGGCCCTGGATCGGCAAACGGTTGGATGTGCGCCTGCACGCGGCCAGCGCCCAGGTGGGTTTTCGCTTCAACTCGTTCATTGCACTGGCCCTGGCCGAGAAGATGGCCGGGCCGCCGGGCCTGCTCATGATCGCGGTGCTCATCGGCGTGTGTGTGCCGCTGTTCAACGTGGGCGCGGTCTGGCCCATGGCGCGGCACGCCAACAAGGGTTTCATGCGCGAGCTGCTGCGCAATCCGCTCATCATCGGCACCGTCTCGGGCCTGGTGGCCAACCTGCTGGGCTTTTCCGTGCCGTTCTGGCTGGAACCCACCGTCAACCGCATCGGCCAGGCCTCGCTGGCGCTGGGCCTGATGGCTGCCGGCGCGGGCATGCAGTTCGGCATGCTGGCCAGTGCCAAGACGCTGGGCGGCCTGGTGCTGGCGGTCAAGCACCTGGGCATGCCGCTCATGGCGCTCGGGCTGGCGCTGCTGTTCCGGCTCGACCCGACCCAGACCACCATCCTGCTCATGTTCTCGGCCGTGCCCACCGCGTCCAGCTGTTATGTGCTGGCCGCGCGCATGGGCTACAACGGACCCTATGTGGCCGGGCTGGTCACGCTCTCCACGC
This sequence comes from Hydrogenophaga sp., assembly GCF_036675665.1. Taxonomy (GTDB): domain Bacteria; phylum Pseudomonadota; class Gammaproteobacteria; order Burkholderiales; family Burkholderiaceae_C; genus Hydrogenophaga. Next base: position 52,402 of record NZ_JAKFEO010000008.1, on the reverse strand, counting down.
TGCTGGGCGTCGTGAGCCTGCCGTTTGCCCTGGGCGTGTTGAAGCCGCTGGCGGGCGCATGATGAACAAGGTTTTCAAGGGGATCCACATGCGTTTTTTCAATCTGCCCACCACCCGCCTGGCCAGCCTCCTGCTGGGTCTGTCGTGCGCTGCGTCGGCCGCCCTTGCACAGGCCATTGGCGAGGTGGACACGGTGTTCAAGTGGCTGGGCCCCGACCACAAGATCGTGGTCGACGCGTTTGACGACCCCAAGGTCAAGGGCGTCACCTGTTACGTGTCACGCGCCAAGACCGGCGGCATCAAGGGCGGGCTCGGTCTGGCCGAAGACAAGTCGGACGCCAGCATCGAGTGCAAGCAGGTGGGCGCCGTGTCGTTTGTGGGCGATCCCTTGAGGCAGCAGGAAGTGGTGTTCACCGAGCGCACGTCACTGGTGTTCAAGAAGCTGCAGGTGGTGCGCATGGTCGACAAGACCCGCAACACCCTGGTCTACCTGAGCTATTCCGACCGCGTGATCGAAGGCTCGCCGGACAACAGCATCACCGCCGTGCCGCTGCCCCCCGGCACAACGATTCCCATGCGCTGATCAACGGGCCGGCGCCACCAGGTCGATGCGCCGCTGCAGGCGGGCCGCTGCCTCGGCGTCGCCTGCCGCCTGGGCACGTTGTTGCTGCACCTGCAACCAGGCCAGCAAGGGCCGGCGCCAGCCCCGCGCCGATGCGGTCTCCACCGCCTGGGCCATCACGCCGGGCGTGGTGCGACCGCTGCGAAACAACACGCCGGCGGCCACCAGTTGCGAGAGCGGGTCCTGGATCGCGCTCAAGGCCGCATCGGGCGCTGCGCTGCCCACCAGGCTGCGGTGCGCCGCGGGCAACAGCGCCGCATCCGCCGCTTGCGCGGTGCCCGCCAGATAACGCGCATAGGCCAGCTCGGCCGGCGCCGCGTCTTGTGCCAGCGCTTCAAAGCCGACACAGGGTTCCAGCACCAGGCTGGCCACGCGCGTGGCGCAGCGCAGCAGCTCCAGCCGCGCCACCAGCGTCACCTGCCCCGTGCGCGCCACCTCGGCGCGCGCCCGGTTGAACTCCGCCATCTCGATCCGGCTGTTGCCGCTGAGCCAGGCCTCGGTGGCCCGCTCGCTGCTGCCCTTGGCCTCGCCCGGCCAGTCGGGTGGGGGTGGATTGCTGGAGCAGGCAGACAGCACCATGAGCGCGTATACGACGATGAAGATTCTTGTGTTCATGGCAGTCGAATTTCTGTGTCGCGAGCGAAAGGCCACTTGCGGTTGATGTCGTTGATGAGCCCGTCGACCTTGCGCAGGCTGGACTCCACCTCACCGCGCAACACACCCAGATCGGTGGTGGCTTCGCGCGTGTTGCCGGCGATGCCCTGGGCCTCCACCAGCACCGCGTCCACCTTCTGCAGGCTGGTGCGAGCCTCGGCCAGCAGACCGTTGAGCTGCTGCACCGTCACGCGCGCATCGGCCACCAGCCCGCCCTGGTCCGTGCCCTGGCCGAACACCTGTTTGTTGGCATTGCTCACCAGACTGTCCATGCGCGCGGTGAGCGTTTCGGCGCGCGCCAGCAAGGCGTTGGCGCGCTCGATGGTGAGCACCAGCTTTTTCGCGTCTTCGTCGTTGCCCATCAGCACGCCCATGGCACCCTGCGGTCCCTTGAGTCGCTCCGTGGTGCTCTGCACGTTGGTCAGCGCCACATCCAGCGCGGCGTCCTTTTTGGTGAGCGCGGCCACGTTCTCCAGCACCTCGCGCATGCTCGCCGCCAGCTTCGGGATTTCGGCCGCGGTGTCACCTCGCAGCACGGTGCGCTCGGCACCGTCGGGCAGCGCCGGGTCGTCCAGCACGCCGCTGTAGGCACGGATGCGCGTGCCGCCCACCAGGCCGCGTTCCATGGTGAAGATGCTGGAGGTGCGCAGCCACTTGGCTTCCTTGGTCGGCACGTCGATCAGGATGCGGGCGTTGCCGTCATCACCCAACTCGATGCGCGCCACGCGCCCGATGGCAAAGCCGGCGAAGGTCATGTCCATGCCCACCACCACGCCTTCGGAGTCGTCGGAGATCAGCACCAGCCGCTGCGTGTCTTCGAACATGCCGCGCGCAAACATCACGTACACCGCCGATCCGATCACCAGCACCAGCATGACCATCAGCAGCAGCGCGGCCTTGAACTCGAGATTTTTCACCGGCTCTGGTTCGGTGACTAGGGCTTCGTCTGGCTTGGAGTTCATGAGTGATCAATAGTAGTTGCCGACCAATGAAATGATTTCTATGAGCAGCACCACAGAGAACAGGCGGGCAAATTCGGAGATGTCGCTGCGCTGGGCGTAGGTGCCTTGCGCATCCGGCTGCGCACTGCCCGCCAGCGGCACGACCGCCACCGCCAGGCTGAAGAACAAGGTCTTGAGCGAAAAGATCAGCGTGACAGCGGGCGTGAACACCTGGCCCACGCTGCGCGTGTAGCCGGGCAACCCCCAGGGTGAAAACCCGTAGACCGTGAGATAGGTGAGCACCAGCGCGATCACGCAGCTGAGGGCGGCCAGCATGAGCACGGAGAACACAGCGGCCAACACGCGCGGCAGCAGCTCGGTGGTCAGCAGCGTCGCGTCTCCCAACACCCGGCCTTCACGCTGGTGCGCGGCGAGCCACTGGCGCACGCGTTGCGCCTCGGGCATGGCGTAACGCGTGGCCACGAACATGGCGGCGTACAGGGGAATCAATTCAAGTACCAGGGTGCGCACCAGCACATCGAGCGCGTACTGCGACAAGCCGTAGCTGTAGGCGGTGGCCACCACGATGCGGATCACCACCAGGCTGATGAGCGCCGACAACACCAGGAACCAGGTGAGCAGTGGCGCGGTGGCCGCGACGATCTGCGACTGCACGGCCCGGCGGCGCGGACCCGCGGCGTAGCTCGATGGCGTCAATGCCAACACGAGGATCTGGGCACCGAGCATGACCACCTGCCACCAGGCGATCCACGAGGTTCGCACACGGCGGCCCCAGCGGGTCATGAGGGTCTGACTGGCGGAGACGGGGTTCATCGTTCGATGATAGTCCTCGGTCTGTGAAAGTTCAGCGAGCATGCCGTGTGCAAAGGTGACAGCAGGCTGGTGAAAACGCGCATGGCCAAAGCCGGCGATTCGGCTTCAATCAGACCACTGGCCCAAGCCAACGTCCATCCATCCAGGAGCCCACGCATGTCCTCGTCCCTTCACCCGGTGGTGCGCCGCCAGACCATTGCCGACGCCTTGCACCGCACCGCCCTGCGTTTGCCGGGCAAGATCGCCATCGTCTGCGGCACCACCCAATGGACCTACGCCGAGTTCGACGCGCTGGTCAGCCGCCTGGCCGCGGGCCTGGCCCGCATGGGCGTGGATCAGGGGGACAAGGTGGCCGTGCTGGCGCGCAACTCCCACGGCTTCGCGGCCCTGCGCTTCGCCATGGCGCGCCGCGGCGCGGTGCTGGTGCCGATCAACTTCATGCTCAAGGCCGACGAGGTGGCCTACATCCTGCGCCACGCGGGCGCCCGCACGCTCGCCACCGACAGCGGTCTGGCCGCGCTGGCGCGCGATGCCGCGGCCCTGGACACCGTGGTGGAGCGATTCATCTGGCTGCCCAGCGAAGACCCGAGCGAGCCCGACGCCGCCATGCACCGCTTTGACCACCTCGCCGCCTGCGCGGATCCGTTGCCCGAGGTGACCTTGGGCAGTTTCGATCTGGCCCAGATCGTCTACACCAGCGGCACCGAGTCCACGCCCAAGGGCGCCATGCTCACGCACGACGCGGTCCTGTGGCAATACGTGAGCTGCGTGATCAATGCCGAGATCGCCGAGGAAGACCGTGCATTGCACGCGCTGCCGCTCTACCACTGCGCCCAGCTCGACGTGTTCTTCGGCCCCGCCATCTACATCGGCAGCAGCAACGTGATCACGGCCAAGCCGGTGCCCGACAACCTGCTGGCGCTGATCGAGCGCATGCAGATCACCAGCTTCTTCGCGCCACCCACGGTATGGATCGCGCTGCTGCGCTCGCCCTTGTTCGATGCCACGAAGCTGACGAGCCTGGTCAAGGGCTACTACGGCGCGTCCATCATGCCGGTGGAGGTGCTCAAGGAACTGGCCTCGCGCCTGCCCGCGATGCGGCTGTGGAACCTGTATGGCCAGACCGAGATTGCGCCACTGGCCACCATGCTGGGGCCGCAGGACCAACTGCGCAAACCCGGCTCCTGCGGCAAGGCCGTGCTCAACGTGGAAACCCGCGTGGTCAACGACACCATGGAAGACGTGGTCGTGGGCGAGGTGGGCGAGATCGTGCACCGCTCGCCCCACCTCATGCTGGGCTACTTCAACGACCCCGAGCGCACCGAGGCTTCATTTGAAGGCGACTGGTTCCACAGCGGCGACCTCGCGGTGATCGACGACGAGGGTTACATCACGGTGGTGGACCGCAAGAAGGACATGATCAAGACCGGTGGCGAGAACGTGGCCAGCCGCGAGGTGGAGGAGATGATCTACCGCCTGAGCGGCGTGAGCGAGGTGGCGGTGATCGGTCTGCCCGACGCCAAGTGGGTCGAGGCCGTCACGGCGGTGATCGTGGTCAAGGCCGGGCAACAGCTCACCGAGGCCGAGGTGATCGCACACTGCAACCAGCACATGGCCGCGTTCAAGAGCCCGAAGCGCGTGGTGTTCACCGACAGCCTGCCCAAGAACCCCAGCGGCAAGCTGCTCAAACGCGAGCTGCGCCAGCACTACGCGACCTGAACACCCTCCACGTCAATGGCAGTGACCCACTCCTAGGCACCGAGGGACGGCTTCGCCAGCCCAAGGAGCCGTCCCCCCTCCCAGCGCCAAAGGCGCGCCAGAGAGAGGGGGGAAGCCGCGAAGCGGCGCAGGGGGGTGTTTCTCACCCCAGCGTCTCGTGGTGGCCGGCGCTGCCGCGTTTCCAGTAGGCGGAGGCGCGCACGCGCGCCTTGTCCAGTCCATGTCCGTCCACCAGGGCCTGACGCACCGCCGCCATGCTGGCCGCCTCGCCGGCGGCCCAGGCAAAGCCCTCCCCGGCCGGCAGCGTCAACGCGGCCACCTGGCGCGCCAGCGCATCGGTGGGGCCGGTCTCGATCCAGTGCGTCTGCAGGCGCGCGCGGGTGCTGAAGGTGCGACGGTCGTCCGCATCACTGGTCTCGATCACGGTGATCGCCTGCGCGGTGTCGGGCAGTTCTTCGAGCCGCCGCGCAATGGCCGGAATGGCGGTTTCGTCGCCCACCAGCACGTGCCAGTCAAAGCCCGTGGGCACCACGAACGAGCCCCGTGGCCCGCCCAGACCGACCTCGTCGCCGGGTTTGGCCGCCTCCGCCCAGCGCGACGCCACGCCGTCGCCGTGCAACACGAACTCGATGTCGAGCACCTGGGCCGCGGCGTCGAAGTGGCGCGGCGTGTAGTCGCGCATGGCCGGCTTCTGCGCACCGGGCGGCAGCGCCAGGCCATCAGGGCCGGGTTCGGGCAACACCAGGGGCTGGCCCGGCTCGGGCGGCAACATGAGCTTGGCGTGGTCGTCGAACGATGCGCTCACGAAGTTGTGCAGGGCGTCACCGGCAAGGCGGACGCGCAGGAAGCTCGCGCCGATGCGGTCGATGCGCTGCACCTGCAGGCGGCGCACCTGGAGCGGATGGCGCACGCGCTCGACGGTGAGGGATGAAATCTGGCTTGTGTTCATAGGTGCAACTGGTTGATAATGACAACCATCATGCCCACATTGGATGATACTGTCAACCAAAATATCCCGCGATGACGAGACAAGCAAACACCGAGGTGCTGGACCGCCTGCACACCCTCATGCACGGCCTGCGGCGCCACCTGCAGGAAGCCGCAAGGCAGGACGGCGATGGGCTCGGTCCGATGGAGGTTCGCTGCCTGGGCTATTTTTTGCGCCACGATGGCGCCACACAAAGTGATCTGGTGCAGCACTCGGGGCGCGACAAGGCGCAGATCGCGCGCATCGTCAAGGCCCTGCACGAGCGCGGCCTGCTGCAGAGCCAGCCCGACCCGAACGACGGCCGCAGTCAGCGCGTGAGCGTCACGCCCGCGGGCCAGGCTTTGCAACGCACGATGCAGCTGCACCGGGTGCGCTTCGAGAAGTCGATGACCGCCGGCCTGAGCGAGAGCGACCGCGCCACCCTGCTCGCCCTGCTCGACCGGCTGCAGGACAACGTGGGCGAAGAAGCTCACTGAAACGGGTTCAGCCGGCCTCGTCGCACTGCGCCAGCGCCCAGGCCACGTGCTCGCGCACAAGTTCGCTGGGGTGGTCTGCATGGGTCTGCAGCGCGAGCAGCACATGTTCGTCGTGCCCCGCGCGCAAGGCATTGCCCAGCGCCACCGCGATGTTGCGCAGCCAGCGTTCGTGGCCGATGCGGCGGATCGCGCTGCCCTCGGTGCGGCGCAGGAACTCGGTCTCGCTCCAGGAGAACAGCTCGACCAACGCCGCGCCCGAGAGCCCGGCGCGTTCGTCGAAATCGGGCAAGGGTGAGCGTTGCGCGAACTTGTTCCAGGGGCAGATGAGCTGGCAATCGTCGCAGCCGTAGATGCGGTTGCCCATGAGGGGACGCAACTCCAGGGGGATGGCGCCGGCGTGTTCGATGGTCAGGTAGCTGATGCAGCGCCGCGCGTCCACCCGCTGCGCACCGGTGATGGCCTGTGTGGGGCAGACATCGATGCACGCCGTGCAGCTGCCGCAGTGCTCGCTGCTGGCCTCGGTGGGCGGCAGGGCCAGATCCACGCAGATCTCGCCCAGGAAAAACATCGAGCCCGCCTCGCGGTGCAGCGCCAGCGTGTGCTTGCCGCGCCAGCCGATGCCGCTTCGGGACGCCAGCTCCACCTCCAGCACCGGGGCGGAGTCGGTGAACACGCGGTGGCCGAACGGACCGATGGCCGCCGCGATGCGCTCGCTCAGTGTCTGCAGACGGTTGCGCAGGACCTTGTGGTAGTCCCGTCCACGCGCATACATCGATATCACCGCCTCTTGCGGCCGGTCGAGCCGCTCGAACTCGATGCCCTGCCAGCCCTCGGGCGTGGCGCGTGGCAGGTAGTCCATGCGGGCGGTGATCACGCTCAGCGTGCCCGGCACCAGTTCGGCCGGGCGGGCGCGTTTGAGGCCGTGCGCGGCCATGTAGGCCATGTCACCGTGACATCCAGCCGACAACCAGGCCAACAATCCGGGCTCGGCAGCCGACAAATCCACACCGGCCACCCCAATTTGGGAAAATGCGAGCTCCTGGCCCCAGGCCTGAATCCGAGAGACGAGTTGAGCGGCATCCAAAGCGACATTCATGTGACGAGCATTGTAGGAACCGGTTCGGCGCCTGCGGGATCGGCGTGCGCGTCGCCACAGTGGCAAGGCCGCTGGACCAATGAAGAAGACACCCAGGCCTTTGCACAACGCCTCGCGCTGTCGCCGGCCATCGCCCACGCCACCCTCACCCTGCAAGGTGACCTGGGCGCGGGCAAGACCACCCTGGCGCGGCACCTGTTGCGTGCGCTCGGCGTGCGCGGTCGCATCAAAAGCCCCACCTACGCGGTGGTGGAGCCGCACAGCGCCATGGATTGCCCGGTCATGCCCGCGGGCGAGCCGCTGTCGGTCTGGCACTTCGACTTCTACCGCTTCAACGACCCGCGCGAATGGGAAGACGCGGGTTTTCGCGAACTTTTTGCCAGCCCGGGTCTCAAGCTGGTGGAGTGGCCCGAACGCGCTGGCGCGTTCTTGCCGGCGGTCGATCTGCAGATCGACATCCAACCCGACAACATGAACGCCCACACCGACCCGGAACACGACAGCGCACGCGCCGTGCGCGCCACCGCCCTCACCCTCACCGGCCAGCGTCTGCTGGAGGCGCTGGCATGACGGGAGCCGTCAGCCGCCGCAGCTTGCTGCGCACCGGCACGCTGGTGCTGCTGCTGGGCGTGCAGCACATCGCGCGCGGGGCCAGTGTGCTGGCGGTGCGCATCTGGCCGGCCGAGGACTACACCCGCGTGACCATCGAGTCCGACGGTGAGCTCAGGGCTCAGAAGTTCTTCGTGACCGCCCCGCCCCGCATGGTGGTGGACATCGAAGGCATCGACCTGCTGCCTGGCCTGCGCGAACTGGTGGGCAAGTTGAAATCGGACGATCCGAACATCGACAGCATCCGCGTGGCGCAGAACGCGACCAACGTGGTCAGGCTGGTGATTGACCTCAAACAGGCCATCAAGCCGCAGGTGTTCAATCTGGAGCCGGTGGCTGCGTACCAGCATCGCCTGGTGCTCGACCTGTATCCGGTGAACGCGCCCGATCCGCTGGAGCAACTGATTGCCCAGCGCATGAAGGACATGGACGCGGCCAGTGAACGCGCCGCGCGACTGCTGGGTCTGGAGGCCGACAAAGTCACCAAGCCGGCGACGCGGACAGACGACCCGCTGGGTGATTTGATCGCGGGACGCGATCGGCCGAAGTCCCCCGTCAACCCGAATCACGGCCCCGGCCCGACCTCGCCGGCGCCCCAGCCATCGGTCGACGACGACATCGCCGTGGCCGGCGCCAGGCCCGACAAGGGCAGCCCAGCCAAACAGCCGCCCGGCGGCAGGGGCAAGACCGAGCGCCTCATCATCGTCGCGCTCGACCCCGGCCACGGAGGCGAAGACCCGGGCGCGATCGGCCCAGGCGGCACGCACGAGAAGAAGGTGGTGCTGCAGATCGCGCAGAAGCTGCGCGACCGCATCAACGACACACGCGTCAACGGCAACCCCATGCGGGCCTACATGACGCGCGACAAGGACTTCTTTGTCCCACTGCAGGTGCGCGTGCAGAAGGCCCAACGCGTGCAGGCCGACCTGTTCATCAGCCTGCACGCCGACGCCTTCTTCACGCCACGCCCGCAAGGCGCCAGCGTGTACGCGCTCAGCACCAAGGGCGCCAGCAGCGCCGCGGCGCGCTGGATGGCGAACAAGGAAAACGCGGCCGATCAGGTGGGGGGCCTCAACGTGAAGGCCAAGGACGCCACGGTGCAGCGCGCCCTGCTCGACATGAGCACCACCGCGCAGATCAACGACAGCCTCAAACTCGGCAGCGCCATGCTCGGCCACGTGAAGCAGGTGGGCAAGCTGCACAAGCCGCGCGTGGAACAAGCCAACTTCGCCGTGCTGCGCGCCCCTGACATTCCCAGCGTGCTGGTCGAAACCGCCTTCATCAGCAACCCCGATGAAGAAGCCCGGCTCAACGACCCGAAGTACCAGGACGACCTGGCCGATGCGCTGCTGCGCGGCATCGTGGCGTACTTCAGCAAGAACCCGCCGCTGGCGCGGAACCGCCAGATCTGAGGGCACCCAGCCGGAGCCTGACGCCATGGGCCACACCGAGCTTGTGACGCTGGAGCTCGACGGCACCGAGGTGGCGGCCCGCCTCGCGGGCGATCGCCGCCAGCCAGCCTTGCTCCTGATTCACGGTTTTCCGAGTTCGTCGGCTTCGTTCCGAGACGTGATCGACACGCTCGCACACGATTGTTTCGTGATCGCACCCGATCTCCCTGGCTTCGGGAGTTCCTCGCCAGTGGAGAACGCATCGTTCTCCCGGTTTGCAGACACCGTGGAGCGGCTGCTCCAGCGGCTTGATGTCGAGCGCGTCCACCTCTATCTGCACGACTACGGAGCGGCCGTGGGACTGCACCTCGCGACACGAGCGCCGCGCCGCATTCGCAGCCTTGTCATTCAGAACGCCAATGCGCATGAAAGCGGCTTGGGCGAGCAATGGTCGGCAACGCGGGCGTATTGGAAAAGTCCCACACCGAACCACGAGGCCACCGCGACGGCGCATCTGACGTTCGAGGGAACGCGGGACCAGTATGTGAGCGGCATTCCCGACGACATCGCCGCGCGCATCGATCCGCAGCGATGGGAACAGGACTGGCTCACCATGTCCCTCCCCGGCCGGCTCGAAACGCAGCGCCGTCTGGTGCGCGACTATGGAACACATGTCGCGCGGTTCGGCGAGATTGCCGAGTACCTCGCCCGCTGGCAGCCCCCGGCACTGATGCTGTGGGGACGGCACGACGTCTTCTTCGATCTGGACGAAACCCTGTCCTGGATGCAAGCACTCCCACGCATGGAGGCTCACATCCTCGATGGGCCGCATTTCCTGCTGGAAACCCATGCGGCCGAGTGTGCCGCGCTGATGAGGGACTTCGTGCGGCGCGTGAACGCCGCGCCCTCCGTTCAGATCGGCTAGATCAGCACCATCTCGCCCGGAGTGGGCCGTTCACCCCATCAAATACATACTTTAAAGATATCGACCTTGCCGATTTCATATATTTGACGTGCACCCCCTTGTGTCCCTATCGTCCCGCCCACAACAACGGAGACAACGGACATGGCACTTTCGCACCGCACGGGGCGCACCCCCGGCATTCCCTGTTCACCCACCTTGCTCGCCGGCACCACGCTGTGCCTGCTGCTGGCCGCCTGTGGCGGTGGTGGTTCCGACAGCGCCTCGGGCAACGACGATGACGCTGGCGGCGGCCCTCCCCTGGTGGTCACACCGCCGGTGGACGCCATGGCGGCTTGCGCCGCGCTCAGTGGTTTCACGCTCTCGGCGGCCGACCTGTCGCTGCCCACCACCGGCGCTGCGGTGACCGGCGCCACCTACCTCACCGGTGGCACGCTCGGCAACCACTGCCAGGTGCGCGGCGCCATCCGCCCGGTCGACCCGAGCGCGCCCGACATCACGTTCGCCGTCAACCTGCCCACCACCTGGAACGGCAAGGCCATCCACTTCGGCGGCGGTGGCTTCAATGGCCGCCTGATCGACGGCACCGAGCAGATCCGCTTCGGCCCGCCCGACAAGCCCGCGCCCCTGGCGCTGGGCTACGCCACCTTCGGCGACGACGGAGGCCACCGGAGCAGCAGCATCACCGACGGCTCCTTTGCTGCCCACGACGAGGCGCTCGCCAACTACGGCGGCCTGGCGCTCAAGAAGACCCACGAGGTCGCGATGAAGCTCGTGCAGGCGCGCTACGGCCGCGCGCCGACGCAGCGCTACTTCCTGGGCACCTCCACCGGTGGCCGCGATGCGCTGGCCCACATCCAGCGCTGGCCCGCCGACTACGACGGCGTGGTCGCCAACGAGCCGGCGCTCAACTACAGCGGCACGCGCCTGAGCAACCTGGCCGTCGGCCGCGCGCTCTACCTCAACGGTGGCGCGGGCTGGCTCAACGTGGCCAAGACGCTGCTGGTGCAGCGCACCGCGATGACCAGCTGCGACAGCCTTGACGGCGCAACCGACGGCATCGTGAGCAACGTGGAGAGCTGCCGCCTGCTCAACACGCAGGTGCTCAACGCGCTGCGCTGCCCCGGCGGCGTGGACACCGGCAACACCTGCCTGTCGGACGCGCAGCTCGACACGGTGCGCGCCATCGAGTCGCCGCTGGACTTCACCACCTACACCCTGGCCAACGGCGTGACACGCGCCGGCGGCTACAACCTGCTCGAAGGCGCACTGGTCGCCGGCCCCTATACCTCGCGCGACCTCGGCACGCGACCGGTGCCGGGCAACCCCGCCACCTCGGCGGACGCCAACATGTACGTCACGGGCGACCAGTGGGCCAAGTACTTCGTCACGCGATTGACCTCGTTCGATTCCCTCGGCTTCGACCCGCTGAACCCCGGCCTGTACACGGCGCGCGTGCAGGCGGCCTCCGAGCAGACCGATGCCACCAATCCCGACCTGTCGGCCTTTCTCGCGCGCGGCGGCCGCCTGATCGTGCTGCACGGCCTGGCCGACGAAGTGATCAGCCCCAACTCCACCATCGACTACTACAACCGTGTGGTCACGACCGTGGGGCGGCCGGCTGTTGACGCCGGCATCCGCTTCTACACCGTGCCCGGCATGGGCCACGGCACCGGCGTGTTCATCCCCACCTGGGACTCGCTGGCCGCGCTGGAGAACTGGGTGGAACGTGGGCTGGCGCCCGCCACCGTGACCGCCTTCGACGCGGTGGCCGGCACCTACGGCCGCACGCGCCCGCTGTGCGAATACCCGGCGTACCCCACGTACAGGGGCAGCGGCAGCCTGGACGCCGCGATGAACTTCAGCTGCGTCACCGCCGTGGGCGATCCGCTGGCCTGCGCCCACCTGCCCGTGGCCCTCACCAGCTACAAGGGCGGCAACACGCGCGGCGAGGAACTCACGCTGCAGGTGGACCCGACCACCCTGGCCTACACCATCACCATCGACGCCAGCCTGCAGCGCACCGCCGGCACGCAGCGCACGGGCACCCTGCTCGCGCAGGGACAGTGCAGCTATGCGAGTGCGGAGAGCGGCGCGGTCTTCACCTTCAGCGCCGGTGGCCTGGTGCACGGAGGTGTGGCCGCGGCCAGCGGCGGTGGTTATCTGCCGCTGCTGGCCTTCCGCGACACCTTCGTCAACACCACGGCGGGCGCTGGCTTCAACACCATCGCGGGCGATTTCAATGCCGTGGGCGCCGACCACAGCGCGGGCGGCACGCTCACCACCTCGGCAGGCACGGGCAAGATCCGCAACGCCGGCACCTGGCAGACCTGCCAGGCCACGGGCACGCCGCCCGGCTTCATGCTCTACGAAGCCAACTGCTCACCGGCCACCAAGGGCTACCTGCAGTACAGCGCCGTGCGCAATGCCTACGAACTGATGCTCACCTCCACCTGTGGCGGTGCGGGCTGCCCGTCGACACCCACCTCGGGCGGCACCGTCACCGGCTCCATCGTGGCGGGCATGGTCGGCGGCAATCCGATGCCCCTGGTGCTGCTGCGCGCGGCCGATGCCAGCAGCTCGGGCATGCGCTTCTACGCCAAACAGGCCACCATGCTGCCCGGCACCGGCGATGGCCGCTACGCGATGAACAGCACCGACGGCGCGGCCGTCGTCGACGCCACCGTGCTGGGCAGCAGCCTCACACGTGGCGCATTGGCCGATGTGCTGGACTTCGATACCCCGGTGGTGGGCGTGGCGCAGACCCGCGCGGCATCGCCGGGCCACCTGCTGTTCAACAACGGCGCGCTCGGCCAGCTCGAGGGCGGTCGCCTGCTGCTGGGGGTGCGGCACTGAGGGGAGACCATGGGCGGACATGCGGGTCGCCCAGCGCCGCCGAGGCACCGGGCTCCGCGAACAGTGAGCGGTCTCAACCTTGCAGGTGCAGCAACACCCGCCCGCCTTCGATGCGCACCGGGTGGCAGCGCAGCGCGTCGGTGGCCGGCGCGCAGGTCGCGCTGCCATCGCGAATGTCGAACCTGCCCTGGTGCAGCGGGCACTCGATCTCGTGCCCTTCGAGGAAACCGTCGCACAGGCGCGCCTGGCCATGGGTGCAGGTGTTGTCGGTGGCGAACACGCTGCCGTCCACCTTGTAGAGCGCGATGTCGCGGCCAGCGACCTGCACCCCGATCACGTCGTCCTCGGGAACGTCGGCTTCGTCACTGGCGTCCAGCCATTCCTGGTCGTTGCTCATGGTGTGTCAGATGGGGTAGATGATGGAATTCGGGATCATTTCGCTGTCGTACACGCACAGCCGCGAGGCGAACTTCAGCCCCTCGGGCGTGCGCACGATCACGTCGAGGTAGCGACCGACGTTGAAGACCGTCGATTCGTGCGACAGCTTGGTGCGGAACACCGCGTAGTTGGCCTCGACCTCGAAGCGATCGGCTTCGGCCTTGTGCACCAGCGGTGCGCCCACCACGTGGCGCTGGTAGTAGGGATCGTGGAACAGCGTTTCCTTGATCCCGTAGGCCCGGTCCTTGAGCATGCCTTTGCTCTCGAAAAACAGCGTGGCCAGCGGGAAACCGCGCTCGTGGTTCTCGCGTGGGATCAGCTTGTAGACGCAGTCGTCGATGAAGAACTCGGGCCAGAGGTCCCAGTCGCCGGAATCGACCGCCTGGGCGTAGTCGGCGTACAGGCGTGTGATCGCCAGGTGGTCCTCGAAGCGAATGTCTGGTGTGAGGCCGCTCATGCTCAGGCCTCCATCACTTCACGCCAGTACTGGTACATGCCACGGATCAGCGTCTCCGTGACCATGTGGTCGGTGTCGCCCACCTCGCGCCCGCCGAGCTCGGCCAGGGTGCGGTGGTACGGCTTCTGCTCGAACCCCTGCTGCGAGAACTCGATCACCTCGCCGTCGTCCGCCGAGACAAAGCCCGCCGGGCCGAACAGGTTGGCCTGGCGCAGGCGGCGCTGGGTCATCTCGTCGCTGTCGTCTTCAAAACCGAAGTGCGTCCAGACGAAATCGAAGGCGCCATGGCCGTCGGGCTGGATGTGCCGCGTCGACACGCTGTTGACCTGTTGCTGCAGGATGATGCTGGGAAAGATCGTCATCATCACCGCCGTGGGAACAGGTGCCCCCACGCTCGGCGCTTCGCGTGCTTCGCTGCCCCCCGAGGGGGCGTCCGACGCCTTGGGGCGGCCCGGCGCCGTCGGCCCGCCCCACCAGGGCTCGGGCACGATGTCCAGGAAACGGGGGTCGTGCAGTTGCATGCTCTCCTTGAAGCTGGAGACCTGGGTGACCTGCTCGGCCTTGCCCGACTGGCCGCGCGTGGAGATCATGGCGGCGTGCCGGTGGCGCGCGTCCATCTTGAGCTCGCTCTTGTTGTCGGCGCGCCAGAGGCCGAAGGTGACGAACCAGGTGTGCAGCAGGCCCGGGTGGTAGGGGTCCTTGATGTTCTCCTGCATCAGCTTCCAGTTGCCCGGGATGCGCTGGCGGTTGTAGCCCAGGATGGTGAGCTTGCGGCCGTTGAACAGCCGGTCGAAATAGCCCAGGATGGTCGGACCGAGAAACTCCTCCAGCGACTCGATGCCGTGGTCGAAGCTGGCAAACACCACCCCGCCGCGCGTGGCCACCTTGAGCCGGTTCAGGCCGTGGTCGGCGGTCTGGAAATCGGCCGGCATGCCGCCGTTGACCTTGCCGTCCTGTTTCACGCCGCGGCGAAACGGCACCCCCTGCAGATCGCCCTTGAGGGTGTAGCTCCACTGGTGGTAGGGGCAGACGAATTCCTTCTTGTTGCCGTGGCGCTCGCGGCAGAACTGCATGCCCCGGTGGGCGCAGACGTTCTCCACCACGCCGATGCCCCCATCGGCGTCGCGCACCATGATGACCGAGCGCTCGCCCACCACCGTGCGCTTGTAGTCGCCCGCGTTCGGCACCTCGGCTTCCAGGCCGACATAGTTCCAGTGCTTCGTGTAGAAGAAACGCTCGAGCTCCTTCTTGTGCAGCTCCGCATCCGTGTAGACCATGAAGGGGATGCGGCTCGTGCCCTCGGATTCCCAGCGGATGCGCTGCGGGAACGTGCCTTCGACGGCGGGTGATGTGCTCATGGGTGCTGTCTCCTTCTGTTCAGGTGTTGCTGGCGTAGAACGCGTCGGCGTACATCTGCCCGGGCACCACGCCCATGCGCTGCACGAGCCGCGACGCGGCTTCCACCATGGGTGGCGCGCCACAGAGGTAGGCGCGAAAGCCTTGCAGGTCGGGCCAGTCCTGCTCGATCGCGTCGGTAACCAGACCCGTGCGGCAACCCGGCGCGCGGCCCGAGGCAACCACCGTGTGCACCTTCAGCTTGGGATACCGCTGCTGAAGTTCGGCCAGCCAGTCCTGCCCATACACGTCGCGTTCGGAGCGCACACCGAAGTAGAGGTGGATGGGGTTGTGCATGCCCGATGCGACCACGCCACGCACGATGGACAGGATGGGCGCGAGGCCAGTGCCGCCCGCCACGCAGAGCATGGGGCCGGTGTGCTTGCGGCGCAGGTAGGCCGAGCCCAGCGGGCCGGTCACGCGCACCGCGTCGCCCACCTTCAGCTCGCGCTCGATGTAGCCCGTCACGCGGCCATCGGGCACGCGCCGCACATGGAATTCGAGCTCGCCATCGGTGCACAGGCCGGCCATGGAATAAGGGCGGATGTGGTCGGGCGTGAACTGCAGTTGCGCGTATTGACCGGGCGAGAACTCCAGCGGTTTGGCGGGCTTGAGCCGCAGGCGCCGGATGTCGTGCGTGGGCGACTCGATCGCGACCACGGTGGCCTTGATGATGCGCGCGGGGTGCACCACCACCTCGTCGGGTTCGGGAATCTCGACGGTGCAGGGTTCGGTGAGGAAGGTCTGGCAGGCGAGCACGCTGGCCGCGTCGTCCAGGGCTTGCGGTGGCCGCTGTTCGCGGCCGGACTCCAGCACATGCCCCGAGGTCACCTTGCAGCGGCAGGTGCCACAGCGGCCCGCCAGGCAGCTGTACGACACCGGGATGTCGTGGGCGCGCAGCGCCTCCAGCAGGTTCACGCCCGCGTCGACACGCAGCGTGCGCTGCAGCGGGCGTACATGAATGTCCATCGTGGTGCGTCTCGGGGGTTTTTGTGGGAACGGAGGCCATGATCACTACCGCATGAAAATCAGTCAATGCGATGAGATCGATTGACACTATCATTCATATCAATATTGAAGAGCCCACCTCAGAGACCCGCCATGAAGCTCGAAGAGATCGACCTGAACCTGCTGGTCGTGTTCAACCAGTTGCTGACCGAACGCAAGGTCTCCAAGGTGGCCGAGAACCTGGGCCTGGGGCAACCGGCGGTGAGCAACGCACTGGCCCGGCTGCGCAAGCTGTTCGACGACGAGCTGTTCCTGCGCACCGCCCACGGCATGCAGCCCACGCCCTATGCCGAACAGTTGGCCGAGTCGATCGGCTATGCGCTCGGCATGATCCACAGCGCGGTGAACGCACGCAGCTCGTTCGACCCGGCCACCAGCCAGCGCAGCTTCTCCGTGGGGATGACCGACATCGGCGAGATCTATTTCCTGCCGCTGCTGATGCAGCGCATCCGGCAGTTGGCGCCCTCGGTGACCATCAGCACGGTGCGCAACACTTCGCTGCACTTGCGCGACGCGATGGAGGCCGGCCAGGTCGATCTGGCGATTGGCCTGCTGCCGCAGCTCAAGGCCGGCTTCTTTCAGCGACGCCTGTTCGAGCAGCGCTACGTGTGCCTGTTCCGGCAGGGGCATCCGCTTGATCTCAAGCGCATGAAGGCGGCCGATTTTTTTGCCGCCGAACATGTGGCCGTGGTCTCGGCCGGCACGGGGCATGGGCAGGTGGACGAGATTCTCGACAACCACTCGCCGCAGCGGCGCGTGAAGCTGAAAGTGCCGCACTTCGTGGCCATTGGCCACATCCTTCAGTCCACCGACCTGATCGCCACCGTGCCCGAGCGCCTGGCCGAGCGCATGGTGCAACCTTTCGGTCTGAAGCACCTGCCGCACCCGGTGGACTTGCCCAGGATAGCCATCAACGTGTTCTGGCACGCGAAGTACCACAAGGACCCGGCCAACCAGTGGCTGCGCAACCTGGTCTTCGAGCTGCACGCCGACCGCACGGGCGCGCGGCCATGAGCCCGGTTCAGGCCGGGTTGCGCTTGGCCTCGCGGCTGGCCTTCCAGCCGCCGTACAGGGCGATGAGGCCCGGAATGAAAATCATGGCCCAGATGATCTTGCTCAGGTTGGTCTGCACCCAGGGCAGGTTGCCGAACCAGTAGCCCGCGGCCGTGAGGCCCACCACCCAGATCAGCGCGCCGATCACGTTGTAGGCAGTGAACTTGGTGCGCGTCATCTCGGCCACACCGGCCACGAAGGGCGCAAAGGTGCGGATGAAAGGCATGAAGCGCGCGAGGATGATGGTGATGCCGCCGTAGCGTTCGTAGAACGCATGCGCCTGGTTGAAGGCATTGCGGTTGAACAGGCGTGAGTTCTCCCACTGGAACACCTTGGGTCCGAAGTAGCGGCCGATCGAATAGTTGGTCTGGTCGCCCAGCACGGCCGCGGCCACCAGCAGGCCCATGGCCAGCGGCAGGCTCATCAGGCCCGCGCCGCACAGCGTGCCCACCACGAACAGCAGCGAATCGCCCGGCAGAAAGGGCATGACCACCAAGCCGGTCTCGGTGAAGATGATCAGGAACAACAGGGCATAGACCCAGGCGCCATAGTTCTGAACAAAGGTCTGCAGGTGCTGGTCGACGTGCAGGATGAAGTCGATGAGAAAGGCAATCAGTTCCATGGAGGGGGATTATCCCTGCCGCCTACAATTTGATCGTGACAACCCCACCCAGCACCCTCCAGCCGCCGCGTCGGCCCATCCGCGAACTCCCCGATGAACTGATCAGCCAGATCGCTGCGGGCGAGGTGGTGGAGCGGCCGGCCTCGGTGGTGCGCGAACTGGTGGACAACGCGCTGGACGCCGGCGCCACGCAGATCACGCTGCGTCTGCAGGCCGGCGGCGTGCGGCTCATCGGCGTGGAAGACAACGGCAGCGGCATCCTGCGCAGCGAACTGCCCAACGCGCTCAAGCGCCACGCCACCAGCAAGATCGCGAGCCTCTCCGATCTGGAATCGGTGGGCACCATGGGGTTCCGTGGCGAGGCGCTGGCCGCCATCTGCTCCATCGCGGAGGTCTCGCTGCTCACACGCGTGGACACGGCCGATGAGCCCCACGGCTGGCTGCTCGATGGCCGCAGCGGCGAACTGCAACCCACCGCCCGCGCGCCCGGCACCACGGTGGAGGTGCGCGAACTGTTCTTCGCCACGCCGGCGCGGCGCAAGTTCCTCAAGACCGATGCCACCGAGCTGGCCCACTGCATCGAGGCGGTGCGCCGCCACGCGCTGGCGCGGCCCGACGTGGGTTTTGCGATCTGGCACGACGGCAAGTTGGTGGCGCAGTGGCGCGCCGTGGCCGGTGGCGGCATGGACGCCCTGCGCCAGCGCCTGGCCGACGTGCTGGGTGACGATTTCGTGCAGCAGGCCGTGGCGCTGAACTGGCCGCTGGACGCACCGGACGACGCCGGAGCGCAGCGCCTGCGCGTGTGGGGCTTCGCGGGTGTGCCCGACGCCGCGCGCTCGCGCGCCGACTGGCAGTTCGCCTACGTGAACGGTCGTTACGTGCGCGACAAGACCATCACCCACGCCGCGCGCAGCGCCTACGAAGACGTGCTGCACGGCCACCGCCAGCCGGTGTATGCGCTCTTCGTCTCGCTCGACCCGGCGCGGGTGGACGTGAACGTGCACCCGACCAAGATCGAGGTGCGGTTTCGCGATGGACGCGAAGTGCACCAGGGCGTGCGGCACGCGGTGGAAGCGGCACTCGCCGTGCCTCGCTCAGGTTCAACAGCCGAGCCCGCGAGCACGGCGCCTGCACCCGCATGGACGCCGCCAGCACGGCAAGATGGATTTGCGTTCCGGCCTCGTGAGCCCGGGGTGGAGCACCGGGTGAGCGATATCGCAGCCTTGTGGGGCACGGGTGCTGGCGAGGCTTCGATCCTTCGACAAGCTCAGGACGAGCGGGTGGCAGACCGAATGGATTTCACGTCAGGCTCCCACCCCAACTCCGTTCGGGCTGAGCCTGTCGTAGCCCCCACCCACCCACAGCCCCTGCCCACCGGCGACTGGCCCCTGGGTCGCGCCATCGCCCAGCTGCAAGGCGTCTACATCCTGGCCGAGAACACCCAGGGCCTGGTGGTGGTCGACATGCACGCCGCGCACGAGCGCATCGTCTACGAACGACTCAAGCAGCAGTTGGACGACCAGCAGGTGGCCAGCCAGCCGCTGCTGATCCCGGCCACGTTTTCCGCCACACCCGACGAGGTGGCCACCGCCGAAGACTGCACCGAGGTGCTCAAGACACTGGGCCTGGAGGTCACCGCACTCTCGCCCAGGACGCTGGCGGTGCGCGCCGTGCCCACCACCCTCGCCCAGGGCGACCCGGTGGAGCTGGCGCGCAGCGTGCTCGCCGAGCTGGGCCTGCACGATGCAAGCACCGTGGTGCAACGCGCGCGCAACGAGCTGCTGGCCACCATGGCCTGCCACGGCGCGGTGCGTGCCAACCGGCGCCTGACGCTGGACGAGATGAACGCGCTGCTGCGCCAGATGGAAGTGACCGAGCGCTCCGACCAGTGCAACCACGGCCGCCCGACCTGGCGCCAGGTGGGCATGAAAGAGTTGGACGCGCTGTTCCTGCGCGGGCGTTGAACGGCCTGTCCCGGCCTTTGGTCGGGAATTCAGCGAAAAATCCAGCCACCCGCCATGATGGGCGTCCCCGCCGGCACGGAACGTGCGCGCAGCGACGTGTGAACTTTTTACCAGGCGAGCCGCTCCATACCCGTCATGAAACGACTGATTGCCCTCCTGCTGGCCTCGCTGGCACTGCTCGCCGGTTGCGCCACGCTCGACGAGCAGCAGCGCGCCTGGATCTTCCAGCCGTCGGACCGCAGCTGGGCTGGCGGCACCTACGCGGCCGAGAGCATGGAAGACGTGTGGATCGACTTCACCTCGCACGTCACCGACAAACCCGTCAAGCTGCATGGGCTGTGGGCACAGAACGAGAACTTCACCGCGCGCGCCGATGCACCGGTGATGCTCTACCTGCACGGTGCGCGCTTCAACGTGACCGGCTCGGCCTTTCGCGCCCAACGCATGCAGGAACTCGGCTTCTCGGTGCTCGCCATCGACTACCGCGGCTTCGGCAAGAGCACCAACGAGCTGCCCTCGGAGACCAAGGCCTACGAGGACGCTCGCGCCGCCTGGGACTGGCTGGGCGACAAGTACCCCGGGCGGCCGCGCTACATCTTTGGCCATTCGCTGGGCGGCGCCATCGCCATCGAACTGGCGGCGCAGGTGAAGGACGAGGCCGGCACGGTGGTCGAGGGCACCTTCACCTCCATCCCCGACGTGGTGAGCACCTTCAAATGGGGCTGGTTGCCGGTGAGTCTCCTGATCACCCAGCGCTTTGAAGCGGTGAAGCGTGTGCCCGACATCGGCTCGCCGCTGCTCGTGGTGCATGGCGGAGCCGACCGGTTGATCCAGCCCGAGCTCGGGCGCAAGCTGTACGACGCCGCCGCTGGCCGCAAGTCCTTCGTGCTGGTCGAGGGCGGCTCGCACCACAACACCAACTCGGTCGGGCAGGCGCAGTACCGCACCGCGCTGGCCAGCCTGTTCGGCCTCGACGACTCGATCGACGTCGTCAAGCGCTGAGCCTGTCGGTGCGGTGGAGGCACCGGGAAAATTCCAAGGGCTTCTGCTACCCTCGACCGGATGCCCGCAACGCCATCCTCTTCAGCCATGTCACCCGGTCTTGTGGTGCTGGCGCTCTCTCTTCTGCTGGGCCTGCAGCCCATCGCCACCGACCTGTACCTGCCCGCCCTGCCCGCCCTCACGGCCGGCTTTGGCGCGGCCATGTCGCAGGCCCAGCTCACGCTCACCGCGCTGCTGCTGGCGTTTGGCGTGTCGCAGATGTTCTGGGGTCCGCTGTCGGACCGCTTTGGCCGGCGCCCTGTTCTGCTGATCGGCATGAGCGCCTTCGTGGTGGCGTCGGTCGGCAGCACCTTTTCGCCCTCCATCGAACAGCTCATCGTCTGGCGCGCGGTGCAGGGCGCGGCCATGGGCGCGGGCGTGATGTGCGCGCGCGCCCTCGTGCGCGATCTGTACCTGCCCACCGAAGGCGCGCGCATGATGTCCAAAGGCCTCACCGGGCTGGGCGTGATCGCCTGCGCCAGCGCGCCGCTGGGCGGCTTCCTGTCCGACCTGCTGGGCTGGCGTCTGTCGCTGATGGCCGTGGCCGTGTTCGGTGCCATCACGCTGGGCGTGATCGCCTGGCGGTTCGAGGAAACCCTGCTCGCGAAGAACCCCCGCGCCCTGCAACCCGCCATGCTGCTGGGCACCTGGGTGCAGATCGCGCGCCACCCCACCTTCTGGGCCTTTGCACTGCTCTCCGCCACCTCGTACTGCGGCCTGTTCACCTTCCTCGCGGCCTCACCCTTCGTGTTCATCCAGGTGCTCGGCATGACCAAGACGGGTTATGGCCTGCTGATGATGACGATGTCGCTGAGCTACATCGCGGGCACCTTCATCTGCCGCCGTCTGCTGCTGCTTCTGGGCGTGCGGCGCACCGTGGCCGTGGCCGCGGTGTTCACGCTGGTGGGTGGCACCAGCATGGGTGTGCTGGCCTGGCTGGGCGTGCAGAGCGCCTGGGCCATCATGTTGCCGTTCTACCTGTTCATGATGGGTCACGGTGTGCACCAGCCCTGCAGCCAGAGTGGCGCGGTGGGTCCGTTTCCGCAGGCCGCCGGCGCGGCATCGGCACTGGCCGGTTTCATCATGATGATCGCGGCATTTCTGGTGGGCGGCTGGCTGGGCCAAAGCCTGGCAACCATTCAGGCCGGCACCGGTACGGTGCACCCGCTCACCAACGGCATCTGGTTCTGGAGCGTGTTCATCTCCCTGACCGCCTGGACGCTGGTGCAGCGCTTTGGCGAGAGCCGACCCGGGCCCGAGCGCGCGGCGCCGGGCAGCGTGGCGCAAGGCTGACCCGGTCCATGCCCCACGTGTCCTGCATCGGCCTGGCCGGGCCCACCGCCAGCGGCAAGAGCGCAGCCTCGCTGGCCATCGCACAGCGCTGGCCGGTGGAGATCATCAGTGTCGACTCGGCGCTGGTCTATCGCGGCATGGACATCGGCACCGCCAAGCCCAGCGCGGCCGAACAAGCGCTGGTGCCGCACCACCTGATCGACATCCTCGACCCGCTGCAGAGTTACAGCGCAGCCGACTTCGTGCGCGACACCCTCCGGCTGGTGGCCGAGATCAACCAGCGCGGGCGCACCGCCTTGCTGGTGGGCGGCACCATGCTGTACTTCAAGGCGCTGCTGGTGGGCCTGGACGACATGCCGCAGGCCGACGTCGCGGTGCGGGAGCGCATTGACGCCCAGGCCAAGGCACTCGGCTGGCCGGCGCTGCACGCGGAGCTGATGCGGGTCGACCCGGTGACGGCCGCGCGCCTGGCGCCCTTGGATGCGCAGCGCATCCAGCGCGCCCTCGAGGTGTTCGAGGTCTCGGGTCGGCCGCTCTCCAGCTTTCAGACCGGGCGCACGCACAACCCCGACAGCCCGCTCGCACCGGGGCAGCTGATCTCGCTGGAGCCGCTGGACCGCGCCTGGCTGCACGCGCGCATCGCGCAGCGCTTCGATGTGATGTTGGCTGAGGGCTTCCTCGACGAAGTGAAGCGCCTGCGCGCGCGCGGCGACCTGGGCACCGACCTGCCTTCGATGCGCTGCGTGGGCTACCGGCAGGCCTGGGAACTGCTGGACGCGCACGGCAACACGCTCGCCCCCGAGCAACTCGCCGAGTTGCGCGAACTCGGCATCGCGGCCACGCGCCAGCTCGCCAAGCGCCAGCTCACCTGGTTGCGTTCCATGCCGCAGCGCCGGGTCATTGCGTGCGACGCACCCGATGCGCTGGCGCGCGTGATCGAATCGGTGCAAGCCCTGTTGGGCGCACCCACCTGAACCGCATGTCCCTCGTCGTCGAACAACTCGGCAAACGCTATGGGCACACCACTGTCTTCAGCGGCGTGAACCTCACGGTGGCGCCCGGTGAGTTCATTGCCATCGTGGGCGAATCGGGTGTGGGCAAGTCCAGCCTGCTCAACTGCCTGGCCGCGCTGGACGACTGGAGCGAAGGCCGCATCACGCACGCGGGTGTGGAACTCGGTGCCCTGAGCGACACGCAGCGCGCGCACTGGCGCCGCGAGCACCTGGGCTTCGTGTTCCAGGCCTTCCATGTGCTGCCCCACCTGGACGTGGCGCAGAACGTGGGCCTGCCCCTGCTGTTGCTGGGTCGGCCTGATGCGGCACGCGTGCAGCAGATGCTGGATGCCGTGGGTCTGGGTGAGCTCGGCGCGCGCCTGCCGGCCGAACTCTCGGGTGGCCAACTGCAGCGTGTGGCCATTGCCCGTGCGCTGGTGCACCGCCCCAGCCTGCTGCTGGCCGACGAGCCCACCGGCAACCTCGACCCCACCACCGCCGCGCAGGTGATGGGCGTGCTGGAGCAGCAGGCTCGGGAGAGCGGCGCCGCGCTGGTGCTCGTCACACATTCCCAGGCCGCTGCCGCGCGCGCGCAGCGCGTGTTGAACCTCACCGCCGGCGGACTGCAGCCGGCTTGAGGTTTCAGACCTTGAGGATGACGTCGTGGTCGGGCGCGAAGCAGGCGTGCAGCGGCAGCAGCGCGCCGCCCAGCGCGCGCGCGTCCGAGCCGATGCTGCCCAACTCCAGACGTGGGCGGTGCAGACCTTCCCAGCTGTAGGTCGCCAGCGCCGCGCGCGTGCGCTCGCACAGGGCGCGCAACAGATCGGGTGCGATCGCTCCGTCCATCACCACCGCCTCCACATCGAGAAACGCCGTGCCCGAGACCACGCACTGCGCCAGCGCCGGCGCTGCGCGCGCTATCCACTCCTGGCTGTACGGCAACCAGGGCGCCTGCAGGGCACGCGCATCGTAGGCGGCCATCGGGTCCAGGCCGTGCTGGCGAAAGCGCTGCTCCAGGTCCCAGAGCGACGCTTCGCTGATGAGCTGCGGCGCCGGCTCACTGCCCTGCGCCACGCGCAGCGGCAGTGAGGCAACAGCGCCCGCGTTGCCGTGGATGCCGCGGTGCAGGTGCGAGTCGAGCACCAGACCACCGCCGACAAAGGTGTCCATGAACAGGTAGAGAAAACTGCGGATGTCGCGCCCTCGCCCCTGCAGCAGCTCGGCCACGCAGGCGGCCGAGGTGTCCTTGGCAAAGCTCACCGGCAGCTCGGTGAGCTTCTGCACTTCGGCACCCAGGTCGATCTGGTTCCAGCTTTGCGATTGTTCGGCCGTGAGGCCCAGCATGCGGTGCCAGCCACCCAGCTGGAACGGCGCGGCCACGCCCACCCCCACCACGCGGTCGCTCAGGGGCCCCAGCTTCTTCAGCAGGCGGTGGAGGTTGGTCTTGATCGCGGGCAGCAGCACCGGGATGTCGGGAAAGGCGTAGTCCAGCACCAGGCGCTCGCGCACCTGGCCGGTGAAGTCCACCAGCAACCAGTCGGCGCTGCGCCGACCGACCTTGATGCCGATGGCGAACGCGCCGTCGGGGTGAAGGCCCAGCGGCACCGAGGGCTGGCCCACGCGCCCGCGCACCGGTGCCTCGCGCCGCAGCAGCTGGTCTTCGTCGAGCCGGGCCGTGATCAGCCCGATGGTCTGGGCGGTGAGCCCGGTCAGGCGCGCGATGTCGGCCTTGGCCAGGCTGCCGTGCACGCGCAGGGCCTGCAGCACCACGCGCTCGTTGAACTGGCGCATGCCCACCTGGTTGGAGCCCCGCGGTCGCAGGCGCGGCTGATCGCCCGGCTCAACATCGGGAACGGCTTCGGTGGCGTCGTTGGGGTTCACTGCGTCGGCTTCGGTGTCGGGTTCAGGTGCGCAAAGTGTCGCCGATGACACCCTTGCGCAGGATGAAGTTGCCCCAGGGCTGCAACTCGCCGGTGACCACGATGGCGTAGGCCTTCTTCACACGCTCGTAGAAGGCAAAACGCTCCACCGCTTCGGCCTGGCCCTCCACGAGGCCTTCGGCGGCCAGCACAGCCAGCGTCTCGCGCTGCAGGGCCGAGCGGTAGGGCGCCTCGGTACCGCCCACCTGCATGTAGGCCACCGGCTGCGGCACGTCATCCGCCAGTGGCAGCACGCTGGCCACGGCCTGCACCGTGCGCGCCATGCCCACGCCGGGCAGGCGCAGCACGGTCTTGCCCGCGCCCAGGCTCATGGCGGTGAAGTTCGCATCGGCGAGCACCAGCGCGTCGTCGTGACCCATCTCGGCCAGCAGTTTCAGCAGCTCGGGGCTGAGCAGGGGGTCGATGCCTTTGAGCATGGTTCAGGCGAGCGCTTCGGGTGGCAGTTCTTCGGCCAGCTTGGCGCCGGTCATCACCGCCACGGTGTCGCTCATGCTGATCACCTTGGGGTTGACCACCGCGGCGCGCTTGCCCAGGCGCGCGATATGGATGCGGTCGGCGATCTCGAACACGTGCGGCATGTTGTGGCTGATGAGAATCACCGGCAGGCCCTTGTCGCGCACGCGGCGGATGAGTTCGAGCACCATGTTGCCTTCCTTCACGCCAAGGGCCGCAGTGGGCTCGTCCATGATGACCACGTGCTGCGCGAAGGCCGCGGCGCGCGCCACCGCCACGCACTGGCGCTGGCCGCCCGAGAGTGTCTCCACCGCCTGCGTCATGGAGCGGATGCCGACCTTGAGGTCGTTCATGCGAGAGATGCTCTCGGCCAGCATCTGCTTCTTGTCCAGCAGCCGCAGGAAGCGGCCGAGGAAGCCAGCGCGCAGGATCTCGCGGCCGAGGAACAGGTTCTCGGCGATGGTCATGGCCGGCGCCACGGCGAGGTCCTGGTAGACGGTCTCGATGCCGGCGCGGCGCGCATCGATCGGGCTCTTGAAATGGATGTGCTGGCCATCGAGGTAGATCTCGCCTTCGTCGGGGATGGTCGCCCCCGAGAGCGCCTTGATCAGGCTCGATTTGCCGGCGCCGTTGTCGCCGATCACGGCCAGGATCTCACCGGCTCGCAGTTCGAAGTCGGCGCCGTCCAGCGCGGTGACCTGGCCGTAGCGTTTGACCAGGCCCTTGGCCTGGATCACGAGCGTTGTGGAAGCATTCAGAGCCATGTCATTTCTCCAGCGAGAGGGATGTTGGGCGCGCAAGGGGGCAGCTCCAGCACACGCCGAGGAACCGGCTTTGCCGGGCCAAAGGCGTGGCCCCCCTTGAGGGGGGAGACGCGAAGCGGCGCGGGGGGTGTGCCATTACCTGACTCCTTTGCGGGACATCTGGTCGGTCATCACCGCCAGGATCACCAGAATGCCGGTGACAAGAATCTGATAGACGGAAGACACACCCATGAGCGTGAGGCCGTTGCGGAACACGCCCACGATGAGTGCGCCCACCAGGGTGCCGAGGACGATGCCGCGACCCCCAAACAGGCTGGTGCCACCCAGCACCACCGCGGTGATGGCGTCGAGGTTTTCGGTCTGCCCGGCGTTGGGGTCACCGGCGCCGATGCGCGCCACGGAGAGCAGCGAGGCCAGGCCGTAGAACACGCCGGCCAGCATGTACACACCGAGCAGCACCTTGTCGGTGGAAATGCCCGTGAGACGCGTGGCTTCGGGGCTGTTGCCCACGGCGTAGATGTGGCGTCCTGGTGCGGTTTCGCGCAGGAACAGCCAGGTGATGAGATAGAGCGCCAGCATGAGCACCACGCCGTAGAGCACGTTGGTCTGGCCGATGCGGAACGAGTTGCCGAGCCAGGTCATGCCCTCGGACACGTCGGTGATGGTCTGCGAGCCGCTGTAGAGCTGGGTGATGGCAAACGCGATGTTGAGCGTGCCCAGCGTGACGATGAAGGGCGGCAGCTTGGCCTTGGTCACCAGCAGGCCGTTGACCAGGCCGAACAGCGTGGTGGCGGCGATGCCCAGGGCAATCGCCACCGGCGCCGAGAGACCGAAGTCGACCGCCATCTTGGTCATCACGATGCTGCCCAGCGCCATGATCATGCCGCACGAGAGGTCGATGCCCGCGGTGAGGATGATCAGGGTCTGGCCGATGGCGATGGTGCCGACCACCATCACCTGCTGCAGGATCAGCGAGAAATTCTGCAGCGTGAGGAAGCGGTCGCTTTGCGTGGCAAAGAAGGTGCAGGCCAGCAGCAGGGCGATGAAGGGCCCGAGCGTGCCCAGGGGCGGCAGTTTGGAAGCAAGGGTGTTCATGGACATTCTCAAATCAGTTGGTCACCAGGCCGGAGCGCAAGCCGCTCCGCACGAAACGGTGCAAAACCCAGGGGCACCGAGGGTCCGGCTCCGCCGGCCCAAGGTGCCGTCCCCCCTCCAAGCCGAAGGCGTCAGAGAGGGGGGAAGCCGCAAAGCGGCGCAGGGGGGTGCTCGTTACTTCCCACCCCAGCAGAGGTCCATGCCGGTTTTGACATCCTTGCTGTCCACGCCACTCACGGGCTTGGCCGCGATCAGGGTCACGCCGGTGTCGGTGTAGCCGCTCACCTTCTTGCCGGTCTTGGCGTATTCCACGCCCGCGGCCACACCCATGGCGGCCATGCGCAGCGGGTACTGCTGCGAGGTGGCAGCAATCACGCCACCGCCCACGTCCTTGATGCCGGCGCAGCCACCGTCCACCGAGACGATGACCACGTCCTTGTCCTTGCCGGCCGCCTTGAGCGCCTTGTAGGCGCCAGCGGCGGCGGGTTCGTTGATGGTGTAGACCACATTGATGGCCGGGTTCTTCTGCAGGCAGTTTTCCATGCCGGTCTGGCCCTTGGCGGCGTCACCGAAGCTGTCGGCCATGCACACCACCTCGGCCGGCTTGGCCAGGTCGTTGCTCTTGGCATCCAGCGACTTCAGGCCGTAGCCCTGCAGGAAGCCGTTGTGGCGCTGCGCGCCCACCGGGTGGCCGGGGAACAGGTCGAGCGTGGCGATCACCGGGGCCTTGCCGCCGAGCGCGGCTTTCGCGTACTGGCCGATCAGCACGCCGGCCTTGAAGTTGTCGGTGGCAAACAGGCCGTCCACCGCGCTGACCGGGTCGGTCGGGCTGTCGAGCGCGATCACCATCACGCCTTGCGCCTGCGCGCGCTTGATGGCGGGGATGATGGCCTTGGCGTCGCTGGGCGTGATCAGGATGGTCTTGGCACCACCGGCGATCATGTTTTCCATGGCCGTCACCTGGCCGGCGTTGTCACCGTCGGTCTTGCCGGCGGCCGACAGCAGCTTGGCGCCGAGCTTCTTCGCTTCGGCGTCGGCGCCCTCTTTCATCTTCACGAAGAAGGGATTGGAATCGGTCTTGGTGATCAGGCCGATGACGGGCTGGGCCTGCGCATGGGCCAGCGATGCGGCCAGCGCGAGCACGGAAAAGGCACCGGCGGACGCGGCGAGTTTGGATGCGCGGAAATTCATGTGGGTCTCCTCGGGTGGTATGGACATCTCAGGGATCACGCCGCCAGACACTGGGGTTTTCACGAGGCCCGTTGCGGTGTGGTTGAACTATATTTCGAGTCAGGTTAATAAATCAACTGGATTTACTTATGGTTTTCCCTAGTCTTCCGGACACCGTGAAAGTCGCCACCGCTGGCGAGGCGTTGATCGACCTGATCGAAGAGTCCGACGGGCGTCTGCGCCCCTGCGCGGGCGGTGCGGTCTACAACCTCACCCGCGCGCTCGGCCTGCAAGGCGTGGGCACGCTCTACCTCAACCCGCTCGCGGGCGATCGCTTCGGTCGCCTGCTGGCCGAGGGCATGGCGCAGGCCGGCGTGACCCTGGCACAGCCACAACCGGTGCACGCGCCCACCTCGCTCGCGGTGGTGGGCCTGGACGCGCAGGGCAAGGCCAGCTACAGCTTCTACCGCGAGGGCGTGGCCGACCGGCAGGTGTCGGCGCCCGGTCTGATGACCGCCTGCGAAGCGCTGCCGGGACTGCGTCTGGCCGTCACCGGTTGCCTGGCCCTGGTGGCCGAGGACAGCGCGAAGTACCTGCCCTGGCTGCAGGCCCAGCGCGCGGCGGGGCGGCTGGTGGCGGTGGACGCGAACCTGCGCCCGGCCATCGTGCCGGACATGGGCGCCTACCGCAGCAGCGTGATGGCGGCGCTCCAGCAAGCCCACCTCATCAAGGTGAGCGACGACGACCTCGACACGCTGGGCGTGCCGGGAGCGGACGCCCTCGCCAGGGCCCGTGCGCTGTTGGCCAGCACGCGCGCGCAATGGCTCGCCCTCACGCTGGGCGCGGGCGGCGCCGTGCTGCTGGCGCGCGATGGCCACACCTGGCACTGTGCCGAATCGGCCCCGGTGACGGTGGTGGACACCGTGGGCGCGGGCGACTGCTTTCTGGCCGGTCTGCTGGTGGCCTTGCTGCAGCGCCCCGCACTGCGGCAGAGCACGCATGCCGACGAGCTCCGGCTGGACGCCAGCGACGCGCAACACCTGCTGGCCCACGCCGTGGCCAGCGCCAGCCTGTGCGTGATGCAGACCGGCTGCACACCGCCCAGCCTGCCCGAGGTGGTGGCCCGCACCACCGCCCATCCGCCGGTTTTTCGCGTCCTCTGACTGGGCACGCGCCAGTTGGGCGGTTAAGGTGGAGGCAAGACCCCGAGGTCTCGCCAGCCGCCGCTGGCATCCTGTACCCGAGATGTAACTTAATTACATTACGATCGAGATTCTGAAGTAACTTAATTAGAACCATGGTCACCTCAAGCCCCACCGCTGCCGCCGCTTCCTCCACCCCCCCGGGCCCGCTCGACCTGGTGATCTTCGGTGGCGCGGGCGACCTCTCGGTGCGCAAGCTGCTGCCCGCGCTCTACATGGCGCACCTGCACCACAACCTGCCCGAGGCCACGCGCATCCTGGCACTGGGCCGTCAGCCCTGGGACCGCGCCACCTTCACCGCTTTCATCGACGACAAGGTGCGCGGCTTCATCGAACCCGAAGCCCTCGAAGACACGGCCTGGACCGCCTTCAAGGACCGCCTGGGCTATGTGTGCCTGGACGCCACCCAGCCAGACGACTTTGCGGCACTCGGCGCCGCGATGCAGAACGGCTCCGACCGTGTGTACTACCTGGCCACCGCGCCCACGCTGTTCACCGGCATCTGCGCGCATCTGGCCAGCGCCAACCTGATCGACGCCCGCTCGCGCGTGGTGCTCGAAAAACCGCTCGGCCACGACCTGGCTTCGGCGCGCCAGATCAATGAAGAAGTCGGCCGTTACTTCAGCGAAGCCCAGACCTTCCGCATCGACCACTACCTGGGCAAGGAAACCGTGCAGAACCTGATGGTGCTGCGCTTCGGCAACACCATCTTCGAGCCGCTGTGGCGCAGCCCCTTCATCAAGAGCGTGCAGATCACGGTGGCCGAATCGGTGGGCGTGGGCAGCCGCGCGGGCTTCTACGACGGCACCGGCGCATTGCGCGACATGCTGCAGAACCACCTGCTGCAACTGTTGTGCATCGTGGCCATGGAGCCGCCGGTCTCGCTCGACCCGGACGCCGTGCGCGACGAAAAGCTCAAGGTGCTGCGCTCGCTGCGCCCGCTCACCGTGGCCGACGTGGCGCGCGACACGGTGCGCGGCCAGTACGCCGCGGGCAGCGCCAATGGCGACAAGGCCGTGGGCTATCTGCAAGAGGACAACGTGCCGCCCGACAGCACCACCGAGACCTTCGTGGCGCTGCGCGCCCACATCAACAACTGGCGCTGGGCCAACGTGCCGATCTTCCTGCGCACCGGCAAGCGCATGGCCGAGCGCCGCTCGGAGATCGTGATCGAGTTCGCCGACCTGCCCTACACCATCTTCCCCGACGCGCCGCGCCAGCCCGTCAATCGCCTGATGATCCGCCTGCAGCCCGAGGAACACGTGCAGTTGCAGATGATGGCCAAGGAACCCGGCAGCGGCATGCGCCTGCGCCCGGTGAGCCTGAACCTCGATCTCGAATCCGCCTTCAGCGCGCGCCGCGCCGAAGCCTACGAGCGCCTGCTGATGGACGTGATCAAAGGCCGCCTGACCCACTTCATGCGCCGCGACGAACTGGAGGCCGCATGGACCTGGGTCGAGCCCATCCTGGACGGCTGGAAGAACCTGAATGAAAAACCCAAGGCCTACATCGCCGGCAGCTGGGGCCCGGCCGCCTCGTCGGCCCTGATGGCCCGGGAGAATTCCGCCTGGGTCGAGGAATCATGAACGAACACGTCTGTGACTCGACCGCCGAACTGGCCTGGCAACTGGCCGACGCCATCGCCGAGCGCCTGCACGCCGCCATCACTCTGCGTGGCCACGCGGTGCTGGCGGTCTCGGGTGGCAAGTCACCGATCGCGCTGTTTGAAGCGCTGCGCGCGCTGCCGCTCGAATGGCCACGCGTGACCGTGCTGCTGGTGGACGAACGCTGCGTGCCACACGACCATGCCGAGAGCAACACCGGGCTGGTGCGCCACCATCTGCTGCGGGACGCGGCCGCGGCCGCCACCTTCGTGCCGTTCTTCGACACACTGCCAGACACCCTGGACGACGCGGCGCTGGACAGGCTGGCCGATGCCGCCAACCGGCGACTGGCCACCCAGCCCTGGCCCATGGACATGGCGCTGCTCGGCATGGGCGAAGACGGCCACACCGCTTCGCTGTTCCCCGGCGCACCCGGCCTGGGCCAGGCCCTGCACAGCAGCGGCCCGGTGGCCTGGGTGCGTCCGGCCACCGCGCCCCACGCGCGCCTGACCCTCACACTGCCCGCCCTGCTGGCCACGCGCGAACTGGCGTTGTCCATCAGCGGCGCCAGCAAGCTGGCCGTGTTCCAGCAAGCCCGCCTCGGCGCCGACGAAGCACTGCCGGTGTCCCTCATCCTCAACCAGCACCAGACGCCCGTGAGTGTCTGGATAGCCTAGCACCATGCACTCCCCCGTCGCTTGCTCACTGCGTGTAGCCGCATCCCCCCTCAAGGGGGCAACACCTGCGGCCGGGCAAAGCCCGTTCCGCGGTGTTCACTTGAATTGAATCGGACACATCATGACCACACTGCACCCGACGCTGCAACGCGTCACCGACCGCATCACCGAACGCAGCGCCACCACCCGCGCCGCCTACCTGGACTCCATGGCCGCACAACGCAAGAGCGGCACGCAACGCACCGGCATGGGCTGCGCGAACATGGCCCACACCACGGCCGCGCTGCCGGCGGCCGACAAACTCAAGATCCACGCCGAGCGCGCGCCGCACATCGGCATCGTCACCGCCTACAACGACATGCTCTCGGCCCACCAGCCGTACGAGACCTACCCGCAGCAGATCCGCTCCATCGCCCACGGGCTGGGCGTGACGGTGCAGGTGGCCGGCGGCGTGCCCGCCATGTGCGACGGCGTCACCCAGGGCGCGGCCGGCATGGAGCTCTCGCTGTTCTCGCGCGACGTGATCGCGCTCTCCACCGCGGTGGCGCTCTCGCACAACGTGTTCGACGCCGCGCTCTTCCTCGGCATCTGCGACAAGATCGTGCCCGGCCTCTTCATGGGCGCGCTGCAGTTCGGTCACCTCAGCAACGTCTTCGTGCCCGCCGGCCCCATGACCTCGGGCCTCTCCAACGACGCCAAGGCCAAGGTGCGGCAGCAGTACGCGCAGGGCCAGGTGGGGCGTGAGGCCCTGCTCGAATCGGAATCGCAGGCCTACCACAGCCCCGGCACCTGTACCTTCTATGGCACCGCCAACAGCAACCAGATGCTGATGGAGATCATGGGCCTGCACCTGCCCGGTGCTTCCTTCGTGAACCCCGGCACACCGCTGCGCGACGCGCTCACCGCCGAGGCAGTGAAACGCGGCCTGGCCAACACCGGGCGCACGGGTGAGGCCGCCATCTGCATGGCCGACATCGTGACGGAGAAGACCCTGGTCAACGGCATCATCGGCCTGCTCGCCACCGGCGGCTCGACCAACCACACGCTGCACCTGGTGGCCATGGCGCGGGCCGCCGGTGTGCTGATCGACTGGGACGACTTCGCCGAGCTCTCGCACGTGATCCCGCTGCTGGCCCGCGTCTACCCCAACGGCAGCGCCGACGTGAACCACTTCCACGCCGCCGGTGGCATGGGCTACCTCATGCGGCAATTGCTCGATGCCGGCCTGTTGCACGCCGACGTGGCCACCGTGATGGGCCACGGTCTGCAGGCCTACACGCAGGAGCCCTGGCTGGACGATGGCGAACTGGCATGGCGCCCCGTGCCCATGCAGAGCGGCGACACCTCGGTGGTGCGCCCGGTGGCCGAGCCCTTCAGCGCCGACGGCGGCTTGCGCCTGCTGCAGGGCAACCTGGGCCGCAGCGTGGTGAAGGTCTCGGCGGTGAAGCCCGAGCACCGCGTGGTGCGCGCCCAGGCGGTGGTGGTGAGCGATCAGCAGGACCTGCTGGCCCTGTTCAACGCGGGCCAGCTCGAACGCGACTTCATCGCCGTGGTGCGCTACCAGGGACCGCGCGCCAACGGCATGCCCGAACTGCACAAGCTCACGCCGCCGCTGGCCGTGCTGCAGGACAAAGGGTTCAAGGTGGCGCTCGTCACCGACGGCCGCATGTCCGGCGCCTCGGGCAAGGTGCCCGCGGCCATCCACGTCAGCCCCGAGGCGCTGGCCAACGGCCCGATCGCCCGCGTGAAGGACGGCGACTGGATCACGCTGGACTGCGAGCGTGGCGTGCTCGAACTCGAGGTGGACGTCGCCACCTTCAATGCACGAGAACTGCACCACCCCGATCTCAGCGCCAACCAGCACGGCAGCGGACGCGAACTCTTCGCCATGTTCCGCCAGCACGCCAGCGTGGCCGAGCTCGGCGCCTCGCCGCTGTTTGGCTGAACCACAAGGAACACCATGACCACCACCTGCTTCACCCGCCCCGCCTTC
Organism: Hydrogenophaga sp.; assembly: GCF_036675665.1. Classification (GTDB taxonomy): domain Bacteria; phylum Pseudomonadota; class Gammaproteobacteria; order Burkholderiales; family Burkholderiaceae_C; genus Hydrogenophaga. Next base: position 18,133 of record NZ_JAKFEO010000008.1, on the reverse strand, counting down.
ACCTCCCGCGTCGTCCCCGTGATCGTGCTCAACGACGCGGCCCATGCCGTGCCGCTCGCCCACGCCCTGCTCGAAGGCGGCATCGACGTGATGGAGATCACCCTGCGCTCCGGCGTGGCGCTGCAGGCCATGGAAGCCGTGGCCCGCGCCGTGCCGAAGATGCACCTGGGCGCGGGCACCGTCACGCGCGTGACCGAGGTCAGGCAGGTGATGGCCGCTGGCGCCACCTTTGCGCTGTCGCCTGGCTGCACCGACGACCTCGTGCACGCCGTGCGCGAGGCCAGGCTGCCCTTCATTCCCGGCGTGATGACGCCCAGCGAAGTGATGCGCGCGCGCGACCACGGTTTCACCTTGATGAAGCTGTTTCCCGCCTCGCAGGCCGGCGGTCTGGGCATGCTCAAGGCACTGGGCGCGCCGCTGCCCGACGTGCGCTTTTGTCCCACGGGCGGCGTCAGCGTGGAGAATCTGCGCGACTTTCTGAAACTGCCCAACGTGGCCATGGCCGGGGGCTCGTGGCTCACGCCAGCCGATCTCGTGCGCCATGGCGACTGGGCCGGCATCACGAAGCTGGCGCGCGAGGCCACTGCGTTGGCAGCACCCCATTGAAAGGGAAACCACAGCCATGAAACTGCCCACCACCCTGCCCGCCTGGCAAGAGCTGCAGAGGCTGGCCGACAACCCCACGCCGCACCTGCGCGAACTGCTCGCCGACCCGCACCGTGCCCAACGCATGCACACGACCGCCGCCGGCATCACGCTCGACACCAGCCGCCAGCGCCTCACACCCGCCATTCAGCACGCACTGCTCGCGCTGGCCGAGCAGTCCGACGTGGCGGCGCAGCGCGATGCCATGTTTCGCGGCGACACCATCAACACCACCGAGGACCGCCCCGTGCTGCACGTGGCGCTGCGCGGCGATCCGTTGCACGCGGGCCCCTGGGGCAACGCCGTGCAGGGCGATGTGCACCGCGAGCTGGCGCGGGTCTGCGAGTTCGCCCAGGCGATCAACGCTGGCGCCGTGCTCGGCTTCTCCGGCGAGGTCATCACCGACGTGGTGAACATCGGCATCGGCGGCTCCGACCTCGGCCCGCGCATGGCCATCGACGCACTGGCGCATCTGGCCGCCCCCGCCGTGCCCGGCATCCGCGTGCACTGCGTCTCCAACCCGGACGCCTGGGCACTGTGGAGCGTGCTGCGCGGGCTCGATGCCAGACGCACCATCCTGGTGGTCTCCAGCAAGACCTTCACCACCCAGGAAACGCTGACCAACGCCGCCAGCGCCCAGCGCTGGCTGACCGACCACGGCTGCCCGCCCGAGGCCTTGTCCAAACACCTGGTGGCCATCACCGCCAGCCCGGCACAAGCCGCCAAGCTGGGCTATCCACCCGAGCGCACCTTCCTGTTCTGGGACTGGGTGGGCGGGCGTTACTCGGTGTGGTCGGCGCTCGGTCTGCCACTGGCCATTGCCATCGGGCCGGAGAACTTCCGCGCCTTCCTGGCCGGGGCGCGCGCCATGGACGAGCACTTCTGCACCGCACTGCCGACACACAACCTGCCCATGCAGCTCGCGCTGGCCGGCATCTGGAACCGCAACTTCCTGCACATGCCCACGCACCTCATCGTGCCCTACGCCTCGCGGCTCGTGCGCTTCACGCCCTTCGTGCAGCAGATGGACATGGAGTCCAACGGTAAGCGCACCCACACCGACGGCACACCCGCCACGGTGGACACCGGCCCCATCGTCTGGGGCGGCCTGGGCATCGACGGGCAGCACGCCTACTTCCAGCTCATCCACCAGGGCCAGCACACCGTGCCGGTGGACTTCATCGGCGTGCAGAACGAAGACACACCGATGCCCATGGCCGCCACGCACCACGCGGTGGTCAACCTCAACCTGCGCGCGCAGGCCCAGGCCATGGCCTGCGGTCGTTCGCTGCAGGACACGCAAGCCGCGCTGATGAAGGACGGGCTGAACGAAGCCGCTGCGGCGGCCATGGCACCGCACCGCACGTTCGAAGGCAACATCCCGAGCAACGTGTTGTGGCTGGACCGCCTGGACCCCATGCGCCTGGGCGCGCTGATCGCGCTGTACGAGCACAAGGTGTTCACCCAGGCCGCCATCTGGCGCATCAACGCCTACGACCAGTGGGGCGTGGAGCTGGGCAAGACCATGGCGAAGGCGATGGAAGCGCGCGGATAAAAAAAAGGCCGGCTGCAAAGCCGGCCTTCTGAACGCGGGGCGGGCCCCGGTTTCGTTATTTCGCAGCGCGCGCCTTGGCCACGGCGGCCTGCGTTTCCTTCCACAGGTCTTCACCCACGTTGGCCGCAATGCCGGTGTTCACCGCAGCCAGCTTCTCGCGCATGCGGTTGGCTTCGGCCGGTGACAGCTGGTTGATCTGCATGCCCTTGGCCTTGAGGTCGGCCAGTGCCTTGTCGGCTTCGGTGCGCGTGTCCTGGCGCTCGAAGTCGCGGCTCTTCTTCGCGGCGTCCATCAGCACCTTCTGCTCGTCCTTGCTCAAGCCATCCCAGTACTTCTTGCTCACCAGCACGATCCAGGGGCTGTAGACGTGGTTGGTCACGGTCAGGTACTTCTGCACCTCGTAGAACTTGCTTGAGAGGATGGTGTTGTACGGGTTCTCCTGGCCATCGACCGTCTTGGTCTCCAGCGCGGTGAAGAGCTCGGAGAACGGCAGCGGCACGGCGTTGGCGCCCAGGGTCTTGAAGCTGTCGATGAAGACGTTGTTCTGCATCACGCGCAGCTTGATGCCGTCCATGTCTTCGAGCTTGGTGACGGCGCGCTTGTTGTTGGTGAGGTTGCGGAAACCGTTTTCCCAGTACACGAGGCCGACCAGGCCTTTGTCCTGCAGCTTGTCCATCACCTTCTGACCCACCGGGCCGTCGAGCACCACGTCGGCTTCCTTGGCGTTGTCGAACAGGAAAGGCGTGTCCCAGATCGCCATTTCCTTGGTGATGCCCACCAGCGTGGCGGTGGAGCCCACCATCATTTCCTGCGCGCCGCCGATCAGGGCCTGCTGCATCTGCACGTCGGAGCCGAGCGCGGCCGCACCGATGGCGCGGATCTTCATCTTGCCGCCCGAGGCTTTCTCGACCTCGTCGGCGAACACCTTGGTGGCGCGGCCCTGGTTGGACACCTCGTTCAGGCCGTAGCCAAAACGGATCAGGCGCGGCTTGATGTCCTGCGCCTGGGCCATGCCCGCGCCCAGGGTGGCCAGCGCGACGGCGGCTGCGATGGTGAGTTGCTTGAGTTTCATGTTGAGTCTCCTCGGGTTGGATGCGGCGAAGCGCCGCGGGGAACAAAAAAAGCTTGAACGTCAGAACATCAGCTTCAGGGGCCACAGCACGATGGCCGGGAACAGGATGAGCAGGGCCAGCATGGCGAAATACACCAGCAGAAATGGCATGACGCCGCGGATCACGGTCTCCATGCGCAGTTGCCCGATGCCGGCCACCACGTTGAGCACCGTACCCACCGGCGGTGTGAGCAGGCCCAGGCAGCCGACGAAGATGAACATGAAGCCGAAGTACACCGGGTCGATGCCGGCCTTGGCCGCCAGCGGCGAGAGCACCGGCGCCAGGATCAGGATGGTGGGCGTGAGGTCCATCACCATGCCCACGGCCAGCAGGAACAGGCACACCACGGCCATGAACAGCATGGGCTCCGAGAGCAGCGGGCCGATGCTCTTGGCCAACTCGTTGGGCAGGTCGGCCAGCGTGATCATGTAAGAGGCGGCGGTGGCCGCGCCACACAGGAACATCACCACGCCGGTGGTGCGCGAGGCGTCCACCAGCACGCGGTAGATGCCTTGCAGGTTCAGCTCGCGGTAGACCAGCGTGGCCACCAGCAAGGCGTACACCGCGGCCACCACCGCCGCTTCGGTGGGCGTGAAGAAACCCATGCGCAGGCCACCGATGATGATGACGGGCATCATCAGCGCCCAGGCACTGCTGGCCAGCGCATGGCGGCGCTGCGGCCAGGTGGTCTTCTCGGCCACGGTCAGCTGTTTGGTGCGCGCCACCCAGCGCCACACCATCACCAGCGCCGTGGCCATCATCAAGCCGGGCACGATGCCGGCGAGAAACAGCTTGCTGATCGAGGTGTTGGTCGTCACGCCATAGATCACCATGGGCATGGACGGAGGGATGATGGGCGCGATGATGCCGCCCGAGGCGATCAGGCCCGCACTCGATCCATCGGGGTAGTTCTGTCGCCGCATCATGGGCAGCAGCAGCGTGGCCAGCGCGGCCGTGTCGGCAATCGCCGAGCCGCTCATGGAGGCCAGCAGCACCGAGGCCGCGATCGCCACATAACCCAGGCCGCCCGGCACGTGCCCCACCATGGAGCGTGCCAGATCGATGATGCGCCGGCTCAGACCGCCCGCGTTCATGAGTTCACCCGCGAGGATGAAGAACGGCACGGCCAGCAGCGGAAAGCTGTCGAAGCCGGCCTGCACGTTTTGCGCGAGCAACTGGGCGTCGAAAAAGTCCAGGTGCACCATGAGCGCCAGCGCAGTCAGCATGAGCGCGAATGCGATGGGCACGCCCACCGTCATGGTGGCGAACAGCACCAGCAGAAAAATGCCGATGGTCATGATGTGGCCCCCACGCTTGCCACTTCGTTGGCTGCGCTGCCCCCCGAGGGGGTGCGAGCTTGCTTGGGGCGGCCCTGCGCTGCGCTCATGTCCGCTCTCCCTCGGTCATCGACTGCGGCGCGTTGCCATGCAAGTCATCCCAAGCCTGCAGCACCAGCAGCACGGCCATGCAAACCCCCATCACCAGCGTGCCCGCAGCGCCCACGGCCAGCGGCGTGTTCATCACCGGGCTGCGGCTGTCCAGGCCCACCAGCACCTGCGACCACGAGCCGTCGATCAAGTAATACAGCGCCAGCGCGATCAGGCCCCGCGTGAGCCAGCGAAACACCGCAGCCGCCGGCCCCTTGAGCCGCGCCGTCACCAGGTCAAAGCCCAGATGCTTGTGTTCACCAAAAGCCAGAATCGCCGAGAGGCAGACCAGCCACACGAACAACAGGCGCGAGAGCTCCTCGGATACCACCCAGCCGGTGCCCCAGAAGTAGCGCAGCAACACGTTGCCGAACACACAGATCACCATGCCCAGCAGGCACAGCGCCAGCAGGCCTTCAATGCCGTGCTTCAAGACTTGACCCGGTTTCATGAGCGGTTCTCCAGGGTTGCAGGGGCGTGCGCGCTGCGCACCCAGCGCACCACCGCCGAGCCCAGGTCGGTCAGGGACTGCGTGGCGTCCAGGTGCAGCACACCGGGTTCCAGCCGCGGGTCTTCGAGCGCGGCGAACTGGCTGGCCACCAGACTCACCGGAAACAGGTGCGCAGGGCGTGCGGCCACGCGTTCGCGCGCCTGCTCCTGCGTGAGGTCGAGAAACACGAAGCGCAAGCCAGGCGCGGCGGCGCGCAAGCGGTCGCGGTAGCGCCGCTTGAGCGCCGAGCAGGTCAACACCACACCTTGCGGGTGGGCCTGCAGCTGGGCGGCCAGGGTGTCGAGCCAGGCCGCACGGTCGTCGTCGCTCAGCGGTGTGCCGCTGCGCATCTTGGCCACGTTGCTCCCGGAGTGGAAGTCGTCGCCTTCGAGCAGCGGCACGCCCAGGGAACCGGCGCACAACTGGCCCAGGCTGGACTTGCCGCAACCCGCCACGCCCATGACGACGAGGAAGGTGTTTTCGGGCCGGATGTTCATTTGGTAGCGCTATCCCGTTGAGCCAAAAAAATGGGCGAATTCCCTGTGTGGCATCGCCGCTCTTTCCGGTTGAGTTCCCGGGCATATGCAGGGCGATTCAGGGTAAATTCGGGTGGCACAAGGCCATGGACAGCGCTATCCTAACGCCACACGATCCACACCAAATACCGGGAAAACCCTTGGAACCGACCGAACGCAAGCGCCGCCACAGCGGGCGCACCACCCTCAGCGACGTGGCGCTGGCCGCCGAAGTCAGCCCCATCACCGCGTCGCGTGCACTGCGCGGCGAGCGCGGCGTGGCCGCCGATCTGGTGGAGCGCGTCAAGCGTGCCGCCGCGCAGCTCGGCTATGTGCCCGACCCGGCCGCGCGTGCCCTCGCTTCGCAGCGCAGCACGCAGGTGCCGGTGCTCGTTCCCCTGCTGTCCAACGCCTTGTTTGTGGACGTGCTCGAAGCCGTGCATCGCACGCTGCTGCCCCACGGCTACCAGCCCATGATCGGCGTGACGCACTACGAGCCGCAGGAAGAAGAACAACTGCTGCGCAGCTACCTCGCGCACCGCCCGGCCGGCCTGCTGCTCACGGGCTTCGACCGCACCGAAGCCGCGCGCCAGATGATCGCCGCCAGCGGTGTGCCCTGCGTGTATTTGATGGAGCTCACGCAAGCGCCCAACGTGTATTGCGTGGGCTTCTCGCAGATCGAGGCGGGCCACGCCATCACCGAACACCTGGTGCAGCGCGGGCGCCAGCGCATCGCCTTCGTGGCGGCCCAGCTCGACCCGCGCACCATGCAGCGCGCCGAGGGCTACCGCCGCTGCCTGCGTGAGCACGGCCTGTACGACGCAAGGCTTGAGTTGCTGAGCCCGCAGCCGTCGTCGATGCGGCTGGGTGGTGAACTGCTGGAGGATTTGCTGCGCACCCGCCCCGAGGTGGACGCCGTGTTCTTCTGCAACGACGACCTGGCCCAGGGTGGCCTGCTCACCGCCCTGCGCCTGGGTGTGGACGTGCCGGGCCGTATCGCCGTGGCCGGCTTCAACGACCTCTCGGGCAGCGAGCAGATGGTGCCGCCGCTGACCACCGTGCGCACACCTCGCCGGGCGATGGGCGAGGCGAGTGCGCAGATGCTGCTGGGTCTGATGCGCGGGGAGGTGCCGGCGCGCAACTCGGTGGATCTGGGGTTCGAGATGATGGTGCGCGGGAGCAGCTAGGGCCTCACAAGGCCTTGCCGTCGAACTGCTGCACCGGGATCGCGGCGAGCTCGATGTTCTCGATGCAACGCAGATTGACGGCGGCCACGGCATTGCCCTTGGGATCGGTGCCTTCACCAAAGGCGTGGATGCCGCAGGTGGTGCAGAACCGGTGCTTGATCACGTGTTTGTTGAACAGGTAGGTGCCCGCCGCAGCCTCCGGCGTCTTCAGCCTGAGGCTGGCGCGCGGCACGAACCACAGCAGCGACGCCCTGCGTGAACAGATCGAACAGTTGCACGCCAGGCCGCTGTCGATGGTGCCTTCGACTTCGAATGCGATGTTGCCGCAGTGGCAACTGCCGGTGTAGGTGGTCATGGGTGTTGGCTCTCGGTGAGGTTTGGAGGGAGACCCGACTCTAGTCAAACGGCCGTGCGACGGGGAGTAACAAGATCGTCGTGAAACGGTGGCGACAAGAGATCGGAGTTCCGCCGTCAGTCGCTGACCCGTTTCCGCGGTTCGAACGAGGTCCGCGCCATGCGCGCCGCGTACTCGGCTTCCAGCCGCGTGTGCAGTTGCCAATACCTCGGCGGCTCGCGACCCTGAAGCTGCGCAACCAGCAAGGCGAGGTGCGCGTGCCAGCCCGCCGACACGCTGAGCACGTCGTCGCGACCCGGCAAACGCTGGTGGGTGATCACGAGCCTCACGCCGCCCGCGGTTTCAGACAATTCGTACCGGACCTCGCCCTGCCCGCCCCAGGTGTGGGCCAGCAGATGCGGCGGCTCGCACACTGTGACCTGACCCCGCAGCTCGGCGTGGTCGGCCATGTCCGCGTACTTCGCGGGTGCGGGGTCTTCGGGATGGGTCAGCTCGCTGTGGCGGAACGCCAGCGCCACCCGGCCCCCCACGCGCAGCTCCATCGTGCCGCCCGCGAACCACCGGGCGCGCTTGTCTTCCTCGGTGATCCAGGCCCACACCCGATCGATGGATCCGGGCAGCAGGCGCTCAATGCGCACGGTGTCGGGTGCGGTCAGCACGCCGTAGTCTTCATTCATGGCTTTCTCCTTGGGTTGTGGGGGAGTCTGGACGGATCGCGGGCCTTGTCCTCGGCCTTGAGCAAGGCCTCCAGCACATCGACGCGCTGCTGCCAGAACTGCTCGTAGTGGCGCATCCACTCCAGCCCCGCGTGCATCGGTGCCGCGTTCAACTGGCACAGGTGGGTTCGGCCGGTGATGCTGCGCTGGACCAGCCCCGCGCGCTCGAGCACCTGGATGTGCTTGGAAGCGGCGGCCAGCGACATTTCGAACGGCGCCGCGAGCTCGCCCACGGGCAACGGCTGCGCAGACAGGGTGTGCAGCATCGCGCGCCGCGTCGGATCGGCCAGGGCATGAAACACGGCGTCGAGCTGGGCGGGTTGATATTCAATCATGTGGTTGAATATATCGACTGCGCATCCAACGGTCAACCATCCGGTTGTATTTCGATGCAACTCGGGCTTTAAGCTCAAGGGCAACCCACACCACAGGAGACCCCATGCCCGCCTACATCTACGGCAATGTTGAAATCACCGACCCCGCCCTCTACGAGGAATACCGCCGCGACGTGCCCGCGCTCATCGCCGCCCACGGCGGGCGCTACCTGGTGCGCGGCGGCGCGGTCAGCGTGCTCGAAGGCAGCGGTGTGCCGCACCGGCAGGTGATTCTGGAGTTCCCCGACATGGCGCACCTGCAGGCCTTCTACACCTCGCCCGACTACCAGCGCCTGGTCGCGATCCGCCAGCGTGCCTCCACCGGCACGCTGTTCGCCATCGAAGGCTACTGACGCGTCTGTTGAAGTGGCTGTTCAGGCGTTCGCATCACGCTGTACCAGTCCACCTTGCGGGTGACCACCATGATGGCCGCGAGTACGCCGAAGAGCAGCAGCGAGCCCATCATCAAGGCGTTGTCTTCCGAGACCAGGATGCCGTAGAGCACGCCGTACAGCGCCACCAGCATGGCACTCATGCCCAGAGCGGGCCGCCAGCCGCCCAACACGTGGCGCAGGTAGTGTGTCAGCAGCCCGATGCAGGCCACGCTCGCCAGCCCATACGCCCAGGCGAAATCGAGGTGCTCGGAAAGCGAGAGCAGCAACAGGAAAAACAGCACCAGCGCCGCGCCGATCATGAGGTACTGCATGGGGTGGATGCGCCAGCGCTTGACCATCTCCAGCACGAAGAACGCGGCGAAGGTGAGCACGATGAACATCAGCGCGTACTTGGTGGCGCGCTCGGTCAGGCGGTACACGTCCACCGGGTTGTCCAGCGACACCGAGAAGCTGTCGGGTGCGGAGCGCAGCTCACCCTGCTGCGCGAACTGCTGCTGCGCCTGCGTCGACAGCGAAGGCACGCTCCAGGTGGCGTCAAACCCCTGCTCGCTCACCGTGCGCGTGCGCGGCAAAAAATCACCCCCGAAGTTGGGATGCGGCCAGCTGGATCGCAGGCTCACGCTGTTCTCGTCGGCCAGCGGCACCCAGCCGATGCGCCCGGTGCCTGCGAGCTCCACGTTGAGGGTGATGTCGAACGCGGCGCCGGGCTTGAGCAGCGCCACATCCACCGGAGCAGCGAGGGGCAGCGGCAGTTTCTGCGCCGCGGGTGATGGCGCCATGGTCACGGCTTGACCCGCCACCGTGAGCTGGGGTGCGCTGAGCAGGCCGCGCAGATCGCTCACGCCCAGGATCATGCGCGGCTGCCCTAGGGTGATCTGGCCGTTCTTCTCCATCGGCTCCACACCGCTCCACACGAAGCGGCCGGTGCTCTGGTGGGCACTGGTGTAGACCGTGACCGGGAAGATGCCGCGCCAGCGGGTCTGTGTCTCAAGCTGGCTGCGCGTGTCCAGGCGGGTGGGAAACCGCAAGGCCACGTGGGCCTGCGTGACCCGTTCCTCGCGCGTCTCGCCGCGCCCCGTCTCCACCAGCACGGTGCGCGTGAAGGTTTCGGTGTACGGCACGTAGAGCACCGGGCCGGTGATGGTCTGGGCGCCGGCATGGGCGCGCGCCACCTCGGTGGCGGCCTCGGCGCGGTAGGCGCTGCGCTCCTGGATCGTGTCGAACACCATCAGCAACGGGATCGACAGCAGCAGCATCAGGGAGAAGATGACGAGCAACTTGCTCAGCAAGGGGTATTTGTTCAAGGCGGGCTCCATGGTTGGGACCGCGCCAGTCTCTCAAGCGGGTGTGCAGCGGCCGTGCAGTGCCGCGGCGTTTTGTGCAGTGAATGTGAAACGGCTCAGAGCGGCAGGCGCCAGCGCGCCAGGCAACCGGGCGGATCGCTCACGTTGCCGACCTGGATGTCTCCGTGGTGCAGGTCGCTCACTTCCTTCACCAGACACAGGCCCAGGCCCGAACTCTTCTCTTGCGCCTCGCCGCGGGGCAACGAGTAGAAGCGCTCGAAGATGTGCGCCTGCGCATAGTCGGGCACACCCGGACCCTGGTCGCGCACCGACCACACGAGCGCATCACCATCGTTGACCAGCCGCAGCCACAGATCGCCTTGTTCGGGTGAAAAATCGATCGCGTTGTCCAGCAGGTTCTGCAGCGCCTGAGCGAGCAGGAAGGGATCGCCGCGCACAACGTGGCCCTCTCCCAGCTCGTCGCGCACACGCAATCCCTTCAGGCGCAGGCGGGGCTCGGCGCGCAGCAACAGTTCGCGTGTCAATGCGCTCAGGTCCACACGCTCAAGCTTGCTCAGTGAGCGCATCTGCTCCACATCGGCCAGGCGCAGCAGCTTGTCGATCAGCTGGCGCAGGCGCTCGGTCTGGCGCTGGATGTTGCCGGCGAAGCGCTGTCGCTCCGGCCCGGGCAGGTCTTCCTCCAGCAACTCGGCCGCGCCCCGGATCGCGGCCAGCGGGCTCTTGAGTTCGTGGGTGAGCGTGTGCACGTAGTTCTCGACATAGGCCTTGTCTTCGAGCTTGATGCGCATGCGCTCCACGGCCTGGGCCAGATCGTTGAACTCGGTGTTGCCGCTCAGGCGCCCGAAGCGCGGCAGGGCCACACGCTCACCGCTGGCCACCGCGTTGGCATAGCCCCGCAGGCGCGAGAGTGAACTCGCCATCCACCAACTGAGCAGAACACCCATCAACAGCGACAGGCCCAGCAGTGCCCAGGACCAACGCAGGATGCGCTGCTGGCTGCGCTCGATGTAGGGCTCCAGGCTGCGGTTGGGCCGGGACACGGTGAGCGCGCCGATGATGCGATCGCCATCGCGGATGGGCGCGGCCACGTGCATCACCGTGCTGTTCGGATCGTTCGGACTGGCCAGACTGGAGCGCGCGCCGTACTCGCCGCGCAGTGTGCGCAGCACGTCGTTCCAGCGCGAGAAGTCCTGCCCCACCGCCTCCTGGCGCGTGTCGAAGCGCACGATGCCTTGCGCGTCGGTGATGGTGATGCGGTAGTCGATGCTGTTCTTCTGAAAGCCCCAGATGCTGGCGCCGGGCTGCGCCCCCGGATAAGCGTGCAGCGCCTGCGCGAAGCCGCCGGAGGCGATGGTGCCGGCCTTCATGTCGGCGGCGGCCAGCCGGGCAAACGCATGGGCTGCGTCGATCAGGCTGTCTTCCATGGCCAGGCGCGTGCCGGGCTTGACCTCCTGCAGGAACACGTTGAGCACCACCACCAGTGCCACGCCCAGGATGAGGAAAAAACCCAGCAGCAGCCGCAGACCGATGCGCATGGGTCAGTCCACCGCGCGGATCGAATAGCCCATGTTGCGGTGGGTCTGGATCAGCTCGGCGGCCACGCCACGCGCGCGCAGCTTGGCGCGCAACAGCTTCACGTGTGCGTCCACCGTGCGGTCCGACGTGTCCAGCGCACCACCCCAGACCAGATCCATCAGCTCGACGCGCGAGAAGATGCGCTCAGGCCTGCGCAGCAGGGTGGCGAGCAGCTGGAATTCGTAGCGCGTGAGCACAAGCCACTCGCCGCCACAGCGGATGCGCTGCGCGGCTTCATCGAGCTGCAACCGCGGGCCCGGAGACGCCTGCTCAGGCGAAGCCGCCACCGGCAGCGCTGCGCTGCGCCGCAGGATCGCGCGCACCCGCGCGCACACCTCGCGCGGTGAAAACGGCTTGACCACGTAGTCGTCGGCCCCCAGTTCCAGACCCAGCACGCGGTCGATCTCTTCATGGCGCGCGGTGAGGAACACGATGGGCATGTCGCTGGTCTTGCGCATGGCGCGGCAGACATCGAAGCCGTTGCCGTCGGGCACGCCCACGTCGAGAATGGCGAGGTCTGGCGCCTGCGCGCGGAACGCCTCCAGCGCATGGCCAGCCAGGCGCACATGCTGCACCTCGAAGCCCTCGCTCTGCAGTGCATAGAGCAAGGTGTCCGCGATGGCTTGTTCGTCTTCCAGCAACAGAATGCGCTTGCGCATGGGCGATTTCACAGGTGGGCCAGGGGCGGCTGGCCATCTTACCCGCGGGTTCAGACACAGGTGGTTACCACCCTCACGCACGGCCTGCACATGCACCGCACACCGATCCGGGACAATCTCACCCATGCCCAAGTTTTACCTTCGCCGTGCGGTGATCACCCTGGTGGTGATGCCCGCCGCCTTCACGGCACCCGCCGTGCAGGCCTCACCCTTCGATCTGCCGCCGCTGGACAGCATCGTCAAGTACCAGCCCAAACTGCCCTTGCAGGTGTTCACCACCGATGGCGTGGAGATCGCGCAGTTCGGCACCGAGCGGCGCGAATACCTGCCGCTGTCGCGCACGCCGAAGCTGCTGCAGGACGCGGTGCTGTCGGTGGAAGACGCGCGGTTTCGCGAACACAACGGCGTGGACCCCCGGGGCATGGCGCGCGCGCTGGTGGCGGCCGTGACCGGTGGGCGCAAGCAGGGTGCGTCGACCATCACGCAGCAGTTGGTGCGCACCATGCTGCTCACACGCGAGTTCTCTGCCGAGCGCAAAGCCAAGGAAATCTGGCTGGCCCTGAAACTGGAAGACGAACTCTCCAAAGACCGCATCCTGGAGATCTACCTCAACGAGATTTTCCTGGGCCAGCGTGCCTATGGCTTCGCCGCCGCGTCAAAAACCTATTTCGGCAAACCGCTGGACAAGCTCTCGCTGGCCGAAACCGCGATGCTCGCCGGCCTGCCGCAAAACCCCTACTACGCCAATCCGGTGGCCAACTTCGCGCGCGCCACGCAGCGCCAGCGCGTGGTGCTGGAGCGCATGCGCGCCACCGATTCGATCACCGACGCGCAACTGACCGCCGCGCGCGCCGAAAAGCTCGTCCTGCGCACGCCCGGCTTGCGCAGCGTGCACGCCGCCCACGTGGCCGAAATGGCACGCCGTGCGGTGGTGGAGCGCTTCGGGACCGAGGCCTATTCCAATGGCCTGCGCGTCACCACCTCGTTGCGCGCAGCCGACCAGCGCGCAGCGTATGCCGCCGTGCAGCGCGGTGTGCTGGCCTTCGACCGGCGCGGCCCGTGGCGTGGACCGGAAGACCTTGAAGCACTCCCGTCGGGCAGTGGCGCAGACGTGGAGCGCGCGGCCGCCGAGGCCCTGAAGGACCACCGCGACGACGAAACGCTGCGCGTGGGCATCGTGCTCGCGGCCAGCCCCAAGGCCATGCAGGTGCAACTGGCCAGCGGTGAGCGCATCACCTTGCAGGGCCAGGGCCTGCGCTGGGCGCAAAAAGGCCTGGACCCCAAGGCCAAGGCACCGCTGAAGATCGTGCGTGGCGCCATCGTGAGGGTGGTGAGCGCAGGCAAGGTGAAGGGCACGCCGGCCTGGGCCATCTCACAATGGCCCGAGGCCGAAGCCGCGCTGGTGGCCATGGACAGCCAGACCGGCCGCGTGCGCGCGCTGGTGGGCGGGTTTGACTTCACCCGCCAGCCGTTCAACCACGTCACCCAGGGCTGGCGCCAGCCGGGCTCGGCGCTCAAGCCGCTGCTGTACTCGGCCGCGCTCGAAGCCCGCGTGATGCCGGGCACGCTGGTCGACGACCTGCCCTTCACCGCTTCGAACGGCTGGACCCCCACCAACAGCAACGGTCAATACGCCGGCCCCATCACGCTGCGCCAGGCACTGGCCCAGTCCAGCAACATCGCCAGCGTGCGCGTGCTGCAACACACCGGCACCCAGGCCGCGCGCGACTGGACCGCCCGCTTCGGCCTGGACCCCGCGCGCCAGCCCAACGACCTCACGCTGGCCCTGGGCACAGGCAGTGTCACGCCGCTGCAGATGGCGCAGGCCTATGCCACGGTGGCCAACGGCGGCTGGAAGGTGGCGCCGGTGGTGGTGGAGAAGATCACCGATGCCCAAGGCAAGGTGCTGTTTGAGGCGCCTCCGCCCGAGGCGCTGACCGAGGCCAACCGCGCGATTCCCGCGCGCAACGCCTTCGTGATGTCCAGCCTTCTCAACGAAGTGACGCGCACAGGCACGGCCGCGCGTGCACAGGCCACGCTCAAGCGACCCGATGTGTACGGCAAGACCGGCACCACCAACGACGCCGTCGACGCCTGGTTCGCCGGCTACCAGCCCAGCCTGGCCACCGCCGTGTGGGTGGGCTATGACAAGCCACGCAGCCTGGGCGGCGGTGAGTCTGGCGGGCGCATCGCGCTGCCGATCTGGATCGACTACATGAGCGCAGCGCTCAAGGGCACGCCGGTGGCACAGCCGCCCGCCGTGCCCGACGGCTTGGCGCGCGTGGCGGACGACTGGATGTACGCCGAGTGGCAAGGCAGCGGCTCGGTGGCGCAGATCTCGGACGTGGGCGGCGTGCAGTACACGCAGACGCCGGGGGCGGCCATTGGTGAAGCCCTCAGCAGCTTCGGCGCCTGGTTGAGAGGCGAACGGTAGTCCTGACGAAGATTGCTCCGCAGACGCAAGAAGGCCGGCTCTTCAAGCCGGCCTTTTTTTGTCAGCGAAGAGGCCTGATCAGCCCGCGCAGATGCGCGCTTTGGCTTCCGCGTATTCCCGCTTGAAGCGCGCCACCAAGTCGGCCGCGGGCACCACCTCGCGGATGGCGCCGATGCCCTGGCCGCAGCCCCAGATGTCTTTCCAGGCTTTGGCGGCGTTGGCGCCTTCACCCGTGGCGAAGTTCATCTTGCTCGGGTCGCTTTGCGGCAGGTTGTCCGGGTCCATGCCGGCTTTCTGGATGCTGCCCTTGAGGTAGTTGCCGTGGATGCCGGTGTAGAAATTGCTGTAGACGATGTCGTCCGAGTTCGACTGGGTGATCATCTCCTTGTAGCCGTCCACCGCACGAGCTTCCTCGGTGGCGATGAAAGCCGAGCCGATGTAGGCGAAATCGGCGCCCATGGCCTGCGCGGCCAGGACAGCACCGCCCGAGGCGATGGAGCCGGAGAGCGCGATCGGGCCGCCGAACCACTCACGGATTTCCTGCACCATGGCAAACGGGCTCTTCACGCTGGCGTGGCCACCGGCACCGGCCGCCACGGGAATCAGGCCATCGGCGCCTTTTTCGATCGCCTTGTGCGCGAACACGTTGTTGATCACGTCGTGCAGCACCACGCCGCCCCAACTGTGCACGCCCTGGTTCACGTCTTCGCGCGCGCCCAGGCTGGTGATGATGATCGGCACCTTGTACTTGGCGCACAGCTGCATGTCGTGCTCCAGCCGGTCGTTGCTCTTGTGCACGATCTGGTTGATGGCGAACGGCGCGGCCTTGTTGTCCGGGTTCGCCTGGTCGTGCGCGGCCAGCGCCTCGGTGATCTCGGCCAGCCACTCGTCGAGCTGCGCGGCCGGGCGGGCGTTGAGCGCGGGCATCGCGCCCACCACGCCCGCCTTGCACTGCGCGATGACAAGCTTGGGGTTGCTGATGATGAACAGCGGCGAACCGATCACCGGGAACTTGATGTTCTTGAGAACCGGGGGCAGGCTGCGGGCGGGTGCGGTCATGAAGTCTCCGTCGGGTGTGTTGTGGGTCAGAACGATTCGATGGCCAATGCGGTCACGGCCTCGGCGCCGTCCACGATGGCATCACGCGTGCCCGGCGCGCGGCTGAGGATGTGGTCAGCGTAAAAGCGTGCGGTGATGATCTTGGCCTGCATGAAGGCCGCGTCCTGTCCCTTGGCGGACAGATCCTCGGCCACCATCAGTGAGCGCGCGAGTTGCCAACCCGCCATGAGGTTGCCGGCGAGCATCAGGTAGGGCACGCTGCCGGCAAACGCTGCGTTGGGATGGCTGCGGGTGTTGGTGGCAATGAACTCGACCACGTACACAAAGGCCTCGCGCGCGGCCTTCAGGCGTTTGTGCACGGCCTTGGCGTTGGCGCTCTCGCGCTTCGCGAGTTCCACTTCGGTCTTCTCGATCTGCGCGGCAATCGCCTTGGCACCGGTGCCGCCGTCGCGCGCGGTCTTGCGGCCCACGAGGTCGTTGGCCTGGATGGCCGTGGTGCCTTCGTAGATGGTGAGGATCTTGGCGTCGCGGTAATACTGCGCCGCCCCGGTTTCTTCGATGAACCCCATGCCACCGTGCACCTGCACGCCCAGGCTGGTGACTTCCAGGCTCATCTCGGTGCTGTAGCCCTTGACCAGCGGCACCAGGAATTCGTAGAAGGCGGCGTTCTGCTTGCGCGTGTCGGCATCGGGGTGGTGGTGCGCGGCGTCGTAGGCCGCTGCGGCCACAGCGGCCATGGCGCGGCAGCCTTCGGTGAACGCGCGCATGGTCATGAGCATGCGTTTCACATCCGGGTGGTGAATGATGGGCGCGGCCGCGGAGAGCGTTCCATCGACCGGGCGGCTCTGCACGCGGTCCTTCGCATAGCCCACGGCCTTCTGGTAGGCGCGCTCGGCGACGGCGATGCCCTGCACGCCCACGGCATAACGCGCGGCGTTCATCATGATGAACATGTACTCCAGGCCCCGGTTTTCCTGGCCCACGAGATAGCCCACGGCACCGCCGTGGTCGCCGTACTGCAGCACGGCGGTGGGGCTGGCCTTGATGCCCATCTTGTGTTCGATGCTCACGCAGTGCACGTCGTTGCGCGCACCGAGCGATCCGTCCTGGTTCACCATGAACTTCGGCACCACGAACAGGCTGATGCCCTTCACGCCCTCGGGCGCGCCGGTCACGCGTGCGAGCACGAGGTGCACGATGTTCTCGGCCATGTCGTGCTCACCGTAGGTGATGAAGATCTTGGTGCCAAAGACCTTGTAGCTGCCATCGGGCTGCGGTTCGGCGCGGCTGCGCACGGCCGCCAGGTCGGAGCCAGCCTGTGGCTCGGTGAGGTTCATGGTGCCGGTCCATTGGCCACTCACCAGCTTCTCCAGGTAGATGGCTTTGAGCTCGTCGCTGCCCGCGGTGATCAGCGCCTCGATGGCGCCATCGGTCAACAGCGGGCAGAGCGCGAAGCTCATGTTGGCGCTGTTGAGAATTTCGCCGCAGGCCGCGCCGATGGTCTTGGGCAGGCCCTGGCCACCGAAGTCCACCGGATGCTGCAGGCCCTGCCAGCCGCCTTCGGCGTACTGCTTGAAGGCGTCCTTGAAGCCGGGCGTGGTGGTGACGACGCCGTCCTTGAACGACGACGGGTTTTTGTCGCCCTCGAAGTTCAGCGGCGCGATCACGCCCTCGTTGAGCTTGGCGCATTCCTCGAGCACCGCTTGCGCGGTCTCGAGGCCGGCGTCTTCGAAGCCCGGCATCTGCGAGACCTGGTCGATGCGTGCCAGGTGCTCGATGTCGAACAGCATGTCTTTGAGGGGGGCGGTGTAGCTCATGGTCTTGTCTCCACGGAATTCAGGGATGCAGATACGACAAGGGCATCGCGAACGATGCCCTTGTGTTGTTCAGAGGGCTCAGAGCGCCTTGATCAATTCAGGCACAGCCTCGAACAGATCGGCCTCCAGGCCGTAGTCGGCCACCGAGAAGATCGGGGCCTCGGGGTCCTTGTTGATCGCCACGATCACCTTCGAATCCTTCATGCCGGCCAGGTGCTGGATGGCACCCGAGATGCCGGCGGCGATGTAGAGCTGCGGTGCGACGATCTTGCCGGTCTGACCGACCTGCCAGTCGTTGGGCGCGTAACCCGCGTCCACCGCGGCGCGGCTCGCACCGAGTGCGGCACCGAGCTTGTCGGCCAGCGGCGTCATCACGTCGTTGAACTTCTCCGCGCTGCCCAAGGCACGTCCACCGGAGACGATGATCTTCGCGGCGGTGAGTTCGGGGCGGTCGCTCTTGGCGATCTCGCTGCCCATGAATTTGGACTTGCCGTCGTCGGCCGCGGCCGTGGCG
>NZ_JAKFEO010000074.1:0-13381 GCF_036675665.1 Hydrogenophaga sp. | reverse complement strand
ACCAGCCAGAAGGCTGGCTGCCACGACCGGTGCTGGGCTGAACGTGTTGGCTGGTGGCCTTGGGGCCGTTTGCCTTCTCGCCGCTTCGCTTGCCGGACGACGAACCTTTCTAGAAGTCCGTTGAGTTCAATTTCGGAGATCCAGCCGGATTCTTTAGCGCTGCTTGAAATTCGCTTCATGGACAAGTCGCCTGCGCACCGCGGCTCGTGGGTGGGTGCGGGCGGTGCATCGGTGGGGCACGCAGGCGGTTCAGCACCTGCACGGGCAGGACCGTTTTGAGAACCAAAGATGTAGGCGAATGGATGACACGCAGGTGCTGCACTCCTGACACCCGTTACAGCCGTTTACCGATTCAAGAACTTTTACCGGTCGACACAATTACACACATCGGGTCAGGAGTTGTAAGCAAGTCGCCAACAACCCAGACCCCTCTACCGAAGGAAGACATCATGGACAGCGAACAACTCCTGGCTGAAATCCGCGAAGCCAATCTGACCTACCTGATGCTGGCGCAGAACCTGATCCGCAAGGACCGCGCCGAAGCCCTGTTCCGCCTCGGTCTGACCGAAGAAGCCGCCGACCTGCTGGGCATGCTGTCCACGGCGCAGCTGCTCAAGATCGCATCGTCGAACATGTTGCTGTGCCGCTTCCGAGTGGACGACGACCTGGTGTGGAACCTGCTGACCAGCCACAACGTGAAGAAGGTGGACAACGCCACCACCACGCAGCTGCACGCCAGCATCCTCATGGCCGGCAAATTTGCGGAGTCAATGGCTGCGCATTGACACCCCCCGCGCCGCCTTCGGCGTCACCCCCCAGGGGGCGACACCTGGGACCGGCGGAGCCGGATCCGCGGTGTCCCTGGATGAAGTCACTTCCGTCCTGAATCGTTTCGTTTTCTCTGGAGTTCCTCATGGCCGTCGGCAAAAGCATCCTCAACGAGTCCCGCGACATCGAACGCGCGGTGGCCCTGATCCAGCTCGGTGCGCGCCTGCAGGTGCTGGAGTACGAAACCAGCCTGTCGTATGAGCGCCTGCTGCGCCTGTACAAGGAAGTGGCGGGCAAGAGTCCCTCGAAAGGCCAGTTGCCTTTCTCCACCGACTGGTTCCTCACCTGGCAGCCCAACATCCACGCCTCGTTGTTCCTCAACATCCACGAGTACCTGAGCAAGACCAGCGAACTCGAAGAGATCGACACGGTGATCAAGGCCTTCCGTCTGTACAACGACCAGATGACGGCCAGCGCGATCGAGCCCATCCTCTCCGTCACCCGCGCCTGGCGCCTGGTGAAGTTCGTGGACAACGGCATGCTGACCCTGACCAAGTGCACCTGCTGCGGCGGCCACTTCGTGACCGAACCCTACGAGAACCGCCACTTCATCTGCGGCCTGTGCCAGCCACCGGCCAGGGCAGGCAAGGGCGCAGCAAGCGGTGGTCTGCGTCTGCACTGAACAGAGCGCTCCTCAAAACTTGAAATGGACCCCGATGTGGGTCCATTTCGCGTTTATGGGTCCCTTCAATCGCACCTAGAGTTGGTCGATAGAAAAGGCATTCCCCAAAGTCACGCGCG
This sequence comes from Hydrogenophaga sp., assembly GCF_036675665.1. Lineage (GTDB taxonomy): Bacteria > Pseudomonadota > Gammaproteobacteria > Burkholderiales > Burkholderiaceae_C > Hydrogenophaga. The sequence continues at coordinate 11,812 of NZ_JAKFEO010000074.1, read as the reverse complement.
CCCCATCGGTGCCACGTCCTCTTTCAGGCCCAAGAACATGTTCGTCATCATCGGTTTTGTCGTTTCGATGCTTTGCATCTTCGGCGTGTACATCCTCCACGGCGGCAACATCGGCGTGGTGCTCAAGGCATTGCCGTTCGAGATGACGACCATCCTGGGTGCGGCCCTGGGTGCCTTCATCATCAACAACCAGATGAAGGTGGTCAAAGCGTCGTTCAAAGGTCTGGCCGGCTGCTTCAAGGGCAGCCGCTATACCAAGGCGCGCTACATGGAGCTCATGGCGCTGCAGTTCGACATCCTGCAGAAGGCGCGCAAGGAAGGCCTGATGGCGATCGAACAGGACGTGGAGAACCCGCACGAGTCGGCGGTGTTCAAGAAGTACCCCACCATCGCCGCCGACCACCACGTGGTCGAGTTCATCACCGACTACCTGCGCATGATGGTCTCGGGCAACCTGAATGCGCACGAGATCGAGTCGCTCATGGACAGCGAGATTGAAACGCACCACCAGGAAGCCCACGCACCGGTGGCCGCCATCGCCCGCCTGGCCGGCGGTCTGCCGGCCTTCGGCATCGTGGCCGCCGTGCTGGGTGTGGTGAACACCATGGGCTCGGTGGGCCAGCCGCCCGCCATCCTCGGCGGCATGATCGCCTCCGCCCTGGTGGGCACGTTCCTGGGCATCTTGCTGGCCTACGGCGTGTTCGAGCCACTCGGTGGCCTGATGGACCAGAAGGTGGAAGAGGGCAGCAAGGAATTCCAGTGCATCAAGACCACGCTGCTGGCCAGCATGCAGGGCTATGCACCGGCCACGGCCATCGAGTTCGGTCGCAAGGTGCTGCTTTCCGATGTGCGCCCCACCTTCATCGAACTCGAAGCCCACGTGAAGAAAAAATGAAACACCCCCCGCGCCGCTTCGCGTCACCCCCCTGGGAGGGGGGCGGCACCTTGGGCCGGCAGAGCCGGACCCTCGTTGCCCCTGAACTGAACCGTTTCCCGCTCCGGAGGAATTGACATGGCTGGAGATGGAAAAAAACTTCAACCGATCATCATCAAGCGCATCAAGAAAAGTGGGCATGCCGCTCACGGTGGTGCGTGGAAGATCGCGTACGCCGACTTCGTGACGGCCATGATGGCGTTCTTCCTGCTCATGTGGTTGCTGGGCTCCACCGCCAAGGGTGAGCTCGACGGCATTGCCAGCTACTTCCAGTCGCCGGTGAAGGTCTCGCTCATGGGGGGGCCGGGCACCGGCAACAGCAGCAGCATCCTGCCCGGTGGTGGCCGCGACCTGAGCAAGTCGTTTGGCCAGATGGACAGCGGCGAAGCCGAGCGTGCCGCCAAGATGATGGGTGCCCAGATGGCTCAGGAAGTCAAGGCCCGCCAGGAAGCCGCCCGACTGGACGCGCTGGAGAAGAAGATTGCCGAACTGATCAAGAGCAGTCCCAAGCTCGCCGAGTTCGGCTCGCAGATCCAGCTGGAGAAGACCACCGATGGTCTGCACATCCAGATCGTGGACCAGCAGAACCGCCCGATGTTCGACACCGGCAGCTCGCTGGTGAAGCCCTACATGCGCGACATCCTGCACGAGATCGGACGGGCCCTGGGCGATGTGGAGAACCGCATTGCGCTCGCCGGCCACACCGACGCCACGCCCTATGGCAGCGGTGAGCGCGGCTACAGCAACTGGGAGCTCTCGGCCGACCGGGCCAACGCCTCGCGCCGCGAGCTGGTCTCGGGGGGACTGCCGGACGACAAGCTGCGCCGTGTGGAAGGCCTGGCCTCCAGCCGGCTGTTGCGACCCGAGACACCCACCGATCCGATCAACCGGCGCATCAGCATCGTGGTGATGACGCAGGCGGCCGAAGACCGCATGACACCAGGCTCGATCCCCGCGACCGTGGCGCCGCCCGAGCCAACAGCCGTTGAAACATCCATGGCGCCGGCACTTCAGATTCCCGCCGAAGTGACGAAATCAACTTCAGGGAGCGGCGGCTGAAAGGCCTCCGTCTCCACCCCATCGACCCACCCGCCCTCGGAGGCATGCATGTCCACCCCGATGAAATTCCTGATCGTTGACGACTTCTCCACCATGCGCCGCATTGTGCGCAACCTGCTGAAAGAGATCGGTCACGCCGATGCGGACGAGGCCGAAGACGGCGCCATTGCGCTGGCCAAACTGCGCAACGGCGTGTTCAACTTCGTGGTCTCCGACATCAACATGCCCAACATGAACGGTTTCGAGCTGCTGGCCGAAATCAAGAAGGACGAGAAGCTCAAGCACCTGCCGGTGCTGATGGTGACGGCCGAGGCCCGCAAGGAAGACATCGTGCTGGCGGCCCAGAGCGGCGCGGCAGGCTACATCGTCAAGCCCTTTACCAAGGCGACGCTGGAAGACAAGCTGGCCAACATCTTCAAGAAGCTCGGCATTTAAGGAACGCTGCCATGAACCACGATGACGCAGCAAACCCTGGTGCCCCGCAGATGTTTCAGAAACTGGGCTCCATCACGCGCCAGTTGCACGACGCACTGAAGGAGCTGGGCTACACCGACAAGCTCAAAGGCACGGTCGACCAGTTGCCAGATGCACAGAGCCGCCTGTCCTACATCGCCCGCCTCACCGGCGAAGCGGCCGAGAAGGTGCTCAACCACGTGGAACTCGGCAAGACCGAGCAGGGCCTGATCGCCGAGCGGGGGCGCCAGCTGGCCGACACCATCTCCCGCGTGCCGGCGCTGGCCAAGGCCATGCCCGAACTGATGGAGTGGACGAGCGACATCGTGCGCACCAGCGAACAGACCGACGCGCGTTTGACCGACATCATGATGGCGCAGGACTTCCACGACCTCACCGGCCAGGTGATCGCGCGCGTGGTGCAGCTTGCCGGCACCATCGAAGAACAGTTGCTCGGCCTGTTGCTGCAGTCGGCGCCTTCGGGCCAGCCCGGCCAGGACCACGCCTACGAACTGGCTGGCCCGGTGGTGGATGGCGATGGCCGCACCGATGTGGTCAACGACCAGAAGCAGGTGGACGACCTGCTCGCGTCGCTCGGTTTCTAACCCCCGCAGCCACGCCCGCCCACCACCCCCGCAGCTCGGGGCGGTTGGGCGTGCTGCGCAGCGAAATCAAGGAGGAGGCGGCTCCAGCCGCCGGGGGACATTCGCGGAGCAGCGCGCCCAGCCGTTCCGAGCCCGAAGTGGTGCTAGAGAGAAAAGCACCCCTACACAGCGTCTTATTCCCCTTTAGTTTTTCCAAGCGGATTCCAGAATCGGATTCACCGATCAAGTGAGCCCGCACCATGGATTCCTCCAGTCAAGACAAGAACCTACCCGCCACCGCGCAGCGCCTGAAGAAGGCGCGCAACGATGGTCAGGTGCCGCGTTCCAAGGACTTGTCCAACCTGACGGTGCTCGGCGGCGGCTCCGTGCTGTTGCTGGCGTTGGCCCCCACGGGTTTTGAGAAACTGCGCACCTCCCTGCAAGGGCAGCTGCGCTTCGACCACGCCTCCCTGCAGCAGCCCGGCCAGATGCTGCAACGCTTGGTGGACGGCTTCTCGCAGGGACTCATGCTCTACCTGCCTCTGGGCCTGCTGGTGCTGGGTCTGGCCATCGGTGTCACGGTGGCCGCCGGCAGCTACGCGCTGAGCACCAAGCCCCTCATGCCCGACCTCAGCCGCCTGAACCCGCTCAAGGGCATTGGCCGCTTGTTCTCCAAACAGCAGGTGATCGACACCTTGAAGCTCTCCGGCGTCACGGCCGTGGTGGGCTTCGTCGCCTGGCAGTTCATCGCCTCGCATGTGGAACTGTTCGGAACGCTGGTGACGCAACCGCTGGAATCCGGCCTCGGCCAGCTCGGTGCCTGGATGGTGAAGGGCGTGAGCCTGTTGTTGCTCGTGGTGGCGTTCTTCGCCATCGTGGATTTTCCGATCCAGAAGTTCCTGCACAGCAACCAGCTCAAGATGTCTCACCAGGAGGTGAAGCAGGAGCACAAGGAATCCGAGGGCGATCCGCATGTGAAGGCGCAGCGGCGTGCGCGCCAGCGCGAGATGGCCCAGCGCAACAGCGTGGGCGCCGTGCCCAAGGCCGATCTGGTGGTGATGAACCCCACCCACTACGCGGTGGCGATCCGCTACGACGAGACCTCCATGAACGCGCCACGGGTGGTGGCCAAGGGCGCCGACCTGATCGCCATGAAGATCCGCGACGTGGCCAAGGCGCACAAGGTGCCGGTGCTGCAGTCGCCCATGCTGGCCCGTGCGCTCTACGCGCACGCCGAGCTCGACGGTGAGGTGCCTTCGGCCCTGTACACCGCCGTGGCCCAGGTGCTGGCCTACGTGTACCAGGTCAAGGCCGCCCTCAAGGGCCAGGGCGCCATGCCCGCCGAGATGCCCACCCCGCAGGTGCCGCCCGAACTGGATCCGCACTTCAAGAAAACCGCCTCCAAGGATTCCGAATGAACGCCGTGCCGGGCCGCCCCAAACCAGTTCGCACCGAAGTGCGTAGCACGAAGGACTCCGAATGAACGCACTCGCTCCCTTGCAGCAGTGGATGAACCGCAACGCGGCCTGGGCCGGCGGCCTGGCCGCGCCCATGCTGGTGATGACGGTGCTCTCCATGATGGTGCTGCCACTGCCGCCCTGGGTGCTCGACACCTTTTTCACGCTGAACATCGCGCTGGCCTTGGTGGTCATGATGGTGGCGGCCTACATGCGCCGCCCGCTGGACTTCTCGGTGTTCCCCACCGTGCTGCTGCTCACCACGCTGCTGCGCCTCTCGCTCAACGTGGCCTCCACCCGCGTGGTGCTGCTCGAAGGCCACACCGGCCCGGGCGCGGCCGGCGCGGTGATCGAGGCCTTTGGCCATTTCCTGATCGGCGGCAACTTCGCGGTCGGTTTTGTCGTGTTCGTGATCCTGGTGGTGATCAACTTCATCGTGATCACCAAGGGCTCGGAGCGCATTGCCGAGGTGTCGGCCCGCTTCACGCTGGACGCCATGCCCGGCAAGCAGATGGCGATCGACGCCGATCTGAACGCCGGCCTGATCGACGAGAAGCAGGCCAAGAAGCGGCGCCAGGAAGTGGGCGACGAGGCCGAGTTCTTCGGCTCCATGGACGGTGCCTCCAAGTTCGTGCGCGGTGACGCCATCGCCGGCATCCTGATCCTGATCATCAACATCATTGGTGGCTTCGCGGTCGGCGTGATGCAGCACGGTCTGTCGGCCGGTGAAGCGGCCAGCACCTACATCCTGCTGGCGGTGGGCGACGCGCTGGTGGCCCAGATCCCGTCGCTGCTGATCTCGGTGGCCGCGGCCATGGTGGTCTCGCGCGTGGGCAAGGACCAAGACCTGGGCGCGCAGGTGATGCAGCAGATGTTCATCTCCGCCAAGGTCATGGGCATCGTGGCCGCGGTCATGTTCCTGCTGGGCGTGATTCCGGGCATGCCGCACGTGGTGTTCCTGAGCTTTGCCGCCATTTTTGGTGGCCTGGCCTGGTGGCGCACCCGGGTCGATGCCCGCCCCGTGGCCGAGCCCGAAGCGCCTGCGGTGCAGAGCGACGGCGAAGCCACCTGGGACGACCTGCAGCCGGTCGACCTGCTCGGCCTGGAGCTGGGCTACCGCCTGATCGCCATGGTCGACAAGACCCGCCAGGGCGACCTGCTCACCCGCATCAAGGGCGTGCGCAAGAAATTTGCACAGGAGGTGGGTTTCCTGCCCCCGGCGGTGCACGTGCGCGACAACCTGGAGCTGCGCCCCAGCGCCTACCGCATCACCCTGCGCGGCGTGGTGGTGGGCGAGGGCGAGGTGTTCCCCGGCATGTTCCTGGCCATCGATCCGGGCGGCCTGGGCACCCCACTGATCGGCACCCCCACGACCGACCCGGCGTTTGGTCTGCCCGCGCACTGGATCGAAGACAAGCAACGTGAAAACGCGCAGATGGCCGGTTTTACCGTGGTTGATTCCGAGACTGTGCTGGCCACGCATCTTTCACACTTGATGCAAGTCCAGGCAGCCAAGTTGCTGAGCCGGACAGAGACCCAGGACCTGGTTGAACACGTCACCCGACTGGCCCCCAAACTGATCGAAGAAGTCGTGCCCAAGATGATCTCCGTTGCCACCTTCCAGAAAGTGCTGCAGCTGCTGCTGGAAGAGTCGGTGCACGTGCGCGACATCCGCACCATCATCGAATCGATCGCCGAACACGCCACCACCACGACCGACCCGCAGGAGCTGGCCCGCCGCGTGCGCACCGCGCTCTCGCCGGCCATCGTGCAGCAGATCTATGGCCCGGTGAAAGAGCTGGAAGTGATCGCCATCGAGCCGGGTCTCGAGCGTCTGCTGATGCAGGCCCTGAGCGGCGCGGCCAACGGCGCGCTGGACCCCGGCGTGGCCGAGATGCTGAGCAAATCGGCCACCGACATCGCCAACAAGCAGGAAGAAAAAGGCGTGCCTGCCTGCCTGCTGGTGCCCGATGCCATCCGCAACGCCATGGCGCGCCTGCTGCGCCGTGCCGCGCCCCGCCTGCAAGTGCTGGCGCACAGCGAAATTCCTGAAACCCACCTGATCCGCATTGGCCCGATTCTTGGAGAACTTGCATCATGAACATCCAGCGCTTCACCGCCCCGACCTCCCGCGAAGCCATGGCCAAAGCCCGCAATGCCTTTGGCGACAGCGCCGTCATCCTCTCCACCCGCTCCACCAGCGAAGGGTTTGAGGTGATGGCCGCCGCCGAGGAAAGCCTGGCCTCGCTGGCCGACAACGCCAGCCCCGCGCCGATCGCCACCCGCCCCGCCGCCGCACCCACCGCTTTCGCCGCCCGCGCCAAGGCCGCTGCCACGCCGGCACAGCCCGAATCGGTGGCCGGTGACACCGAGGCCCTGGCCATGAGCACGCTGTCGTTCCAGGAATATGTGCGCGAACGCATGTTGCGCAAGCGCCGCGAATCGATGCAGGAGGCCGCGCCCGCCGAGCCGCCCGAGCCGCAGTACCGCGCGCCGGTGCAGGCCGCGCCCACCCCGACGCCCGCGGCCGAGCCCATCGTGGTGCCGGTGCAGCGCTTCAACGAGCCGGTGCAGGCCGCCTTCGGCGGTCGCCTGGGCCAGCAGACCATCCGCACCCGCGAAACGGCCGAACCCGCCTGGGAAGATTCGCAGCCTCCGGTGCGTTTCGCCAGCAAGGAAGACAGCCGCATGGCGGTGGAGCTCACCGCGCTGAAGGACATGATCGAAGAGCGCTTCAACACGCTGGCCTGGCTCGGTTCTTCCAAGCAGAACCCGATCCAGTCCAGCCTCATGCTCAAGATGATCCGCGCTGGCTACTCGCCCGCCATGGCCCGCGCCGTGCTGGACCGCGTGCCCGCCGACGCCGGTGCGCCCGAAGCCTTCCGCTGGCTCATGGACGTGATCACCCGCAACCTCAAGGTGAGCGCGCCCGCCGCCGGCCTGTGCGACGAAGGCGGCGTGGTCTCGCTGATCGGCGCCACCGGCGTGGGCAAGACCACCACCGCCGCCAAGCTCGCGGCGCAATGCGTCAAGCAGTACGGTGCCGCCAGCGTGGGCATGATCACCCTGGACACCTACCGTGTCTCGGGCTACGAACAGCTGCGCGCCTACGGCCGCATGCTCGGTGTGGTGGCCCATCTGGCCCACGACCGTGCCGCGCTGAAAGACCTGCTCAACCTGCTCTCGGGCAAGCGCCTGGTGATCATCGACACCGCCGGCCTGGGCCAGCGCGACCAGCGCATCCAGGACATGCTCGACGTGCTGGACATGCCCAAGGTCAAGAAGACCCTGGTGCTCAACGCCGGATCGCAGGGCGACACGCTGGACGAAGTGCTGACCTCGTTCAAGGCCAGCTCGCTGCACGGCGTGGTGCTCTCCAAGGTGGACGAAGCCGTGAAGCTCGGCCCCGCCCTGGACGCGCTGATCCGCCACCAGGTGACGCTGCGCGGCGTGGCCAACGGCCAGCGCGTGCCCGAAGACTGGCAGAACCCCGACGCCTCGGCCCTGGTGCGCATGTCCATGGGCACGTCCGGCAAGTCGGCTTACGACCCGGTGGCCACCGACATGGGCTTCTACTTCGCCCCCACCGGCGCACGCGGCGTCAACCTGGGAGCCTCGCATGTTTGAACACGGCTTTGATCAGGCCGCCGGTCTGCGCGGCGAGAGCCGCAGCGGCGGGCCGTGCCTGTTGCCCGTGGCCAGCCCGGCGCAGCCAGCGCGTGGCCACGAGTGGCTCTACATGCTCGCGGGCTGCCTCACGAACCTGGGCCGCTCGGTCGTCATCGTCGACGGCACGGCCACCGAATCCAGCGGCGTCCAGCGCGAGCCCGGCAGCCACCTCGGCCTGCTGCGCGCGCTGCAGGACCCCTCCATCGGTCACCTCGAACAGCCCATCGACAGCACCGACTGGCTGGTGATGCCCGGTGCGCGCGGCCTGCAGGCGCTGCAGGAAACCGCACACGCCGCAGGCGCACCGGTGGCGCTCTCGCGCTTGCTGGCGCCGTTTGCGCCGGGCGTGATCGTGCTGCTGTTTGCACCGGCTTTCGGCCTGGCCGGCGTGTTGCCGGGCCTCAATGCCCGCGCCATGGTGCCCGTGCTCGAACAGCCGCAGGCCGCCATCGACGCCTACGGCTCGGTCAAGTTGTTGCACTCGGCGGGTCTGTCGCCGGTGCTCGCTCCGCTGGCCGCAGGCGGCGCGCAGGTGCTGCAGCCGCTGGTGACCACGGTCACCGACTGCGCGGCACGCCACCTCGGGCTGAAGCTGGAGTGCTGGCCGGCGCACACCTGGGCCCACCGCGCCCAGGCCAGCGCCATCACCACGCTGGCCGACACCGACACACACGGGTATCACGGCCTGGTCCGCGTTGCCCCGACACCTCTCTGGAGCTGAAGATGTACACCGCCAAAGGCACGCTCAACCGCGACGAGCAATTGCGCAAATACAGCCCGCTGGTGCGGCGTCTGGCCCACCACATGATTGCCAAGCTGCCCCCGAGCGTGGAACTCGATGACCTGATCCAGGTCGGCATGATCGGCCTGACCGAAGCCATTGCGCGTTTCGAGCCCACGCAGGGCGTGCAGTTCGAGACCTTCGCCAGCCAGCGCATCCGCGGCGCGATGATCGACGAGCTGCGCGAAGGCGACTGGATGTCACGCGGCTCGCGCAAGAGCCAGAAGGACATCGAGCAGGCCGTGAGCCGTCTGCAGCAGAAGCTGCAGCGCGTGCCCAAGGAGTCCGAGATCGCCGCCGAGCTGGGCATGGAACTCGCCGACTACCAGCACCTGCTGGCCAAGGTGCGCGGCACCCAGCTGGTGTACCTGGAAGACATCAGCGGTGGCAGCGACGACGAAGACGGTTTCCTGGACCGCCACATGGGCGACAGCGAAGCCGATCCATCAGCCAAGCTGCAGGACCACCGCATGCGCACCGCGCTGGTGGCCGCCATCAACGTGCTGCCCGAGCGCGAGCAGCAGATCATGAGCATGTACTACGAGCACGACATGAACCTCAAGGAAATCGCCGCCGTGCTCGGCGTGACCGAATCGCGCATCTGCCAGCTGCACAGCCAGTCCATTGCGCGCCTGCGCTCGAAATTGCGCGAGCACTGAGATCGGCCGACCGAACACGGGTTTACCCGCGTCAAGTTCGGGCACCGCAGGTCGATCTCATAAACACGCCAGGTCCACACGATCCGCGTTGTGATCGCGCCGAAATGCGCGTCTTTCCAGGTCCTCCATCATTCCTTCAATCCACGGAAACAAACCATGAAATCCCTGTACCGCCCCTTGCTCGCGCTGTTCGCATCGCTGGCCTTTATGACCGGCGCATCCGCCCAGGACAACGGCACGCGCGAAGAAGCCAAGGCCATGACCGAGGTCGCCATCGCCCATCTGAAGAAGGTCGGCAACGACAAGGCCTTTGATGACTTCACCAAGGACAAGGCCAACTGGAACAAGAAGGACCTGTACGTTTTTCTGTTCGACATCGACGGCACCATCAAGGCGCATGGCGTCAACGAGAAGCTGGTGGGCAAGAACCTGCTTGGCCTCAAGGACCAGAACGGCAAGGAATTCGTCAAGGAGTTCGTGATGGTCGCCGGCAAGGGCGAGGGCTGGGTCGACTACGACTGGGCGCACCCGGTGAGCAAGAAGGTGGAAGGCAAGACGACCTTCGTCAAACGCGTTGCCGGCACCAACCTGGCGGTGGCCGTCGGCGTCTACCGCTGATGCGCCCCGCGGCGGTGGCGCGTCCGTGCCACCGCCGCCGATTCGAGCATCTCCGTGCCATGCGCCCTGCGGGCGTGACGGCACATGTCCTTCGAACACGAGACCAGAACGATGAAGTTGTTTGAAAACGCCCGCATCGGTGTCAAAGTCGCGCTGGCGCCACTCGTCACCATGCTGTGCCTGGCGATCGTGGCCGCCCTGGGGCTGTGGGCCACGAGCGATCTGTCCAGTTCGCTGCGCTCCATGCAGTCGTCGACCCTGCCCACGCTGGCCACCACCGCCGAGCTGCAGCGCCGCATCGGCGCTGCCTATGGCAGCGCCAACCAATCGCTGGCCTGGACCGGGGCCGAGTTCCCCGCCGCGCGCATCGACGCGCTGGACAAGGCGCTTGCACTCGAACTCGGTGAGATCGAAGCACTGATCAAGGCTCAGCATGCGCTGCCGATGTGGGACGACGCGGCCCGCGCCCAGCTGCTCGTGCTGGAGAAGACGCACGCCGCGTTCCGCCAGTCGGCGCTGGACGCGCTCGACATGAAGAGCGCCGGCCTGAGCACCGCGGGCAGCTTCATCGACATCATGCAGACGGCTTACCTCAAGCTCGATGAACAGATTTCCGCCTTGGCCGCCAGCCAGCGTGAAGCCGCCAACACCCGGGTGGACGTGTCGGCCTCCGCCGCCGCTGACAAGGGGTTGGGCATTGCCGTGGGCGCGGCCCTGGCGCTGCTGCTCTCGGCCGCAGTGGGCTGGTGGTGCGTGCGCATGATCGTGGCGCCTCTGCGCGCGGCGCGTGCCCTGGCCACGGCCGTGGCCGACGGCGACCTGCGCACGCAGAGCCACACCGCCTCGCGTGACGAAACCGGTCAGGTGCTGCAGGCACTCGATCAGGTCTCGGCCCAGCTGGGCACGCTGGTGTCGCAAGTGCGCGGCACTGCCGAGCAGGTGGAAGTGGCATCGGGCGAAATCGCGCAGGGCAACGCCGATCTGTCCACCCGCACCGAGCAGCAGGCTTCTTCACTGCAGGAGACGGCGGCTTCGATGGAACAGCTGGGCTCCACCGTGCGCCAGACCGCCGACAACGCCAGCAAGGCCAACGAGCTGGCGCTCAACGCCTCGAAGGTCGCTATCGAAGGCGGCAGCGTGGTGGGCCAGGTTGTTGAAACGATGAAGGGCATCAACGACAGCTCGCGGCGCATCGCCGACATCATCGGCGTGATCGACGGCATCGCCTTCCAGACCAACATCCTGGCGCTCAATGCCGCGGTGGAAGCCGCGCGCGCTGGCGAACAGGGCCGCGGTTTCGCGGTGGTGGCGGCCGAGGTGCGCAACCTCGCGCAGCGCAGCGCCGAAGCGGCCAAGCAGATCAAGGGCCTGATCGACACCAGCGTGGAGCGCGTGGCCAGCGGCACCGCGCTGGCCGACCAGGCGGGCACCACCATGCAGGGCGTGGTGAGCGCGATCCGGCGCGTGTCGGACCTGGTGGGCGAGATCAGCAGCGCCACCAGCGAACAGAGTTCGGGCGTGGGCCAGGTCGGCGAGGCGATCAGCCAGATGGACAAGGTCACGCAGCAGAACGCCGCGCTGGTGGAAGAAAGCGCCGC
>NZ_JAKFEO010000043.1:0-1905 GCF_036675665.1 Hydrogenophaga sp. | reverse complement strand
CCGCTGCCTGCGGGTGGTGCACGGCAAGGGCCTGGGCTCGCCCGGCAGGACCCCGGTGCTCAAGGCCAAGGTGCAGGGCTGGCTGGTGCAGAAGAAGGAAGTGCTGGCCTTCGTGCAGGCACGCGGGGACGAGGGCGGCGCCGGGGCGCTGGTGGTGCTGCTCAAGCCGCTGGGGCCGGGGGTGTGAAGGTGGGATGCTCGCCGCCGATGGCGCAGGACGCGTGGCGCCTCTTCACCGGTGAGTAGTGTCGTCCTCCAGAGTCCGGCATAGTGGGGGCATATCCAGCTGTCCCGACATGTCAGACGTCCAAGCCATCGAAGACGCAATCCGTTCCCTCCCTCCGAAGGAGCTGGCGGAGTTTCGGCGGCAGGGTGTTCAGCGTGCGCGTGGGTTTGCACTACCGGGCACTTGGCGTGCCAGTCGATGGCGGCGTCCACTGGTTCTGGATCGGAACCCATGCCGAGTACGACAAGCTTGTCGGTTGACGGACCCATTGACTCCGGGTTGGACAGGGCGTTCAGGCCGGCGGCTCGGGCTGGCCGATGCGCTGCAGTGCATCTCGGGCCGTGACGATCGGGATGCCCTCGTAGTTGCCCATGGGCAGCAGGTCGCGCCGGTCTCCGGAAGCAATCAGGTCTGCACCAGCGGCAAGCGCAGCGGCCAGGACGTGATCGTCATCAGGGTCAGACGGCACCACCCGCGGCACCGCTTCGGGCGCTACGACGAGAAAGATCGCTCGCAGGTCCTGCACCAGCGCCTCGGCGTTCACGCCGGCCTGCTCGAGCCGCTTGGACAAGTGCGAGCGCTGCAGCACCTCTTGCAACTCTGCCAGCAGCACTTCGCTTGTGCATGGTTCGAATGCGCCGGTTCGCGCCGCATCGAGCAATTGGCGCGGCACGCCGGGGGAGATCACCGCCGAAACCAGCAGATTGGTATCGAGGACGACGCGCACGTCAGAGCGCGCTGCCTAAGGCCGCTGACGGGCAGAGGAGGGCACGTTGTACTCTCCCTCCCCCCGGCGTTCGCGCCGGAGCGCCTGTATCGCTTGCTCGACTTCATCGCCACTCACTGGCGGCAGATCCAGCGCATCAAGCTTGTCCAGGCTCTGCCCCAGGCGGTGGGCTGCCTGCTGGCGCTCTTCGCGCGACGCCAGGAACTCCACGAAGTCCACCACCTCCGCAATGCGATTGGGCGGCAGCTTCTGCAGGCGCTGCAGCAATTTCGATTCAAGGGCTGTCATCGTTGGCTCCCAAGTGACTCAGTTTTCGCCAGTCCTTTTCGAACTGCCTTGTGTAGTCCGCCCTTCGTGGCAGCGCGGCGCGTTTCGGGCTTGTCGGTGCCTGCTTCGAGGCCATCGAAAAGCTCCTGCGCGGAGTCGTACCGGCCAGGCAGTTCTCGTGCTTCCTGCATGGCGGCTGCGGTCAGCGCCGTCGGGTGCCTGACGTCGAAGGGCACCCCTCCGACCTGCACGACCTGCCGCAGGAACAGCCGGATGGCGCCGCTCAGATCCAGGCCCACGGCCGCCAGCACGGCAGTGGACCGCTCTTTCAACTCGGGTTCGATGCGGGAGCGAACCTCCGCCGATTTCCTTTGTTTGCTCGATGCCATGGCGCGTGCCCCTTCCGAATGCCTCATTGTAGCGGCGGTGTAGCCACAACGGGCCGGCATTCACCGCTTCCCTTGACAGCTCCTTGGACCCTCAAAGCAACCCCCGCTCCGCCATCGACAGCGCGTGCCCCGGCGCAACGATCACGTGGTCCAGCACCCGCACGTCCACCAGTGCCAGGGCGGCCTTCAGGGTCTGGGTGAGCGCCTCGTCGGCGCGCGAGGGGTTGACGGTGCCGCTGGGGTGGTTGTGCGCGAGCACGACCGAGGCGGCCTCGTGCTGCAAGGCCCTGACGACA
>NZ_JAKFEO010000022.1:0-60481 GCF_036675665.1 Hydrogenophaga sp. | reverse complement strand
GGTGGGCGAGATCAGCAGCGCCACCAGCGAACAGAGTTCGGGCGTGGGCCAGGTCGGCGAGGCGATCAGCCAGATGGACAAGGTCACGCAGCAGAACGCCGCGCTGGTGGAAGAAAGCGCCGCGGCCGCCGAATCGCTCAGGTCGCAATCGCGCCGGCTGGTGCAGTTGCTCGACCGGTTCCAGACCGCCTGAGCCCTCGGGCACCTGGGCAAGAACCGGCCGAGGCCGGTTTTTTTGCGTCTGCCGAGTGACCTTGCCAGGGCGGCTTGAACGGAACCGCACCCGGCGCAATACCGCATGGGCACTAGCCGTTGGCGCATGGCAACGGCTGCTGGTGCAAGGGGAGGGGCGTGGCTAGCATCGGCTGCGGTTGCTGACCAGCGCCGCCAAGGCGCTCCAGCGTCCAGGACCTCGCCCTCCACCCTGACTCCACCGCACCATGACCGACTCCATGCGCCCCACGAACGACACCGACCTCGACGACGCCACCGAAGACATGCTGGCCGACGTGGAGAGCGCCATCTGGTATGGCTTCGATTCTCCTGAAGAGATCGAAGCCATGATCGACAGCGACGCCGCCGCTGGCCACGGGTTCGACATCGACAAGGTCAAGGCGGTCGCTACCGAGACGCTCGCGAAGAAGCGCATCGCCGAGGCGGGGTGGCCGCAGACCACCGATTGCGACAAGCTCGACCGCGCCTTTGCCCGTCTGAACGAGCAAGGCATCTGCGCCCTGCACTGCGCCGGCGACACCCAGGACGACGGCATTGAAGCCGTGAGGGAGGTGCTGGCGGACGAGAGCATTCCGGAGGACAAGTATCACGGCTATTGCTTCTATTACAGCCAGGACATCGACCGTGCGCTCGACGAACAAGGTCTGTTGCTGGCCTTCGGCCACGCCGACCGCAGCGAAGCGAAGAAGGCGGAACACGTGGCGGTGGCGCAGGCGATCTGCGAAGCCCTGCGACAGGAGGGTTTGACGGTCGACTGGGATGGTTCGACGAAACGCCGCATGGTCATGCCCAATTTCCACTGGCAGCGGCGCACGCCGGGCTGAGCACAGCACCCACAAAAACAGAAGCCCGCCTGGCGTCGTTTGACGCCGGGCGGGCTTCTGTTTTGAGTGGTCAGCGCGGGCTCAGGGTTTGAGCTGGGCGCGGATCTCGCCGCCCTTGTGGGCGTTCGAGTGCACGTTCACATACAGCGAACCCATGTTGTAGGCCGCCAGTTGCGCGGGCGTGAGCTTGGCGCCGGCCGGCACCACGTAGGTGTTGTCGCCGGTCTTGGTCAGCGGCACGATGACCGGGCCGTTCTGGCCGGCGGGCCCGATGTGGATGTGGGCCATGGTGCTCACCACGCCTGCCGTGGTCACGCTGCCGCTCACCGAGCCGTCGGCGCTCACCTTGATGTTGGCGGTGCCGCTGGCGGTGGTGGTCACGGGAGGCACTTCTTGCGCGCCGGTGAGTTTTTCGTCGCCGCGCACGGCGCTGGTCACCGAGCCGGTCATTTTGTCGACGGTGGCACAGCCCATCAGGGTGGTGAGCGCGGCGGCGGCCACGAGGCCGAGCAGGGTCTGGGTGCGGAACAGTGATGACATGGGAACTCCTTGGATTCGACAACCGAACCAAGCCAGTATGGATTCGCCGCGCGGACGGGTCATGGGGGTTGACCCGGGGGTTGCCCGGACGTCACCAGCTGCCGCTGTTGGCCATGTCCACCCAGGGCTGGCTGGGGGGCAGGGCGTCGCCTTGTTGCAGCAGCTCGATGGAGATGTTGTCGGGCGAGCGCACAAAAGCCATGTGGCCGTCGCGGGGCGGGCGCAGGATGGCCACGCCGTGGGCCTGCAGGCGCTCGCAGGTGGCGTAGATGTCGGCCACCTGGTAGGCCAGGTGGCCGAAGTTGCGACCTCCGGTGTAGGTTTCCGGGTCCCAGTTGTGGGTGAGTTCGATCTGCGCGCTGTGGTCGCCGGGTGCGGCGAGGAAGGCCAGCGTGAAGCGGCCTTGCGGCACTTCGCGGATGCGAACCACTTCCAGACCGAGCGCATCCCGGTAGAACTTCAACGAGGCATCGAGGTCGGTCACGCGGACCATGGTGTGCAGGTATTTCATGGGGGGCTTTCGGGAGGTCGGAGTGGTTGTCGATGGGACCGAAGTTGCAAGACCTTTTCAGGAGCCGGCTTTTCGGGAGCGCAGCAGATCGTCCACCGTGGGCACCAGCGCGAGCACGGCCAGCATCAGCGCCAGCGGCACCGTGAAGCCATAGCCCACCTGCTTGAAGCCATACGCGCCAGCGATGCCGCCGGTGGTGAAGGCCAGCAGCAGACCGGCCAGCACCACCATGCGTTTGCGGTCGGCGCGCACCTTCAGGGGGTGGTCGGGGTTGTGGTTCCAGTAGATGAGTTTGCCCAGCTCGATGCCCAGGTCGGTCACGATGCCGGTCATGTGGGTGGTGCGGATCACGGCGTTGGAGAGTTTGGTGGCAATGGCGTTCTGCAACCCCATGATGAAACACAACAGCACCACAGTGAACGGAATCAGCAGACCTTCGAACGTGGAGAGCTGCGCACCCAGCAGGCCGAAGCACAGGATGAGCGAGGCCTCCAGCAGCAGCGGCAGGGCGTACTCGCTGGAGAGCTGCCTGCGCCGCGCGAAGTTGACCATGATGGCGCAGCACATGGCGCCCATCAGGAAGGACAGCACGCCCACGGCGGCGTCCACCACCAGGCCCAGCTGACCCAGCGCCAGGTTGTCGGCCAGCGAGGACACCATGCCGGTGACGTGCGAGGTGTACTGCTTCACCGCCAGGAACCCGCCAGCGTTGATGGCGCCGGCCACGAAGGCCAGCACGAAGCCGAGTTCCCGGTTGGACTCGGCGGTGCGCTGGGTGCCGATCAGGTAGCGGGCGTAGTTGGCGGGCATGGTGGGGCCACGTTACATCACAGCGGGCGAAGGGCGCTCAGTGCCCCAGCAGGTTGTGTCGCACGTGCAGCAGGTGGTCGAGCGTGCCGGCCTTGGCGCGGGCGGCGTCGCGGTCGCGCAGGGCGTCCACCAACTGGCGGTGCTCCTGCTGGTAGGCCAGGCGGCGCTCGGGCGTGACGCTCTTCTTCTTCAGCTGTCCCCAGTCGCCCTGGGCGCGCACCTGTTTCATGAGCTTGAACACGCTGGAGACGAAGGTGTTGTGCGCCGCGTCGGCAATGGCTTCGTGCAGTGCACCGTCCCAGTGCTCGAACTCTTCCAGGCTGGCCGCGCGTTCGGCGCTGGTGCAGCACGACAACATGCGCGCGAAATCGGCTGCGGTGGCGTTGCGCACCACCAGGTCGATGATGGCCGGCTCCAGCGCCAGGCGCGCTTCCATCAGCTCGGCCGGGCTGGTGTGTTGCGCGGAGTCCTGCTGGATCAGGCGGTCCAGGCCCGAGGAGGCCTGCTGCGCCACAAAGGTGCCGCTGCCCACGGTCTGCTCGATCAGGCCTTGTTGCTTGAGATCGGCCAATGCCTTGCGCACCGTGGTGCGGCTCACGCTGTAGCCCTCGGCGAGTTCGCGCTCGGTGGGCAGGCGGTCGCCGGCCTTCCAGTGCCCGGCCTGCAGCTGGGTCAGGATGGTTTCGCGCAGGGAGGTCGAGATGGTCATGGTGCGGCAAATATACCAAAGCAGACCAATGGCCGGCGCCTCTCACCGGATCGATTCTCGTACGTGAAAACCCGATGAAGTCATCGCGGCTTCTGGTCTAACATCGGTTCTTTCTGGTATCTATTGGTACTTATTGGTATTAATTCACAAGGAGCGTCTGTGCGCATTGCCACGTTTGTTCATGAAGGTCAACGCCGTGTTGGTCAGGTTTCCGCCGACGGTCAGAGCGTCACGGCCTTTGCGCTGGATGCCGCCCAGGCAGCGCGGGGCGCCTTGCCCCTGATCGAAGCCGCCGCGCAGGGTGCGGCTTTGCCGGCGCTGACGGGCCCGGCCATCGCGCTGGCTTCGGTGCGCCTGGAGGCGCCTTTGCCGCTGCCCCGACGCAACCTCTGGTGCGTGGGCCGCAACTACCACGAGCACGCCAAGGAGCTGCAGACCTCCGTGTTCAAGGACAACAACGCCAACCCGGCCACCTGGCCGATCGTGTTCACCAAGGTGCCCGAGTGCGTGATCGCCACCGGCGACGAGGTGCGGATGCCGGGCGCCGCCGTGTCGGAGCAGATCGACTACGAAGCCGAGCTGGCGGTGATCATCGGCGTGGGTGGCAAGAACATCGCGCGCGATGACGCGATGAGCCATGTGTACGGCTACACCATCGTCAACGACGTGACCGCGCGCGACGTGCAGATGCGCCACCAGCAGTGGGACATGGGCAAGTCGTTCGACACCTTCTGCCCCATGGGCCCCTGGATCGTCACGGCCGACGAGCTGGACGGCCAGCACACCCGCGTGCGCTGCTGGGTCAACGGCACGCTGCGCCAGGACGGCCGCACCGAAGACCTGATCTTCGACATCCCGACGCTGATAGCAACCATTTCGCGCGGCATCACGCTCCATCCCGGCGACGTGATCGCCACCGGCACGCCCGCCGGTGTGGGCATGGGCCTGAAGCCGCCCGTGTTCCTGCGCGCGGGCGACGTGGTCCGCATCGACATCGACGGCATCGGCACGCTGCAGAACGCCTTCGTCTGACACCTTTCAAACCAACAGGAGACCTCTTGATGAACCGACAACTTCGCAGCCTGTGCCTGGCCGCCGTGACGGTCGCTGCCGCCTGTGCGGCCGTGGCGCAAACCGCCTACCCGACCAAGCCGATCACCATGGTGGTGCCGTTCCCGCCCGGTGGCGTGGCCGACACCGTGGGCCGGCCGGTCGCCGAGGCCATGGGCAAGCACCTCAACCAGACGGTGGTGGTGGTCAACCGCGGTGGCGCGGGGGGTGGCATCGGCATGGCCCAGGTGGCCAAAGCCGCGCCCGACGGCTACACGATGTTGATGGCGCTGTCGTCGGTGGTGGTGCTGCCCGAGGCCGACAAGATCTTGAACCGCGCGCCGATGTACGAGCTGGACCAGCTGGTGCCGATCGCCCGCATCACGGCCGACCCGACCGTGCTGGTGGTGCGCGCCGACAGCCCGTGGAAGACCTATGCCGAGTTCATGGCCTACGCCAAGGCCAACCCGAGTCGCGTGACGTTCGGCTCATCGGGCAACTACGGCACCATGCACGTGCCGATGGAGCAGCTCAAGGCGGCCACGTCCAGCTTCATGCTGCACGTGCCCTACACCGGCGCTGGCCCGGCGCTGCTGGGTTTGCTCAGCGGTCAGATCGAAGCAGTGGCCAGCGGCCCGGCCAGCGTGGCGGGCCAGATCAAGGCGGGCAAGCTGCGTGCGCTGGCGCACTGGGGTGAGGGCCGCCTGGCCCTGCTGCCCGATGTGCCGAGCTTCAAGGAACTCGGCGTGCCGATCAGCTATTCGCAGTGGTCGGGCATCTTCGTGCCCGCCGGCACGCCGCCCGACGTGGTGGCCAAGCTGCGTGAGGCCGCTCGTGCGGCCACCAGGGACGAGCGCACCATCCAGATCATGACCACGGCCGGCACGTCCTTCCAGCACCAGGACGCACCGGAGTTCGATCGCTTCGTCAAGGAAGACGCCAGCACCATGCTCAAGGTGGTGCAGCAGATCGGACGCGTCAACTGACGCCTTGTGTTCGTGCTTGTAAAGGCGGCTGGACAGGGTGAATTCCCTAGGTTGAGAAGTTCGTAAGTTCGCTAACAATCACGCCATCGCAAAAGGCAGGTTGGCGGCGTGCAGCAGGCCGACAACACAAGACACAGGAGCACGGATTTCCAGCAGTCCCGCGGGCCGAAAGGCCTGCGGGTTTCTCGTTGGGGATCGACATTCATGAGCAACGAATACATTCTCGAGACGCAGGATCTCACCCGCGATTTCAAGGGATTTGTCGCGGTTGACAAGGTCAACCTCAAGGTCAGGCGTGGCTCCATCCACGCGCTGATCGGCCCCAACGGTGCCGGCAAGACCACCATGTTCAACCTGCTCACCAAGTTCCTGCCCGTGACCTCGGGCAAGATTTTCTACAAGGGTGAAGACATCACCCACCACAAGGCGGCCGAGGTGGCACGCACCGGCATGGTGCGATCGTTCCAGATCTCGGCCGTGTTCCCCCACCTCACCGTGCTGGAGAACGTGCGCATCGGCCTGCAGCGCAAGCTGGGCACCAGCTTTCATTTCTGGAAACCCGAGTCCAGCCTGTACGCGCTCAACGACGAAGCCATGGCGCTGCTGGAGCAGGTTGACCTGGGCAGCTTCGCGCAGACCCAGACGGTGGAGTTGCCCTACGGCCGCAAGCGCGCACTGGAGATTGCCACCACCCTGGCGCTCGACCCCGAGCTGATGCTGCTGGACGAGCCCACGCAGGGCATGGGCCATGAAGACGTGGGCCGGGTGGTCGAGCTCATCCGCAAGGTGGCGGCCAACCGCACCGTGCTCATGGTGGAGCACAACATGAACGTGATCGCCAACCTGTCCGACACCATCACGGTGCTTGCGCGCGGCTCGGTGCTGGCCGAAGGGCCCTACGAAACCGTGTCGAAAGATCCGCGCGTGCTCGAGGCCTACGTGGGCACGGTGGAAGAAGCATGAGCAAGGTATTGCTGAAGGTCGCCGACCTCAACACCTGGTACGGCGAATCGCATGTGCTGCACGGCATCAACTTCGAGATCCGCGAAGGTGAACTGGTCACGCTGCTGGGCCGCAACGGCGCGGGTCGCACCACCACCGTCAAGTCCATCCTGGGCCTGGTGGGCAAGCGCACCGGTTCGATCCAGATCGACGGCGTGGAAACCATCCACATGCCGACCAACAAAATTGCCAGGCTGGGCCTGGGCTATTGCCCCGAAGAGCGCGGCATCTTCTCGTCGCTGAGCTGCGAGGAAAACCTGATGCTGCCGCCCAAGGTGGGCGAGGGCGGCATGAGCGTGGAAGAAATCTACGCCATGTTTCCCAACCTCAAGGAGCGCCGCAACAGCCAGGGCACGCGCCTGTCGGGCGGCGAACAGCAGATGCTGGCGATGGCGCGCATCCTGCGCTCGGGTGCCCGCATCCTGTTGCTCGACGAGATCACCGAGGGCCTGGCACCCGTGATCGTGCAGACGCTGGGCCGCGTGATCCGCGCGCTCAAGGCCAAGGGACTGACCATCATCCTGGTCGAACAGAACTTCCGGTTCGCCGCCCCGCTGGCCGACCGCCACTACGTGATCGAACATGGCCAGATCGTGGCCACGGTCAACAAGAACGAGCTCGAGAGCAAATCCGACATGCTCAATGAGTATCTGGGCGTCTGACGCCCTTCCACCAAGAGGAGACTTTCCATGAAACGCAAACTGATTTCGACCGCCGTCACCACCGCCATTGCCACCGTGCTGGCCGGCGGTGCTTCGTTCGCCGTTGCCCAGCAAGGCAAGTTGACCGGTGATGCCGTGAAGATCGGCGTGCTCACCGACATGTCGGGCGTGTACGCCGACTACGGCGGCCCCGGTGCCGTGGCAGCGGCCCGCATGGCCGTGGCCGACTTCGGCGGCACCATGTTCGGCAAGCCGATCGAGGTGGTCAGCGCCGACCACCAGAACAAGCCCGACATTGCCAAGAACGTGGCCCAGGGCTGGTTCGACCGCGACGGCGTGGACATCTCGGTGGAAAACCTGAACTCCGCCGTGGCCCTGGCCGTGCAGGCCCTGGGCAAGGAAAAGAACAAGATCACGATCACCACCGGCGCCGCCTCGGCCCGTCTGACCAACGCCGATTGCGCACCCGCCACCGGCATCCATTACCTGATGGACACCATTGCCTTGTCCAACGTGGTGGGCAAGGCCATCGTGAAAGACGGCGGTGACAGCTGGTACTTCCTGACCGCCGACTACGCTTTCGGCCACTCGCTGGAGAAAGACACCGGCGACGTGGTGAAGGCCGCGGGCGGCAAGGTGATGGGCGCCGTGCGCCACCCGCTGTCCACCGGTGACTTCTCGTCCTTCCTGCTGCAGGCGCAAACCTCCGGCGCCAAGGTGGTGGGCCTGGCCAATGCCGGTGGCGACACCGTCAGCAGCATCAAGGCCGCGGCCGAGTTCGGTCTCACCAAGAAGCAGAGCCTGGCTGCCTTGCTGATGTTGATCACCGACGTGCACGCCATCGGCCTGCCCACGGCTCAGGGCCTGTACCTCACGGAAGCGTGGTACTGGGACCTGAACCCCGAGACCCGCGCCTGGGCCGACAAGTACGCCAAGGTGATGAACAACCGCAAGCCGAACTCCAACCATGCCTCGGTCTATTCCTCGACCATGCATTACCTCAATGCGGTGAAGGCCGCCGGCACCGATGACACCGATGTGGTGATGGCCAAGATGAAGGCCACACCGATCAACGACATGTTCGCCAAGGGCGGCAAGATCCGCGAAGACGGCCGCATGGTGCACGACATGTACCTGTTCCAGGTCAAGAAGCCTTCGGAGTCCAAGGGCGCGTGGGACTACTACAACCTCAAGGGAACCATCAAGGGCGATGACGCCTTCCTGCCGCTGGCACAGAGCCAGTGCCCTGCCGTGAAGAAGTGATCCGAACGGAGTTGAACTGAGTCGACCGGGCGGGCCGTGATTCACGGCCCGTCCCCTTTCACCGGACTGCAATGACTGAACTATTTGGTGTGCCGATCGCGGCCTTCATGGGGCAACTCATGCTGGGGCTGGTCAACGGCTCTTTCTACGCGATCCTGTCGCTGGGCCTGGCCGTGATCTTCGGCATGCTCAACATCGTCAACTTCGCGCACGGTGCCCTGTACATGGTGGGCGCCTTTTTTGCGTGGATGTTGCTCAATTACGCGGGCGTGAACTACTGGTTTGCCCTGCTGCTCGCGCCCATTGGCGTGGGCGCCATCGGCGCCCTGATCGAGATGACCATGCTGCGCCGCCTGCAGCAGCTCGACCACCTCTACGGCCTGCTGCTCACCTTCGGCCTGGCGCTGATCTTCGAGGGCGTGTTCCGCGAGTTCTACGGCTCGTCGGGCCAGCCTTACGAGCTGCCCGACATCTTCCGCGGCGTCTTCGACCTGGGCTTCATGATGCTGCCCAAGTACCGCGCCTGGGTGGTGTTCGTCTCCATCTTCCTGTGCCTGTTCACCTGGTACGTGATCGAGAAGACCAAGCTGGGCGCCTACCTGCGCGCCGGCACCGAAAACCCCAGCATGGTCCGCGCCTTCGGCATCAACGTGCCCCTGATGGTGACGCTCACCTACGCCTTCGGCGTGGGCCTGGCCGGCCTGGCCGGGGTGATGGCCGCGCCCATCTACCAGGTGAGCCCGCTCATGGGCTCCAACATCATCATCGTGGTGTTCGCCGTGGTCGTCATCGGTGGCATGGGCTCCATCCTGGGCTCCATCCTCACGGGTCTGGCGCTCGGCCTCATCGAGGGCCTCACCAAGGTGTTCTATGCGGAACTCTCGTCCACCGTGGTCTTCATCATCATGGTCATCGTCCTGATGATCCGTCCGGCAGGTCTGTTCGGCCGGGAGAAATAATGTCCAAAGCCACCCGCAATGTATTCGTGGTGCTGTTCCTGGCACTGCTGGCGGCCCCTTTCGTGGGCTACCCCATCTTCCTCATGAAGGTGCTGTGTTTCGCGCTGTTCGCCTCCGCGTTCAACCTGCTGATCGGCTTCACCGGCCTGCTCTCGTTCGGCCACGCCATGTTCTTCGGCTTCTCGGCCTACGTGGCCGGCCACGCCGCCAAGGTGTGGGGCCTCACGCCGGAGCTGGCGATATTGGCCGGCACGTTGAGCGCGGCCTTCATCGGGCTGGTCACGGGCTGGCTGGCGGTGCGCCGCCAGGGCATCTACTTCGCCATGGTCACGCTGGCGCTGGCCCAGATGGTCTATTTCATCTGCGTTCAGGCGCCGTTCACCTACGCGGAAGACGGCATCCAGAGCATTCCGCGCGGCCAGCTGTTCGGCCTGATCGACCTGACCGACGACACGGTGATGTACTACGTGGTGGCGGCCATCTTCGCGGCGGCCTTCGCGCTCATCTACCGCATCATCCATTCGCCGTTCGGGCAGGTGCTCAAGTCGGTGCGTGAGAACGAACCCCGCGCGCTTTCGCTGGGCTACAACGTCGACCGCTACAAGCTGGTGGCGTTCGTGCTCTCGGGCACCATCGCGGGCCTGGCCGGCGCGACCAAGTCGATCGCCTTCGGCATCGCCACCCTCACCGACGTGGGCTGGCAGATGTCGGGTGAAGTGGTGCTGATGACGTTGCTCGGCGGCATGGGCACCATCCTCGGCCCCACCGTGGGCGCGGCCGTGATCGTCACCATGCAGAACTACCTCTCGGGCCTGGGCTCCATGGTCTCGATCATCATGGGTGCGACCTTCGTGGTCTGCGTGCTCATGTTCCGCCGCGGCATCGTGGGCGAGATCGAGCACCGTTTCGGGGCAAAAAAGGGCTGAGGCCTCGCCCCGGGCTGTGCCCGGACAACAAAAAACCGGCCTCGGCCGGTTTTTTGTTGTCTGGCGCTGTCTGTCTCAGGCGGCCGCGGTCTGGTGCGATGCCGCTTCGCGCGAGATGTGCGCCACGGTCTGCTGGGGTGAACACTCCGACCACAGCGCGCGAGCGCAACCTTCACACTGGCCACACTGCGTGGCCACGCCCAGCTCGAGCTGGATGTCGTCAAACCCCATGCCCGAGCGTGCGCAATGGGCAATGGTCTTGTCGCTGATGCGGCGGCAGATGCAGACAATCATGGTGCTGGATGGGTCTCGTGAATCTGAACGAATGATAATGAATCGCATTCAGATCCGCAAGACCGCTCAGCGGACCAACCCGGCCGGCAAAAAGGTCAGCTGACGGAGCCCATCTGGCTTTGCAGGTAGTTCTGCAGGCCCACCTTGTCAAGCAGTTCGATCTGGGTTTCCAGGAAGTCGATGTGCTCCTCGGTGTCGTCCAGGATGCCCTGCAGCAGATCGCGCGAGACGTAGTCGCGCACCGTTTCGCAGTGCGCGATGCCGGCCTTGATGGTGTGCTGCGCGCCGGTTTCCAGTGCCAGATCGCTCTTGAGGATCTCGGGCACGTCCTCGCCAATGCCCAGCTTGCCCAGGTCCTGCAGGTTGGGCAGGCCGTCGAGGGTGAAGATGCGGTCCATGAGCTTGTCGGCATGCTTCATTTCACCGATGGATTCTTCGTATTCCTTGGCCGCCAGCTTGTCCAGGCCCCAGTGTTTGAGCATGCGGTAGTGGACGAAATACTGGTTGATCGCGGTCAGCTCGTTCTTGAGCTGCGCCTGCAGATGCGCGATGGCCTGGGGATCGCCTTTCATGGGAATACTCCTTGTGTTTGGTGTTGTGAAAGGCGTTGATTGTCACCGGCGTGCTGCGATGCGGGAAGTGCAGCCCGGGCGCAGTGCAGGCCATCCAGGGATGGCAGGCGTTTCAGGCACAAAAAAACCGGCCGAAGCCGGTTTTTCCCATGTCCGAGCGGTCGGCTTCAGGCCGAGAGGAAGCCCCGTCCGGCGCCGCCCACGGAGGCTGCGCCGACCTGGCGGCCATAGGTGGGTTGCTGGCCGTGCTGGGGCAGCAAGCTGGTCACGGCGCGCTGGCTCTGGGCGTTGGCGCGCAGCACGGCCTGGCGCAGGCGGGCAAAACGTTCGGCCGCCGTCAGCAGGGCTTGTTGCTGTTCGCTGCCCGGCTCACCCAGGGCGATGGTGGGCGGCGCCTGTTGCAGCACCTTCTGCATGGCCGCACTGGCCAGCGCCACCGCAGGCGCATCGCCACGCAGCAAGGCGGCCTCCAGGGCATCGAGTTCCACCTGCAACGCGCCGATCCAGGGGTGGTAGTTGGTCGAGGAGGTGCTCATGACAGGCCCGGATGGTGGTTGGGGAGAAATCAGGTGCGCGGGCCGAGCATTTCGGCTGCATTGGCCAGCATCTTGTCGGCAATGGCTTCGGCGTTGACCTGGAAGCTGCCGTTGGCGATGGCCGCCTTCATGGAAGCCACCTTGTCGGCGTTGAACACGTCGCCACCCGAGACCGCGCGGGCCTCGGTGGTGGAGGACGAGAGGGTCACGGTCACGCCGGTCTGGGGCTTGGCCGCGCTGGCGGCCGATGCCGCAGCGCTGGCTTCGGCCGCCGCGGGCGCGGTGGCCTTCTGGGGGCCGCCGGCCACAGAACCAATGTACGAATCCGGTGATGAATCGACTTTCATGTCACGCTCCAAACCCCGAAGTCAGGGCCTTGTCCTGACTGTATCGACCCTGATTTCCAGAACTTTAATCAAACGCTTGTGGTGTTCGTCACGATTTCGGGGCCATCTGCACGGGCCTGAGCAAAAAAGGCCTCAATCACAGGGCCAGTTCGACCGTCTGGGCGTCGCGCACCACCCCGGTCACCACCCGTCCGCCGGGCAGTTTGACGCGGGCGGATTCGCCCACCATGCCCGCCGTGAGTGCCCGGCCGGTGGCTGAAACGCTGAAACCACCACCTTCGCCGCTCACCCGCACCTGGGTGCCCGGCGCAAAGGCCTGGGGGGCGCGCACCATGTTCTCGCGCAGCGCCAGGCCGGCGGTCAATGGAAAGGCCGCCAGCTGACCCACCCAGCGCTCGGGCACGGCCAGCACGCCGGAGCGCTGCTCTGCCCAATCGATTTCGGCGACTTCAGCGTCTTCTTGAGTGAGGGTGTCGCCCGCGGCCACCGCATGCTTGAGCACCCAGGCCGGCCCCCAGGCTTTCACGGTGACGGGCACGAACACGTTCCAGCGCGTGGGGCCGTCCACGCAGCGCAGGCCGACGCGGCTGCGTCCCCACAGCCGTGAGCCCTTGGGCAGATGGGGCTCGACCCGGTTGCAGGGCGCCAGCTTCAGGCGCGCGTCGAGCGAGCCCATCACCACCTCGGCGCGCAGCGGCATGGCGGCGTCCTTGGGCAAGGCGGTGGCCAGGGCGGGTGTGAGGAAGTCGTGGGCCATCTTCTCCAGCACAGCCGGCTCGTTGGCCTGGGCGTTCCAGCCGCACAGCGTCAGTGCGGCCAGGGCCATGAGACGGGCTGTGATGGAGGAGAAGAAGGAAGAGGGCAGCAGCTTGGGCATGGCCTGCACTGTAGGGCGCCGCCGGTTGCGGGAAAGCCGGGAAAAGGCGGTCTTAGGGGTCTTTGTTCCGGCCATTGAAGACCCTCAAGATTTCCATAATCCGTTCAACGCCCTGGTGTCCGTGCCCTCTGAGGAAGGCCAGTCACCCGCCCCGCAACCCGTGCCATGAGGTGAACATGCTTGAACAGATGACCGCCCGGCTGGACTTCCATGCCAACGCCCTGCTGCTGCGCTCACAGCGCCAGCAGGTCATAGCGAGCAACATCGCCAACGCCGACACCCCCGGCTACGTGGCGCGCGACTTCGACTTTGCCGCCGCGCTCAAGAACGTCTCGGGCATGCAGGGTGGCGCTGGCGTGAGCGTCACCAGCGCGGGTCACATGCAGTTGGGCACCAGCAGCGCTCAAGACCCCAGGCTGGCCTACACCGTGCAGACCCAGGCCAGCCAGGACGGCAACTCGGTCGACCTGGACCGTGAGCGCGCCAGCTTCGTGGACAACAGCGTGCGCTACGAGTCCACGCTGCGTTTCATCAACTCCCACGTCAAGACCATGCTCAGCGCCATCCAAGGCCAATAGATATGAACACCCCCCGCGTCGCTTTCAGCGCCACCCCCCTCCAGGGGGGCAACACCTGCGGCCTGGCAAAGCCAGTTCCGCGGTGTTCTTGGTTTGCACCTTTTCACGCGATGCGTGGTTGAAAGGAATTCTCATGTCGATGTTCTCCATCTTCGGTGTGTCGGGCAGTGCGGTCAGCGCGCAGTCCCAGCGCCTCAACGTGGTGGCCAGCAACCTGGCCAACGCCGATGCGGTGGCCGGGCCCGATGGCAAGGCCTACAAGGCGCGGCACATCCAGTTCCAGACCATGCCCATGGGCGGCGCGGGCAACGCCGGCGTGAGGGTGAAAGACATCACCGAGAGCCAGGACCCGGGCCGTCGCGTGCACAACCCCACGCATCCCAGCGCCGACGCCGAAGGCTATGTGAACCACTCCAACGTGAACCCGGTGGAAGAGATGGTCAACATGATTTCGGCCTCGCGCTCGTACCAGAACAACGTCGAGGTCATGAACACGGCGAAGTCGCTGTTGCTCAAGACCCTGCAGATGGGCCAGTGAGCCCCTTGATTCACAGGAACTGACCCATGTTCATCCAGCCCATCGACACCACCAGCCTCGGCAACACCGTGGGCAGCACCACCGGCACCGCGGCCAAGAACAACATGGACCCGGCGGCCTCGCAGGACCGGTTCCTCAAGCTCCTGGTCGCGCAACTCAACAACCAGGATCCGCTGAACCCGATGGACAACGCGCAGATGACGACCCAGATGGCGCAGATCAACACGGTCAGCGGCATCCAGGAACTCAACGCCACGCTCAAGGGCATGGCCACGCAGTTCGGCTCCATGCAGGCCTTGCAGGGCACCTCGCTCATCGGCCGCGAGGCCCTGCTGCCCGGTGAATCGCTGGTCTTCAAGGACGGTCAGGGCAAGGCGGCCTTCTCGCTCGAAGGCAAGGCCACCGACGTGAAGGTCGACATCATGGGCACCAACGGCGAGGTCATCAAGACCATCGAGATGGGCGCCCTCAACGGTGGTCTGCACGGCTTCAACTGGGACGCCGAGGGCGTCGATCCCGACACGGTCAAGGGCTTCCAGGTGCGCGCGTTCAGCGGCAGCGAGCGCGTGGACAGCGTGTCGCTGCAGCGCCTCTCGGTCGATTCGGTGAGCTTCTCTGGCGGCTCCATCTACATGCTGCTGCAGGACGGCAGCACCCGCGCCTACAACGACGTGCTCGCGTTCATGTGAAGCGCTGACGCACCGCCTCTCCACACCCCCATTTTCCCCACCCCAAGGACATCACCATGGCATTCCAGCAAGGACTCTCCGGCCTGAACAGCGCCAGCCGCAACCTCGACGTGATCGGCCACAACATCGCCAACGCCAACACGGTGGGCATGAAGAGCTCGCGCGCCGAATTCGCCGAGCTGTACGCGAGCTCGGTCAACGCGGCGGGCGGTGCCAACAAGGGCATCGGCGTGACCGTGGCCACGGTGTCGCAACTCTTCACGCAGGGCAACATCACGGTCACCGGCAACGACCTGGACCTGGCCATCAACGGCAACGGCTTCTTTGAAGTCAGCCAGCCCAACGGCACCATGGCCTACACCCGCGCGGGCATGTTCAAGCTCGACCGCGAAGGCAACATCGTCAACCAGCAAGGCGGCCAGCTCATGGGCTACCCCACCGATGTCGCGGGCAACCGCCTGAGCTTCGACAGCCAGCCGCTGTCACTGCCCACCAGCGCCCCGATCCCCGCGCGCCAGACCAGCGGCATCGTCGCCCAGTTCAACCTGGATGCGCGCGCGCCGGTGGCCGCCAGCGTCACGCCGCCCACGCCGCTGACGACCTACGGCACCTCGGTGGTGGCCTACGACCCGCAAGGCATGGAAGTGCCGGTGGCCCTGGCCTTCACCAAGACCGGCAACAACACCTGGGAGGTGTACAGCAGCGTCAACGGCAGTGCACCCGCCGCGTTCGCGCCGCCCCTGGTGCTGAACTTCAACGCCGACGGCTCGCTCGACCCCGCCTCCATCACACCCGCGCCCACGCTCACGCTGGCCTCGCCCAACGACCCCACCGTCACCTTCCCGGTCACGCTGGACATGACGGCGGCCAGCCAGTTCGGCACCGACTTCGCCGTCTTCGACCTCGACCAGGACGGTTACTTTCCGGGCGAGTTCGTGGGCCTGAGCATCGACGAAGCCGGTGTGGTCACCGGCCGTTATTCCAACGGCGAGACGCGCGCCGCCGGCCAGGTTGCGCTGGTGAACTTCCGCAACTCGCAAGGTCTGTCGCCGTCGAGCGGCGGCAACTGGGGCGCCACCTTCGCTTCGGGCGAGCCGGTGCGCGGTGAACCCGGTTCGGGCAACTTCGGTGGCATCCGCTCCGGCGCGCTGGAAGACTCCAACGTCGACCTCACCGCCGAGCTGGTCAACATGATGACCGCGCAGCGCGCCTACCAGGCCAACGCACAAACCATCAAGACGCAGGACCAGGTCCTCAGCACCTTGCTGAACATGCGCTGATCAAGCGCTGAACCAAACCAAGGAGCCCGCCCATGGACCGCATGATCTACACCGCGATGACCGGCGCCAACGCCGCGCAGCATCGGCAGCAGGTGCTGGCCAACAACCTGGCCAACGTGTCCACGCCGGGCTTTCGCGCCGAGCTCTCCACCTTTCGCGCCGTGCCCGTGCGCGGCGACGGTGCGAGCACGCGCGTGTTCGCACTCGAGGCCACCGCCGGCCACTCCAACACGCCCGGCGCGATCATGTCCACCGGGCGCAACCTGGACGTGGCCGCGCGCGACAACGCCTACTTCGCGGTGCAGGGGCTGGACGGCACCGAGGCCTACACCCGGGCCGGCGCGCTCGAGGTCAATCAGGACGGTTCGCTGGTCAACGCGCAGGGCCTGCCCATGCTGGGTGACGGTGGCCCGATCGTGATCCCCGAAGGTGCCCGTGTGGACATCGCCTCCGACGGCACCGTGAGCACCCGCGTGGGCAACCAGCCTTCACAACAGGTCGGCAAGCTCAAGATGGTCGTGCCCGACGAGGACAACCGCTTGAAGCGCGGCGAAGACGGCCTGTTTCGGGGCGTGCAGGGCGACCCGCTGCCCGCCAGCGACGTGGCCCGCCTGCAGGACGGCGCGCTCGAAGGCTCCAACGTGAACCCGATGGAGGCCATGGTCGGAATGATCGCCGTGGCCCGCCAGTTCGAGGTGCAGATGCGCATGCTGCAGAACGGCGAAACCAACGACAAGACCGCCAGCCAACTTCTCAGCATGAACGGCTGACCCACTTTCCTTTGCGGAGCACACCATGATCAATTCGCTGATGATTTCCAAGACCGGCATGCAGGCACAGCAGATGCAGCTGGACGTGATTTCGAACAACCTGGCCAACGTGTCCACCAACGGCTTCAAGCGCGCCAACGCGGTGTTCGAAGACCTGATGTACCAGAACCTGCGCCAGGTGGGTGCCAACACGGCCGAGCAGGCCGAACTGCCCACCGGCCTGCAGGTGGGCCTGGGCGTGCGCACCGTCGCCACCTCGCGCAACTTCTCGCAAGGCAGCATGCAGCAGTCGGACAACCCGCTGGACCTCGCGGTCAACGGCAACGGCTTCTTCCAGGTGGAGTTGCCCGACGGCACCACCGGCTACACGCGCGACGGCAGCTTCAAGCCCGACGCGCAGGGCCGCATCGTCACCTCCAGCGGTTACCCGCTCACCGCCGGCATCACCGTGCCGGCCGAAGCGCAGAGCATCACCATTTCCAACGACGGCGTGGTCACCGTGAAGCTGCCCGGCAACCCCGCGCCGCAGCAGGTGGGCAACATCGAGCTGGCCACCTTCATCAACCCGGCCGGCCTGGAGCCCATGGGTCAGAACCTCTACACCGAGAGCCTGGCCTCGGGCGCCCCGATCAACGCCGCGCCCGGCACGGCCGGCACCGGCACCGTGATGCAGGGCTTCGTGGAAACCTCCAACGTCAACGTGGTGCAGGAGCTGGTCACCATGATCCAGACCCAGCGCGCCTACGAGATGAATTCCAAGGCCATTCAAACGTCCGACCAGATGCTGCAGCGCCTCAGCCAGCTCTGATCTTGAACGGAGAAACCACCATGTTCCGCCTCGCCATCGCATTGACCCTGGCCGTGCTCGCCACCGGTTGTGAAACCATGAGCACCAAGGTCGATCTGGAGCCGGTGAAGCCCGTGACCTACGCCCAGATGGCGCCCACCGCCAACCCGGTGAACACCATGAGCACCGCGCCCAGTGGCAGCCTGTTCCGGGCCGCCAACTACCGGCCCGCCTTTGAAGACCCACGCGCGCGCATGCCCGGCGACACGCTCACGGTGCAGATCACCGAACGGCTCAACGCCAGCCAGACCTCGTCGGCCTCGATCGACCGCAGTGGCGAGATCTCGGGCGGCGTTTCGGGCTTCCCGTTCCTCAAGGCGCCGCTGCTGGACAAACTCAACCTGGGCGCGCAGTCGGACAACAGCTTCTCTGGCGACGGCAAGAACCAGAACAACAACAATTTCTCGGGCTCCATCACCACCACCGTGCAGGAAGTGCTGCCCAACGGCCACCTGGTGGTGGTGGGCGAGAAGCAGATCGGCGTGAACCAGAACGTGGACGTGTTGCGCTTCTCGGGCACGGTCGATCCGCGCCATATCCGCTCGGGCAACACCGTGGCGTCGACCCAGATGGCCAACGTGCGCGTGGAGTCGCGTGGACGCGGCGCGCAGGGTGAAGCGATGGCAATTGGCTGGTTGGCACGGTTCTTTTTGAGCGTTATCCCCTTCTGAACCCTGACCACAATGGGTCTCGTTCTGCCCACTGAGGAATTTGCGGTGAAGTCATCCCTTTCTCCCCTGCGTCTGCTGGCCCTGGCCCTGGTTTCGCTGACCATGGCCTGGCCCGCCGCCGCCCAGTCCATCCGCATCAAGGAGATCGCGGCGGTGCAGGGCGTGCGCAGCAACCAGCTCACCGGCTACGGCCTGGTGGTGGGCCTGGACGGCACGGGCGACCAGACCACGCAGATGCCCTACACCGCGCAGAGCATGAACAACTACCTGCAGCAGCTCGGTCTCTCGCTGCCGCCCGGTGCCAACATGCAGCTGAAAAACGTGGCGGCCGTGCTGGTCACCGCGCAGTTGCCCGCCTTTGCCCAGCCCGGCCAGACCATCGACGTGACCGTGTCTTCCATCGGCAACTCCAAGTCGCTGCGCGGCGGCACGCTGATCACCACGCCGCTCAAGGGCGCCGACGGTGAAATCTACGCACTCGCCCAGGGCAACCTGCTGGTGGGTGGCGCCGGCGCGTCGGCCGGTGGCAGCAAGGTGCAGATCAACCACCTGAGCGCGGGCCGCGTGCCCGGTGGCGGGCAGGTGGAGCGCGCGGTGGCCACGCCTTTTGCCCTGGGCGAAACCATCGACCTCGGCTTGAATTCGAGCGATTTCCAGACCGCCAGCCGCGTCACCGACGCCATCAACCGCGTCATGGGTGCGGGTGTGGCCAGCGCGATCGACGGCCGCGTGGTGCGCTTGCGCGCCCCGGCCAACCCGGGCGAGCGCGTGGGCTTCCTGGCCAAGGTGGAAGAGATCCGCCTGGACGCCGCGATCCCCATGGCCCGCGTGATCATCAACTCGCGCACCGGCTCCATCGTGATGAACCAGGCCGTGAGCCTGGGGGCTTGCGCCGTCTCGCACGGCAACCTCTCGGTGAGCATCAGCTCCACGCCCGTCATCAGCCAGCCCAACGCCTTGTCCACCGGCGGCCAGACCGTGGTGGCCGAACAGGCCAACATCCAGATCAGCCAGGACAAGGGCTCGCTCATCAAGCTCGACACCGCGCCGCAACTCGCCGACGTGGTGCGCGCCCTCAATTCGCTGGGTGCCACGCCGCAGGACCTGCTGGCCATTCTTCAAGCCATCAAGGCTTCGGGCGCCATGAACGCCGAGCTTGAGGTGATCTGACGTGAACCCGACCAGCGCCCTGTCCAACGGCGGCCTTGCAGCCGACCCCACAGCGCTCAATGCGCTGCGGTACGGCGCGGGCAAGGGCGGCAACGACAAGGCCGCACTCAAGGAAGCGGCCAAGCAGTTTGAATCGCTCTTCATGCGCGAGCTCATCAAGAGCATGCGCGAGGCCACGCAGAAGTCGGGCCTCATGGAAGGCGAGGGCGCCGACCTGGGCACCGACCTGCTGGACCAGCAGTTCGCGGTGCAGCTCTCGGGCCTGCCCGGCGGCTTGTCCGAGGCCATCGAGCGCCAGCTCGGCAAACAGATGCAGAACAACGCGGCCGAGAAGGCCGGTGTCTCCGATGCGCTGCCGGCAGGCAGCGACGCGAGCACCGTGGGCCGCGCCAGCGCGGGCCCGCGCCAGGCCGGTTTTGTGGACCAGCACAGCGAAGCCGCAGCCGCCGTGGCGCGCGAGTCCGGCATACCGGCAAGCTACATGATCGGCCAGGCCGGCCACGAGACCGGCTGGGGCAAGAGCGAGATTCGCCACGCCGACGGCACGCCGTCGCACAACCTCTTCGGCATCAAGGCCACCGGCGCCTGGAAGGGCAAGGTCGCCGAGATCACCACCACCGAATACATCAACGGCGAGCCGCGCAAGGTCACGGCGAAGTTCCGTGCCTACGACTCCTACGCCGACTCGTTTCGCGACTACGCCAAGCTCATCGGCAACAGCCCGCGCTACGACAACGTGATGGACCAGATCGGCTCGGTGCAGGGCTTTGCCTCGGGCCTGCAGAAGGCCGGCTACGCCACCGATCCGCAATACGCCGCCAAGCTCAGCCGCGCCATCAACACCACACTGAGCCTGCAGCGCGCTCAGGGCTGAGGACCACACCACCATGTCATCGCTGAACATCGGCGCCCGCGCCCTCAACGCCAACCTCGCTGCCCTGCAGGTCATCGGCAACAACATTGCCAACGTCAACACGCCCGGCTATTCGCGCCAGAACGTGATCCAGCAGACGTCGGGCTACCAGCAGATGGGCAACGGCTTCTTCGGCAAGGGCATGGAGATCGCCACGGTGGAGCGCTCGCACAGTGCCTACCTCACGCGCGAAGCCCAGATGGCCGGCTCCGTGGCCGCGGCCGACGCCCTGCGCTACTCGCGCCTGCAAGCACTCGAAAGCGCCTTTCCACTGGGCACCGGTGGCCTGGGCGCGGCGCTGAACGACACCCTCAACGCCTGGGCCGACGTGTCTTCGTCGCCCAGCAACCTCACCGCCCGTGTGGTGGTGATCGCCAAGGGCGAGGAGTTCGCCAGCCGCCTGCGCAACACCGCCAGCCAGCTGGATGCGCTGTCCAAGAGCACGCAGCAGCAGGTGAAGGGCTCGGTCGACGTGGTCAACGGCCTGGCGCAGGACCTGGCCAAGGTGAACCAGAAGATCATCGAGACGGCGGGTGATTCGCACACCCCCAACGACCTGTACGACCAGCGCGACCAGTTGCTCGGCGAACTCAGCAAGCACATCCAGACCAGCTCGGTCGCCAACAAGGACGGCTCGGTGAGCGTGTTCGTGGCGGGCAGCCAGCCGCTGGTGCTGGGCCAGAGCGCCAACCAGCTGGCCGTCACACCCGACCCCATCGACAACTCGCGCATTGCCCTGGCCTTCGTGCAGGGCGGCGTGTCGACACCGCTGTCCGACGCCACGCTGGGCGGCGGTGAACTCTCAGGGTTGATGAACTTCCTGAACAAGGACCTGGCAGCGGTGCAGAACCAGCTGGGCCGCATGGCGCTGGCCTCGGCCACCACGGTGAACAACCAGCACACGCTGGGCATCGACATGCAGGGCAATCCGGGCCAGAACTTCTTCATCCCCCCTGCTGCCGCCATCGGCAAAGCCAACCCGGCCAACACGGGTGACGCCGTGGTGAGTTCCAACGTGAGCGACCCGGCCGCCTTGATGGCGTCCGACTACGAGTTGCGCTTCACGGGCACCGACGTGACCGTCGTGCGTCTGTCCGATGGCGACAGCACCACCGTGCCCATCGCCTCCGCCCCGTTTGTCAAGGACGGCCTCACCTTCAACATCGACTCCGGCACGGCCGCCGCTGGCGACCGCATCCTGGTGCGCCCGTTCGAGGCCGCCGCGCGCAACCTGCAAGTGGCCATCGGCTCGCCCGACCGGCTGGCCGCCGCCAGCCCGGTGATGGTGACGCCCGGCGCGACCAACGCGGGTGGCCTCAGCGTCGAAACCCTCTACGCCGTCTCCAACTCGGCCAACCTCACCGACCCGGTGAGCCTGACCTTCCAGGCCGACGGCACCTTTGTCGCCACCGGTCTGGGCCCCGGCAACCCACCGCCCGACAACGTGGGCCCGCCCGCCACCTACAACTTCAAGCCCGGTGAGCCCATCGTGCTCAACGGCTGGAGCCTGACCTTGCGCGGCAGCCCGTCCCCCGGTGACCAGTTCAACATCGACCCGGCGCCAGCCGGCTCCACCGCGCAGAACGCCGGCAACGCCAGCGCCGTGCTCGCCCTGCGCGACCGCCCGACCTTTGAAGGCGTGGCCCTGGCCGACGGTTATGTGAGCCTGTTCTCCGACGTCGGCACCCGCGTGCAGGGCGCGAAATTCGCCACCGAGTTCTCGGCCCAGATCGCCACCACCGCCGAGACCGCGCGCGCCAACGTCTCGGGTGTGAACCTGGACGAAGAAGCCGCGCGCCTGCTGCAGTACCAGCAGGCCTATCAGGCCTCGGCGAAGTTTCTGCAGATCGCGCAGAGCACGTTTGACAGCCTGTTGGCCACCGTGGGCCGGTGAGCCTGAACGTTTGAGGAACACCCCATGCGAATCTCCACCGCGAACAGCTACGACAACACCGTGAGCCTGCTGGCTCGCCGCCAGGCCGAACTGGCGCGGATGCAGGAAAACCTCGCCACCGGCAAGCGGGTGCAGAAGCCCAGCGACGACCCGGTGGCCGCCACGCTGGCCGAAACCGCGCAGAACCGCCTCTCGCGCACGCAGGCCGATCTGCGCTCGCTGGACACGGCGCGCACCAGTTTGCAACAGGCCGAAAGCGGTCTGGCCGAATCGGGCGAGATCATCCAGAAGGTGCGCGACCTGCTGATCAGCGCGGGCAACGCCACCCATGGCCCCAGCGAGCGCGAAGACATTGCGCGCCAGCTCGAAGGCCTGCGCGAACAACTCATTGGCGTGGCCAACCTCAAGGACAACTCCGGGCGCACGCTCTTTGGCGGCCTCGGCGGCGCGACCACCCCGTTTGTGGACACCTACGCACCGCCCGGCGGAGGGGTGATTTTTGGTGGTCAACGCGGCCAGGCCGCCGCCGGCAACACCTCGGTGCCGCAGGCGCTGGACGGCAACGCCATCTGGATGAGCGTGCCCGAAGGCAACGGCCGCTTCACCCTGAGCCTGCCCAACACCAACACCGGCAACGTGAGCACCAGCATGGGTGAAGTCGACAACGGCGTGACGGCGATCGACGACTACCAGATCGACTTCAACGAAGTGGCCGGCGTGATGCAGTTCACCGTGACCAACGTGACCAACCCCGCCGCCAACCCCATGCCCGGTGTCACCGGCGTGCCGTATGAAGCGGGCAAGACCGTGTCGTTCGGTGGCGTGTCGCTCCAGATGAACGGCGTGCCCGCAACCGGTGACCAGATCGTGCTGGAGCAGGCCCAGCAGACCGACATTTTCAGCGTCGTGAGAAACGCCGTGGACGCACTGCGCTACACCGGCGCCAACGACAGCGCCCACCGCACCCAGGAACTCGCGCGCACCATGACCGAGCTCGACGCCGGGCACGATCGCGTGTTGCTGGCCCGTGGCCGCGCCGGCGAATGGCTCAACCGCGCCGACTCGCTCGACGCCCTGATGGAAGACCGAAGCGTGGACCTCAAGGCAGAAAAATCCCGCCTGGAAGACCTCGACCTCGTCCAGGGGATTTCGGACTTCCAGACCCAGCAACTCGGCCTGGAGGCCGCCCTCAAGTCGTACGCCCAGGTGCAGCGCCTGTCGCTGTTCCAGGTGATCAATTGACACCCTTGCCACCATGTTGAGCCACACCGTCCTGGACAGCCTGGCGCTCGGCTACGAGCCGGTGTGGAACCGCGAGCGCCAGCTGGCCGCGGTGCGCCTGAGCGTGCACCCCATCCACGCCGCCGCGGTGGACGCCGCCCACCTCATGCAGGCGCTGGGCGACGACTGGCCCGAGAGCGCGCCGGTGCTCATCATCTCCATTGCGTCACATCATCTGCTGCAACAGGCCCTGGCCTGCGCGCCGGTGCACAACACCTGGCTGGAAGTGCCCGCCGCGCCGTTCGAGGCGCCCGAGACCCTGGCCGCCCTGTCGGTGGCCAACCGGCGCGGGCACCGCCTGATCCGCCGCACCAGCCTGGAGGCGTTTCGGCAAGCCAAGTCACCCGGGTTCGATGTGCGCAACATGCTGCAGCTCAGCCCACAAGAGGCCGCCGACATCCTGCAGACCCAGGCCACACCCGGCCTGCACCTGCGCAGCCAGGGCCTGCCGCCCGCGCAGCTCTACCACGGTGTGCAGACCCGCACCTTCGCCCGCTACCTGCTCGACGATGCCGACGCATGGGGCCTGCTGGGTTGGCCCGACGCCGACGTGCTGCTGGCCCACCGCCACCATCCCATCTCATGCGACCCGCGTGTGATCCGCCAGATCTTGCAGGCCATCAACGACGACTGCTCGCTCGAACGCCTGGAGCGCCTCGTGCGCCAGGACCCGGTGCTGGTCTACCGCATCCTGCTGCTGGTGAACTCGGCCGCCTACGGGGGCCGCCACGAAATCGGGTCGCTGCGCCACGCACTCATGATGCTGGGCTTTCGTGAACTCAGCCGCTGGCTGTTCGAGCAAGCGCCTGGCAGCGAAACCGACAACGACCTGCAACCCGTGCGCGCGGCCATGGTCATGCGCGCGCGCCTGGCGCAGCACCTGCTGGCCACCGGCTCCGAAGACAACCTGCGGCTGGAGGTCTACACCACCGCGCTGTTTGCCCACCTCGACAAACTGCTGCACGCGCCGCTGGGCGAGCTGCTGCACAAACTGCCGCTGTCGGGCCGCCTGTATGACGCCGTGCTGCGCCACGACGGGCCTTACCACCCGCTGCTCGATGTGGCGCGCGCCCAGGGCGAACCCGCCCACCTGCACCGCCTGAGCGCGGTGTGCGATCGCAACGACGTGAGCCTGGAGCAAGCCAACCGCGCGCTCATCCGCATGCTGGCGACGAGTCGCGACCACGCGGGGGTCAGGTCCGAACGAATGGTGTGATCGACCGGGCGCTACCATCGCGCCCATGACCGCCGCCGCCCACCCCAACGCTTCACACAACACCCCGCACCACACCAGCGCCCTCGTGCTGTTCTCGGGCGGGCAAGACTCCACCACCTGCCTGGCCCACGCCCTCGAACGTTTCCCGCGCGTGGAAACACTCGGCTTCGACTACGGCCAGCGCCACAGCGTGGAACTGCAGGCCAGGCCCGTGGTGCTGCGCGAACTGCGCGAACGTTTTCCCGTCTGGGCCGGGCGGCTGGGCGAAGACCACGTGCTCGATCTGGCGGTGCTCGGCAAGGTGAGCGAAACCTCGCTCACGCGCGACATGGCCTTTCGCATGGAAGAAAACGGCCTGCCCAACACCTTCGTGCCCGGCCGCAACCTGCTGTTCCTCACGCTCGCCGCAGCCCTGGCCTACCGCCGCGGCATCCAGGTCATCGTCACCGGCGTCTGCGAAACCGACTTCTCAGGCTACCCCGACTGCCGCGACGACACCATGAAAGCGCTGCAAGTGGCGCTCTCACTCGGCATGGACCACCGCTTCCTCATCGACACCCCACTCATGTGGATAGACAAAGCCGCCACCTGGAGCCTGGCCGAAACCTTGGGCGGCAAAACCCTGGTGGACCTGATCGTGGAACACACCCACACCTGCTACCTGGGCGACCGCGAGCACCGGCATGCGTGGGGGTATGGGTGTGGGAGCTGCCCGGCTTGTGAGTTGCGGGCGCGGGGGTGGGAACGTTACGTGGGCGAAGCCACCAGCTTGTAGCGCGCTTCCCCCGTGGCATCCGGCGTGAACGTCCACTGCGTCCGGTGGAACTCGGCCACCCCCGGCCGGTGGGCGATGGACACCAGCGCGCCGTTGCTCTCTTTCACCAAGGCCTGCAGCCGCGCGTACAGCTTGGCTTCGGCCGCTTCGTCCAGCGCACTGGTGGCTTCGTCCACGAACAACCAGCGCGGCTTTTTCAGCAGGGCGCGGGCGATGGCCAGACGCTGCTGTTCGCCGCCCGACAACTTCTGGCCCCAGGCATCTTGCTCGTCCAGGCGCGTGCTCAGGTCGGGCAGCAGGGCATCCCTCAGGGCGTGTTGCAGGTCGGCGTCGCTGTAGCGGTCGGCGGGTTCGGGATAGGCCAGGGCGTCGCGCAGCGAGCCCAGCGGGAAGTAGGGCCGCTGCGGCAAGAACATCACCTTGTCGGCAAAGCCCGCAGGCGTGCGCAGGCTGCGCTGCGCCCAGGGCCAGATGCCCGCGAGGCCGCGGAACAGGGTCGATTTGCCGCTGCCCGACGGGCCCTTGACCAGCACGGTGTCGCCCGGTGACACCTTCATGCCGCTCACCGTCAGCAGCGCCACGCCACCGGGCAGCGAGAGCCGCAGCTTGTCGAGGGCCAGCGCGTCTTCGGTGTTGGGCGCAGGGGCGGCCAGGTGCTCGGCGGCTTCCAGTGCCTGGAAGCTTTCTTCAAAGCTGGTGATGCGGTCGGTGGTGGCGCGCCAGGCGGCCAGGCTGCTGTAGTTCTCGACAAACCACGAGAGCGAGTCCTGCACTCGGCCGAAGGCCGACGAGATCTGGATCAGTTCCCCGAGCTGGATGGCGCCGCTGAAGAAGCGCGGCGCGGCCACGACGAAGGGAAACACCACGGCGGCCTGGCCGAAACCGACCGTGAACCAGGTGAGGCGCTTCTGCGCGTTGATCAACTTGAAATAGTTGGACAACACGTCGGTGAAACGCAGACCGAGTTGCTGGCGCTCCACCGGCTCGCCCTTGTCCAGCGCGATGGATTCGCTGTACTCGCGCACGCGCACCAGGTGGTGGCGGAAGTCGGCTTCATAGCGCTGTTGCTTGAAGTTGAGCGCGATCTGCGGGCGGCCCAGGTAGTGGGTGATCACGCTGCCGAGCGCGCAGTAGAGCACCGCCATCCACACCATGAAACCGGGGATGGTGTATTCGCTGCCGTTGAACGAAAAGGCGAAACTGCCCGAGAGCACCCACAAAATGCCGACAAAGCTCACCAGCGTGACCACCGCGTTGAGCAGGCCCATGGTCAGGCTCACCGTGAAGTTGGTGAACAGGTTCATGTCCTCGGCAATGCGCTGGTCCGGGTTGTCGGGCGGGGCGTCTTCACCTTGGGCAAACCGCGCGAGTTCGAGGTGGTAGAAGGCCTTGTGGGAGAGCCAGCGGTCCAGGTAGCGGCCGGTCATCCAGGCGCGCCAGCGCATCTCCAGCAACTGCGTGAGGTAGAAGCGGTAGACCGCGATGATGATGAAACCGAAGGCGAGGTAGGTGAAACGGCCGAGTTCGCGCCAGAACACCACAGCGTCCTTGTTCTGCAGGGCGTCGTAGAACACGCGGTTCCACTCGTTGAGCAGCACCAGCATGTAGACCGAGCCAAGATTGAGCGCCACGATGGCCGCGAGCAGCGCCCGTGCCTTCCACTTTTCTTCGGACTGGAAGTAAGGGATGGTGAGCCGGCCCACCTTGCGGGCGAACACGCGAAAGCTCTGGAATTTTTCGCTCAAGGTCATGGGTTCACCTGTTCAGGGGTTCGAGACGCCGCTGGCCACATGTCCCGAGGGCACGTGGCGAGAGGCCGATTCGATGTGGCCGGTCTGGTCGTCGAAGAAGAAGTCGGGCTCGAACTCGCGCAGGAACTCGCCCTTGGGCAGGCCGCCGAGGAACATGGCCTCGTCGACCTCGATGTTCCAGTTCATCAGCGTGCGGATGGCGCGCTCATGCGCGGGAGCGCTGCGCGCGGTGACCAGCGCGGTGCGCACACGCATCAGCGGCGTGCCTTCGCTCTGCAGGCGGTGCAGGGCTTCGAGCAGAGGCTTGAACGGGCCGCCGGCGAGTGGCAGGCCGGCATGTGTGGCCTCGTGCGCCTGAAAGGCCGAGAGGCCTTCGGCCTGGTAGACCCGCTCGGCCTCGTCGGAAAACAGCACGGCGTCGCCGTCGAAGGCGATGCGCACCTCGTGCGGGTGCGCATCGCTGGCGTGCACCGAGTGCGGGTACACCTGCGCGGCGGGCACGCCGGCATCGAGCGCGGCGCGCACGTCGGCCAGGTGGGTCGAGAGGAACAGGTTGGCGCGCAGCGGGCGCAGGTAGCGCCAGGGCGGCTGGCCGCGCGTGAAGCTGCCGCGCTGGATGGGCAGGCCGTAGTGCTGCGCCGAGCGGAACACCCGCATGCCCGAGACCGGGTCGTTGCGCGAGAGGATCACCACCTCCACCCGCTGCGCATGCGCGTCGTTGAAGGCGAGCAGCTTGTGCACCAGCGAAAACGCCACGCCGGGTTGCGCGGGCGTGTCCAGGCGGTCGAGCTGCAGCTTCATGTAGGCGCGGTCGTCACCGGTTTCAAACAGCCGGTTCTCTTCTTCAAAATCGAACAGAGCACGGGAAGAAATGGCAACCACGAGTTTGCCGTCGAGAGTGACACCCATGTTCAGGACACCAGTTGATTCAATTGGATGATGGGCATGAGCACCGCCAGCACGATGAGCATGACCACCACGCCCATGCCCACGATGAGCAGCGGCTCCAGGATGGTGGCCAGGTGCATGGCGCGGCGCTGCACCTCGGCGCTCAGCTGTTCTGCCGCGCGCTCCAGCATGGCGGGCAACTGGCCGGTCTGCTCGCCCAGGCGGGCAAACATCGACACCAGCGGCGGAAAACGTTTCTTGCTGGCGAGCGCGGAGGCCAGCGGCGCGCCTTCGCGCACCAGCACCAGCGCGTCCAGCGCGTCGGCGCGCATGGCCTGGTTGTTCAGGGTTTCGGCGGCGGTCTGCAGCGCCCGAAGGATGGGCACGCCCGCGCCCGCGAGCATGGCCAGCGTGGCCGCAAAGCGCGCCGCGTTGAAGCCACGCGCCAGGCGCCCCACCAGCGGCAGGCGCAGCCAGGCGGCGTCCATGCGCAGGCGCAGCGGCGCGTTGCGCCGCGCCATCACCAGCGCGCCGCTGCCCGCCACCAGCGCGGCCAGCATGAGCCAGCCATAGCTGCGCACGAAGCTGCTCAGGCCCAGCATCATCACCGTGAGCAGGGGCAGGGCGCGCTTGCTGCCGGCAAACACGCTGGCCACCTGCG
Source organism: Hydrogenophaga sp. (assembly GCF_036675665.1). Lineage (GTDB taxonomy): Bacteria > Pseudomonadota > Gammaproteobacteria > Burkholderiales > Burkholderiaceae_C > Hydrogenophaga. The sequence goes on along the minus strand of NZ_JAKFEO010000022.1, from coordinate 31,457 downwards.
GCACCACGTACGACACGAGGAAGACCACGATCACGATGGCCACGAGCGTGACGATGGCGGGGTAGAGCGACGCGGCAACCAGCTTGTTCTTGAGCGCCTCGCGTTCTTCCAGGTCGTCGGCCAGGCGCTCCAGCACCGTGCCCAGTTGCCCGCTCTGTTCGCCCGCGGCGATCACCGAGGTGTAGATGGACGTGAACTCGCGCGGGTGCTGCGCCAGCGCCTGCGCGAAGGGCGATCCGGCATTGACCTCGGAGCGCAGCGAGGCCATGAGGTTGCGCTGTTGGTCGTCCTCGGCCTCTTCGGTCAGGGCCGAGAGCGCGCGCTCCAGCGGCAGCCCCGCGGCCACCAGTCCGGCGATCTGCCGGGTCCACACCGCGAGCGAGGTGGCGCTGAACACGCGTCCGCCCCACAGCGTGACGTTGAGCCCGCTGCTCTTGATCTGCGTGCCACCGCCGGTGGCGGGCTCCACCTGCAGCGGCACCAGCGCGCGTGCGCGCAACATGCTGCGCGCCGAGCGAGCGGTGTCGGCATCGATCAGGCCCTTTTGGGTGGCGCCCTGGGCGTCGAGGGCTTCGAAGGTGTAGGCGGGCATGTCGGATGGGGATCAGTCGCGCGTCACGCTCATCACCTCTTCTAGCGACGTGATCCCCGCATCGATCAACCGCTGCCCATCGGCGCGCATCGACTGCAGCCCGCCGGCCTCGGCCGCCGCGAGGATCTGGCTTTCTGCCGCCCGGTTGTGGATCAGCGCGCGGACCTGTTCATCGGCCACCATCAGCTCGTAGATGCCGGTGCGGCCCTTGTAGCCGGTGTGGTTGCAGTGCGCGCAGCCCACCGGGTGCCACAGGCCCTGGTCGTCCTGGCGGCGGCAGTGCACGCACAGTTTGCGCACCAGCCGCTGCGCCAGCACGCCCAGCAGCGACGAGCTGAGCAGGAAGGGCTCCACGCCCATGTCGGTGAGGCGGGTCACGGCGCTGGGTGCGTCGTTGGTGTGCAGCGTGGCCAGCACCAGGTGGCCGGTGAGCGAAGCCTGAATGGCGATCTGCGCGGTCTCGAAATCGCGAATTTCGCCGATCATGATCACGTCGGGGTCCTGCCGCAGGATGGCGCGCAGCGCCTTGGCAAACGTGAGGTCGATGCGGGCATTCACCTGCGTCTGGCCCACGCCCGGCAGCTCGTATTCGATCGGGTCTTCCACCGTCATGATGTTCTGCGTGCCGGCATCCAGCCGCTGCAGGCCCGCGTAGAGCGTGGTGGTCTTGCCCGAGCCGGTGGGGCCGGTCACGAGGATGATGCCGTGCGGCTGGCCGATGAGCTTGCGAAAACGCGTGAGCACATCGCCTTGCATGCCCACCGATTCCAGGCTGAGCTTGCTCTCGCTCTTGTCGAGCAGGCGCAACACGGCGCGCTCGCCGTGGGCGCTGGGCAGGGTGGACACGCGCACGTCCACCGCGCGCGTGCCGATGCGCAGCGAGATGCGGCCGTCCTGCGGCAGGCGCTTCTCGGAGATGTCGAGCTCGGCCATGATCTTCAGGCGCGAGATCAGCGCGGCGTGCAGCGCACGGTTGGGTTGCACCACTTCACGCAGCGTGCCGTCCACCCGAAAGCGCACGCTGGAGGTGCGCTCGAAGGGTTCGATGTGGATGTCGCTCGCACCGTCTCGCGCGGCCTGCGTGAGCAGGGCATTGAGCATGCGGATGATGGGCGCGTCGTCGGCCGTCTCCAGCAGGTCTTCGATGGCTGGCAGCTCCTGCATCATGCGGCTCAGGTCGGCGTCGCTTTGCACCTCGCTCACCACGGCCGCCGCACTCGACTCACCTTGCGAATAGGCCACGCTGATGCGCTGCCTGAGGCTGTCGCCATCTTCCCATTGCAGGTCCTGCACCGGGTGGCAGCGCAGGATTTCAGACAGGGCCGAGAGACGGCGGGTCTGCGCGGTGGCATCCCCGGCGGGCGTGCTGCTGCCCAGCAAGGTTTGCGAGGCGCCGTCGTCCTCGATCAACCAGAGGTGTTCGCGCGCGAAGGCGTAGGGCAGCGGGTACTTCACGGCCCGGGCCTCACTGCTGCGGTGCGGGTGTGGGTGCCGCCGGCGCCGCCGGTGGGTTCAGCGGAGGCGACGACTGGGGGTTGGCCAGCGAAGGCGCCTGCGGCGTGAGTGTCATGCTGGCGGGTGAGAGCGGTGCGGGCATGACCGGCGCTTCGTTGATGCCCAGCACGCCGCTGGGTTTGGGCTGCGAATCCTGCTGCACCGAGCGCATGAGTTCGTAGCGGTCCAGCGCCAGGGTGCTGGTCTCGCGCGCATCGCGCACCACCACGGGTCGCAGGAACACCATCAGGTTGGTTTTGCGACGCGAGCGGCTTTCGCTTCTGAACAGGTTGCCGAACACCGGCACGTCGCCCAGGCCGGGCACCTTGTCCTGGTTGGCGGCGAATTCGTCTTGCAGCAAACCACCCAGCACCACGATGGCACCGTCGTCCACCAGCACGGTGGACTCGATGGAACGCTTGTTGGTGATCAGGCCCGAGGCCGAGTTGATCGACGAGGCCTGCACGCTGCTGACCTCCTGGAAGATGGTCAGCTTGATGGTGCCGTTCTCGCTGATCTGCGGCTTCACCCGCAGGGTCAGGCCGACGTCCTTGCGCTCGATGGTCTGGAACGGATTGACCGAGCCGTTGTTGCTGCCGGTGTTGGTGAACTGGCCGGTGACGAAGGGCACGTTCTGGCCGATCACGATCTTGGCTTCTTCGTTGTCCAGCGTGAGCAGGTTGGGGGTCGAGAGGATGTTGCCCTCGCCGTTCTGCTGCAGGAAGCGTGCAAGGAAGCCCAGCACATAGACACCGTTGGTGCGCCGGGCCACACCCACGTTCAGGCCCGGTGTGGGCGTGGCGTTGCCCTGGGCGAGGTCAATGATGTTCTGTCCGCCGGTGCCGAAGTTGGTGCCCAGCAGGCCGATGAGCGAGTCGCCCGATTTGCCCAGCGCGCCTTGCCACTGAATGCCGAACTCGGCCGCCTTGTCGGCATTGACCTCGGCGATCAGGCTCTCCACATACACCTGTGCGCGGCGCGAGTCGAGCTGGTCGATCACCGCGCGCAATTGGCGGTACTGCGGCTCGGGCGCGGTGATGATGAGCGAATTGGTCGCCGGGTCGGCCTGGATCTGGCCACCGGTGGACGGCTGCGCGCTGGCAGCCACCGGGGTGCTGGCCGGGCTGGTGGCCGGGTTGGCGGAACCCGAGCTGGCCGCGGTGGTGAACGCGCGGACGCTGCTGCCGTTGCCGCCGTTGCCGCCGTTGCTGCCCGTCGCCGCGGACTCGCCCGCCAGGGCCGCCCTCAAGGTGGAGGCCAGCGCCACCGCATCCGCGTTCTTGAGGTAGACCACGTGGATGTTGCCGCTGACGTTGGCCGACGAAGGCTGGTCGAGGCGGGCCACCAGAGAGCGCACCAGCGCCAGCCGGGCGGGGTTGGCCGCGCGCAGCACCAGGCTGTTGCTGCGCGGCTCGGCGATCAGCGTGGTCTTGTACGTGGCCTCGGGCTGCCCGGCGCCGCCAGCGGCCACGGCCGGGTCGATCAGGCGCGTCACCAGAGCCGCGAGATCGGCCGCCACCGCGTGCTGCAGCGGAATCACCTCCACATCGGTCGCGCCCGAGACGTCCAGCGCCGTGATGATGCGGCCGATGCGTTGCAGGTTGTCGGCGTAGTCGGTGATCACCAGCGAGTTGTTGCCGGGGTTGACGTTGATGGTGTTGTTGGGCCCGATCAGGGGGCGCAGCACCGGCACGAGGTTGTTGGCCGACTCGTGGTTGAGGCGGAAGATCTGCGTGACGACCTGGTTGGAGGTGGGCAACGCGTTCACCGAGCCTGCGTTGACCACATTGCCCTGCAGCTTGGCGTCTGCCTCGGGCACGATCTTGTAAAGCCCCCCGGTGTCCACGATCGAGAAGCCCTGCAGGCGCAGCACGGCGGCGAACTGGTTGAGCGCGGCGGTGGGTGACACCGGGCGCTCCGTGGCCAGGGTGATGGTGCCCTTGACGCGTGGATCGACCACCACGTTGCGGCCCGTGATGGTGGCCATGGTGCGCGCCACCGACTCGATCTCGGCCCCCACGAAGTTCAGCGTGACGGGCTCGCCGTTGCGGTTTTGCGCCTGCGCGGTCGACACGGAGAGCCCGAGCGCCAGCAGCGCGGCCAGGGCCATGGTCGTCAGGGTCTTGGCCGGTGCGGCAGCGGTGGAGCTCGGTTTCATGGCGCGATCGTAAGGGTAAGTGGGGTGCTGAAACATCGGAGATGTCAGCCAATGTTGAGCAGTGAGCGCAGACCCTGCCGGCGCCCGATGATGTTGAGCAGGTTGGCCAGGGCGGCCTCGCTGTCAGGTGCGGCCTCGGCCACCCCCTGAAAGCGCAAGCGCCCTCCCACCCACTGGCCCTGGCCCTGCAATTGCAGGCGCCCGCTGAGGGTGTGCAGCGACAGGGAGGTGTTGTTGCCACCGGCGTCGGTGCGCAGGTCCATGCGGTAGCTGCCCAGCGGGCGCAGCGTTGACAGGCGCGACGCCATGTCTTGCGCCTCCAGCGCCAGGGCGCCTTGCAGGCTGCTCCCGCTGCCGTGCCAGCGCAGCGTCAACCCCTCGGTCTGCAGGCTCAGCAGGCCTTCCATGCGCAGGGTGTTCCACGGCGTGCCCAGACCGGTCAGCAGGTCGGCAGGCCAGCGACTGCTGAAGGCGGCCAGGTGGATTTCCGCGCCGCCGAAGCGGGGCCTGAAAGTGAATGCCATGGGCTGTGGCGTGCAGCACGGCGCGCCAAGCTGCAGTGCCATGGCGGGCACGCCGGCCCACAGCGTGGGTGACAAACGCCATTGCACGCCTTGGGGCAGCGATGTCTGTGTCTGGCTGCCCTGGCCGCCGGTGAGCAGCACATCGGCCTGGCCGCGCCACACCGTGCCACGCGCATTGACCAACTGGAGTTGCCCACCCGTGGCCGAGGTGATGGCGTGCGCCAGCCAGCGCGCTGGCGCGAACAGCAGCAGGGCGGTGGCGAGCCCGAGCAGGGCGCCCAGCCAGGCCAGGCGGGTGGGCCAGCGAGCGTTCATTTCATTGCTCCATGGTCCTGAGCGCCTTGCGCAACGCGTGAGGCGGTGCCCACAAGGGACACCGCGGGTCCGGCTCCGCCGGCCCCAGGTGTCGCCCCCCTCCCGCCGAAGGCGAGAGAGGGGGGAGGCGCCGAAGGCGACGCGGGGGGTGTTTCATTCATCCACCCAAACCGGGCCCGGTGAGCACCACAGTGCCGTTCCAGCCACCGGTGGCGGCGTCGCGTGTGAGCCGCGTCTCCAGCGGGAGCAGCCGGGCGTTGATGCGCACCTGTGCCAGCCATTGCGCCAGCGCTGCCGGCGCTGTGCCACGCAGGGTGGCGGTGGCGCGGTCACCCAGCACCGAGAGCTGGACCGTGGTGCCCAGCGGGGCGGTGGCGGCTTCGAGCGCGCGCAGCACCGCGTCGCGTCCCGGCGGCTGGGCATCGCTTTCCGAGCGCAGCGCGTTGGCGGTGGCCGCCATGCGCTGCATCTGGCTCAGCTGGACGTCCAGCCGGGTGTGTCGCTCGGGGGCTTCGCGCAGTGTGGCGAGGGCGGGTGCCACCGCCAGCCACCACACCAGACCCAGACCCACGACCCAGCCGGCGATCAGCACGGCCTTGCGCTCGCGGGGGGACAGGCGATCCAGCGCGGCCGACAGCGGCGCTGCGAAGCGGGCCAGCGGCGACGCGGGAAAAGGGGTGCGGTTGCGGGTGGCCATGGGGTTCAGGGTGCCGGAGGATTGATGGACATCTCGTCGCCGTCCAGGCGCGCGCGCCAGCCACCGCGTTCCAGCGCCTGCTGCAGCGCGCGCAACTGGTCTTCGGTGGCGCGCCAACCCGAAAAGCGCCCGTCGCCCGGTGTGTAGGCGATCGTGGCCGGCAGGAAGCTCTGGCCGCCGGAGGCCTGGTCGATCGCGCCCAGCAGCGTTTCCAGGTCGCCGGACGACAAGGCCCCGCTGGCTTGCTGCAGACGCGCCAGCTCGCGCTGCATCTGCACCGGGGCGTCGAGCACCAGCGTGACCTGTGGAAAGGTCTGCTGCAGCGTCTGGCGCACGGCTTGTTGTTTCGCGGCGAGCATGCTGCGCTCGTGCCAGGCGGCGGTGTTGAGTCCCACCAATTGGACTGCCACCAGCGCGGCCACACCCCAGCGGGCGGGGCGCCATTCGGGTGCGCTGAGCCAGCGCTGAAGGCTGCGCCGCCAGCGCTGGCCGCGCCGCGCGCCGGCGGACAGGCTGAGATCGAACTGCGCCAGGTTCCAGTCGGATTGGGCGCAGCGCAGCAGCCACTGTGGCAATGCCACGAGCTCGAAGCGTTGGCTCAGCACCCGCTCGGCGACGGCGGCCACGCCGGGGTCTGCCAGCCAGATGTCGTGCTCCCCGGGCTCCCCCGGGAGATCGGGTGGGGAGGGCATCAAGGCCTTGACGGCGGCAGAACTGGTGCTGCCGCCCAGGCTGCTGCTGGCTTCGAGCAGCGGTGTGCAGCTCACGCCGAGTTCGCTGGCACTGCCCAGCCAGGCCTGGTCGCCTTCGTTGTGTGCCCAGTGAATGGGAGCGGGCACGTCGAGTTCGAAGCTGCGTGAAGCGCCGGGCTGGGCCAGCGGTGCTTCGGCCTGGGTCAATGGCCACATCGCGGGCACGATGCGGGTGACGGGTCGGCCCGCGCCTTCCAGGACTTGCAGCCAGCTGCGCAGCCAGACCTTGTTGCAGGCCGCCACCCACACCGCCTGGCCCGACTTGCCGCCCGGCTCCAGCGCGAAATGCAGTTCGGTCACGTCGGTGAGCAGGCGGTCTTCCAGCATTCCCTCGAGCGCGGCTCGCAAGCGGTTGGAGGCCACCTTGGGCAGTGCGACCCGGTGCCACGACAGCGCGCGAGGCGGCAAGACCAGAACCACGTCGTCGTCGCGGGGGAGCAGCGATGCGCCGCATTGGCCGGAGTCGTTGATCTGCTGGCCATTGGCCGACCCGGCCCAGTCGAACAGGGCCGACGCGGGCGCGGGTGTGGCAACGGAAAAGTCCGACGGGGTGACGATCAGCACGATGACACGACTGGCGTGGCGCACGGCCACAGAGCGGACCATTCTAGAGAGCCTGCGCGACAAGTGCGCATGCAGCGGAAGGCGGCGCGAGGCCGGTTGTTGGCTGTGGGTGTCACGGGCGGGCAAATCGCTCGCGCCAACGCACACGCACATCCAGGTTGTTGCGCACGACCAGCGACCGCTCTTCGATCACCGCGTTCTCCAGCCGCAGGCGCCCCCGCACCTCGAAGTAGCGGCTGCGGGTGCCATGGGCCTGATCGGTGAGGTTGCCGGCGGTGGCCGGCACGGCCGTGAGCACGTCGCCCAGTGCCTTGAACGGATTGCGCTCGCGCGCGGTCACCATCTCGCGTGCCTGGGCCAGGTCCAGCCCGGGAACGATGGCAAGGATGGCCTCGGGGCTGGCGGTGTTCAAGTTGAGGGCGGTGCGTTCGGGCAACACGGTGACATGTGGCTCCAGCGCGGCCAGGCTGGCGCGGCTGATGCCCAGCCAGCCCAATTGCGAGAGCTTGTGCGGCACCAGCGCGGTCCGCGAGGGCAGGGGGTCGGTGAGCGCGAGCTGTGTCGTGTTGCGCAGTTCCTCGGTGGCGTTGATGAGCTCACTCAGTGGCAAGCCGAGTTGCTCGAAAAGCCGCGTGAACGCGAGCAGATCGGCCTCGGATGTCTCCACTTTGGCCGTGGCGCCACCCCCGGCGGTACGCAGGAGGTTGTTGAAGTTCAGACGCGACTGCATGTCGATGATTTCGCCGGAGAGAAAGGCCTGCAGGGTGTCGTTGTCGGCGTTGTTGGCCTTGTCGGCGGCCAGAAAACTGGAGAGGCGCGCTTCCTCCAGCGGCAACGCCCAGGGTTCACCCAGGTGGTCGGCGTTGCCGCTGCTCTGGTTGCCACGCGCGTCTTCGCGCAGGATCAGCCGTGCCCAGTCGAGTGCGCCGGTCAGGATCCAGCCGGCCTGCACGCGCTGGCGCTCGGCCTGCTCGATCTCGGTGGAACGCCACTGCTGCCAGAGCGCTGCCGAGGCCAGCGTGGCCACCAGCGTGACGGTGAGCATCGCCAGCAGCAACGCCGCGCCGCGTTGCCTGGAGCGTGGGGGCAAGGTTTCGCCGCCGGGCCGCCCCCAGGCGAAACAGCCCCCTCGGGGGGCAGCGACCCGCGCAGCGGTGGAGCGTGGGGGCAAGGTTTCGCCGCCGGGCCGCCCCCAGGCGAAACAGCCCCCCCGGGGGGCAGCGACCCGCGAAGCGGTGGAGCGTGGGGGCAACGTCATCGGCCCGCTTCCAGAGTGGGGCGAACCCAGTCCCGGACCAGATGCCCGCTCAGAACCTGGCCGGTGGCGATCGTGAGTTCCAGCCGAACGCCGTCGGGCATGCTGCCGACGCCTGCAGTCTCGGTGCCCACTGAGGAGAGCGGATTGCCCCAGGTTTCGCCTCGGTGGTAGAAGATCTGCCATTGGTCAATGGCGATCAGGGGCAGTGAACTGTCGGCCCCCGCGTCAACGGCAGTGACGGACACCGAGGGCCTGGACGATGCGGCGCCGCGGCCCCAGTCGGCTGCCCGCTGCCAGGCCCGCGCCAGCTCATCGCGCTGCAGCAGCGGCCCCGATTGCCAGCGCGACCATTGCCTGCCCGCCGCCGTGGGCTGCAGAGCCCAGGCCACCACCCGCACACCCCGGCTGTCCAGACCTGTTTCGGCACTGTCGCGTCGGGTGATGCGCAGTGTCTGCCCGTTGAAATCCACCGGCGTGACCTCACCCGTGTCGAACACCGCATCCAGATCGGCGACCCATTGGCCCACCGCCGATTGCAGCCGCAACAGACCGTCGGAGCGCTCCTGCGTGAAGGTCTGCGTGCGGGTCATGCCGTCGATGGAGCGCCAGCTCAGCAGCGCCAGCATGGCCATGACCGAGATCGCGACCAGCAGCTCGATGAGGGTGAAGCCGTGGGGGCGCTTGTCCATTTCAGTATCGCCCCAGGATCGTGGAGAGCGATAGAAGTCGCACCGTGTTGCCGTCCACATCGCCTTGCACGACCGCATCGATGCGCCGGAAGTTGGGGTTGGGCGTGGGCAGCACCGCCACCCGGACCAGCATGTCCCGACCGGCTTGCGAGCAAGGCACCTCGCTGTCGCCCGTGCCCGGCAACTGGCGCAGCAGGCGCAACCGGGTGAGCTCGTTTTCAGCGCAGATCTGGGCCAGCCACTGGTCGCTCTGCCGGGTTGCTGCCCGTGTGAGTGCGCCGGTGGCCTGCAGTCCGGCGGCCAGGGTGATGGCGATCACGGCGAGCGCCACCAGCACCTCGATCAGTGTGAAACCCCGCTGTGCCGTCATGGCGTCTCGGGCACGACGGCAAAGGGCGAGAGGCCATCGGTGGCCAGGGTCAAGCGCCGATCACCCTGTTGCAGCATCACGCGCTGCGCGGCAATGAGGGGCTCGGGTCCGAGCACCAGGGTCAACGCCCCCGGGGGCTGGATCACCTGCGACCGGGTGTCCGGACTGAGCCAGCTGCGCGGCCTGTCGAGGCTGTCGGAGTTGGCGGCTGCGCCGTTGCGCGGGGGAGGCAGTCCGACGAACTCGAAGCCCTGAGGCAGGCTGCGCCACACCACCGGCAGTCCGCTGGTGCGCGATTGCGCTCGGGCCGACTCGATGAGCGCCGACAGGCGCAGCGCCTCCCGTTCCAGCCGCGTCGAGCCGTCGTCGCGCAGGGAAAGCGTCACGCCGGCGGTGGCCAGCGCCACCAGCGCCACCACCACCATGAGCTCGATCAGGGTGAAGCCGTGGTCGCGCTGCATGAGATGGCTTCAGGCGACCCGCGCAGCGGCGGAGCGTGGGGGCAAGGTTTCGCCGCCGGGCCGCCCCCAGGCGAAACAGCCCCCTCGGGGGGCAGCGACCCGCGCAGCGGCGGAGCGTGGGGGTACCAGCTTCACTGCCAGCTGCCTACATCGGCGTCGCGGTTCTCACCACCGGGTTGACCGTCGGCACCCAGCGAGAGCACGTCCACCTCGCCCTTGAGACCCGGGTTGAGGTACTGATACGGACGGCTCCAGGGGTCTGCAGGCAGTTTGTCGAGGTATGGGCGCCAGTTGGGCGGCACCGGGCTGGCGGTCGGCTTGACCACCAGCGCGTTGAGACCTTGTTCGCCTGTGGGATAGCGCTGGTTGTCCAGGCGGTAGAGCTTGAGCGCCTGCATCAGGTTGTTCACGTCGGTCTTGGCGGCGGTGACCCGCGCATCGTCGGCGCGGTCGAGCACGTTGGGCACGATCAGCGCGGCCAGCACGCCAATGATGACCAGCACCACCATGAGTTCGATCAGGGTGAAACCACGCTGGAGCGCGCGCGAGACGGGTTGGAGGCGCGAGCTGCCCCGAGACGTGTGTTGGCTGTGGCTTGTCAAATCGAACTCCCGGAAACTGGCATCTGTGCATGGCCGCAAAAGTGGATCTGCAGGCTTGTTGCCCCGCCTCATCGGCAGGGGCCAAAAGATCATAATCCGGTCGTATGAACAAGCACCCCACGTTCGGTCATTCCGGATTTCCGATGGAAAGCCCGGCGGCGCTCCAAGGCGCCAGCCGCCGCGCGCCGGCATGGGTGGCGGGCCTGTTGTGGTTGGCCGCGGGCCTCAGTGCTGGCTATTGGATCTTGCTCGCCGCAGGGCGTTCCCCGGTCACGCCGCTCAGCGTTGCAGCGTCGTCAATCAACCCGGTGGACACGGCCGCCGTGGCGCGTGTGCTGGGGGCATTGCCCGAAGCAGCACAACTGCCTGGCACGCCCGTTGCCACGGGCACCGAATACAGCCTGTTGGGAGTGGTGGCCGCCAACGCACCGGATGGCGCGGCCCTCATCGCCGTGAATGGCCAGCCCGCCAGACCCTACCGGGTGGGGGCCTCGCTGGAAGGCGGACTGGTGCTGCAAGCCGTCTCGCGCCGGGGTGCGCGGCTGGGCGCATCGATCAACGGGCCGGTCACTGTCGAATTGACCATGCCCGAGACCAACCCCGATCCCTCCTGATATCAAGGGCCATCACGTCCCGGGGGGGTGACCTACCGCTCCAGCAGACTCTGCGCGGCCAGCAGCATCGGCCACGCCATCAAGGCACCCGTGCCCTGACCGATGCGCAAGCCCATGTCGAGCAGCGGTTGTGTCTGCATGTGGATGAGCAACAGGCGGTGCCCGGCATCGGCTGCGCGGTGGGTGAACACCAGATAGTCCACCACGTCCGGACACAGGCCACGCGCCACCAGGGCCGCGGCCCCGGCCACGTAACCGTCCACGAGCACCACACGGCGCTCGCTTGCGGCCTGCAGCATGGCGCCAGTCATCATGGCGATCTCGAATCCGCCGAGCGCCGCCAGGGCTTCAAACGGGCCAATGGCGTTGCGGTGCCGTGCGGCCGCCGCAGAGAGCTTCTCCACCCGCTGCACATGCAGTGTGTCGTCCAGGTTGCCGGCCTCGGCATCGTCGCGGCTGAATGCGTCCACCAGCGGCACGCCACACAAACGCGACAGCAGCAAGGCCGCGCTCACCGCATTGGCCACGCCCACATCGCCCAGTGCGATCACATTGCCCGGCAGGTGGCGCACCACGTCCATGCCGGCATGCACCGCTGACACCGCCTGTGCAGTGGACATGGCTGGCCCGAGCAACACATTGCGCGTGCCGTAGGCGATCTTGCGCAGCAGCAGGGAACCACGCAGCCTGGTGTCGTTGGGCGGCGAGATCGGCTTGGCCATGCCGGCGTCAACCACGGTGAGATCAAAACCGTGCAGCGCGGCGAGTGCGTTCACGGGCGCCTGACCGCGCAACAGCTGCATGACCATCTGTTCCGTCATGGACGCGCCCATCGACGACATGCCTTCGTCGGCGATGCCGTGGTCGGCGGCAAACACCACCAGCTGCGGCGAGTCGAAGGCCAGCAGATCGAACTCGATGGACATGCCGTTTTGCGCGCGCGCCAGCTGCAGCACCAACGACTCCATGCGACCCAGTGCGTGCTCCGGCAAGCCTTGCGGTGTCAGGCGCTGGCGCAGTGCGAACTCCAGCATGGTGTCTGACGTACCCGCCACCATCGGCAACCGCAGCGTCTCGGGCAGCGCCGCCGAACGTTTGAAGATGGGTGCGAAGATGGGGTCTTGTGCCATGGTGCGCTCCGTCCCTTTCAACTCCGCAGGAACAGGCGGTAGACCGGATTGTTGGTCTCTTCCACGCAGGGGTAGCCGAGGGTTTCCAGAAACTTGTCGAAGGCCTTGTGGTCCTGGGCCGGCACCTGCAGGCCCACGAGGATGCGCCCGTAGTCGGCACCCTGGTTGCGGTAGTGAAACAGGCTGATGTTCCAGCCCGGTCGCATCAGGCTCAGGAACTTGAGCAGCGCGCCCGGTCGCTCCGGAAACACGAAGCGCAGCAACCGCTCGTCATGCGCCAGAGGCGAATGCCCGCCCACCATGTGGCGAATGTGTTCCTTGGCCAGGTCGTCATGGGTCAGGTCCAGCGTCAGAAAACCGTGCTTGATCAGGTTTTTGGCGATCTTGGCCGATTCGCCCTTGCCCTGCGTGGTCAGCCCCACGAACACATGGGCCTCGCTGCCGTCGTGAATGCGGTAGTTGAACTCGGTCACGTTGCGCGCGCCGCCCGGCAAATCGCCAATGAGCTCGCAGAAACGCCGGAAGCTGCCGCGTTCCTCGGGAATCGTCACCGCAAACAGTGCTTCGCGTTCCTCACCCACCTCCGCGCGCTCAGCCACGAAACGCAGGCGGTCGAAGTTCATGTTGGCGCCACACAGGATGGCCGCGTAGGTCTGGCCGCGTGTCTTGTGGGTGGCCACATATTGTTTGACGGCCGCCACCGACAACGCGCCGGCCGGCTCCACGATGCTGCGCGTGTCCACGAACACGTCCTTGATGGCCGCGCACACGGCATCCGTGTCCACGGTGATGAATTCGTCCACCAGGCCGCGGGCAATGCGGAAGGTCTCCTCGCCCACCAGCTTGACCGCCGTGCCGTCCGAAAACAGCCCGACGTCGGCCAGCGTGGTGCGCTCGCCCTCGCGCACCGAACGGATCATCGCGTCCGAGTCGTTCATCTGCACGCCAATCACCTTGATCTCCGGGCGCAGCGCCTTGATGTAGTTGGCCACGCCCGAAATGAGGCCGCCGCCACCGATGGCCACGAACACCGCATCCAGGTGGTCGGAGCCCAGGCTCTGCAACTGCCGGAGGATTTCCATGGCGATCGTGCCTTGTCCCGCGATCACGTCCGGATCGTCGAAAGGATGCACAAAAGTGAGTCCCTGCTTCTTTTGAAGCACGATCGCGTGGTTGTAAGCGTCCGTGTAGCTCTCACCGTGCAGCACGACCTCGCCACCAAAGCCGCGCACCGCATCGATCTTGACCTGCGGCGTGGTGGTCGGCATGACGATCACCGCCCGTGTGCCCAGCTTGCGCCCGCTCAGCGCCACTCCCTGGGCATGATTGCCGGCCGAAGCGCAGATCACGCCGTTCTTGAGTTGCTCGGGCGTGAGGTGCGCCATCTTGTTGTAGGCGCCGCGCAGCTTGAAACTGAAGACCGGTTGCTGGTCTTCGCGCTTGAGCAGCACCGTGTTGTGCAGCCGCTCGCTCAGGTTGCGTGCCGGCTCCAGCGCAGACTCCACCGCCACGTCATACACGCGAGCGGTCAGGATCTTTTTCAGGTAGTCGGCCGGCCCCATGGTGGTGACGGGGGACGGTGTCGGTTGAGGCGGTTTTTGAGGCTTGGCTGCGCGGGCGGTCATGAATTTTCTCCAACCGCATCATATCGATGGCGAAAAAAAGCCCGGACTGGCAGAACCGGTCCGGGCTTGAATCCACCCAGGGAGGGTAGAGGAGACAACCTTACATACAATGCCGCGAGTATATCGAAGTCATGTTGCGACGCAACATGTGCCGTCGTTTTTTGGCGCTTTCTAGGGCGCTGCCCCCAACTCTGTTGACTATTTCACGACTGGACACCTTCCATGGAATGCACCGTCACCTGGACCGGCGCGGCCGGCACCCGTTCCCACATGGGTTTTGTGGCAGAAACCGGCAGTGGACACGTGATCACCATGGACGGCGCTCCCGACACCGCCAAGCCTGAAAACGGCGGCGCCAACATGGCGCCGCGCCCCATGGAAACCGTGTTGGCCGGCACCGGCGGTTGCACGGCCTACGATGTGGTGCTCATCCTCAAGCGTGGTCGCCACGATGTGCGCGGCTGCAGCGTCAAGCTCGAGACCGAACGCGCCGAAGCCGATCCGAAGGTCTTCACCAAGATACACATGCACTTCACCGTGAGTGGCAAAGCCATCCCGCCCGTTGCGGTGGAGCGCGCCATCGCCATGAGTCACGACAAGTACTGCTCAGCCAGCATCATGCTGGGCAAGACGGCCGCCATCACCACCAGCTTCGAGGTTCTGGAAGCCTGAGTCCCACCGCTTCAGATGCGGTGCGCCACCGTCGTCATGACTTTGGCCGCCATCTTCATCATCCCCTTCACCGGCGCGGGCAACTCCACCGCGCCCGCTTCCCGGGCTTCGCGCGCATGCCGGGCTTCGTCCTGCTTCATTTGCGCCACGATGGCGCGCGAAGCGTGGTCGCCTGCTGGCAGGCGCTCCATGTGTTCGGCCAGATGCGCCTCCACTTGCCGCTCGGTCTCCACCACGAAACCCAGGCTCACCGCTGGCCCCAGGCGCCCCGCCATCAGCCCGAGCCCGAAGGCCCCCGCGTACCACAGCGGGTTCAGCAGCGAAGCACGCGCTCCCAGCTCGTCCAGCCGTGTCTGGGTCCAGGCCAGGTGATCGGTTTCTTCCTTGCATGCAGCTTCCAGCTGTGCCGCCAGGGCTGTATTCGGCTGGCCTGAACGCCTGGGCCAGCGTGCCGTGAGGGCCTGCGCCGTGTACAGCGCCTGCGCGCACACCTCGCCCACATGGTTCACCCGCATCAGGGCACCAGAAAGGTGTTTGTCGGCCTCGCTGAGCTCGTGGTCGCCGGCTCGCTCGGGCACCGTCGGACAGTCTCGTGAGGCCCTGGGGCTCACGAACAAGGTTCGCAAAGCCGAATCAGCGGCATTGATCAAGGCGTCGGTGGCTGTGGTCATGAATGGATTGTGATCAGTAGCGAAGAAGAGATGCTGCCACGATCTGTCAGATATGGGCTTGTCGAAGCTCAAGCTCGAAGAATCGCCGTGAGGACATTCCGAGTGGCGGGACGTCGTGTCCGTGAACAAATCCCTACGGGTTACTACCAAGTGCGTCGCGGTGGTGCAACAGAAGCACCGCCATAGGGCAGAAATGCGGCCTTCACCGTGGCGCCCTCCATTACTTTCTGATGCAATCCATTCAGCTTCCTGATGGAGGTCGGCTCGGCGGCACAGACCACCAGTCCCTATTCAACCCTTGGAGAACCCTTCCATGAAAAAGACCCTGATCGCTCTGGCCGCTGTGGCAGCCACCAGCGCTGCATTCGCACAATCCTCCGTGACCCTGAGCGGTACCGTTGACGTCGGCCTGGAAGACGTGGGCGGCCCCAACGGCGTCCTGTCGCTGACGTCCAGCCGCTACGGCACCAGCAACTGGACCGTGTCCGGCACCGAAGACCTCGGCGGCGGCCTGAAGGCAATCTTCAAGGTGTCGACCTCGTTCGACGCCAGCAACGGCACCACCACCGGCAACGTCTTGGGCAACAACGACATGTTCGTTGGCCTGCAAGGTGGCTTCGGCTCCCTGAAGATGGGTCGTTCGTTCAACACCACGTTCATCAACTCCCTGACCGCCAACAGCACCAAAGGCGTGACTGGCTACAACACCCGCGCAAACACCCTGGAAACCGACGGCGTCTACGTCTCCAACCAGGTGCTGTACACGTCCCCCAACTTCGGTGGCTTCTCCGGTCAGCTGTCGTACGCTCCGTCCGAGGTGCCTGGTGCAAGCGCTCACCGTGGCGCGGCTCTGCTGTATGCAAACGGCCCCCTGGCTGTGAACTACGCGTACTCGAAGCTGGCTGCTACCGTCCCAGGCGCGACCGTGAACGCCCTGAACATGATCGCTGCGTCCTACGACTTCAGCGTGGCCAAGCTGCTGTTCACCTACACCGATCGCTCCAACACGGCCTCGGATGCTGACAACAGCTTGGCACTGGGTGTGACCGCTCCCGTGGGTCCTGGCCAACTGTGGGCTTCTTATGACCGCAGCGAAGTGGGTGCCGGCACCACGCGCGTGATTCACGGTGGTTACAAGTATTTCCTGAGCAAGCGCACCACCGCCTACCTGAACGTGGGTAACAAGAAGAATGCTGCCCAGAGCTTCAACGGCGCTGCCGTCGGCAAGGCCGTCACCGGCTGGGGTGTGGGTCTGGCTCACAACTTCTGATCCATTCGCTGGCCTGAGGCCAGTTGAATCAGTGGTTCAAACCGCCTGTTCGCGAGAGCAGGCGGTTTTTTTCTTTGCCCCTGGCATCTGCAACAGGTCAGAAGCGACGAAGCCTTGCTGTTGCAGCAAGGCAACGAACTGCCTGCGATTCCGCCCGTTTTTTAGGGGATACCCTTATCCATGCCGCTGTTCGCCCATAACATCCACATGTCGGTTTTATTAACTCGTGGTGTTGTACCGCGGTATTTTTAAGGAAATCTCCATGAAAAAATCCCTGATTGCCCTGGCAGTTCTCGGTTCGGTTGCTGGTGTTGCTCAAGCTCAATCCACCGTGAACCTCTACGGTATCGTGGACGTGTGGGCTGGCCGTACCAAGGCTGAAATTCCTGGTGTGGGTTCTGCCTCTGTTACGGAGTTGAATTCTGGTGGCTTGGCTTCCAGCCGTTGGGGTGTGCAAGGTTCTGAAGACCTGGGTGGCGGTCTCAAAGCCATCTTCAAACTGGAGCAGGGCTTTGACGCCTCCAACGGTACCGCCAACGTCGGCGCCGGTGGTGCTAGCAGCGCGTTCAACCGCCAATCTTGGGTTGGTCTGGAAGGTGGCTTCGGTACCGTTCAGTTCGGTAACGTGTGGTCGGCCTTCGACGACATCTTCTACATCGGCAACTCCATCTTTGACGCAGGCGCGTTCTCTCCTGCTTATGCAGTCATGAGCGTTGCCGCATACAACGACAAGCCACGCAATGCGCTGCGTTACACGACGCCCAACATGGGTGGGTTCAGTGCTGCCGTGTCTCACGGCCTGGACGAAAGCGCTGCTGTCAGCCAAGACCAGACCGACTTCAACCTGCAATACGCTGCTGGTCCTCTGACCGCTGCTTTGGCTTACCAAGTGCAGTCGGACGCTGCAGGTGTTGGCGCAGATGCCAAGTTCACCTACCTGACCGCGGCATATGACCTCGGCGTTGCAACCATCAAAGGTGGTGTTGGCACGACCCGCAATGTGTTCGCAACCAAGACCAATGACTGGCAAATCGGCGCTGACTTCCCTCTGTCGTCGGCTCTGACCCTGTCGGCCGGTTACGCCGCATCGAAAGACAAGGATGGCTCGGACACGGAACGCAGCGGCTACTCCGTCGGCGCTCTGTACGCACTCTCCAAGCGCACCTCGACCTATGCCGCTTTCACGAAGGCGAAGGAAGAAGTCGCTGGCAACACGGTGCTCAAAGGCACGGTGTTCGGCGTCGGCATCCAGCACAAGTTCTGATCTCGGTTCTCCGGAACTGCAATCAGCCAAAAAGCCACCCGGCGTGCCGGGTGGCTTTTTTCATGGGCGTGACCGTGCCTTCTCGATCACTTGGCGGCCGCAGCGGCCTTCTTGTCTGCTGCCTTTTTCTCGACCATGGGCTTGTCCACCGCTTTGAATGCTTCACCGTTCACGGTCAGGCCTTCCGAGGACAGCTTGGCTGCGCGTTTGTCACCAATGCCGGGTACCCTCTGAATGAGATCCCCCCAGTCTTTGAACGGTGACGTCTTGCGCTCGTCGAGGATCTTGGTGGACGTGCTGGGGCCGATGCCTTTGATGCTGTCGAGGTCGGCCGGGGTGGCCTTGTTGATGTCGACGGCAGCGAAGCTGGCTGCTGCGAGCAATGCCAGCGAGCTGGCCAGAAATTTCTTGAACATGAGTCCTCCGTTTTTGAAGTGGTTTGAACGCGCCAGACTCGAACGGTTGGTTTGCAATGTCGGATCTGCCACGGAAGCCTGATGGCAGGCTTCGGCTTTGAAATTTAAATCAAAACAATTACAAAAAAGCAGAACGTCTCGATATTTATTGGGTCTTTTTGGCCCATTTGCAACATGCGCCATCGCCTGCCTTTTTCGTGTCCCACCACCCTTGTTCGCGTATTCATGCAAGGGCGTTGGTTGGGGGTGCTTGTTCTCGCCCTGGGTGTCATCGCCTGCGCGGTGCCGCCCGAAGGGGGCGACAGCGACACCGAGGCGGTTGCTTCAGGGCGCCAGTCGGCGTTGGACCAGGCAGCAGAGCGGCTGTTGATCACTCCGCACAGCGCATTGGCGTGGCAGCCGTTTGCCCTGCCGGGCAAGCGCTACGTGGCCTATGAGCCGGTGGATGTCTTGGCGCGGCCGTCGTTGCGCGTCAAGGCGGACAACTCCGTGAGCATCTTGCGGCGCAGGTTCGAGCCCGCCTTGCTCGCGCCGGGGCGCTTGGCCTTTTCGTGGCGGGTGGATGCATTGCCCTTGGCGGCCGATCTGGCGAAGGCCGACGCATCTGACTCACCGGTGGGCATCGTTCTGGGGTTTGAAGGCGACCGCACGCGCTGGACGCCCAAGATGCACAGACTCTCGGAATGGAGTCGCCTGCTCACGGGCGAGGAGTTGCCCTACGCCACGTTGATCTATGTGTGGGGCAACAAGGAGGTGCCAGGCACCGTGGTGGTGAATCCGCGCACCGATCGCATACGCAAACTGGTGCTCGACAGCGGCCCAAGTCAACTGGGTCGTTGGCGCGACCATGTGCGCAACGTGCAGGCAGACTTCAAACACGCCTTTGGCGAAGAGCCAGGGCCATTGCGTGTGGTCGCCCTCATGACCGACACCGACAACACCGGCAGCGCACTCACCGCCTGGTACGGTGCGCTGACGCTGGAGAGCGTGGCACCAGCTCGTTGATCCGAGATGTGTTGGCGTCATCGATTCGGGTAACCCCGGTTCGGAGGCGGGAACGTTTGTTGCATAGTCCCAGCCTGTTCTTTCAATCTGGGGTTTCCTCATGAATTCACGTGTCTTGAATCTGCGCCTCGCTGTTCTGTCTGCCGCGCTTGCCATGGGGGTTGGTGGGCTGCAGGCGAAGACCTTCAAATGGACCAGCGCCAGCGACATCCCGACCTGGGACATTCACTCGCAGAACAACGCCCTGGCCAATGGCATTCACGCGTCGGTGTATGAGTCGCTGGTGTACTACAACAGCAAGACCTTCAAGCCCGAGCCGATCCTGGCCACGGCCTGGAAACAAGTCACGCCCACGCAGCTGCGCATCAATCTGCGCACCGGCGTGAAGTTCCACGATGGCTCCGCCTTCTCGGCCGACGACGCGGTGTTCTCGATCGAGCGAGCGATGAGCAAGACTTCGAACTTCGGCATCTACGCTCAGGGCATCGACAAGGTGGTCAAGGTGGACGCCAACACCATCGACATCTTCACCAAGGATGCCAACCCGGTGCTGCTGAACCAGCTCACCGAGCTGCGCATGATGAGCAAGGCCTGGGCCGAGAAGAACAACTCCACCTCGCCCAAAGACATCAAGACCCAAGAGGAAAACTTTGCCCACCGCAATGCCAACGGCACCGGACCGTTCATGTTGAAGGAATGGCAGCCTGACCAGAAACTGGTGCTCACACGCAATGCGAACTGGTGGGGCAAGGCTGAAGGCAACGTGACCGAGGTGATCTACACCCCGGTGAAGGCCGTGGCCACGCGCATGGCCGCGTTGCTCTCGGGTGAGGTGGATTTTGTGTTGGATCCCAGTCCGCAGGATCTGCCGCGCGTGCGTGCAGAGGGAAACCTCAAGGTGATCGATGGCATCGAGAACCGCACCATCTTTTTCGGCATGGACCAGTTCCGCAGTGAATTGCCCGGCAGCAACATCAAGGGCAAGAACCCGCTGAAAGACCAGCGCGTGCGCAAGGCGCTCTACCAGGCCATCGACATGAACACCATTGCCCGCGTGACGCTGCGCGGTCTGGGTCAACCCACCGGTGCGCTGGTGGCGCCGCAGGTCAATGGCTGGACGGACGCGGTGCACAAGCGCTATCCGTTCGATGTGGGTGCGGCGCAAAAGCTGCTGGCCGATGCCGGCTACAAGGACGGCTTCGAGGTGGACTTCGCCTGCCCCAACAACCGGTACATCAACGACGAACAGATCTGCCAGGCGGTCACAGCCATGTGGGCGCGCATCGGTGTGAAGGCCAAGCTGCGCACACTGCCGCTGGTGACCTACTTCCCGATGATTCAGCGCTATGAAGCCAGCATCTACATGCTGGGCTGGGGCGTACCGACGTTTGACGCGCTGTACAGCCTGCAGTCGCTGGTGCGCTCGGTGGGCGCGGGCGGCGACGGCAACTACAACGTGGGGCGCTACAGCAACCCGCAGATGGATGCGCTGGTGGAGCGCACCAAGAAGGAAACCGACTTGAAGCTGCGCACCGAACTGCTGACCAAGGCGCTGGCCCTGCAGAACGAAGACGTGGCGCACATCCCGCTGCACAACCAGGTCATTCCGTGGGCAATGAAGAAGAACATTGACGTGGTGCACCGCGCTGACAACCGGCTGGATTGGCGCCTGATCAAGGTAAACTGATTTCAGCCCATCTGCAGAGGGTCGCTCACCTAGGGTCGCGACCCTCTCTTCATTTGTACCCACGATGTTTGCATTCATTCTCCGGCGACTGGCGCAAGCCGTGATCGTCATGATCAGCGTAGCGCTGATCGCGTTCATGTTGTTTCAGTACGTGGGCGACCCGGTGGTGTTCCTGCTGGGGCAAGATGCCACGGCGGATCAGATCCGCGAACTGCGGGCCGACCTCGGTCTCGATCAGCCCTTCTTCGTGCAGTTCTGGCATTTCCTTGCCAATGCAGTGCAGGGCGAATTCGGCCTGAGCTTGCGCCAGGGTGCCAAGGTGTCGCGCCTGATCACCGAGCGGTTCCCGGCCACGCTGGAGCTCTCCATGGTTGCCGCCGTGCTGGCACTGGCCGCTGGTATCCCGATGGGGGTTTACGCCGCGCTCAAGCGAGGCACGTTCATGAGCCAGCTGTTCATGACCGTGTCACTGCTCGGTGTGTCGCTGCCCACCTTCCTGATCGGCATTCTGCTGATCCTGGTGTTCGCCGTGAACCTGGGCTGGTTCCCAAGTTTTGGCCGAGGCGACGTGGTCCAGCTGGGCTGGTGGTCCACCGGACTTCTCACCGCCAAAGGCTGGCTGCACATCACATTGCCCGCGATCACGCTGGCGATCTTCCAGCTCACGCTGATCATGCGGCTGGTGCGAGCCGAGATGCTGGAGGTGCTGCGCACCGACTACATCAAGTTTGCTCGCGCCCGAGGACTCACCGACCGCGCCGTGCATTTCGGCCACGCGCTGAAAAACACGCTGGTGCCGGTGATGACCATCACGGGCCTGCAGCTCGGCGGTCTGATCGCGTTTGCCATCATCACCGAGACGGTGTTTCAGTGGCCGGGCATGGGCTTGCTGTTCATCCAGGCGGTCACGTTTGCGGACATTCCGGTGATGGCCGCCTACCTGTGTCTGATCGCCTTGATATTCGTGGTGATCAACTTGATCGTGGATCTGCTCTACTTCGCCGTTGATCCGCGCTTGCGCGTTGAAAAATCCGGCGGTCACTGAACCTGCAACGACATGCTCACTTCCCGCATCAAGGCCCATGGGCGCGCGTTTGCGCACATCGCAGCTTTCCACCCCGATCTCACTGCGCTGCGGCGCGATCTGCACGCCCATCCTGAAATCGGCTTCGAAGAACACTACACGGCACAACGCGTGGTGGAGTCGCTCAAAGTGTGCGGTGTCGACGAGATCCACACCGGCATCGGCAAGACCGGTGTGGTGGCTGTCATTCACGGTCAGCACCGCGAGAGCGGCCGCATGATCGGTCTGCGCGCCGACATGGACGCGTTGCCCATGACCGAGCACAACGACTTTGCCTGGAAGTCCACCAGGCCCGGAATGATGCACGGCTGCGGGCACGACGGGCATACCACCATGCTGGTGGGTGCCGCCCGCTACCTGGCAGAAACCAGGCAGTTCGATGGCACGGCGGTGTTGATCTTCCAGCCCGGTGAAGAAGGGTTTGCGGGCGCCAAGGCCATGATCGAAGACGGGCTGTTCGAGCGCTTCCCGGTGCAGTCGGTCTACGGCATGCACAACTGGCCGCAGATGAAACCAGGCACCGTGGGTGTGAACCCCGGCCCGATGATGGCATCGGCCGACCGCATCACCATCGAGATCACCGGCAAGGGCGGCCACGGCGCGCATCCCTACCAGACGGTGGACCCGGTGCTGGTCTCCGCGCACATCATCACCGCGGTGCAGAGCATCGTCTCGCGCAACGTGCGCGCCATCGACAGCGCGGTCATCAGCATTTGTGCCATGCAGGCCGGGGACATGGGTGCCTTCAGCGTGATGCCGGGCAACGCCACGCTGGTGGGCACGGTGCGCACCTTCAACGCCGAAGTGCAGAACATGATCGAGCAGCGCCTGCAAGAGGTGTGTTCGGGCGTGGCGCTGGGTCTGGGCGCTGCGGCCCATGTGAAGTACGAGCGCATCTACCCTGCCACGGTCAACAGCGCCGCCGAGGCGCGCTTCGCGGCCGACGTGGCGCAGAAACTGCTGGGCCACGACCACGTGGACCGCAACATGGACCCGAGCATGGGCGCCGAAGATTTCTCGTTCATGCTGCAGGCCAGACCCGGCGCCTATCTGCGCCTGGGGCAAGGCCTGGAGAGCGGCATGGGTGGGTGCTACCTGCACAACAGCCGCTACGACTTCAACGACGAGGTGCTGCCTCTGGGTGCCGCGCTGCACGCCGGCCTGATTGAGCATGGCATGCCCTTGGCCGACGCACACGCCAAGCCTGCTCAAATGGCTTCCACAGTTTCCAACCACGCAAGGAGTGATGCATGAAGTTCAACAAGACACTGGTCAGCGGTCTGGTGATGTCCGCGGTCTTCGCCGTGGGCTCGACCAGCGCACAGACCATCCGCATCGGCAACCAGGGCGATGCGCTCTCCATGGACCCGCATTCGCTCAACGAATCGCTGCAACTCAGCGTGACGAACAACGTGTACGAGCCACTGGTGGGGCGCGACCGGAACCTCAAGCTGGTGCCCGCACTGGCCACGAGCTGGAAGCAGACCTCGCCCAGCGTCTGGCGCTTCGAGTTGCGCAAAGGCGTGACATTCCACGACGGCGCGCCGTTCACGGCCGATGACGTGCTGTTCACTTTCGCTCGCGCGTCTGGCGAAGGCTCGGACATGAAGAGCTACACCAACGATGTGAAGGAAGTCCGCAAGGTCAATGACTTCACGGTCGACATCGAAACCAAGGGACCGTTCCCCATCCTGCCCGACGTGCTCTCGCTGCTGTTCATCATGAACAAGAAGTGGTCCGAAGAGAACCAGGCCACGCGCCCGGTGGATCGCCGCAAGGGCATCGAGAATGCCGCTTCGTTTCGTGCCAACGGCACCGGACCTTTCCGCCTGCGCGAGCGCCAGCCCAACATCAAGACCAGCTTCGTGCGCAACGGCAACTACTGGGGCAAGATCGAAGGCAATGTGATCAACGTGGAGTACACGCCCATCGGCAACGACTCCACGCGCGTGGCCGCGCTGCTGTCGGGCCAGGTCGACGTCATCGAGCCGGTGCCGCTGCAGGATGTGGCGCGCATCAACGCCAGCGGCAAGAGCAAGGTGATGCAGGGCCCCGAGCTGCGCACCATCTTCCTCGGCATGGATCAGAAACGCGACGAACTGCTGTTCTCGAATGTCAAGGGCAAGAACCCGTTCAAGGACAAGCGCGTGCGCCAGGCTTTCTACCAGGCGATCGACATCAACGGTATCCAGCGCACGGTGATGCGCGGCGCCTCGAAACCCACCGCACTGCTGGTGGGCCCGGGCATCAACGGCTTTGACGAGTCGATGAACACGCGCCTGCCTTACGACCCCGACGCGGCGAAGAAGCTCCTCACCGAGGCAGGCTATCCCAACGGGTTCGAGGTGGCCATGAACTGTCCGAACGACCGTTACGTGAACGACGGCGCGATCTGCCAGGCTGTGGCGGCCAACCTTGCACGGGTGGGCGTGAAGATCCTCCTGCAAGCCGAGACCAAGGGCACCTATTTCCCCAAAGTCCTCAAGCGCGACACCAGCTTCTACATGCTGGGCTGGACCCCGGGCACCTACGACTCGCACAACGCCCTGAATGCGCTGATCCGCTGTGTGGACGACAAGGGCAGCGGCCAGTTCAACCTGGGTGCGTACTGCAATCCCAAGATTGACGAGTTGACTGTGCAGATCCAGTCGGAGACCGACAAGGCCAAACGCGACGCCTTGATCAAGCAGGCCTTCAAGCTGCATTCCGACGACATCGGCCACCTGCCTCTGCACCAGCAGGCGCTGGCCTGGGGTGTGGCAAGCAACGTGACCCTGGTCCAGCTGGCCGACAACTTCATGCCGTTCCGCTACATGTCCGTGAAATAGAGGCCCCCCTGCGCCGCCTGCGGCGGCTTCCCCCCGGTGGGGGGACGCACGCTGGGGCCGGCGGAGCCGGACCCTCGCGAGCTCTGGTTGGGCCCTCTCTTTCCTCGTTGCATTTCCAAGGACTTTCCGTTGACTTCTCTTCTGCACCGCTGGTTCGACAGCGATGTCGGCCACAGCTTCCGCACCTCACCGACTGCCATCGTGGCGGCGGTGATCGCGTTCATCTGCATTTTCTGCGCCGTGTTCGCGCCCTGGGTGGCACCACACAACCCGTTCGACCTGGCCACGCTGGAACTGTCCAACGCGCGCCTGCCGCCGGCCTGGAGTCCTGAGGGTTCGCGCAACTTCCTGCTGGGCACCGACGACCAGGGCCGCGACATCCTCTCTGCACTCATGTACGGTGCGCGCATCTCGCTGGCGGTGGGGCTGGCTTCGGTGGTGCTTTCGGTGGTGATCGGTGTGTCGTTTGGCCTGGCCGCCGGTTTTCTGGGTGGATGGGTCGACAGCCTGCTCATGCGCTTGTGCGACGTGATGTTGTCCTTCCCCCCCATCCTGGTGGCCTTGTTGATTGCCGGTGTGGGTCGTGCCTTGTTTCCCAATGCGCACGAGGCGCTGGCTTTCGGCGTGCTCATCATCTCGATCACGCTCACCGGCTGGGTGCAGTACGCGCGTACCGTGCGGGGCTCCACGCTGGTGGAGCGCAACAAGGAATACGTGCAGGCGGCTCGCGTGACCGGCGTGGCACCGTTGCGCATCATGCGCAGCCACGTGCTGCCCAACGTCATGGGTCCGGTGCTGGTGCTCGCCACCATTCAGGTGGCCACGGCCATCATCACCGAGGCCACGCTGTCGTTCCTGGGCGTGGGCGCGCCGCCCACGTCGCCGTCATTGGGCACGCTCATCCGCGTGGGCAACGACTACCTGTTCTCCGGCGAGTGGTGGATCACCATTTTTCCGGGCGCCATGCTGGTGCTGATCGCACTCAGCGTGAACCTGCTGGGCGACTGGCTGCGCGATGCATTGAACCCACGACTGCGCTGAACATGAGCCTGCTTCAAGTCAAGAACCTCGTCGTCGAATTTCCCGGCCGCCGCGGCACGCTGCGTGCCCTCGACGACATCTCGTTCGACATCGCACCGGGCGAAATCCTCGGTGTGGTGGGCGAATCCGGCGCGGGCAAGTCGCTTACCGGTGCTTCCATCATCGGCTTGCTCGAGCCGCCGGGCCGTGTGGCCTCGGGTGAGATCCTGCTGCATGGCCGGCGCATCGACAACCTGCCACACGAAGAGATGCGCAAAGTGCGCGGGCGCAAGATCGGCGCGATCTTTCAGGACCCGCTGACCTCGCTCAATCCGCTGTATTCGGTGGGCCGCCAGCTCATCGAGACCATCACCACCCACCTGCCTGTCACGCAGGCCGAGGCGCGCAAGCGTGCCATCGAACTGCTCAAGGACACCGGCATACCGGCGGCCGAGCAGCGCATCGACCACTTCCCGCACCAGTTCAGTGGCGGCATGCGCCAGCGGGTGGTGATCGCCTTGGCGCTCGCCGCCGAGCCGCAACTCATCGTGGCCGACGAACCCACCACAGCGCTCGACGTGTCGATCCAGGCGCAGATCATCACGCTGCTCAAGACGATCTGCAAACAGCGCGGCGCGGCGGTGATGCTCATCACGCACGACATGGGGGTGATCGCCGAAACCTGCGACCGCGTGGCCGTGATGTACGCCGGACGCATCGCCGAGATCGGGCCGGTGCACGAGGTCATCAACCACCCCGCCCACCCTTACACCGCAGGTCTGATGGCCTGCATTCCAGACATGAGCATGGATCGCGAGCGACTGCACCAGATCGATGGCGCCATGCCGCGTCTCAATGCGATCCCGACAGGATGCGCCTACAACCCGCGCTGCGAGAAGGTGTTCGACCGCTGCCATGTGGACCGCCCCGATCTGCTGGCGGCCGGCGCCACGCGCGCCGCCTGCTGGCTGCACGCCACCGCGGGTGTCGCTGCATGAGCGCCGACATGTTCGAGCGGGCCGTGCAGGCCCAGGCCATCCAGTCGCAGACCGCGCAGACACACGCTGCCGTGTCCGCCGCCACCACCGAGGCCGCCACCAGCGCACCGCTGGTGCGCGCCACCGACCTGGCCAAGACCTTCGATGTCTCGGCGCCTTGGCTCAACCGCGTGATCGAGCGCCAGCCGCGCCAACTGCTGCGCGCGGTGGACGGCGTGTCGTTCGACATCCCGCGCGGCCAGACGCTGGCGCTGGTGGGGGAGTCGGGTTGCGGGAAAAGCACTGTGGCGCGATTGCTGGTGGGCCTGTACGAACCCACCCGCGGTGGCTTCGAGTTCGACGGGCAGGACGCGCATGCGGCGTTCAAGACACCCGAAGGGCGCAAGCTGCGCCGCCGCATCCAGATGATTTTCCAGGACCCCTACGCCAGCCTGAACCCGCGCTGGCGCGTGGAAGACATCATTGCCGAGCCACTGCGCGAACACGAGATCGAGACCGAGCCGGACGCCTTGCGTGCTCGGGTCGACGACTTGCTGAGGTCGGTCGGCCTGTCGCCCCTGGACCGCGTGAAGTACCCGCACCAGTTCTCGGGCGGCCAGCGCCAGCGCATCTCGATCGCGCGGGCGCTGGCCACGCAACCCGAGTTTCTGGTGTGTGACGAGCCCACCAGCGCGCTGGACGTGAGCGTGCAGGCCCAGGTGCTCAACATCATGAAAGACCTGCAACGCGAGCGCGGTCTGACGTATCTCTTCATCAGCCACAACCTGGCGGTGGTGCGCCACGTGAGCGACCAGGTGGGCGTGATGTACCTCGGCCGCCTGGTCGAGCTCGCGCCCAAGCACACGCTGTTCGACAGCCCGCGCCATCCCTACACGCGCATGCTGCTGGATGCGATTCCGAAGATGCACGACACGGGCAGGGCGCGTACGCCGGTGTCCGGCGAAGTGCCCAACCCGCTGAACCCACCCAGCGGCTGCGCCTTCAACCCGCGCTGCCCGCACGCGAACGACCGCTGCCGCAACGAGCGCCCGAACCTGCTGGACCTCGGCGGCATCCGCATCGCGTGTCACGCGGTGGAAGAGGGCAGGATTTAGACCCGCTGCTTCCGGCGCAACGTGCCTGAGTCCAGGATGCCGTGGAACCGGCTCTGCCGGGCCACAGGCATCGTCCCCCTCTGGGGGAAGCCGCGTCAGCGGCGCAGGGGGACGCGTGATCTTTGCGCAACGCGCATGGTCACGCGTATCGTTTGCTTTTCAGATTGTTCTTCATTTCCTTCAGCAGCGGCTGCAGTTTGGTGCCACCGATGCGCAGCGCCAGGCAGGTGGCCACGATGTCGATCACCATCAGATGCATCAAACGGGAGGTCATCGGGCTGTAACGGTCGTAGCCCTCGGGGTGGTCGGCAGAGAGGTGGATGTGGCCGGCCTGGGCCAGCGGTGTGCCGCTGGTGGTGATGGTGATCACGGTGGCGCCGTGCTTGCGCGCGATGTCGGCTGCGTCCATCAGGTCGCGCGTGCGGCCCGAATTGGAGACGATCACCACGCAGTCGCCGGGGCCAAGCAGTGAGGCGCTCATCACCTGCATGTGACCGTCGCTGTACGCAATGGCGTTGATGCCCAGGCGGAAAAACTTGTGCTGTGCGTCCTGCGCGACGATGCCGGAGTTGCCCGCGCCGTAAAACTCGATGCGGCCCTTGTGCTTGTAGGTCGCCACCAGCGCGTCCACCACCTTCTCGATCGCGTGACTGGAGGCGTCGTTGCGGTACTTCAGGAACGCCGCCACCGTGTTGTCGATGACCTTGACCAGCACGTCGCTTGTCTTGTCGTCCACGTCCACGCTGCGGTGGATGAAGGGCACGCCCTCGCTCACGGTGCCGGCGAGTTTGAGCTTGAAGTCGGACAGGCCGTCGTAGCCCATGCTGCGGCAGAAGCGCACCACAGTGGGCTTGCTCACGTGGGAGCGCTCGGCGAGCTCGGTCACCGGAAGGCTGGCAAAAGTGCGGGGGTCCAGCAGCACGAGCTTGGCAACACGTTGCTCGGCGGGCGCCAGCGAAGGCAGGGAGGCTTTGATCCGGTCGAGCATGGGGAGTACCTGGTGACAGCAAGGAATGAAATTTTATTACCAAGTTTGTCGGATAATCCGTTCCATGAACCAGCTCGACGCCCTCAAACAATTCACCACCGTGGTGGCCGACACCGGCGATTTCAAGCAGATCGCCGCGTTTGCCCCACACGACGCCACGACCAATCCATCGCTCATCCTCAAAGCGGTGCAAAAGCCCGAGTACGCCCACCTGCTGAAAGACGCTGTTGCACAGCACGGAGACCAGGGGCTGGACGAGGTCACGAACCGGTTGCTGGTGCGTTTCGGCTGCGAGATCCTGCAGCTGATTCCGGGGCGCGTGTCGACCGAAGTGGACGCCCGCCTGAGTTTTGACACCGAGGCCACGGTGGCCCGTGGGCGCCGCATCATCGAGCTGTACCAGAGCGAGGGTGTGTCTGCGGAGCGCGTGCTGATCAAGGTCGCCTCCACCTGGGAAGGCATCCAGGCCGCGGCGCAACTGGAGCGCGACGGCATCCACACCAACCTCACGCTGCTGTTTTCATTTGCCCAGGCGGTGGCTTGCGGGCACGCCAAGGTGCAACTGATCTCCCCATTCGTGGGCCGCATCTACGACTGGTACAAGAAGAGCGCCGGTGCCGCCTGGGACGAGGCCGCCATGGCCGGTGCCAACGACCCTGGTGTGGTGTCGGTGCGCGCCATCTACAACTATTACAAAAAGCACGGCATCCCCACCGAGGTGATGGGTGCGAGCTTTCGCAACGTGGGCCAGATCACGGCGCTGGCCGGTTGCGATTTGTTGACCATCAGCCCCGACCTGCTGGCCCAACTGGCCGCCAACGAGGCGCCCTTGAGCCGCGCGCTCGATGCCAAAGCTGCAAAAGCCATGGACATACCTGTCGTGACCCACGACGAAGCCAGCTTCCGCTTTGCTCTGAACGAGGATGCGATGGCGACCGAGAAACTGGCTGAAGGCATCCGGGCGTTTGTGGCTGACACCATCAAGCTGGAAGCTTTGATGCGCTGAGTGTTTGCTCTTTGGCTTGGAGCGCGTGCGTGCCCGGCTTGGCCGGACGGCTCATCAGCCGCTTCGCGTCAGCAAATCGCCGTCCGGCCAAGCCGGGCACGCACGCTTTGGGTGCGCGAACAGCGAAGCAGAAATGAAAAAACCCCGCGAGTTGCCTCGCGGGGTTTTTTCTTGGGGTTCCCTGTCGGCCTGCAGTGATGCATTCCGACGCAGCATGAGGCGCCAGGCCAAGGCGCAAGGGCGTAGACAGTGGCAGCGCCACGGCAAGCCCTTGCAACGCCGGCATGGCGTCTCAGGCAAGGAGCAATTACATGCCCATGCCGCCCATGTCGCCCATGCCCATTCCACCACCACCCATGGCAGGCGCGTCATCCTTCGGGGATTCGGCCACCATGGCTTCGGTCGTCAGCATCAGGCTGGACACCGAAGCGGCGTTCTGCAGCGCGGTGCGGGTCACTTTCGTGGGGTCCAGAATGCCCATTTCGATCATGTCGCCGTAGGTGTCGTTGGCAGCGTTGAAGCCGTAGTTGCCTTTGCCAGCCAGGATGGCATTGACCACCACCGACGGCTCGCCACCGGCGTTGGCCACGATCTCGCGCAGAGGCGCTTCGATGGCTTTCAGCACCAGTTTGATGCCGGCGTCCTGGTCGGCGTTGTCACCTTTGATGGTGCCAGCGGCCTGACGGGCACGCAGCAGAGCCACGCCACCACCAGCAACGATGCCTTCTTCCACTGCGGCGCGCGTGGCGTGCAGGGCGTCTTCCACGCGGGCTTTCTTTTCCTTCATCTCGACTTCGGTGGCAGCACCGACTTTGATGACAGCCACGCCACCGGCCAGCTTGGCCACGCGCTCTTGCAGCTTCTCGCGGTCATAGTCGCTGGTGGCTTCTTCGATCTGCACACGCACTTGCTTGACGCGGGCTTCGATGTCAGCAGCAGCGCCGGCGCCGTCGATGATGGTGGTGTTTTCCTTGCCCACTTCGATGCGCTTGGCCGAACCCAGATCGGCCAGGGTCACTTTTTCCAGCGTCATGCCGACTTCTTCGGCGATCACTTTGCCGCCGGTCAGGATGGCGATGTCTTCCAGCATGGCTTTGCGGCGATCGCCGAAGCCAGGAGCCTTCACAGCCACCACTTTCAGGATGCCGCGGATGGTGTTGACCACCAAGGTCGCCAGGGCTTCGCCTTCGACGTCTTCGGCAATGATCAGCAGCGGACGGCCGGCCTTGGCCACCTGCTCCAGCGTGGGCAGCAGGTCACGGATGTTGGAGACCTTCTTGTCGTACAGCAGCACGAAGGGGTTGTCCAACAGGGCCGACTGCTTCTCGGGGTTGTTGATGAAGTAGGGCGAGAGGTAGCCACGGTCAAACTGCATGCCTTCAACGACGTCGAGCTCGTTCTGCAGCGATTTGCCGTCTTCCACAGTGATCACGCCTTCTTTGCCCACTTTGTCCATGGCGCTGGCAATGATGTCGCCGATGCTGGTGTCGCTGTTGGCGGAGATGGAGCCGACCTGGGCGATTTCCTTGCTGGTCGTGGTGGCCTTGGAGGCCTTCTTCAGCTCGGCGATCAGGGCTTCCACAGCCTTGTCGATGCCGCGCTTCAGGTC
>NZ_JAKFEO010000069.1:0-1914 GCF_036675665.1 Hydrogenophaga sp. | reverse complement strand
TCGGTCTGTTCGAGACCGCGCTGCGGCCCGACGAGCTGATCACCGCGGTCGAGTTTCCTGTGCCGCGCCGCGCCGCCTATATGAAGTTCAGGCATCCGGCGTCGCGCTTCGCCCTCGTCGGCGTGTTCGTGGCGCAAACCGAGGCCGGTCCGCGCGTCGCCGCGACGGGCGCCGGGGCCTGCGTGTTCCGCGTGCAAGAGATGGAGCAGGCGCTGGCCCGGCGCTTCGAGCCCGAGGCACTGGCGGACCTGGCGGTGGATGCATCCACCTTGAACAGCGACATCCATGCCACAGCCGAGTATCGCGCCCACCTCGTCGGCGTCCTGGCACGCCGCGCCGTGGCCGCGGCACTGGCTTGATTCTCAAGGAGACTTTTTCGATGCTTTCCCCCACGCCGAACCTGGCCCTGGACGTGCGCGAGATCAGCATGCGCTTTGCTGGCCGTACCGTCATCGACCGCATGAGCTTCTCGGTCGTGCCGGGCGAGTTCCTGTGCATCGTGGGCGCCTCGGGCTGCGGCAAGACCACGCTGCTGCGCCTGCTGGCGGGCCTGAACCAACCCAGCGACGGCGAGGTGCGGTTCGAGAACCAGAAGGTGATCGCCCCCTCGCGCGAGCGCGCCATCGTGTTCCAGGACTACGGCCGCGCGCTGCTGCCCTGGCGCACGGCCGCCGGCAACATTGCGCTGGCGCTGGAAAGCTGCGGCGTGCCCAAAGCCGAGCATCCCGAGCGCGTTGCCTCCTTGGCCGCCACCATGAATCTCGCGGCGGCCGTGGACCGCTACCCCAACCAGTTGTCCGGCGGCATGCAGCAGCGGGTGCAGATCGCGCGTTGCCTGGCCCAGCAACCGAAGTTGCTGTTGATGGACGAGCCTTTCGGCGCGCTGGACGCCATCACGCGCCAGAACCTGCAAGACGAAGTGGCGCGGCTGGCCGCCGATCACGACACCACGATCGTGTTCATCACCCACGATCTGGAGGAGGCCATTTACCTGGGCGACCGGGTCATCGTGCTGGGCAGCAACCCGGGGCGCATCGTGGAAGAAGTGGCGGTGGATATTCCCTGGCCGCGGCACCAGCTCACCACCCGGGAGGACAGCCGCTTCCTCGAGCTTCGCCACCATCTGCACGGTTTGCTGGAGGGCCACTGATGAAGCGCTCCTGGCTCGGCGCTGTGGTGCCGTTGATGCTGTTGGTGCTGTGGGAAGGCCTGTGGCATGTGCCTTCGCTGCGGCTGGAATCGGTGTCGCGGCCCGTCGAGGTGGCGCGCGCGCTTTGGCAGGGTATTGCCGACGGCACCCTCCTGGCCGCGACGCGTGAAACTTTCGAGGCTGCGCTGCTGGGATTCGCCATCGCCTCCGCCGTGGGTTTGGCGCTGGGCGTGATGCTGGGGCTGATGCCGCGGCTCGAGCGCATCGTCGGCCCTTCGGTCGACGCCATGCGGCCGGTCCCCTCGGTCGCGCTCATTCCGCTGGCGCTGATGCTGTTCGGTTTCGGCGTGAAGATGGAAGCCTCGGTCGTCGCCTTCGCCTGTCTCTGGCCGGTGCTGCTGGTCACCATCGCGGCAGTGCGTGGCATCGAGCCGCGCCTGCTGGAAGTGGCGCATGTGCTGGAGATGTCGACCGCCCGGCGGACCTTTGCGATCGTGTTGCCGGCCGCGATGGCGCGCATTGCCGTGGGACTGCGGCTGGCGCTGGCGATGGCACTGGTGGTGGCAGTCACCGTGGAGATCGTGCTCAACCCGCGTGGGCTGGGCCACGGGATGATGTCGGCGCAGCAGGCCTTGCGGTTCGACCAGATGTACGCCCAGTTGCTGTGGATCGGCGCCGTGGGCTGGGCCCTGAGCGGCCTGACCCAGAAACTGCTGGCCCACTGGCCGGGCGCCAACCTGTCGATGGCGGAGCTGCGCACATGA
>NZ_JAKFEO010000076.1:0-1918 GCF_036675665.1 Hydrogenophaga sp. | reverse complement strand
GGCGTTGTGGTGCATCTGCGCGAACAGCTTCTCGCGCCAGGGCGCCATGCCGCCGCCCATGGTGGGCACCACCAGGTCGCGCGAGAGGAAGTAGCTGGTGGTCATGGCCTGCAGCTCGCAGCCGCGGCCGCGCAACTGCTCCAGCGCGCGCGGCACGTCGTAGTCGTTCTTGAAGCCGTAGTGGATCACCACCTGCCAGCAATTGCGCCCGAGCGACTCCATCTCCAGCCGCTTGCCCATGCCGATCCAGGGCACCTCGTGGCTGCGCACGGTGACGAACAGGTTCTGCTCGTGCAGCACCTTGTTGTGCTTGAGGTTGTGCAGCAGCGCGTTGGGCACCGAGCCCGGTTCCGCGGCCATGAACACCGCCGTGCCCTCGACCCGCGTTGGCGGGTTGACGAACACCGCATCCAGGAAGCTCTTGAGGTCGATGGCGTCGCTGCGCAGCTTGTCGTTGAGAATGGCGCGGCCACGCTTCCAGGTCATCATCAGCGTGAAGATCGCGCCGCCGATGGCCAGCGGGAACCAGCCCCCATGCAGCAACTTGAGCATGTTGGAGGCGAAGAAGGTCAGGTCGACCACGAAGAACCAGCCGGTCGCCAGGATGCACAGCCACAACGGATAGTGCCAGCCGTAGCGGATCACAAAGAAGGTCAGCACGGTCGTGATCAGCATATCCAGCGTCACGGCGATGCCGTAAGCTGCAGCCAGATTGCTGGACGAACGGAACAGCACCACCGCCAGCACGATGGCCACGAACAGGCCCCAGTTGACGACCGGGATGTAGATCTGCCCGGTCGCGCGCACGCTGGTGTGCTGCACGTTCAGCCGTGGCAGGTAGCCCAGCTGCATCACCTGCTTGGTCACGCTGAAGGCGCCGGTGATCAGTGCCTGCGACGCGATCACCGTGGCCCCGGTGGCCAGCGCCACCAATGGCAGCAGCGCCCAGTCGGGCGCCATCATGTAGAACGGGTTCCTTACCGCCTCGGGCCGCTCCAGCAACAACGCGCCCTGCCCGAAGTAGTTGAGCGTGAGTGCCGGCATGGCAATGGCGAACCAGGCCAGCCGGATCGGCTTCTTGCCGAAGTGCCCGAGATCGGCATAGAGCGCCTCCGCCCCGGTCACGCACAGCACCACCGCGCCCAGGATGATGAAGGTGGTGCCCGGGTTGCGCCACATGAATCCCAGCGCATGGTGCGGACTGATGGCCGTGAGGATCTGCGGGTGGTCCACGATGTTGGACACGCCCAGCACCGCCAGCACCACGAACCACAGCGAGGTGACCGGCCCGAAGTAGCGTCCGACGCCGCTGGTGCCGTGCTTCTGGAAGGCGAACAGGCCGAACAGGATCAGCAGCGTCAGCGGGATCACCCATTCGACGAAGCGGGGCGACACCACTTCCAGCCCCTCCACCGCCGACAGCACCGAAATCGCCGGCGTGATCACGCCATCGCCGTAGAACAGGCAGGTTCCGAAGATCCCCAGGGCCAGCAGCACCGCGCGCAGCTGCGGCTTGTCCTTGATCGCCTGCGAGGCCAGCGCCAGCATCGCGACCAGCCCGCCCTCGCCGTTGTTGTCGGCACGCAGCACCAGCACCACGTACTTGATCGAGACGATGACCGTCAGCGTCCAGAAGAAGATCGACAGGATCCCGTACACATTGCCCACCGTGAAGGGCACGTGGCCGGAGCCGAACACCTCCTTGACCGCGTACAGGACGCTGGTTCCTATGTCGCCGTAGACGACGCCGATGGCGCCGAGGGTGAGTGCCGCGAGCGAGTTTTTGCTTGTTTGCACGAAGGGGGCCCCGTCTTCGCGCGGGTAAAGGCCGGGACGACCCGGGATCGCGTATTGTGCGACGCCTGCGCAGCTCTTCAGCCTTTGATGTTGCAATGCAGCAACTGCCGGCCGACCCTCA
>NZ_JAKFEO010000081.1:0-1940 GCF_036675665.1 Hydrogenophaga sp. | reverse complement strand
GCGGCTTGCCGGCAAGCCGGTGCGGCCCGACTCGCCCCTGGCCGCCCAACGCCTGGGCATCAGCACGGTCTACCAGGAGGTGAATCTCTGCCCCAATCTCTCGGTGGCGGAGAACATCTTTGCCGGCCGTTACCCGCGTTGCGGTATCGCGCAGGGATGCCGCATCGACTGGACCGCGGTGATCCGTCGCGCGCGCGCGCTGGTGGCGCGCATGGGTCTGGACATTGACGTCACGCGCTTGCTGGCCAGCTATCCGGTCGCAGTGCAGCAGTTGGTGGCGATAGCGCGCGCCATCAGCGTTGAGTCGAAAGTGCTGATTCTCGACGAGCCCACCTCCAGCCTGGACGATGACGAAGTGCAAAAGCTCTTTGAGGTGTTGCGCCGTCTGCGCGACGACGGCCTGGCCATCGTTTTTGTGACCCACTTTCTCAACCAGGTGTATGCGGTGTCGGACCGCATCACGGTGCTGCGCAACGGCAGCTGGGTGGGTGAGTGGCCCGCCAGCGAGTTGGGCCCCCAGGCATTGATCGCCGCCATGCTGGGCCGGGAGCTGGCGGCGCAGTCCGCCAGCGCGGCGGTGTCTCCCGTGTTCGACGGCGCGGCACCGGCGCTGCTGCAAGCCGAGGGCCTGGGCCAGTGCGGCCAGTTGCAGCCGGTGGACCTGCGCGTGCGTGCCGGCGAGGTGGTGGGTCTGGCCGGGCTGCTCGGCGCGGGGCGCACAGAGCTGGCACGGCTGCTGTTTGGCCTTGAAGCGCCGGATCGCGGCGTGCTCAAGATCGATGGCCAGGCGGTGACATTTTCCAACCCCGCCGATGCCATCCGGCACGGCCTGGCGCTGTGCCCCGAGGAGCGCAAGACCGACGGCATCGTGGCCGAGCTGTCGCTGCGAGAGAACATCGCGCTCGCGCTGCAGGCGCGTATGGGCGTGCGCCGCTTTTTGTCACGGGACGAACAGACCGCATTGGCCGAACGGTTTGTCCAGGCGCTGGGTATCAAGACCGCGAGCGTGGACACGCCCATCGGCCTGCTGTCGGGCGGCAACCAGCAAAAGGCCATGATCGCGCGCTGGCTCGCGACCGAGCCGCGCCTGCTGATCCTGGACGAACCGACACGCGGGATCGACGTGGCCGCCAAGCAGGAAATCATGGAACAGATCCTGCGCCTGGCGCAGGCCGGCATGGCCGTGGTCTTCATCTCTTCCGAAATGAGCGAGGTGGTGCGCGTGGCGCACCGCATCGTGGTGCTGCGCGACCGCCGCAAAGTGGGCGAACTGCCTGCGGGCAGCAGCGAAGACGCCGTGTATGAACTGATCGCAGCCGAACATGTCTGACGCCGCCTCACCCTTCCTGACGGCGGCGCTACGGCATCGCCTCGCTTGGCCGGTGCTGACGCTGGCACTGTTGCTGGCCGTGAATACGGCATTCAACGCGAGCTTTCTGCACATCGAATGGCGCGATGGCCATCTGTACGGCAGCCTGATCGACATCCTCAACCGCGCGGCGCCGCTGGTGCTGGTGTCGCTGGGCATGACGCTGGTGATCGCCACACGCGGCATCGACATTTCTGTGGGGGCCGTGGTGGCGATCGCAGCAGCGCTGGTCGCCTGGATGATTGGCGGGTCGGTGTCGGGAAGCGTGAGCCGCTTCCCGATGCCGCTGGCGATTCTGGCGGCGCTGGGCATCGCGCTGCTGTGCGGACTGTGGAATGGACTGCTGGTGGCCAAGGTCGGCATGCAACCGATCATCGCCACGCTGATCCTCATGGTGGCCGGCCGCGGCATTGCGCAGTTGATCACCGGCGGGCAGATCATCACCATTTACTACGCGCCTTATTTCTTTCTGGGCGGCGGCTACTTGTTGAGCCTGCCCGTCTCGCTCTTTATCGTGGCGACGGTGTTTGCAGTGCTGTACCTGGTCGTGACGCGCACGGCCCTGGGGCTG
>NZ_JAKFEO010000054.1:0-1962 GCF_036675665.1 Hydrogenophaga sp. | reverse complement strand
GCTGCAGGCTGCGATTGAAGCGAGCCGCCTGCGCCTGCGTCCCATTCTGATGACCTCCCTGGCCTTCATCATGGGCGTGCTGCCCCTGGTGCTGTCGACCGGCGCCGGTGCGGAAATGCGCCACGCCATGGGGGTCGCCGTGTTCTCGGGAATGATTGGTGTCACGGCTTTCGGCCTGTTCCTGACGCCGGTGTTCTACGTCACGCTGCGCGCCCTGACCGGCAACCGGCCGCTCAAGCTGCACGGCGAAGTGCCGCACCTTGAAGCGTTTGCAGGCAGCCAGGCCGGCGGTGGCGTGGCGCTGAATGCGCAGCCTGCTGCAGCCCTGAAGCAGCATGAATAACCCCGATCACTGCAAATAACAACAAGGAACCAGGAGTTCACCATGAACCGACTGAATCATTTTTCTCCCCGACTGCGCGCCGCACTGGCACCGCTCGTGATGGCGCTGGTACTGGCCGGTTGCGCCACCAGCGCGTCGATTGACCCTTCCAGCCTGCCCGCCACGCCGACCGCCTTCAAGGAAAGCAAAGGGCCGGCTGCGTCGGCAGCCCCTGCCGCCGCTGAAGCCCAAACCCAGGGCTCGTGGTGGAAGGTATTTTCTGACCCGGTGCTGGACCAGCTGGTGGAGCAGGCTGGCCGCAACAACAACAGCGTGCAGGTGGCGGCCGGCCGGCTGGCGCAGGCGCGCGCGCTGCTGCGGTCGACTGACGCCAACCGCGCACCCCAGGTCGGCGTGGGTGCGGGCGCGGTGCGCCAGAAAAACGCCACGACCGGCAATGTGCCCCAGACCGTGGTGAGCGCCAATGCCAACCTGTCCTATGAGGTGGACCTGATCGGCAAGCTCTCGCTCGCGTCCGATGCCGCGTCGCTGGACGCCAAATCACGCGAGGCGCTGCTCAAAAGCACGCAGCTGCTGGTGCAGGCCGACGTGGCCCAGACCTACCTCAACCTGCGCGCGCTGGATACCGAGCGCACGCTGGTTCGCGACACGCTGCAGGCCTACCGCAACACCTTGCGCCTGACGGAAGTGCGCTTCAGGGAGGGCGATGTGGCCGAGCTGGACGTGGCACGGGTCCGCACCGAAGTCGCCTCAACCGAATCGGAAGCGCTCGCACTTGACCGCCGCCGCGCCGAGCTGGAGCATGCGCTGGCCGTGCTGGTCGGTGAGGTTGCGTCGAACTTCCAGGTGGCGCCTGCCGAATGGACTACCGCGCTGCCGGTGATCCCGGCCGGCGTGCCCAGCACCGTGCTGGTTCGCCGCCCCGATGTGTCGGCGGCCCAAAGCACGATGCAGGCCGCCCAGGCACGTGTCGGCGTGGCCAAGGCCGCCTGGTTTCCCACGCTCTCGCTAACGGCCACTGGCGGTTATGCGGCACCGGAGATCAGCGACCTGTTCAAGCTCTCCACCCGTGCCTGGGGTGTCGGTGCGTTGTTCTCGCTGCCGATTTTTGACGGCGGCAGGCGCGAGGCCGGTGTGCAGAACGCCAATGCCGAACTCGACATCGCATTGGCCAACTACCGCGAGCAGATCCTGGTGGCGTTCAGGGATGTGGAAGACCAGCTGTCGGCGCTGCGCCTGCTGGCCGACCAGTCCGAAGCGCAGTCGCGCTCGGTGGCCTCCGCTACCCGCGCCACGGTGCTGTCGGACTCGCGCTACCGCAACGGCTTTGTCAGCCAGCTTGAACTGCTGGACGCCCAGCGCAGCGAACTGCGCAATCGCCGGCAGGCGTTGCAGGTGAAAGCATCGCAATACCTGGCGACGGTGGGGTTGATCCGGGCGTTGGGTGGTGGCTGGATGTCTTGAATACCCCTGTTGAGGCTCACTTCGTGTAGCCTCCTCTCCCCTTGCAGGGGACAGGCGCCTGTGGGCCGGCGAAGCCGGACCCCGGCCCCTGCTGAAAATTGGCACACCCCTATTGGCACTCACTTCGTGTAGTGCCCTTTCCCCTTGCAGGGGAC
>NZ_JAKFEO010000101.1:0-2014 GCF_036675665.1 Hydrogenophaga sp. | reverse complement strand
AGGAGTTGCCATGACCACCTACGGCGCCTGGATGACCCTGCTCGCCGCCGGCTGTTGCGAGGTGATGTACGCCGCGGCGATCCCGCGTACCGAGGGCTTCACCCGCCTGTGGCCCAGCCTGTATTGCGCGCTGTTTATCGTCATCAGCCTGTACCTGCTGTCCCTGGCGGTGCGTACCCTGCCGGTGGGCACCGCCTACGCCGTGTGGGTCGGCATAGGTGCGCTGGGTACGGCGATCTATGGCATCACGGTGCTGAACGAACCGGCGCAGCTGGCGCGCCTGGGTTGCCTGGGCCTGATAGTCGGTGGCGTGGTCGGCCTCAAGCTGCTCGGCGGCTCGACGACGGTTTGAGCCGGGCAGGGGTGTCCGGCGCGGCGGCCCGTGGCCATGGCGTTGCCTGCTCAATGCACAGAAGACTCGTCATGCATTGAACAGGTCCGGGTCAAACCGGGCATCGTCCTGGCCGTCGCGCTGGCAACACTCGCCGGGCGCAA
This sequence comes from Hydrogenophaga sp., assembly GCF_036675665.1. GTDB lineage: Bacteria > Pseudomonadota > Gammaproteobacteria > Burkholderiales > Burkholderiaceae_C > Hydrogenophaga. The sequence continues at coordinate 1,519 of NZ_JAKFEO010000101.1, read as the reverse complement.
GCAGCGGATGCGCCACCCCTTCGGCGCGCTAATTCTCGAGGCGCGCTGCGGCCACCGGCGCTGGCGCGCGCGGATGGGCAAGGCTCCCATGGCATGCCCGGGGCCGTCTCCTGCTCGCCTGGATCGTCAGAACGCGCTTTTCCACTGCTCTGTGTCGATGAACCAGCGCTCCTCATGGATCTTGTCGCCGTGGAACCTGAACAGCACCGCGAGCTGCGAGCCCGCCTGCTTCTCGGACTTCCACTCGACGATCGAGACCACCTCGTTCTCGCCTTCGATCTGGCGCAGGCCGGTGATCTCGAAGCCCGGCGGCAGAAGCGTGCCGAGGCCATCCAGTGCCGCCCGGAACGACCCTCGGCCCTCGAGGATGTCGGTTTGCCCGGGCATGACGAATGTCATGTTTTCCTCGTAGTCACTCACCAGGGAATCGAAATCCCCGGCGCCGACCGCAATCCAGCCACGTTGAACTATGTCCGCCAAACTCATCTTCGCAGTCCACTTCATTCAGCCCGGTTGTCGCCTCGGATGCGCGCACCGGGGCCGGCAGTGCAGGGTGGTTTCAGGTCACGACAGTTACTTCTATGGCGCTTGCGCCCACATATCCGGCGGTGCTTGGGGCATCTCGCTGGCGGTCGCCGCAGACGTCTGCGCTGCAGGCGTTTACCTGCCCACTCCCCGTGTTCCGACCACGATCACGGCCCGCGCATGTGGGCCGGGTATGCGCTTGCCGCTCCCTAAGTAAATACCAATTGGCGCACCCGATCGCGGAGCTGGGCGATAAGCGTCCCGGCGCCGCCCTGGGCGCTCCTCTAGGACGGTCTGCTGGGGGCGATTCACCGTCTGTCGGCGTCATCGCCCAGGCACGTCGAGAGGCGTCGCTGGCGCGGTGAACGTTGGGGAACCTTCTTAGTAGCGCCAGCAATCTTCGCCCTGAAAGGGATCGGTGGGGAGGCAGGGCGGCTGGGCGTCGTCGTGCCGAACTCGGCACGTGAAGGGGCAGGCAGTGGCCGTGCGGCCAGGGGCGGGCGCTGGATGGGGGGAGACGGCGAGATCGAACACGGCGCCGCGAGGAACGACCGGCGCACGGGGGCGCCGGTCGGGCGGGGGTTACTTCTTGGTCATCGGGCTGTTGTAGCTGTGTTTTTCATGACGCACGGTGGCGTAGATGGCGAAGACCGTCAGGGCGACCGCGACGACGAGGATGAACCCCATCACCATCGGCTTGTCGGCGTAGGTGAAGACGCTGCTGGCACCTTCCCAGCTGGTGATTGGACTGCTCATGGCATTGCTCCCAGGTTGGTCACGCGGGGCCGAAGCGCAGCGTGAGGTGGTTCAGTTTCAGGCTGGTTTGGCTTCGCCATAGGCGGCGCTCGGTGCGTCGCTGGCGACGGAGGTCGTGGTGGTGCTGGCGCCGGTGATGGCCCACTCCGGGTAGGCTTGGGCCGGTACTTCCACCAGGTCCAGGCCGCGTTCTTCAGCATGGGCCGGCACGCGCAGCACGCCCATCTTCTTCATCAGC
>NZ_JAKFEO010000032.1:0-2022 GCF_036675665.1 Hydrogenophaga sp. | reverse complement strand
GGCGTGGAAAGACATCTGGGGCTGCGGGCAGGGCATTGGCGCCGTGACGGCGGTGGTCAGCACGGCCGAACTGGTGGGGCGCCTGAAGCGCGAATACCGCGAGGCGCAGCAGCGGCTGCTGCCCCAGGTGGAGTTGGCTGACGTCTAGGTTCGCCAAGCGAGTACGTCCCCGGTTGGTGGCGGCGTGCCGTGGACGGCGGGTGGCCGACTCCGTTCGTGTCCCCCGCCACGGGAGGCGGCGCCTCCTTGACCTCACTGCGTCGGCCACCCACCATCCACGGCCCTTGGCGTGGTGTTTCTCTTTCGACTGATCGAACAGCCGACGTAGGGTGGGCACCTGCTCCACCCGAAAAGTCTGTGGAGAGATGCCATGAAATATGAAAGCGAGACTTTCTTTTTTCATGCTGAGGTTCTGGACCATGCTGGCGCACTATCACGGGCAGATCTGGTCAGCGGCCGATCCGGCTCGCTCTCTGGCGGTCTCGCAGCCGAGGCCGTGCCACTGTGGGCGATGCTGCCCGCGTAGCGCCTACGGCAGGTAACTCAGCTCCCGCGCCTTGCCCCAGAACACGCGGTACATGAAGATCGTGTACACGATGATCGCGGGCAGCGTGATCGCAACCCCGACGAAGATGAACAGCAACGACTTGGTGGCGCTCGCCGCCTGCCACACCGTCATGCGGTCGATCACGATGTAGGGGTAGAGGCTGTATGCAAGACCGATGAAAGCCAGCACGAAGATCAGCACGGTGCTGGCGAACACCACCCAGCCGTAACCCGCGGCTACCACGTTCGGCCGGGCAGTCACGTGGAAAGCGGCGTAGAACGCGAGGGCGCACGCGACTGGGATGGGCAACAGGCCCAGAAACTGGGGCATGGCGAACCAGCGGTCGAACACGGTCTGGCTCACCAACGGCGAGGCCAGCGAGATGGCGATCAGCGCCAGGCCCATCGGCCATAGCACCCGACGCGCCCATCGCACGGCCCGGGCCTGCAGCTCGTCGCTGGTTTTCATGATGAGCCAGCCAGCGCCCAGCATGGCGTAACCCGTCGGCAGCGTGAGGGCGATACCCAGGCTGAACAGGGACGATTTCCAGCTATGGTCGAACCCGGTGAGGTAGCTGCCCAGCATCCATCCCTGCGCCATCGCCGTCATCAGCGAGCCGAGCGCGAACAGAACGTTCCAAGTGCCCTTGTGCGCGGCGCGGGCCTTCACGCGAAAGTCGAACGAGACACCGCGCAGGATCAGGCCGATCAGCATCACGGCAACCGGAAGGTACAGCGCCGACAACACGATACCGTGCGCGAGCGGGAACGCGACGAGCAGCACGCCGATGCCCAGCACCAGCCAGGTTTCGTTGGCGTCCCAGAACGGCCCGATGCTCGAGACCATCACGTCTTTCTGATCGTCGCTCGCGAAAGGCAGCAGAATGCCCACGCCCAGGTCGTAGCCGTCCAGCACGACGTAGGCCAGCAACGCCAAGCCCATCACCGCCATGAAAACCAGCGGCAGCATGTATTCCCAGGTGAACGTCATCGCGTTTTCCTTTCAGGCAGGGCCGCGGATAGGCGTTGCCGCCTTGGGGCTCTGCGGCGTTTGCGCCGTTGGTTGCGCAGGGTGGCTGGCCATGTACATGAGCACCAGCACGTACGACGACAACAGGAAGACGTAGACGACGAGGTACGCGATGAGTGTGGAAAGCACCATGCCGGGCGCGTGATCGGCCACCACGTCGGCGGTGCGCACCAGGCCGTACACGATGAAGGGCTGCCGACCGATTTCCGTCACGTACCAGCCGGCAAGTGTGGAGACCCAACCGGAGAAAGTCATCGCGGCAAGCAGCCGCAATTGCCAGCGTGAAAACGGCACGGCATCGGCCCTCATGGCCCGGCCGCGGGCACGCCAGAGCGTCCACGACGCCCACCACGACACCAGCAGCATCAGCACGCCCATGCCCACCATGACACGGAAACTCCAGAACACCGGGGCAACGGGCGGATGCGCGTTGGGGAATTGGTCGA
>NZ_JAKFEO010000065.1:0-14188 GCF_036675665.1 Hydrogenophaga sp. | reverse complement strand
TGAGCATGGCCACGTTGTCGGCGCTGGTCGCATCCGTTGCGCCCGAGTCGCTGCCGGTAATGCTCACATTGGCCGGGCTGATCACGCTTTGCGTGGTGCTGGTCTGCGTGATGTTCTCGGGCAACCCCCGCTCGCCCATCTCGCCCGCCAACACGTTGGAGACGACGTTGGCGGCCACCGTCGCTACAACTGAACCGCCGCCATAGCCCAGGCTCACCGATTCGCTCTCGGCCCGCGTGGTCTGCGTGTTGGTGAGGTCGCTGTAGGTCAGGCTGCCGGTGGCGAGCTGGTTCTTGTCTGGTGTGGCGCTGCTGGTGATGGCCCCGCCCTGCAGGTCGGTGTTGCCCGCCACGCGGATGTCGAAGCCACCCGAGCCCGCCGCAATGCCGCTTTGCGCCTTCGCGCTCTGGAAGTCGTGGTCGATCTGCTCTTTGGCCATGCTCAATGAGCCGGTCACCACGTTGCCGTAGCAGAACGGCGGGATGCACAGGCTCACGCTGAAGCCCGAACTCTTCTGATCCGACTCGTAGCGGCTGGTGTCCTGCAAGGTCTGAATGTTCAGATCGCCGCCGATGTCGGCGATGACGGTATCCCCCGTCAGTTGTGCGCCGCGCAGGTTCGTGTCGGCGCCGCTGCGCACCGTGAGGCTGTTGGTGGCGGTGACCACGGTGTTGTCGTGCGTGGTCTCGCTGCCCTCCCCGTTGCCTTTTGCACGGCTGGCGCTCACCTGGAAGCTGATGCCGTTCTGCTCACCAAACCCGAAGGTCACGCCCACGCCAGCGCTGCTGCCGCTGTTGGTGCTGTGCAGTTCGGCGGTGTTCTTCGCGGCTTGCAGGTCAATGTCGCCAGCGGCCTGCAGGCTGATGTCTTGCGCCTGCAGCTTGGCGCCGGTGGCCGATAGATTGCCTTCCCGGGCCTGGATGTCGATCTGGGCGGCCTGGATGGTGGTACCGGTTTGCTGGGTCGTGGTCTGGCGCTCGTCCTGTCGGGACTTGCTGCTGCCGATGGTGGCGCTGATGCCGATGCCGGCCGAGCCGGGCTCGCCGGGGTTGGCCACCGTGCCTGCGCTGGCGGTGAGATCGTTGAGCGTGGTGCCAGCGAGCTTGTAGGCGTCATAACCCGCCTTGAGCGCGGCGGCGGCCTGCAGTCGTTCGTTGTCGGTGTTGCGCGCGGCCTGCACCGTGTCACCCAGCTGGGTGATGAGGCTGCCGACCGCGCCGCTGAGCTGGCTTCCAATGGTGAAGCTCTTGCTCTGGGCGTGGAACTCGTTCTCGCTGCGGCTGTCGGCCGTGCCCAGCGTGACGCTGTTGCCTGAGAGGGCCACGGCGTCTTTGGCGAGCAATGTGCCACCTTGCGTATCCACATTGCCGGAGCCGGTGCCCTGGTATTGACTGTCGGTGCCCGCGATCACGGTGAGGCTGCCGGCGTTGGCGCTCAGCAGGCTCTGCACTGCCGTCTCGCTGGTGCTGGTGCCGTCCTGCATGGACTTGGCCTGGCCGAAGGTGGTGAAGCGCCCGCTGGCGCCCGGCACGATGCCGATGCTGCTGGACTTGGAATAGGCCTCGTTGGTGCTGGTCAGAGTGTCGCTGGCGGCTTCAACGCGGGCATCGCGCCCGGCAATGACGGTGAGGTCCTTGTCGGCGATGACGATGCTCGATCGCACCACGGCGTCACGACCGGACTGGATCGTGACCTCAGCGCCACTCACATTGCTGCCCGCTTGCGTTTGAGCGCTGTAGGCCTGGTTGGTGTTCTGGTGACTCTTACCGTAAGAAATGCCCGACATCACGCTGGCGCTGAAGCCCGACTTCTTGCTCTCGTTGAAATACGAGCCGGACTCGGTGTTCTGCTCCGACGTGATGGCCACATCGCGCCCGGCATCGAGCAGGAGCAGGTCCTGCGCGTTGACGCTGCTGCCCTTGATGGCAATGTCCTGCCCGGCCTCCAGCACCACATTGCCGCCCGAGAAGCTGGAGCCCAGCGCCACATCACTGGCGGAACTGCGCAATTCTTCGGTGGACTTCTTGCTCAAGAACCCGCGGCGTTGCACAAACAGGCTGCTCTCGCTCTCGCTCACCGACCTTCCTGCCTCCAGCGTGATGCTGTTGCCAGCCTTCACGCTCAGGTCGTCTCCCGCATTCACGCTGGCCGCGCGCGCTGTGACGTCGCGTCCGGCCTGGATGCTGACGCTGCCTGCGCCCTGCACGCTGGTGCCGATCTCCCGGCTCTGGCTGCTGCGCTGGTAGTTGCGCGCGTTGTATTCGGTGTTGTCGGTGCTGCCCACGGTCACGGTCTGCAGGCGCACATCGCCGGCGGCTTGAATGTTGGTGCTGCCACCGGCACCCGCGTTGCTCAGGCTGGCGCCTTGCAGCTCCACGTTGCCTCCGGCTTCAATGCCGAGCTTGGCGCCGTTGGTGTTGCCCACCCGCATGGTCCCCACGCCGGCCAACTCCGTGCGGCTCTGGTTGACGTACTGCCCGCTGAAGCTGGTGGTGTGGCTGGGGCTGCTGATGGTGACGTTGCGCCCGGCGCTGGCCAGCAGTTCGCTGCGCGCCTGCATCAGCCCGCCGATGTTGCTCAGGTCGCGCCCGGCCTGGGCCACGACCACGCCGCCTTCGATGCGCCCACCGGCATTGATCAGGTCTTCTGCGATCTGCAACGACACGCTGTTGCCCGCCAGCAGCGCGCCACTGGCCGCAAAGTCGCCCTGGGGCACCTGGCGCACATACACCTGCGGCACCAGGGCTTTGGTCTTGCTGCCATCGGGCAGCACCACCTCTCGCTCCACCAGCCAGACCAGGTCGGTGGTGAGCAGGGCCATCTGCTCGGCTGAGAGCGCCACGCCAGGCACGAGTTGGTGCGCCTGGGCGTAGGCAATGCCGGCGTCCATGAGGGCCTGGAACTGCGCCTCGTCACTGGCATGGCCTTCAAGAAAGCGCCGACCGGTGAGCTGGCCCACCTGCTCGCGGATGAGCTTTTGCTCGTAGAAGCCGTCGCCCAGGCGTTTCTGGAGCGCGTTGGGATCGCTGCCCAGAGCGGCGAACATGTAGTCGCTGCCCAGCCATTGGCGGTAGTCGGTGAAGCGGGGGTCGCTCTCGATCAGGTAGTGGCTGCCCGGGCTGGCCGGCTGGAACAGCGCGTTGTCGGGCACGGTGAACGGCGCGGTGGCGTTGGGCAACGAGACGCCCAGGAAACCCAGGCCAGAGGTGGGCAGCCCGGTGCTGCGCGCCAGATCGGTGTTGCTCAGGCTCTGGGCGGTGATGCTGAGTTGCTGCGCGCCCGAGAGCGTGCCTCCCACCTGGCCGATGTCTTCGTTGATGTCCGGGTTGGTCCAGTCGTACGAGCCCAGCTGCCAGGTGTGGGTGGTGTTCAGAAAGCGGTGGGTGCGCTTGAGGGTCTGGCCCACGTTGACCACAGCAGCGCCTGCGGCCTGCATGTCCAGCACGGCGCCCGCCTGGATGTCGGCGTACCGGTTGGTCAGTGCGTTGGTGATGTCCAGCCGCATGTTGGCGCCGGCACGGATCGACGCGGGGGCGCCCGCGCCTGGGTTGAGCCGGTCTTCAAAGATGCTCTGGCGGGCGGTGCGGGTGAGCTCGATGCCTTCGTGAGTTCCGTTCAGATTGCGGTGCGTGCCGCGCACGATGGTGCTCTGGGGATCGTTGTAGCCGGGCTCCACGACCAGCATCGTGCAGTTGGTGGTGCAGCGGCCGTAGGCACCGGAGTAGCTCAGCGTGTCGCGCTGCCAGGCGAACACGCTGGAGGTGTAGGTTGCGGTGGGGTCTGTCGTGCCAACGACCTGGTCCGGATTGACCACGCCGTCCTGTCGCAAACGGGCGTACAGCACGACCGTGGCTGCACTGCCCACGGTGATGCGCTCGCGCACACCGTAGTTCCCGGCATAGCCACCTGATGCTGCGTGGTAGACCGAATCCGTGGGATCCAGCGTGACTTCGATTCGGCGCACAACGGTGCCGTCCGGCGTCACCAGTTGCGTGTCGCTCAGGATGCTGGCGGGATTGACCAGGTAGAACTGATGGGGGGTGTAGTTGGAAGTGGTCTCAATGGGCGTGTCGAAGAATCGGTTGTGGCCATTGACCCACCACGAAGGCATGCCCAGTTCGGCGGTTTGCTCGGACACCTTGACCTGGCTCACGGACACGTTGCGCCGTTCGTTGGTGAGTGTCTGGGTGGCCATGCGCAGGTCGTCCACGGCTTCGATGTCTGCGCTCAGGTTGTTGATCGCCTGGGCTTGGCCCGCGGCCGAAAGTGACGCCTCCAGGCTGCCGGCGATGGCCATGTCGCCGCCGCTGTAGATGAGTGCACCGTCTTCGTTGTTCAGGGTCTGCACGCCGATGTCGAGCTGTTGGCGGGCTGCAATGACCGGGGCGGTGGTGCCGCCTGCTTCGGGTCGGTTGTTCAGGGTGGTGGCGGCCATCGCGATCTGGTCGCCGAAGATCGCACCGGCCCCTGTGTTGTTGAGCGTGGTCGCCTGGATGTGGACCAGGCTGGGGACGGCGGGGTCAGATGTTTCGTTGGCATTCACGAGGCCCCGGTTGTTGAAGGTGTGGGCGCCGATGGCGATGCTGTCTGAGGCGGTGATGCTGGCGCCTGCGGCGTTGGTGAAGGTGTCGGTGGCCTCCAGCGTCTGGTGCGTGGCCTCCAGGGTGCCGCTGTTGCCGATGTCCCTGGCGTTGAGGGTCAGGCTCTGGTTGGCGATCAGTTGGCCGGCGTTGCTGAGCAAGGCGGTGGTGGTGATCTGCAGATCACCGCTGGCCTCCATGCTGGCGCCGATCGCGTTGGTGACGTCAGCGGTGGTGTCCAGGCGGATGTTGCTGCCAGAGAGCACACCGGCGTTGGTGAAGCTGGTGGCCGAGATGTTCGCGCTTTGCGCGGACCAGATGTTGGACTGGGTGGCACCGTCGGCCCCATTGGTGGTGGCACCCGCATGGATGGTGAGGTCGCCGTTGCTGCCGATCAGACCCGCCTGGGCGGTCTGCGCATCGTTGACGAGTTCACCCGTGTTCAGCCTGAGGTTTGTCTGCGAGGCAATGCGCCCGGCCGTGTTGTCCAGCCTGGCGCCCTGGGTGTCGATGGTGCTGCTGCCCACGGCTTGCAGGCGGCCGCGCACATTGGTCAGTGTGCCCTGGGTGGTCAGATCGAGCGTGCCCGCGCTGAGGATTTCGCCATCGGTGTTGTTGGTCTGGCCCACGGTGGCCAGCAGTGCCCCACCGGAGCCGATGGAGCCGGCTGTGTTGTGCAGGTCGCCCGTGGTGAGCGTGAGCGCGGCGCCCGCGTGGATCAATCCGCTGTCGTTGTTCAGCGCGGCGCTGGTGACCGTCGCGCTCTGGCTGGCGGCCAGGGTGCCTGTTGAGTTGTCCAGCGCGCCGCCTGCGCTCACGGTGAGCGTGCCGCTGGCGGCGATCTCGGCTTGAGCGGTGTTGGAGACGGTGGTGCCGGCGGCGATGCTGGCATGGCCCTGGCTGCTGATGAGGGCACTTGCAGGAGAACCATCGCCCGTGTTGCTGATGGCACCCAGGGTCTGGATGGACAGGTCGCCTTTGGCCTGGAACTTGCCGGTGTTCACGAGCGATCCATCGGTCTTGAGCACCCAGGTGCCTTCGTGGGCGATCAGCGATCCCCGGTTGTTCACGCCCAGGCCCGCCTCGGTGCCGACCAGGTGAATCTTGCCGGCGTACATGCCGCCCAGCGCGCCCACGTCGAGCATGAAGGTGGGCGCCGCACCTGTCCCTGCGATGGCGGCGGCCTGTGCGGCAGCGCCAGTGGCCAGCGCGGTGACTTGATTGTGGCCCGTGACAACCGTGAGGTCCTTGGCCCACACGCCCGCATTGACCTGCATGGCCCGCGTGAGAATCGTGGTGTAGTCGGCGGTGCTGGTGTCCAGACCCAGGCCTTCGATGTTGACCGAGCCGCCCTGCACGCGGAAGGCGTCGAGGTGGCCGCTGTTCATCACGGCAGTGCCTGTGGTCAGCGTCACGCCCGAGGCGTTGATGAACCCACCGCCGTTGACCTGGATGCCAGACGGGTTGGCGATGATCACCTCGGCCCGGCGGCCCGCCACCTCGACATAGCCGTTGAGGTGGCTGGGGCGGCTGGAATGGACCTCGTTGAGGATCACGCGGGCCTCTCCCGTGGCCAGCCAGGGGTTGGCGGCGATGTGGCCACCGAGCTGCGTGCTCGCGTTGGTGCGGCTGTTGTTGAGGATGGCGCCGTTGGACTGAACGTCGAAGCGGCTGTAGGTGTTTCGTGAAACGCCCGCGGCGGAGGGTGTCTGGATGTTGACCTGCGGCAGACCGTTGGCGGTTTGCAGGATGGTGGGGCGCTGGTTGCTCGGGGCGCTCGGGTCGGCGACGATCTGTGGGTGCGCGGGGGAGCACAGCAGCAGAACCGCCAAAGCCGTCAGCGAACGTGCGATGGCGGCATCTGCAAACAGCGACCTGGTGGAGCCGGACGCGGCCTCGCCCGCAGCGGCCCCGCCGTGGGAGCCGGCCGTTTCCGCCACCACCATGCGATGGCCCCGTGCGGCGTTGAAGATGATGCGGTGACGGTTCTTGTTCATGGGAATCCCTGGAGTCAGAAAGAAGCAGAGAGGCTGAAACCCGCCGTGACAGTGGCGGAGCGGAAAGAGATGGGCTGGCTGATGGGCTTGCCGATGTAGACGTCGTAGCTCATGCGCTTGAGCTGGCCGCGCACACCCAGCACCGCGCCGGCCAGGCTGCGCCCCACCAGAAATTGAGCAGAGGGGCCACTCACCGCGCCGCAGTCCACACCCAGGTAGGCTTCCAGGCCCCATTCGCCCCCATCCCCACCCAAGGTCCAGCCCAGGTCGTTGCGCAGGGTCCACCCCCGCTCGGCCGACAGGCTGGACTCACCATCAAAGCCCCGCACCGTGTAGCGCCCGCCGATGGCGAAGCGGTCTTGCGGCGTGAGCGGCGTGCCGTTGCGCTGAACCCTCAACGTGCCGCCATAACGCAGCTTCTGGCTGGCCAGCGCGAACGGCGCGCTGAAGCTCACATCGAGCGTGGTGATGCGCATGCGCGAAGTGCCCTCGTCAAAGGCCTCCTCGGGTGCTGCGATCGCACTGAATGCGCCGGTGCCGCGCTTGTGCGCCAGGTTCACGTCCAGCGTGGCCTTGCCGATGAATTCCCTGTGGCCCAGGCCCAGCTCCCAGCCACCGGTGGCGCGCCGCTGGGTTTGCACCTCGGTGTCGTCAATGAAGTTCTTCGAGTGTCGCAACCAGCCCTTGAGGCTGGCGGTGGTCTTGCGACTGGCATCGCGGTAGACGAGCCGAGAGAGCTTCAGGTCAGCGCTGTCGTTCTGGCCGCTGTACACGTAGTCCTGGCTCAGCCCGGCCACGCTCTGGTGGTAGCGGCTGGCGGATTGGGTGAAGCCCAGCAGCCAGTAGTCCCACGGAATGGAATAGTGGACCGTGTGTCCTTGTGTTCCGCGCTCGCCTGCGTTGCCGCCTCCCAGGTCCCGGTTCACGGTGACGTAGAACAGGTCGTTGAGCGTCCACCAGTGGTCGTAGCTCAGGGTGGCGCTGCCCTGGTACCTGCCGGTGGCCTTGGAGCCGCTGTCGTCGAGCGTGGCGTTCAGGCGCAAGGGCAACGACTGGCGCCAGGAGATGACCAGGTCGCTGTGGTCGGGCACGTCGGCGGGTTCGATCTGGATGTCGGCCTCGACCGAAGGCACGCGCTTGAAGTTCTCCAGTGCTTGCTCGACATCACGCAGATTCAGGATATCGCCGGCGCCGGCAGGCACCGCGTTCAACGCATTGGCGCGGGCATCGGGCTGCTTGAGGCGGATGGCCCGGATGCGTCCTGGCACCAGGGTGAGGGTCAGGCGCCCACTGGAGAGGTTCTGCGCCTCGAACACGATGCGCGAGGTCACAAACCCGCGTGCCATCAGGGCTTGCTGCGCGCGTTCAGCCGCAACGTTGACGCCGCCCACCCCCAGGCAGCGGCCGATGGCTGGATCGTGGCCCGCCATCAGTGGATCCAAGACCCAGTGAAAGGATTCACTCGAATCACCGACCAGCACGACTTCACGGATCGGCAGGCACGGCGATTCAAGCTCGGGCCAGGGCTTGAGTTGTTCGGGTGTTGGTGGGGTCGGCGCCTGGGGTGCAGGCTGGAGAAGACCGCGTTGTGCGTCTTCGCGCTCTCGCTGCAAACGCTCCTGTTGTTCGCCTTGCTGGCGGACGTCGGGTGGCGGGGTCGTTGGCGCCTGTGCGTGCACCTTGCCCGCCGCCACAAACCAGGGCAGTGCGAAGATCGCCCAACGGTATGCCATGGCGCACTCGGCCACAGCCAACAAAACGCCACGCGCGGCGCTCAACGCCACCCGGTGGTGGTTGCGGTTCATACGGGAACTCCCTGTGCTTTTCTTTTGGTTTTTATCTATCGCCAGTCGCTCGGGCACTGGCGAACGTGATCACATCAAGAGAGGGGTGCGATTGCAATAACCCGCCGGTACTAAACGCGCAGGGCGAGTGCCAACTCCGTCACGAAAAGGACGGGCTCCATGAGCGGGCGCGGGCGCCTCGGGATAACCCGCATGCCCCGCGCAGCCTTGGAAGGTTTCGCCAACCGCATTGGCCGATCCAGCCATTGGGGGGATGCCGACCCGTGCCTACGCTAAAGGCCTCGCTGTTTCGAACCCCACTGCCCGCAAATTCCGTGTACCTCACCCAAGGCCTGCACCGCTCATTGCAACGACATCCGGACAAGATCGCGCTCACCCACGTGAGCGACGGCCTTGTGCGTCAGCACAGCTTTGCCGAGCTGCTCGACGGCATCGGGCGCCACGCGGCGGCCCTGTGGGCGCGTGGCGTGCGCGCTGGCGACCGCGTCGCCCTGCTCGCGCCCAACCACGACCTGCTGGTGCGCGCGATCTTTGCCTGCTGGTGGATGGGCGCGACGGCCTGCCCGCTCAATGTGCGCTGGAGCGTGCACGAGATCGCCCATGCGCTCGAAGACAGCGGTGCGCGCCTGCTGCTGATCGACGAGTCGCTCACGGCGCTGGCTCAGGGCCTGAGTCTGCCCACGGTCGGCCTGGAGCAACTGGCCGACGAAGCCCGCGCGCCGGCACCGCTGCCCGATGTGCGCGCCGCCGGCGAGCAGATGGCCGCCATCCTCTACACCGGCGGCACCACCGGCAAGTCCAAGGGCGTGATGCTCACGCACGCCAACTTCTGGACCGCCTCCATGACACGCGGCGCCGAACTCAACAACGCGCCCGACTCGGTCTCGCTGCTGGTCGCGCCGCTGTTTCACGTGGCCGGCCTGGGCCGCCTGATCGGGCAGACCATGGTGGGCGGCACCTGCATCACCATGGCGCAGTTCCGACCGGCCCAGGTGCTCGAAGCGATCGAGACCCACGGCATCACCGACACCATCCTGGTGCCCACCATGCTGCAGGCCCTGATGGACGAGCCCGGCTTCCAGCCCGCGCGCGTGCGCAGCCTCGACCGCATCGCCTTCGGCGCGGCGCCCATGCCGCCCGACCTGCTCGAACGCGCGCTGGTCGCGTGGCCGCACGCCGAGTTTTTCCAGGCCTATGGCCTGACCGAAACGGCCGGCGCCCTGTGCATCAACCTGCCCGAGAACCACCGTTCGCCCGAGGCGCGGACGCAGGGTCGCCTGCACTCGGTGGGCCGCGCCGGCCTGGGCGCCGAGATCCTGATCGTGGACGAGAGCGGCCACCCCCTGCCCCCGGGCGAAGTGGGTGAGATCGTGGCCTGCGGCCCCATGGTCACCCGCGGCTACTGGAACAACCCGCAGGCCACGGCCGGGGCTTTCCGCGACGGCTGGTTTCGCACCGGTGACGCCGGGCGCATGGACGCCGACGGTTACCTCTTCATCGTCGACCGCCTCAAGGACATGATCATCTCCGGCGGCGAGAACGTGTATTGCGCCGAGGTGGAAGGTGCGCTGCGCAGCCACCCGCTGGTGTCGCACGCGGCGGTGATCGGCCTGCCCGATGCGCGCTGGGGCGAGGCGGTGCACGCGGTGGTGGTGCTGGCCGAGGGCGTGGCGCCTGAGCGCCTGCCCGTCGACGAGCTGCGCGCCTGGTGCCGCGAACGCCTGGCCGGCTTCAAGTGCCCGCGCAGCGTGGTCTATGTGCCGGCGCTGCCGCTGTCGGCGGCCGGCAAGGTGCTCAAGAACGTGTTGCGTGAGCAGGCCCGGGCATGAGCACCGCGCCGGGCCGCCCCCAGCCAGCTCGCACCGAAGGCACAGCAGTGACCATGAAAGCCGTCACCGGACACGATCCGCGCCAGATGTTCAGCCAGGTGCCGTTCACCCGCATGCTGCAGATGCGGCGCGAGTTCTCCGAAGGCGGCAAGGCCCGCCTGTGCATCGACGCACGCGAAGAACTGGGCAACGTGATCGGCGCCATCCACGGCGGCGTGGTCATCACGCTGATCGACGTGGCCATGGCCAGCGCCGCCGTCTCGCATTGCAATTTCGAGCGCACCGCCGTGACGCTGAACCTCAACACCAGCTTCCTCGAACCGGGGCGCGGCTCGCTCACCGCCGACAGCGAGCTGGTGAGCTGCGACGACCAGGTGGCCTGGTGCAAGGCAGTGGTGACCGATGCCGATGGCCGCGTGGTGGCGCGCGGCCAGGGGACTTTCCGCTACCTGCCACTGCCCCAGTGAAACCCATGGATTTCCGTTCACACCCCACCAGGAGACACACATGAACCGCTCACCCATCGCCTTCAACCGCCGCCAGTTCATCGGGGGCGTCGCTGCCCTCGGCGCTGGTGCCGTGGCCGCCCCCGCGTTGGCCAACACCGCGTTCCCGAGCCGGCCCATCCAGCTGGTGCTGCCCTTCCCTCCCGGGGGCTCCTTCGACCCCGTCATCCGTTCGCTGGCGGAAGCCGCCTCGAAGGAATTCGGGCAACCCGTGGTGCTCATGCACCGCCCGGGCGCCGGTGGCGTCAGCGGCACGGCCAACGTGGGGCTGATGAACGAGGCCGACGGCTACACCATCGCCGTCATGCACAACTCGGTGATCCGCGCCCCGCTGGTCCAGCGCGTCACCTGGCACCCGCTGAAGGACTTCACCTACCTCGGCGGCCTGTTCGGCCTGACCACCGGCGTGGTGGTGGCCAAGGACGCGCCATGGAAGAACTTCGGCGAACTGATCGCCGACGCGAAGAGCCGCCCCGGTGTCGTGACCTGGGGCAACGTGGGCGCCATCAGCATCAACCGCATCACCGCCCAGAGCATGGCCCGCGCCGCCGGCGTGAGCTTCAACATGGTGCCCTTCAAGGGCGGTGGTGAAGCGTTCCAGGCCCTGCTGGGCCGCCACCTCGACGTCTACAGCGACCCGGGCTTCGGCGCACAGGTGCGCGGCGGCGGTTGCCGCCTGCTCGCCACCTTCACCGACCAGCGCCTGAGGAACTACCCCGACGTGCCCACGCTCAAGGAGCTGGGCCACAACTTCTCGATCGAATCGCCGGTGGGCCTGGTGGCACCGAAGAACCTCGACCCGAAAATCGTCGCCCGCCTGCACGAAGGTTTCAGCAAGGCCGCCACGGACCCGGCCTACCTGGCGAACCTCGACCTCTACGACATGGTGCCCCAGCTCACCAGCGCCGAGGCCCACACGGCCTTTGCCCACACCCAGTTCGATCGCGAGCAGAAGATGCTCGCCGAGATCGGCTTCAAACTCGACTGAACCCATGACCACGACTCCCTTTGACTTCACCGGCCGCCATGTTTTCGTGGCGGGCGGCTCCTCCGGCATCAACTTCGGCATCGCGCAGGGCTTCGCCCGCGCGGGGGCGCGGGTGAGCCTCATCAGCCGCTCGCAGGACAAGGTGGACGCCGCGGTCGAACAGCTCAAGGCCCTGGGCACGGACGCCTTCGGCCTGGCGGCCGACGTGCGCCAGCCCGAGGCCGTGAAGGCGGCGGTGGAAGCCGCCGCCGAGCGCTTCGGCCCCATCGACGTGCTGGTCTCCGGCGCGGCGGGCAACTTCCTGGCCAGCGTGCTCGACATGTCGCCCAACGCCTTCAAGACGGTGGTGGACATCGACCTCATGGGCAGTTTTCACGTGGCGCGCATGGCCCACCCCCACCTGCGCCAGCCGGGCGCCTGCGTGATCCAGATCTCCGCCAGCCAGGCCTTCACACCCACGCCCTTCCAGGCACACGTGTGCGCGGCCAAGGCCGGTGTGGACATGCTCACCCAGGTGCTGGCCATGGAGTGGGGGCCACAAGGCATCCGCGTGAACTCCATCGTGCCCGGCCCGATCGCCGACACCGAAGGACTCAAGCGCCTGGCACCCACCGACGAGACGCTCAACGCCATGGCGCAGCGCGTGCCGCTCAAGCGGCTGGGTCGCACCGAAGACATCGCGCGCATGGCCATGCTGCTGGCCAGCGACTGGGGCAGCTACATCACCGGGGCCATCATCCCGGTGGACGGTGGCCTGGGCCTGACCGGCCCGCGCGACTTCACCGCCGCGGCCGCCGCCTCGCGCCGGGAGACGCGCTGATGGACGAGGATGTGCGCCTGATGGGCCTGCTGCAGCAGGCCCTGGTGAGCGCCGCACGCACGCGCCTGAACGACACCGCCCGCGCGCTGGGCGCAACCGACATCTGCGTGGTGTTCACCGCCCCGGCCCGGGGCGAGTTGCAGGCCAGTGGCCAGGCCACCGGCGGTGGCCGCTCGGTGTGCTTCTGTGAAGCCGAACTGCGCAACGCCGCAGGCCAGTCCGTGGCCCGGGCCATGGGCACCTTCCGTTACCGGGCAGCGTCCGGCGCCTGATCGGCAGGCGCTTCGGCCGCCTGGGCGTCGTCGGTCAGCAAGTCCACCAGATCGCGGGCAAACACCGGCAGCGTGTCGAAGTTGCGCACGCAGATCTGCATGGCCCGCAGCGACCAGGCGTCGGACAGCGGCACGATGTGCAGCGCCATGTGGCGCGCATGCCGGCGCGCTGCTGAAGCCGGCAACACGCCCACACCCACACCTTCTTCGATCAGCCGGCAGGCCACCTCGAAGCTGCTGACCTGGATGCGCAGTTGCAGCGTGCGCGACAGCCGCTCGCAGGCCTGGCGCAGGAAGGCGTGGATGGCGCTGGCTTCGTGCAGACCCACGTGCAGGTAGTCCAGCGTGCGCTCGAACGGCACCGCCGCTTCCACCGCCAGCTCATGGTCGCGCGGCAGCACCAGCACCAGATGGTCCTGGCGGTACGGCTTGGTTTCCAGGTTCTCGGTGCGCACCGAACCGGCCACGATGCCGATGTCGGTCTGGCCGTCGGTGACGGCGCGGATGATGTCGTGGGACAAGCGCTCGCGCAGGTCGATGTTCACGTCGGGGTGGGAGCGCAGGAAGGCCGCGAGCACCGGCGGCAGGTACTCGCTGAGCGCGGTGGTGTTGGCATACACCCGCACGTGGCCTTTGACGCCCTGCGTATAGGCCTGCAGATCGCCGGTGAGGTGTTCGAGCTGGCCGAGCACCATGCGCGCGTGGTGCACCACGGCCTGGCCCGCCGGCGTGAGGGTCACGCCCTGGCTGTTGCGCCAGAACAGGCGCGTGCCGATGCTCTCCTCGAGGTTCTTGACGCGGGTGCTGGCCGCCGGAAGGGAGAGGTGGGAGGCCTCGGCCCCACGGGTGAGGCTGTTGGCTTCGGCCACCCGCACCATCAGGCGCAGGTCGACCAGATCAAAGTGCAGGGCCATGGCTCCGATTCTGCCACCCGGTCCCACGGCGAGACGGGCCTTCAGAGCTCTGCGATCAGCTCAGGCACAGCCTCGAACAGATCGGCCTCCAGGCCGTAGTCGGCCACCGAGAAGATCGGGGCCTCGGGGTCCTTGTTGATCGCCACGATCACCTTGCTGTCCTTCATGCCGGCCAGGTGCTGGATCGCGCCCGAGATGCCGGCGGCGATGTAGAGCTGCGGTGCGACGATCTTGCCGGTCTGACCCACCTGCCAGTCGTTGGGCGCATAGCCCGCGTCCACCGCGGCGCGGCTCGCACCGAGTGCGGCACCGAGCTTGTCGGCCAAGGGCGTCATCACGTCGTTGAACTTCTCGGCGCTGCCCAAGGCACGTCCACCGGAGACGATGATCTTCGCGGCGGTGAGTTCGGGGCGGTCGCTCTTGGCGATCTCGCTGCCCATGAATTTGGACTTGCCGTCGTCGGCCGCGGCCGTGGCG
>NZ_JAKFEO010000109.1:0-63278 GCF_036675665.1 Hydrogenophaga sp. | reverse complement strand
AAGGGCGACGTGCACGACATCGGCAAGAACATCGTCACCGTCGTGCTCCAGTGCAACAACTACGAGGTGGTGAACATGGGCGTGATGGTGCCCTGCCACGAGATCCTGGCCATGGCCAAGGCCGAGGGCGCCGACATCGTGGGCCTCTCCGGCCTGATCACGCCCAGCCTGGAAGAGATGCAGTACGTGGCCGGCGAGATGGAGAAGGACGCGCATTTCCGCGAGAAGCAGATCCCGCTGCTGATCGGCGGCGCCACCTGCAGCCGCGTGCACACCGCGGTGAAGATCGCGCCGCACTACAGCGGCCCGGTGGTCTACGTGCCCGACGCCTCGCGCAGCGTGGGCGTGGCGCAGGGCCTGCTCTCCGACCAGGCAGCGCAGTACATCGCCGAGCTCAACGCCGACTACGACAAGGTGCGCACCCAGCACGCCAACAAGAAACAGGTGCCGCTGTGGCCGCTGGCCAAGGCGCGCGCCAACAAGACCCCGATAGCCTGGAACGCCTTCGAGCCGAAGAAGCCGCGCTTCATCGGCAAGCGCGTGTTCAAGAACTTCGACCTCAACGAGATCGTGAAGTACATCGACTGGGCGCCGTTCTTCCAGACCTGGGACCTGGCCGGCCCGTTCCCGGAGATCCTCAAGGACGAGGTGGTGGGCGAAGAAGCGCGGCGCGTGTTCAGCGACGGCAAGCGCATGCTGCAGCGCCTGATCGAAGGCCGCTGGCTCAGCGCCAGCGCGGTGGTGGGCCTGTACCCGGCCAACAGCGTGAACGACGACGACATCGAGCTCTACACCGACGAGAGCCGCAGCGAAGTGGCGCTCACCTGGCATGGCCTGCGCCAGCAGACGGAGCGCTTCGAGGTCGACGGCGTGATGCGGCCCAGCCGGTGCCTGGCCGACTTCGTGGCACCCAAGGGTGTGGCCAACGACTACGTGGGCGTGTTCGCCGTCACGGCGGGCCTGGGTGTGGAGAAGAAGGAAAAGCAGTTCATCGACGACCACGACGACTACTCCGCCATCATGCTCAAGGCCCTGGCCGACCGCATGGCCGAGGGTCTGGCCGAGTGCATGCACCACCGGGTGCGCACCGACCTCTGGGGCTACGCGGCCGACGAGGCGCTGAGCAACGAGGAACTCATCAAGGAAAAGTACCAGGGCATCCGCCCGGCGCCGGGTTACCCCGCGTGCCCGGACCACTCGGTCAAGCGTCCGATGTTCGACCTGCTGCAGTGCGAAGACATCGGCATGGCGCTGACCGAAAGCCTGGCCATGACGCCGGCGGCCAGCGTGAGCGGCTTCTACCTGAGCCACCCCGAGAGCACCTATTTCAACGTCGGCAAGATCGGCGACGACCAGGTGGCCGATCTGGCGCAGCGCAGCGCGGTGGCTGAGAAGGAACTGCAGCGCTGGCTGGCGCCGAACCTCTGACGCTGCGCGTGGCAAGGGGTTTGCTTCAGGGTTCGCAGGTGTTGCCGGACGGAAGCTCGGTGACGCTGCCTGAACGGGCGCGGTTGTAGGCCAGGTATTGTTTGGCCCGCTCTCTGGTGTTGGCCGTCAGGGCCTCGATTTTGTCAATGAGGTCGTAGCCTTGTTGGTTGTTGGGCTTGGACACATCCACGAGGCAACTCACGCCTCTCATGGACTGATCTCCAAGCAACTGCAAGGCGGACTTGTCACTCAAGTCGACCAGAATCTTCGCCTGCTGTACGCGAGCCATTTGCTGAGCCGCCTTCTGCTGAGCGTCGGTGATCGGTTGGGCCGTGATCCAGGCGTCGATGTCATCGCGGATGCCGTTGTTGTCCGCGTCAGGGCCCTTGATATCGCTGGAGCGGTCCAGCTTGGGCAATTGGCCGCTGTCTTCCAAGGCCTTGATTTGTTCGGTCAGTGCGACAGTCGTGGAGTTCGACGATGCACGCGATTCGCTGGTTGAGGTGCCGCCTCCGTTGGCGCACAGGGCCGAGATCAACGGCACCAGTACGCACGCTTTCACAAATGGCAAACAGCGGTAGCTCATGGCTCGCAGGTGTTGCCTTTGGGCAATCGGCCTGAACTACCCGAAACTGCTCGGTTGTAGGCGAGGTACTGTTTGGCACGCTCTTTGGTGTTGGCCATCATCGCTTCGAGATGGCCCCTAAAATCCGAACCCTTCTGAACGTCAGGCTTGAAGACGTCCACGAGGCAGCTCACGGCTCTCATGGACTGATCTCCAAGCATCTGTAAAGCGGACTTGTCACTCAAGTCGACCAGGATCTTCGCCTGCTGTACGCGAGCCATTTGCTGGGCCGCCTTCTTCTGAGGGTCGGTGATCGGTTGGGCCGTGATCCAGGCGTCGATGTCGTCGCGAATGCCGTTGTTGTCCGCGTCCGGACCTCGAAGGTCTTTGGAGCGATCGAGCAGCGGCAACTGTCCGGTCTTCTCCAGCATGTCGATTTGTTGGGCCAGCGTCAAAGACTCCGACGGCTCGGACTTGATACCGCCCCCGCCACACGCTGTGAGGCTGAAGACGATGGCGGCCAGGGCAACAGACGTTTGGCTGAGGGACATGGGAAATCCTTTCATTGGGTGAGCGCGGCAAGGCTGGTGGTGATCGTGCCGATGGTGCGGCTGTAGGCCGCACGGGCCTTGTCGAGGTAGGTGGGTTCGAAGCTGTGGCCGGTAGGGTCGATCTTGCTCAGGGGAAGGTTGATGTTGATGTCCGGCACGCTGTTGAGGCCGGTGAGGCGCAGCCCGTTGATGACGAGGTCGATGTCTGCCAGCACATAGTCGCCCCGCAGGGTGGGGGACGCCGGGGCCACGTGCACCACCTGCACCTGAGCATCGGGGTTGACGGCCTTCAACGCATCAACGGCGCTGTTCACGAAGAGGTTGCCTTGCGAATGCGCCACGAGCAGCAGGCCGCTGCCTTCGTCGGCGTAGCGCGTGAGCCGCCCCAGGTGGTCGGCCTGGTTTTCGTAGGTGGGTGAGTCGATGAACAGGGTCAACAGCTTGAGAAAACCGCTGGTGAGCTGGTTGAGCATGGCGCTGGCGGCCCCGTCCACCCACATCAAGAGGGCTTTGCCGCCGTCACCAAGCAGGCCGATCAGGCGACCTGTGAAAGAGGTGTCTTGCTGGTGTCGCCCGGCGAGGATGTCCCAGAAGCTTTCCCAGCGGTTGGTGAACACACCGCCGAGTTCGCGACTGCGCTGCTCGAACACCTCGGCCACGTCTTCCAGGCACGAGAGCTTGCCCAGCGCACCGGCCCCACAGGCGGTCTGGTTGTAGAACTGAGCGTACTTGAGTGGCGAATCCTCATGCTTGGGACCGAATTCGACTTCAAGACGTTTCAAGCTGTCTTGCGCAGCCTCATCCGTATTCGCCACCCCATTAAAAAACCCGATCACGACTTCCTGCTGCATGACTACCCAGGCATCCACGCTGTTCTCGCAGTGTTCGCAGGTGAAGGACATGGGGATCGTGACGGGCTTGAGCGCCTTGGGGCGGAAGGCGAGCTCGATCTGTCCTTGCTTGTTGGTGTAGCCACCCCACGGTCTGCCCGGGGTGGGGACGGCTTCGAAGCTGCCGTGCGAGCCCCAGTGTTTCAGAAGCTCATACAGCGGCACCTCCTTCTCGCGCACCGGAAGTCCGCCATGGGTCACCGTGAACTTGAATTTGACGGGCTCCAGGCTGGGCTTCACCTGCAGCCGGCTGGTCTCTATCGCAATTCGATAGGGCACAAACTCGCGGCTGATGCATTCGGCCCAATCTCCGCTGTACGACTCCGTCGTGCATCCTCCACTGGGCGTGCATTTCGTCTGGACGCTCTCAGTTCGATACAGTGAAATGTCGTAGACCCACGGGTATCCTTCAGACGCTCGGCTCCAATAACCATCAGGCCTTTTGACCACGGTTCGTCTATATGACGTCGTGCTCCCGTCCGAATACGTGGTAGTTCCTTGCCGTGGTTTGAGGATGCTTTCAGGCGTTTCAAGCTCGTGCTGCTCCCAGTTTTGTCCCGTTTGGTATTCCTTTAGGTTCGCTAGCGCATCTCGCGCAAACGCTGTGTCGATAGGTTCGGAACCCAGGTATGGCGCCCATTCCGCTTCCATGTCGGCCTGTTGATAGAAGCACCATGTTGGCCCGGTCGAGGCCGCGCTTTGCACACAACCCACGACACACATCAGGCCGATCAGCCATTCCTTCATGTACCCCTCCCCATTTTTTATTCAGCAGAAGCCGCGCAGTATTCGAAGGGAGAGGCCTGGTGTCGATACTGCGCCCGCAGTAGTTCAGCTTGACACGCGAACAGGTCGCGCCGTGAGGGCACGGTGCGCGCGGAACATCCCTGACCTCAAGCGGCCAGCGGCGATCGGGTCCTCACCAGGCGCAGCTCACCCACGCGCACAGGCCGCACGTTTGTGTTTCTTTTGAGAGCATGGAACCCATTCCTGTACAAAGCGCTCAGCCACAAGGCCTCTCTCTCTTCAACGCACAAGGACCTTCCATGAACGCCATCAACAACCTCTTCAACCAACCCCGCTTCGGCGTGATCCTGCTGCGCTGGACGCTCGCCATCCTCATGATCTTCCACGGCTGGGCCAAGGTGACCGGGGGTGTGAGTGGCATCGAGGGCATGCTGGTGGCCAAGGGCCTGCCGGGCGTGCTCGCGTATGGCGCTTATCTGGGTGAGTTCATCGCGCCGCTGTTCCTGCTCGCGGGCGTGTGGGTGGTGCCTGCCGCGCTGGTGATCGCCATCAACATGGCGTTCGCCGTGGGCCTGGCGCACATGGGCCACTGGTTCGACATCGCCAACACCGGAGGCTGGCGCCTGGAACTGCAGGGGTTCTTCTTCATGTCCGCGCTCGTTGTGGCGTTCGCGAACAAGCTGGGCCCAAACAAGGGCTGATGCGGATCACTCATCGCCGGAGCAAGACCCGTCCCGCCCGAAGCAGCGCCATCCAGAGACACCGCGGGTCCGGCTCCGCTGGCCCCAGGTGTCGCCCCCCCTCCCGCCGAAGGCGAGAGAGGGGGGGGGGAGCCGCGCAGCGGCGCGGGGGGTGGTTCTCCTTCAGACGTTCATGATCGACACGGCGCGGGCGTTCAGGTAGGCGTCCATCGCCTCCGGGCCGCCTTCGGAGCCGTAGCCCGAATCCTTGAGACCGCCGAACGGCATTTCGGCCGAGGGCATGGCGGGCATGTTCACCCACAGCATGCCCACCTCCACGCGCCGCGCCAGCAGGTCCGCGTTCTTCAGCGAGCTGGTGAAGGCATAGCCGGCCAGACCGTAGGGCAGGCGGTTGGCTTCGGCAATGGCTTCGTCCAGGGTCTTGAAGCTGCGCACCGCGGCCATGGGGCCGAAGGGCTCGTCGTTGAACACGCGCGCGTCCAGCGGCACGTCGGTCAGGATGGTGGGCTGCCAGAAGTTGCCGGCCTCGCCGATGCGCTCGCCGCCCGAGGCCAGCGTGGCGCCGCGTTCCACGGCGTCCTTGGTGAACTCGGCCATCGCGGTGACGCGGCGCGGGTTGGCCAGCGGTCCCATCTGCGTGCCCTCGGCCGAGCCGTCGCCCACGGCCAGGCCGGCGGCGTGTTTCACGAGCGCCGCCGAGAACTCCTGGGCGATGCTCTCGTGCACCAGGAAACGCGTGGGCGAGATGCACACCTGCCCCGCGTTGCGGAACTTGGCGCCGCCGGCGGTCTTCACCGCCAGCGCGACGTCCGCGTCTTCCGCCACGATCACCGGCGCGTGCCCGCCGAGCTCCATGGTCACGCGCTTCATGTGCTGGCCCGCCAGCGCGGCCAGTTGCTTGCCCACCGGCGTGGAGCCAGTGAAGGTGATCTTGCGGATCACCGGGTGCGCGATCAGGTAGCTGGAGATCTCGGCTGGCGTGCCGTAGACCAGACCCAGCACACCCGGAGGCAGGCCGGCGTCGGCAAAGGCGCGCACCAGTTCGGCCGGCGCGGCCGGGGTTTCTTCGGGTGCCTTCACGATCATGGAGCAGCCCGTGGCCAAAGCCGCGGCGAGTTTGCGCACGACCTGGTTGATGGGGAAGTTCCACGGCGTGAACGCGGCCACCGGGCCCACCGGGTCTTTCAGCACCATCTGGCGCATGGCGAGGTTGCCGCGCGAAGGCACGATGCGGCCGTAAACGCGCAGGCCTTCGTCGGCGAACCATTCGATGATGTCGGCGGCGGCCATGGCTTCGCCCTTGGCCTCGGCCAGCGGCTTGCCCTGTTCCTGCGTCAACAGCGCGGCAATGGTGCCGGCGCGCTCGCGCATCAATGCCGCGGCAGCGCGCATCACCTTGGCGCGTTCGATGGGGGGCTTGTCGCGCCAGACTTCAAAGCCCTTTTGCGCGGCGTCCAGCGCGAGGTCCAGGTCGGCCTGGCGGGCGTGGGCCACGCGGCCGATCTCCTTGCCGGTGGCCGGGTTGAACACGGCCAGCGTTTCGCCAGCAGCGGCGTCGCGCCACTGGCCGTGGATGAAGAGTTGGGTGTTGGGGTAGGTCATGTGGTCTCCTGCTTGCAAAGGGGGAAACCGGAAACCATACCAGTTGCTTCGCCACTGCCCGGGGCCAGGGGTTTCGGGCCGGCCGCCCGGATCAGGCGCCGGTCTTCTTCAGTACCCGCCGGTACTGCACCGCTTCTGCCAGGTGGGTAGCGCTCACGCCGCGGGCGCCCGCCAGATCGGCTATGGTGCGTGCCACCCGCAGCGCGCGGTGCGTGCCGCGCGCGCTCCAGCCCAGGCGCGCGGCCGTGGTGTGCAGGAACTGGAGCGCGGCGGGCTCTGCCAGCGCATGCTGGTCCAGCGCCCGGCCCGCCAACGACTGGTTGGCCATGCCCTGTCTTGCTTGCGCACGGTCGCGCGCGGCGACCACGCGTTCGCGCACGGCTGCGCTGGATTCGCCCATGCGGTGGGTGAGCAGGTGCTCGGGCGGCAAGGCTGGCACTTCCACATGCAGGTCGATGCGGTCGAGCAGCGGACCGCTGAGCTTGCCCTGGTAGCGCGACACCTGGTCGGGCGTGCAGCGGCAGGCCTGGGTGGGGTGGCCCAGAAAACCGCAAGGGCAGGGGTTCATGGCCGCCACCAGCTGGAAGCGCGCCGGGAATTCGGTCTGCATGGCCGCGCGCGAGATGCGGATGTGGCCGCTCTCCAGCGGCTCGCGCAGGGCTTCGAGCGCGGCGCGGGGGAACTCGGGCAGCTCGTCGAGGAACAGCACGCCGTGGTGCGCGAGCGAAATTTCGCCCGGCCGGGGCGGCGAGCCGCCGCCCACCAGCGCCACGGCGCTGGCGCTGTGGTGCGGCGCGCAGGTGGGGCGCTGGCCCCAGCGCTCCAGTTCGAACCGCCCGGCCAGGGAAGCCACGGCCGCGGATTCCAGTGCCTCGAGCGTGCCCATGGGTGGCAGCAAACCGGCGAAGCGGTGGGCCAGCATGGATTTGCCCGAGCCGGGCGGCCCCAGCATCAGCAGGCTGTGCCCACCGGCCGCGGCGATCTCCAGCGCGCGCCGGGCCGCCGCCTGGCCTTTGACGTCGGCCAGATCGGTGGCCAATGGGGCGTGGGCGATGGCCTGGGCACTCAGGCGCGCCCAGCCGCCGTCATCGGGCGGTTCGGCCGCGGCTGCGTTCTCGGGCGCGAAGCGGGCAATCACATCGAGCAGATGGCGAGCTCGGTAGACCCGGGCCTGCGGCACCAGCGCGGCTTCTTCGGCGCTGCCCGGCGGCAGCACGAGGCGCGCGGCGGTGGCTTCTGGCCCGGCGTCGCGGTGCAGGGCCAAGCTCATCGCGAGCGCGCCGCGCACCGGCCGCAGTTCGCCGCCGAGCGACAACTCGCCAGCAAACTCCCAGTCTGCCAGGCGCGCTGCGCTGATCTGGCCACTGGCCGCCAGAATGCCCAGCGCGATCGGCAGGTCGAACCGGCCGGAGTCCTTGGGCAGGTCGGCCGGCGCCAGGTTCACCGTGATGCGCTTGTTGGACGGGAACTCCAGCCCGGCGTTGGCGATGGCCGAGCGCACGCGTTCGCGGGCTTCCTTCACCTCGGTGTCGGCCAGGCCCACCAGCGTGAAGCTGGGCAGGCCGTTGGCGAGGTGGACTTCGACCTGCACCGGCCGAGCGTCCAGGCCGAGCAGGGCGCGGCTGCGCACCAAAGACAGACTCATCGCAATTCACTCCCTGTTTCGGTGCGTGTTTTTCGTCAGCCACGGGGCCAGACGGCTTTTTGTGCAGGCACTTGTTTGGTGCGCACCCGGAAGGTGCGGACCCGCTCGGGTGGTGGATGGCGCCGTTGGATGACTTTGGGCACCTGTTCACCCCCGCGCCGGCCACTGTAGTGGTCACTGGACCAACAAACCCCACCGGGTAGGGCGTCGCAAAGTTGGCATATTCCCTGCTAGGTCCTGTAAGCGATTGATTCGAAGCGTGGTTTTCCATGCGGCAGTCAGCTCACCGTGATTGGTTTGCTCCCGGGCATACCGAACTCGTTTCACCTCCCGGTGTCGGCCATCCGGTCTCATCACCCTCCTGTTCAAGAAGAGGAATAGCAGCATGAAAATGGTTTCAGCCATCATCAAGCCGTTCAAACTGGACGAAGTGCGTGAAGCACTCTCCGGCATGGGCGTCCAAGGCATCACCGTGACCGAAGTCAAAGGCTTCGGCCGCCAGAAGGGCCACACCGAGCTGTACCGCGGCGCGGAGTACGTGGTCGACTTCCTGCCCAAGGTCAAGATCGAAGCAGCCGTGTCTGACGACCTGGTCGACCGGGTGATCGAAGCCATCGAAGGTGCCGCGCGCACCGGCAAGATCGGCGACGGCAAGATTTTCGTCACCTCGCTCGAACAGGTGGTTCGCATCCGCACCGGCGAGACCGGCAAAGAAGCGCTCTGATCATCGCCACTGAACAAGAAAGATCACAGACATGAAAAAACTGATTGCAACCCTGCTGCTGGGCGCCGGCCTGGCCTTTGCAGGCCTGAGCGCCACCGCGCAGACCACGACCGAAGCGCCTGCAGCCGTCACCGCGCCGGCTGCAGACGCTCCCGCCGCCCCCGCGGCTGTTGAAGCACCGGCTGCTGCCGCCCCGGCAGAAGCCGCTGCGCCCGCTGAAGAAGCGGTCAAGGAAACCATGGACAAGGGCGACGTGGCCTGGATGATGGTCTCCACCATCCTCGTGGTGCTCATGGTCGTGCCGGGTCTGGCGCTGTTCTACGGCGGCCTGGTCCGCAGCAAGAACATGTTGTCGGTGCTGATGCAGGTGATGGTGGTGTTCTCGCTGATCATCGTGCTGTGGGCCGTGTACGGCTACAGCCTGGCGTTCGGTGGCGAGGGCCTGATCGTCGCCAACCTCGACAAGGTGTTCCTGATGGGCATCAAGATGGACACCTTGGCCGCCACCTTCACCCCCGGCGTGATGATTCCCGAACTGATCTTCGTGGCCTTCCAGGCCACGTTCGCCGGCATCACCTGTGCGCTCATCGTGGGCTCGTTCGCCGAGCGCATGAAGTTCAGCGCCGTGCTGCTGTTCTGCGCGCTGTGGTTCACCTTCAGCTACATCCCGATCGCCCACATGGTCTGGGGCGCCGGTGGCTACCTGTTCGACAAGGGCGCGCTGGACTTCGCTGGCGGCACCGTGGTGCACATCAACGCTGCCATGGCCGGTCTGGTCGGTGCCTACATGGTGGGCAAGCGCATCGGCTACGGCAAGGAATCGATGGCGCCTCACAGCCTGACGCTGACCATGGTGGGTGCCTCGCTGCTGTGGGTGGGCTGGTTCGGCTTCAACGCCGGCTCCAACCTGGAAGCCAACGGTGGTGCTGGCCTGGCCTTCATCAACACCCTGCTGGCCACCGCCGCCGCGGTGCTGGCCTGGTGTGTCGGTGAAGCGCTCTCCAAGGGCAAGGCTTCGATGCTGGGCGCTGCGTCCGGCGCTGTGGCCGGTCTGGTGGCCATCACCCCGGCCTGCGGTTCGGTGGGCCCCATGGGCGGCATCATCATCGGCCTGATCGCTGGCTTCCTGTGCCTGTGGGGCGTGTCCGGCCTCAAGAAGATGCTGGGTGCCGACGACTCGCTGGACGTGTTCGGTGTGCACGGCGTGGGCGGCATCGTGGGCGCGCTGCTCACCGGTGTGTTCTCGGCCGGCTCGCTCGGCGGCATCAAAGGTGACGACTACTCCATCGCCAGCCAGATGGTGGTGCAGGCCGAGGGCGTGCTCATCACCATCGTGTGGTCGGGTGTGATCGCCTTCATCTGCTACAAGATCGTTGACATGATGTTGGGTCTGCGCGTCTCGGAAGAAGCCGAGCGCGAAGGTCTGGACATCACCGCTCACGGCGAGACGGCCTACAACCGTTAAGCCCTGCAGGTCTCACCGCGCGGTGCGGTCCGTTCTTCAAGGAATGCCCCCACCGCGCAGTTGTTGAGAATCTCCTGTGGAAGTTGAACCCGCGTTGCCGCCAGGCACGCGGGTTTTTTTGTGCCTGGTGAGTTCTTTATAGTTACAGGCCCATCAACGCGACATTCGGGAGGACTCATGATTCCAGCGTTTTCGCTCCGCATCCTGGTGGCTGCAACCGCCAGCCTTTGCCTGACTGCTCATGCGGCCACGCCTGGCAGCGACACCGGCGCCCAGCGCAAATCCACGTCGGTGACCTTCCACAAGTCGCCGTCCGAAGAAAGTCCGGCGGCGCGTGAGAAGCGCCTCAAGCGCGAATGCAAGGGCCGGGCGAATGCGGGCATGTGCCTGGGATACACCCGATAGAAAGGGCCCCCACGCTTCCCCGCTTCGCGTGGTCCGCTGCCCCCCGGGGGGGCTGATCCGCCTTGGGGCGGCCCGGCGGCGGATCGTGGTTCGTTTGCAGCGGACCGTGCAAAAAAATCAAAGTCTGGCCTGAGATCGGCGACTACCATCGATCGGATGCAAGCCAGCACCATCGAAGAACCCAGCCATCTGATCGACCAGATCAAAGAAGCCGCCGCTGCCCGCAGGCCATTGCGCATCGTCGGCGGCAACACGAAATCGTTTTACGGCACGCCCACCGAGGGCGATGTGCTCTCCGCCGCCGACTGGTCCGGCATCGTCAGCTATGAGCCCACCGAGCTCGTGATCACCGCGCGAGCGGGCACTCCCCTGGCCGAGGTGGAGGCGTTGTTGGCCGGCCAGGGCCAGTGCTTTCCGTTCGAACCACCGCGCTTCGGCCCGGGTGGCACCGTGGGGGGCATGGTGGCTGCGGGCCTGGCTGGCCCGGCGCGGGCCAGCGTCGGCTCGGTGCGCGACTATGTGCTGGGCACACGCTTCATCAACGGCCGCGGCGAGCTGCTCACCTTCGGCGGCCAGGTCATGAAGAATGTGGCGGGTTACGACGTGAGTCGCGTCATGGCGGGGTCGATGGGCACTTTGGGCGTGATCAGCGAGGTGAGTCTGAAGGTGCTGCCCGTGGCGCTGGCCGAGGCCACGCTGGTGTTCACACTTGGCCAGCACGAAGCCCTGGAGCAACTGCACCGCTGGGGCGGCCAGCCGCTGCCGATCAACGCGTCTTGTTGGGTAAAGGACGACACGCAGCCAGACGCACCCGAGCTCTTGTTTGTGCGCCTGCGTGGCGCGCTCGCTGCCGTGGAAGCGGCCTGCGAACGCATGGCGCGCGAGGCCGGCGGCACCCGCATGGACAACACGCAAGCCGGGCCAGACTGGGACGCCTGCCGCGACCAGCGCCTGCCGTTCTTCACCGCGCCCTCGCCCGAGCTGTGCCTGTGGCGCCTCTCGGTGCCGCAGACCGCGCCGGTGCTCGCGTTGCCGTACGCGCAGTTCGTCGAGTGGCAAGGTGCGCAGCGCTGGCTGTGGGCACCGGCGGCGGCGGCCTTGGAGCTGCGTGCGGCGGCAACGGCGGTGAACGGTCACGCCACGCTGTTCCGCGCTGGTGCCGATGGCGCACCTGGCGTGCCCCGCTTCCAGAGCCAGAGCGCCGCACTGCAAAGCATTCAGGCGCGTCTCCTGGAAGCCTTCGACCCCGCAGGCATCTTCAATCCAGACCGGATGGGCTGATCCGACATGCAAACCCAGCTCTCCCCCGAGTACCAGGCCCGCGCCGACGGGCGCGCGGCCGAGGCCATCCTGCGCAAGTGCGTGCACTGCGGTTTTTGCACCGCCACCTGCCCCACCTACCAGCTGCTCGGTGACGAGCTGGACGGCCCGCGCGGGCGCATCTACCTGATGAAGCAGGTGCTCGAAGGCGCCGAACCCACGCGCAAGACGCAGATGCACCTGGACCGTTGCCTCACCTGCCGCAACTGCGAAACCACCTGCCCCAGCGGGGTGGACTACGGGCACCTGATCGACATCGGCCGCAAGCTGGTGGATGAAAAAGTGCCCCGCCCGGCGGCCGAGAAAACGGTGCGCTGGCTGCTCAAGGAAGGCCTGCCTTCCCCGCTGTTCGGTCCGGCCATGAAGCTCGGCCAGTGGGTGCGCCCGCTGCTGCCGGCGTCGTTGCAGAACAAGGTGCCCGCGCCCCGCGCCGCTGGCCAGTTGCCCACCCGCACCCACGCGCGCCGCGTGCTGCTGCTGGCGGGTTGCGTGCAGCCGGCCATGATGCCGAGCATCCACAGCGCCACCGCGCGGGTGCTGGACGCCGCCGGCATCCAGGGCGTGCTGGCGCCGGCCGCGGGCTGCTGCGGCGCGGTGAAGTTCCACCTCAACGACCAGGACGGCGGCATGGCCCAGATGCGCGCCAACATCGATGCGTGGTGGCCCCTGGTCGATGGCGCCAACGGTGTCGAGGCCATCGTGATGAACGCCTCGGGCTGCGGCGTGACCGTGAAGGAATACGGCCACATCCTGAAGGACGACCCGGCCTACGCCACGAAGGCCGCGCGCATCAGCGAGCTCACGCAGGACCTCAGCGAATTGCTGCCCGCGCTCGTGCCCACGCTGCGCCCCTTGCTCAAACACCAACCCGACGCATCGCGCGTGATCGCCTTTCACCCACCCTGCACCTTGCAGCACGGCCAGAAGCTCAAGGGGGGCGTGGAGCAACACCTGGCCGCGCTCGGCTTTACCGTGCAGGTGGCGAAGAACGAGGCGCACCTGTGCTGCGGCTCGGCCGGCACCTACTCGGTGCTCAACCCGGAGATCGCCTACGAGCTGCGCGACCGCAAGCTCGGGCACCTCGACGAACTCCAGCCCAGCGTGATCACCAGCGCCAACATCGGCTGCATCACGCACCTGCAGAGCGGCACGACCACGCCGGTGCGCCACTGGGTCGAGGTCCTCGACGAAGCGCTGTCCACTTGAGTCGCTCCTCGCCGTGATCCCAGCGCTCGCCACCCTGCTCGTTTTTCAGTTGCTGGGCGAAGCGCTGGTGCTCGCCACGGGTGCGCCGATGCCCGGCCCGGTGGTGGGCCTGGCCCTGCTGTTGTTGACGCTGGTGTTGCGGCCCTCCGCGCTGGGGGCCATCAAGCCCACGGCGCAGACGCTGTTGCAGCACCTCTCATTGCTGTTCGTGCCGGCCGGTGTGGGCGTCATGCTGCACCTGCAGCGCCTGGGCAACGAGGCCCTGGCGATCGGCGTGGCGTTGGTGGTGAGCACCCTGGTGGGGCTGGCCAGCGCGGCCCTCACCATGACCTGGTTGATGAAGCGCTTGAAGCCATGAACCCGGTCTCGCCATTGCCCGGTGCGCTCGCCGACATCTGGGTCTATCTCTCGGCCACACCGTTGCTGGGCCTGACGCTCACGCTGCTCGTCTACCACGGCGCTTTCCTGCTGTACCAGCGCAGCGGCTTCAATCCGCTGGCCAACCCGGTGGCCATCGCCATTGCGGTGCTGGCCACGTTGCTCTGGGCAACGGCCACACCCTACGCCACCTACTTCGAAGGCGCGCAGTTTGTGCACTTCCTGCTCGGGCCGGCCACGGTGGCCTTGTCCATCCCGCTGTTCGAACAGCTCCCCCGGCTCAGACGCCTGTGGCTGCCCATTGCCGGGGCGCTGGTGGTGGGCACGCTGGCGGCCACCGTCACGGCCATCGGCGTGGGCTGGGCGCTGGGCGCGTCCAAGGCCACGCTGGCGTCGCTGGCGCCCAAGTCGGTCACCAGCCCGGTGGCCATGGGCATCGCCGAAAAGATCGGTGGCATCCCGTCGCTCACTGCCGTGCTGGTGGCGGCCACCGGCATCTTGGGCGCGGCCAGCGCGCGCTTCCTGTTCGATGCCTTGCGCATCCACGACCCGATCGTGCGCGGCTTCGCGCTGGGCACCGCCGCGCACGGCATCGGTACCGCGCGGGCGTTTCAGGTGAGTGAGGAAATGGGCGCCTTCGCGGGGCTGGCCATGGGCCTCTCGGCTTTGTTCAGTGCGGTGGCGCTGCCGCTGGTGGCGGGTCTGTTGCTGCGCTGGGTGTAGCGCGCGCCCGCTGGCTGATCGCGAACCGGTAGCGGCGACTGCAGGGCACGGCGGAGCCGTCGCGCATGGTCAGGCGCGCGTCCCCGCTGTCCAGCGGCTCGATCTCGGCGATGTGGTCCAGATTCACCGCGTGGCTGCGGTGCACGCGCACGAAGCGCTCGGGGTCCAGCTGCTGCAGGAATTCGTTGAAGGTCGAGCGCAGCAGGTAGTCGTGGCCGTTGACGTGCAGCCCCACGTAGTTGCCTTCGGCCTGCAGCCACTCGATGTCGGACGCCGCCACCAGGAATTCACGTCGCAGCTTGCGCACCAGGAAACGCGTGGGGCGCGGCGCGGGCAGCGGGGCCGCATCCGCGCCCGGGGCCTGTTCCGGCGCGTCGAGCAGTCGGGCCTCGCCGGTGAGCCGCAGCATCAGGAAGCGGTAGCTCATCAGCGCCGCGACGATCATGGCGTAGCTGCGCACGTCCTTGAGGTATTCGTAGGCCAGCTGCACCGACCAGGGGCCGAAGTCGTAGCGTTCGCCCACCAGGGCGTAGCCCGCCTGGCGCAGCCACAGCATGCCCAGCACATGGAGCACGCAGAACACCAGGCTGGCGCCCAGGTGCAGCGGCAGCGCTCCGCGCAGCGTGTCCCAGCGCAGCGGGAAACGGCGCTCGAACGCCACGATCGCCGGGATCAGCGCGCCGATCACGAGCGCGCTGGTCGCTTCCCACAGCACCGGTTGCCACGGCGCGGGCTGCCGCGCTGCGACCCGCTCCAGGTCCATCCAGGTCACCACGCTGTTGAAGGCGGCCTGCAGCGCGAGCACGACCACCCAGAAGGCGACCTCGAACCGTCGGCGAACCGCGAGGTAGCGAGTGAACCAGTCGGGGGAAAGCGCCATGCCCGGCAGTCTAGACCCGCAGGCCTGTTCAGGCCGTCCCGGCGGATCACCACTCGTCACAGCCGGCCCACGAACCATCCCAAACCGGCCCGCGGGGCCGCCGCCGGCCCCAAGAATCGACGCCTTTCAATCGGAAGGGGTTTCCCATGAACCGCCGACACGACATCGATGCCCTGCGCGCCCTGGCCTTTGGGTTGGTCATCCTGTACCACGTGGCCATGTACTACGTCGCCGACTGGCACTGGCACCTGAAGAGCCCGCACGCCGCCGACTGGCTGCAGTGGCCGATGCGGGCTGTCAACCTCTGGCGCATGGACCTGGTGTTCCTGATCTCGGGTGTGGCCTTCGGCTTCCTGCGCCAGGGTGGCACGCCCGCCCGCCTGATCGGGCAGCGCAGCCTGCGCCTCCTGCTGCCGCTGGTGTTCGGCATGGCCGTGGTCGTGCCCTACCAGGCGTATGTGCAGGCGCTGGACAACGGTGCCATCGTGCCGGGCTTCGCGGCCTTTCTGGCGCGCTACACCACCGGTGGCCCGTGGCCGCGCGATGCCTTCGACGGCTGGGACTTCGGCGTCACCTGGAACCACCTCTGGTACCTGATCTACCTGTGGGCATACACCGTGGTGCTCGCGCTGCTCACGCCGGTGCTGGACTCGGCCGCGGGCCAACGGCTGCGGCGGGCGTTCACCCAGCTGCGCGGCCTGGCCCTGCTGGTGCTGCCCGTGCTGCCGCTGGCCCTGTACTCACTGACGCTGTGGCCGCGCTTTCCGCCCACCCACGACCTGGTCCACGACGCCTGGCTGCACGCGGTGTACTTCACCTTGTTCGTCTACGGTTACTGGGTCGGTGTGGACGCGGGGCTCTGGGCGGCGCTGCGCCGCCTGCGCTGGATCGCGCTGGCCCTGGCGCTGGGCTGGTTCGCGTTGCACGTGGGTCTGCGCCTCACGGCCGTGGGGGCTGACCCGCTCTGGCGCCTGGCGGCGCGGCTCGCGGCCGACGCCTACGTGTGGACCAGCCTGGTGGCGGTGCTGGGTTGGGCCCACCACCGGCTCAACCGGCCCTGGCCCTGGCTGGCCTGGGCCAACGAGTCGGTCTACCCCTGGTACGTGCTGCACCAGACGCTGATCATCGCGCTGGCCGTGCTGCTGGCGCCGCTGGCGCTGGGCCCGGTGGCGGAACCCGCCGTGCTGCTGCTCGGCACGGTGCTGGGCTGCTGGCTGCTCACCGACGGGCTGGTGCGCCGCTCGGCGTGGCTACGGCCGCTGTTCGGACTCAGCCCGCGAGCGCGGCCTCGATGTCCGACGCCAGCTTCTCCGGCGCGTCCTGGGGCGCGTAACGCTTGATCACGCGGCCGTCCTTGCCCACCAGGAACTTGGTGAAGTTCCATTTGATCGCCTTGCTGCCCAGCAGTCCGGGCGCCTCGGCCGTGAGCCATTGGTACAGCGGGTGGGCCTCGGCGCCATTGACGTCGATCTTCTCCATCATGGGAAAGGTCACGCCGAAGTTGAGCTGGCAGAAGCTGGCGATCTCGTCGTTGCTGCCCGGGTCCTGGCTGCCGAACTGGTTGCACGGAAAACCCAGCACCACGAGCCCGCGTTCGCCATAGGTCTTGTGCAGCTTTTCCAGCCCGCCGAACTGCGGCGTGAAGCCGCAGGCGCTGGCGGTATTGACGATCAGCATGGGCTTGCCCCTGAACTGCGCGAGTGACACCGGCTTGCCGTCGATGGACAAGGCTTCAAAGTCGTGAATGCTGGACATGGAGGTCTCCGTTGGGCAAAGGTGGGGTGAAAGTCAGGGCTGGATCCGTGATCGTTGCCGCGCCACGGGTGTCGCATTTCAAATGACAGCTGAACGCAAGACAGCGTACTCCGTTGCAAAAAAGGCATACTCATCAAGGTCTTA
The DNA here is from genome assembly GCF_036675665.1 of Hydrogenophaga sp. GTDB lineage: Bacteria > Pseudomonadota > Gammaproteobacteria > Burkholderiales > Burkholderiaceae_C > Hydrogenophaga. The sequence continues at coordinate 46,149 of NZ_JAKFEO010000109.1, read as the reverse complement.
CGGCGTCAACCAACACTCTCAGCGGGCGAGGCAAATCGATGGTGGCAGCATATTCGGTGGCGCTGGTGGGCTTCACGCAAGCCGAGTCCGCCACGTTCGAGTCCTTCTTCCGCATGGCTGCGCGCCGCCCGCCCAGCTACATGGTGCAGGACGAAGTGATGGACGCCCAGATCCTGATCGTCAATGCCGACAACACCCAGGCCCTGCACCTGGTTCGTGATGCCGGACTGCCCGGCAAGATCCTGCTGGTGGGCCAATCCGACGGTGGCACCGGCTGGCCTTTGCAGCGCAAACCCGTCAAGTTGGTCGCGGTGCTCAATGCGCTGGACGTCCTCGTCGGCGTGCGCCCTTCGGCTCCCGCAGAAAGGCGCGCACCCGCCACTGGCTTCATGGCCACCCAGCCTTATGAGAGTTCCCAGCTGCAAGGGTTGCACGCGAGCATGCGGCTGGCCAGCGGCCGCCTCGCAGCGCCCGACCACGGGCCTGCGGTGGCCTATCGAGCGGGCGCCGACCGCAGCTTCTCCGCCACCCAGCCACCTGAAGAGCAACCGCCCCCCATGGCGCCGGCCGTGAGCGCGCGCCGGCGCCGCTCGTCCGACACCGAGTTCCCGCCCACCCGTCCCATGGAGCGTGACGAGCTGCGATCTCTGGCTGCCTCGGCACCGCAAGCACCGGTGGCCGCGCAGCGCATTGCCGCCAACCGCCAGGGCACCATGCGCCTGACCGACTTCGGAGGCCTGGACGATCTGCCGTCACCGCCCGCGCCTCGCTCCACCCGCGCGCCGCGTTCCAGGATCAGCCCCGAGAAGGCAGCGGTGCCCGACGTGCCGCGCGGCGACATGCTGCTGGTGGCCGAGAGTCTCGTGGAAGGCCGCATCCTGCTCAAACGGTTCAAGCGCTATGGCCTGACCATCGACTGGTCGCGCGAAGCGGCGCAGTCGCTCGTGATGCTCAAGGCCAACCCTTACCGGCTGGTGGTGATCGACCGGCTCAAGGGAGAACCCGACGCCAACCAGATCTGCCGCTCCGCCAAACAGACCAAGGGCCCGAAAGGCGCGCCGGTGGTGATCATGTTCGCGCCCACCGCTGGCAGCATGGACCGCATGAAGGCGGGTCTCGCCGGCTGCGATGCCTACCTCTCGCGTTCGGTGAGCGAGGGTGATCTGTACAAGGTGCTGGCGCAGCACCGCCTCGTGAGCCTGGACGGCTTCGCACCGACGAACGTCGGGTTCTAGCCGTGCAGGTCGTCCCGTCGGGCGATCTCCAAGAGCCGTTCCAGTTCGTGCGGGTGCGTGCGCTGGTTGTGGCGGTGCCACAGCGCGATCAGGCCCATGAAGCCGGCCACCAGCAGACCGAAGGCGGTGATGGCCGCGAAGGCCGACCACCCCATGCCGGTGTAGAAGCTGTAGAGCGCACCCAGTGTGAGGATGCAGGCCTGCTCGTTGAAGTTCTGCACCGCGATCGAGCGGCCCGCACCCATGAGGTTGTGGCCGCGGTGCTGCAGCAGGGCGTTCATCGGCACGACCAGAAAGCCGCCCAGGCCACCCAGGAGCACCAGGAAGGGCGCGGCCACCCACACGTTGTCGATGAAATTCATGAGGATCACCAGCACACCCATGGCAATGCCCAGTGGCATCACGCGCGTGGCCTGATCCAGCCGCATGCGCATCGAGGCCACCACCGCACCCACCGCGGTGCCCAGCGCCACCACGCCCACCAGCGATGAGGCCTGCGTGGTGCCATAGCCCAGCGCCGCACCGGCCCAGGCCAGCACGATGTAGCGCAGATTGCCCGACACGCCCCAGAACAGCGTGGTGGTGGCCAGCGAGATCTGGCCCAGGCGGTCGCGCCACAGTCGGCTGTTGCAGCGCCAGAAATCGGGCAACAGGGCCCAGGGGTTCGTGGGCATGGGCCGCGGGGTCACACCGGTGAGCGGGATGCGCGTGTTGAACCACGCCGCCAGCATGTAGACCAGCATCAGCGCAGCCACCGCGGCTTGCGCGGGGTGGTGGATGCCGGTGTGAAAGCCGGGGATGTCGATCGCCAGCAACTGGGCCGACACCCAAGGGCTGACCAGCTGGCCACCCAGCAGCACCCCCAGGATGATGGAAGCAATGGTCAGGCCCTCGATCCAGCCGTTGGCCTTGACCAGCTGCGACGGTGGCAGCAGCTCGGTGAGGATGCCGTACTTGGCCGGTGAGTAGGCCGCTGCGCCCAGGCCCACCAGCGTGTAGGCCAGCAGCGGGTGCACGCCGGTGAGCATGAGCAGACAGCCCACCACCTTGATGGCGTTGCTGATGAACATGACCTGGCCCTTTGGTCGGGCGTCGGCGAGGGCACCCACGAAGGGCGCGAGCACCACGTAGAACAGGGCAAACAGGGGAACGAGGGCGGCGCTTTGCCACTCGGGCGCACCACGCGTGCGCAGCAGTTCGATGGCGGCCACGAACAGCGCGTTGTCCGCCAGCGAACTGAAGAACTGCGCCGTCATGATGGTGTAGAAGCCGCGCTTCATGGCGATGATTTTGAGCGCCGGGTGGCTTCAGCAGAGAGAGGCTGAGCGGGTCGCAGCGGCATTTTTATGCGACAGTTGACAGGTGTCTCCAGGGGATGCGGGGTTATAGCACGCCACCCCCGGACGACACCGAATTCACGGGTGTTGACCTCGCTTGCAACACCGTTCGATGACGGACCTCACGCCCGACTGCACCCATGCCCCGCCCCATCCTCGCCACCGTCCACCCCGAAGCCCTTCGCCACAACCTGCGACGCGCCCGCGAATGCGCCCCCGATGCGCGGGTGTGGGCCGTGGTCAAGGCCAACGCCTACGGCCACGGCATCGAGCGCTGCTTCGATGCCCTGCGCTCCGCCGATGGTTTTGCCCTGCTGGATCTGGCCGAGGCCGAACGCATCCGCGCGCTCGACTGGCGTGGCCCCATCCTGCTGCTCGAAGGCGTGTTCGAGCCGCGCGACCTGGAGCTGTGTTCCCGCCTGCACCTGTGGCACACGGTGCATTGCACGGAGCAGATCGACTGGCTGGCCGCGCACAAGACGCTGGTGCCGCATCGCGTGTTCCTCAAACTCAACAGCGGCATGAACCGCCTGGGCTTCACACCCAACGGCTTTCGCAGCGCCTGGGCGCGGCTCAACGCATTGCCACAGGTCGACGAGATCTCCCTCATGACCCACTTCAGCGACGCCGACGGTCCGCGCGGCATTGCGCACCAGGTGGCCGCTTTTGAAGCCGCCACCGCCGACCTGCCGGGCGAACGCACGCTGTGCAACAGCGCGGCCTTGCTGCGGCATCCTTCGGCGGCGCTGCGTGGCGAGGGCGCGACGACATTGGCCGGCGACTGGGTGCGCGAGGGCATCGCGCTGTATGGCAGCGCGCCCGACTTTCCCCTGGGTTCATCGACCGACTGGAACCTGCAACCAGCCATGACCTTGTCGAGCCGGATCATCGGCATGCAGACGCTGCAGACCGGCGACACCGTGGGCTATGGCTCCGCTTTCACCGCCGACAAGCCGATGCGCATCGGCGTGGTCGCGTGTGGCTATGCGGATGGCTATCCGCGCCACGCGCCCAATGGCACGCCGGTGCTGGTGGACGGGGTGCGCACGCGGGTGGTGGGGCGGGTGAGCATGGACATGGTGACGGTGGATCTCTCGGGCCTCGATGCTGCCGGCATGGGGTCGGAGGTGGTGTTGTGGGGGCGGTCCTCTGCTGGCGGGGTGTTGCCGGTGGACGAGGTGGCGGCTGCTGCAGGGACGATTGGGTATGAGTTGATGTGTGCTGTGGCGCAGCGGGTTCCGTTTTCTTTGTCGTGATGTTGTTTCTTGCGTGGCGAGCCGGGTCTCGGCCCGGCTCGCGACGACGACAAAAACATCACTTCAAACGAGAAGAAGGAGAACAGGCAACAAACCCATACCGCTCACAAAAAGGACTCCCCAACACCGGCAGCCAGGCAGGCACGTCGTGAAACTCCCGAGCCACCTCCGCGAGCACCCCATCGCGATACGCCTGAAAACGGAACCCCACCCCATCCACCGCGAAGAACGGAACGCCCTCCACCTCGAAGCGCTTCACGCTCACGCGCTCGAAGTACGGCGCGAACTCGGCCAGCACCGGCTCGTCGTAGAGAAACACCCGGATCGGCTTGCCGTCGTACACGCGGAAATCGATGATCTGGTCGTCCTGCCGCGCATGGTGGCGGCCCACGCCGAACACCGGCACGTAGGCGCCGTGGTGAAACGCCAGCATGCCCGCCGGGTTGTAGGTGCGAGCCATCAGCGTGGCATCGGCCGGCAGGTCTTGCTTCAGCGCGGCCACCACCGCGGGCGTCTCGCGCAAGAAAACAGCCCGGTCGTGAATCTTCAAGGGCTGCCACCAGGCCAGCGGCGCCCACGCAATGGCCGCGACCACCAGCAGGTGCGGCACGGAGAGGGCCACCGTCCAGTTCAGCGCGCTGCGCAACGGCCGGGCCTCCAGCCGCATCCCGACCCACACCACAAACACCGGCACGAAGCCGAGCACCCAGTGCAGGCCGATGGTGCGGCGCGTGCTCAGCAACGCAAACACCAGGATGGGGAAGAGCCACAGCACCGCCAGCGTCGTGCGCGTGGTGGTCGAGGTGCCGGGGGCCGCTCGCGAGGTGGCACCGCGCCACAGCAACCAGGGCGTGAGCAGGTAGACCGCCATGCCCACGTACACACCCAAGGTCTTGAACGACCAGGCCGAGCCTTCGTTGCGGTTGAACACGTTGAACATCACGTTGGTCCAGCCGTGCGTGGCGTTGAAGGCCACGTTGAGCGCGATGGAGGGCAGGGCCAGCGCAAAGATCAGGAACGGCGCCCACCAGCGCTCGCGTCGCCAGCCGAAACAGTGGGCCGCGTAGGCAAAGCCCAGCAGTGCGGCGAAGTACTTGGAGAGAAACGCCAGGCCCAGGAACAAGCCCGCCAGTGCGTACCAGGATGCACTGTGGTGTGTGCTGGTGTCGGCCCGCAGGTAGGCCCAGGCCGAGAGTGCCATGAAGAAGATCAGCGGCGTGTCCGTGGTCACCAGCACGAACATCCAGCTCCACGGCATGGCCAGGTACACCGCACCGGCCAGCCACGCGCTGGACTCGCGTTCGTCCGGCAGAAACCGGCGCAGCGCATCGACGATGCCCAGCGCGATCACGCTGGTGACGATGAGCGTGAAACTGCGCAGCACCAGCGGCTGGTCGCTGATCTGGCGCAGCACCGCCAGCAGCCAGCCCACCATGGGCGGGTGGTCGGAGTAGCCCCAGGCCGGGAACACGCCCCACTGGTAGAAGAAGGCCTCGTCGCCGGTGAACGGAAAGCCCGCCGCGATGGCGATCTTCAGGACGAGGGTGATGGCGAACGCGGACCAGAAGATCTGGCGCGACGCGTGGGCGGAGAATTCGGAGGCGCGCATCGGCTGCATCAGGCGTCAAAGGCCAACAGAGAGACGCCCACCACGATCAGCGTGCAGCCCGCCACGCGCAGCCACGAAAACGGCTCGCCCAGCCACAACACACCGAGCGCCATCGTCACCACGAAGCCCAGGCTCACCAGCGGGTAGGCCAGGCTCACGTCCAGCCGCGAAAGCACCCACAGCCAGAGCACGGCGCTCGCGCCGTACAGCACCAGACCCAGCCACACCATGGGGCTGGTGAGCGCGTGCAGGTAGGTGGTGCCCACGTCGGCGCCGCTGGGCGCGCCCATGCCGCGTTTCATGGCGAGTTGCGCCGCTGAAGACAGCAGCACACAGAAGACGGCCAGGCCGATGGCGATGGATTTCATGGGGAGCTTCAGAGTCCGAGGGTGGCCGCGATGCCGATGCCGCCCATGGCCAGCAGCGTCATCCAGCTGAAGGGATCCTTCAAGGCGAACTGCAGCGGGTCTTCGCCGTGCAGCTCGCGCCGACCGGTCTTGAGCCAGATGCGCATGATCCACAGCAGCAGCACGGGCGCCGCGGCCCACAGCCATTCGGGGTTGGCGTAGAGCACTTCGCTGTTCTGGCTGTCGATGTACAGGGCCAGCACCATCACCGCCAGAAACCCGCTGGCCATGCCCATGGCGCGCAGCGAGGACAGGTCGCGCGGCTGGTAGCCCCGACCGGGAGCCAGCGTGATGCGCTCGTCGTCGAGTTCCTCGAGTTCGGCGCAGCGTTTGACCAGGGCCAGACTCAGGAACAGGAAGATCGAGATGGCGGCCAGCCAGTTGGACAGTTCAACCTGTGCCGCCACGGCGCCGGCGCCGATGCGCAGCGTGTACAGACCGGAGAGCACCAGGACGTCGATGAGCGCCAGCCGCTTGAGCACCAGCGAATAGGCCAGCGTGGTCACGGTGTAGACCAGCAGCATGGCGCTGAAGCCCGGGGACACGGCCCAGGCCAGCACGAAGGCCAGCACCAGCATCACGCAGCCCAGCACCACCGCCAGCGGAATGCTGATGGTGGCCGCGGCCAGCGGCCGGTGGCGCTTGAGGCGGTGGGCGCGGTCGTTGGGCAGGTCCAGCAGATCGTTGAACAGGTAGGTGGCCGAGGCGCACAGGCCAAAGGCCACGAAGGCCATCAGCACCAGTGCCCAGAGATGGGGGTCGAGCCGGTGCGAGGCCAGCAGAGGCAGGAACAGCAGCGCGTTCTTCGACCACTGTTTGAGGCGGATCGCGCGCAACACGGTCTTGAGGCGCAGCGGCTCGCGTTCGAACACGCGTGCCTGGGGGTGCACCTGCTGCAGCGCGCTGATCACGCGGGCGGGTGCGTTCACCGCCACGGCCTGCGCACTGCCCTTCCACACGGCGATGTCGTCGGCGCTGTTGCCGGCATAGGCCCAGGTGCTGTGGCCGCGCGCTTGCGCGTGGGCGGCGATGGCGTCGCGCTTGTTGCCTCGGCTGAGGTTCACGCCGTCGGCACGGGCATTGGTGCCCAGGGTGTCGTCAAACAGTTTGAGGTAGGCCGCCACGTCGCGCACGATGCGCGAGTCCGCCGCACTTGCCAGCACCAGGCTGCGGCCGCGCGCGCGTTCCTCGCGCAAGTACTGCACGAAGCGCTCGTGGTAAGGCAGGCGCGCCGGATCGGGGCGCACGGTGTTGGCCAGTCTGAGCTTGAAGCCGGCCTTGCCCAGCAGCAGCCACATGAACAGGCGCAGCAGGTTGAGTGGGTTGCGCCGGATGAACAGCATCACCGACTCGTACAGCGTGTCGCTGGGCGTGAGCGTGCCGTCCAGATCCACGTAAAGCGGGCAGGTGTCGGCGTGGCGGGCGTGGGTGGCGGCAGGCGTCAAACGAAGGGTCCGGTAGGGTGTGCGCCGATTCTAGGCGCCGCACCCCCGCCCTCAGGTGGTCCACAGCGGCGGTGTGGTCCAGCCCATCAGACGGTCGCTCGAAGGTCAGAGGGCGTGTGATGTCACTCGTTGCTGCCGCCCAGGCCCATGAGGCTGAGCAGGCTGGTGAAAAGGTTGAACAGCGAGACGAACAGGCCCACCGTTGCCAGCACGTAGTTGGTCTCGCCGCCGTTGACGATGCGGCTGGTCTCGAACAGGATCATGCCGACCGACAGCAGGGCCACCAGGGCCGAGACGGCCAGCGCCAGAGCGGGCATGCTGAAGAAGAACGCGGCCAGCGCCATCACCAGGGCCACCACCATGCCGGCGAACAGGAAGCCGCCCATGAAGCTGAAATCGCGCCGCGTGGTCAGCACGTAGGCCGACAAGCCCAGGAACGTGGCGCCGGTGGCACCCAGCGCGGCCACGATGGTCTGAGCGCCGCCGGGCAGGCCCAGCGTGTGGGTGAGGATGGGGCCGAGCGTGTAGCCCATGAAGCCGGTCAGGGCGAACACCGCGGGCAGCGCCCAGCCGCTGTTCTGCAGCTTGTGCACGGCAAACAGCAGACCGAAGTAGCCCACCAGCGTGATCACCAGGCCGGGTGCAGGCCAGCTGTTGGCCACCGCCATGGCCGCCACGCCAGCGCTGAACAGCAGCGTGAGCGAGAGCAGCGCGTAGGTGTTCTTGAGCACCCGCGTGGTTTGTGCCGGGGTGGTGTCGGTGGCGCTGGCCACGGCCATGCGGCGGGACAGGGCGGAAGTGCGTGAGGCGTTTTCCATGAAAGGCTCCTGAGTGGAAGGAAGCCGCGAGGATAGGCGTGCAAAGGTTTTTGAAAAAGCAGAAAATCTCTGCAATACCATCCTGAAAAACCGAAGCATGAATGCGGAATTCAACTACAAGCACCTGTATTACTTCTGGGTCACGGCCAAGGAAGGCGGCATGTCGCACGCGGCGGAGCGCCTGGGGCTGGCGGTGCAGACCGTGAGCGCGCAGGTGCGTCTGCTCGAGCAGTCGCTGGGCCATGCGCTCTTCAAGCCCGCGGGTCGGGGCCTGGCGCTCACCGAAGCGGGGCAGGCTGCGCTGCAGATGGCCGAGCAGATCTTCCACCTGGGCGAACAGTTGCCCGCCGCCGTGCGCGACGCCACCCGCGCCAGCGAGGTGCGGCTGGTGGTGGGCATTTCCGATGGCTTGCCCAAGCTCGCTGTGCGCGACCTGCTGGAGCCGGCGCTGGCCGAGCCCAACCTGCGTCTGCTGTGCCACGAAGACGAATTCGACGATCTGCTGGCCGACCTCGCCCTGCACCGGCTGGACGTGGTGCTTTCCGACCGGCCGGCGCCAGCGAACCCCAACCTCAAGCTCTACAGCCACGCACTGGGATCAACGGCCCTGGGTTGGTACGCGCCCAAGGCCTGGCTGGCCCAGGCACGCCGGGGCTTCCCCCACAGCCTGGCCGCGGTGCCGGTGTTGCTGCCGACGGCCCACGCCTCGGTGCGGCTGCGCATCGACCAGTGGTTCGAGGGGCACGGTGTGCTGCCGCGCGTGGTGGGGGAGTTTGAAGACAGCGCGCTGCTCGCCACGTTCGGTGCGTCGGGCATGGGCGTGTTCCCCGCGTCCGAAGGCCTGCGCGAGAAGCTGTCGAAAGCGTATGGCCTGCAGTGGATCGGTCCGTGTGACGGTGTGCGTGAACACTTCTACGCCATCGGCACAGCGCGCAAGGTGCAACACCCGCTGGTGCAGCGCCTGCTCAGCGCGGCAGCGGTCTGAGGCGCGCGCGGCTGATCGCCACCAGCCCACTGCCCAGCAGCAGAAAGGCGATCAGCAGACCCGCCGAGTTCAGCAGCGTCTGCCGGTAGCCGAGCTTGTCAGGCGCTGGTTGTTCATGGCTGAGCGCCCGGGCTTCAGGGCGCCGGGCGGTCGACCGGCGCGCCTGACTCCGGCGGCGTTTCCACCACGGGTGGCCGGTGCGGCGCGATGAGGGGTCGTGTGGTGGTCTGGATGTGCCAGATCGCCACGAACATGGCCGCGATGGTCGGGCCGATCACGAAACCGTTGATGCCCATCACCGCGATCCCACCCAGCGTGGTGATCAGCACCAGGTAGTCGGGCATGCCGGTGTCCTTGCCCACCAGCAGCGGACGCAGCACGTTGTCGGCCAGCCCGATCACGAACACTCCGTAGGCCACCAGGGCCGTTCCCTGCCACACCTGGCCCATGGCAAACAGGTACAGCGCCACCGGCAGCCACACCAGGCCGGCACCCACGGCGGGCAGCAGCGAGAGCGCGGCCATCAGCACGGACCACAACAACACACCCTTGACGCCGAGCGCCCAGAACGCCAGGCCACCGAGCGCTCCCTGCACCAAAGCCACCACCAGGTTGCCTTTGACGGTGGCGCGCAACACGGTGCCGAAACGATCCAGCAGCTCCTGCTTGTGGTCGGGCGGAAGCGGAATGGCCATGCGGATGGCGCGCACGATGCTCGCGCCATCGCGGGTGAGGAAGAACGCGAGGTAGAGGGTGATGAACAGGCTGATCACCAAGGTGAAGACGTCCTGACCCACGTTGAAGGTGTGCGTGGCGATCAATTCACTGCCCTGGCTGAGCAGAGCGTTGAACTTGCGCTGCACCTGATCGAAATTGCCCAGGCCGAAGCGCCTGAGAAACGAAATCAGACTGTCGGGCAGTGCGTCGAACAAGCCTCGCAGCATCAGCGCCGGGTTCAGCTCGCCCGACTGGATGCGCTTGAACATCTGCCCGGCTTCGCGCACCAGCGACACCAGCACCAGCACGGCCGGCATCACCACCACGATCAGGGCCGCCCCCATCGTGACCAGCGCTGCGCGGGTGCGCCGGTGGTTCATGCGCGGCAGCAGCCACCGGTAGAGCGGCGTAAACATCAGCGCAATGATCGAGCCCCACAGGACGGTGCCGTAGAAGGGCAGCAGGATCCAGAAGAAGGCCACCGTCACGGCGGCCAGCATCAGGCGCAGCGTGAGGGGTGCAGAAACCGCAGGCACGGGCAGGGGTGAGAGCACCTGTGGCTCGCCGGAGGCGGATTCAATGCGGTCGGGTGTGGCAGGTGTTGTCATGTTCACGGCCAGGAGTGTGGGGGCGCGCCGAGTATGGCGCTGTTCGCCAGCGCACCAGCGGGTTGTGTTGAAGCCACGCCCTTGCATTCTGCGAAATCGTGCTTAAATACCATCCATATGGATTCCACATGGATGGCAAAATGATCACAACCCGACTGCCCGAAGTCCGCCCTCGCGTGGGCGACTCCGAGAAGATGACCATCAATCTTGGCGTGGTCGACCTGGGCCAGGTCGACCTGCTGGTGCAGGAAGGCTTTTATTCGAACCGCTCCGACCTGGTGCGCACGGCGGTGCGCAACCTCCTCGCCACCCACGCGGACACGCTCAAGCAAACCGTGGCTCGCAAAACACTGACGCTGGGCCTGCAGCATCTCACCCGCGCCGAACTGGAACGCACCGTGGCCGCCGGTGAGACCTTGCGCATCCAGGTGGTCGGGCTCGCGCGCATCGACGACGACGTCACGCCCGAACTCGCCCTGGCCGCCATCGAAACCGTGTCGGTGCTGGGTGCTTTCCACGCCAGCCCCGCCGTGCGCCGTGCGCTGGCGCCACGCACCGTTTGATCTTCTTTTCCCTTGACGAAACACCCCCATTGAAAACGACCACTCCGCCCACCCTGGCCATGAACATCAACGACACCATCGCCAAGGCGCTTGCGCAGGCCGGACTCGACACCCGCTCCGGGCCGCTCAAGGGTGTGACGGACACCATCCGCAAGGCGCTCGCCTCGGCCGGCCTGGGGGGTGGGCCTGTGGGCACGCCAGCCGATGCCGACGTGATCGAGGTGACCGCGCGCGACATCTCCGCCCAGCCCACGGCGCCAGGCCTCGGCCAGTTTCTGGCCCGCACGCTCCACCACCGCGCCGGTGTTCGTGACTACAAGCTCTACCGGCCCGCCGCGCGAGCGGGCACACCCGGCGGCCCACGGCCGATGGTCGTGATGCTGCATGGCTGCACCCAGTCGGCCGACGACTTTGCCGTCGGCACGCAGATGAACCGCCTGGCCGACGAGCACGGTTTTCTGGTGCTCTACCCCGAGCAGTCGGCCAGCGCCAACGCATCGCGCTGCTGGAACTGGTTTCGCCCGCAAGACCAGGTGCGCGAGGGCGGTGAGCCCGCCCTCATCGCCGCCATGGTGCGCGAGGTCATGAGCGATCACGCCATCGACCCGCCGGTGGATCCCCGGCGCGTGTTCGTGGCCGGGCTCTCGGCCGGCGCGGCGATGGCGGTGATCCTCGGCGAGACCTGGCCGGATGTGTTTGCCGCCGTGGGCGCCCACTCGGGTCTGCCGTTTGCGGCCGCGCACGACATCCCCTCGGCCATGGCCGCCATGAAGGGCCGCGGCGTGATGGGCCAGGCCCACTTTCCCGGCACCGCCGATGACCCCCGGCGCAGCGCCACGCACGCCGTGCCCACCATCGTGTTCCATGGCGACCGCGACCACACCGTGCAGCACAGCAACGGCGAGCACATCACCCGGCAGGCACGCCAAGCAGAGCAGCCCCTGAACGCGCGCAGCGAAACCGGCACCGCCGCTGGCGGGCGCCGCTACACGCGCGAAGTGCATGCCGATGCCGCCGGCCGGGTCCGGGTGGAGCAGTGGACCGTGCACGGCGCCGGGCACGCGTGGTCGGGCGGGGACGCCGCAGGCTCCTACACCGACAACGCCGGACCCGATGCCTCGGCCGAGATGCTGCGCTTCTTCCTGGCGCAGCCGCCGCGTGGCTGAGGGGGTCTCGATGCGACCGCCTGCACGCCGTCTGCTGGCCACGCTGCGGGCGCGCTTTGACGGCGCGGCCCTGCGCGTGGCGCTGCCGGGCCCGCCCAGCCAGGCCGCGCGCGCCCCCACGGCCACCCAAACCGCGCAATGGGCGCCGCTGCAGGCCTGGTGTTTTCTGGGCGCCGGCGACGGCAGCAGCCCGCTGCTGCAGCCCACGCGAGCACCGCGGGTGGAGCAACACTTCTCGGTGGCGGTGTGGCCGGCCGCGGCCAACAGCGCACGGCGCGACGTGATCGAAGCCTTCAGCCGGCACCTCGACGGCAGCCACCAGCTGCTGGCGGCCGGTGGCGCCTGGGCGGGTTTGCTGCTGCGTTTGCGTGTGAAGGCTTGCGATGCGGCGTGGTGGCGCCGACGCCGGCCCACCGATCCGTGGGACTGCGGCTACGCGCTGAACGAGCCCGCCGCACGCGCGGCACTCGCGCGGTTCGAGCCGCGCCGGGCCACGCTCGTGGTGGCGGTGGACTGGCCCGAGGAGGCGTTGCTGGATGCCGTCACCGGGATGGCGCGGTCATCGCCCCGGTTTGCGCACCCGGTGCGCTGGCTGGTGGTGCAGCCGGACCCGAGCGACATCACCGAGCGTCTGCGATCGGCCGGGCTGCGGGTGGAATCGTGCGATAACCCCACCTCAACTCACAACATGAACCGATGACCGATTGGAAGACCCAGCAAATGATCAAGGCCTCGGGCTGGCCGCTGGCGCCCGAGCTGCTCGCGCCCGGCGCCGACTTCAGCGCCCCGGCCGAGGGCGGCCTGGTGCCGTGGCACTGGGCCTGCAGCGAAGGCAAGGCCGGGCTGGTGCGCTACATGATCGAGCACGGCGCGAACGTGCAGGACCGAACCCCGACCGGCCAGGGCATGCTGCACATGGCGGCCCGCTCGAAAAGTTTTCAGGTCGTGATGATGCTCATCGACGCGCTCAAGGCCACCGGTGCGCCCGCGCCCGATGAAGGCCTGCGCTCGTTCCTGACCAAGACCTTCAGCAAGGGCCACCCCGACTCGAAGAACCGCCTGCAGCAGGCGCTCAAGGACTGGGACCGGCTGCAGCGGCAAGCGGTGCCGCCCAAGCCGACTCGCGGGGGATGACCCGCAGCGGCATCAGGCGCTTTGCTGGATGCCGGCCAGCAGCCAGCCGCCACTGCCCTGGCGTGGCTTGGTCAGGTGCCAGACTTCGTCGAAGCTGTCGGTCAGCTCGGCACCGTTCTCGCGCGTCTCACCGGTGAAGCGCACGCTGACCACGTAGCGGCTGTCGCCTTCTTCCACCTCGAGCACCTCCGCGTTGATCTGCACCACGTCGGTGTGCTGACTGGTCGCTCCCCGCTCGCTCAGATCCATCTGCAGCTCGGCAAACATCTCGGGCGTCGTGAAGGCGCGGATGTCGTCGAGGTTGCCGGCGTCGTTGGCCGCTTGAAGCCGGATGAAGTTCACCTTGGCATTGCGCTCGAAGCCCTGCACGTCGAAGTCAGCCGGGATGCCGCTGGCAACGCCGCCACCCAACGAACTGCCGATCATCGAGCCGCCGCCAGCATTCACAGGGGCGCGCAAGGCATGGACGTCGGGTGTGCGCTCGCGGTTGGCGCCGGCACTGGCGTAGGCCAGACCGCCCGCACCGCCCTGCTGGGCCATGGCGCGTTTGCGCATGATGAAGCCGAACACGGCGATGGCGGCGGCGATCAACAGGCCGATCATCAACATGTTGGCCATGCCTTCACCAAAACCCAGGTGCGACGCCAGCGCCATGAGGCCCAGACCGGCGGCGAGACCGGCGATGGGGCCCATCCAGCTGCGGCCAGTGCCGGCTGCGGCGGCGCCAGCGCCGGCTGTTGCCGGTGCGGCAGCCGCTGTCGGGGGCGCCTTGGCCGGAGGAGCCGACTGGCGTTGCATGCCGAACGACCTGCCGCCGCCCAGGCGTTTCGCTTCGGCATCGAAATGAGCCGCGCCCAGACCCAGGGTCATGACCACGGCAAGAAGGGAAAGCCACTTTTTCATCAGAGTCTCCGTCAAGAAGCGTTAAAACACGCCGCAGGGTACAGGCCCTGACGATTCTGAAAAAGCAGAAATAAAGGGACATTCGGTTCGGAAAAAAGAGAGCATCACGAGCGAGCGTCTTGTGGCAAGGGGTCATGACGAGGCCGCAGCAACGAGGCCCGGGCCTGGTCGATCACGCTCAGCAGTTCCGCCGTCAGCGTGCCCATGGCGGGCTCGGTGCAGACCGTGCCACCGTCTGCCGCGCGTTCATCCACCGCCAACGCCAGCCGGTAGGCACGCTCGAGCGCTTCGGCCAGCTCCCATGTGCGGTGCTCGGGCGGCATGCGAGGTCTTCACGCGGCGAGTGCGCGCGCCAGCATGAGCCCACCCAGCCCGAGGAACACGCTGTAGAGCGCGCGCTGGAACATCAGGGCCGGGAGGCGCTGGCGCCAGTGCGCTCCGATCCACAGGCCGAGGCAGGCCGCCGCCAACGCGATGGCGTGACCGATGGCAGGCACCGGAACACCCGGGCTCGCCATGTGTCCCAGGCGCACCGCCAGCGCCAGCGTGGCCACCAGAAAGCTCAGACCCAGAGCCTGGATGAAGGCATCTTTCTCCAGCCGCAGTGATTGCAGGTAGGGCACCAGCGGCATCACGAACACGCCGGTGGCCGCGGTCAACGCGCCCGACAGCAGGCCGGCGAGGCCGCCGGCCACCCGTGCGTGGCGCACAAGGTCTGGCAGCGTGGGCCGCGCCAGGCCCCATGCGCCATAGACCATGAGCACCGTGCCCAGGGTGATGCGCGCCTCGTTGCCCGCTGTGCCGAGGTCGGGCAGTGGGCTCCCCACCGTGGCCGCGGCCACGCCCAGCCAGAGCGGCCACAGGCGCCGGACCAGTGTGCGGGCGTGGGGTCCGATGCATTGCGCGATGTTCGTCAACAGCGAAGGAAGCAACACCAGCGTGGCGGCGGTGGCCGGCGGCATGGCCAGGCCGAGCAGCGCGATCGCGAACGTCGGCAGGCCCATGCCCGAGACGCCCTTGACGGCGCCTGCCGCGACGAATACGGCGCCGATCAGCCAGAAGAGGTGGTTGTCCATGGGCCCATCGTGCAGGGCGTCCTCGGCGGCGTCCATCGCGCACTGCCAGAGGTATCCTTCGCCCATTCAGGAGGATCGAGCCCATGACAGCCTCGCGCGCCACACCCACCTACCGCATCGATCCGTTCGACCTGCGCCTGTTCGCCGCGATCGTGGAACAAGGGTCGATCACCGCCGGCGCACGCCACATCCACCTCTCGCTCGCCGCAGCCAGCACGAGGCTGCAGCAGCTCGAACACGCCATCGGCGCCACCCTGCTGCTGCGCTCCAAGCGTGGCGTGAGCACCACCGACGCCGGCCGCACGCTGCTGCTGCACGCCGGACGCTTGCAGCGTGACATGGAGGCCTTGCACGCCGACATGGCGGCCCACGCGCACGGCGTGCGCAGCACGGTGCGCGTGTTGTGCAACACCGCGGCCATGACCGAGCACTTGCCGCCGCTGCTCGGCCGCTTCCTGGTGGTGCACCCGGACATCGACGTGGAGTTGCGCGAGCTCGGCAGCCGCGACGCGCTGATGTCCATGCGCCAGGAGCAGGCCGACATCGGCATCGTCGCCGACCACGTGGGCACCGAAGGCCTGAGCACGCGCTTCTTCCGCGAGGACCGCCTCGTGGCCGTGTTGCCGAGGCTGGGCGCACGCTCCGCGGGGCGCGCAATGCCCTTCGTGGACCTGCTCGAACGCCCCTTCGTCGGTCTGCCGAGCGACAGTGGCATCAGCCGCCTGCTGCACGACAGGGCCCTGCAACACGGCCGAGGCCTGCACCACCGCGTGCGCGTGCGCGGGCTCGATGCGGTGATGCAGCTGGTGGGCGAGGGCGTGGGCGTGGCGGTGGTGCCGCAGGCCACCGCGCTGCGCCTGGCCAACGAGCGCGTGGTGGTGCGCCCGCTCAGCGACGCCTGGGCCGCGCGGCAACTGCTGCTTTGCACGGCGCTCGGCGCGCCGCCGGGCAAGGGCGCCTCGACCTTGTACGGGTTCTTGACACAGCAGGTCCGGGACCAGCGCCCCGGCTGAAGCTGCCGCCTCCCCGCTGGAAGTCCCGGCACGCGCTCGGGGGCGCCTCGCCACGCTGGCCTTCGCTCGTTACATATTGCTCAATCGACCGACGCCAATTATTGACAAAAAAGAAAGAAATTCATTGGCGGCGAAATGGGCGCCTTCAATCGCACGTTCAGAGCTGATTGTTAAAAATCTATTAAAAACAACAACTTAAATGGCAAACAAACCCGAATGAACGTTGCGAATTTGTGGAATTTGCACGATCACCGTCAATTAAAAGCGTGCGAATTGACCAAGCAGCCAGCTTGGCTTCTATATTTCAGTCCGTAACCAAACGCACCCAATGTAGGCAGATGTTCCGGTTGAGGAACGCCACCGATGGGGGGCACCGGTGTTCGCCGGGCGGTGTGGAAGCGGTGCGGCAACGCCGCCTGCGGGATCAAGAGGGAACTCAATGTCTGGATGTTTTCCACGTGGCGTTGCCACGCTGGCGGGATGGCGCTCGCGCGCTCCTGCGGTTGTGATTCGTGCGGCGCGCGCGCTGACACTCGGCCTGGCGGGCACGCTGCTGGCGGCCGCGTCGGCCCATGCCACGCTGGTGGTGAGCCAGTCGGTGAGCAGCAACACCATCGTGGTGGGCGAGCGGGTGCGGCTGACCATCACCGTCAGCAACGACGCGGCCCAGGTCAATGGCGCGCAGCTGATCAACAACTTTCCCACCCAGCTGCGGCTGTATGAGCCGACCTTTCCAGGCTACGTGGCCCCGGCCACCAGTTGCCCGGCCGCGGTGATCACGCCCGGGCCGGGTACGGGCGCCGGCGGCGCCGATGTGCTCACCGTCTCGGGCTTCACCATTCCGGGCAACGCCGCGGGCGTGGACGGCTCCTGCACCATCGAGGTGGACATCACCTCCTACAACGGCGGCAACACGTGGAACAACGTGATCAACCCGACCGACCTGACGCCCAACGCCTCGACGGTGGCGCAGCAGAGCATCCTGGTCAGCAACATCCTGCTGCCCGCGGTGAGCAAGAACCTGGGCGGCGCCACGCTCACGCAAGGCCTCTCGCGCACCGCGACGATCACCTTCACCAACCCGAACACCTCGGTCAACATTCCGCTGACCAGCTTCACCGACATCCTGCCCGCCAACCTGGAGGTGCTCGGCATCGTCGGCAACACCTGCGGCAGCGGCACGGGCTTCACCGCGAGCAGCGTCAGCCTCACCGGCGGCGCGGTGCCCGCGGGCTCGCCCGGTACGTGCAACCTGCAGTTCACCGTGCGCGGCGTGCTGCCCCCCGGCACGGCCTCGCAGGCCGGCACCAACACCATTGCCGCCGGCGACATCGGCAACACGCGCGGCATCACCTACCCGGGCGCGAGCACCGGCATCACGGTCAACAGCCCGATCGTGTTGAGCAAGGGCTTTGCGGTTTCACCACTGACGGCGGGCTCCAACTCGCTGCTGACGGTGCGCATCGGCAACAACAGCACGGCCCCGCTGACGGCGGTGGGCCTCAGCGACATCGTGGGCGCGGGCTGGCCCGCCGCGGTGACCAACGCCACCGCCATCAGCACGGCCAACCTCAGTGGTTGCGGCGGGGGCGCCACGCTCACCGCCGGTACCGACGGGGGCTTTGACAAGGGCTTCGTGCTCGCCGGGGCGCAGATTCCCGCGGGTGGCGAATGCGTGATCAGCTTCGACGTCACGTCCACCACCACCGGCATCCACACCAACACCCTGGCCGCCGGCGCCGTGGCCAACGGCGAAGGCTTCACCTCGCCCGCCCGATCGGCCAACCTGGAGGTGCGCGACAACGCGCTGACGGTGTCCAAGTCGATCACGCCGAGCAGCGTTGCGCCCGGCGACGTGGCCACCTTCGCGGTCTCGGTCACCTCGTTCAGCCTGGCACCGCAGACCGGTGTGGCCTTCACCGACACCCTGCCCACCGGCATGGTGTATGTGGACGCCACCGAGGGCGGCATGACGCCCACCATCGGCGGCGGCTGCAGCTTCTCCGCGCCCATGCCGGCCCCGCTGGTGAGCGCGCCGTCGTTCGCCTTCGACTTTCCCGCCGCGGCACCGGGCGGCACCACCTGCGTGGTGCGCTTCACCGCGCGCGTGCCGAGCAACGCGACCCTGGGCAGCAACAACCTCACCAACAACAGCTTCGGCGCCGGCAACGGCACCGTCTCGGGCAGCGCCGGCTCGGTCAGCCTGTCGGTGGTGAACCCGCTGGTGGTCACCAAGACCTTCGACGGCGTGGTCGCGCGCCAGCGCTTCCAGGGCACGCCGTCGGTGGTGCAGATCGAGCTGACCAACAACAACTTCTCGGCGCTGAACAACCTCGGCTTCACCGACACGCTGCCGGGCACGCCCGGTGCGATCCGCGTGGCCAACCCGGCCAACGCCACCACCACCTGCGGCGGCACCCTGACCGCCAATCCCGGCGACACCAGCTTCAGCCTGGTCGGCGGCAGCGTGCCCGGACGTTCGGGCACCACACCGTTCGCGCCCGGCCAGTGCAGCGTGCGCGTCAACGTGGTCGGTGGCACCGTGGGCGTGCACAGCAACAGCATTCCCGCCTTCAACGGCAGCAACGGGGCCGACGTGGTCAGCGCCACCGGCACCGTGGCCAACGTGCCCGGCACCACCGTGCGCAACCTCAACGCGACCACCGCCACGCTCGAATACCTGCCGGCCCTCACCGTGGCCAAGACCTTCCTGACCAACCCGGTGCAGGTCGGCGGCACCAGCCGCGTGCGCATCACGCTGGGCAACACCGGCAACGGCCAGCTCACGGGTGTGAGCGCCACCGACCCACTGGCCGGCACCGGCCTGTTGATCGCGTCCACGCCCAATGCCAGCACCACCTGCGCCGGTCCCACGGTGCTCAACGCGCCCGCGGGCGGCAACAGCGCGTCGATCAGCGGCGCCACGCTGGCCGGCGGCAGCAACTGCGATTTCCTGTTCGACGTGGTCGCCTCCACCGGCACGCCATCGGTCAACACGCTGCCCGCGGGCAACGTCACCGCCGACGGCGGCGTGGCCAGCACCAACCCGACCTCGGCCACGCTCAACAAGGCCACCACCAGCGTCAACCTGACCAAGGCCTTCGTGCCGACCGTCATTTCCGGCCCCGGCAGTGTCTCGCGCCTGACCGTCACCATCGCCAACGGCAGCGCCACCGCGCTGACCAACCTGGCGGTCACCGACAACATGCCCAGCGGCATGGTGGTGGCCGTGGTGCCCAACGCCAGCACCACCTGCGCCGGCGGCATCGTCACCGCGGTCGCGCAGACCGGCGTGGTGGAACTCGCGGGCGGCACCCTGCCGGGCAACGCCAGTTGCACGGTCTCGGTGGATGTCACCTCGTCCTTCGTCGGCACGCTCAACAACACGCTGCCCGCCGGCGCGGTGAGCAACACGCAGGGCGCCACCAACGCCAGCCCCTTCACCGCCAACCTGGCTTCGCTCGCCGGCCTGGGCGTGGAGAAGAGCTTCCTGCCGACCACGGTCGGCATCGGCGAATCGGCGCAGCTCACGATCCGGGTGCGCAACTCGCTGCCGCAGCCCCTCACCAACATCTCCGCCGTCGACAACCTGCCCGCCGGCCTGCAGGTGGCGGTGCCCGCCAACACGAGCACCACCTGCGTCGGTGCGGTGGTCAACGCCTCGGGTGCCAGCGTGGGCTTCAGCGGTGCCCAACTGGCCGCCGGCCCGAGTGAGTGCGTGGTGCGCGTCGACGTGGTGTCCGCCATCGCCGGCGCCTACGTCAACACCATCCCCGGCGGCACCGTCGTGGCCAATGACGGCTCGGTGACCAACCCGTCGCCCGGCACCACCGCCACGCTGTACGTGCTGCAGCAGGCGTCGGTGTCCAAGGCGTTCGCCGCCGGCGTGGTCGCGCCCGGCGCGCCCAACCGGCTCACGGTGACGATCAACAACCCCAACGCCGCGCAGGCACTCACCGGCGTGGCGCTGCGCGACAACCTGCCCGCCGGCCTGTTCGTGGCGCCCGTGCCCAACGCGTCCACCACCTGCGCGGGCGGCACCGTCAGCGCCGTGCCCTCGGCCGCCAGCGCCCAGGTGTCCGGTGCCACCGTGCCGGCGGCCGGTTCGTGCAGCTTCCAGTTCGACACCGTCTCCAACGTCGCAGGTCTCTACGTCAACACCATTCCCACCGGGGCGCTCACCAGCAACGAAGGTGTGCGCAACCCCGACCCGGCCACCGACCAGGTGCGGGTGCTGGAGCCACCCTCGCTGGGCAAGGCCTTCGTGCCGCCCACCATCTCGCCCGGCGGCGTCTCGCGCCTGACACTCACGCTCGGCAACACCAATCCGGGCGCCCAGACGCTGCAGCAGGCGCTCGACGACAACCTGCCGCTCGGTGTGGTGGTCGCGCCCACGCCCAACATCGGCGGCACCTGCCCCGGTGCGGTGACCGCGGTGGCTGGCTCGTCGCTGGTGCGCTACGCCAACGGCGCCAGCATTCCGCCCGGTGGCTGCACCGTCACGGTGGACGTGACCGCCAGCGCGGTCGGCACCTACACCAACCAGCTGCTCGCCGCCGCGCTGCGCACCGACGCCGGCAACAACCCGGCGCCGACCACGGCCGACCTCGTGGTCAGCCCGCTCGGCTCGATCTCGGGCCGCATCTACCTCGATGCCAACAACAACGGCATGTACGACATCGGCGAAGCGCCGCTGGCCGGCCAGTCGGTCAGTCTGATCCGCTCGCTCGACAGCGTGGTGCTGCAGAAGACCACCACCGATGCGAGCGGCTTCTATGTGTTCAGCGGCCTGAGCGACTCGGCCACGCAGGGCTCCGACTACTCGGTGCGTTACCTGCGCTCGGGCGCCGACAGCATCGGCGGGCCGCTCACGCCTTCGACCGCGCTGCACAGCGGTACCTACCAGGCGCGCCTGACCGCGGCATCGACCACCGAGAGCAGCATCGTCGGCGGCACCGGCGTGACCGGCACGCCCAACAACAGCAACGTCGACTTCGTCTCGCGCCGCAGCAACATCCGGCTCAACGAATCGGGTGGCAACGTGGCCAGCTCGGTGGGCAACAACTTCGGCGAAGTGGTGCCCTCGCAGATCGCCGGCAAGGTCTACCGCGACGACAACAACAACGGCGTGGCCAACGGCACCGAGCCCGGTATCGCCGGTGTCACCGTGCAGCTGCGCGGCGTGGACGACCTCGGCCAGACGGTGGTGCTCAATGCCGTGACCGACGCCAGCGGCAACTACGCCTTCACCGGCCTGCGCCCGAGCTGCAGCCCGCTGGCGGCACCGGCCTGTCCCGGCTATGTGGTGACCGAAGGCGCTCAGCCGGCCAACACGGCCAACGGCCAACCCGCCGCAGGCACGGTGCTCAACCTGTCCACCGGCGCGGCCACCGGCACCGCCGGCACCGCGTCCAACAGCGCGCCCCTGGTGAGCTACGGCGGCGCGCCCACGAGCTACGTGATCGACGCCGGCACCAGCCGCATCAGCGGCATCGTGCTGCCGCCCAACGCGCGCTCGGCGGGCAACAACTTCGGCGAGATCGCCACCGATCGCGGCATCTCCGGGCGCATCTTCACCGACCAGAACGGTGATGGCCTGTTCAACGGCGCCGACGCGGGCGTGGGCACTGGCGCGCCTGGTGCGAACAACGTGGCGCAGACCCTCACGCTGACCGGCAACGACGTCGGGGGCAACCCGGTGAACATGACCGTCACCACCGACGCAGAAGGCCGCTACAGCTTCACGAACGTGCCCCCGGGCCTGGCCTACACCGTCACCTGCACCACCTGCGCCCCGCCCGCCGGCTTTGCCAACAGCAACACGCCGCTGGCCTACCCGGGCAGCACCGGCGGCAGCGCGGGTGGCACGCAGGTGGTGCCCACCATCAGCGGCATCGCGCTCAGCGGCGGCAGCGACGCGTCGGTGGACAACAACTTCACCAAGACGCCGCCGGCCCAGCAGATCTCGGGCGTGGTGTATTTCGACCCCGACAACAGCGGCGGCGTGTTCGCCTCGGGTGACTCACCCGTGCCTGGCGTCACGCTGGAGCTGCGCGACAACGGCGGCGCGCTGCTGGCCACCACCACCACCAACGCGGCAGGCCAATACCTGTTCAGCTCGCTGAGCACCCCCACGCTGGTGGCCGGCGCGAACTACCGCGTCGTGCTGGCCTCGCCACCGGCGGGCACCACCGTCGGCATCACCAGCGCGGGCAACATCGGCGGCACGCCCACCGGCACCGCCACCGCGCCGGGTGTGAGTCCCGCCGTCATCAGCGCCATCGCCCTGGGCGCGGCGCAGCAGTCGGCGCAGAACAACTTCCCGCTGGTGTCCAACATCCGTGTCGGCGGCCGGGTGTATGAAGACCGCGACCTCGACGGCGCCTACAACGGAGCCGACGTCGGCCTGCCCAGCGGCACCATCGGCCTGTTCGGCACCGACGCCTTCGGCAACAGCGTCACGCGCTACACCACCACCGACGGTGCCGGCCTGTATGCCTTCGAAGGCCTCGCGCCGGGCAGCTACACGGTGCGCCAGTCGCAGCCGCTGGGCTACAGCAGCGTGGCCAACACGCCAGGCCCGGTCACCGGCGGCAGTGCCGGCGTGGTTGGCCCGCTGGGCGAAGCGGTCGAGACCATCGCGCTCAGCTTCAACGCCACGCCGGGCGCGGCGCTCCAGGTGAACTTCGGTGAGACCCTCAGCGCCGCCACGCTCAACGGCTTCAAGTCGGTGCGCATCGTCTCGCCGGCCGCTGCCGCGGGCGTGTCGCCCGGGGCCGAGGTGGTCTGGCAGGTCATCTACAAGAACGACAGCGCGTATCCCGTCACCGTGGATGTGCGGGACACGCTGCCCGACTACATGACGCGCGCCGGCGCACCCGCCATCACCCATGGTGGTGGCAACGGTGGCGTGTTCACACCCAACGCCGGCTTCACCGGCACGGCGGGCGGTGAGCTGCTCGGCTCGGCGAACCTGCCCGCCAGCGGCGGCTGGGTGTCGATCGACATCCCGGTGGTCGTCACGGCCGGCGCCACCACCGCGCGCCTGAACCAGGCCTCGGCGGGGCCGGCCAACATTCGCACCGACACGGTGGACAACAGCACACCCACCGGCGGGCCGGGCCAGCCGCCGACCGGTGTGATCCCGGCCGGCAGCGTGCCGCAGACGCCTTACCAGACCGCGGGCCGCGACCCCACCGGCGTGCCGCTGTCGTCCCTGCCGGCCGCGCTCTCGGGCTTTGTCTGGCGCGACAACAACGGCGACCGCCGCCGCGACGCCAATGACACCGCCATCCCCGACTGGGGCGTGGAGGTCGTCGGCAGCGACGGCCAGGCCGTGGCCTGCCGCCTGGTGCCCTCCAACAGCGCACAGGGTTGCGTGGCCATGCCCGACGGGCGCAGCCTGTTCCGCAGCGGTGCCGACGGCGCCTACGGCGTGATCGGCCTGGTCCCGGGTGACTACAAGGTGTATTTCCGCGACCCGGCGAACAACGTCGTCTATGGCACGCCGCAGAACAGCGGTGGCGACACCAGCTCCCGCGTGGCGAGCGAACGCGACCACCTGGCCGTCTCGCTGCTGCCCGGTGCCAACCTGCTGCAGCAGGACTTGCCGCTCGACCCCTCGGGCGTGGTCTACGACGCCAACACGCGCGCGCCGATCGACGGTTCGCAGGTGCGCTTCTGCGGCCCGCCCGGTTTCAACCCGGCCACCATGCTGGTGGGTGGCGCGAGCTACGTGGCCGTGGGCAACTGCGCGCAGATGACCACCGGTCCCCTGGGCTTCTACCAGTTCCTGCTGGTCCCCGGCGCACCGTCCGGTGAGTACCGGCTGGAGGCCTCGGCGCCAAACTACGCGCCGACGCCGATCGCTTCCATCCCGCCGGCCCCCGGCGTGTTCACGCCCGCCGGCCCCACGCCGCTGCTGGTGCAGGCCCAGGCCGGCCCACCACCCATCGGCCAGCCCACCACCTACTACCTGCGCTTCAACCTCGCGCCCGGCATGCCCGATGTGATCCACAACCACATCCCGCTCGAGCCGTTCACCGGCGCCGGTCTGTTCCTGCAGAAGCAGGTGCTGCGCGACGTGGTCGAGATCGGCGATTCGGTGCAGTACACGCTGCGCGTGCTCAGCCCCAACGGCGCGGCCAGCAACGTCGTCATCACCGACAGCCTGCCCGCCGGCCTGCGCCTGATCCCCGGCACGGTCGCGCAAGACGGTGCGTTGGTGGCCGACCCGGCCGGCTCGCCCGGTCCGGTGCTCAGCTTCGCGCTTGGCAACTTCGCGGCCAACACGCCGGTGACCGTGACCTACCGCGTGCGCGTGGGCGTCGGCGCCCAGCAGGGCGACGGCATCAACCGCGCCCAGGCCGCCGGTCTGGTGGGCGGCAAGCCCGTCACCTCCAACCGCGCGCAGGCCCGCATCCGCATCACCGGTGGCGTGTTCTTCCAGGAAGCCTGCGTGATGGGCAAGGTGTTCGTGGACTGCAACGGCAACCGCATCCAGGACGCCGAGGAAGTCGGCATCCCGGGCGTGCGCTTCTACCTGCAGGACGGCACCCACCTGGTGTCCGACAGCGAAGGCAAGTACAGCATCTGCGGCCTGCCCGCGCGCACCTCGGTGCTGCGCGCCGACCCGACCACCTTGCCCGTCGGCAGCGAGCTGGTGACCAGCAGCAACCGCAACGCGCTCGATGCGGGCAGCCTGTTCCTGGACCTCAAGTTCGGCGAGCTGCACCGCGCCGACTTCATCGAGGGCAGCTGCTCGCCGCCGGTGCTCGAACAGGTGGAGAAACGCCGCCGCACCGGCCAGGTGACCACCCCGATGGTGGACCCACCGACACCCTCCCCACGCGTCTTCCGCTCGGGCCAGCCGGCCCGGATCGGAGGTGCGAAATGAACGCCCGTCACCTCATGCGAACCACCTCCTTCCGTGGTGCCCGCCACCCGCTCGCGCAGGCCCTGACGTCGGCCTTGCTGCTGCTGCCCCTGGGCGCGGCGCTGGCGCAGACCGAGGCCCTGGCCCCACGCTTCACGCCCATGGCCCCGGGCAGCGACCCGGCCCGCGGGCCGGGTGCCACCGCCTTGCCCGCACCCACCACCGCGCTGCCGCTGGCCGCCAACTGGCGCGCCACCAGCCTGGCCGACAACGGGCACCTGGTGCTGGAAGCCGCGCGCGACCAGGTCAGCGCCGACGGCCGCTCGGTCGTGCTGCTCACGCTGCGTCTGTTCGACCGCGACGGCCGGAAAGTGACCACGCCCACCGACGTGGTGGTGAGCACCAACCGTGGCCGCGTGCGCCTGCCCGGCGCGGCCATCGACGAGCCGCCGCGCCAGACCCTGCGCGTGAGCGTGCGCGACGGCGAGGCCACCGTGGAACTGGTGGCGTCCCACGAGCCCGGCGACGCCGACCTGCAGGTGCAGTCGGGCAACGTCGTGGTGCACGGTCGCATCGGCATGGTCACCGAGCGGCGCCCGATGATCGCCGTCGGCGTGGTCGAAGGCACGCTCAACCTGAGCCGCCTGGAGGCCTCGCAGATCAGCCCGGCGCGCGAGGACGACGGCTTCGAACTCGAGATGCGTCGCCACTCGAACAGCTTCGACAACGGCAAGGGCTCGCTCGGTGCGCGCACCGCGTTCTTCCTCAAGGGCGTGGTCAAGGGCGACACGCTGCTCACGCTGGCCTACGACTCCGAAAAGGAATCGCGCGGCCGCCTGTTCCGCGACATCCAGCCCGACCAGTACTACCCGATCTACGGCGACTCGTCGTTGCGCGGCTTCGATGCGCAATCGCGCCAGCGCCTGTATGTGCGGGTCGACCAGGGCCGCTCGTTCGTGCTCTACGGCGACTTCAACACCGGCACCGGCGGGCCCGCGCGCGAACTCAGCCGCATCAACCGCTCGGTCTCGGGCCTGCAGCTGCACCACGAGGGCGAGACTTTCGAGGCCAACGCCTGGGTGGTGCGCGACAACGTGGCCCAGGTGGTCGACGAGCAACCCTCGCGTGGCGTCTCCGGCCCGTACCGGCTCTCCAGCAGCGACGGCATCTCGGGCTCCGAGAAGGTCGAGATCCTCACGCGCGACCGCAACCAGCCCTCCATCATCCTGCGCGCCGAACCGATGGTGCGTTTCGTGGACTACGAGTTCGAACCGTTCGCGGGCAGCATCGTGTTCCGCGCGCCCGTGCCCTCGGTCGATGCCAACCTCAACCCGATGTCGGTGCGTGTGACCTACGAAGTGGAGCAGGAAGGCCCGAAATACTGGCTCGGTGGTGTCGACGGCAACTGGCGCATCACGCCCGCGCTGGAGATCGGCGGCAGCCACGTGGAGTCGCGGGATCCGTCCGACCCGTACACCCTGAGCGGCGTCAACGCCACGCTGCGCCTGGGCGAGCAGAGCTGGGCGCTGGTGGAGCTGGCGCGCTCCGACCGCGAGGCGCTGGGCGACCGCGGCCAGGGCGATGGCGCGCGCGTGGAAGCGCGGCACCAGGGCGAGCGGCTCGACGCCCGCCTGTGGGCCGGCGAGACCGACCGCGAGTTCTCCAACATCTCGTCGTCCTACAACGGCGGGCGCGCCGAGGCCGGCGCGGTGGCCACCTGGAAGATCAACGAAGCCTGGTCGCTGCGCGTGGACGCCATGCGCTCCGAAGACAAGACGGTGGACGCGGTGCGCGAAACGGCCTATGCCGGCGCGCAATACAAACTCTCGTCGACATGGACCGTGGGCGTGGGGCTGCGCCATGGTCGCGACGAGGGTGGTGTGCCCAACGCGGCCTCGGCCTCGGGCATCAACATCCCGCAGACCTCGGGCTTCACGCCGTTCCAGATCAATGCGCCGCTGTTCTCCGCTGCGGCGGGCCAGACGCGGACTTTCAACGCGCTGTCGCTCAACGCACAGGGCCAGTTGAGCGACCGGCTCACGGTGCTCGGCGAATTCGAGCAAGACGTGGAGAACGCCCGAGGCCGGCGTGTCACCGTGGGTGCGGACTACCGGCTGAGCGAACAGTTCCGCGCCTACGGCCGCGCCGAAGTGGCCAAGGGCCTGGGCGGTGTCAACGGCATCGCCGTCGACGGGCGCGAGACCGCGTTGGTGGCCGGCCTCTCCAGCGAGACCATCCGCGACGGTGAGGTGTTCAACGAATACCGCCTGCGCGACGCGATCTCGGGCGAGGACGCGGTCAACGCCATCGGCCTGCGCCAGACCTTCCGCGTCGCCGAGGGCGTGCGCTACAGCGCCAGCGTCGAACACCAGAAGGCCATCGCGGGCGAAGCCACCTCGGCCACCGCGCTCACCGGCGGCATCGCGCTGTCGTACGACCCGACCTGGCGGGCCACCGGCCGCCTCGAATGGCGCCGCGACCGCAACCACGACGCCTGGCTCTCGACCCTGGGCACCACCGCCAAGATCGACCGCGACTGGTCGTTCCTGGTGCGCAACACGCTGTCGCTGCAGAGCGCACGCCACGCGGGCGCGTACGACCAGTGGCAGGACCGGTTCCAGATCGGCGCGGCCTACCGCCAGACCGACCTCAACCGCGTCAATGCGCTCGGCCTGTACGAGCTGCGCGCCGAGAAAGACGACAACCCCGGCATCGACTACCGCCGCACGTCGCACGCGGTCTCGCTGCACGCCGACCACCACCCGAGCCGTCCCTGGTGGCTCACCGGGCGCCTCGCGGGCAAGCATGTCTCCGAGCGTTTCCTCGGCGGCGTGCGCTCGAACTACGTGGCCTACCTGGCCGGTGGCCGCATCACCTGGGACCTGTCCGAGCGCTGGGACCTGGGCCTGCAACACCACCTGATGTGGAGCCCGCAAGGCCATACGCGCCAGGATTCCTTCGGCGTCGAAGCGGGTTACCTCATCAAGTCCAACCTGTGGCTGTCGTTCGGCGTCAACCTGCG
Source organism: Hydrogenophaga sp. (assembly GCF_036675665.1). GTDB lineage: Bacteria > Pseudomonadota > Gammaproteobacteria > Burkholderiales > Burkholderiaceae_C > Hydrogenophaga. The sequence continues at coordinate 17,980 of NZ_JAKFEO010000109.1, read as the reverse complement.
CGGCTTCCGCGACGACGAGCTGACCGGCGCGGCCTACACCCGCAAGGGCGTGTACCTGCGGCTGCGCTTCAAGTTCGACGAGACCCTGTTCCGCGGAAGCGACCCTGGCACCAACCGCGCGCTGAACCCGCTCGCATCCGCCGCCCGCCCCTGATCACCGTTGTTAGTCCGTAAGGCCCTGCCATGACCTCCAAACATTTCCTGCTTTCCCTGGTGGCGCTGGCCACACTCAGCGGCTGCGCCGTGACCGATCCGCGCGCCACCGACCGCGCGCCCGGCGCCACGCCGCCGTTTGCCGAAGCCACGCGCCACACCGACGAGGCGCAGCGCGCCGATCACCGCGCGCTGCAGTCGGTGCGCGACCGGCTGGCCGTTCTGCAGAAGGACGGCCGCGTGCCGGTGAACAGCTACCCCTGGGCCAAGGCCCAGTGCTGGCTCGACATGGCGCGCCAGAACTACCACGAGAACGACCGCGGTCCCGTCATCGGCGAGGCCCTGGCCGAGTCGGTGAAGCTGGTCGACGCGCTGGAAAAGGGCGACACCCCGGCGGTGAGCACGCCCTTGATAGGCGGCGCTGTGCGCCTGCGCGAGGACCTGTGGGCGCGCGCCGAGCGCGGCCGCACCGGGCCGGGCGCTTCGTGTGTCGCCGCGCAGGCCGCGTGCCTGGACGTGCAACTGGTGTGGATGGGGCACGAGTACGCCGAAGGCGGCTGGCGCCACGCCAACCCCTACATCGGCATGGCCGAGTCCATGGCGCAGCGCATGGAAGCCGAGCAGGCTGCCTGTGGCGCGCCGGGCGTGGTCGCTGCCGCACCGGCCCCGGTGGTGGTCGAGCGCGTGATCGAACGCCTGGTGCTGGCCACCGATGCGGTGTTCCAGTTCGACCGTTCGGGCATGAACGACGTGGGCGCCGCCGGCCGTGCGCGGCTCGATACGCTGGCCGCGCGCGCAAAGGGGCTCAAGGGCATCGAGCGCATCGTGCTGGTTGGCCACACCGACCGCCTGGGCGACGCCGACTACAACCAACGCCTCTCGCTGCAACGCGCCACCGCCGTTCGCGACCACCTCGTGGCGCGCGGCATCGACGCCACGCTGTTCACCGTGGAAGGCCGGGGCAGCCGCGAGCCCATCAAGAGCTGCGCCGACAGCCTGCCGCGCGCCGCGTTGATCTCCTGCCTGCAGGACAACCGGCGGGTGGAGGTGGAGATTCGCGGCCGGGTGGAGACCGCCTCGCCAGCGGGCGGTGCGGCACGCTGAACGATGACCTGACCCCGCAGCGGGCTCTGTGCCGCGCTTGCAGGGCTCAGGCCATCTTCTTTTTCACCCGGGCCTCCAGCGCCTGCAGTTCCAGCACGGCGGCGCGCACCACCTGGCTGCCCCAGTCGTCCTGCATCTGGTGCTCGCCGCGCACCATCACCAGCCGGCTTTTGCGGCTGGTGCCCTTGAGCCGGCGCATCACCACCTGCGGTGGCGCCATCAGGATGCAGGACGCCGGCACGATGGCCACGCCCAGGCCGCTGCCCACCATGGCCAGCACGCTGACGAACTGCCCGGCCGTGTGCCGCAGGTCGGGCGCGAAGCCGGCCTCCTCGCACAGCGCGGCGGTCTGGTCGAAGTAGTCGCTCTCGGCGTAGCGCGAGAAGCTCACGAAGGGTTCGTGTGCCGCCGACTTGAGTGCCAACGACCCGGCGGCGCTGGCCAGGGGGTGGTCCGCGGCCAAGGCCAGGCAATAGGGGTCGTCGATGCCCGCCACGGTTTCGGGCGGCGGGCTGCTCGTGCCCGGCCGGATGAAGCCCAGGTCGATCTCGGCGTTGCGCAGGGCCTGCAACTGGCGCGCCGAGGGGATCATCTCGTGCGCCTCCACGCTCACCTCCAGCCCTTCGCGCCGCAGGCGTTTCAGCAGACCCGGCAACACGGTCTGCGTGGCCGAGGGCATGAGGCCCACGCGCAGGATGCTGCGCTGGCCCGACTGCAGCTCGCGGGCGCGCGACGATGCCTGCTGCGCCCGCGCCAGGATCGCCCGTGCATCCACCAGGAAGGACTCGCCCGCCGGCGTGAGGCGCACGCCGCGCGGCAGGCGCACCAGCAGGCTGGCGCCGACTTCCTCCTCCAGTTGCCGGATCTGGGCGGACAAGGGGGGCTGCGCCATGAACAGCTTGCTCGCCGCGCGGCTCACGCTGCCGAGATCGGCCACGGCCACGAAATAGCGCAGGTGTCTGAGTTCCATGGGGTGTCTCCGGCGGTGTCTCGAAAGCATACTTCATGCGTATGCTTTTCATATGAAATGAGTATTTGACGTATGGCTCCGGGGAGCCGAGACTGCGGGCCATCACAGCTTGAACGGCGCCCATGAAATCCCTGCGAAAACCCGCCCCCGGCCCTGGCCTCGAACTGCACGAGAGCAAGCCAGCCGCACCCGGCCCCGGCGAGGTGCTCATCCGCGTCAAGGCCACCGGCGTGTGTGGCACCGACCTGCACATCGACGAATGGACGCCGAGTTACCACTTCATGACCAGCGCCCTGCCGGTCACCATCGGCCACGAGTTCAGCGGTGAGGTGGCTTCGTGGGGCGAGGGCGTCACGGGCCTGGCTCCCGGTCAGCTGGTCACCGTGCGGCCCTCGGTGGTCTGCGGCCGCTGCGCCGCCTGCCGGGCCCGGGACTTCGATGCCTGCACCACGCGCCAGGGCATCGGCGTCATGCGCCACGGCGCTTTCGCCGACTGGGTGGTGGTGCCGGCGCGCAACTGCGTGCCCGTGCCTGCGGGCATGGACCCGCTGGTGGCCGCGCTGGCCGAGCCGCTGTCGGTGAGCCTGGAGGCGGTGCGCACCGGAGGCGTGAAGGCCGGCGACCGTGTGCTGGTGCTGGGCCCGGGCAACATCGGCCAGGGCATCGCACTGTTCGCCCGCGAGGCGGGTGCGGCGCAGGTCGTGGTGGCCGGGCACGGCGATGCGCCGCGCATGGCCGTGCTGCGCCGCCTGGGTTTCGACGACCTCGTCGACGTGGCCGACATCGGCCTGGAAAAGGGGTTGGCCCCCTACCTGGACGCCGGGCATTTTGATGTCGTCATCGAGGCCACGGGCGCGTCGGCCGTCGTGGCCCCCGCCCTGAAGGTTTTGAAGAGCCATGGTGTGCTGGTGATCACCGGCATCCACGCGGCCCCGGTGGCCATCGACCTCACCGCCCTGGTGCGCCGGCACCAGACCTTGCGCGGCTCGTACCGGTCGCCTGAAAGCGCCTGGCCGGACGTCGTGGCCTTCATGGGCCGGCACCAGGCGCTGCTGCGCCACATGATCACGCACCGCGTGCCGCTCTCGCGCGCGGGCGAGGGCTTTGCCCTGGCGCGCAACCGGACCGCCACCAAGGTCATGGTGCAGCCCGACGCCGAATGGGCCGAAGAAAGCGTGGCGCCATGAGCGCCGGGCCGGCAGCGGCCTTTCTCGCGCTGTGGAACGGCGTCGCCGATGCGGGCGCGGTGCCCGAGTACGAGGTCTGGCACACCTTCGAACACGTGCCCGAGCGTGTCGGCTCGCCCGGCTTCGTGCAGGGCATCCGCTACCGATCGGTGGACGGCCCCTTGCGCTACTTCACCTGTTACTGGTTGCGCTCGCTCGACGCCCTGGCCACACCCGAATACCGCGCGCTGGTGGACCATCCGACGCCGTGGTCGGCCCGCATGCGCAGCCAGCTCAGCGGCTTCCTGCGCCTGCCGTGCGAGCTCGGCGCAACGGTCGGCGTCTCGTCGGCCAGCCGCCTGGCCACGCTGCACCTGGAGGCGGGCACGCCCGAGGCGGCCGCGCGCCTGCAGGCCCTGCTGCAGCGGCAGGTGGACGGGGCCGACCTGGTCTGCGCCCACTGGGGGCTGTGCCGACCCAGCGACGACCATCCCCTCGCCAACCAGCCTCGCGGCGGCGTGTCCGGCGCGGCCAGCCTGGTCGTGTTGTTGCAGCATGGGGACCTGTCCGCCCTGCGCCACGGCACCGAGGCCCTGTTGCGCTCGCTCGGCCCCGACTTCCGGCCGCTGGACGGGCCGGCGTATTTCGAGCAACTCACCCAGGTTCGCCAGAGCGCGCTGCAGGCGCCGCTCTCCAGCCGCCAACCGGCGCGCGGCGACCTGTTCCATGCATTCAACCCAGGAGACAAGACGCCATGAACACCCACCCCAAGCGCACCTTTCTTGCCCGCGCCGGCCTGCTCGCACTCGGCCTTGCGGTCTCGCCTCTGAGCGCCTCGGCGCAGGCCACCGCGCCCTGGCCCACCAGAGCCATCCGCCTGGTGGTGGGCTACCCCAGCGGTTCATCGCCCGACATGCAGGCCCGGCTGATCGCCGAGCCCCTGTCCCGCGCGCTGGGGCAACCGGTGGTGGTCGAGAACCGGCCTGGCGCCAGCGGCAACATCGGCGCCGATCTGCTGGCGCGGGCCGATGACGGCCACACCATCGGCGTCATCGGCAACGGGCCGCTGACCAGTTCGAAGTACCTGTACACGAAGCTGCCCTACGACCCGGCCACCGCGTTCGCACCGATCGCATTGATCGGCACCGCGCCCCTGGTCTGGGTCACGAACAAGTCGGGCGCCGAGCGGCCCATCGTGGAGATGCTGAAGCAGATGCGCGCCGACGGCGACAAGCTGTCCTATGGCTCCATCGGGCCGGGGTCGGGCGGGCACCTGGGCATGGAGCTGCTCAAGCAGGCGGTGGGCATCAATCCGCTGCACGTGCCCTTCAACGGTGGGCCGCCGATCATCAACGCGATCCTGGGCGGGCACATCCAGATGAGCTTGCTGCCGGCCTCCACGGTGAACCCGCTGGTGCAGGCCGGCAAGCTCGAGGCCGTGGCCGTCACCTCGGCCCGGCGCAGCCCGCTGGCCCCCACGCTGCCGTCCATGCAAGACATCGGCGCCCAGGGCGTCAACATCGAGGTGTGGAACGCCGTGATGGCCCCGGCCAGCATGCCGGTGGCCCACCAGGCGCTGCTGAGCGGCGCGCTGGGCAAGATCCTCAACGAGCGCGAGATGCGCCAGACACTGTTCCAGCAAGGCTGGCGGGTGGACGATCCCAGCCCCAGAAGCCTGAGCGCGCGCATCGCGCAGGACACCGCCACCTACCGCGATCTGATCACGCGCAACAAGATCCGCATCGACTGAGCCTGCTCAGGCGCAAGACCGGGCTTCACGTGCGGGTCGGGAACCCCTCTGCCAGCGCCCCACGCAGCCAGGCCACAAAGACCGTGACCGCGCGCGGCACGTGGCTGGCATAGGGCCTGATGGCGTAGATCTGCGGGCTGAAGCCGCCCACCGACTCCCAGCCGTCGAGCACCTCGACCAGCTTGCCCGCCTGCAGCGCGGACTGGGCGCTGAAGTCGGGCACCAGTGCAATGCCCAGACCGGCGATGGCAGCGTCGCGCAAGGCCTCGCTGTTGTTGGCGCTGAAGGGCCCGGACACGGGCACGGTGGTGCGCTGCGTGCCGCCCTTGCGGCGGCTGTCGGCCGGCTGGAAGTGCCAGGCGGGCGTGTCCTGTCCGCGCGGGTAGTGCAGGCAGTCATGTTGTGCCAGGTCGTGCGGCGCGGTGGGGGTGCCACGGCGGCGCAGGTAGGCACGGCTGGCCACCAGCACCGAGCGGGTGGCGCACAACGCCCAGGCCACGTGCGTGTCGGGCGGGGTGGCGGTGTGGCGGATGGCCAGGTCGAAACCTTCGGTGGCGAGCGAACTCAGGCGGTCCGAGAGTTCGAGTTCGAGCCGCACCTGGGGATGGGCGCGCAGGAACTCCGCGATGCGCGGCACCAGTTGCTGGCGCGCGAAAGCCACCGGTGCGGTCACGCGCACGCGCCCGGCCGGCAGTTCTGCGAGATCGCGCACGCTGGAGAAGCTTTGCGCGATGCGCTCGAACGGTTCGCGCATGCCATCCACCAATTGCTGGCCGGCTTCGGTGAGGCGCACGCTGCGTGTGGTGCGCTGCACCAGCGGCACGCCGGCGGCGCGTTCGAGTTCGGTGATGCGCTGGCTCATCGCGGCCTTGCTCACGCCCAGCCGTTGCGCGGCGGCGGTGTAGCTGCCCTGCTGCGCGAGCACGGTGAGCCAGTGCAGGTGCACCCAGAGGGTTTCCACTTTTTCGGAATTCATCGGCCTATTGTTCACCATAATGAACAATCCGTTCAAGCCAGCGCACTATGCGTGAAGGACGGGTCGGCCTAAACTGGCCCGATTCCACTTGCTGAACAGGTCACCCCATGTTGAACGCTCCCATCCCGATCGACCACTTCATCCAGGGCGCGGTCGCGCCCGGCGCTTCGTTGCGCAAGCAGGACGTCTTCAACCCCGCCACCGGCGCGGTGAGCGGCAAGGTTGCGCTGGCCAACCGCGCCGATGTGGACGCGGCCGTGGCCGCCGCCCAGGCCGCGTTCCCGGCCTGGGCCGACACGCCGCCGATCCGGCGGGCGCGCGTGATGTTCAAGTTCCTCGAGCTCGTCAACCAGCACAAGGACGAACTGGCCCACCTGATCACCGCCGAGCACGGCAAGGTGTTCACCGACGCGCAGGGCGAGGTGGCGCGCGGCATCGACATCATCGAATTCGCCTGCGGCATCCCGCAGCTGCTCAAGGGCGACTTCACCGACCAGGTCTCCACCGGCATGGACAACTGGACGCTGCGCCAGCCGCTGGGCGTGGTGGCCGGCATCACGCCGTTCAACTTCCCCGTGATGGTGCCCATGTGGATGTTCCCGGTGGCGATCGCCGCGGGCAACACCTTCATCCTGAAGCCCAGCCCGATCGACCCTTCGGCCTCGCTCTTCATGGCCGATCTGCTGAAGAAGGCCGGCCTGCCCGACGGCGTGTTCAACGTGGTGCAGGGCGACAAGGAAGCGGTGGACGCGCTGCTGGTGCACCCCGACGTGAAGGCCATCAGCTTCGTGGGCTCCACGCCGATCGCCAACTACATCTACGAGACCGGTGCCCACCACGGCAAACGCGTGCAGGCCCTGGGCGGCGCGAAGAACCACATGGTGGTGATGCCCGACGCCGATCTGGACCAGGCGGTGGATGCGTTGATCGGCGCGGCCTACGGCTCGGCCGGCGAGCGCTGCATGGCGATCAGCGTGGCGGTGCTGGTGGGTGATGTGGCCGACAGGATCATGCCCAAGCTGATCGAACGCACGAAGGCGCTGAAGGTGCTCAACGGCACCAACCTGGCCGCCGAGATGGGCCCCATCGTCACGGCCGCCGCGCACCAGCGCATCACCGGCTACATCGAGGCCGGTGCGAAGGAAGGCGCGCAGATGTTGGTGGACGGCCGCGGCTTCGACGCGGCGCAGACCGGTGACGGCTGTGGCAATGGTTTCTGGATGGGCGGCACGCTGTTCGATCACGTGACGACCGACATGAAGATCTACAAGGAAGAGATCTTCGGTCCGGTGCTGAGCTGCGTGCGCGTGCCCGACTTCGCGAAGGCGGTGCAGATCATCAACGACCACGAGTTCGGCAACGGCGTGAGCTGCTTCACCCGCGACGGCCACGTGGCGCGTGAATTCGCGCGGCGCATCCAGGTGGGCATGGTCGGCATCAACGTGCCCATCCCCGTGCCCATGGCCTGGCACGGCTTCGGCGGCTGGAAGAAGAGCCTGTTCGGCGACATGCACGCGTATGGCGAAGAAGGTGTGCGCTTCTATACGAAGCAAAAATCGATCATGCAGCGCTGGCCCGAATCGATCGGCAAAGGTGCCGAGTTCGTGATGCCCACCGCAAAGTAGAGATGCCCCCCCTGCGCGCCTTCGGCGCTTCCCCCCGCAGGGACGCGGCCTGTGGACCGGCGGAGCCGGATCCACGGCAGCCCTGGGTCAGGGGCATTGAGCGCCGGAAGCTTCCCTCATGAACGACGAAGGGAACAGCCCATACAACCCGGCGCTCGGTGACTGGCAGACGCTGATCACCGTGTTCAGCCCGACCGAGGCGTATCTGCTGCGCGGCGTGCTGCAAGCCGCGGGTGTGCCGGCGGCCGTGGCCGATGCGCACCTGGTGCAGGCCTACACGCTGCTGGCCGGCGCCATCCCCGTTCGTGTTCAGGTGCCCGAGCACCGCCGTGCACAGGCCGAGGCGGTGCTCGCGGCATTCGAACGTGGCGACTACGGACTGAGAGACGACCACTTTGGCGAGGAGACGCCTCCATGAACAACACCACCTTCGACCTCATCGTCATCGGCGCCGGCACCGCCGGCTGCCTGCTGGCCAACCGGCTCAGTGCCGACGCCTCGAAACGCGTGCTGCTGGTCGAGGCCGGCCGCAAGGACGACTACCACTGGATCCACATCCCCGTGGGTTACCTCTACTGCATCGGCAATCCGCGCACCGACTGGCTCTACCAGACCGAGGCCGACCCGGGCCTCAACGGCCGCCGCTTGCGCTACCCGCGCGGCAAGGGGCTGGGCGGCTGCTCCAGCATCAACGGCATGATCTACATGCGTGGCCAGAGCCGCGACTACGACCAGTGGGCGCAGCTCACCGGCGACGACGACTGGCGCTGGGACAACTGCCTGCCCGACTTCATGGCGCACGAAGACCACCACCGCCTCGACGCAGCGCAGGACCCGGCCTATGCGCAGTTGCACGGGCATGGCGGTGAGTGGCGCATCGAGAAGCAGCGCCTGCGCTGGGACGTGCTCGACGCGTTCGCGCAGGCCGCGCAGCAGGCCGGCGTGCCCGCCAGCGCCGACTTCAACACCGGCAACAACGAAGGCGTGGGCTACTTCGAGGTGAACCAGAAAAGCGGCTGGCGCTGGAACGCATCGAAAGCGTTCCTGCGTCCGGCGCAAGGCCGCCCCAACCTCACCGTGTGGACCGAAACCGCCACCGACAAACTGGTGCTGCAGCGCGACCCCGACGGCCAGTTGCGCTGCACCGGCGTGGAGCTGTTGCGCGGCGGGCAGACGGTGCGCGTGTCGGCCTCGATAGAAGTGGTGCTCAGCGCGGGCAGCATCGGCTCGCCAGCCATCCTGCAGCGCTCCGGCATCGGCCCGGCCGCCTTGCTGCAGCAGCACGGCATTGCGGTGCAGCACGAGCTGCCCGGCGTGGGCGAGAACCTGCAGGACCACCTGCAGATCCGCGCGGTGTTCAAGGTGCAGGGTGCTCCCACGCTCAACGTGCTGGCCAGCAGCCTGTGGGGCAAGGCGAAGATCGGGCTGGAGTACGCGCTCAAGCGCAGCGGTCCCATGAGCATGGCGCCCAGCCAGCTCGGCGCCTTCACCCGCAGCGACCCGGCCCAGCCCTGGCCCAACATCGAATACCACGTGCAGCCGCTCAGCCTGGACGCCTTTGGCGAGCCGTTGCACAGCTTCCCGGCCTTCACGGCCAGCGTGTGCAACCTCAACCCCACCAGCCGTGGCCATGTGCGCATCACCTCGGCGAAGGCCGACGCCGCCCCGGCGATCGCGCCGCGCTACTTGAGCACCCCCGAAGACCGCCAGGTGGCCGCCGACAGCCTGCGCGTGACCCGCCGCATCGTGGCCCAGCCAGCCCTCGCGAAATACCAGCCGCAAGAGCACAAGCCCGGCGTGCAGTTCCAGAGCGACGAAGAGCTGGCCCGCCTGGCCGGCGACATTGCCAGCACCATCTTCCACCCGGTCGGCACCACGAAGATGGGCCGCGCCGACGATGCCATGGCGGTGGTGGACAGCCACCTGCGCGTGCGCGGCGTGTCGGGGCTTCGCGTGGTGGACGCGGGCGTGATGCCCACCATCACCAGCGGCAACACCAACAGCCCCACGCTCATGATCGCGGAGAAGGCCGCGCGCTGGCTAGTCCAGGAAGCCCCCCTGCGCCGCTGACGCGGCTTCCCCCCGAAGGGGGACGACACTTCAGGCCGGCGGAGCCGGACCTTCGGTGTCTCTGGCTGAGGCTGCCTCCGTCGATCGGTGTATTTGGAAGCTAACGAATTCCGCCAACGTAGCGTGATTCCGGATCTTCACCTTCCTTGCGTGGCGCCCCAAACGCCGACAGCAATGCCGACTCGATGAATCCGCTGTTGCTTTGCCCTGGCACCGAGTTGGCGAAGCCGCCTGACCGTGGCGTGGCCGCTCGTTGAGCCGCGGCCGCGCTGACCTGTCCCGCTTTCAAGGTGTCGGCGGCCGCTTGCAACAGGGGCTTGCGCGCAGGGGACGCGATCAGCGGGATGGCCGCTTCAAGCTTGTCGGCCAGGGCCCGCAGATCGGCATGCTCTTCGGATGTGGCCTTCTCTCGCGTGAACCGCACGATCTCGCGCGCGTAGTCCGCGTTGCTGGCCAGCCATTCGGTGTCGGTCACACGGCCGGTCTTGCGCCGCAGCAGCACATGCAGGTGTGCTGCGACCGCGAAGACGTCAGTGGTGTTCATGGCCTGCTCCTTCATCACGGCGCATGGCGCGCAGGGGGTCAACTCAAGCTTTCGTTGTGCAGCGACACATCGAGGCCGGCACGTTCCTCGAACTCGCGCACGCGCAGCGTGGTGAAGCGTGAGGTGATCCACAGCACCACGGCCGTCATGACCAGGCTGTAGGCCAGCACGGCCACGCACGCGATCACCTGCGCCATGAAGCTCGCCTCCACGCCGGAGATGGCCGGGTCGGCCAGCAAGCCGGTGAGCAATGCGCCCACCAGGCCGCCCACACCGTGCACGCCGAACACGTCGAGCGAGTCGTCTGCGCGCAGCTTGCGCTTGAGCGCGGTGGCGCCCCAGTAGCAGGCCACGCCCGCCACCAGGCCGATGACGAGTGCGCTGCGTGGCGACACAAAGCCCGCCGCCGGCGTGATGGCCACCAGGCCCGCCACCACGCCCGAGCACAGGCCGAGCAGCGACGCGCGTTTGCGCGCCAGCCACTCCGCTCCCATCCACGAGAGCGCACCCGCGGCCGCGGCGATGTGCGTGACCAGCATGGCCAGGCCGGCGCGGCCGTCGGCCGCCAGCGCGGAGCCGGCGTTGAAGCCGAACCAGCCCACCCACAAGAGGCCGGTGCCGGCCATGGTGAGGCCCAGGTTGAACGGAATGAAGGGCTCGCGGCCGTAGCCCTCGCGTGGGCCGAGGGCGTAGGCGCAGACCAGCGCGGCGGCGCCGGCGTTGATGTGCACCACCGATCCGCCAGCAAAGTCCAGCGCGCCGAGTTGCGCCAGCCAGCCACCCGGCTCCCACACCCAGTGGGCGATGGGCGCATACACCAGCAGCAGCCACAGGCCGGTGAAGGTGAGCAAGGCACCGAAGTGCATGCGCTCCACCAGCGCACCCACCACCAGCGCGCAGGTGATGATGGCAAAGGTGAGCTGGAACATGGCAAACACCGACTCGGGCAGGTGTTGGGCGATGTGGCTCACCGCCACCTGTCCGGTGGAGCCCAGGAACGCCATGCCCGAGAAGCCCATGCGCTCCACGCCACCGATGAAGCCACCCATGGCACCCCCGGGCGTGAACGCCAGCGAATACGCCACGCCAAACCACAGCAGGCTCACCACCGCGGCGATGCCCACCACGCTGGCCATGGTGTTGATCACGTTGAAGCGACGCACCATGCCGCCGTAGAACAGTGCGATGCCTGGCAGCGTCATGAGCAGGACCAGCGCGGTGCTCACCATGAGCCAGGCGGTGTCCGCGCCCTGGATCGTGCTGGCCGCCACCAGCCCGGGGGCGGTGAGGGCCGCTGGTTGTGTGGCAGCGGGCGCCGTCTGAGCCGCGGATGTCAGCGGCCCCAGCAGGGCGAGCAGCGCAGGCGGTGAAAGAATGTTTCTCTGGTGGCGGGGTGGGCGAAGAAGGGCAGCTACACGGTTATGGTGCATTTTGTTACCTGTTTCCAACGACTCCGGGGCCAGTGCATCAACTGTGCCAAGGGTTCTCCCGGCCAAGGGAAACCCCGGATGCACACCGCTGGTGCGGGCCGCTAAAGTGCATGCACTCGCTCAAGCGCACTGCGCTGGTGACCGCGGGGGACCGAGGAGACAAGCCCAGTCCAATCACAAAAACGTGTTTCAGCGTCCCCAGAGATGCCCGATTGCTCAAACCGACCCGCGAGGGTCGGTTTTTTTTTGTCCGTCGGTCATGGTCTGGAAAAAGGGCAGTGTGCTGAGGTCGTGCCGCGCCATGCCGTCCGGACACCAGAGGTCGAATTGCGCTGCCTCACCGCCCAACTCGAGCACGCCGATGCCGACCAGTTTTTCGCCCGCGCGGGTCTGCATGGTGTCGGGCAGCACGAAGGCGCTCGACGGCATCCACACGTGGCGCACGCCCCGGACCGTGACATCCAGGTATTGATGGGTATGGCCCGAGACCACCAGCCGCAGTGTTGACTGCAGTGCACCCTCCAGCAGGCGCCGGGCCGCCACGCCGGCCACGTAGCGTCCTGGGCGGGCCGGTTCGTCCGATGGTGGCCGCCACACCGGGCGGTGCAGGAACAGCGCGGTGTGCGCGTGCTCGCGGGACGCATCACTCACCTGAGCCTCCATCCAGTGCCACTGGGCCCGCTCCTGTTCAGACCCGCTGCCCAGCAGTTGCGCATTGATGCCCATCAGCAGCCAGTCACCGGCGCGCAGGGCCCATCGGTCCGCGCCGAATGCGTCTGCGTAGGCGCCCAGCAGACGGTCGTCCAACGGCGTTTCCCCCGAGCCGTCGCCCAGGTCGTGGTTGCCTGGCACGCAGCGCATCGTCGTCGGCCACTGCTGCACGAGGCGCGCCGCGAATCCCAGTTCTTCGGCGTGGGTCTGACCGTCCAGTGTGATGTCGCCCAGGTGCACCGTCAGGTCGGGGGCGAGGCGCTCGACGGCCCGCGCTGCAACGCGCCAGTTCGCCACGCATTCCGGCGAACGGGCCGACAGATGGGAGTCCGCGATCAGGGCAATGCGCATGCCGGACTCCTCTTCCTTCAGGTCGATGCCGGTTGGTGGTGCTTGCAGCGTAGCTCGGCGACGTGACAGTCGGGTGTCCGGCGCGTGCGCCGGGAGCCCGCACCACCGCAGCGACAATCACTGCATGGAATTGCTGCTTGTCTCGCTGGCCTCGTTGTTCGCCGGCTTCGTGGATTCGATCGTGGGTGGCGGTGGCCTGATCCTGGTGCCAGCGCTGTTCGCCATGTTTCCCACCACCCACCCGGCCACGCTGTTCGGCGTGAACAAGGGGGCCTCGGTGTGGGGCACCGCGGCGGCCACGTGGCAGTACGCCCGGCGCGTCAACATGCCGTGGCATGCCCTGCTGCCGGCCGCTGCCGTGGGCTTTGTGGGGTCCATGGCCGGCGCCTGGACGGTGACCGTGATCTCGCCCGACTTCCTGCGCCGCGCGCTGCCCCTGGTGTTGGTGCTCGTGCTGGGCTACACGCTGGCACGCAAGGATCTGGGGCGCCACCACGCGCCACGCTTCACCGGCCGGCAAGAGGCGGCCGCCGCCTGCGTGCTGGGCTTGACGATCGGTTTCTACGACGGCTTTTTCGGTCCCGGCACCGGGAGCTTTTTCGTGTTCCTGTTCGTGCGCTGGCTGGGCTACGACTTCCTGCACGCCAGTGCCAGCGCCAAGCTCGTCAACACCGCCACCAACCTGGCCGCGCTGATGCTGTTTGCCTGGAAGGGCCACGTCTGGTGGCACTTCGTGCTGGCCATGGCCACCGCCAACGTGGTGGGCAGCTTGCTCGGCACGCGCCTGGCGCTCAAACACGGCAGCGGCTTCGTGCGCATCGCGTTCATCGTGGTGGTGTCGGCGTTGATCCTGAAGACGACCTACGACGCCTGGATAAGGTAGTCCCCCCTGCGCCCCTGCGCGGCTTCCCCCCGCAGGGGGGACGATGCCTGTGGCCCGGCAAAGCCGGTTCCACGGCATCTCTGGACGCAGACACGCTCGCCGGATGAAGGGCCGTTGATCCAGAACACCGCGGAACCGGCTTTGCCAGGCCGCAGGCGTTGCCCCCCTTTCAGGGGGTGACGCGAAGCGGCGCGGGGGTGGCCGCCATCGGCGGCCAAGGAAGTGCGCTGGCCTTGAGCGGGGTGCCCATGGGCGCGCTGGCCTGGCCCACGCTCACCGCCGCCAGGTCTTGCGGGTTCGGATACTGGTCCAGCAGCAGGTAGTCGAACACACGCCGCGCGATGGGCGCAGCGTGCGCCGCGCCAAAGCCCGCGTTCTCCACCACCACCGCAATTGCCACGCGCGGCTGGTCGACCGGAGCGAAGGCCACATACAGCGCATGGTCGCGTTGAAATTCTTCCAGCTTGCGCACGTCGTAGCGGTCGCGCTGGCCGATGGTCACGGCTTGCGCCGTGCCTGTCTTGCCCCCGCTGGCGTAACCGGCGCCGGCAAACACGCGCGTGGACGTGCCCTCCGTGGTCACGGCATGCATGGCTTCCAGCACGGTGCGCACGTGCTCGGGCTTGTAGCCCAGGCTCACCGCCGGTGGCGTGGGCAACGGGCTGCGCTCGCGGGTGATCACGTTCTCGGTCGCCATGGTGAGGTGGGGCGCGTACTTCACGCCGCCGTTGGCCAGCGTGGCCATGGCGTGGGCGAGTTGCAGCATGGTGAAGCTGTTGTAGCCCTGGCCGATGCCCAGCGAAATCGTTTCCCCGGGATACCACCGCTGTTGGTCCGGGCGCTTGTAGGTCTTGCGCTTCCAGGCCTGGCTGGGCAGCACGCCGCGCACCTCGCCACGCAGATCGATGCCGGTGATCTGCCCGAAACCCAGCGGTTTCATGAAGTCGTGCATGGCGTCGACACCCATCTCGTTGGCCAGCGAGTAGTAATAGGTGTTGCTCGACTTCACGATGCTGCGCTTCATGTCCACCGCGCCCAGACCACCGTCACCGTGGCTGCGGAAGCGGTGGCTGCCGAACATCCAGAAGCCCGGATCGTTCATGACGAAGTTCGCGCTGCGCGTGCCCGTCTCCAACGCGCCCAGGGCCATGAAGGGCTTGTAGGTGGAGCCCGGCGGGTAGGTCCCGCGCAGGGCTCGATTCAACAGCGGCTTGTCCAGCGACTCGTTGAGTGCGCGCCAGTTCTCCACGTCGATGCCCTCGACGAACAGGTTGGGGTCGAAGGTGGGCTTGCTCACAAAAGCCAGCACCTCGCCGCTGCGCGGATCGATGGCCACCAGCGCGCCACGCCGTTCCCCGAACATGTCCTCGACCAGTTTCTGCAGCTGGATGTCGATCGACAGCACCACCGTGTCGCCGGGCGTGGCGGGCGTGTTGGCCAGCGAGCGCACCGCCCGGCCGCCCGCCGAGGTTTCCACCCGCTCGAAGCCGGTGGTGCCGTGCAGCGTCTGTTCATAGCTCTGTTCTGCGCCGAGCTTGCCGATGTACTCGGTGCCGCGGTAGTTGGCCTGTTCTTCCTCGTCCCAGTCGGCGATCGCTTCCTTCTCGCGCTGGTTGATGCGTCCGATGTAGCCGATGACGTGGCTGGCGATCTCGCCATTGGGGTACTGGCGCAGCAGCCGCGCGCGCACGTCCACGCCGGGAAAGCGGTAGCGCTGCACGGTGAACCGCGCGACCTCCTCGTCGGTCAGGCGGGTGCGGATGGGCAGCGAGTCGAAGCTGTGCGACTCTTCCAGCAGTTTGCGAAACCGGCGCTGGTCGCGCGGGGTGATTTCCACCAACTCGCCGAGCTGGGCGATGGTCGTTTCCATGTCGAGCACGCGCGAGGGCGTGATCTCCAGCGTGTAGGCCGAGTAGTTGGTGGCCAGGACGCGACCGTAGCGGTCCACGATCTGGCCCCGGTTGGGCACCACCGGCAGCACCGCGGTGCGGTTGCTCTCGGCCTGCGCCAGCAGATCGTCGTGACGCACCACTTGCAGGTACACCATGCGCGCCGCGATCAGGCCGAACGCGAACACAACCACCAACCCGATCACCAGCAAGCGGGTGCGGAACTGAGCCAGATCGGCTTCGACGTTTCGCAGTTCGGTCATGGCTACAAGGGTCGGTTGTCGTCGGGGTTGGGGGCGCGCCGTTGAGGGGCGAGCAGCAAGACGCTCACCACCGGCCACAGCGCCGCCTCCATGACGGGCGCCAGGAAATACAGCAGGCCCGGGAAACTGCCGCCCGCGGCCATGCGAGCCAGCAGCTCCAGCACGTGCGCGGCGACAAACAACGGCAGCACCTGCACCGCCTGGTTGGGCACGCCGAACCAGAGCAGGCGGCGGTGCATGGAGATGGCCAGAAAACCGAGCGCCGTGTAGGCCAGCGCGTGCTGGCCCAGCAGAGAGCCCTGATGCACGTCCATGGCCAGCCCGAAGGCAAACGCCACGCCCACGCCAATGCGCAGCGGCTGGTGCACGCTCCAGAACACCAGCGCCACCGCCAGCAGGTCGGGCACCCAGGCCGCGCGGCCCCACAACCCCATGTTCATGAGCATGTTGAACATCAGTGCAGCGATCAGGCTGAACCAGATGAAGGCCGGGTTGGCGGGCAGCAGGAGCTGCTGGCCGGGACGCATGATCATGGCGCGTTGCTCCGGACACCCGGGCGGTCGGTCGGGCTGGCCGCACGGGCGGGCCCGGACATCGGGGAGGGCGGCAGCGTGGTGCCGGTCGGCGTGAGCACCAGCACATGCAGCGCGCCCTGCACCTGGGCCAGCGGTTCGGCTTCGATGCGCGAAAAGGACGATTCGGCCTGACGCTCCACCAGCGTCACACGCCCCACGGGAAGGCCGGGCGGGTACACGCCATCCACACCGCTGGTGGTGAGCAGGTCGCCCTGGGCGATGTCGGCGCTGGCCAATGTGTAGCGCAGCTCCATGCCGTCGCCCTTGATGGACGGCTGACCATAGGCCACGCTGCGAACGCCGGTGCGGGTGTTGAGCACGGGAATGGCCATGTCGCGGTCGATCAGCAGGCTCACCTCGGACACCAGCGGGTACACGCGCGTGACCTGGCCGAGCACGCCGCTCTCGTCGATCACGGGCGAGCCGGCCTGCACGCCTTGCGTCTGGCCCCGGTCGATCACGATCTTGCGCGAGTACGGATCGGCAGCGTCGTACAGCACCTGCGCGCCCAGGGCCTGTGTGCCGGTGCGCTCGCGCATGGCCAGCAGAGCGCGCAGACGTTGGTTTTCCAGCGCCATCTGTTCCAGTTGCAAGGTGCGATCGGCCTGGGTGGCCAGCCGCTTGAGCGCGTCGCCTTCGCTTTGCTGCGCGTTGTGCAGCGAGGTGAAATACCCGCCCACGCCCGCCAGGGCCTGCACCGGCTGCAACACCAGCCACTGCACCGGGTAGAGCGCCGCGGCGATGGACGCACGCACCGGGCGCGCCACTTCAAAGCGCAGGTCGGCCACCATGAGAAAGAGCGCCAACGCGCTGAACACCACCAGCTTGGACAGGGCCGACGGCCCCTGCTTGAAGAAGGGGGGCGGGGTGCGGTCCAGGGTGCCCAGTGGCATGACGCTCGGGGTGGGTCTGGTGGTGTGTGGGTGAACGTGCGCCGGGGTGCGGCGCCTGCCTTATTCGCTGGTGAAGATGGTGCCCAGGCGCTCCATGCGCTCCAGGGCCATGCCGCAACCGCGCACCACGCAGGTCAGCGGCTCTTCGGCCACCAGCACCGGCAGGCCGGTTTCTTCGGCCAGCAGGCGGTCCAGATCGCGCAGCAGCGCGCCGCCGCCGGTGAGCATCATGCCGCGCTCGGCGATGTCGGCGCCCAGTTCGGGCGGCGTGTGTTCCAGCGCCATCTTGACCGCGGTCACGATGTTGTTCAGCGGGTCGGTGAGCGCTTCGAGGATTTCGTTGCTGGAGATGGTGAAGCTGCGCGGCACGCCCTCGGAGAGGTTGCGCCCTTTGACTTCCATTTCCTTGACTTCCGAGCCGGGGAAGGCCGAGCCGATCTGCTTCTTGATGGCCTCGGCCGTGGGCTCGCCGATCAACATGCCGTAGTTGCGGCGGATGTAGGCAATGATGGCTTCGTCGAAGCGGTCGCCACCCACACGCACGCTGCCCTTGTAGACCATGCCGCCCAGCGAGATCACGCCCACCTCGGTGGTGCCGCCGCCGATGTCGACCACCATCGAGCCGGA
>NZ_JAKFEO010000072.1:0-2071 GCF_036675665.1 Hydrogenophaga sp. | reverse complement strand
GCTCCATCGAGGCCGCCGTCTCTTCCAGGTTGCTCGCCGCCTGCTCCGTGCGCGCGCTCAGGTCCTGGTTGCCCGAGGCAATCTCGTACGAAGCCGTGTTGATGCTGTCGGTGGCGCTGCGCACCTGGCCCACCGTCTGGATCAGCGAGATCTTCATCGCCCCCAGCGCATTGAGCAGATCACCCAGCTCATCCTTGCGGTTCGTCTGCACCTCCACATCGAGGTTGCCATCAGCCACCTCGCGCGCCACATGGGCCGCATGCACCAGTGCTTCGGCCACCCGGCGCAACATCACCCAGGCCACCGCCACCACGGCGGCGGCAGCCACCAACGACAGCAGCGTGAGCAGCCAGTTCATCCGACTCGACTCCTCGTTGGCCACAGTGGCCGCGGCCGCGGAGATGTCTTGCATCTGCTGCTTCACCGCAGCCAATGACTTGGCCAGCCTGACATACGCCTCATCCGCGCCCTGCATCGCCGCCACACCGGTGTTCGGATCCACCGTGCCCAGATCGATGGCCGAATCCGAACGTTTGAGGAACTCGCCGATCTGGGCCGTGGCGGTCTGCAACTCCGGGCGCACCGGACTGTCGGCCGGAGCTTTCTCCGCCAGCACGCCCAGCACGCGCTGGATGCCCTGCGATTGTTCGGCCATGGCCTTGCGCAGCGCCGCGGTCTTGGTCTCTTCCACCGAACCGATGATGGTCATCAGCCGGTACACATCCACATGCATGCGGCCCACCTGGTCCTGCACGTCGGAGAGCGACTGGAGCTGCTCCAGCTCTTCGGTGAACCGGGCACTGGCGGCCAGGGAAGACTGGCCGAAAAAGTACGTGTTCAGCTGCCCGGTGGCCAGCACGACGGCCGCCGTGATCACCGGGGCGAGGATCAGCTTGTGGCTCAGTTTCATGTCGGCTCCAGGGCTGTGGGAATGGTCAACGGCGAGCGATTACTTGTAGATGCCGCCGCAGACCACGGCGTCTTCCAGCTTCTCGCAGTACATGGCCTTGGGCTCGATCTTCTTGTTCGTGGGGTTGGTGAACTTGTAGTCCTGCCAGAACGTGCCTTTGCTCTGGGCCAGTTCAACGCGCTCCTTCACGAACAGCTTGCCGTCGATGTCCTTGAGCTCGATGAGGTTCTTGCCGATCATCTTTTCGTTGGCGCCGTGGGCACGCACCGTGCCGTCCAGACCGTAGACCACCAGGTAGAGGTCGTCCTTCTTGAACTGGCTTTCCTTGCTGCTGATTTCGGCATGGCCCTTGTCTTTGCCGTTGGTCTTCATGAAGGCCACGCCCTTCTTGACCATGGCGGTGGCGTCTTCGGCGGTGGCGCCAGCCTGAGCGCTGAACGAAGTGGCGAACAAGGTGGCGGCCACGCAGGCGCCGAGGGTGTTGCGGATGTGTTTCATGGGGTGGTCCTGACGGTTGAGAGGGTTGGCAAAAAGGGGCGTTGGCCGCATCAGCGGCTCAACGCCGGGGGGGCTCAGAAACTTTCCCAGTCGCCTTCTTCGCCGGCCGCCACGGCCTGGCGAACAACGGGCGCAGGGCGGGCAACGGGGGCCGGTGCGGGCAAACGCTTGGCAGCCTCGATGGGCGCCACCACGGACGCTGCCTCCTCGGGCGCAGCAGCCTTGGGGCTGGTCGACTTGGCGCCAACGGGTTTGAGGCTGATCGGCTTGTGCGCCACCGGCTTGAAGGTGCTGGCAGGCTGGGAGACCGCCACCACCGCTGGCGCGCTGTGGGCCTCATCGATGCGGAAGATCCTGATGACCTCGGTGAGGCGGCTGGCCTGGTCTTTCAGGCTTTCGGCGGCCGCGGCGCTCTCCTCGACCAGCGCGGCGTTCTGCTGCGTCATCTGGTCGAGCTGCGTTACCGCCACGTTGACCTGGCCAATGCCGTCGCTCTGCTCGCCCGCCGCCGCCGTGATCTCGCCAATGATGTCGGAGACACGCTGCACCGAGCCCACGATCTCGCTCATGGTCTGGCCCGCATCGGCCACCAACCTGGAGCCCGCTTCCACCCGGTCCACGCTGGCACCGATCAGGTTCTTGATTTCCTTGGCCGCCTCGGCA
>NZ_JAKFEO010000082.1:0-2089 GCF_036675665.1 Hydrogenophaga sp. | reverse complement strand
GTGCGCCTGAGCCGTGCCACCGAGCAGAGCCTGCTGTGGGTGCCGAACGAGGCGGTGATCCGCACCGGCCGCCGCGCCCTGGTGATGCTCGCCGAAGACGGCGGACGCTACCGGCCGGTGGAGGTGCAGCTGGGCCGCGAAACCGAGGGCAAGACGGCGGTGCTGCAAGGGCTCGAGGAAGGCCAGCAGGTGGTCGCCTCCGGGCAGTTCCTGCTCGATTCCGAGGCCAGCCTCAAGGGCATAGTCGCCAGCGCCATGGCAATGCCGGCGGCCGCGGCAACGCCCGCCTTGCATCAGGCCGAGGGGCAGATTGTGGCGCTCGATGACCAGGGCGTGACCCTGGCCCATGGCCCGTTCAACACCCTGGGCATGCCCGGCATGACCATGACTTTCCCGCTGGCCGATCCCGCGCTGCTGCTCGGGCTCAAGGCCGGCGATAAGGTACGCGTGGCGGTGCGCCAGACCGACGCTGGTTTATTGGTCGAGCGCCTGGAGAAGCTGGGGGGCCAGCCATGATCGCCGCCCTGATTCGCTGGTCGGTGGCCAACCGCTTCCTGGTGCTGCTGGCCACCCTGTTCGTCACGGCCTGGGGTATCTGGTCGGTGCAGAGCACGCCGATCGACGCACTGCCGGACCTCTCCGACGTGCAGGTGATCATCCGCACCCCCTACCCCGGCCAGGCGCCGCAGATAGTCGAGAACCAGGTCACCTATCCACTGACCACCACCATGCTCTCGGTGCCGGGGGCGAAGACGGTGCGCGGCTTCTCCTTCTTCGGCGACAGCTTCGTCTATGTGCTGTTCGAGGACGGCACCGACCTCTACTGGGCGCGCTCGCGGGTGCTGGAGTACCTCAGTCAGCTCCAGGGACGCCTGCCCGCCGGCGCCAAACCGGCCCTGGGGCCGGACGCCACCGGGGTCGGCTGGATCTACCAGTACGCCCTGGTGGACCGCAGCGGCGGGAATGACCTGGCGCAACTGCGCGCGCTGCAGGACTGGTTCCTCAAGTTCGAGCTGAAGACCCTGGCCAACGTCGCGGAGGTGGCCACAGTCGGCGGCATGGTCAAGCAGTATCAGGTGGTGCTCGACCCACTCCGGCTGGCCAGCCAGGGCATCACCCAGGCCGAGGTGCGAGAAGCCATAGGCCGGGCCAATCAGGAAACCGGCGGCGCCGTGCTGGAAATGGCCGAGACCGAATTTATGGTGCGCGCCTCCGGCTACCTGAAGACCCTGAACGACGTCCGCGCCATTCCCCTCAAGCTCGTCGCCGGCGGCACGCCTGTGACCCTCGGCGAGGTGGCGAGCATCCAGCTGGGCCCGGAGATGCGCCGCGGCATCAGCGAGCTGGACGGCGAAGGTGAGACGGTGGGCGGCGTGGTGATACTGCGCAGCGGCAAGAACGCCCGCGAGACCATAGCCGCGGTCAAGACCAAGCTGGCCGAGCTGAGCAAGAGCCTGCCGGCCGGGGTGGAGATAGTCACCACCTACGACCGCAGCAAGCTGATCGACCGTGCGGTGCGCAACCTGGGCGAGAAACTGGTGGAGGAATTTATCGTGGTCGCCCTGGTCTGCGCGGTGTTTCTCTGGCACCTGCGCTCATCCATGGTGGCCATAGTCTCGCTGCCGATCGGCGTGCTGATCGCCTTTATCGTCATGCGCTACCAGGGGATCAACGCCAACCTCATGTCCCTCGGCGGTATCGCCATCGCCATCGGCGCCATGGTCGACGCCGCGGTGGTGATGATCGAGAACGCCCACAAGAAGGTCGAGGCCTGGCGCGTGGCCCATCCCGGGGAAGAGTTGCAGGGCGAGCATCACTGGCATGTGATCACCGACGCCGCGGTGGAAGTCGGCCCGGCGCTGTTCTTCTGCCTGCTGATCATCACCCTGTCGTTTATCCCGGTGTTCACCCTGGAGGCGCAGGAGGGCCGCCTGTTCGGCCCGCTGGCCTTCACCAAGACCTATGCCATGGCCGCCGCGGCCGGGCTCTCGGTGACCCTGGTGCCGGTGCTGATGGGCTACTGGATTCGCGGGCGCCTCCCCGACGAGGCGCACAACCCGCTAAACCGTTGGTTAATCAGGATTTATCA
>NZ_JAKFEO010000119.1:0-2091 GCF_036675665.1 Hydrogenophaga sp. | reverse complement strand
GCAGGTCGTCGCTGCCTTCGACCCGGTAACCGGCGTTGAGTGCGCCCTCGCCCACGGCCCAGTCCAGTTCCAGCGCCGCCACCGGTTCGCGCAGGCGGCTGGCGTCGATGAGTAACTCGCGCGCGGAAGCGACCTGCGCGCCTGCATCGGTCACCCGCGTGGCGATCGCGCGCACGCTGCCGTCGGCGTTGCGTTCACTGATCAAGGTGATGTCCTGGGCTACGCCGCCAGGCTGGCCGGGCAATGCGAACCAGGGCAACTCGACCTTGCGCGCCGCCCGCGCCAGCGGCTGTTCGGGTGCGAACAACGCGGACGGTACCGCCACGCCATCCGCGTTGACGACTTCCACGTCCTGCAGATTGGCCGCGTGGATACGCGAATACACTTCGCGATCCAGCACCACCCGATAAGCACCGGCATCGTCGCGGCTCAGGGTCAGTGGCCATTGCTGCACATAGTCGTCACGGACGCCGGCGAACGCGACCAGGGGCAATAGGGCTATCCACGCGAAACGTTTCATACCGACACTTCCTCGGTTGCTGCACGCGGCGGCGCAGGCGCGAAATAACCGACCAGCGTGCACAACAGGCCGTAAGCGATGAACGAGCCGATACCGAGCAGGTTGCCCAGGTGCTGGCGGTCGACGAACACCAGCTTGGCCAGCACCACACCCATCAGCACCGCGCCAGCCAGCCATAGGCCGCGCTGGCCGCGACGCGAGCCGATCACCCAGCCAAGCACGCCGAGCACGCTCCAGACCACGGTGAGGCTGGTCTGGGCGAGGCTGGTGGAAAGCATATCCGGGGACCACGCCACGCCACCCCAGTGATGCACGCTACGCAGCGTGGTGAAGGTAACCATGAGGAATCCGGCGCTGGCCAGCTTCAACATGCGCAGGCGCTGCACGAACAGCGGCACCTGTTCCGACCACAACCAGCGGATCGCCAGCGCGATGAATGCCAGCTGCGCAAGTTCCATCGGATTCAACAACGGCAGCCATGCCAGCGGGGCCGGATCGCCCGAGAGCCACAACCCTGCGAACCACCACAGCCCCAGCACCGCCAGGTACACCATCTGCAAAGCCGTGCGGGATGCGTCGAAGCGGTCGCCCAACGGCATCGCCAACCAGTCCCAGCGGAAGATCGATAGCCCCAGCATCGCCAGCCATGGCAGCGCGATCAGCGCCACCTGCCAGCCTTGCGCCAGTTCGAACCTCTGCGCGAGCCATGACGCCAGCAGCGACAACACCGTGGGCCACACCAGCCACCACGCGAACTGCGCCCAACCCGCAAAGCGGTCCTCGCTGGCGCGCAGGCACAGCAGGCTGCGCACGCCGAGTACCGCGAACACCAGCCAGGCCCAGGCGCCGTACCCGGCGAAGGGATGCGCGTGCGCGTCCATCTGCGCCAGGGCCAGTGGAATCGCCACGACGAAAGCCGCCAGCGTGGTCAGCGCCAGCGCGTGCGCCGGACGCTTGCGATGCACTTCCGCCGCCAGCCAGCCGGTCACCGCGGCGAAGGCGAGCAGCACGTCGGCACGCATGGAGAATTCGACGAAGCGCTCGATCTCGCGCACCCCGGTTCCGCACCACCACAACAGGCCCCACAGGTAGTACAACAGCGCGAAGTTCGATTTTTCTTCGCGACGATAGGCCCACGCGCTGGCGAAGCCAGCCAGTGCGATCAGCAGCGCGCCCATGAAGGTGGGATTGGCGATGGCCGGTTCGGCCGGCCAGTAGCTCGATGCACCGATCAGCAATGCCACCGCCGCGGCCAGCTGCAGGCCGGCGCCGGTGAGCTGCGGCAGCCAGCGTTGCTGGCGCAGGCCCAGCCAGGCCAGGGCCGCACCTTCCAGTGCGAATACCGAAGCGGTGGCGCGCGCCGACAGGGCGAGCGGCACCGCCAGCGTGGCGAAGCCGACCGCGAGCAGCGCATACGACGCGCCCAGCGCGGCATAGCGTTGGCGATGGATGAACAACCGCGCCAGCACCGCGTACAGCGCACCCAGCCCCAGTGCGCACAATGCCAGCGGCATGCGCGGGCTTTCGTCATTGGGCATCAACAGCGCCGCCTGCAGCGAGAACACGATCAG
>NZ_JAKFEO010000118.1:0-2244 GCF_036675665.1 Hydrogenophaga sp. | reverse complement strand
GTGTCCACGGGGCCCGTGCTCACGCGGCGCGCTTTGCCACGGGCGCGGGCGCCGCCCGGTCGATGAAGAGAACCTTGGCGAGCGATTGCCGGTTCTGGACAAGGTCGGCCAGGGTATAGCGGTCCAGCACGGCGTGGAAAGCCTCGACCGCTTCGCCCAGCACGCCGCGCAGCCGGCAGACGCGGGTGATCGAGCAGTGGTTGCCCTTGTCGGAAAAACATTCGGCCACCACAGCCACTCCCTCGGTCTGGCGCACCACCGCACCGACGCCGATCAGCTCCGGCGGCATCGCCAGCTCCAGTCCGCCGCCCTTGCCGCGTACATTGGCCAGCCAGCCGTTCTTGCCGAGGCAGTGCACGACCTTGGTCAGGTGGTTTTCGGAGACATCGAAAGCCGTTGCGATCTCGGCGATCGTGGCGCGCTGCTGCGGCTGCGCGGCCAGGTAGATCAGCACACGCAAGCTGTAGTCGGTGAAGGCGGTGAGTTTCATAAGGGTGAATGTAAGGTTTCAGCCGCGCACCTGGAAGTCGATGACGATTTCTCCCGGCTCGCGCCGGACATAGTCGATGCCCAGCGCTTCGCCGAATGCCTGCTGCAATTGCGCGAGCAAGGGCAGTGGGTCGTGGTCATTGACGAAGCGCATGGTTTCGCCGGCATCGAGGCTTTGCAGGGCGCCGAAGATCGCCGCGTGGCGCAAGCGCCTGGCCACGCCGCGTGCATCGAAGGCGTGGACGTTGTTGCGTGGCTGGATCTCGCTCATGAAAAGACTCCTGAAAATAGTGTCAAACAAGCGAAGAGCCGGCCCGGCCGGCACTTCGCGGGAGGTCAGCGCCTTGCCGTTGCTGCCGCTGCGATACCGCTGGTGTGCTGCACCGCAGGGCGACGCAGCAGGCGCAGGGCATACCAGGCGAGGAACACGGCGCCGATGGCAAACAGGATGTCGCCGGGCACCCGCATCCAGACCAGCGTTTCCATCACGGTCGAGTGGACGATCTCCGGCGAGCGGGCATACCACAGGCCCTTGCTGACGCTGGCCCAGGCCTGGTAGATGCCGGCCGGCAGCAGCGACAGGAAGACCATCATCGCCAAGCCGATGTTCAGGCTCCAGAACGCGGGCTTGAGCAGGTTGTCGGCGTGCAGGTGGCGCGCATACAGGCCGCGCAGGCAGAACAGCATCAGGCCGATGCCCAGCATGCCGTAGACACCGAACAGGGCGGCATGGCCGTGGGCAGCGGTCATGTTCAGGCCCTGCACGTAATACAGCGAGGCCGGCGGGTTGAGGGCAAAACCGAGCACGCCGGCTCCCACGGTGTTCCAGAAGCCGACGGCCACGAAACACATGACGGGCCACTTGTACGTGGCAAGCCAGGGCATGGCCTTCGAGCGCCGGTAGGTTTGCAGGGCTTCCAGGCCGATCAGGGTCAGCGGCACCACTTCGAGCGCGGAGAACACCGCGCCGACGGCGATCACCGAGGTCGGCGTGCCGGTGAAGTACAGGTGGTGCAGGGTGCCCAGGATGCCACCGAACAGGAAGACGATGGTCTCGGCAATGATCGCGCGGTTGGCGCTGGCGGTGCGTACCAGACCCAGGCGGGTGAAGATCAGCGCGACCACGGCCGTAGCGAACACTTCAAAGAAGCCTTCCACCCACAGGTGGACCAGCCACCAGCGCCAGTATTCGACCATCGAATAGTGGGTGTGCTGACCCCAGGTCAGCGAGGTGGCGTAGAAGCCGCCGATGCAGGTGGCCGACAGGAACACCATGGCGATCAGGCCGCGGGTTTCCGAAGGCGTCTTCAGCGCCGGCCACAGCGCGCGGCCGAGCAGGAAGACCCAGAACAGCAGGCCCACGAACAGCAGCAGTTGCCACACCCGGCCCATGCTGGTGAATTCCAGGCCCTGGTTGCCCAGCCAGAAGCTGAAGTCGACGCCGCGATGCTGCAGCGTGCCCAGCCAGCCGGTGACGGTGGAGCCGACGACGATGGCGATCAGCGCCCAGAACAGCACGTCGACGCCGAGCTTTTGCAGCCTGGGTTCACGCCCCGACAGCAGCGGCGCGATGTACAGGCCGGTGGCCAGCCAGGCGGTGGCGATCCAGAAGATGCCCACCTGCGTGTGCACCGTGCGGCTCACCACATAGGGCAGCACCTGCGCCAGCGGCATGCCGAAGAAAGACTGGCCCTCGACGGCATAGTGCGCTGTGATCACGCCCATGGCGATCTGCAGCAGCATCAGGCCGATCAC
>NZ_JAKFEO010000052.1:0-2308 GCF_036675665.1 Hydrogenophaga sp. | reverse complement strand
GGAGTTGGGCTTCGAAGCCCAGGTCGAGGTGCGCGAAGGTCTTCGCCGGACGGTGGAGTGGACCCGCCAGAACCGGGAGCTGGTCGCCCGCACGATGGCCGCCCACGGCAAGCAGATGCAGCAGGCCGGCGCGCCGCTGCGCCCGGAATACCGGCCTGCCGAGGCGCGATGAAGGTCCTGACGGTCGTCGGCGCCCGGCCCCAGTTCGTCAAGGCTGCGACGGTTTCGCGCGCGTTCCAGGCGTGTCGCCCGCGCGTGGACGAGGTCATCGTCCATACGGGCCAGCACTTCGACCAGAACATGTCGGCCGTCTTCTTCGAGGAGATGCAGATCCCGAAGCCCCAGTACCAACTGGAGCTCGGTGGCCTCGGGCACGGCGCGATGACCGGGCGGATGATGGAGAGCATCGAAGGCATCCTGCAGCAGGAAAAGCCGGACTGGGTGCTGGTCTACGGTGACACCAATTCCACGATGGCCGGTGCGCTGGCCGCGGTGAAGCTGCACATTCCCGTGGCGCACGTGGAGGCGGGCCTGCGCTCGTTCAACCGGGCCATGCCGGAGGAGATCAACCGCATCGTCGCCGACCACGTCTCTACCCTGTTGTTCGCACCTACCGAAGTCGCGGTGCGCAATCTGGCGAGCGAGGGCATCACCGGGTCCAAGGTGGTCCGCAGCGGCGACGTGATGTACGACGCCTCGCTCTTCTACAGCGAGCGTGCATCGGGCCAGGCTCTCGAGCGCCTTGGGCTGGAGCCCGGGCAGTTCTTCCTGGCCACCATCCACCGTGCGGAGAACGTGGACGATCCCGGGCGGCTGGAAGTCATCGTCGGCGCACTGGCGCGGTGCGCCCAGACCATGCCGGTGCTGCTGCCGATCCACCCGCGCACGCGCAAGAAGTTGGCGGAAACCGGCCTGCTCCATGGCGTGGATGCGAGCAAGCTGCGCTTGATCGATCCCGTGGGCTACCTCGACATGGTGCAGCTGGAAAAGCACGCACGAGTGGTGCTCACCGACTCGGGCGGCGTGCAGAAGGAAGCTTATTTCTTCGGCGTGCCTTGCGTCACCATCCGGCACGAGACCGAGTGGGTCGAGTTGGTCGAATGCGGCGCCAATCGACTGGCGCCACCCACCTCGGTGCAGGCAGTCGTCGATGCGGCGCTGGCCGCCGCCGCCGACCGGCGCCCGCCGCCACCAGGGCTGTATGGCGACGGGCAGTCCGCCCAGGCGATCGCCAATACGCTCGCATGTGCGGCATAGCCGGCGCCTTCCGGCGCGGCAGGGCGGGCGATCCCGGCCCGATGGCCGCGGCGCTCGAGGCCATGGCCCGGCGCGGGCCCAACGACCGCGGAACCGAAGTCCTTTCCACGCCCCAGGGTGACCTGGTCTTCGGACACACGCGCCTGTCGGTGATCGACCTGAGCGCGGGCGGCCACCAGCCGATGCATGCCGCCGGCGGACGTCTGTCCGTGGTCTTCAACGGCGAGATCTACAACTACCGCGAGTTGCGCACCGAACTGCAGGCGGGGGGCGCCGCGTTCCACACCGAGTCCGACACGGAGGTGCTGCTGCAAGCATGGTTGCGGTGGGGCGAGGCCTGCCTGCCGCGTTTGACGGGCATGTTTGCCTTCGCTCTGTATGACCGGGCTCACGACACGCTGACCTGCGTGCGCGACCCGTTCGGCATCAAGCCGTTCTTCTACGGCTGGGACGAGAGCGGGTTCGTCTTCGCGTCCGAGCTGCCCGCGATGAAGGCGCTGCGTGGCGGCGCTGTCTCGCTCAACCTGCAGCGCGCCTACGACTACCTGGTCCATGGCGATTACGACACCACGGAGGAAAGCTTCCTCCAGGGCGTGTTTCACCTGATGCCGGGCCACCTGCTGCGGGTCAAGGCGAGCCAGGCCCCAAGCGACCCGGTCAGGTGGTGGCAGCCCAAGGTAGCGCCGGTCCAGAAGCTTTCCTTCGAGCAGGCCGCGGAAGCCTTGCGCGAAAAGCTGCTGCACAGCGTGCGTCTCCAGTTGCGCAGCGATGTGGCCCTCGGTGCTGCGCTTTCCGGGGGGCTCGACTCGTCCACCATCGTGTGCGCCATGCGGCACGTGGAGCCTGGCCTTCCCATTCACACCTTCAGCTACGTTGCGCGCGGCTCGGCGGTTTCCGAAGAGAAGTGGGTCGACCGCATCAACGCCCACGTGGGCGCCATCGGGCACAAGGTGGAAGTCGCGCCGGACGAGCTGGCCCGCGACCTGGAGGACATGATCGTCTCCCAGGGCGAGCCGTTCGGCAGCACCAGCATCTACGCCCAGTACCGCGT
>NZ_JAKFEO010000014.1:0-2321 GCF_036675665.1 Hydrogenophaga sp. | reverse complement strand
AGCCTGCGCACCCCGCAGGACGCCATTGCCTATCCGCCCAAGGTGGTGGCCGAGGCGTCCCTGGTTGGCTACGTTAACCTGTTCACCACACGCTCACGCGTGTCCGCAGAAGAACTGGCGGCGCAACCACCGGCCACGAGCTGGTACGAAGGCCTGGTGCGTGAACAGCAGATGATCCTGGCCGGACCCTCGCGCTTTTCAGACCGTTACCTCAACTCGCTGCTGATCGGCTTTGGTTCGACCTTGCTGTCGGTGGTGCTGGGCACGCTGGCGGCCTATGCGTTTTCGCGCTTTCGGGTGCCGGGCAAGGACGACTGGCTGTTCTTCATCCTGTCCACCCGGATGATGCCGCCGATCGCGGTGGCCATTCCGATCTACCTGATGTTTCGCCACCTGGGGCTCAACGACACCCACCTGGGCCTGATCTTGCTGTACACCGTCGTGAACCTGTCGCTTGCGGTGTGGCTGCTCAAGGGCTTTATGGATGAAATCCCGCGCGAGTACGAGGAGGCGGCCATGGTGGACGGCTACACGCGTTGGCAGGCCTTCCTGAAGGTCGTGCTGCCGCAGGCGGCCACCGGCATCGCCACCACCTCGATCTTCTGTCTGATCTTCGCCTGGAACGAGTACGCGTTCGCGCTGCTGCTCACCAGTGGCACGGCGCAGACCTCGCCACCTTTCATCCCCACCATCATCGGTGAAGGCGGTCTCGACTGGCCCGCCATGGCGGCCGGCACGACGCTGTTCCTGCTGCCGGTGCTGGTGTTCACCGTGTTGCTGCGCAAGCACCTGCTGCGCGGCGTGACCTTCGGAGCCATTCGAAAATGAAGTCCCGCAAATCCCCCCGCTGGCTGCGCCGCGCGCCCTGGGAACGTGGCACCGCCACTCTGATCGGCCTGGGCCTGGTGATGTTGATGCAGCCCTGGTCCATCGAGGTCTACAGCTATGCCTTCACGGTGCTGCTGGCCGGCGTGATCGGCTATTCCATCGCCGGCAAACTGCCGCAAGGAAGGCCCACCCCCGAAGCGCCTTCGGCGCCCGGCACCGTCGCCAGAGGCGGCGGTTCTTCGGAGCCGTCCAAGCCTGCGCAGGCAGGCTTGGAGCCGCGGCCCTCAGCCCCTCAAGGGGGCGCCACCAGCGGCCCGGCAAAGCCGGTTCCGCGGTGGCCCGCGCATGCGCCCGCTGCACCGCGCCAGGAGCTGAACCATGAGTGAAATCCGAATCCAGAACCTGCAGAAGCGCTTTGCCGACTTCACCGCAGTGCGCGGCTCCTCGCTGGTGCTCGAAAGCGGCAAGTTCGTCGTGCTACTCGGCCCCTCGGGCTGCGGCAAGACGACCACGCTGCGGATGATCGCCGGCCTGGAGTACCCCACGGGCGGCAGCATCACGCTGGACGACCAGGACGTTACATATCTCAGGCCGCGCGAGCGCGATATTGCGATGGTGTTTCAGTTGTTCGCGCTCTATCCTCACATGGGGGTGCGCGGCAACCTGGAGTTCCCGCTGCGCAATGAGGGCGTGCCGCGCGCCGAGATAAACCGACGCGTCAATGAAGTCGCCGCCATCCTGCGTATCGAACACCTGCTGGGGTCGCGGGTCACCGGCCTGGCCGGTGGCGACCGGCAGCGCGTGGCGCTGGGCCGCGCCATCGTGCGCCAGCCCAAGGCCTTTCTGATGGACGAGCCGCTGGGCACGCTGGACGCCGAATTCCGGGAACTGATGTGCGTGGAACTGCGCAGGCTGCACGACCGGCTGAAGACCACCACCGTGTTCGTTACCCATGACCAGAACGAGGCGATGGCGCTGGCCGACCACATCGTGGTGATGAACGAGGGCGAGATCCTCCAGGCCGACGACCCGCACGGCATCTACAGCTTTCCCTCCTGTCTGTTTGTGGCGCGATTCATCGGCCGCCCGCCGATGAACCTGCTCAAAGTCGATGCGCCCGTGGTCCGCGGCGACACCGGTGTGCGGGTGGCGAGAGGAACTATTGATGTGCCCGCGGTCGAAGCTCCTTCCCCGTCAGTACTGCTGGGCGTGCGACCCGAACACGTGCGCCTGCGGGCGCCAGGCGAGGGCAGCCTGAGTGGTCGCGTGCAGCACGTCGAGTACTTCGGCTCGCACTGGGTCGCCGAGGTGCAAACCGATGCGGGGCCGCTGAAAGTGCTGGCCGACAAGTCTGTACGGCCGGTCTTGCAAGAGCAGGTCGGCCTCGCCTTCGACACCCAACGGGTGGTGCTTTTCGACGCGGCCACTGAACGCTTGCTGCCCAGCGCCACCACTATCGCCCACCAACCGAGTATGCGCCATGGCTAGTATTT
>NZ_JAKFEO010000050.1:0-2355 GCF_036675665.1 Hydrogenophaga sp. | reverse complement strand
CGGCGCGCGCAGCGTGGCCTATGGCGACCCTGCCGCCACCGGTTTCCTGGAACTGCGTTTCATGGCCGCCAATGCCGACGTGCAGCCGGGCGACCTGCTCACGACCAGTGGTGTGGACGGCGTATATCCGCCCGGCCTCCCGGTGGCGCGTGTCAAAAAGGTGGAACGCCGCGCCGATGCCGGCTTCGCGCGGATCACGTGCTCGCCCGAGGCGCTGGTGGACGGCGCGCGGCACGTGATGGTGCTCAAGGCGGGCCCCGCCAACCTCCCGCTGCGCGTGGTCCCCGAGGATGCAACTCCCCTGAAGAAGGGAAGGCCGCTGAAATGATCATGCGACCGGGCCAGCAGCTTTTGCTGCCGGCCAATCCACTCTTCATCTGGGGCAGCCTGCTGCTGGCGCTGGTCGTCAACATGCTGCCGCTCGGCCGGGTGCCCTGGATGCCCGACGTGCTGGCCCTGGTGCTGGTGTTCTGGAGCGTGCACCAGCCCCTGCGCGTGGGCATCGGCGCTGCCTTCGTGTTCGGGCTGGCCATGGACGTGCACCAGGCGGCGCTGCTGGGGCAACACGCGCTGGCCTACACGGCGCTCAGCTTTTTTGCGATCACGATCCACAGGCGACTGCTGTGGTTCAGCGTGCCCTCGCAGGCGGTGCAGGTGCTGCCGCTGTTTTTCGCCGCCCACGCCATCGAGCTGGCCGTGCGGATGCTGGCGGGCGGCATATTCCCCGGCTTCAGCGTGCTGCTGGCACCGCTGATCGAGGCAGTGCTGTGGCCGGTGGTCAGCGTCGCGCTGCTGGCGCCTCAGCGGCGCGCGCCCGATCCCGATGCCAACCGGCCGCTATAGAACTTTGCGCCCGCCGCCGAGTCGCACAGTCTTCATCCCAGCCATGCACACTTTGAAGCCATGACCGAACTGCGCAACGTCGAAGCCGACCTATCGCGTTTTCGCGTACGCGTCTTCGTCGTCAGCATCGTCGTGCTGGTGGCTTTCCTGCTGCTGGCCAGCCGGCTGGTGTACCTGCAGGTGGTGCGGCACACCGACCTGAGCCAGCAGGCCGAGAGCAACCGCACGTCGATCGTCCCGGTTGTGCCCAATCGCGGGCTGATCCTGGACCGCAACGGCATCGTACTGGCCACCAACTACTCGGCCTACACGCTGGAAATCATGCCCTCGCGCATCACGGCCAGCCTGGACAAGACGATCGAGGCGCTATCACAGGTGATCGACATCCAGCCGCGCGACAAGCGACGCTTCAAGAAGCTGCTGGAGGAATCCAAGAGCTTCGAGTCGCTGCCCATCCGCACGCGCCTGACGGACGAGGAGGTGGCGCGCTTCGCCGCGCAGAGCTATCGCTTCCCCGGCGTGGACATCAAGGCGCGGCTGTTCCGCAGCTACCCCTATGGCGAGCTGGCAAGCCACGTGATCGGCTACATCGGGCGGGTGAACCAGTCCGAGAAGAAGCTGATGGAGGACTGGCCCGAAGACAAGCAGGCCAACTACCGCGGCACGGAGTACATCGGCAAGCTGGGCATCGAACAGAGCTACGAAGAACAACTGCATGGCATCACCGGGGTAGAGCAGGTTGAAACTTCGGCTGGCGGGCGGGCTGTGCGCAAGCTCGCGAGCAACCCGGCGACGCCCGGCAACACCGTGGTGATGTCCATCGACATCAAGTTGCAGAAGCTCGTCGAAGACCTGTACGGCGACCGCCGCGGCGCGATGGTGGCGTTGGACCCCAAGACCGGCGAAATACTGGCTTTCGTCAGCAAGCCCACGTTCGACCCGAACCTGTTCGTGGACGGCATCGACAGCGAGAACTGGGTGGCGCTGAACGAGTCGCTGGACAAGCCCCTGCTCAACCGTGCGCTGCGCGGCACCTACGCGCCCGGCTCGACTTACAAGCCCTTCATGGCGCTGGCCGCGCTCGAGACTGGTAAACGCACCCCGCAGCAGGCCATCTCCGATCCCGGCTTTTTCATGTTCGGTGGCCACCGCTTTCGCGACGACAAGGAGGGCGGCCACGGCGTCGTGGACATGTACAAGTCGATCGTGCATTCGTGCGACACCTACTACTACGTGCTGGCCAACGACATGGGTGTGGACCTGATGCACGACATGCTCGGCCGCTATGGATTCGGGGAGCTGACGGGCATCGACATCCAGGGCGAATCGCGGGGACTGCTGCCTTCCACCCGCTGGAAACGCGCGGCGTACCGCAAGACCGAACAGCAAAAATGGTATGCGGGCGAGACGATCTCGCTGGGCATCGGCCAGGGTTACAACAACTTCACCATGCTGCAGCTGGCGCTTGCGACCGGCACGGTGGCCAACAATGGCGTGAAGATGAAGCCTCAC
>NZ_JAKFEO010000016.1:0-2364 GCF_036675665.1 Hydrogenophaga sp. | reverse complement strand
CGAAACCGGCACGCTGGATTTCTCGGGCGTGGTCGTGGATCCACAGACCGGTGCGGTATCGCTGCGTGCGCAGCTGCCGAATCCGGACAAGTATCTGCTCCCGGGCAGCTTCGTCACCCTCAAGGCGACGCTGGGCGAGCAGAGCAACGTGTTCCTGGTGCCGCAGGTGGCAGTGCAGCGCGACACCATCGGCGCCTACGCAATGGTCGTCGGCAAGGACGGCTTGGTGGCGCGCAAGAATGTCGTGACTTCGGGTACGCGCGGTGACAAATGGCTGGTGACCTCGGGTCTGGCTGCAGGCGACCAGGTCATCGCCACGGGCTTGCAGAAAGTGAAAGAAGGGGCTCCCGCCAAGGCGAGTCCATGGATCCCGAACGCAGCTCCGGCTGGCGCTCCGAACGCCGTCAAACCCTCTGGTGGCAATCCCGACGCTGCCCAGCCCGGGACCAAGCCCGCCACGAACGGCGAGACGCCGGCCAAGCAGCAGGGCGATAAGCCCGACGCGCAGCAGAACTGATCGAGGCGCCCGACCATGTCCAAGTTTTTCATCGATCATCCCGTCTTCGCGTGGGTGGTGGCGATCCTGATCTCGCTTTCGGGCGTGATCTCGATCCTCGGTCTCGGCGTCGAGTCCTATCCCTCCATCGCCCCACCGCAAGTCACGGTCAACGCCACCTACCCCGGCGCCAGCGCGAATACGGCCGAGAAATCGGTCACCCAGGTGATCGAACAGCAACTGACCGGCATCGACCACCTGCTGTATTTCAGCTCGTCCTCCAGTTCCAACGGCCGGGTCAGCATCACCCTGACCTTCGAGACCGGCACCGACGCCGATATCGCCCAGGTGCAGGTGCAGAACAAGGTCGCCCTGGCGACCCCGCGCCTGCCCAGCGAAGTGACCCAACAGGGCGTGGTGGTAGCCAAGGCCAACGCCGGCTTCCTGATGGTAGTGGGCCTGCGTTCCACCAACAGCTCGATCGACCGCAACCGCCTCAACGACATCATCGGTTCGCGCGTGCTGGAACAGATCTCGCGCATCCCCGGCGTCGGCAGCACCCAGCAGTTCGGCGCCGAGTACGCCATGAACATCTGGCTCAATCCCGACCGCCTGCAGGGCTACGGCATGTCCGCCAGCCAGGTACTGGCCGCGATCCGTGGCCAGAACGTGCAGTTCGCCGCCGGCTCCGTCGGCGCCTCGCCGCAGCCCCAGGGCCAGGCTTTCACCGCCACGGTCTCGGCCGAGGGCCGTTTCAGTTCGCCCGAACAGTTCGAGAACGTGGTGTTGCGCGCCGATAGCGATGGCACCACGGTGCGGCTGAAGGACGTGGCCCGGGTCGAATTCGGTGCGCAGAGTTACGGCGTGGATACCCGCTACAACGGCGCGCCGACCGGTGCGTTCGCGGTGCAGCTTCTGCCTGGCGCCAATGCGCTGAACGTGGCCGATGCGGTGCGCAGCAAGATGGACGAACTGGCGCCCAGTTTCCCGCAGGGCGTGGAGTGGTTCTCGCCATACGACAGCACCACCTTCGTCGATATCTCCATCGAGGAAGTGATCAAGAGCCTGGTCGAGGCGATGATCCTGGTGTTCCTGGTGATGCTGATCTTCCTGCAGAACTTCAGGGCCACGCTGATCCCGACCCTGGTCATTCCGGTGGCGCTGCTGGGCACGTTCCTGGGCCTGAGCATCATCGGCTTCACCATCAACCAGCTGACCTTGTTCGCCATGGTGCTGGCGATCGGCATCGTGGTGGACGACGCGATCGTGGTGATCGAGAACGTCGAGCGCATCATGTCGGAGGAAAAACTCCCGCCGCGCGAAGCCACGCGCAAGGCCATGGGCCAGATCACCGGTGCGGTGGTCGCGATCACTGTGGTACTGGCCGCGGTATTCATCCCCAGCGCGTTGCAGGGTGGCGCCTCGGGCGAGATCTACAAGCAGTTCGCGCTGACCATCGCCATCGCCATGGCCTTTTCCGCGTTCCTGGCACTGGGCTTCACCCCAGCGCTGTGCGCGACAATGTTGAAGTCCGAACACCACGCTGAGGACAGAAAGCCCAACTTCATCTTCCGCACGTTCAACAAGTACTACGACAAGGTGCAGCGCACCTACGTGGGCCACATCACCAGCGCGGTCAGGCACGCGCCGCGCTGGATGATCCTGTTCGCGGTGCTGGCGGTGCTGACCGGCTTCCTGTTCACCCGCATCCCCGGCAGCTTCCTGCCGGAGGAAGACCAGGGCTACGCGCTGGGCATCGTGCAACTGCCGCCCGGCGCGACCCTGGAGCGCACCAACAAGGTGTTCGATCGGATGCGCGGCCAGCTGCAGGACATGCCGGGCTTCGAGGGCATACTGCAGATCGCCGG
>NZ_JAKFEO010000040.1:0-70195 GCF_036675665.1 Hydrogenophaga sp. | reverse complement strand
TGCAGACCAGCCGACGTGGTGAAATTGGTAGACACGCTATCTTGAGGGGGTAGTGGCGAAAGCTGTGCGAGTTCGAGTCTCGCCGTCGGCACCAATCTTTGGACAACACGGCCCCACGCCGTGTCAGTGGAACAGACCAAGATGAGTCTCGAACAATACCTACCTGTGCTCCTGTTCATCTTGGTGGGTGTTTCCATCGGGATCATCCCGCAGGTCCTGGGTTACATCCTTGGCCCGAACTTGCCGGACGCCGAGAAGAACTCCCCTTACGAATGCGGCTTCGAAGCCTTCGAAGATGCCCGCATGAAGTTTGACGTGCGCTACTACCTCGTGGCCATCCTCTTCATTCTCTTCGACCTCGAGATCGCTTTCCTCATTCCCTGGGCCGTGGCCTTCTCCGACATCGGCATGACCGGCTTTCTCGCTGGCGTCGTTTTCCTCGTCATTCTTACCGTGGGCTTTGCCTACGAGTGGAAGAAGGGTGCGCTGGATTGGGAATGAGCAACACGACCACACACGAATGCACCGGAGCGGCTCATGATTGAAGGCGTCTTCAAGGAAGGTTTCGTCACCACCAGCTACGACTCGGTGGTGAACTGGGCCAAGACCGGCTCGCTGTGGCCCATGACCTTCGGTCTGGCCTGTTGCGCGGTCGAAATGATGCACGCGGCTGCCGCGCGTTACGACATCGGCCGCTTCGGCTCCGAGGTGTTTCGTGCCAGTCCGCGCCAGTCCGATCTGATGATTGTGGCCGGTACCCTATGCAACAAGATGGCGCCCGCTTTGCGCAAGGTCTACGACCAGATGGCCGAGCCGCGCTGGGTGCTCTCCATGGGCTCGTGTGCCAACGGCGGCGGCTACTACCACTACAGCTATTCCGTGGTGCGTGGTTGCGACCGTATCGTGCCGGTGGATGTGTATGTGCCCGGATGCCCGCCCACGGCCGAAGCCCTGCTGTACGGAATCATCCAGCTGCAGCAAAAGATCCGTCGCACCCAGACCATCGCCCGCGCCTGAGCGCCAGCGGCTGAACGGTGAACCGAGTCCCACGAGACGCATCCATGACCGACACCCCAACGACCCACTACGCTGTTGCGCCGGAGGCCTTGAAGCTTGCACTGACCGAGTTGCTCGGTGACCGCGTGACCTCGCTCGAGGTGGTTCGCGAAGAGCTCACGCTGACCGTGGCAGCCGTCCACTATTTCGAGGTCATGCAAACCCTGCGCGATGCGCCGCAGGCCGCGTTCGAGCAGCTCATCGATCTCTGCGGCATGGACTACCAGACGTATGGTGACGGTCGCTGGGAAGGCCAACGCTTCGCCGCCGTGGTGCACCTGCTGTCGGTGAGCCACAACCACCGCGTTCGCGTGCGGGTGTTCTGCCCCGAGGACGACTTCCCCGTGCTGGCTTCGGTCACGCCGCTGTGGGCTGCGGCCAACTGGTACGAGCGTGAAGCGTTTGACCTGTTCGGCATCGTGTTCGAGGGTCACGACGATCTGCGCCGCATCCTCACCGATTACGGCTTCATCGGTCACCCCTTCCGCAAGGACTTCCCACTGTCGGGCCATGTCGAAATGCGTTACGACGCCGAGCGCCAGCGCGTGATCTATGAGCCGGTGAGCATCGAACCCCGCGAAATCACGCCGCGCATCATCCGCGAAGACAACTACGGGGGCCTGCACTGAAGGCTGCGGCCTTCCTGCGACATCGTCATGGCTGAAATCAAGAACTACACCCTCAACTTCGGTCCGCAGCACCCGGCCGCCCACGGCGTGCTGCGTCTGGTGCTCGAGCTCGACGGCGAGGTCGTGCAACGCGCCGATCCGCACATCGGCCTGCTGCACCGCGCCACCGAAAAACTCGCCGAGCACAAGACCTACATCCAGTCGCTGCCCTACATGGACCGGCTCGACTATGTGTCGATGATGTGCAACGAGCACGCCTACTGCCTGGCCATCGAGAAGCTGCTCGGTATCGACGTGCCGATCCGTGCGCAGTACATCCGCGTGATGTTCAGCGAGATCACGCGTCTGCTCAACCACCTGATGTGGCTGGGCTCGCACGGCAACGATTGCGGCAGTTCCACCATCCTGATCTACGCCTTCCGCGAGCGCGAGGATCTGTTCGACATGTACGAGGCGGTGTCGGGTGCGCGCATGCATGCGGCTTACTTCCGCCCGGGCGGCGTGTACCGGGATCTGCCCGCGACCATGCCGCAGTACCAGCACAGCAAGATTCGCAACGCCCGCGCTCTTGCAGAGATGAACACCAACCGCCAGGGTTCGTTGCTGGACTTCATCGACGACTTCACCAGGCGCTTCCCCACGTACCTGGCCGAATACCACACGCTGCTGACCGACAACCGCATCTGGAAACAGCGCACCGTGGGCATCGGCGTGGTCACGCCCGAGCGCGCGCTCAACCTGGGCATGACCGGCCCCATGCTGCGCGGCTCCGGCATCGCCTGGGATCTGCGCAAGAAACAACCGTACGACGTCTACGGACAGATGGACTTCGACATTCCCGTGGGCAAGACCGGCGATTGCTACGACCGCTATCTGGTGCGCATGGAAGAGATGAAGCAGTCCAACCGCATCATCGAGCAGTGCTCGAAGTGGTTGCGCGCCAACCCCGGCCCGGTGATCACCGACAACCACAAGGTGGCAGCGCCCGGCCGTGAGGCCATGAAGGCCAACATGGAAGAGCTGATCCACCACTTCAAGCTGTTCACCGAAGGCTTCCATGTGCCTGAGGGCGAGGCCTACGCCGCGGTCGAGCATCCCAAGGGTGAGTTCGGTATTTACCTGGTGAGTGATGGCGCCAACAAGCCCTACCGCCTGAAGATCCGCGCGCCCGGTTTTGCGCACCTCGCCACGATGGACGAGATGGCACGCGGCCACATGCTGGCCGACGCCGTGGCCATCATCGGCACCATGGACATTGTTTTCGGGGAGATCGACCGATGAGCACCGGCCACCCAGTTGCCGCTGTGACGTTCAGCAGCGCCACCCTGCAGCGCTTTGCGCGCGAGGTCGCCAAGTACCCGGCCGACCAGGCGCAGTCGGCCGTGATGGCATGTCTGGCCATCATCCAGCAGGAGATGGGTTTCGTGAGCACTGGCGCCGAAGAGTCGCTGGCTGCCTACCTGGGCATGGAGCCGATCGCCGTGCACGAGGTGACGACCTTCTACAACATGTACAACCAGCAGCCGACGGGCAAGTTCAAGCTCAACGTCTGCACCAACCTGCCATGCCAGCTGCGCGATGGCCAGAGTGCGCTGCACCATCTGGAGCACAAACTCGGCATCGGCATGGGGCAGACCACCGCCGATGGTCTGTTCACCCTGCAGCAGAGCGAATGTCTGGGTGCCTGCGCCGACTCGCCCGTGATGCTGGTCAATGACCGCCACATGTGCAGCTTCATGAGCAACGACAAACTGGATCAGTTGATCGACGGTTTGCGTGCCTCGGAAGGACAGCCATGAACGCCGAACAGATCCTCTCGCAGTTCCGCGCCAACGGCGTGCAGACCTGCTTCCACGGCCGCCACATCAATCCCCAGATCTATGCCGACCTCGACGGTGGCAACTGGTCGCTCAAGGACTACATGGCCCGCGGGGGATACCAGGCCTTGCGCAAGGTGCTGGGCAAGGACGGCGCCGAGCCGGCCGGTGATCCACCGGTGGTGGGCATGACACAGGACCAGGTGATTGCCACGTTGAAGGAATCGGCGCTGCGCGGCCGCGGCGGTGCGGGTTTCCCCACCGGTCTGAAGTGGAGCTTCATGCCGCGCCAGTTCCCGGGCCAGAAGTACCTGGTGTGCAACTCCGATGAAGGCGAGCCCGGCACCTGCAAGGACCGCGACATCCTGATGTACAACCCGCACATCGTGATCGAAGGCATGGCCATCGCTGCGTTCGCGATGGGCATCAGCGTGGGCTACAACTACATCCACGGTGAAATCTTCGAAGCCTACGACCGCTTCGAAGCCGCGCTGGAAGAAGCCCGCGCCGCCGGCCTGCTGGGTGACAACATCCTGGACAGTGGCTTCAACTTCCAGCTGCACGCATTTCACGGCTTCGGCGCCTACATCTGCGGCGAAGAAACCGCACTGCTTGAATCACTCGAAGGCAAGAAAGGGCAACCGCGTTTCAAGCCGCCGTTCCCGGCCAGCTTCGGCCTGTATGGCAAGCCCACCACGATCAACAACACCGAAACCTTCGCGGCGGTGCCCTGGATCATTCGCAACGGTGGCGCGGCCTACCTCGCTTGCGGCAAGCCCAACAACGGTGGCACCAAGATCTTCTCGGTCAGCGGTGACGTGGAGATGCCCGGCAACTACGAAGTGCCCATGGGTACGCCGTTCAGCAAGTTGCTCGAGCTTGCCGGTGGCGTGCGCAAGGGCCGCACGCTCAAGGCCGTGATTCCCGGCGGCTCGTCCGCACCCGTGCTGCCCGCATCCATCATGA
This sequence comes from Hydrogenophaga sp., assembly GCF_036675665.1. Lineage (GTDB taxonomy): Bacteria > Pseudomonadota > Gammaproteobacteria > Burkholderiales > Burkholderiaceae_C > Hydrogenophaga. The sequence continues at coordinate 65,727 of NZ_JAKFEO010000040.1, read as the reverse complement.
TGGACTGCACCATGGACTACGACTCGATCTCCAAGGCTGGCTCCATGCTGGGTTCGGGCGCCGTGATCGTGATGGACGACAGCCGTTGCATGGTCGAGTCGCTCAAGCGCCTGTCCTATTTCTACATGCACGAATCGTGTGGCCAGTGCACGCCGTGTCGCGAAGGCACGGGCTGGCTCTGGCGCATGGTCAGTCGCATCGACCAGGGCGAAGGTCGTCCGGCCGACATGGCGCTGCTGGACAACGTGGCCGAGAACATCATGGGCCGCACCATCTGCGCCCTGGGCGATGCTGCGGCCATGCCGGTGCGCGCCATGATCAAACATTTCCGGCACGAGTTCGAGGCCAAGATCGCGGCCGCTCAGTCGCCAGCCAAGGCTGCTTGAAAGAAAAAAACTCCCATGGTTGAAATCGAACTCGACGGCAAGAAGGTGGAAGTGCCCCCGGGCAGCATGGTCATGCATGCGGCCGAAAAGGCCGGCACCTACATCCCGCATTTCTGCTACCACAAGAAGCTGTCCATCGCGGCCAACTGCCGCATGTGCCTGGTCGATGTGGAGAAAGCGCCCAAGCCCATGCCGGCCTGCGCCACGCCGGTCACGCAGGGCATGATCGTGCGCACCAAGAGCGACAAGGCGATCAAGGCGCAGCAGTCGGTGATGGAGTTCCTGCTCATCAACCATCCACTGGATTGCCCCATTTGCGATCAGGGCGGCGAATGCCAACTGCAGGATCTGGCTGTGGGTTACGGCAGCTCGGGGTCTCGCTACGAGGAAGAGAAACGCGTCGTTTTCCACAAGGACGTGGGCCCGCTCATCTCCATGGCGGAAATGAGCCGCTGCATCCACTGCACCCGCTGCGTGCGCTTTGGCCAGGAAGTGGCCGGCGTGATGGAGCTGGGCATGATCCACCGCGGCGAACACTCCGAGATCACCACGGTGCTCGGCGATACCGTCGACTCCGAGCTCTCGGGCAACATGATCGACATCTGCCCGGTCGGCGCGCTCACCAGCAAACCGTTCCGCTACAGCGCCCGCACCTGGGAGCTCTCACGCCGCAAGAGCGTGAGTCCGCACGACAGCACCGGCGCCAACCTGATCGTCCAGGTGAAGAACCACAAGGTCATGCGCGTGGTGCCGCTGGAAAATGAGGCCGTCAACGAATGCTGGATCGCCGACCGCGACCGTTTCTCGTACGAGGCCGTCAACAGCGAAGACCGACTGACCGCGCCCATGCTCAAGCAGGGCGGTGAGTGGCACACCGTCGACTGGCAAACCGCTCTCGAGTACGTGGCCAATGGCCTCAAGCAGGTCAAGGCCGAACACGGCGCCGCTGCCATCGGTCTGCTGGCCAGCCCGCACAGCACGGTGGAAGAGCTGGCCTTGGCCGGCGCCCTGGTGCGCGGCCTGGGCAGCCAGAATATCGACGCTCGCCTTCGCCATGCCGATTTCTCCAATGCCGCGCCTGCGGGTGCCGCGCGCTGGCTGGGCCTGCCGATCGCGTCGCTCTCCACGCTGCAACGCGTGCTGGTGGTGGGCTCCAACCTGCGCAAGGACCACCCGCTGTTCGCGCAGCGCATTCGTCAGGCCGCCCGCAAGGGTTGCCAGGTCAACGTGCTCGGCGCCGAGCAGCAGGACTGGGCCATGGCGGTGAAAAACACCGTGCTGGCCGACAGCAGCACATGGGTGTCGGCGCTGGCCGGCATCGCAGCCGCCGTGGCCACCGACACCGGTGCCACCGCACCGGCGACCGCTGACGTGACCGATGCGCACCGCGCCGTGGCCAAGTCGCTGCTGGGCGGCGAACACAAGGCCATCCTGCTCGGCAACGCCGCTGCACACCACGAAAAAGCGGCCAGCCTGCTGTCGCTGGCGAACTGGATCGCGCAGCAGACGGGCGCCTCCGTGGGCTACCTGAGCGAGGCCGCCAACACCGTGGGCGCGCAACTCGTCAACGCCGTGCCAGGGCAGGGCGGTTTGAATGCCGGTCAGATGCTGGGTAGCGCGCTGAAAGCCGTGATCCTGCTCAACATCGAGCCCCAGGACGACACGGCCGCGGGTGCGAACGGACTGTCCAATGCAGGCATGGTCGTCACGCTCAGCCCGTTCAAAACCAACCTCGACGTGAGCGACGTGCTGTTGCCGATCGCGCCGTTCACCGAAACATCGGGCTCCTTCGTGAACGCCGAAGGCCGCCTGCAGAGTTTCCACGCCGTGGTTCGCCCACTGGGTGAAACGCGCCCGGCCTGGAAGGTGATCCGCGTGCTGGGCAACCTGCTCGGTCTGGCGGGTTTCGACGCAGATTCTTCGCAGGCCGTGCTGGCCAGTGCGCTGCCCGGCGTGGCGAGTGGGGCCGTGGTGGATGCTGCCCGTCTGCACAACGTCAGCGCCGCACCGATCGACGTGGCTCCCGCCGGTGCTGAGCCCTGCGTGGCCAGCATCTACCAGCTGGACGGCCTCGTGCGCCGCGCCCCGGCGCTGCAAATGACGGCCGACGCCCGTGCATCCCTGATCGCCGATGAGGTGCACGCATGATCGACGCGATGTACAACGGCGGCCTGGGGTTGTTCGCCGCACCCTGGTGGACCACGGCGGCCTGGCCCGTCATCTGGAACCTGATCAAGATCGTGGCCGTGCTGGCGCCGCTGATGGGCGCCGTGGCCTACCTCACGCTGTGGGAGCGCAAGCTGCTCGGCTGGATCCAGGTGCGTCACGGACCCAACCGCGTGGGTCCGTTCGGCCTGCTGCAGCCCATCGCGGACGCGCTCAAGCTGCTGACCAAGGAACTGATCCGTCCGAGCGCCGCCAGCAACGGCCTGTTCCGCCTGGGGCCGATCATGGCCATCATGCCGGCGCTGGCTGCCTGGGTGGCCGTGCCCTTCGGCCCGGAAGCCGTGCTGGCCAATGTGAACGCGGGCCTGCTGCTGATCCTGGCCATCACCTCGATCGAGGTCTATGGCGTGATCATCGCGGGCTGGGCCTCCAACTCGAAATACGCCTTCCTCGGAGCGCTGCGCGCATCGGCGCAGATGGTGAGCTACGAGATCGCCATCGGCTTCTGCTTCCTGGTTGTCGTCATGGTCTCGGGCAGCCTGAACCTGGTCGACATCGTGAACTCGCAGGGGCGCGGCATGGCCGCTTCTCAAGGCCTGAACTTCCTGTCGTGGAACTGGTTGCCGCTGCTGCCGATCTTCTTCGTCTACCTGATTTCCGGCGTGGCCGAAACCAACCGCCATCCGTTCGACGTGGTCGAGGGTGAGGCCGAGATCGTGGCGGGTCACATGGTCGAGTACTCGGGCATGGGCTTTGCCATCTTCTTCCTGGCTGAATACGCCAGCATGTGGCTGATCTCGATCCTGGGGGTGCTGATGTTTCTGGGTGGCTGGCTGCCGCCCATCGACAGCGCACTGTTCAACTGGATCCCCGGCTGGATCTGGCTGGGCCTCAAAACCTTCCTCGTGGTGTCCATGTTCATCTGGATCCGCGCCACGTTCCCGCGCTTCCGCTACGACCAGATCATGCGTCTGGGCTGGAAGATCTTCATTCCCGTCACGCTCATCTACCTGCTGCTTGTCGGCGGACTGATGCAGACCTCGTGGAACCTCTGGAAATAAGGGCGCGATCGATCATGTCTTCCATCACCGCCAATCCCGCAGCTTCCCCTGTCGTCGTGGCACCGTTTTCTTTCCGCGATTTTCTCAGCAGCTTCCTGCTGGTGGAGCTGATCAAGGGCATGGCCCTGACCGGTCGCTACGCCTTCAAGCGCAAGATCACGGTGCAGTTTCCCGAAGAAAAGACGCCGCTGTCGCCGCGGTTCCGGGGCCTGCACGCTCTGCGCCGCTATGAAAACGGCGAAGAGCGGTGCATCGCCTGCAAGCTGTGCGAAGCTGTCTGCCCGGCACTTGCGATCACCATCGAATCCGATGTGCGCGAGGACGGCTCGCGCCGCACGACGCGCTATGACATCGACCTGACCAAGTGCATCTTCTGCGGCTTCTGCGAAGAGAGCTGCCCGGTCGATTCGATCGTCGAGACGCACATCCTCGAATACCACGGTGAGAAGCGCGGTGACCTGTACTTCACCAAAGAAATGCTGCTGGCCGTGGGCGACCGGTACGAAACCGAGATTGCCGCTGCCCGGGCCGCCGACGCCCCTTACCGCTGATCCGTTCTGAGCCCGGACTCCGACCGGAACAGACGACACAAGAACAACGCCATGGATTACCAGACCGGCTTTTTTTACCTCTTCGCCGCGGTGCTGCTGTTTGCAGCCTTTCGCGTCGTCACCGCGCGCAACCCGGTGCATGCCGTGCTGTTCCTCATGCTGGCGTTCTCGCAGGCGGCCGCCCTGTGGTTGCTGCTGAAGGCGGAATTCCTCGGCATCACCCTGGTGCTGGTGTACCTGGGTGCGGTGATGGTGCTGTTCCTGTTCGTCGTGATGATGCTCGACATCAACCTGGACGGCGTGCGCAAGGGCTTCTGGAAACACTTTCCGCTCGCCGCCATCCTCGGCGGCTTTGTGGCGGTCGAACTGATTGCCGTTCTGTTTGCGGGTTTCCCGAGTCTCACGACCAACCCCGATGCGGCCGGTGCCGGCATCAACGCCGCCAACTACTCCAACACACGTGAACTCGGCCTGCTGCTCTACACCGAGTACCTGTACCCCATTGAAGTCGCTGCCGTGATCCTGCTGGTGGCCATGATTGCCGCCATCGCCCTGACCCTGCGCCAGCGCAAGGACAGCAAGGCCATCAACCCGGGTTTGCAGGTGCACGTGCGCGCCGGCGACCGCCTGGTGGTCATGCCGATGGCCGCGACGCAGAAAGCCCCACCCGCTGTTGAAGCGTCGACCGCTGAGGAGGCCAAGCCATGAACGTGACCCTGGGCCATTTCCTCGCCGTGGGCGCGATCCTGTTCGCGATCTCGGTCGTCGGCATCTTCCTCAACCGCAAGAACCTGATCGTGCTGCTCATGGCCATCGAGCTGATGCTGCTGGCGGTGAACATGAACTTCGTGGCCTTCTCGCACTATCTGGGTGACATGCACGGCCAGGTGTTCGTGTTCTTCATCCTGACCGTGGCTGCCGCCGAGTCGGCCATCGGCCTGGCCATCCTTGTGCTGCTGTTCCGCAACAAGAATTCGATCAGCGTCGAAGAGCTCAACACGCTCAAAGGCTGAGTCCCAGCCCCAAGACAAGAACATCATGAGCACCACCCTCTCTGCCAGCACCCTGCTCGCCGTCCCCATGGCGCCGCTGATCGGCGCGGCCCTGGCCGGCATCCTGGGCACCACCTTCGGTGGCAATGTCATCGGTCGCCGCGCTTCGCACACGCTCACCATTCTGGGTGTGTTGATCGCGTTCATCCTGTCGGCCATGACGCTCAAGAGCGTGGCCATGGACGGCGCCCGCTTCAACGAAACCCTCTACACCTGGATGGTGGTGGGTGGCCTGAAGATGGAAATCGGCTTCCTGGTCGATGGCCTCACCGCGATGATGATGGTGGTCGTGACCTTCGTCTCGCTCATGGTGCACCTCTACACCATCGGCTACATGGAAGAGGACGAGGGCTACAACCGCTTCTTCGCCTACATCTCGCTGTTCACCTTCTCCATGCTCATGCTGGTCATGAGCAACAACCTGCTGCAGCTGTTCTTCGGCTGGGAAGCCGTGGGTCTGGTGTCCTATCTGCTGATCGGCTTCTGGTTCAACAAGCCCACGGCGATCTTCGCCAACATGAAGGCCTTCCTGGTCAACCGGGTGGGCGACTTCGGTTTCATCCTGGGCATCGGCCTGATCGTGGCCTATGCCGGCACGCTCAACTACGCCGAGGTGTTCGCCAAGGCGCCCGAACTCGGCCAGCTCGGCTTCCCGGGCACCGACTGGCTGCTGATCACCGTGATCTGCATCTGCCTGTTCATCGGCGCCATGGGCAAGAGCGCGCAGTTCCCGTTGCATGTGTGGCTGCCCGACTCCATGGAAGGCCCCACCCCCATCTCCGCGCTGATCCACGCCGCCACGATGGTGACGGCCGGCATCTTCATGGTCGCGCGCATGTCGCCGCTGTTCGAGCTGTCGGACACGGCGCTGAACGTCATCATGGTGATCGGTGCCATCACCGCGCTGTTCATGGGCTTCCTGGGCATCATCCAGAACGACATCAAGCGCATCGTCGCGTACTCCACGCTTTCGCAGCTGGGCTACATGACGGTGGCGCTCGGCGCTTCCGCCTACTCGGTGGCGGTGTTCCACCTGATGACGCACGCCTTCTTCAAGGCGCTGCTGTTCCTGGCGGCGGGCTCGGTGATCATGGGCCTGCACCACAACCAGGACATCCGCTGGATGGGCGCCGTGCGCAAGTACATGCCCATCACCTGGATCACGTCGCTGCTGGGCACGCTGGCCTTGATCGGCACGCCGCTGTTCTCGGGCTTCTACTCCAAAGACTCCATCATCGAGGCGGTGCACTTCAGCAATTTGCCGGCCTCCGGCTTCGCCTACTTTGCGGTGCTTGCCGGTGTGTTCGTCACCTCCTTCTATTCTTTCCGGCTGTACTTCCTGGTGTTCCACGGCCAGGAGCGTTATGACCAGAACCCGGATGCACACCACGACGACCACGGTCATCACGATGACCACGGACATGGTGACGGCAAGCCGCACGAATCGCCCTGGGTCGTGACGGTGCCGCTGGTGCTGCTGGCCATTCCCTCGGTGGTGATCGGCTTCATGACCATCCAGCCCATGTTGTTCGGTGACTTCTTCAAGGACGCGATCGTCATCAACGCCGCGGCCCACCCGGCCATGGCGACCTTCGCCGAAGAGTTCCACGGCGCCTTGTCGATGGCAGCGCACTCGCTCTACACCCCGCCGCTGTACCTGGCCCTGGCCGGTGCCGTGAGCGCCTGGTACATGTACCTGATCAACCCAGCCGTGCCGGCCGCCATCGGCCGCGCGTTGCGTCCGCTGGTGGTCATCCTCGAGAACAAGTACTACATGGACTGGTTCAACGAAAACGTGCTGGCCAAAGGCGCGCGCGGTTTGGGTATCGGACTCTGGAAGGGCGGTGACCGCGGTGTGATCGAAGGCGGCGTGGTCAACGCCAGCTGGAAGCTCGTGGGTGTGGTCTCTGGCGTGGTGCGCCGTGCGCAGACCGGCTACCTGTACCACTACGCGCTGATGATGATCGTGGGTGTGCTGCTGTTCATGACGTACTTCGTCTGGCTCGCCAAATAAAACAAGAGGAAGAAGAACATCATGGGTTTGCTGAGCCTTGCCATCTGGACGCCCATCTTTTTTGGCGTCGTGCTGCTGGCCCTGGGCCGTGTCGACCAGGCGCCGTTGGTGCGCTGGATCGCGTTGGTGGGTTCGGTGGTGGGCCTGGCGGTCACCGTGCCGCTCTACACCGGTTTTGAGTTGGGCACCGCTGCCTTGCAGTTCGTCGAAAAACGCCCTTGGATCGAAAACTTCAACATCCACTACCACCTCGGCGTGGACGGCATTTCGTTGTGGCTGATCCCGCTCACCGCGTTCATCAATGTGGTGGTGGTCGTGGCCAGCTGGGAATCCATCACGACGCGCGTGAACCAGTACATGGGCGCCTTCCTGATCCTCTCGGGTCTGATGATCGGCGTCTTCAGCGCGCAGGATGCGATGCTGTTCTACGTGTTCTTCGAAGCCACCCTGATCCCGATGTACCTGATCATCGGCATCTGGGGCGGCCCGAACAAGATCTACGCGGCTTTCAAGTTCTTCCTGTACACGCTGCTGGGCTCGCTGCTGATGCTGGTGGCGCTGATCTACCTGTACACCGTGTCCGGTGGCAGTTTCGCGCTGGCCGACTGGTACAAGCTGCCACTGAGCAGCACCGCGCAGACCCTGCTGTTCTTCGCTTTCTTCGCGGCCTTCGCGGTGAAAGTGCCGATGTGGCCGGTGCACACCTGGCTGCCCGACGTGCACGTGGAAGCGCCCACCGGCGGCTCCGCCGTGCTGGCCGCCATCATGCTCAAGCTGGGTGCCTACGGCTTCCTGCGTTTCTCGCTGCCCATCTTGCCCGACGCCTCGCACCAATGGGCCTGGCTCATGATCGCGCTCTCGCTGATCGCGGTGATCTACGTGGGCCTGGTGGCCATGGTCCAGCAGGACATGAAGAAACTCGTGGCGTATTCGTCTGTGGCCCACATGGGCTTCGTCACGCTGGGCTTCTTCGTCTTCAGCGACCTCGGCGTGTCGGGTGGCATCGTGCAGATGATTGCCCACGGCTTTGTGTCGGCCGCCATGTTCCTGGGCATCGGCGTGCTGTACGACCGCGTGCACTCGCGCGAGATCGCCGACTACGGTGGTGTGGTGAACACCATGCCGAAGTTCGCGGCTTTTGCGCTGCTCTTCACCATGGCCAACTGCGGCCTGCCGGGCACGGCCGGCTTCGTGGGTGAATGGATGGTGATCCTGGCGGCGGTGAAGGCCAGCTTCTGGATGGGTCTGCTCGCCGCATCGGCGCTGATCTTCGGCGCGGCCTACTCGCTGTGGATGTACAAGCGGGTGTACCTCGGCGCCGCGGGCAACGACAACGTGAAGGCCCTCATCGACCTCAATCCACGCGAATTCCTCGTGATGGCGGTGCTGGCGGTGGCGGTGCTCTTCATGGGCGTGTACCCCAAGCCCTTCACCGACGTGATGGATGCTTCCGTGGCGGAGTTGCTGCGCCACGTGGCCGTCTCCAAGCTGCCCCAGTGAGCCAGGCCCGCCACACGACACAAGAGAACGAACAATGATTGACAAGCTCAGCTGGGTCGCGGCCTACCCTGAAATCCTCCTGCTGACGATGGCCTGTGTGATCGCTCTGGCCGATCTGACGGTGAAGTCGCCCCTGCGCGGTGCTACCTACGCGCTGACCCTGCTTTCGCTCGGTGCGGTGGCACTGTTGCTCGGCATGGCGGCCGTCTCGGGCACCACCACCCTGGGCTTCGGCGGCATGATCGTCAGCGACCCCATGGGCAACTGGCTCAAGTGCTTCGCCACCATCGCCATGATGGTCACGCTGGTTTATGGCCGCGACTACGCCGGCCAACGCGACATGCTGCGCGGCGGTGAGATGTTCACCCTGTCCATGTTCGCGCTGCTGGGCATGTTCGTCATGATCTCGGGCCACAACTTCCTGGTGATCTACCTTGGTCTGGAACTGCTCACGCTGTCCAGCTATGCATTGGTGGCGCTGCGCCGCGACGACGTGCAGGCGACCGAGGCGGCCATGAAGTATTTCGTGCTCGGCGCGCTGGCCAGCGGCTTCCTGCTCTACGGCCTGTCCATGGTGTACGGCGCCACTGGCTCACTCGACCTGTCCGAGGTGATGAAATCCATTGCTGGCGGAGAGGCCACGCTCAAGGGTTCAACGCAGGTGCTCACGTTGGGGCTGGTGTTCGTGGTTGCCGGTCTGGCCTTCAAGCTCGGCGTGGTGCCCTTCCACATGTGGGTGCCCGACGTCTACCACGGTGCCCCCACCGCCGTCACGCTCATGATCGGCGGCGCGCCCAAGCTGGCGGCCTTCGCGATCGTGATCCGCCTGCTGGTCGAAGGTCTGCAGCCGCTGGCCTTCGACTGGCAGCAGATGCTCGCGGTGCTGGCCGTCATGTCGCTGCTGGTGGGCAACTTCGCTGCCATCGCGCAGACCAATCTCAAGCGCATGCTGGCGTTCTCCACTATCGCGCAGATGGGCTTCATGCTGCTCGGTCTTCTTGCTGGTGTGGTCAACGGCGACACGGGCAACATGGCCAACGCCTACGGTTCATCCATGTTCTACGTCATCACCTATGTGTTGACGACGCTGGGCACCTTTGGCGTGATCCTGCTGCTGTCGCGCAGCGGTTTTGAGTCCGAGAACATCAGTGACCTGGCTGGCCTGAACCAGCGCAGCCCGTTGTATGCCGGCGTCATGGCCATCTGCATGTTCTCGCTGGCCGGTGTCCCTCCACTGGTGGGTTTCTACGCCAAGCTCTCGGTGCTGCAGGCGCTGCTGGCCTCTGGCGGGCCCTTCTATGTGGGCCTCGCGGTGTTCGCGGTCGTCATGTCGCTGATCGGCGCCTTCTACTACCTGCGCCTGGTCAAGTTGATGTACTTTGACGCGCCCACGCAGACCGCCGACATCGAGGCGGGTCTGGACGCGCGCTCGGTGCTCTCCATCAACGGTGCACTGGTACTGCTGCTGGGCATCTTGCCCGGTGGCCTCATGAGCCTGTGCGCCCAAGCCGTGGCGGCACTGTTCGCCTGAAGCCCGCAGGCCATCTCCGGTGAACTTGGCCGGCGGGGCCGGCTCATACCCTTCACCATGAACCACAGTTTTTCCGTCTGGCTGGTGTTGATCGCTGCGCTGGTGGCCGCCAACCTGCCCTTCATCAACGAGCGGTGGCTGGCGGTGATTCCGCGCAGGCTGCCCAAGACCCTCGGGATGCGGTTGGCCGAGATGGTGCTGCTGTATTTCCTCGTGGGTGCCCTCGGTCTTGCCCTGGAGCAGAGCGCCGGGCAGATTGCGCCTCAGGGTTGGGAGTTCTATGCAACCACCGGTGCGCTGTTCATCACGCTGGCCTTCCCCGGCTTCGTCTACCGCTATCTCTACCGCCACAGATGAACGACAGCCACTTGCGAGAAACCCCACTGTCGCGCACCGAGCTGTTGCGTGGCAACTTTCTGCACGTGGTGCGCGACACGGTGCGTCTGCCCGACGGTGCCGAGGCCTCGCGCGAGTACGTGTTGCACCCAGGTGCGGTCATGGTCATTGGTTTGCTGGACGACGGGAGGGTGGTGCTGGAGCGCCAGTTCCGCCACCCCATGCAGACGGTGATGATCGAATTTCCGGCCGGCAAGCTCGACGAAGGCGAAGACAGCCTGGTGTGTGCCCAGCGTGAACTGTTTGAAGAGACCGGCTACAGCGCACGCGAGTGGGCGTTCGCCGGGCGGCTGGCGCCCACGGTGGCGTACTCGGATGAGACCATCGACATCTGGTTCGCACGCGGCCTCACGCTCGGGGAGCGGCAGCTCGACGACGGTGAATTCCTCGACGTGTTCACCGCCACGCCCGCCGAACTGCGAGCCTGGTGCTTCAGCGGCGAGGTGATCGACTGCAAGACCCTGGTCGGCTCGATGTGGCTGCAGAACGTGCAGGCCGGTGAATGGACGCTGGACTGGACGCATGTCGCTGCAGCACCTTTGGCAGGACAATCCGTGCCATGAAGGTCCTCAATCTGCAATGTGCCCACCAGCACGACTTTGAAGGCTGGTTCGGTTCCGAAGACGATTTCGTGAGCCAGCTGGGCCGCGGGTTGCTCACCTGCCCGATGTGCGGCGACGCCCACATCCACAAAACGCTCTCGGCTCCGCGCCTGAACCTGCGCAGCGGACGCAAGGACGCAGACGCCCCCGATCTTGAGGCGCCTGCCGGTGCGGTTGTGGCCATGAGCAACCACGTGATGCATCCCGAACTGGCCGCCTTGCAGGCCCGCATGCTCAAGGCGCTGCGCGAGGTGGTGGCGCAGACAGAGGATGTGGGTGAGCGCTTTGCCGACGAGGCCCGCGCCATGCACAGCGGGGAGGTAGAGCGCCGCAACATCCGCGGGCAGGCCAGCCCTCAGGAAGCCCTGGCCATGCTGGAAGAGGGCATCGAGGTGATCGCGCTGCCGATGTTGCCGGTGATCAAGGAAACGCTGCAGTAGCGCGATCCCGAGCGCCTGCAAAACCCCGCCTGGCGGGGTTTTTTTTGCACGGTTGGGCGGGGGGAGCGCATCATGCGTTTTGCGCATGAGGGCATGGCATGGGTCCATGCAATCCTTGTCTGGGGCTGTCGTGGGCGCTGGGGCACTCCTAGAATCGCGCACATCTTTCCCACCCAACCACTCTCCTTGACCGGATGCCGACCATGAACCCGAGCTTTCAGGACCTGTATTTCGCCGCTGCCGACCCCGAGGAAATGCGCAACCGCGATCCCGCCCTGCTCAAGACCATGGCCGCCGCGCACCAGGCCCTGTTGAGCGCATCGGCGCCCGGTGAAGTCATCGTTCAGGTGCTGGACCTGCCGGTGGATCCCGTGCAGGACCGGGGCACGCACGTGCTGCAGATCGTGCATCCCGACATGCCCTTTCTCGTCGACTCGGTCGGCATGGCCGTCAACCGCACCGGACGCACCTTGCACTGGATCGTCCATCCGCTGGTGCGTGTCAAACGCGATGCGGCCGGTCACGTGGTCGAGATCCTCGGTGCCGCGCAACAAGGCGCCGGCGACGGGCAACTCGTTTCGTGCATCCTGGTCGAGTGCGACCGGCTGGCCTCCGACCCGGAAGGTCAGTCGCTGCGCCGCGTGATTGAAGACACCTTGCAGGACGTGCGCCTGGCCGTCCAGGACTGGCGCGCCATGCTCTCGCGCGTGCAGGTGCTCAACGCCAGCTTCACCGCGCTGGACGCGTCCGTCGCCGACGAAGCCAAGGCCTTCCTGACCTGGCTCGAACAAGGGCACTTCACTTTTCTGGCGGCTGAAGATTACGAACTCAAAGGCGATGTGCTGGTGCCCATGCCCGGCACCGCGCTGGGCCTGCTCAAGTCACCCGGTGCTCAGGTGCTGCCGGCCCAACCTGCTGCGGCTTTCGTGTCCAACCCCGACCTGGTGTTGTCCACCAAGGCCATGAGCCGGTCCACCGTGCACCGACCGGCCTGGATGGACGCCATCAGCGTGAAGCGGCTGGACGCCTCCGGCAAGCTGGTGGGTGAGAGCCGGTTCCTCGGGCTGTACACATCGGCAGCCTACGCCGCCTCGGTGGAACAGATCCCGGTGGTGCGCCAGCATGTGGCTCAGGTCATGACCAATGCCGGTGTGGTCACGGGCAGCCATGCCCACAAGGCCTTGCAGGCGATCCTGGAGACCTACCCGCGCGACGAGATGCTGCAGATCGATGCCGCCACGCTGGAGCAGCATGCCATGGGCATCCTGCGCCTGCAGGAGCGCCAGCGCGTGCGTCTGTTCGTGCGCCGTGGTGCCTACGGCAGCCTGGCATCCCTGCTGGTGTATGTGCCGCGCGATGTGTACACCACCGAGCTGCGTGTGAAGCTCGGCGCCCTGTTCACCGAGGCCTTCGATGCGGCGTCGATCGAATTCACGCCCATGCTCACCGACAGCGCGCTCGCGCGCATTCACTACATCGTGCGCGCCAAGGACAAGCTGCCCGCGCAGGTGGACCTGGCGCAGCTCGAGGCCCGCGTGGCCCAGGCCTGCAAGCGCTGGGTCGATGGTGTGAACGCCGTGCTGCTGGCGCAGAGCGGCCGCAGCGCCAGCGGTCTGGAGGCCTTGGTGGCGGCGTTCCCGACCGCCTACCGCGAGCACTTCGACGCGGACACCGCCGCCAGCGACGCGGCCGTGCTCAGCGGCCTGGGCGAACAGCAACCGCTCGCGCTCAAGCTCTACAACCGCCAGGGGCAGGTGCGCTTCAAGACCTACGCCACGCAGAAGATCACCCTGTCGGACGCCATGCCGGTGATGGAGGCCATGGGTGCGCGCGTGCTCGACGAGCACCCCTACCACCTGGCCGCGCCGGGCTACTGGATTCACGACTGGGGCCTGCAGTTTGCCCAGCCACTGGACGTCGAACGCCTCAAGTTCCGTTTCGAGGAGCTCTTTCAGGCGGTCTGGCGCCAGGAGGTGGAGAGCGACGCGCTCAACCGCCTGGTGCTCTCCACCGAGCTCAATGCCCGCGCCATTGCCGTGCTGCGCGCCTACGTGCGCTACTTCAAGCAGCTCGGTTTCGCCTTCAGCCAGAGCTACATCGAAGACACGCTCAACAGGAACCCCGCCATCGCGCAAGGCCTGGCCGAGCTGTTCGCGATCCGCTTCGACCCGGCGAAAGCGGACCTCCGCGCGGAATGCATTGAAGCCCAGGCGCAAGCGCTGGAAGCCCTGCTGGCCGACGTGGCCAGCCTGGAGGAAGACCGCGTGCTGCGCCAGTTCCTCAGCACCATCCAGGCCACGCTGCGCACCAATGCCTACCAGCGCGGACATGACTACATGAGCTTCAAGCTCAGCCCGCGCGACATCCCCAACGTGCCCGAACCCAAGCCCCTGTTCGAGATCTGGGTCTACTCACCCCGCGTGGAGGGTCTGCACCTGCGCGGCGGCAAGGTCGCGCGCGGCGGCCTGCGCTGGTCGGATCGGCGCGAGGATTTCCGCACCGAAATCCTGGGCCTGGTGAAGGCGCAGATGGTGAAGAACACGGTGATCGTGCCGGTGGGCTCCAAGGGCGGCTTCGTGCTGAAGAAGGCCCCGCCCGCGAGCGAGCGCGAAGCCTACCTGGCCGAAGGCGTGGCCTGCTACAAGACCTTTCTTTCGGGCCTGCTCGACATCACCGACAACCTGGTCAAGGGCGCGGTGGTGCCGCCACCCGACGTGGTGCGCCACGACGAGGACGACCCCTACCTGGTGGTCGCCGCCGACAAGGGCACGGCGACCTTCAGCGACATCGCCAACAGCGTGAGCGCGGCCTACGGCTTCTGGCTGGGCGACGCGTTCGCGTCCGGCGGCTCGGTCGGCTACGACCACAAGAAGATGGGCATCACCGCGCGCGGCGCCTGGGAATCGGTCAAACGCCATTTCCGCGGCCTGGGTGTGGACACGCAGACCCAGCCCTTCACCGTGGCCGGCATCGGTGACATGTCGGGTGACGTGTTCGGCAACGGCATGCTGCTGTCCACGCAGATCCGGCTGGTGCTGGCCTTCGACCACCGCCACATCTTCATCGACCCCAGCCCCGATCTCGCCGCCAGCTATGCCGAACGCGAGCGGCTGTTCAAGCTGCCGCGCTCCAGCTGGGCCGACTACGACGAGGGCCTCATCAGCGAGGGTGGCGGTGTGTTCCCGCGCAGCGCCAAGTCGATCCCGCTGAGTGCGCAGGCGCGCGCCGTGATCGGCACCGACGCCACCCAGATGGCACCCAACGAACTGCTCAACGCCATCCTCAAGGCCCCGGTGGATCTGCTCTACAACGGCGGCATCGGCACCTACGTGAAGGCCAGTTTCGAGAGCCACGCACAGGTGGGCGACAAGGCGGGCGACGCCTTCCGCGTCAACGGCAACGAGTTGCGCTGCAAGGTGTTCGGGGAAGGCGGCAACCTCGGCTGCACGCAGAACGGCCGCATCGAATTCGCCC
This sequence comes from Hydrogenophaga sp., assembly GCF_036675665.1. GTDB lineage: Bacteria > Pseudomonadota > Gammaproteobacteria > Burkholderiales > Burkholderiaceae_C > Hydrogenophaga. Next base: position 50,554 of record NZ_JAKFEO010000040.1, on the reverse strand, counting down.
AGGCCGGCGGCCTCATCTACACCGACGCGATCGACAACTCCGCCGGCGTGGACTGCTCCGACCACGAGGTCAACATCAAGATCCTGCTGGGCGCGGTGCTGGAGGCCGGTGGGCTCACGCTGGAGAGTCGCAACGACCTGCTCGCCAGCATGACCGACGAGGTCGGCGAACTCGTGCTGCAGGACAACTACTACCAGACGCAGCAGATCGAGCTGGCCGCCACCCGCCCTGTGTATCTGCTCGACGGGCAGCAAAACCTGATGCGATGGCTGGAGCAGATCGGCCTGCTCAAACGCCCCATCGAGTTCCTGCCGAGCGACGAAGAGCTGGGCAAGCGCAAACGCGAAGGCCGGGGCCTGACGCGCCCCGAAAACGCCGTGCTGCTGGCCTACGCCAAGATGAACCTCTTCGACGAGCTGTGCGCCAGCGAGCTGCCCGACGACCCGTTCTACGCCCGCGTGCTCAAGATGTACTTCCCGGTGGTGCTGGGCGAACGCCATGGCGACTTCATCGCGCGGCATCCGCTCAAGCGCGAGATCATCGCCACCTTCATGACCAACACCGTGGCCAACCGCGTGGGCGCCACCTTCGTCAACTTCCTGGCCAACGAAGCGTCATGCACCGCGGCCGATGTGGTCAGCGCCTACACCCTGGCGCGCGAGGTGTTTGCGTTGGAGCCGATCTGGGATCAGATCGACGCGCTGGACAACAAGGTCACCACCGAGCTGCAGCTGAGTCTGCTGACCCAGTTGGCCACCATCGCCCAGCGCGCCAGCCGCTGGATGCTGCGCCACCGTGGACAGGGCGACCTGCCCACACTGATCGCCAAGTACCGCCCGGCGGCCCGCACGCTGCGCGAGCATGTCGAGCAATGGTTGCCCGCCGCGGCCCTTGAGCAGTGGAAGGCGGCCAGCGCCCGCCTGGTGCAGGCCGGTGTGGACGCGCAGCTCGCCGATGACCTCACCGTGCTCGACCACCTGTACCCGGTGCTGGATCTGGTCGATGTGGCCGCGAAGGCCGGCAGCACGCTGGAGCAGGCCGCGCGGACCTATTTCGCCATCGAGAACACGCTGGGGCTGGACCACTGGCGCCAGCACATCGGCAAGCTGCCGACGGACTCGCTGTGGCAGACCCAGGCCCGAGCGAGTGCACGCGACGACGTGTATTCGATCGCCGGGCAGCTGGTGCTGTCGCTGCTGAGCAGCCAGCAGACGCTGGCCGAGTGGCAGGACCAGCATGCCAAAGCGATCGAACGGGTGAATGCCATGCACGAGAGCATCGCCAACCTGACTCCGGATCTCGCCCCCGTGTCAGTGGCGCTGCGCGAACTGCGCCAGCTGGCCTAGCTCACAGGTCAAACCTGAAACTGCAGCGCCGCAAGGCCGGCGTACACGCCGCCGTGGGCCACCAGTTCGGTGTGCGTGCCTTGCTCCACCAGCTTGCCGTGGTCCAGCACGACGATGCGGTCGGCTTGTTGCACGGTGGCCAGGCGGTGCGCGATGACCAGGGTGGTGCGGTCTTTCATCGCCGACTCCAGCGCCGCCTGCACCATGCGTTCGCTCTGCGCGTCCAGTGCGCTGGTGGCCTCGTCCAGCAGCAGCAGCGGCGGGTTCTTGAGCATGGCGCGCGCGATCGCGATGCGCTGGCGTTGGCCGCCTGAGAGGCGCACCCCGCGCTCACCCAGGAAGGTGTTGTAGCCCTCGGGCAACTGGTCGATGAACTCGTCGGCAAAGGCCGCAGCCGCGGCCGCCCGCACCTCCGTGTCGCTCGCACCCGGCTTGCCGTAGCGGATGTTTTCCATCGCGCTGCTGGAGAAGATCACCGGGTCCTGCGGCACGATGCCAACGCGGTTGCGCAGGTCCTGAAGGCTCATCTGGTGGATCGGCACGCCGTCCAATCGGATCGTGCCCAGCGCCGGGTCGTAGTAGCGCAGCAGCAGGCCGAAGACGGTCGTCTTGCCCGCGCCGCTCGGTCCCACCAGCGCCACCGTCTGGCCGGGTTCCACCGCCAGGCTGAAGCCCGAGAGGGCGGCCTGCGCCGGGCGCGAGGGGTAGTGGAAGGTGATGTCGTCGAACTCCAGCGCACTGCCGCCTTGTGGGGACGGGGCCTTCAGCGGTTGCGCGGGCGACTGCACCGGCGAGGCGCTGGCCAGCAATTCCATCAGACGCTCGCTGGCACCCGCGGCGCGCAGCAGGTCGCCATACACCTCGCCGAGCACGGCGACCGCACCGGCCAGGATGATGATGTAGAGCACCGTCTGCCCCAGGTGACCGGGCGTGATGGTGCCGGCCAGCACCGCCTGCGTGCCCTGGTACAGGCCCCACAGCAGCAGACCGGCCGTGCTGATGATGATGAAGGCCACCAGCACCGAGCGCGCGCGCGTGCGCCGGATCGCGGTCTCGAACGCGTGCTGCGTGGACTCGGAGAAGCGCGCCGCCTCCCGGTCTTCGGCGGTGTAGCTCTGCACCACCGGAATCGCGTTGAGCACCTCGGCCGCAATGGCGCTGGAGTCGGCCACGCGGTCCTGGCTGGCGCGCGAGAGCTTGCGCACGCGCCGCCCGAACCACATGCTCGGCAGCACCACCAGCACGATGATCAGCAACACCTGCAGCATCACGTAGGGGTTGGTCCACACCAGCATGATCAGCGCGCCGATGCCCATGACGGCGTTGCGCAGGCCCATCGAGAGCGACGAGCCCACCACCGTCTGCACCAGGGTGGTGTCGGTGGTCAGGCGCGAGAGCACCTCGCCGGTCTGCGTGGTCTCGAAGAACTGCGGGCTTTGCCGCAGCACATGGCTGTAGACCGCGTTGCGCAGGTCGGCGGTGACGCGTTCGCCGAGCCAGCTCACGAGGTAGAAGCGCATTGCCGAAAAAATGCCGAGCGCCACCGCCACGCCGAACAGCGCGGCAAAGTGGCCGCGCAACGCGAGCGCCTGCTCGCCGCGCCCGGCCGGGGCGAGTCCGCTGTCGATGAGGAAACGCAACGCGAGCGGAAACGCCAGCGTGGCCACCGCCGCCAGCACGAGAAACAGGATCGCCAGACCGATCTGCACGCGGTAGGGCCGCAGAAACGGCAGCAGGCCACTGAGTGATGTGGGGGTGGTGGCTTTGGGACGGTCGGTGGGGGAGGGGGAGCTCATGCCGGGAAGTGTGCCGGGTTTTGAGCGCGCCCGTTTTCAGCGGTCGCATGCGCGGCGCGCATCCGCCAGCAGTAGTTCATTGGTATGAATCTTTGATGCTAGGATCGCGGCCAAATTTTCAACAACCAGGAGGACAGGGATGGCACAGCGGGATGATTTTGAAGCGACCGAGTTCTTGTCCGACCGGCGATCCCCCGGGAAGGATCCGACGCAGACACTCGAGATCCGCTTCACCGGCTCGGGCAGCGAGTACTTCCGCATCTGGATCGTCAACCTGCTGCTGACGCTGATCACGTTCACGCTCTATTGGCCCTTTGCCCGCGCCCGGCGCCTGGCCTATTTCCAGAACAACACCCTGGTGGGCAAAGACCCGCTGGGCTTTCATGGCGACCCCTGGAAGATGTTCCGCGGCTACCTGCTCATGCTGCTGTTCGGTGTCTCTTACTGGGCCGTGTCCAACTTCGCGCCGGCCTTTTCGTGGATCCCCTTGCTGGTGCTGGCGGCGTTGTGGCCCGCGCTGTGGCGTGCATCGCTGCAGTTCCGCCTGCGCAACACCAGCTGGCGTGGCGTGCGCATGTCGTTCGAAGGCGACCTCAAGGACGCCTATCTGTGCATGCTGCCATTCTTCATTCCGGTGCTGGCGTTCGGGCTGGTAATCGCACTGATCGCGCCTGACCTGCAGGCCTCCAGGGGTGGCGCGGCCGGCGCGATGATCGCCTCGGCGATGAGCCTGCTGGTGCTGGCGATGGCCGCGATGTCGCCCTGGCTGATGGCGCGTGTCAAGCAATACCAGCATGGTGGTTATGTGTTCGCGCAGGAACATGCGCAACTGAAGGCCGGCGCCGGTGCGTTCTACGGTTTCTCGTTCCGGGTGGCGGGTGTGTCCCTGCTGTGCACGGCGGCGCTCGCTGGCGTGGGTGCCATCGTGGCGGTGATGCTGGGCAACTCCGGCGGCGCTGCCCTGATCGCGCTGCCCTTCGTGTTGGCATTGGCCTACCTGGCATTCCCGCTGGTGCTCGTGCCGTACACCACGTCGCGCCTGCAAAACCTCCTGTGGTCCAACACCCGCAGCCGACGCATCCACTTTGACAGCCAGTTGAAGTTCGCCCCCCTGATGAGCCTGACGGCGAAGAACTGGCTGTTGATTGCGCTCACGCTGGGTCTCTACTGGCCGTTTGCCAAGGTGAATACCGCACGCCTGCGGCTGGAGGCCATGGGGGTCTCGGTGCAGGGCGACGTGAACGCCTGGCTCGCGCAGGCACAAGGTGGCGACAAAGGCCTGCTGGGTGATGCGGCGGGCGACTTTTTCGGTATCGACATGGGCCTGTGATGAACGAAGCGCCCCGGCTGCTCAGCACCTGGTTTGACGGCCACAGCCCGCGCGCGCAGGTCTGCGAACTGTGCATCGAGGGTGATGAACTCGTGCTCACGCTGGTGGGCAGCGAGCGCCGTTACCCGGTGCGGCGGGTGCGCTGGGCCGAACGCCGTTCGCACGGCCAGCGCCAGAGTGAACTGCCCGACGGCAGCCTGATCCAGCACGCCGACGCGGGTGAGTGGGACGCCTGGCGGCAGGCCAGCGGCCAGCGCGACGGTGCGGTGGTGGGCTGGATGCAGAGCTGGCGCGCCACGCTGGTGGCCATGGGGGCCACCGTGCTGTTTCTCGGTGCGGCCTGGACCTGGGGTGTGCCCTGGCTGAGCCAGATCCTGGCGCACCAGGTTCCGAGGTCGCTGGAGGTCCACCTGGGTGAACAGGGCATGCAACAGCTGGACCGGCTGTTCCTGCAGCCCAGCGCGCTGCCCGCACAGCAACAGGAAGCGCTGCGCGCCCGATTCAAGTCCGTCGTGGAGCGCGCCCATCCGCAGGGCGACGCACCGGCCTGGCAGCTCTCGTTTCACAAGTCCAAGGCCCTGGGTGCCAACGCGTTTGCCCTGCCCGGTGGCTACATCGTGATCACGGACGATCTGGTCAAGCTGCTGCTCGACCAGCCCGACGCCATCGTGGGCGTGCTGGCCCATGAACTGGGTCATGTCCACCACCGCCATGGGCTGGATCTGATGGTGCGCGCGAGTCTGGTCAGCGCGCTGGTGGGCGTGGTGCTGGGCGATGCCAGCGGCTTCCTGGCCACGGTGCCCGCGACCCTCGCCACGCAGGCCTATTCACGCGATGCCGAGCGAGAGGCCGATACCTTCGCCGCGCGGCTGCTCGATCAAAGCCAGGTGTCCCCCTCGGTGATGGTCGCGTTCTTCGAGCGGATCCAGCGGGAGGAAGCCGGCCAGGACGACGATGGCAAGAGCAGCGCCCGATTGCCGATCGCCATTTCCAGCCACCCCGACCACGGCGAGCGCATCCGCTTCTTCCGCGAATGGCAGGCCGATCCCACGCCCCCCTGAAAGTGTCCGTTGGTCTATGTCCGTCAACGTACCGACGCGCGCCCGGGGCTTGCCTAAGCTTTGTTCACGCCACCCTTTCGGTGGATGAACAAAGGAATCACCATGAACCATTCAAAACTGCTGTTGGCTGGCGTGCTGTCGTTCGCGCTCGCCGGTTGCATTTCGGCACCCATGGGCCCAGCGGGTCCCCCCGGAGCCACCGGTGCCACCGGTGCCACGGGCTACACCGGTGACACGGGTGCCACAGGCGGCGCTGGCGCGACCGGCGCCACGGGCAGCACGGGTTACACCGGCGCCACCGGTGCCACCGGCAGCACGGGCTACACGGGCGCCACCGGTGCCACTGGCAGCACCACGGTGCCCCAAGGCGGCACGGTCATCGTCGTTCCGCAACGATGATCCGACGCGCAGTGGCGCATCACAACACCAGCCGCTGCGCGTAGCCCGTCATCTCCAGATAGCCACGCCCCACGCGCTGGCCGTTGCTGTCGAACAGGTCCGACAGGCCTTCCCAATACACCGTCCCCGTGCCCTGGCGGCTGTCGAGTTCCTGTGGGTCGATCACCGCTTTGACGGTGTAGAAGTCGGCCGGTGTGCGGATCAGCCATTCCACCGGGTACTTCGCGCGGGTGAGTGGGCTGGTCCAGAAACGTTGCGGCTTGAAGTCGACCTCGCCTGGCCGGAAGCGGTAGATGTCGGTGGGGCTTTGTGCGCTGCCCGCAGCTCGAAACGAACCACCCGCCCAGAGCTTGCTGCCGTCCGCGCGGCGCAGCTGGAACGCGGTCACGCTGTGGCCGTCAAACAGGTTCATGCCGATCCAGTCCCAGCCCACGGCTTCGGGGTGCAGCAGCGCCTCGCTCCATTCGTGGTCAAGCCAGGCCGTGCCTTGCACTTCAAATCGCTGCCTGCCGATGCCCAGCGTGCCCTGCACCGCCAGGTGCGGCTGAGACACATAGAAGCTCGCCTGTGACACGTCGGGCCCCTTGCGAGAAAACCCCTGGTCGCCCTGCAACAACCAGGCCTGTTGCGGCTGCGCGGTGAGGTCGATGCTCAGCGCGTCACCGCCGATGCGCGTGTTGTAGCGGCCGTCGGGCGTGCGCTCGATGTGCCAGTCGCGCAGCACCACGCGGGTGTCGGCCTCGCTGGCGAACACACCGCGCTCGGCCTGGATGGGGGGCTCGCCGTTCCAGCGTGCGATGCGCTGGTCGTGCAGCAGCTTGCCGCCTTGCACATCGGTGATGGCCGCATGGGCGAACAGCAGATGCCTGGCCGCCAGGCGGCTTGGCAGGGTTTGTGTGCCGTCGACGCGGCTGCGAAAGAACGTGACCTGAAAGCCGAACTCGCGGCCCTTCTCGTCTTTGGCGTGACCCGTCAGGTACCACCACTCGGTGCGCGTGTCGTTGTGCGTGCCGTGGTCGCGCGGGAACACCAGTGGCCTTGGCATCAGTGGGTCGCCCGGACGGTGGGGCGGTTGCGCACGGGCTGTGGGAAAGGCGAGGGCGCCAGCCGATGCGATCAACAGGTGGCGGCGCATGCCGTCAGGTCCGAGCTTCATCACCAATCCTCCTTCACCGCACGCACCGCGTCGCGGCTCGCAGCCGCCTGCCCGGCCAGCCACGCCGTGAGCGTGCCCGCCACCACCACAGCCGCGCACAGCGCGAGCAGCCGGGCCCAGGGCAGCACCAGATCCATGGTCCAGTGAAAGCTCTGCGGGTTGACCACATGCACCAGCACCAGACTCACCGCCAGGCCCAGCCCCAGGCCGGCGAGCGCGCCCAGCAGCGTCCAGGCCAGGCCTTCGAGCGCCACGACACCCAGGATCTGCTGGCGCGTGAGACCCAGGTGCGCCAGCAGGCCGAACTCGCGCCGGCGCGCCAGCACCTGCGCACTGAAGCTGGCCGCCACGCCGAACAGACCGATGCCGATGGCCACCGCCTGCAGCCACACGGTGACGGCAAAGCTGCGGTCGAAGATGCGCAGCGACTCCGCGCGGATCTGGCCCGACGAGGCGAACTCGATCAGCCCGCCCGCACCTCCGCTGGAGGCCAGTGCGCGGATGCGCTCGCGCACCGCGTTCTCGTCCGTGCCTGCATCCAGATGCAAGGCGAGGTCGTTCACGCGCGCGTCCCCCGTGAGGCGCACGAAATCGGCGCGGTCCATTGCCACGCTGCCGTGCTGGCGCGCGTAGTCGCGCCACACGCCCGCCACAAAGAAGCGAACCCCGCGCACGCTCGGCCCTGCGAAGGCTTGCGCCAGACCCGGCAGCCAGCCACCGGGTTGCGCGCCGTAGAGATCCACCATGGCTTCGCTCACATACACGGGGATGACGCTTTCACCCTCGGCCGCAGGCGGGGCGGGCAGCGGGTTGCCCACCAGCGGCAGGCTCGGCGCCGAGCCGGGCACCCTGTTGAGCGGGCGCGAGAGCAGCACCACGGCCGGTCGCACCGGGTCCAGCTGCACCGGCGTGGCGCGCAGCGTGTCCATGCGCGCCACGCCCTCCACACCCGCCACCGCCGCCACGAACGCCGGGGGCAGATGGGCCGCGTCGTTGCCGGGGCTCCCGCTGCTGCGCACATAGAGCTGAGCGGGCAGCACGGCGTCGAGCCACTGGGTGACCGAGCCGCGAAAGCTCGCCACCATCACCGTGAGCGCCACCGACAAGGCCAGGCTGGCGACCACGCCGCTGGTGGCCACGGCGGCGGTTTCGCGCAGGCGGCGCGCACGCTCCACGGCCAGCACCGGCAGCGCGTGCCGGGCAATGTGTGGCGCGATGCGGTCGAGCAGCCAGCCCACGGCCAGCGGCAGCGCCGCGATGCCGCCCACCAGCAGCAGCCCCACCGAGAGATAGGCTGCCAGTGGAATACCGCCCACCGGCGGGGCCCAGGCCAGGGCTGCCGCGAGCACCACCAGCGCCAGGGCCAGCGTGTGCCGGCGCGCGCCCGGGCGCACCGGCGCACCCAGCCCTTTCAAGGCCAGCGCGGGCGCCATGCGCGCCGTGGCGCGCGCGGGCCACCAGCCACCCACCACCGAGGCCGCCACACCCAGGCCGCCGTACACCAGGGCGGCCCAGGCGCTCCATTGCAAGGGCGGCGCCACGCCAGAGAAATAACCCCCGCCCAGATCGCCGCCGAGCAGTCGCAGGGCGAGCGCCGCGAGCGCCGTGCCCAGCGCAATGCCGAGGGCGCTGCCCAGCAGACCCAGCAGCGCCGACTCGGCCAACACGAGGCGCAGGCGCTCGTTGCCCGAGAGTCCCAGCACGCCGAGCAAGGCGAACTGCGGCTGGCGCCGCGCCACCGAGAGCGACAGCACCGAAAACACCAGGAAGGCACCGGTGAACAACGCCACCAGCGCCAGCACGGTGAGGTTGACCCGGTAGGCACGCGACAGGTTGCTCACGCGCTCGCCCGCCTGCTCGGGCCGCTGCGCGATCACCTGGGCGGGCAGGGCGAGCGAGGCCAGCACCGCCTCGGCCTGCGCGCCGGGTGCCAGCCGCATGTCGATTCTGCTGAGCTGGCCTGCGCGGTCCATCAGGACCTGAGCGGCCGCCACGTCCATCACCAACAGCGGTGCGCCGGGTGCGTTCACCCGCCCCGCCACGCGCACGCTGCGCAGGGAAAGGCCGCTTTGCAGTTCCAAGGTGGGGGTGCTGCCCAGCGCCTGTTGGGCGGCGGCGTTGAGAAACACCGCATCCGGGGCAAACAGATCGGAGCGCCGCCCCGCGGCGTCTTGGGTGGTGGTCTCGGGCACCGGCATGAGCGCGGGCGACAAGCCCGCCACCACCAGCGCGTCCACGCCCAGCAGCTTGACGGCCACGCGTTCGCCACCGGGCAGCACGGCCTGGGTGGGCAGCTCCAGCACCGGGCTGGCCAGCGCCACCCCGGGGTGGGCGGCCACCTGGTCCAGCAGGGTGTCGGGCAGCAGGCCCTGGCGGGCGCGCAGCTCCACGTCGGGTTGGCCGTTGATCGAACTCACCGCACTGGAGAACTCGGCGAGGGCCGAGGCGTTGATGAGGTGCACCGCGAACGCCAGCGCCACGCCCAGCATCACCGCCACCACGGCCGTGGCGTTGCGCCACGGGTGGTGGCGCAACTCTTGCAAGGAGAATGTGGAGAGCAGCGCGCGCATGGCTTTTGAGCTTACGCCCAAGGCCTTGCCCGGCAGCGATGCGGGGGCAAGGTGGCATGGCGCACAGACGCCACCGCTTCAGACGCGTAGCATCCAACGAAGTCTTTCACCGTCCCACAGGCCTTTGGCCCGTCCACTCCTTTCTTCACGGTGATCCCATGGTTCGCATCCACCTCGCCATCGACCTGCAATACGAGGTCAACCAGCCCAGCGGCGATTTCATCTTCAACGTCCAGGCCGCGCATTCGCCGCAGCAGACCGTGGTGTGGGAAGAGCTGCGAGTCAGTCAGCCCGTGCCCATGGTCATGCACACCGATCCCGCCACCCGCACGCGCATCCTGCGCCTGACCGCCAGCCCCGGCCCGTTGCATCTGCGCTACCGGGCCACGCTGGACATCGTGCACCACGTGGCCCAGCCCGACAGCGTGTTCGAAACGCCCATCAGCCAACTGCCGCCGGAGGCACTGACCTACATCTACCCCAGCCGCTACTGCCAGTCGGACTGCGTGACGGCCATGGCCAACGACCTGTTTGGCCAGATGCCGCCGGGTTACCGCCGCGTGCAGGCGATCCAGCATTGGGTGCAGAGCCAGGTCACGTTCGAGTCGGGCACCAGCAACTCCATGACCTCGGCGCTGGACACGCTCAACGACCACAAAGGCGTGTGCCGCGATTTCGCGCACCTCATGATCGCCTTGTGCCGCGCGCTCAACATCCCCGCGCGCTTCACCACCGCGATCGACTTCGGCGCCGATCCGGCCCTGGGCCCGACCGACTTCCATGCCTACGTGGAGGCCTACATCGGCCACCGTTGGTACATCTTCGACCCGTCGGGCACGGCGATCCCCATGGGCTTCGTGCGCATCGGCACCGGGCGCGACGCGGCCGACGCTTCGTTTGCCACGATCTTCGGCAACGTGGCCACGCACGCGCCGCGCATCGACATCTCGGCCCAGACCAGCGCCCGGCACGGCTGGCTCATGCCGGTGCACCGCCCCGAGGCCCTGTCCACCGACGGCGGCTGGCAAGCGGCCCTCTGACGCGCCGCCGCCGGGCGAGGGCGCCGAGAGCGCCCAGGGCACAAAGCCGAGCAAATTACTCTGCGAAGCCACTTCACACGCTGCGCGTTTGCCGGTAGAATTCGGTCCGTTTCAAGTAAGAAACACGGGTTTACTAAAGAAACGTTTGGCCGTCGCAGCGACCAGGCACTTCAAGGACTGCAGATGAGCGTACTGGGCATCGACCAAATCACCTACGGCGCCGCCGATCTGCCGCGTTGCCGGCAGTTCTTCCTGGACTGGGGTCTCAAGCTGGTGAGCGAAGCCGAGCAAGAGCTGGTGTTCGAATCGCTCAATGGCTGCCGCGTGGTGGTGGCCCATTCCGACAAGCCGGGCCTGCCCGCCGGCGTCGAGCCCGACCCGACGCTGCGCGAGGTGGTCTGGGGCGTGGACACACCCGAGAGCCTGGCGCTGTACCGCAAGCGCCTGCAGCATCAGCCCGGCTTTGTGAACGCCGACGGCCGCATCGGCTGCACCGACCCCAATGGTCTGGCGGTCCGCCTGCAGCTCACAAAAAAACGCGACGTGAAGATCGAAAGCGCACTCGTCAACACCTGGAGCGACCGCCCGCGCCGCAATCAGCGCAGCCCGGCCTACGACCGCGCCACGCCGGTCGAGGTGGGGCACGTGGTGTTCTTCGTGACCGACCTGCAGGCCACCGGCGCGTTCTACACCGAGAACCTGGATTTCGTCGTCTCCGACAGCTACCCGCAGCGCGGCCTGTTCCTGCGCTGCGCGCCCGAAGGCGGCCACCACGACCTGTTCCTGCTGCAGCCGCCCGAGCCACGCAAGGGCCTGAACCATGTGGCCTTCGCCGTGCGCGACCTGCACGAGGTGGTGGGCGGCGGCATGCACATGTCGCGCAGCGGCTGGAGCACCGAGCTCGGCCCCGGCCGCCATCCGATTTCCTCGGCCATGTTCTGGTACTTCGAGAGCCCGGCCGGCGCGCTGGTGGAGTACTACACCGACGAGGACGAACTCACCGCCGACTGGCTGCCGCGCGAATTCACGCCCGGCCCCACCGTGTTCGCCGAATGGGCCATCAAGGGCGGCATCGACGGCAACACCCGACGCCAGGTGAACGCTGCAGCGCCCAGCGGCAAGTTCATGACCGACAAGGTCAAGCCACCCACGGAATGACCACCACGGAGACCAACACCATGCGCACACCCGACCTGTACAACGAAACCCACCAGTCCCGCACCTCACCGCCGACCTCGTACGAAGGCCTGCTCGGTGACTCGATCGAGCGCGCTTACGCGCAGGGCATCCACGACCTCGATGGCCTGGTGAAGTACCTCAACGACGCGGGTCCGTCCGGTCCCAACGGCCAGCGCTGGACGGAGCAGTCCTTCCAGCAGGAAATGGCCCGCCTCGGCGCCTGAACGCCACCCACCCCAGCACACCCGCCAGGAGACACGACCATGGATACCTCTGTCATCAACGTCCAGCTCGACCCGGTCGATGCCGCCCTTGAGGTCGGCCTCAAGGACCTGTGGTATCCGGTCTGCCCGTCCGGTTTCGTGAAGGACAGCCCGATCTCGCTGCGCCGCCTGGGCTACAAGATCGCGATCTGGCGCGACGCCACGGGCCAGGTGCATGCGCTCGAAGACCACTGCCCGCACCGCGGCGCGCCACTTTCGCTGGGCGTGAACCTGGGCGACCGCCTGGCCTGCCCGTACCACGGTGTCGAGGTGCGCTGCGACGGCACCGTCACCCGCGTGCCCGGCAGCCCCGGCTGCAAGCTCGAAGGCTCTCGCCCCGCGCGCATGTTCCACGCCACCGAAGCGGCCGGCGCGATCTTTCTCTACAACGCCAGCAACCCGATCCTGGACGATGCGCCCCCGCTGCGCCTGCCCGAGCAACTGACCTCGCCCGAGTGGTCGTCCTTCCTCTGCTACACCGAGTGGGGCGGTGACTACCGCTACGTGGTGGACAACGTGATGGATCCCATGCACGGCGTCTACCTGCACAAGCAATCGCACACCATGAGCGAGGGCGACAGCCAGGCCGAGTTCCAGATCCGCGACATCGAGAACGGCTTCATCTTCGAGAAGAAGGGCCAGCGCGGCATCAACTTCGACTGGACCGAATGGATGGACCTGGGCATCCATGTGATGCGCCTGGAGATCCCGTACCCCAAGACCGGCGGCCCTGGTGGCAACTTCACCATCATCGGCAGCTACACACCCATCAGCAACCGCACCTCGGGCGTCTTTCACTGGCGTTGCCGCCGCGTGAGCGGCTGGCAGCGCGACACCTGGCGCTTCCTCTACAAGAACCGCCTGGAAGAACGCCACTGGAACGTGCTGGAGCAGGACCGCGTGGCGGTGGAGAACATGGAGCCCGATGCCAACAAGCGTGAGCACCTCTACGCGCACGACATGGGCATCGTGCGCCTGCGCCGCCACCTGAGGAACCTCGCCAAGGCGCAGCTCAACAAGCCAGCGTGAGAATCGCAGGATGAGCACGATCAACACCTTGCAGGCCTGGGTCCACACACTGAGTTTCGAGGCCGACGACATCATCAGCGTGGACCTGCGACCGGCACCCGACGTCGTGTTCCCCGCGTTCGCAGCCGGCTCCCACATCGACCTGCACCTGCCCAACGGCATGGTGCGCAGCTACTCGCTCTGCAACAGCAGCCAGGAACGCCACCGCTACGTGGTCGGCGTGTTGAAAGACCGCGCCAGCCGCGGCGGCTCACGCTGCGTGCACGAGCAGCTGCGCGTGGGCATGCGCATCACCATCAGCGAGCCGCGCAACCTCTTTGCCTTGCACGAGGACGCCACGCACTCGGTGCTGGTGGCCGGTGGCATCGGCGTGACGCCGGTGCTCTGCATGGCGCGCCGCCTGAAAGACCTGGGCAAGAGCTTCGAGTTTCTGTACTTCGCGCGCTCGCGCAAGAGTGCGGCCTTCGTCGCCGAGATCGAGGCGCTGGGCGTGCCCGTCACCTGGCACTTCGACGACGAGAAGGGCGGCCCGCCCGACCTCAAGGCTTTGCTGGGCAAGAGGCCTGTCACGGCCAGCGAACACTACTACGCCTGCGGCCCGGCCGTGATGCTCGACAACTTCGAGAAGACCTGTGCCGCGCTCGGCCACGCCAATGCCCACATCGAACGCTTCACGGCGGTGGAAGTGGCGGCGGCGGACGACGCGAAGACCACCTTCACCGTCGAGCTGCGCCGCAGCGGCCAGATGTTCGAGGTCACGCCCGACACCACGCTGCACAAGCGCCTGATCGAGATCAAGGCCGACGTGCCCTTCAGCTGCGAAGAGGGCATCTGCGGCTCGTGCGAAACCAAGGTGCTCGAAGGCGTGCCCGACCACCGCGACATGGTGCTCACCGACGCCGAGCGCGCGACCAACAAGGCCATGATGGTCTGCGTCTCGGGCTGCAAGAGCGACCGGCTGGTGCTGGACATCTGAGCGCAATCCCCATCCGTTCTCAGGCCCCGGCCAGTGCCACGTTCCAGGCGTCGTAGCCATACACCCAGTCGGCGTTGCCCTGTCCCTTCATCCACTGGTTGCCGCGCGAACCGATCTGGATCTTCGCGGTGCGTTCCTGGCGCGTCTTCTCGTAGCGGCGCAGTGCCTGAACTGCTTGCGCCCGGTCGCTCACTCCCGCGAGCGCGCGGCCCAGCACCACGGCGTCTTCAATCGCCATGCCCGCGCCCTGCGCCATGAAGGGCAGCATCGGGTGGCAGGCGTCGCCCAGCAGCGTGACCGTGCCCACGGACCAAGCGGGCAGCGGCTCGCGTTCGTACAGCGCGCTCTTGAGGGTGGTGTCGCAAGCGTCGAGCAGCGCGCGCGCGTCGGCGTGGAAGTCCTTGTAGAAGCTGCGCAGCTCGTTCACGTCGCCTTCGCTGGTCCAGGACTCTTCGTGCCAGCTGTCCTGCCCGGTGGTGGCGAACACGAATGTTTCGCGGCCCTGGTTGAGCGGGAAGGTGACGATCTGGCTTTGCGGGTTCGGGCCCCACCACTTGGTGAAGGCCTCGATCTCGGGCACGTGCTTCACGCGCGCGGTGGGCACCACCGAGCGGAACGACACCACGCCGGTGAAGCGCGGCTTCTCCTCGCCAAAGAGCGCGCCGCGCACGCGCGAGTGGATGCCGTCGGCGCCCACCACCACGTCGAAGGCGGCTTCATTGCCGTCGTCGAACCGCACGGTCACGCCGGCGTCGGATTGCGTGAGGGTCTTGACGCGCTTGTCGAACTGGATGTTCCCGATCGGAAAGTTCTCGGCCAGCGCGTTGATGATGTCGGCGCGGTGGATGGTGACCTGCGGCGCGCCGTACTGTTCTTCAGCGATGTTGCCCATGCCCAGGCGCGAGGTCTCCTGGCCCGTGTCCCAGTCGCGGCTGATGCGGAAGGTGGGGCGCGCTCCGCGTTCGCGAATGGCCGCGCCCGCGCCCAGGCCATCGATGGCGCGCACCACGTTGGGCGTGAGGTTGATGTCCGCGCCCACGCGCGAGAAGCCTCTGGCCTGCTCGAACACCGTCACGTCATGGCCTTGTGCCCGCAACGCGATGGCGGCGGCCAGCCCGCCCACACCACCGCCGGCGATACCGATTTTCAATCCGCTCATGGGTCTGCTCCTGCATTTACGATGCATGCATTGTTCAGCGGCCGCCCTGTGCACTCAACCGCTTTGACGCTCTAAAAGGGGACGATTCGTCCATGGATGTCCTCGGTGAAGTTCTTGCCATCTGCCGCGCCGAGCGCGCGGTGACGGCACGCTTCCACCTCTCCGCTCCCTGGGGCCTGCACTCCAGCGGTGTGTCGGGCTCGGCCATGATCCGCATGGCGCGCGGCGCCCCCTGGTGGGTGGACGTGGCGGGCGGTGGCCCGCCGCTGCGCGTGGAGCCCGGCGATCTGGTGATGCTGCCGCTGGGCGCGGCGCACCGCATGAGCTCCGCGCCCGACGCACCCACCGTGCCCTTTGCCCAGTTGCTCACGCAGCGCACGCCCGGCGCGCGCGACGAAGCCCCGCTGGACCTGCACCACGGCGGCGGTGGCGAAAGCTGCGAGATGTTCAGCGCGCTGCTGTGGTTCTCTGCCTACTGCCGGCACTCGGTGTTGAGCGTGTTGCCGCCGCTGATCCACGTGCGCGCCAGCGAACTGTCCACCGCCGTGAGTCTGACGGGCACCATGGAGTCGCTGGTGACCGAGACGCTCGACCAGCGCCCCGGCTGGCGCCTGTCGGCCAGCCGCATGGGCGAGCTGCTGATGGTCAACATCCTGCGCGAACACCTGCTGCGCGCGGCCGGCCCCACCGAGGCCGGCTGGTGGCGCGGCCTGTCGGACCCCGCCATCGCACGCGCCATTGCCGCCATGCACCGCGAACCCGCTCGCGGCTGGACCGTGGAAGCCCTGGCGCGCGAAGCCGCCATGTCCCGCTCGCGCTTCAGCGACCGCTTCAAGGCCCTGGTGGGCGACACGCCCATGGGCTACCTGGGTGGCCACCGCATGGCACTGGCCGCCGAGAAGCTGGAAGCAGGGCACCTGCCACTGGCGCAGGTGGCGCAGGGCGCGGGCTATGAGTCCGACAAGGTGTTCGCCCGCGCCTTCCGCCGCTGGGCCGGCCTGTCGCCTGCCGCATATGCCAAACGCGAGGTGGCACGCCGCACGGCGATGGGCAGCCCGAACACGGCGTCGGCTGGGGATTGACGGGTAGAGCTGACTCGCTAGGCAGACGTCAAGGCCCACCGCTGATGGGCAACTTCCTGAAGAAAGTCGATCACGGCCTTCACCCTCGCAGCGTTGCGCCGACTGGGCAACGAGACGGCGAACATGGTGTACGCCGTGCCTGAAGCGAACGGTGCCAGGATCTCCACCAGGCGTCCGCTGGCCACATCTGCCGCAGCCAACGGACGCGACAGCATGCCGATGCCAGCCCCGGCCACCAGAGCGTGGTGCACCAGGGCAGAGGTATTGGCGGCAAGATGCGACCTGATCGTGACGTCCACTCGTTTGCCCGCCTTGCGGAATGCCCAGGTCACGGCGAGTCCTTGCGCAGTGTGGGTAACGGTCTGGTGCTGTTGCAGCTCATGGGGGTCTGCCGGCTCTCCGTGTTGGTGCAAATACTGGGGCGAGGCATACAGGCGCCGCTCGAACTTGCCCAGCTCGCGGGCGACCACCAGCTCGCTGTTGCCCACCGTTGTTCGCAGAGCCACGTCGATGCCGTCCGTCACCAGGTCGGCAACCCGGTCCTCGGCCACCAGCTCAATCCGCAGTGCGGGATGCCGCGCTTGCAGCTGGGCCAGGCGCGGCAAGACCAGCTCCTCGCAGATTTCCTGACTCGAGGCCAGCCTCAACGTGCCGGCCACACGATTGCGCTGCTTCGACAGCGACGCAGAGATGTCCTCCAGCTGGGCCAGCAGTACACGCGCCTCTTGCGCCAGGTCGGAGCCTTCGGGTGTTGCCGACAGCCCATGCGTGGATCGACGCAACAACGTGACGCCATACCCGGCCTCCAGGCGGTCCACACCACGCGCGACGACGGAAACCGCAACATTCAACTCTCGTGCGGCCGCAGAGAACGAACGCAGATCGAGCGAGCGAACAAGCCAGCGCAGGTCTGAAGGATCGGGCAGAAATTGTTTCATCAGGCATGCCTTTGCGTCCGGAGCAAAACCAATTATCGCGCCCGACGGTTTCCGGCCGCAGCCGCTTTTCCTAGAGTCAAGACACCCCCCAACAACAGGAAAACATCCATGCCCATCCTCAATGTCAAAGTCTCCGCGCAGCGGACGCCCGAGCTCTCCGAGCGCATCACGGAAGCGCTGCTTGAACTGACCAGCCGCGTGCTCGGCAAGCGGCGCGACCTGACCGCGGTGGTGATCGCCTATGTCGACCCGCGCGACTGGTACGTCGCAGGCAAGTCGCTGGCCGAACTCAAGAAGGCCAGCTTCTACTTCGATGTGAAGGTGGTCGACGAGACCAACACCAAGGCCGAGAAGGCGCGCTATGTGGGCGAGGCGTTCGAGGTCTTCGCACGCCTCCTGGGAGAGCTGCACCCCGAAAGCTATGTGTACGTGCAGGACGTTCGGGCCACTGCCTACGGTTTCGGTGGCAAGACGCAGGAATACCGTCATCAGCATCCCGACCAATGAGGACGACCACCATGGAACCTGCATTGCGGACTACCGTCGCCATTGCGCGGAGATCGGCGCCCAGCCTCGCGAGCTGGGCCGGTCTCGCGAACTGCACGCTCTCAACGGCGGCGCTGGCGACTGGACACAAGCGCCCAGATGCCACCCAACACCAGCACAGCACCCATCAAAACCCCCATGGCATCTCCAGCGAGTTGACTCAGGACTTCCCACTGGCTGGCAAACAGGTGTCCGAGGCCACCAAACAGGAAGACCCAGATCACTTCCCCAGCCACCACTGCGGACATGAAACGCTGCCAGGGATAGCGGGTCGAACCCGCCAGCAGATTGACCGGCAGGGCCACCGGTGTGAGCAGGAAGCGGCTGACAAAAACTCCCCAGCCACCCCAGCGAGAAAACAGCGCTGCCGCACGCTGCCAACCCTGAGAACCTGTGATGCTTCGAGGCACCAGTTTCAGGCCGGTTCGTCCGAGCACATAGCTGCAACCGTCGCCGGCCACCGCACCCACGCATGCCGACAGCAACGCGCCTTCAAGGGGCAAAACGCCCTGCCGGGTGAAGGAGCCTGCGGCCATCAGCAACATGGTGGCAGGCAGTGGAATACCGAACGCAGCGAGAAACAGCGTACCCCCCAGCAATGTGTTTCCGTGATTGAGCAGGGCCGTCAGCAGCCACTCGCTGACTTCACTCACCCGCTGCCTCACGTCTGGCGGATTCGGCCTGTATCAGCGCCTCGACCCGAGCACGCCCCGAGACCGGGTCAATACCCTGGAGATCAAACCAAGTGCGCAAGCTGCGATCTTCATCCCCGGAGGCGGGCAAGCCCAAGGTTTCGCGCAGGCGCGACTCGGGAACGCCATACGCCTTTGCAATGTAGGGCAGTGTCATCCAGCCGCGCAGCGTTTCCACCTTGATCTGCCCCGACGCCACAAGCTGAGCGTACTGATACTGGTGCCAGGTGCGTGCACCAAACAGGCCGAGCAGAGTCAGCCCTGCCACGATGGCCAGAACACCGAGCCAGCGCTGCGTGCGGCTTAGAAGCATGGAAAGAACATGTTGCGGCACTTGACGCCAGGCAGACGCCTTCCCGGTCACGATGACGAGAAGTTTGCGATACACCCCATCCCATGATGGGCCGGCGAGTTCCTCTGCGCATTGATCTGAGTCAAGGCCGTGAAATCGGCAACGACTTTCGGGCGACGGCGATCGCAGCGAAGCGGCTGTTCGGCCACTTCAGGTGCCGCCCGCATCCGGCGGCACCCGCCGGTAGTTCACCTCCACAGCCAGTGCCTCTTCACCCGAGGGGCTGATGTTGTACATGAGCAGGTCGAGCGTGTCGTCGTCGGGCTGCTCGATCTCCGTGCGCCAGCCCCAGCGCGCGTCGCCTTGTCCGTCGCCGTAGCTGCCCAGCATCGACAGGCGCGGGTCTCCACTGTCGCCGGTGCTGAACATGATGGACGTGCCGGTGCCGAAGCTTTCGGCCCATGCCGATTCGTACCGGCGCTCGTCCAGGTGGTGGGCGATCAGCGCCACGCCTTCCATGGGCTCGCCGCAGCAGTGGCCGGTGTACTCGTGCAGCAGCACGCGGCCGCCCAGCAGCACGCGGATGCTGCCGGTTTGCACCGAGTCCTCGGCCGGCGGACCGGGCTCGAACCACAGGCGGAAGCGGCCCTGCCACTGCCCGGCCATGCGCGCCAGCTGCGCGTGAACACCGTCCACGCGTGAAGCTTCAAACTCCTTGCGACCCATGATGTCTCCTCCTCGAATGCAGCGCCGTTGATGAAAGACGGCGCGTTATGCGCGCGCGTACCGCCGGGCCAGCTCGATCGCCGCAATGCACAACGTCAGCCAGGCCACGCCAAACGCGAACCCGGCGATCACGTCACTCGCCCAATGCACCTGCAGGATCACGCGGCTCCAGCCCGTGGTGAAGGCGAGCGTGGCGGTCAGCAGCACGCCGCTCAGGTGCCAGCGCGGCGGCAGCAGCCGCAGGCACAGATAGGCCAGCATGCCGTACACCACCACCGAGCCGGATGAGTGCCCGCTCGGAAAGCTGTAGCCGTCGGCTTGCGCGAAGCCGTGGTCGTGCACTGGGCGCACCCGCTCGAAGATCTGCTTGAGTACCCGGTTGAGCAAGCCGCCACCCGCGCAGGCCACCACCCAGCCCAAGGCCAGCGACGTGTGCCGGCGCGCGAGCAACAGAACGCCCACACCGGTCACCAGCAGCGTCAGCGCCCACGGGTCACCCAGGTGGGTCAGGGTGCCGAAGAAGCGCAGCGCCGAACGGGGCAGCTCGCGTGCCAGGGTCGCGGTCAGCCGCTCGTCGAAATGGCCGATCTCTTCTTCGGCATCGAACGCTTCCAGCATTTCGGCGAACAAGGAGGCCGTGGCGATCAGCAGGCCCGCACCGACGGCCAGGCAAACGCCCAGCAACAGCGGGCGCGGCCAGCGGCCCCATGCGGTGCGTGCACCGCAGCGGTGGAAGCCGACGACGAGCGCGGTGCAGGCGATGAGCACCAGGAGCAGCGCGGCAGCGAGCACGGGCAGCGCATGTGCCCCGAGCCATTCGGCCCAGGCGAGGGCTTGCGTCAGGTCATCGTCCATGCGGCGACTTTACCGCCCGTCGACGCCCGCACGGCTCAGAAAACCCCGCTGAACGAACCCCCATCGAGCAGGATGTTCTGCCCGTTGATGTAGCCCGCGTGCACGCTGCAGAGGTAGGCGCAGGTGTGGCCCAGTTCACTGGGCTGGCCGACGCGGTGGGCCGGGTGTTTGGCCAGACGCGCCTCGCGCACGGCTTCCACGGTCTTGCCTTCGCGCTTGGCCTGCGCGGCGAAGTTGCTTTCCAGCCGTGCGGTGTCGAAAGTGCCGGGCAGCAGGTTGTTGATGGTCACGCCGCGCGCCACGGTGGTGCGCGCCAGGCCGGCCACAAAGCCGGTGAGGCCGCTGCGCGCGCCGGTGGACAGGCCCAGGCCGTCCAGCGGCGACTTCACCGCGCTGGAGGTGAGGTTGACGATGCGACCCCAGCCGCGCGCCATCATGCCGTCCACCGTGGCCTTGATGAGCTCGATCGGCGCGAGCATGTTGGCGTCGATGGCCTTGTGCCAGATCTCGCGGTCCCAGGTGCGGAAGTCGCCCGGCGGTGGGCCACCCGCGTTGGTGACCAGGATGTCGAAATCGGGGTGTGCGGCGAAGATGCGCGCGCGGCCTTCGTCGCTTGTCACGTCGGCGGCCACGTATTCCACCCGGCCCGCGCCCAGCGCGGCCAGGCGTGCGGCGGCCTCGCGCAGCGGCCCTTCGGTGCGCGCGACGATCACCACGTGCACGCCGTCTTTCACCAGCGCTTCCGCGCAGGCGTAGCCCAGCCCCGAACTCGCGCCACACACGAGCGCCTTCTTGCCGGCAATGCCCAGGTCCATGTCTTCAGCCTTTGTTGTCTTGAATGAGGGGCGTGGCTTGTCGCAGGTCCACGTCCAGGCGCGCCCAGGCGTCGATCTCCACGCGCAGTTCGGGGAACACCAGCGCACTCACCGACACCAGGGTGGCGCAGGGGTAGACGCCGTCGAAGAAGTCGCGCCGCGCGCGGCCGACCTCGTCCTTGTCGGCGATGTCGGTCAGGTAGACCACGGTCTTGACCAGGTTGTGCCGGTGGCCGCCCGCGGCCGTCACCAGCGCTTCAAGTTTCTTCAACACCACCAGGGTCTGTTCGTAGGCACCCAGTGGCGCGCCGCGTTCGGCGGCCTCGCGCGTGGCGGGGTGCGCGGTCATGCCGGACATCACCACCTCCTGCCCGATGCGCCAGCCGTTGGTCCAGCTCGCGGTGGGCAAGTCGGGCACCTGGGGTGCATGGATTTTTTCGGCGATCGTCATCACTGGCCACCTTGACGGACGCGTTCCCTGATGCGTTCGCGCACCGGCACGAAGTCGTAGCTGGGGTAACACTCGGTGGCGAACACGCCCCAGGCCGAGCGCTCCAGCTCCACGTTGACCTGGCCCAGCAGGTGCGGTGGCACTTCCAGCGTGACGATCTGGCCCAGGCCCATGGCCACCGTCCACGACACCACGCGCGTGCCCTCCACCGGAAAACGTTCCCACCATTCGCTGGCTTTCAGCTTTGCCTGCACCTCGTCGAGCGTGAGGCCGGCGTGGTGCTTGAGCACGATGGTGATCAGCACGTTGGGGCTGGGCGCGGGCTCGCTCACGGTGTTACTCCACCGTGATGCCGCGGTCCTTGATCACCTTGGCCCAGCGCGCGGTCTCGTCGCGGATGTGGGCGTCGAAGGCGGTGGTCTGCAGGTCCCAGGCGCTCAGGCCCTGGCCCTGCAGGCGCTCGCGCACGGCGGGTTCGGCCAGGATGGCGGTGGCGTCGCGCGCGAGCTGCGCCACCACGTCGGCGGGCGTGCCGGCCGGGGCCAGCAGGCCGTACCAGGAGGGCACCACCACGCCGGGCACGCCCAGCTCGGCCAGGGTCGGGATCTCGGGCGCCGTGGGCGTGCGCGTGCTGTCGGTCACGGCCAGCGCGACCAGCTTGCCGCTCTTGATGTGCGGCAGCACGGTGGGCAGGTTGCTGAACATCAGCGGCACGCTGCCGCCCATCACGTCGGCGATGGCCGGCGGCGTGCCCTTGTAGGCGATGTGCAGGATGTCCGCGCCCGACTGCGACTTGAACAGCTCGCCGGCCAGGTGCAGGCCGCTGCCCACGCCGGGCGACGCGTACGAGAGCGTGTCGGGCCTGGCCTTGGCGCGCGCGATCAGGTCGGCCACGGACTTGATGCCGGTGGCGGGATTGGTCACCAGCACGTTGGGCGTCTTGGCCAGCATGGCCACGGGCACGAAGTCCTTCTCGATGCTGAAGGGGAACTTCGGCATCAGCGTGGGGTTGATGGTCAGGTTGCCGGCGGGGATCACCAGCAGGGTGTGGCCGTCGGCCTTGGCGCGCTTGACCTTGTCCATGCCGATGTTGCCGGCCGCGCCGGGCGCGTTGTCGACCAGGGCCGTCTGGCCGTAGCGCTTGGCCAGGCCGTCGGCCAGCACGCGCGCCAGCGTGTCGATGGGGCCGCCGGGCGGGAAGGGCGCGACGAGCGTGAACTTCTCGGCGGCCAGCGCCTTGTCGGTGGTGCTCTGGGCGTGGACGTTCGTGCCCACGACGGCGAGCAGGGAGGCAAGGGCGATGAGGGTGCGGCGGGTATTCATGGTGCGAGGTCTCACAGGTTGGCGAAAAGGGCCGCCGCGCAGGGCCGCCCCAAGCAAGGCCGCGCCCCCGTGGGGGGCAGCGACCCGCGCAGCGGTGGAGCGTGGGGGCTCATGTACTTGCCCAGGGCATGGGCGATTCGTTCAGTCCCCAATAGAAGCTCTTCTGGCTCGTGTATTCAAGAATGCCGAGGCGGCCTTTCTCCTGGCCGTAGCCGCTCATCTTCACGCCGGTGAAGGGCGTGCTGATGGAGAAGACCTTGTAGGTGTTGATCCACACGGTGCCGGTCTGCAGCGCGCGGCCAATGCGCCAGGCGCTCTTGAAGTCGCGCGTCCAGATGCCCGAAGCCAGGCCGAACATGTTGTCGTTGCACTGGGCGATCAGGTCGGCCTCGTCTTTCCACGGCAGCAGCGCGAGCACCGGGCCGAAGATCTCTTCCTGGCACATGCGCGCGCTGTTGGGCAGGCCTTCGAAGACGGTGGGCAGGTAGTAGCTGCCGCCGTCGAAGTAGCTGCCCGTGGGGCGCTCGCCACCGCACAGCACGGTGCCGCCTTCTTCTCGGCCCATCTGCACGTAGCGCTCGACGGATGCGCGGTGACCCAGGTTGACCAGCGGGCCCATCTGCGTGTCCTCGCGCGAGGGGTCGCCCACGCGCAGCTTCTTCACGCCGGCCAGCAGGCGCGCCTTGAATTCGTCGTACACGCTCTCGTGCACGAAGGCGCGCGAGCCGGCGATGCAGGACTCGCCGGAGGAACTGAAGATGCCGTAGATGACACCGGCCACCGCGTGGTCCAGGTCGGCATCGGGCATCACGATGGTGGGCGACTTGCCGCCGAGTTCGAGCGAGGTCGGCATGAGCTTCTCGGCCGCCAGGCGCTGGATGCCCATGCCCACGTTGGTGCCACCGGTGAAGGCGATGCGCTTGACCAGCGGGTGTTTCACCAGCGCGTCGCCCACGATGCTGCCCTTGCCCGGCAGCACGCTGAGGATGCCGTCGGGCACGCCGGCCTGCTGCGCGATCTTCGCCAGCTCGATGGCCATGCGCGGCGTGATCTCGGCCGGCTTGAACACCACGGCGCAGCCGGCGGCCAGCGCGGGCGCGAGCTTCTGTGCTTCGCTGGCGATGGGGGAGTTCCACGGCGTGATGGCTCCCACCACGCCCAGCGGCTCGTGCACGCTCATGCTCAGGTAGTCGCCGCGCGCGGGCGTGATGGTGTCTTCCCAGGTTTCGGCGGCGGCGCCGAAGAACTGGAAGGTGCCGGCCGCGCTCGCCACCAGGGCACGGCATTCCTTGATGGGCTTGCCGTTGTCCAGGCGCTGCAGCTGGGCCAGCTCTTCACCGCGCTCGCGGATGCCGTTGGCGATGCGGTAGAGCAGGCCGGCGCGCTCGTGGTGCTTGAGGCCAGCCCAGGCGGGTTGCAGGCGCGCGCGTTCGGCGGCCAACACGGCCTCGTCCACGTCGGCGGCGGTGGCCGCATGCAGGTGGGCCACGGTGCTGCCGTCGTGCGGGTATTCGGTGGTGTAGACGGGGCCCGAGGCGTCGCGCCAGCGGCCGGCGAAGAAGCTTTGCAGTTGCGTGGTCATATCGTCACGGCCGAGGTGCGGTTGTGCAGGAAGCGCAGGGCAGAGAGCACCGTGAGCGCGGACGTCTTGGGGTTGTCGGGCAGGGGTTTGCCGCGCATGGTGATGTGCATTTCGCCGAAGGCGCCGCGCACGTCGATCTCGTGGATGTTCTCGGTCACGGTCGGGTCGGCGATCAGGCGCACGCGCGTCGCGTCCAGGCCCAGGCCGGCGAGCGAGACGGTGGCGGCCACGTTGGCGTTCTTCGGGTACAGGCGTGCGGCTTCGCGCGCCGTGGCTTCCAGGATCACGGTGGGCGCGGTGATGGCCGCGAGGTCCACCACCTGTTCGGCGGTGGTGCCGCGCCAGCCTTCGGGCGGCTTGCGGCCGGTGTAGGTCACGCTGTCCAGGCCGGCCAGACGCGCGGAAGCGATCGCATCGATGCCGCCGATGGCACCGGCCAGCAGGTGCACGCGTGTGCCGCCGCGTTGGGCGGCGTCGGCCAGTTGTTCGGGCAGGCCGGTTTCCGACAGCGCGCCGATGGACAGCACCGCGCATTCGATGCCGCGCTGCAGCGCGGGCAGCACGTGGCAGCCGATGGCGGCGTGGCCCGCGCATTCGAGCAACAGGGTGGTCTCGGGCGGGACCTGGCTGCAGACCGTCACGCCCGCGCCGAGTGCGGCCTGCGCGTCGGCCATGTGGCTCTCGGACACCACGACGTGCGTGATGCGCACCGAGGGGTGCCCGGCCATGCGCGCCATCAGCGTGCGGCCGATGGCACCAAAGCCGATGAGCGTGACCTGCTGCGGGTTCATACCTCGAGTTCCTTCTTCTTGGGCGGGCCGGCGAACTTCACGGCAAACGGGCCCCAGGTGTTCATGTCGACCTCGACCACCACCGGGCCATTGCCCATGGCCAGGGCCTTCTGCAGCGTCTCGCGCGTGGCGGCCGGGTCGGCCAGCTTGAAGTGCGGCACCTGCAGGCTGGCGCAGAGCTGCGCGAAGTCGGGCGTGTGCAGTTCCACGTAGGCGTGGCGGCTGCCGTAGATGTCGTCCTGGATGTTCTTGATGACGCCGTAGCGCTGGTCGTTCATGACGAGGAAGACCACGTTGGCCTTCTCTTGCGCGGCGCAGGCGAGTTCGCCCAGGTTGAGCATGAAGCCACCGTCGCCGCAGAGCGCGATGGTGCGCCGGCCCAGCGCGTGCTCGGCATCGGCCACGGCCGCGCCCACGCCCATGGCCAGGCCCTGGCCGATGCCGCCGCCCAGGGCGTGCACGCCGGCGCGCGGGTGATCCAGCACCGGCGCGCGGTTGCCCCACATGCTGTTGGACAGCGTGATGTCGCGCACCCACCAGAGGTTTTTGCCGACCACCTCGGCCAGCGTGTTCTTGAGCTTGGCGTACTGGCCCAGCGTGCCGTCCACCAGCGCGGCGGCTTCGGCGCGCGCGCGCTTCACGTCGGCCACCAGCCGCGGGTCGATCTGCATGCGGCCCGAACCCATGGCAAGTTCAAGCCGGTCGGCCAGCGCGTCGAGCGTGATTCCGGCGTCGCCGTGCACGAACAGCTCGCTGCTGTAGCCGCGGTTGTGGGCCAGCGCGTTGGCGTCGATGCGGTAGCGCGTGGCCGGCAGCTTGAGCTTGTAGTTCAGCGTTTCGTTGCTGCGCAGGCGTGTGCCCACGGCCAGCAGCGCGTCCACGGTTTCGTAGAACTCTTCGGCCGGCTTCTGCAGGTTGTACGAACCCAGCGTGGCGGGGTGGTCTTCGGGCACGATGCCGCGGCCCTGCACCGAGGACACCACGGCCCAACCCATGGCCACCAAGCGTTGCGCCGCCGCGCTCGCGCCACGCGCGCCACCACCGAGCCACAACAGCGGGCGCTTCGCGCTCAGCAGGCGCTCGGCCAGCGCGTCCACGGCGGCCAGGTTGGGCTGCACCGGTGGCACGGCCAGCGGCGACAGGTCGGCCGGCAGGTCCAGCTTCATCTTCTGCACGTCGATCGGGATCTCGATGCTCACCGGGCCGCAGGGCGGCGTCTGCGCCAGGCGCACGGCCTCGCGCAGCGTGGCCAGGGCGGTCTCGGGGTTGCGGATGCGAAAGGCGTCCTTGCCGACCGACTTGAGCATGGCCAGTTGAGCCGGGTGCTCGTGGATGTAGCCGAGGTCGCGGTCCAGGAAGGGCGACTCGATCTGCCCCGTGAGGTGCAGCAGCGGCGTGCCGGCGGTGATGGCTTCGACCATCGCGCCCGCCGCGTTGCCGCAGCCTGTGCCGGTGCTGGTGACGCACACGCCCAGCGTGCCGCTCACGCGTGCATACGCATCGGCCATGTTGCACGCACCTGCCTCGCCGCGCGCCGAAACGAAGCGGATCTTCGCGCGCGTGTGGAACGCGTCGAGGATGGGCATGTTGTGGATGGAGATCACGCCGAAGGCGGCGCGCACGCCACATTGCTCGAGGAAGCGGGCGGCGAGTTCCCCCACGGTGATGCGTTGCGTAGAAGGGCTCATGCGACTTTCTTTTCGGTCGGTTTGGTTTGCCAGCCACCGCGGTTGGGCGAGTGGCTGATGCGTTCGGTGAGTTGGCCTGCGGCGTGGCGCACCTGGGTGATGAGCACCTCGAGTTCGCCCGGCTGCACGTTCTGCGCCGGCACGCTGATGCTCACGGCCGCGGCCACTTCGCCGCGGTCGTTGAACACCGGCGCGGCGATGGTGGAGATGCCGGTTTCGAAACCGCCCTGGCTCACGCCGTAGCCGTTGGCGCGGTCCTGGTCGATCAGCAGCTTGAGCTGTTCGACCGTGGTCGGCGTCTTGGGCGTGTAGCTCGGCAGTTCGGGCTCGGGGTAGAGCTGCTTGAGCGCGTTCAGGTCGAGGTCGCTGAGCAGCAGGCGGCCCAGCACGGTGGCGTGGGCCGGCAGGCGCGCGCCGACCTGGATGGAATGGAAGAGGGCGCTGCGGCCGGCAACCTTGGCAATGAAGACCACCTCGCGCGCGTCGCGCACCACCAGGTGCGCCGAGTAGCCGCAGGCGTCGCGCAGGGCTTCGATGACCGGGCGGCCGTGCTCGGTGAGCTCCATGGACGCGAGGAACTCGAAGCCCAGGCGCAGCACGGCCAGACCGAGCTTGTAGTAGGCGCCATCGCCCACGCGCTCGACGAAGCCGCCTTGTTCCAGCGTCTGCAGCATGCGGAACACCGAGGCGCGCGGCAGGTCGAGGCGGCGCGAGATATCGGCGCCGGTGAGTTCGCGCTCGTCGCGGTTGAACAGCATCAGCAGCTGCAGGCCGCGCATCAGCGCGGGCACGGTGTAGCGGTCGTCGTTCTTGTCGGTGGCCATGGTTTTCTCCTCCTGTGTCTTCAGTTCAGACCCAGCAGGGCATTGACCGCGCCGGGGGCTTCGAGCGGGCACGCATGGCCCACGGAACCGAGATCATTCCACGCCACGCTGGCGGCCTGCGCCACGGCCTGGCACGACGCGGGCGTGGTGATGCCGTCGGCGCTGCCACTGGCCACGGCCACGGGGCATTTCACCCGGGCCAGGTCGGTCACCAGGGTGCCGTGCGCGAGCAGGCGCGCGGCCTGCGTGTAGCCCGCGGGAATCACCTGCGACATGCTGTCCTGAACCGCTTCGACCAGCTCGGCCGGCGCGCCGGGCGAGAGCATGGCCGCGCCGCGCGCCTGGGCCATGCCTTGGGGGCCCAGGCGTTCCAGCGTGGCCAGACGGTCGCGCAGCTTCTGTTCGCGCACCGCAGGCTCGGCGTCGCCGTAACCGGCGGCGGGTGAAAGCAGCACCAGGCGCTGCACGCGAGGCGGCGCCAGCACGGCGGCACGCGCGGCCATCAGCGCGCCCAGCGAGTGGCCGACCAGCGTCACCGGGGTGCGAACGCCCAGCGCATCGAGCCAGGCCCAGAGCCGCTCGGCGTAGTCGTCGGCCCGCGGCCAGTCGGCCTTCACCGGGTCGCTGCCGCCGTAGCCGGGCGCGTCCCAGGCCAGCACGCGCAAGGGCGTGCCCACCGCCGCGTTGAGCTGGCGCACCCAGCTGCCCGAGGCCGAGCCGATGCCGTGCAGCAGCACGTGCGTCACCGCCTCTGCCGACCCCGCCTCGCGGTGCGACACGCGCGCGCCACCCGCCGGCACGGTGCTGCGCAGCGGGTAGAGGGCGAGGGCTTCGAGAGGTGTCATGAAGGCGTGAAGTGAAGTTGATCCAGAAACACCGCGGAACCGGCTTTGCCGGGCCGCCCCTGAGGGGTGACGCGCAGCGGCGCGGGGGGAGCCAGATTCACCTTTTGATCTTGGCCAGAGGGGAGTCGGGGGGATACGTGGGCGTGATCGGCTGCGGCGAGCCCAGCATCACGCACATCAGCGCGTCTTCGTCGCCCACGTTGTGTTCCTCGCGGTACACGCCGGGCGGCACCGATATCAGGTCGCGCTCGCCGACGATGGTCTCCCAGCGCTCGCCGTCCTTCTCGCAGACCACCTTCATCGCGCCGCGCATGACGAAGAAGATCTCTTCCACGTCGTAGTGGATGTGCGATGGGCCGATGTTGCCGGCCGGAATGACCATGGTGGAGAAGGTGAAGTGCGCGGCGGGCACGGTGTTGGTGTCCTTGTTCACGCCGGTGCCGCCGGTGCCCACGTAGCGCATCTGCGCGCGGCGGTACTTGGGGTCGTAATCGGCCTGGAACTTCAGCGCGTCCCAGTCGTAGCTGCGGGTGGACTTGCGTGCCACGCGGCTGTCCATCCACTGCGCGAAGCTCTGGCCTTCGGCGCGCATCATCACGCGCTGGGTTTCGGCTTCGGAGGGGATGTTGGGATCCATCAGGCCGCGTTCGTTGAACACGGGCTGGTTGGCCGCGGCGGTGGGTTTGTGGATGGTGGCTGTGCTCATGATGTTCCTTTCAGAGGGAGAGGTCGCGCGAGATGATCTGACCAGAAATGCCGTGGAACCGGCTTTGCCGGGCCACTGGCATTGCCCCCTTGAGGGGGGATTCGGCTACACGAAGTGAGCAAGAAACGGGGGTGTTCATGTCAATTCATGGTGAAGCCGCCGTTGACGGGCAGCAGCTGACCGGTGATGAAGCCGCTGGCCTGCGTCAGCAGAAACAGCGCCGCGGCGTTGACGTCTTCGGGCACCTGGGGCCGCCGGATCGCGCGGCCTTTCAAGTAGTGGTCGTGCCGCTCCTGCGGCACGTAGGCGGTGGCTTCCACCAGGGTGAGGCCGGGGGCGATGGCGTTGACGGTGGTGCCGTCCTCGCCCATCTCGCGCGCCAGCGAACGCGTCATGGCGATCACCGCACCCTTGCTCGCGGCGTAGGCCAGCAGGCGGGGCGCGCCCCACAGCGCGGTGTCCGAGGCGATGTTCACCACGCGGCCGCTGCCGCTGGCGGCCAGGTGCGGGCGGGCGGCGGCGGTGACCAGCCAGGTGCCGCGCACGTTCACGTCCATCACCAGGTCCCAGGTCTCGGGGCTGAGGTCGTTCATGCCCTTGCCGCCCGAGTTGGTGATGGCCGCGTTGTTGATCAGGCCGTCCAGGCCGCCCAGCCACTGCGCGGCGGCGTCCACGCCTTCGCGCACGCTGGCGGCATCGAGCAGGTCCAGTGGCACGTAGTGCACGTTCGGGCCGAGGTCCTGTGCGAGCTGGCGGCCCTGTTCGTGCAGCACGTCGCTGATGACCACGCGCGCGCCGGCGTCCACCAATGCGCAGGCGAAGCTCGCGCCCAGGCCGCGGGCGGCGCCGGTGACGAGCACACGGCGGCCGGTGAGTTGGATCTCGGATGCCATGCTGTTCAGGCCACGCGCCGCTCGGCGCTGGGCAGGTAGTGCAGCACGCGCTTCTCGGCGATCACCACGGCGTAGTAGGCAATGATGCCGATCACCGTGAGCGCGGCGATGACCACGAAGACGCCGGCGGTGTTGCCCTGGCCCTCGAAGAACACCAGCAGGTAGCCCAGGCCCATGTTGCCGCCCACGAGTTCGCCCACGACCACGCCGATCACCGCCAGCGTGCTGGCGATGCGCAGGCCCGAGAACAGCGCGGGCAGGGTGGTGGGGTACTCGACCATGCGGAACACCTGCAGCCGGGTGGCCGAGAACGAGCGCGCCAGGTTGATCATGTCGTGGTCCATGGTGCGCATGGCCGAGAGCACGTTGATGAGCACCGGGAAGAACACGATCAGGATCGCGACCAGGATCTTGGGGTACATGGTGTAGCCCAGCCACATCACGAACAGCGGCGCGAACGCGACCTTGGGCGCGATCTGCAGCGCCAGCAGGTAGGGCGAGAGCACGGCCTCGACCTTGGGCGAGAGGCCCAGCGCGTAGCCGATCAGCGCGCCCAGCAGCGAACCCAGGATGAAGCCCACCACCACCTCCGCGCCGGTGATGCCGGCGTGCCAGAGCAGGCGCTCGGTGCCCCAGATGCGCACGGCTTCGTCCCACACGCGCGAGAACGGCGGCAGCACGAACTCGGGCACGCCCAGGGCGCCGGGGCCGAACTCCCAGGCCACCATGAACACCACCAGCACAGCCAGGCTCCAGAGCGCTGTGCTGTAGCGCTGCAATACGTCTTTCATGTCGCGACTTTCGAAAGCGGGAAGGGACGGTTCGGTTTACTTGGCCAGCACGAACTGGTTGGTGTAGAGGTCCTTGAGCGGCGTCTCCTTGGGCACCACGCCATTGGTGACGTAGAACTTCTGCAGTTCACCCAGACGGGCCTCGTCCATCAGGCCAGGGACCTTCTGCTTGGCGTAGACGTACTGGTTGAACAGTTCGAAGGCCTTCTGGATGCTGGCTTCCTTGCCCTTGTGCACCGGCACGTGGTTCACGTAGACCGCGGTGGCGGCCTTGGGGTCGGCCATGATGTCCTTCATGCCCTTGAGCGTGGCGCGCACCAGCTTCTGGATCAGCTGCGGGTTCTTGGCGATGGTCTCGTCGGAGGCGAGGATGGCTTGGGCCATGCTCTTGAAGTAGAGGTCGGCCGGCATGATGTCGACCTGCGCGCCCGCGTCCATCGCGCTCACGGTCCAGTCGGGCACACCCGCCATGGCCGAGGCCTTCTTGGCGGCGAACTGCTGCCACACGCCTGCAGGACCAGCGGCCTGGATGTTCACGTCGTTCTTGGTCAGGCCGACCTTGCTGAGCATGCCGAGCAGGGCGTAGTAGGTGGTGTCGGTGTAGGCCAGCACGGTGACGGTCTTGCCCTTGAGCTCGCGCGGGCTCTCGATCTTCTCGTCCTTGTGGCTCACGAGCTGGGTGAGGGAGCCGGCGCCGAGCACCGCCACCGCCTTGACGGGGATGCCCTGGGCGCGCGCGATGATGGGCGTGTCGCCGATGGCGCCGCCGATGACCGCGTTGCCCGCGCCGATCTGCTTGGCCACGTCCACGCCGCCGCGCGCGGTGACGAAGTTGACCTTCAGTCCTTCCGCCTCGTAGTAGCCCTTGGCCTGCGCCAGCATCCACGGGCCGAAGGCGGGCAGCGTGCCGGGCGCGGGCAGCAGGTAGGTGATCTCCTGCATCGGCTGCGCATGGGCGACCAGGGGCGAGACCAGCGCCGCGGTGGCGAGCAGGCTCAGACAGGCACGGCGGGTTCCGTTGAAAGCGCGGGTCATCTTCATGGCAACTCCAGGGGGGACGGGTGGATGGAACGGGTGGGTGGGGGATCAGTGCACGTCGGTCTGTGCGTCGAGCTTGAGCAGGTCCATCAGGCGCGACACGTAGTCGCCCACGGCCGTGTGCTTGCGGCGGGCCATCGGGTTGTCGCGGCCGGGGATGTCGACGGTGATCTCTTCGACGATGGTGCCGGGGCGCTCGCTCATCACCAGAATGCGGTCGGACAGCGCGACGGCCTCGGCCAGGTCGTGGGTGATGAAGAGCACGGTCTTCTGGTGCTCGGCCACGGTGCGCGCCAGGTCCTGCTGCAGGATCATCTTGGTCTGCGCGTCCAGCGCGGAGAAGGGTTCGTCCATCAGCAGCACGATGGGGTCGACCGCGAGCGTGCGCGCCATCGCGGCGCGCTGGCGCATGCCGCCGGAGAGCTGGTGCGGGTAGTTGTTGCCGAAACCCTTGAGGTGGCATTGCGCCAGCAGCCTGGTGGAGATGGCGGCGCGCTCGGCGGCCTTCACGCCACGCAGCTCCAGGCCGAACTCCACGTTCTGCGAAATCGTGCGCCAGGGCATCAGCAGGTCCTTCTGCAGCATGAAGGCGACGTGCCTGTTCGGGCCGGTGACCACTTCACCATTGACCTTCACGGTGCCGGCCGAGGTCTTGGCCAGGCCCGAGCCCATGTTGAGCAGCGTGCTTTTTCCGCAGCCCGATGGTCCAATCAGCGAAACCACTTCGCCCGGCTGGATGGCCAGCGTCACGTTGCGCGCGGCGATCACCTCGGGGTTCTTGCCGCGGCCCGGAAATCGTTTGTCCACGCCGATGAATTCGAT
This sequence comes from Hydrogenophaga sp., assembly GCF_036675665.1. Classification (GTDB taxonomy): domain Bacteria; phylum Pseudomonadota; class Gammaproteobacteria; order Burkholderiales; family Burkholderiaceae_C; genus Hydrogenophaga. The sequence goes on along the minus strand of NZ_JAKFEO010000040.1, from coordinate 17,550 downwards.
CGCGGGATGCAAACCGCCGGTGACCGGGGCGGTTGCGCGGGAGCCGTGAAGTGCGTCGTTCATGGGGACCTGGGGGTGGCGGTTGATGTTTTGTATATGAAACGTTGATTCATTACGGAATCAATGCTAAGGCCAGCGGCGTGCCTTGTCTGCAAAAACCCACCAAGACCGCGGGGTATTGGGGCCGCCTGTTCCGGGGTCCGGGTGCGCGGTCCGGACGGGCGGAAAAAGCAGTTCTCTCGGCTATGGCCTAATAGCGGCTTTGCAATTTCTCTCAGGAAACAGCCATGGGCAACAAAATCGTCACCGAAGCCGACCGCAAAGCCACTCCCCGTCCGAAGCCCGTTGCTGGCGTTTCCCTGACCACGCCGGGCCGTGGCCAGCGCGTGAGCCTGGAGCGCGGCGTCGCCACGCGCAGCAAGAAGAACCCTGGCAAGCGCTCGAAGAAGGGCGGCTGATCGGGCCGGCCCAGGTGGCCGACCTCGCTGAAATGCAAAAAGCCCGCACTGCGGGCTTTTTGCATTTCAGCGTCGCTTCAGCGCACGAAGCTCAGGAACCGCCCCTTGTAGGCCGTGCCGTCCTCCAGCTGCCGGTCAGCCGCCTGCATGGTCAGCACGAAGCCCAGCATGCCCATGGCACGGCCAAATGCGGCGCGGTTGCCGCGGTCGGGATCGACGATCACGATCTGCGCGCCCACGGCCGCGTGGCGGTGAATGAAGGCGGCCAGTTGCGCCGGCTGCTGGCGTTCGTACAGCAGGTCGCTGCCCACGATCAAGTCGAACAGACCCAGTGCCGGGTTGTCGGTGGCCGCCACGCTCTCCCAGTTGCCGGCCTGGTAGGGAAGGGGCCCCAGGTCGTTGAGGGCGAGGTTGTGCTGGAGGAACTCTTCCGTCAGTGGGTGCCAGTCGCTCACCGTCACGCTGGCACCGCGCCGGTGCATCACCAGGCTGGCCAATGCCAGGCCGGCACCGATCTCCAGCACACGCAGTCCCGCCAGTGGGTGCGTGAGCATGGCCAGTGCGAGCACGCGCGAAGAAGGCCACACCTGACCGAAGTGCGACCATCCGGCCGAGGGCAGGCCGATGTCGGCGGCGGCGTGGTGGGTGTCGATGTATTGCTGGTCGTCGACAAGCCGACGGATGTGCCAGTCTTCGCCGCCGAGGCGCAGCGTCTCGGTTCGGACTTGGTAGCCTGGCATGGGTGGCTTTCGTTGGGGGGCGTGGGGCACGGTACCACGTGCCTCGACATCACTGTTGGCGCGCAAACTCGGGAATGCGAAAACGCTTGCGATAGGCGCCTGGCGCAAGCCCGGTCGTGCGCTTGAACAGGCGCCGGAAGAAGGCCGAATCCTCGTAGCCGACGCGCCAGCTGATGTCGTCCACCGATGCGTCGGTGCGTTCGAGCCGGCGCTTGGCATCCTCGATGCGCAGGCGCTGCACATACGAGATCGGGGCGAGACCGGTGGCCCCGGTGAAACGGCGCTTGAACGTGCGTTCCGCCAGCTTCGATTGTTTGATCATTTCCTCGACCGGGTTGGCGATCGAGAAGTGTTTCGCCAACCATTGCTGCGCGCTCTGGATCTCGGCGTCGCCGTGGTCGCTCTTGCCTTCGAACACCATGAAGGGCGTGAGACCGTCTTGATGCCACTGCAGCGCAAACATGCGCGCCACCTCTTGGGCATCGGTGGCGCCCAGGTAGCGGGCAATCAGGTACAGCACCATGTCGTGCCACGTGGTTGATGCCCCCGAGCTCACCAGGTCGTCGTGCAGACCAGAGATCACGAGCACCCGCTCCGGGTGCACCGAAACGGCCGGAAAGGCCGCCGTGAACACGGGCGCATAGCCGTAGTGCACTGTGGCGTCCTTGCCGTCGAAGAGTCCCGTCTCGGCCAGCAGGAAGATGCCCGAGCAGGCCGACCCCAACAGCGCGCCTCGGTCGTTCATGCGGTGCAGCCAATCGACCAGCACGGGATATCGGTCCTTGTGCCAGCCGTCTGCCTTCAGGAGGATGGACGGGACGATGACGATGTCGGTGGTCTCGACGTCGGCAACCGAGCGTTGCACGGTGATGGGCACCCCACTGGCCAGTGCCAGAGGCCCCGCGACTTCGCCCACGATCTCCACCTGAAACGGCGGGCGCTTGCCCTCGCTGGACATGCGCATCAGCGTGAAGGCATTCATCACATCGAAGATGCCGAACAGCGTGGAGGCCACTGCATCGGGCAGTGCCACGAGGCTGACGTGAATCGGACCCAGTCCGGCGTGGGTCTTCGGCTTGGCCAGCATGGTTCGAAGTCCTCCTGAAGTGGCATGAACGACCCGTTCCCGAGCGGTTCCAGCTCTGTTCCCTGTGGGCTCGCACTTTGATCATAAGCGCGTGACTCCTCACCGTGCGCCGCTCCCCGCGAGCGGCGCTGCGCTTCTGCTTCTGACTCCACACAGGGAATTCAACATGTCCATCTCTCACACGCACACCGCACATTCACCCAGGTCGTCCCAGGCCGCCGCGCCTCGCCTGGTCGTCCAGGAGGGACAATCTCTCTTGCGCCTGGCCGCGCCCATCATGTTGATCGCGCTGGTCAACATGGGCATGAGCATCACCGACACCGCGATGGTCTCCGCTCTCTTCGGCGCGCAGGCGCTGGCGGCGGTGGCCGTCGGCAGCGACCTCTACTCCATCCTCTTCTACCTGGGCGCCGGCGTGCTCGGCGGGCTCGTGCCGTTCTACACCGCGGCCGTGGTGCGGGTCGATCTGATCGAGCGGCTGCGCGTCGAGCGCATCGGCCGCATGGTGGTGCTGGGGCTGGGCGTGCTGCTCGCGCCGCTGGTCTGGACTTCGCCCGACTGGCTCTCATTGCTCGGCCCTGACCCGGCGCTGCTGCACGAAGGCCGCGGCTACACCCGCGCCATGGCACTGACCCTGCTGCCGATGCTGGGGGTGATGCTCTACCGCACGATCCTGACCGCGGCGGAGAAGCCCAAGGTGTTCCTGAAGGTCACGCTCGCCATGCTGCCGCTGAACGCCGCGTTGAACTGGGTGCTGATGGTGGGTGCGGGCCCGATCCCGGCCTTCGGGCCGGCAGGAGCCGGCTACTCCTCGCTGATCGTGGCGACTGCCAGCCTGGTGATCCTCGTGCGGGTCGCACGCAACACCACCGGGCGATACAGCCTGCTTTCGTCGAGCCCCTGGGTCGACTGGGTCGGCATGGCGGCCGTGCTGCGCGTGGGCTTGCCCATCGGCATCGCAACGGTGGCCGAGGTGGGCATCTTCCTTGGCGCAACGATCTATGCAGCGACGCTGAGCGCAGCCGACGTGGCGGCCCACACGCTCACGCTGAGGACAGCGGGCGTGGCCTATGCCGTGCCGGCGGCGCTGCTGCAGGCCTCGATGGTGCGCATGGCGCGGGCGCACACGCTGGGCGACCTGACGATGCAGCGCGCCGTCACCTCGGGCAGCCTCATGTTGTCGCTGGGCTTCGGCCTTGTCATCTGCCTCGCGCTGGTGTTCGGTGCCGGGCCGCTGGCGCACGGCTTCTTCGACAGCAGCGCGGCCGGGCTCGCGGCGGCCGGTCTCGCTGCGGGGCTGCTGATTCTGCTGGGCGTCATGGAGCTCATCGTCGGGCCCGGCTCGGCCGCAGCGGGCCTGCTGCGCGGACGCAAGCTCACCCGCGCCCCGATGGTGTACGGGCTGATCGGGCATTGGGCCGTGGGTGCGCCCATCGGCATCTACCTCTGCGAGGTCCAGGGTCTGGGGATTGCTGGCGTGTGGATCGGCTTGAGCGCGGGCACCTTGCTCACCACCGTGCTGACGCTGTGGCGCCTGTTTGCCGGGAGCGGACTCGCTGCCGCAGCGAACGCCCGAACTGGCACGAACGGCTCTTTCCTGGGCGATTCCGGCTCTGTTCCCAACGCCGCCGCAAATCGATCATGAATCCCTCACCAACCCGTCATCTTCACTGGAGAAACACCATGTCCCACCCCTCCCGATTCCACGCAGCAAGCTGGCTCACGGCGACCGCATTCGCCGCGCTGGCTGCGACCTCACAGGCCGCCGAACCCGTCAAGACCTGGTGCGCAGCCCGCTGCGACCAGATCGTCATCGACTGGAACCAGCAGACCCACCAGGTCATCAAGGCGGCCACCGGCTACCAGGACCCGATGGCCGCCTCGCGCATCCTTGCGATGGTGCACCTGGCGATGCACGACGCGGTGAACGCCGCGCAGCCGCGCTACCGCGCCTACGCCTACGAGGCCAGGACGCCCGCAGGCAAGACCCAGGCCGACGCTGCAGTGGCCGCCGCCGTGGCTGCACACGACGTGCTCGCCGCCCTGTTCCCCAAGCAGAAGGAGATGTTGCGCGCCACGCTCGACGCCTCGCTGCACGACGCCGGCATGGGTGCCGCCATCGGTGAAGGCAAGAGGCTGGGCGCCGAAGCCGCGGCTGCGATGCTCGCCCGGCGCGCCGACGACGGCAGCCAGGCCGACGAAGCCTACCGGCCAGGCACGCGCCCCGGCGAATACCGGTTCGTGCCCGGTTTCGATTTCCTCGCCGCGCCGCATTGGCGCTCCGTCAAGCCATTCACGATGCGCTCGCCGCAACAGTTCCGCGTGGCTGCACCACCGGCCTTGGCCAGCGCGGCCTACGCCACCGATTTCAACGAAGTGAAGGCCACCGGCAGCAAGGCCGCGAATGCGGTGCGCAGCGCCGAGCAAACGCAGTACGCCGCCTACTGGTACGAGTTCTCCGACAGCGGCTGGAACCGCATCGCTCGCAGCGTGGCCCGCAACAAGCCGCAGGACCTGTGGCAGCGCGCGCGCACCTTTGCGCTGCTCAACGCCGTGATGGCCGACGCCTACATCGCGGGATGGGACTCCAAGATGCACTACAACCTGTGGCGCCCGGTCACGGCGATCCAGCAGGCGGACGCCGACGGCAACCCGGCCACCAACGCCGAGGTCAACTGGGAGCCCATGCTGCCCACGCCACCGGTGCAGGACTACCCGTCCACGCACAGCGCGCTCGGTGCGGCGGCAGCGGTGGCGCTGGCGCAGGCCTTCGGCGGTGACCGTGTGGCATTCACGATGGCTTCGCCCAGTGCGCTGCCCGATGCCCCCGCGCGCACATTCGCGAGCTTCAGCGCAGCCGCGAAGGAAAACGCCGACTCACGGGTGCGTGCGGGCCTGCATTTCCGTTTCGCCACCACCGCGGGCCTGCAACTGGGCCTGCAGATCGGCCAGCAGGCGGTCCGGGACATGCTCGGCCCGGTGGGAGATGCTCGATGAGCGCCGCGACCCATCCGAACATGCCGACGAAAGCCATGGACACACCCGTGATCGATCAAGCGAAGCTCGAAGCCTTCTTCATGCGCACGGTCAGCGACTTGTCCGCCGGCTACGCCGGGGTGATGGTCAGCCTGGGCAGCAAGCTTGGCCTGTACAAGGCCATGGCCGGCGCCGGCCCGGTCAGCCCCAAGGAACTGGCGGCGCGCGCCGGATGCGCCGAGCGCTACGTGCGTGAGTGGCTGAACGCGCAGGCCGCAGGCGGCTACGTCGACTACCACGCCATGAGCGAAACCTACGAGCTGACCCCCGAGCAGGCGATGGTGCTGGCCGACGAGGACAGCCCCGCCTACATCCCCTGCGCGTGGAACGTGCCGGCGTCGATGTGGGCGGACGAAGACAAGGCCGTCGATGCCTTTCGCACCGGCAAGGGTGTTGCGTGGGGTGATCACGCCGAGCGCATGGTCTGCGGCGTGGCGGCCTTCTACCGCAACGGCTACCGGGCCAGCCTTGTGCCGGAGTGGCTGCCCGCCCTGGACGGTGTGATGGCCAGGCTCGAGGCCGGCATCGAGGTCGCCGACGTGGGCTGCGGCCATGGCCACTCGACCGTGCTGATGGCGCAGGCGTTTGCGAAGTCGCGTTTCCACGGCATCGACACGCATGCGTTGTCGATCGCCGAGGCCCGGCGCAACGCGGCCGAGGTCGGTCTCGGCCAACGGGTGAGCTTCGACGTGGCGAGTGCCGTCAACTACCCGGACAGGCAATACGGCCTCATCTGTTTCTTCGACACGCTGCACGACATGGGCGACCCGGTCGCAGCGGCGCGGTACGCGGCCGAGGTGCTGGCACCCGACGGCACGGTGATGTTGATCGAACCCCTCGCCAGCGACCGCGTGGAGGAGAACATCTCAACGGTGGGGCGCCTGTACTACGCCGCTTCATCGGTGCTGTGCTGCGCCCACGCCATCTCCGAGGGCGGCAAGCTCGTGCTCGGGGCACAGGCTGGCGCATCGCGTCTGGCGGAGGTGTTTCGCCGGGCGGGGTTCACACGTTTTCGGCGTGCGGCCGAGACGCCCTTCAACATGGTGCTGGAAGTGAGGCGCTGATGCACACCCGCAGCGACCCTTCCATGGCCACCCGATTCGAGCTGCTGGCAACAGCCCTGGGACTGAACATCGCCCTGGCGGGCATGGTTGTCATGGCGGCATCGGCATTCGGCGTGCTGGATGCGCGGTTCCTGTGGTTGTGCTGGCCCGTCGTTGCCAGTCTGATGTCGTGTTTGTCCTTGCGGCGCCTGAGCCTTGCGCTTGATCCACTGTTCTGGCGCTGCGCACCGCCCCGCGGGGCAGCAGGCACAATGCCCGGGCACCCGCCGGGCGGTGCGTCAGCGGGAGTGTTCACATGGGCTGGTTCTCCAAAGCGAAAGACGGCTTCTTCCTCAGCACCACCTTGCCCGAGGGCGTGGAGCGCTCGCAGTACCTCGGCATCGTGCACGGTGAGGCCATCATCGGCGCCAACATCTTCCGCGACCTGTTTTCCTCGGTGCGCGATGTGGTGGGTGGCCGTGCCGGTGGCTACGAGCGCGCTCTCTCGGGCGCGCGCGACGCGGCCATGGAAGACCTCATCGAGTCGGCGCGCGAGATGGGCGCCAACGGCGTGATCGGCATCGACTTCGACTACGAAGTGCTCGGCGAGACCAACGGGATGATGATGGTCGCCGTGAGCGGCACGGCGGTGAAGCTGTAGCACCCCCCGCCGCGCTGCGCGCGTCCCCCCTCAGGGGGGGGCGCACCCTGGGGCCGGCGGAGCCGGACCCTCGGGTGCTCTGGATGAGGCACTTTGCTCCGGAAACATGAATCGTCAAGCGTCGATCTGCATCGAAGGGCGCGCCTGCACCTTGCCCAGCCACGCCATCACGTGCGGGTGCTTCTGCACCGGCGCGCCGATGTAGGCGCTGTAGCCGATCACCGAGCCCACGATCAGGTCCACCAGCGAATACGCTTCGCCCAACATCCAGGGCTGCCGGCTCAGGCGGGCATCGAGCAGGGCCAGCAGCTCGTCAAGGTTTTTGCGTGCCGCGGTGCCATGGGCATCGTCGGGCGTGCCCAGATCCTTCGCGGCCTGCAGGCGCACGAGCGGCGCGCCGTAGGTCACGTACGACCAGGTGCTCCACGACACCGCCTGCAGGTGCGCTGGCGTGCCGGTTGCAGGCCACAGGCCGCTCTTCACACCGTACTGTTCGCCCAGCCATATCTCGATCGCCAGCGCCTCGAACATCGGCGCGCCGTCCACCGTCAGCGTGGGCACCTTGCCGTTGGGGTTGAGCGCGAGGAAGTCGGGCCGGCGCTGCTCGCCGGTGGTGATGTCGACCTTGACGCGTTCGTGCGTCACGCCGAGTTCGGCGAGTGCACAGGCAACCGGGGTGGCGCTGGACATGGGGTGCCAGTAGAGAACGATGTTGGACATGAGGGGGCTCCTTGGAAGGGTTGAAGGCCGGTTCGACACCGCGTCGAACCCGTGTCCGCAATGTCGCCCCGATTGCGGACACTTTCTGCCCTCGACAAGAGGTAGAGTCTGACCATGCTTTCTTCATCTTCACGCTTGCTGCGGGTGTTGTCTTTGCTGCAGACCCGCAGCCATTGGGCGGGCCCCGAACTGGCCGAGCGGCTGGAGGTGCACCCGCGCACCCTGCGCCGCGACATCGACCGGCTGCGCCAACTCGGCTACCCCATCCACGCCAGCAGCGGCGTGGCGGGTGGCTATGCGTTTCGCGCGGGCCAGTCGCTGCCGCCGCTGCTGCTCGACGACGAAGAGGCGCTGGCCGTGGCCATCGCGTTGCAGATCGCCGCCGCGGGCACCGTGAGCGGCGTGGAGGAAGGTTCGCTGCGCGCGCTGGTCAAGCTGGAGCAGGTGATGCCCACCCGCCTGCGCCGCCGCACCCATGCCCTGCGCTCGGCCATCGTGCCGATGCAGCGCATGGGTCCGACCATCGATGCCGGCGTGCTGGCCACGCTGGCCACGGCCTGCCGCGACCAGCTGCAGGTGGGCTTCGCGTACCGCGACATGCGCGGCCAGAGCACGGTGCGCACGGTGGAACCGCAGGGCCTCGTGCACACCGGCAGCCGCTGGTACCTCGTGGCCTGGGACCCGGCGCGCGACGACTGGCGCACTTTTCGCATCGACCGCGTGGAGGGCGCGCCGAGCACCGGTGCGCATTTCGCACCGCGCGCCGCGCCGGCGGGTGATCTGCGCGCCTACGTCTCGCGTTCGGTCATGGGCGTGCCGGGTGAACAGGCGCGGGTGGTGTTGCACCGGCCGCACGCCGAGATGGAGCGCAGCATCGCGCACTCGGCCGCCACGCTCGAGCCCATCGACGACACGCGCTGCCTCATGCTGTGTGGTGCCCACCAGTTGGACGCCCTGGTCTACTGGCTCATGGCGCTGGACGTGGACTTCGATGTGCTGGAGCCGCCCGCGCTCAAGGAACGGATGCGCGCGGCCGGCGTTCGCCTGGCACGCAATCTGGCCCGCGCCGATGGCGGCGCGGCCTGAGCCTCAACCGCCGCGCAAGGCCTTCAGCAGCTTCTGCCCCGCGCGCCCGTTGGCCTCGTGCCCCAGGCGTTCCTGCTCGGCGCGGATCGCCACGCGGCTCTTGTCGCCCAGCATGCCGTCCACCGCGCCGATGTCGTGGCCGCGCGCGATCAACAGGGTCTGCACCTCGCGGCGCTCGGCGCGCGAGAGGCCGGGGTCGTCGGTGGGCCACGGCGTTGCGAAGGGGCCACCACCGCGCAGCCGGTCCGACAGATGGGCGATGGCCAGGCCGTAGCTCTCGGACGCGTTGTAGCCATAGATCGCGTCGAAGTTGCGCAGCACCAGGAAGGCCGGGCCTTGCGGGCCGGCGGGGGTCATGAGGCCGGCGTTGCCCGTGGCGGGCAGTGGCGATCCGTCGACCCGTTTGAGGCCGCGCGCTGCCCATTCGCTCATGCCGCGTTTGGTGCGGCGGCCCTCACCTGCGGTGCTGAAACCCTCGGGCAGCTTCACTTCAAAACCCCAGGGCTGGCCGGTTTGCCAGCCGGCCCGGGTCAGGAAATGGGCCGTGGACGCCAGCGCGTCGCTGGTGCTGTCCATCAGATCGGCCTTGCCGTCGCCGTCGAAGTCCACCGCCAGCCGCTCGAAGGTGCTGGGCATGAACTGCGTGTGGCCGAAGGCGCCGGCCCACGAACCGACAAAACGCTCAGGCGCAATGTGGCCGGCCTGCAGGATGCGCAGCGCCGAAAACAGCTCGGTGCGGAAGTAAGCCTGCCGCCGCCCGAAGCACGAGAGCGTGCCCAGCGACTGCACCAGCGGCGACTTGCCAAAGGTCTGGCCGAAGTTGCTCTCCACGCCCCACACCGCAACCACCGTGGCGGGGTCCACGCCGTACTTGTCGTTGACCCGCGCCAGTGTTTCGGCGTGACGCTCCAGCATGGCGCGGCCCTCGGCCACACGCTCTTCGTCCACGAGGCCGGCCAGGTAGTCCCAGATGGCCGTGCGGAACTCGGGCTGGAAGTTGAGCTTGTCGATCACGCTCATGTCGGGCGCGAGGTTCTGCGTGTGCATCGCAAAGGTCTCGTCGCGCACGCCAGCGGCGCGCGCCGGAGCGCGCAGCGTGTTCAGGCAGTTGTCGAATTCGGGGTTGGGGGCGGGGGCGGGCGACTGCGCCCAGACCGCGGATGAGAGCAGGGCAGCGCCCAGGAGCAATGGAAGGTGTCGTGTCATCAAGATTCGAGTGGGATGGTTGGTGCGGGTTCAACACACCCGTGTCAGCAAATGTTCAATTTTCATGCACGGCACGGCACGGCACGGCACGGCACGGAGCGCGAGCCGCCCCGCATGAGCCAACCCAGACCAGGGACACCGAGGGTCCGGCTCCGCCGGCCCCAGGTGTCGCCCCCCTCCCGCCGAAGGCGAGAGAGGGGGGAGGCGCCGAAGGCGACGCGGGGGGTGCTTCTTCAAGCACTCCAGGTGCTGCCATGTTCGGGCACCAGGGCCTGCCAGCGCAGCTCGGTTTCGATGCGGTGGCGCAGCCGGTCGGAAGCCTCCATGTCGCCGTGCGTGACGAACACGCGGCGCGGGGGACGGGGCAGGGCACGCAGCCAGGCCATGAGTTGCCCGGCGTCGGCATGCGCCGAGGCGGATTTGAGTTGCACGATCTCGGCGCGCACCGGCAGGTCTTGCCCGTGGATTCGCAATTGGGCGCCACCGTTGGCCAGCGTGGCGCCGCGTGTGCCGGGGGCCTGGTAGCCGGTGAGCAGCACCATGTTGCGGTGATCGCCCAGGTACTGCACCAGGTGGTGCAACACGCGCCCGCCGGTGGCCATGCCGCTGGCGGCCAGGATCACCTTGGGGCCGTGCTGGCGCGCAATCGCCTTGGACTCGTCGGCCGTGCGCGTCATCTTCGCCACCTGCGCCATGGCGTGGCACTGATCCGCGTTCAGCCGGTGCTCGCCCAGGTGGCGCGCAAACAGCTCGGTGCTGTGGATGGCCATCGGGCTGTCGAGGTAGACCGGCAGGCTGTGCGGCAACTGGCCAGACGCCTTGAGCTGTGCAATGGCGTGCAGCAGGGCCTGTGCGCGACCCACCGCAAACACCGGCACCACGGCCGAGCCGCCGCGCGCACACACGCGCGCCAGTGCCGGGCTCAGTTCGGCCATCACGTCTTCGTCCGGGTGATCACGATCACCGTAGGTGGATTCGCACAGCACCACGTCGGCTGCGGGTGGTGCGTCGGGCGCGAACATCAGCGCGTCGTCGGGCCGTCCGAGATCACCCGAGAACAGGATGCGCCGACCACCCACTTCCAGCAGCAGGCTGGCCGCGCCGAGGATGTGGCCCGCGCCCGAGAACTGCGCGGTCCAGCCCGGCAGCGGCTCGAAAGCCTGGTGCATGGCCACGGTACGAAACAGCTTGAGGCTTTGCAGCGCATCGCTCTCGGTGTAGAGAGGCAGGGCGGGCGAATGTTTGGAGAAGCCCTTGCGGTTGGCAAAGGCCGCGTCTTCTTCCTGGATGTGGCCGCTGTCGGGCAACAGGATCTGCGCCAGATCGCGCGTGGCCGGCGTGGCCCACACCTTGCCGTGAAACCCTTCGCGTGCCAGCAATGGCAAATACCCGCTGTGATCCAGGTGCGCGTGCGTGAGCAACACGGCGCCGATGTGGTTGGGCGTCACGGGCAGCGGGTCGCGGTTGCGCAAGCGAAGCTGCTTGTATCCCTGAAACAGACCGCAGTCGACCAGGACGCTCTGGCCATCGTGTTCGACCAGGTACTTCGAGCCGGTGACGGTGCCGGCTCCCCCAAGAAATCGGATGTGAACGCTCATCCGAGGCATCTTACGCCGCGCCTGGGCACACCCCGGACGGGTGCACCGTCACTCCAGCAGGACCGGGGGGAGTACCGAACCTGGCCATGTGCGTGAATGCGGATCCGGCTATTTTTTGGAGTCTTGCCATGAAACACTTCGTCGCTTGCCTGTGTCTGTTCCTGCTCACCAGTGCGCTGGCCCAGGACCGCGTGATCGGACACGTGGGCCGCCAACCCGTGCTGGAGAGCCAGTTGAAAGGATCTGACGACGCGACCCGGGCAGAGCACCTGCGCGACCTTGTCGTGCTCCCGGCCATCAGGGCCTACCTGCAGCCCCATCAGCAGCGCCTGAAACCGACCGATCAGGAGATTCAACGATTCATGCAGCTCGACCGCGAGTACCGCCGATGCCGGGGGGAGGCCGACGAACCAGAAGACCCGTTCTTCGCGGAATGGATGGTGTCGAACCTCAAGCTGCAGCGATACATCTATGAGCAGCACGGCGGTGGTCGGCTGCGTTTTCAGCAGATGGGCACAGAGGCCTTCGACGCGACCCGGGAAATGATCCTTGAACTTGAACGTCGGGAGGCATTTGCGATCCACAGTGCCGAACTGCGCAGGCTGGCCCTGAACTACTGGCTTGAGCCGAACGGGCCGCTGATGCCCGATCCCGGTGTGGACAAGGCTTTCAGGATCGAGCGTGCGTTCAACGCATGCCCGAGCCGCTGACGTTGCTCAGGCCAGTGCCGCATCCATCAGCAGCATGAAGATGAAGCCTGCCAGCAAAGTGCCGGTGGCCATGGTCTCGAAGCCGTTGCGGTGTGTCTCGGGAATGATCTCGTGGCTCACCACGAACAGCATCGCACCCGCCGCCAGCGCCATGCCCAGTGGGTAGAACACCGGCACGCTGCCCAGCACCGCCAGGCCCACGATGGCGCCCAGCGGCTCGGCCAGGCCCGTGAGCGCGGCCACACCCCAGGCCTGGCCCGCGCTGCGGCCCAGCGTGCGCAAAGCCATCGCCACGATCAGGCCCTCGGGCATGTTCTGCAGCCCGATGGCCAGCGCCACGGAAGCACCCGCCTGCGAGCCCCCCGCCTCGCCGACGCCCGCATAGGCCGCGCCCACCGCGAGTCCCTCGGGCACGTTGTGGATCAGGATGGCCAGCACCATGAGTCTGGCGCCTTGCGCCGCGTTGGCCGTGTGCGCGTTGGTGTGACCGTGCGCGGCGGGCGGCAGCACCGCATGTTCGTGCGGCGTGAAGTGGTCCACCGCGAGCATGAGGCCCATGCCCAGCGCCAGGCCCGCGCCACTGAGTGCGGCAGCACCGACACGACCGCCGAGCAGCGCCTGCCCTGCCTCCAGCGAAGGCAGCAGCAAGGCGAAGATGGCAGCGGCCAGCATGATGCCGGCCGAGAACGACATCAACGCCGCTTCCTGCAACTTGCTCACGCGCTGCACCAGAAACACCGGCAAGGCACCCACGGCGGTGGCCACCGCCGCCAGCAACGAGGCCTGCACGCCCGCCACCATGGCATTGCCGTGTTCGGCAGCATCCCACCAGGCGCGCGTGGGCGCCCAGAACGTGCTGAGCGAGGCAAGGCCCGCCATCGTCAACAGACCGATGCCCAAGGCAAAGAGGGCGTTGCGCAGGGCGTGCGGCGGCACCGGCAGTTCCAGTTGCTGCACCTGGGCCCAGACGGGGCGGACTTGTCGGATCAGTTCGGCCACAAGCACTCCTCTTGAATCGACAGGAGTTGAGAGTTTGGCAAAAGCTATTGATCGAGGCCAATCGATGTTGGCAATGAAGGAGATAGTCGGCGTGGGGATGACGCGCCAGATGCCGATACAGTGCACGACTGGCGGTGCTTGCTCAGCAATGGCAAAAGGCTCACTCACCTGTGGAGGCTGCTATGGACGAGGATCTTGAATCCCGGTCGCGCGAACAACTCGTCGCGGAGGTCAAAAAGCTGCGTGATGCCATTCGATCTCATCGAGATGCCAGTGGCCATGACCTGTGCTGGCACCATCCCGCTCTGTGGGCGCTGTTGCCGGAAAGGGTCGCTCCATCGCTGGAAGTCCCGGTTTGGCCGCAGTTCATGCGGGGCTGCATCAAGTACCGCCAATCGCTGGACGAGCAGCTTGCGGATGCGCCGCGAAGCGATCAGGAATTCAAAGGTTGACGTGCGGGCCGCTGCTGGCCTCGAACATCGGAGGAGACACCGTGCCCATTCGCTGGTCCGAATCACTTGACACCCTGGATTGGGACGAGTTGTCCGCGCTCTACCTGGCGGCGCCGCTCGGCAACAAGAGCCCGGCCTGGCTCAAGACGGTTTTCTCCAACAGCATGTTCCGTTGCCTTGCCTACGACGAGGGGCGCCTGGTCGGCGTCGGAAGGGCGCTCGCCGATGGAGCGGATTGTGCGTACATCTGCGACGTGGCCGTTCTGCCCAGCCACCAGGGAACCGGCCTGGGAAAGGAGATCATCACCAGGCTGGTGGTCGCATCGCGCGGACACCGAAAAATCCTTCTCTACGCGGTGCCGGGCAAGGAATCCTTCTACGGCAAGCTGGGGTTCAGGCGAATGAGCACCGCCATGGCCATCTTCGAGAACCAGGGCATGGCGTTGAAGCAGGGCTACATCGCTCGTGAGGCCGGGGATCCGGCGTGAAGCGTTGTCACGGGGTTCTTGCCCTGCAGGCATGGGTGTGCTGCATGGCTTTCGCCGAACCCACCCCCGCGCCGGTGCGTGCGGAAATCGAAATGATCCTGAACCGCCTCGAAGCCTCGACTTGCTGGTTCCAGCGCAACGGCGCCTGGCACGACGGCGCGCGGGCCAAGGCCCATCTGCTGCGCAAGCTCGAGTACATCGAGAAGAAGGGAACGGTGCAGAGCGCGGAGCAGTTCATCGAGCTCGCCGCGTCCCGCAGCAGCCTCTCGGGCCGGCCTTATCAGGTCAGGTGCGGCCGCGATGCGCCGGTCCCGACCCGTCAGTGGTTGAGCGAACAGCTCAACACCGTTCGCGCATCCTCGCGCGGCACACCGCCCTGACGTCAGATCAACTGAAGAACGACTTCGCCTTCTCGAACCAGCCCTTGTCGTTTGGGCTGTGCTTGTGGCCGCCCTTCCTGAACGATTCGTCGAGTTCCTTCAGCAGCTTGCGCTGGTGCTCGGTGAGCTTGATCGGGGTTTCCACCGCCACGTGGCAGTACAGGTCCCCGGGGTAGCTGCTGCGCACGCCCTTGACACCCTTGCCGCGCAGGCGGAAGGTCTTGCCGCTCTGGGTGCCTTCGGGCAGGTCGATGGTGGCCTTGCCCGCGAGCGTGGGCACGTCGATCTCGCCGCCCAGGGCGGCCACCGTCATGCTCACCGGCACCTGGCAGTGCAGGTCGTCGCCCTCGCGTTCGAAGATGTCGTGCTTGCGCAGCCGCACTTCGATGTAGAGGTCGCCTGACGGGCCACCGTTCTGGCCGGGTTCGCCGTTGCCGGTGCTGCGGATGCGCTGGCCGTCGTCGATGCCGGCGGGGATCTTGATTTCCAGCGTCTTCTGCTTCTTGATCTTGCCCTGGCCGTGGCAGGTGGTGCAGGGCTCGGGAATGATCTTGCCGGTGCCGGCGCACTGCGGGCAGGTCTGCTGCACGCTGAAGAAACCCTGGCGCATTTGCACCGAGCCTTGCCCGTGGCAGGTGCTGCAGGTCTTCACGCTGGTGCCCGGTTTGGCGCCGGTGCCGCTGCAGGTTTCGCAGTCGTCCCAGCTCGGGATGCGGATCTGCGTTTCCTTGCCGCCGGCCGCTTCTTCCAGCGAGATCTCCATGGCGTACGACAGGTCGGCACCGCGGTAGACCTGGCGGCCACTGCGCTGGCCGCGCGCGCCACCGAAGATGTCGCCAAAGATGTCGCCGAACGACTCCGAGAAGCCGCCGAAGCCCTCGGCGCCGGCCGCGCCGCCGCGCAGGTTGGGGTCCACGCCGGCGTGGCCGTACTGGTCGTATGCCGCCTTTTTCTGCGGGTCAGAAAGCATCTCGTAGGCTTCTTTCGCCTCCTTGAATCGCTCTTCCGCCGCCTTGGAGGCATCGCCCTGGTTGCGGTCGGGGTGGTGCTTCATCGCAAGCTTGCGATACGCCTTTTTGATTTCTTCGTCTGCGGCGTTCTTGGGCACGCCCAGCACTTCGTAAAAATCGCGTTTAGCCATGGTGTTTGGGGAACAGCCCCTGGGGGTTCGGTTGGAACACAAACGCCGCGACAGGCTTCCCTGACGCGGCGGATGATCGAAAAGCTTCAGCCGATCAGGACTTCTTCACTTCCTTGACTTCGGCGTCGACGACGTCGTCGTCGTTCGCCTTGCTGCTGCCTTGCGGTGCGCTCTCGGCGGTGGCCGCCTGCTCCGCTTGCGAGGCGGCGTACACCTTCTCGCCGAGCTTCTGGCTGGCTGTCATCAGCGCTTCGGTTTTCGCTTCGATGGCTTCCTTGTCCTCGCCCTTGGCTGCTTCTTCCGCGTCCTTCAGGGCCGACTCGATGGCTTCCTTCTCGGCCGCTTCGAGCTTGTCACCGTGTTCGCCCAGGCTCTTCTTCACGCTGTGCACCATGGCCTCGGCCTGGTTGCGCGCCTGCACAAGTTCGACCTTCTTCTTGTCGTCGGCGGCGTTGAGCTCGGCGTCCTTCACCATCTGCTGGATCTCGGCTTCGGACAGACCCGTGTTCGCCTTGATGGTGATCTTGTTTTCCTTGCCGGTGCCCTTGTCCTTGGCGCCCACGTGCAGGATGCCGTTGGCGTCGATGTCGAACGACACCTCGATCTGCGGCATGCCGCGCGGCGAAGCCGGGATGCCTTCGAGGTTGAATTCACCCAGCAGCTTGTTGCCCGAGGCGATCTCGCGTTCGCCCTGGAACACCTTGATGGTCACGGCCGGCTGGTTGTCCTCGGCGGTCGAGAAGGTCTGCGCGAACTTGGTCGGGATCGTGGTGTTCTTCTGGATCATCTTGGTCATGACGCCGCCCATGGTCTCGATGCCCAGCGACAGCGGGGTCACGTCGAGCAGCAGCACGTCCTTGCGGTCACCCGAGAGCACCTGGCCCTGGATGGCTGCGCCCACGGCCACGGCTTCGTCGGGGTTCACGTCCTTGCGCGGTTCCTTGCCGAAGAACTCCTTCACCTTCTCCTGCACCTTGGGCATGCGGGTCATGCCGCCGACCAGGATCACGTCGTGGATGTCGGAGACGCTGATGCCGGCATCCTTGATGGCCATGCGGCAGGGCGCGATGGTGCGTTCGATCAGCTCGTCCACCAGGGCTTCGAGCTTGGCGCGCGTGAGCTTGATGTTCAGGTGCTTGGGGCCCGAGGCGTCGGCGGTGATGTAGGGCAGGTTCAGGTCGGTCGCGGCCGAGCTGGACAGCTCGATCTTGGCCTTCTCGGCGGCTTCCTTCAGGCGCTGCAGCGCGAGCACGTCTTTCGACAGGTCAACGCCCTGGTCCTTTTTGAACTCGGCAATGATGTAGTCGATGATGCGCTGGTCGAAGTCTTCGCCGCCCAGGAAGGTGTCGCCGTTGGTGGAGAGCACTTCAAACTGCTTCTCGCCATCGACGTCGGCGATCTCGATGATGGACACGTCGAACGTGCCACCACCCAGGTCATACACCGCGATCTTGCGGTCGCCTTTTTCCTGCTTGTCCAGGCCGAAGGCCAGGGCCGCGGCGGTGGGCTCGTTGATGATGCGCTTCACATCGAGGCCGGCGATGCGGCCGGCGTCCTTGGTGGCCTGGCGCTGTGCGTCGTTGAAGTAGGCGGGCACGGTGATCACGGCCTCGGTGACCGGCTCGCCCAGGTAGTCCTCGGCGGTCTTCTTCATCTTGCGCAGGATGTCGGCGCTGACCTGCTGGGCCGAGATCTGCTTGCCGCGCACTTCCACCCAGGCGTCGCCGTTGTCGGCCGCCACGATG
>NZ_JAKFEO010000093.1:0-70250 GCF_036675665.1 Hydrogenophaga sp. | reverse complement strand
AGTCGTGGCTGGCGCGGTCAAAACCCGCGAGCCGGGCAAGGACCCTGCAACGCGCACATTTCAGGCTTTTCGGATTTTCATCAACGCCGAGCTTGAAGAGCTGCAACAAGCGCTAGAGGCCAGCCTGCACGTCTTGCGTCCCGGAGGACATCTGGTGGTGATCAGCTTCCACTCGCTTGAAGACCGCATGGTCAAGCAGTTCATGGCGCGCCATTCGCGCGCCGTGGTGGACCGTCGCGTGCCGTTTGCCGAACCCGCGCCCATGGCGCTGCGCGGTTTGAAGCGTGTGATGCCGTCGGACGAGGAAGTGAAGGCCAATGCCCGTTCGCGCAGCGCAGTGATGCGCGTGGCCGAAAGAACCGAGGCCGCAGCATGATCAGGCTGAACCTCGTGCTGCTGCTGGCCGTGGTCGCCAGCGCTTTTTACCTGGTGCACACCCAGTACGAATCCCGCCGTCTGTACGCCGCGCTCGACAAGGCGCAGGCGCAGTCGCGCAAGCTCGATGCCGAGCACGAGCAACTGCAGGTGCAAAAGCGCGCGCAGGCCACGCCGGCGCGGGTGCAGCAGCTCGCCACGCGCCAGTTGCAGATGCGCCCGGTCACGCCGGGCATCACGCAGTACGTGACGGTGTTCGAGCCCGCAGCGCCTGCGGAGGTTGCGAAATGAGCCGCAGCATCAACTACAGCGCCAGCCCGCTGCTGGCCAGCAAGACGCCAGTGTGGCGCAGCAAGTTCATCGTCGCGGCGCTGGCGGTGGCGTTCGCAGGCCTTGGTGGCCGCGCCGCGTACGTGCAGGTGTTCGGCAACGACTTTTTCCAGCGCCAGGGCGAGGTCCGCTTTGCCCGCACGCTGGAACTGCCGGCCAACCGGGGTCGCGTGCTCGATCGCAACGGTTTGATCCTCGCCTCAAGCGTGGTCGCGCAAAGCATCTGGGCCATCCCTGAAGACGTGGACCGCGCCGATCCCAAGCTGCGCCAGCTGGCCAAGCTGCTGGAGATGCCTTTGGCCGAGCTGCGCAAGCGCCTGCTGGTGGACGACAAGACTTTCGTGTGGGTCAAGCGCCAGGTGGACGAGCCCGTGGCCAAGGAGATCGCCGCGTTGGGCATCAAGGGCGTCTACCAGCGCCGTGAGTACAAGCGCCAGTACCCCGAGGGTGAAGCGGCCGCGCACGTGGTCGGTTTCACCAACGTGGAAGACCGGGGCCAGGAGGGCGTGGAGCTGGCGTTCAACCAGCAACTCTCGGGCAAGAACGGTTCGCGCCGCGTCATCAAGGACCGCCTGGGTCGCGTGGTTGAAGACGTGCGCGCCGTGGTGCCGCCGGTGGACGGCCCGGACCTGCAGCTCTCGATCGACAGCAAGGTGCAGTACTTCGCGTACCAGAAGCTCAAGGAAGCCGTGCTGACCCACAAGGCGCGCGCGGGCAGCGTGGTGGTGCTCGACACCCGGACCGGCGAGGTGCTCGCCCTGGCCAACTACCCCAGCTTCAACCCCAACCGGCGCACGAACCTCAGCGGCGAGCAGTTGCGCAACCGCGTGCTCACCGACAGTTTCGAACCCGGTTCGACCATGAAGCCCTTCATCACCGCACTCGCGCTGGACAAGGGGCTGGTCAAGCCCACCACGCCGATCAACACGGCACCCGGCCGCATCACGATCGGGGGCTCCACCATCAGCGATTCGCATCCCAATGATGTGTTGACCGTGTCCCAGATCATCCAGAAGTCGAGCAACGTGGGCACGGTCAAGCTGGCGATGCAGATGAGCCCGCGCGAAATGTGGGAGACCTACGCCCAGGCCGGGTTCGGCCAGAAGCCCCAGGTGCCGTTTCCCGGTGCCGTCACCGGCCGCCTGCGCCCCTACAAATCCTGGCGTCCGATCGAGCAGGCCACCATGAGCTACGGCTACGGCCTCTCGGCCTCGTTGTTCCAGCTCGCACAGGCCTACACCATCTTCGCGCGCGACGGCGAGCTGATACCGGTCACGCTGCAGAAGGCCGAGGAGCCGGTGGGTGGTGTGCGCGTGTTCAGCGAGAAGAACGCGGTGGCCGTGCGCGCCATGCTGCAGCTCGCGGCGGGCCCGGGCGGCACCGGCTCGCGTGCGCAGACCATGGGCTATTCGGTGGGCGGCAAGTCGGGCACCGCGCGCAAACAGGAAGGCAAGGGCTACGCCGACAAGAAGTACCGCAGCTTCTTCGTGGGACTGGCGCCGGTGGAGGCCCCGCGCATCGTGGTGGCCGTGATGGTCGACGAGCCCACCAACGGTCAGTACTACGGTGGTCTGGTGGCGGCGCCCGTGTTCAGCGAAACGGTGCAGCAGACCTTGCGCATCCTCGGCGTTCAGCCGGACATGAGCGTGAAGCCGCAGATCGTCACCGAAGTGGTCGAGGAGTCGTTTTGATGAAGACGCTGGACCAGCCCCAGGACGTCGCTGCATGGTTGCGCGCGACCGTGACCGGCGCGCTGCACTGCGACAGCCGTCGCTTGCAGCCGGGTGATGGTTTCGTCGCCTGGCCCGGTGCGGCCACCGACGGGCGTCGCTTCGTGCACAGCGCCCTGGCGTCTGGCGCCGTGGCGGCTGTGGTCGAGCGAGACGGTGTCGAGGCCTTTGCGTTGGAGGATGAACGCGTGCTGGCTGTGCGTGGCCTCAAGGCGCAGGCCGGCGCCATTGCCAGCGGGTTTTGCGATCACCCGAGCGCCGCGCTCGACGTGCTGGCCATCACCGGCACCAACGGCAAGACCTCGTGCGCCTGGTGGATCGCGCAGCTGCTCTCGGTCTGTGCGCGGCCTTGTGCGGTGATCGGTACCCTGGGCATGGGTCAACCGGGCTCGACCTTGGTGCCCACGGGCCTCACAACGCCCGACCCGGTGATGCTGCAGCAGCAGTTGCGCCAGTATGTGGACGAAGGTGTGAAAGCCTGTGCGATTGAAGCCTCGTCCATCGGCCTGATCGAAGGACGCCTGAACGCCACGCGGGTGCGCGTGGCCGTGTTCACCAATTTCACCCAGGACCACCTCGACTTCCACGGCAGCATGGATGCCTACTGGGAGGCCAAGGCAATGCTGTTCGACTGGCCTGGTCTGGGCGCGGCGGTGGTCAACACCGATGATGGCCGGGGCGGGCAACTGGCGTCTCGCGCGAACGGACGTGGGCTGGACCTGTGGACCGTGGGCATCGATTCAACGGCCCGGCTGAATGCCGTGGACATCACCTTCACCCGCGCCGGCATGGCCTTCGGCGTGGTTGAGCGGGACCTGCAGGGCGTCGAAGTGGAGCGACACACCTTGCAAGTGCCTTTGGTGGGCCGCTACAACGTGTCCAACCTGCTGTGCGTGATCGCGGCAGCCCGCAGCGTGGGCATCTCGCTGCAACAGGCCGTGAAGGCCTGCGGAGCGCTCACACCGGTGCCCGGGCGCATGGAGCAGGCCGAAGTCGTCGCCATCGATCAGCCGCTGGTGCTGGTGGACTACGCGCACACGCCCGATGCACTGGAAAAAGCATTGCAAGCCGTCCAGCCCCTGGCGGCCCAGCGGGGCGGTGCCCTGTGGGTGGTGGTGGGCTGTGGGGGCGACCGCGATGCCGGCAAGCGCCCGCTCATGGCCGCCGTGGCCGAGCGCGGAGCCGTCCACGTCGTGCTCACCAGCGACAACCCGCGCAGTGAAGACCCGGTCCGCATCCTGAGCCAGATGGTCACGGGCCTCTCCCACGCCGGGGCCGCCCTGGTCGAGCCCGACCGTGCCGCGGCCATCGCCACCGTGGTGGCATGCGCCCAGGCATCCGACGTGGTGCTGATCGCCGGCAAAGGCCACGAGGATTACCAGGAGGTGATGGGGGTGAAGACGCCCTTTTCCGACCTCGTTCAGGCACGCCAGGCGCTGGCCCGGCGCGCAGCGCAGGGAGCACACGCATGAAGACGCTCGGTCAGTTGCTTCCCCAGCTCACCGGTGCCCGAGTGGTGGGCCAGCCCGACCTGACGTTCACCCGCGTGCACACCGACACGCGCAGCCTGCAGCCGGGCGACCTGTTCGTCGCGCTCAAGGGTGAGCGTTTCGATGCGCACGATTTCCTGCCGCAGGCGGCGGCGCAGGGCGCCGTGGCCGCCATCGCGCACAGTGGCCTGACTCAGGCGGGCCTGCCCGGCGTGGAAGTGCCCGACACGCGCCGCGCCCTCGGCGAGCTCGCCCGGTTGTGGCGCAGCCAGTTCCATCTGCCGCTGATCGCCGTGACCGGCAGCAACGGCAAGACCACCGTGACGCAGATGATCGCGTTCATCCTGCGTGCGGCGGTGGGCGATGCGGCCCACGCCACGCAGGGCAATTTCAACAACGACATCGGTGTGCCGCTCACGCTGCTGCGCCTCCGCGCGGCGCACAAACTCTCGGTGGTCGAGCTCGGCATGAACCATCCCGGTGAGATCGCCGAACTGGCCGCCATTGCGCTGCCCACGGTGGCCCTGGTGAACAACGCACAGCGCGAGCACCAGGAGTTCATGGCCACGGTGGAAGCCGTGGCGCTCGAAAACGGTCAGGTCATCCAGGCGCTGGCGGGCGACGGTGTGGCCGTGTTTCCCTCCGACGACACCTACACACCGCTGTGGCGTGGTCTCGCCGCGGGCCGCCGCGTGATGACCTTCAGCGACACCGACCCCGCGGCCGACGTGTTGGCGCTCAAGACCGAATGGCAGGACGGTGCCTGGACGCTGTGTTTCACCTCGCCCGCGGGCAAGGGCACGGTGCATCTGAAGATTGCCGGCCGGCACAACGTGCGCAATGCCCTGGCGGCCACCGCCTGCGCGCTGGCTGCGGGCGTGACGCTGGACGCCGTGGTGCGCGGACTCGACGCCTTCGAGCCGGTGGGCGGACGCTCGCGCGCACTGGCGCTGCATCTGGACGGCCGCACCCTCACCCTGATCGACGACACCTACAACGCGAACCCGGACTCGGTGCGCGCGGCCATCGACGTGCTGGCCGAGCTGCCCGCGCCGCGCCTGCTGGTGCTCGGCGACATGGGCGAGGTGGGTGAGCAAGGCCTCGCGTTCCACGAAGAGGTGCTGCGCCACGCGCGCCAACGCGGCATCGAGGCGGTGCACGTGGCCGGTGACTGGATGGGCCAGGCAGCCAGGGTGTGGCCCGCCGTCACGCACTGGAACGAAGTGCCCGCCATGGCCGGTGCGGTGTGCGCCGCCGTGAGCGACGACCGCCCCGTGTTCCAGAGCGTGCTGGTCAAGGGTTCGCGCTTCATGCGCACCGAGCGCGTGGTGCAGGCCTTGCTGGCACTCGATCCCACACAACACAACAACAAGAAGGACAACGCCCATGCTGCCTAGCCTGGCCCTGTGGCTGCAAGGCCTGTCGCCCGATTTCGGTTTCCTGCGGGTGTTCCAGTACCTCACGTTCCGTGCGGTCATGGCCGCCATGACCGCGCTGCTGGTCGGCCTGGGCGCGGGTCCCTTCTTCATCCGCCGCCTCGCCGCGCTCAAGATCGGCCAGCCGATCCGCGAGTACGCGATGCAGACCCACATCAGCAAGGGCGGCACGCCCACCATGGGCGGTGTGCTGATCCTGTTTTCCATTGCGCTCTCCACCATCCTGTGGTTCGACCTGACCAACCGCTTCGTGTGGATCGTGCTGCTGGTCACGCTGGGCTTTGGCGCCATCGGCTGGGTCGACGACTGGCGCAAGGTGGTGCACAAGGACCCCGAAGGCATGCGATCGCGCGAGAAATACATGTGGCAATCCATCATCGGTCTGGTCGCCGCGTTCTACCTGGTGTTCAGCGTGTCCGAGACCAGCAACCTGCGGGTGTTGCAGCTGTTCTTTGCCTGGGTGTCTTCCGGCTTCACGCTCGACCTGCCGCCGCAGGCCGGTCTGCTCGTGCCCTTCTTCAAAGAGATCAGTTACCCGCTGGGCGTGTTCGGCTTCGTGGTCATGACGTACCTCGTCATCGTCGGTTCGAGCAACGCGGTCAACCTCACCGACGGGCTTGACGGCCTGGCCATCATGCCGGTGGTGATGGTGGGCTCGGCCCTGGGCGTGTTCGCCTACGTCACCGGCAATGCGGTGTTCGCGAAATACCTGCTGCTGCCGCACATCCCGGGTGCCGGTGAGCTGCTGATCTTCTGCGCCGCCATGGCGGGCGCGGGTCTGGCCTTCCTGTGGTTCAACACCCACCCGGCGCAAGTGTTCATGGGCGACGTGGGTGCGCTCGCGCTCGGCGGCGCGCTGGGCACCATCGCCGTCATCGTGCGGCAGGAAATCGTGCTGGCCATCATGGGTGGCATCTTCGTGGTGGAAGCGCTTTCGGTGATGCTGCAGGTGACCTGGTTCAAGTACACCAAGCGCCGCCACGGCACCGGCCGCCGGCTGTTCCAGATGGCGCCGCTGCACCACCACTTCGAGAAGAAGGGCTGGAAGGAGACGCAGGTCGTCGTGCGCTTCTGGATCATCACCATGCTGTTGTGCCTGGTGGGTCTTTCCACGCTGAAATTGCGCTGACCATGCACGACCAGCACGTCCTCATCCTCGGCCTGGGCGCCTCCGGCCTGGCCATGGCGCGCTGGTGCGTGCGCCAGGGTGCGCACGTGACCGTGGCCGACACGCGCGAGCAGCCGCCCCAACTGACCGCTCTGCGCACCGATTGCCCGGGGGCCACCTTCGTGAGTGGCGCCTTCGACGATTCGCTCATGGCGCGCCAGGACTGGACCCTGATCGCGCGCAGCCCGGGCCTGGCACCGGCCGCGCTGCAGCGGGTGTTTGGCTGGGCGCAGACGCACAACGTCGCGGTGCTCGGCGAACTGGGCCTGTTTGCCCGCGCCTTGAGGACCCTCGCCGAACGCGAGCGCCTGCCCTACCGCCCCAAGGTGCTGGCCATCACCGGCACCAACGGCAAGACCACCGTGACCTCGCTCACCACCTTGCTGCTGCAGCGTGCGGGCGTGCAGGTGGCCGTGGCCGGCAACATCGGCCCTGCCTTGCTGGACGTGCTGTCCGCCGCACTCGACGCCGAGGCCGTGGCCCAGCAGGCCGACGACGAGCGCGCTGCCGCCGAGGCCATGGCCGAAGCACCGGCGGTGGCGGCTCCGCCAGTGAACACAGAGACCGGGACGGTCGACGAAGTCGAACCTGTTGACGACGAAGCACCCGAGCCCGCTGCCGAAGCCGACGAAGAAGGCACGGTCATGCTGGTTCCGCCTCCCATCGAACCCCCCCAGCCACTGCACCTGCCCCGCGTCTGGGTGCTGGAGCTCTCCAGCTTCCAGCTCGACGACACAGCCGGAACCGACTGGGACCGCGTGCCCACCGCCGCCAGCGTGCTCAACATCACCGAAGACCACCTGGACTGGCACGGCAGCATGGCCGCCTACACGCAGGCCAAGGCCGCCGTGTTCGGCACCCAGGCCCTCATGCTGCTCAACCGCGACGACCCGCAGGTCATGGCGCTGCAGCCCGGCCTGGTGACGGTGAAGGTGGGCAACCGCAACCGCCAGCAGAGCGCGCGGCCCTGGGCCAGCTTCGGGCTGGACGCGCCCAGGCGCGCCGGCGACTGGGGCATCGAATCGCTCAACGGCATGGCCTGGCTGGTGCGTGCCCTAGCGCTGGACGAAACGCGCAAGCGTGGCCGCACCACGGACGAAGATGAAGAGGTGTATTTCCAGCGTTTGATGCCGGTCGACGCGCTGCGCATCCGCGGCCGCCACAACGCGGCCAACGCACTCGCCGCGCTCGCCCTGGCCACGTCCACCGGTGCCGCCCTCGGCCCCATGCTGCACGGCCTGCGCGAGTACCGGGGTGAGCCGCACCGCGTCGAACCCGTGGCCATCATCGACGAGATCGAGTACTTCGACGACAGCAAGGGCACCAACGTGGGCGCCACGCTGGCGGCCGTCAACGGTCTGGGCGCCGAGCGCCGGCTGGTTGTCATCCTGGGTGGCGACGGCAAGGGGCAGGACTTCGCGCCGCTGGCCGAGCCGCTGGCGCGCCATGCGCGCGCCGTGGTCTACATCGGTCGCGATGCCGCGCGCATCCGCGCTGCGGTGGGCGATGCGCTGGACGAAGCCCATGTGCCTCAGCTCGATGCCACCACGCTGCCCGAGGCCGTCACGGTCGCCGCGCAACAGGCCCGCTCGGGCGATGCCGTGCTGATGTCACCCGCCTGCGCCAGCCTGGACATGTTCGACAACTACGAGCACCGCGCACGCGTGTTCGTGGACGCCGTCGCGGCCCTGGCGGCGGAGCAGGGCATGAGCCTGGAGGGTGGCCTGTGAAGAAAAAAACCGTGCCCACCCTGACCTGGTCGCAGCGCCTGCGCGAAGGACTGGCCGCGCTCAATCCGCGCTTGTTGGGTCGCGACCTGGCAGGCGCGCTCGCGGGCGGTTCGTCGCGCGACGGCCTGCCGGTGCGCCTGTCCAACCGCACCTACGCCGGCACGCGCAACGTGGCCGTGCGCGAGCTCGGCTTCGACCAGCCATTGCTGTGGGTGGTGGTGGCCTTGCTCGCCTGGGGTCTGGTGATGGTGTATTCGGCCTCGATCGCACTGCCCGACAACCCGCGCTTTGCCAACTACGCCCACACCCATTTCGTGCTGCGCCACGCGATCTCGATGGCCATCGGGCTGGTGGCCGGCGTGGTGGCGTTCCAGTTCCCCTTGCGCAGCTGGGAAAAGATGGCGCCCTTCCTGTTTGCCATCGCGCTGGTGTTGTTGGCGCTGGTGCTGCTGCCCTTCATCGGCAAGGGCGTGAATGGCGCCCGGCGTTGGATCTCGCTGGGCATCATGAACTTCCAGCCGTCCGAGCTGGCCAAGCTGGCCGTGCTGATCTACGCCGCCGACTACATGGTGCGCAAGATGGACGTGAAGCAGCGCTTCTTCCAGGCCGTGGCGCCGATGGCTGTGGCGGTGGCCGTGGTCGGCATGCTGCTGCTGGCCGAGCCCGACATGGGTGCCTTCATGGTGATCGTGGTGATCGCCATGGGCATCCTGTTCCTGGGGGGCGTGAACGCGCGCATGTTCTTCCTCATGGCGCTGGTGGTCGTGGGCGCGTTCGCGCTCATGGTCATGACCAGCGAGTTCCGACGCCAGCGTGTGTTTGCCTACCTCGACCCCTGGAGCGTGGAGCATGCGCTGGGCAAGGGTTACCAGCTCTCGCACTCCTTGATCGCGTTCGGGCGCGGCGAGATCTTTGGCGTGGGCCTGGGCGGCAGCGTGGAAAAACTGCACTGGCTGCCCGAGGCCCACACCGACTTCCTGCTGGCCGTGATCGGCGAGGAGTTCGGCCTGCTCGGCGTGGTGGTGTTGATTGCCCTGTTCCTGTGGCTCACGCGCCGCATCATGCACATCGGTCGCCAGGCCATCGCGCTCGACCAGGTGTTTGCCGGCTTGGTGGCGCAGGGTGTGGGCCTGTGGATGGGTTTCCAGGCCTTCATCAACATCGGTGTGAACCTGGGAGCGCTGCCCACCAAGGGCCTCACGCTGCCGTTGATGAGTTATGGCGGCTCGGCCATCTTGCTCAATCTGGTTGCGATTGCCATTGTTCTCAGGGTCGACTACGAGAACCGCCAGATGATGAAGGGGGGCCGGTCATGACCCCCTGCGCGTTGATCATGGCCGGTGGCACCGGTGGCCACATCTTTCCCGGCCTGGCCGTGGCCGAAGCCTTGCGCGAGCGTGGCTGGCGCGTGCACTGGCTGGGCGCGCCCGCCAGCATGGAAAGCCGTCTCGTGCCCCCGCGCGGCTTCGCGCTGGAGACCATCGACTTCGGTGGTGTGCGCGGCAAGGGCGTGATCTCGCTCGCCCTGTTGCCGCTGCGCCTGCTGCGCGCTTTCTGGCAGGCGCTGCAGGTGGTGCGCCGCGTGAAGCCCGACGTGGTCGTGGGCCTGGGTGGCTACATCAGTTTCCCGGGCGGCATGATGGGCGTGCTGGCCGGCAAACCGCTGGTGCTGCACGAACAGAACTCGGTGGCCGGCATGGCCAACAAGGTGCTGGCCGGCGTGGCCGACCGGGTGTTCACCGCCTTCCCCAACGTGTTCAAGAAGGCCCAGTGGGTCGGCAACCCGCTGCGCGCGCCGTTCCTGCATCAGCCTGGACCCGCGGACCGTTTCGCTGGACGCAGCGGTCCGCTGCGCCTGTTGGTGGTGGGTGGGAGCCTGGGCGCCAAGGCGCTCAACGACGTGGTGCCGCAGGCGCTGGCGCTGATCCCCGAAGCCCAGAGGCCGACGGTCACCCACCAGAGCGGCGAGAAGCAGATCGACGCCCTGCGCGCCAACTACATCGCCGCCGGCGTGCACGCCGAGCTCACCCCCTTCATCGACAACACGGCCCAGGCCTTCGCGGATGCCGACCTCATCGTCTGTCGCAGCGGCGCCAGCACCGTGACCGAAATCGCCGCCGTGGGCGCGGCGGCACTGTTCGTGCCGTTCCCGTCGGCGGTGGACGACCACCAGACCACCAACGCGCGCTTCCTGGTGGACGCGGGCGCGGCCTGGCTGGTGCCACAAACCGAACTCAGC
Organism: Hydrogenophaga sp.; assembly: GCF_036675665.1. Taxonomy (GTDB): domain Bacteria; phylum Pseudomonadota; class Gammaproteobacteria; order Burkholderiales; family Burkholderiaceae_C; genus Hydrogenophaga. Next base: position 59,752 of record NZ_JAKFEO010000093.1, on the reverse strand, counting down.
CCCCAGCAACTCGCGCTCCGGTTGCAAGGCGTGCAGCGCGAACAGCTGGTGGCGATGGCCGAGAAGGCCAAACAGATGCAGAAAACAGAAGCCGTGGCGGCCGTGGTGTCCGCCTGCGAGCAACTCGCGAAAGTGCAGAACACATGAAACACGCCATTCGACACATCCACTTCGTCGGCATTGGCGGCGCCGGCATGAACGGCATTGCCGAGGTGCTGCTCAACCAGGGTTACCGCATCTCCGGCAGCGACCTGGGCGAGAGCACGGTCACGCGCCGGCTGGTGGCGCTGGGTGCCGAGGTGTTCATTGGTCACGACGCTGCGAACATCGAAGGGGCCGACGCCATCGTCACGTCCACCGCGGTGAAGGACGACAACCCCGAGGTGGTGGCCGCCCACGCCAGGCTGGTGCCGGTGGTGCCGCGCGCCGTGATGCTGGCCGAACTCATGCGCATGAAGAAGGGCGTGGCCATCGCGGGCACGCACGGCAAGACCACCACCACCAGCCTGGTGGCCAGCGTGCTGGCCGCCGCCGAGCTCGACCCGACCTACGTGATCGGCGGGCGCCTGAACAGCGCCGGTGTCAATGCCGCGCTGGGCTCGGGCGAGTACATCGTGGTCGAGGCCGACGAGTCCGATGCCTCGTTTCTGAATCTGCTGCCGGTGCTCTCGGTCGTGACCAACATCGACGCCGACCACATGGACACCTATGGTCATGACTTCGGCAAGCTCAAGGCCGCGTTCGTCGAGTTCCTGCACAAGATGCCGTTCTACGGTGCGGCCGTGGTCTGTGTCGACGACGCGGCGATTCGCGAGATCCTGCCGCTGATCGCCCGGCCCATCACCAGCTACGGCTTTTCCGAAGACGCCCAGGTGCGCGCCATCAACGTGCGCGCGGTGGGCACGCAGATGCACTTCACCGTGCAGCGGCGCAACGGCGTGGAGCTGCCCGATCTCGACATCGTGCTCAACCTGCCGGGCGACCACAACGTGCTCAACTCGCTGGCCGCCATCGGCATCGCGGTGGAGCTCGGTGTGCACGACGCCGCCGTGCTCCGGGCACTCGCCGATTTCAAGGGCGTGGGCCGGCGCTTCCAGCGCTACGGCGAAGCCGCGTTGCCCCACGGCGGCCATTGCACGGTGGTGGACGACTACGGCCACCACCCGGTGGAGATGGCCGCCACGCTGGCGGCGGCGCGCGGTGCCTATCCCGGTCGCCGCCTGGTGCTGGCCTTCCAGCCGCACCGCTACACCCGCACGCGCGACTGTTTCGAAGATTTCGTCAAGGTGATCAACCACGCCGACGCGGTGCTGCTGGCCGAGGTCTACGCCGCGGGCGAGAGCCCCATCGTGGCGGCCGATGGCCGTTCGCTGGCGCGCGCGCTGCGCGTGGCCGGCAAGCTGGAGCCGGTCTTCGTGGACGACATCAACGCCATGCCCCAGGCGGTGCTGGACAACGCGCAGGACGGTGACGTGATCCTGTGCATGGGCGCGGGCACCGTGGGCGCGGTGGCTGGCCGCGTGATGGAACTGGCGCAGGGAGCGAGTCAATGAGCCCCCACGCTCCACCGCTGCACGGGTCGCTGCCCCCCGAGGGGGCGGAGCCGGCCTGGGGCGGCCCGGCGCCGGCTTACATGAACACACAGACAAAGGACAACACGGTGATCGATCCGAAGGCACTGGGCAAGGTGGCGGTCTTGATGGGCGGGCGCTCGGCAGAACGCGAGGTCTCGCTGATGTCGGGCACCGGCGTGCTGGCCGCACTGAAGTCCAAGGGCGTTGACGCCCACGCCTTCGACCCGGCCGAGCGCCACATGGACGAACTCCAACGTGAGGGCTTTGAACGGTGCTTCATCGCCTTGCACGGCCGCTTCGGCGAAGACGGCACGGTGCAGGGCGCGCTGGAATTGCTGGGCATCCCCTACACCGGCCCCGGCGTGATGGCCTCGGCCGTGGCGATGGACAAGCTCATGACCAAGCGCATCTGGCTGGCCGAGGGCCTGGCCACGCCGGCCTGGCGCCAGGTGCACAGCATCGAGCAAACCGTGGCGGCCTACCGCGCGCTGGGCTCGCCCATGATCGTCAAGCCCGTGCGCGAGGGTTCGACCATCGGCCTGACCAAGGTCACCAGCGAAGCGCAGTGCGCCGCCGCCTACGAGCTGGCCGCGAAGCAGGACCCGCTGGTCATGTGCGAGCAGTTCATCGACGGGGATGAGGTCACCTGCCCGGTGCTGGGCACGGGCGACACCGCGCAGGCCTTGCCGGTGATCCGCATCGTGGCGCCCGAAGGCAACTACGACTACCAGAACAAGTACTTCACCGACGACACCAAATACCTCGTGCCCTGCGGTCTGCCCGAAGGTGAGGAGGCGGTGATCCAGGCGCTGGTGCTGCAAGCTTTCCGCACGCTGGACTGCCGCGGTTGGGCGCGCGCCGACGTGATGATCGACGCGACCACGCGCAAGCCGTATCTGCTGGAGATCAACACCTCGCCCGGCATGACCGGTCATTCGCTGGTGCCGATGTCGGCCCGCGCCACCGGCATGTCGTACGAAGACCTGTGCGTGGCGGTGCTGGCCACCGCAGCCCTGGACAACCCGGCCTGATCACCGCACCACCCCATGGCCACCACACCCATGCCCCTGGACGTCAAGCTCATGACCGCGCTCACGCAAGCGCTGGTCGTGCTGTTTGCCGTGCTGTGCCTGGGCGCTCTGGGCACCTGGCTGGTGCGCCACCCGGTGTGGACGGTGAAGGCCATCACGGTGCAGGGTGACGTGGTGCACCAGAACGCGGTGAGCTTTCGCGCCCAGCTGGCCACGCAGATGAAGACACGCCTCTCGAGCAGCTTCCTCACGGTCGACCTGCAGCAGGTGCGCGAGCTGTTCGAAGCCGTGCCCTGGGTGCGCCAGGCCGTGGTGCAGCGGGAGTTTCCCAACCGCCTGCGCGTGACGCTGCAGGAGCACCAGGCCGTGGCCTGGTGGGGCGAGTCGGGCTCGGGCCGGCTGGTCAGCGCGCTCGGTGAAGTGTTTGAAGCCAGCCCGGACGACAGCGACAACCTGCCGGAACTCGCCGGCCCCGCCGAACAGTCGGCCCAGGTGTGGGCGCTGTACCAGCGGCTGCAAGCCGAACTCGCACCGCTGGAACTCGGGCTCGATCGACTGGAACTCACCGAGCGCGGCGGCTGGCGCGCACGGCTGGACAACGGTGCGCAGGTGGAGCTGGGCCGGGGCACGCCGGACGAACTGCTGGCGCGCACGCGCCGCTTCAGCGCCACGCTGTCCCAGCTCACCGAGCGCTACGCCGGTGCGCTGCAGTCGGTCGATCTGCGCTACCCCAACGGTTACGCCCTGCGCCTGCGCGGCGTGACCACCGTCACCGACATCGCCCCCACCACAACGCAACCCACACGGTAATCAAGAAGCAATCATGGCCAAGGAATACAAGGATTTGGTGGTCGGACTCGACATCGGCACCGCCAAGATCATGGTGGTGGTCGCCGAGGTCCAGCCCAACGGCGAACTCAAGCTCGCGGGCCTGGGCGTGGCCGCCAGCCACGGTTTGAAACGTGGCGTGGTGGTCAACATCGACGCCACCGTGCAGAGCATCCAGCAGGCCTTGAAAGAGGCCGAACTGATGGCCGACTGCCGCATCGCCCGCGTCTACACCGGCATCACCGGCAGCCACATCCGCGGCATCAACTCCAGCGGCATGGTGGCGATCAAGGACCGTGAAGTCACCGCCACCGACGTGGCGCGCGTGATCGAGACCGCCAAGGCCATCAACATCTCCACCGACCAGCGCCTGCTGCTGGTGGAGCCGCAGGAGTTCGTGATCGACGGCCAGGAGGTGAAGGAGCCGATCGGCATGAGCGGCATCCGCCTGGAGGCCAAGGTGCACATCGTCACCGGCGCGCAAAGCGCGGCGGAAAACATCATCAAGTGCGTGCGCCGCTGTGGCCTGGAAGTGGACCAGCTCATGCTCAACCCGTTGGCGAGCAGCCAGGCGGTGCTGACCGACGACGAAAAGGAACTCGGCGTGGCGTTGGTCGACATCGGCGCCGGCACCACCGACGTGGCGATCTTCTCGGGCGGTGCGATCCGCCACACCGCGGTGATTCCGATCGCGGGCGACCTGATCACCAGCGACATTGCCATGGCGCTGCGCACGCCCACGAAAGACGCCGAAGACATCAAGGTGGAAAGCGGCTGCGCCAAGCAGCTGTTGGCCGACCCGGACACGCAGGTGGAAGTGCCTGGTCTGGGCGACCGCGCCCCGCGCATGCTCAGCCGCCAGGCGCTGGCCGGCGTGATCGAGCCGCGCGTGGAGGAGATCTTTTCGCTGGTGCAGCAGGTGCTGCGCGATTCGGGTCACGAGGAAATGTTGTCCTCGGGCATCGTGCTCACCGGCGGCAGCGCCGTCATGCCCGGCATGGTCGAACTCGGTGAAGACATCTTTCTGAAGCCCGTGCGTCGCGGCATTCCGAACTACGCGAGCGCACTGTCCGACATGGTGGCGCAGACGCGCGCGGCCACGGTGATGGGCCTGCTCGAAGAAGCGCGCCTGGCGCGTGTTCGCGGGCACAAGGTGTCGCAAAAAGCGGGTTCCGTGCAAGGCGCACTGGAACGCATGAAAAACTGGTTCGTGGGGACGTTCTGATGAAACACCTGATCACACCCGCGCAGCACACCCGACCCCGTTTCCGCACCCGATGTAGCGAGTGCACTGGACCGCCTGGCTGAACCCCTACCTCGACCCGAATCCGAAACGTTTTTGAATCACCAGCGCCCATCAACAGGCACACAAGGAGCACACCATGAGCATCGAAATGATTGAAGTCGAAGAATTCAACCTGGGCACCCAGATCAAGGTCATCGGGGTGGGCGGTGGCGGCGGCAACGCCGTCGAGCACATGATCGCGCGCAGCGTGCAGGGCGTGGAGTTCATCTGCGCCAACACCGATGCGCAGTCGCTCTCGCGCAGCGCCGCGCACAAGACCATCCAGCTCGGCACCACCGGCCTGGGCGCCGGCAGCAAGCCCGACAAGGGCCGCGATGCCGCCGAAGTGGCGGTGGACTCGATCCGCGAAGCCATCGCGGGCGCGCACATGCTCTTCATCACCGCCGGCATGGGCGGTGGCACCGGCACGGGCGCAGCACCCGTGATCGCCCGCGTGGCCAAGGAAATGGGCATCCTGACCGTGGGTGTGGTCACCAAGCCGTTCGACTGGGAAGGCGGCCGCCGCATGACCAACGCCGACCAGGGTCTGGCCGAACTTGAGGCCAATGTGGACTCGCTGATCGTGGTGCTCAACGAGAAGCTGCTCGAAGTGCTGGGTGACGACGTGACGCAGGACGAAGCCTTTGCCCACGCCAACGACGTGCTGAAGAACGCCGTGGGCGGCATCGCCGAGATCATCAACGAGTACGGCAACGTGAACGTCGACTTTGAAGACGTGCGCACCGTGATGGGTGAACCCGGCAAGGCCATGATGGGCACGGCCGTGGCCGCCGGCCCGGACCGCGCGCGCATCGCCGCCGAGCAGGCCGTGGCCTGCCCGCTGCTCGAAGGCATCGACCTGTCGGGCGCCAAGGGTGTGCTGGTGCTGGTCACCGCGGCCAAGGGTTCGCTCAAGCTGTCCGAATCGAAGCTGGCGATGAACACCATCCGTGCCTACGCTTCCTCGGAAGCGCACGTGATCTACGGCGCGGCCTACGACGACAGCCTGGGCGACGAGATGCGCGTGACCGTGGTGGCCACCGGCCTGTCGCGCCAGGGTGTGCGCCGCACGGCGCCTCCGCTGCAGGTGCTGCGCACCGGCACCGACAACGTGCCTTTCAACGTGCCGACCGTGCACTCCGCCGTGGGTGGCCCGGGCGCGACCCAGCCCGACTACAACTCCATGGCCGTGCCGAGTGTGTGGCGCACCAACCGCACCCAGGCTGCGGCCAAGGTGGACGCGTTGGCTTCTGGGGGCATGGACGATTTCGAGATTCCTGCTTTCTTGCGCAAACAGGCAGATTGAACTGGGGCGGGGTGCGGGGGCATTTCGCACCTGGACCTCGTTTGCTCGCGGACGCGGTGTGCGCTGCTCCGCGGCTGTCCCCCGGACCGGCTGCGCCGGTCCTCCTCCTTTATGCCGCTGCGCAGCACACACCGCGCCCGCGAGCTGAAGTGACGCTTGCGCACCCGCAGACCGAGCGCCAGTGAGGTCATCGGCGGCCATGGGGCACGGCGCAGCGAAATAAAGGAGGAGGGGCCAAAGGCCCCGGGGGACATTCGCGGAGCCGTGCCCCGTGGTCGTCGATGACCGTACCAGCCGGAGAAGACAAGAAGAACGCCTTCCTCTATAGCGGCCATCACGATTCCCAACAGCGCCAAAACGCAGCAAAACCTAAAATCCACACCATGCTCGCGCAACGAACCCTCAAATCCCTGACCAAGGCGGTGGGCGTCGGCCTGCACAGTGGTCAGCGGGTGGAGCTCACCCTGCGCCCGGCCGCGCCCGACACCGGCATCGTGTTCCGGCGCGTGGACCTGCCCGAGCCGGTGGAGATTGCGGTGAACGCCACGGCCGTGACCGACACGCGCCTGGCCTCCACCATTTCCAACGGCAACGTGAAGGTCCACACCATCGAGCACCTCATGAGCGCTTGCGCCGGCCTGGGGCTGGACAACCTCTACGTGGACATCACCGCCGAAGAAGTGCCCATCCTCGACGGCTCCTCGGCTTCGTTCGTGTACCTGCTGCAGAGCGCCGGCATCGTGATGCAGAAGGCGCCCAAACGTTTCATCCGCGTGACCAAACCGGTGGAAGTGCGCGAAGGCGAGGGCAAGAACGTGAAGTGGGCCCGGCTCGACCCGTACCACGGCTACAAGCTCGCCTTCGAGATCGAGTTCGACCACCCGGCCGTCAACTCCACCGGACAGCGCGTGGAGTTTGATTTCGGCAGCGGCCAGTACGCCCGTGAGATCGCGCGCGCCCGCACCTTCGGGTTCACGAAAGACGTGGAGTCGATGCGCTCGCACGGCCTGGCACTCGGCGGCGGGCTGGACAACGCCATCGTGATGGACGATGTGAAGGTGCTCAACGCCGACGGCTTGCGTTACCAGGACGAGTTCGTCAAACACAAGATCCTCGACGCCATGGGCGACCTCTACATCGTGGGCAAGCCCTTGCTGGCCGCCTACAGCGCGTTTCGCAGCGGCCACGCCATGAACAACCAGCTGTTGCGCGCCCTGCTGGCGCGCACCGACGCCTGGGAGACCGTGAGCTTCGAGCAGGATCGCGAAGCGCCGCAGGGCTTTGCACAGCTGGCACCGGCCTGGTAAGCACGCCACATGCTGCTGTTTCGCTGGACCGTCCTGCTGCTGTTGATTGCCGCAGGCGTGTGCTTTGCGTTTTACGTGGGCACCGGCCAGGTCCGTTTTCGCACCTGGGGCGTGATCATCCTCAAATGGACGGTGATCGCCGCGCTGGGCTTCTTTGCGGTGCTGGCGCTCGAACGGCTCTTGTGAGCCAGCCTCGTTGCGAGGTCAGGGCTGCTCGCGCAGGTCCCTGATGAAGGCGCTGAAGAGCTTGAGCCGGTCGGTGTTGATCAGCCCGATCTTCATTTCCACCGGCAATTCCTGGCCGCTGCGGTCCACCAGAATGCGGCTCATGCGCTGCCCCACAAAGGGTGCGTCGCCTGTCTGGTGGAAGTGCGCCAGGGCTTCGATGAACGCCACCTGATAGCGCACCGGCACCACCAGGTGCGCCAGCGATTCCCCCAGTGCTTCCTCGCGGCTCCATCCGAAGAGCTTCTCGGCCTGGGTGTTCCAGTCGGTGACGCAACCCTCGAAGTCCATGCCGATGAACGGCTCCTGCGCCGTGTCGATCATGGCCCGGGTGCGGGCTTCGTTGTCGTCCATGCGCTCGAAGCTGTCCTGCAGCTCCGCGGTGCGCTCATGCACACGCCGCTCCAGCGACACATTGAGGTGGCGCAGTTCTTCTTCGTTGTGTTGAAGGGTCTTCACCATGGCGTTGAAGGCGCCGCCGAGAATGGCCACCTCTTCGTAGGCGTTGGACGCTGGCACCTTCACCGCATAACCGGCTTCCAGGCCGCGCGCCACGTCGGCCAGACCCAGCAGCGGGCGCGTGATCCAGCGCGCCAGGCCCCAGCCCAGCAGCGAGAACAGCAGCGCCGCCACCAGGCCGCCCATCAGCATGCGCCGGTGCATCTGGTCCACCGGCGCGTAGGCTTCATCCAGGTCCTGGCGCACCAGCACGCGCCACCCCAGCCCGGGATAGTCCTCGAAACCCCGGTCGCTGCTGAAGCCCACCAGGTAGTCCTCGCCATCGGGCCAGGTCTCCCGCTCAAAACCCTGCTTTCCCTGAAGGGCGGCCTCGACACTGCGCAGCTTGAGCACCGTGCCTTCCACCTCGGGCGGCCCGAGCAACACCACGCCGGCGCTGGAGATGATCAGCGGGTCGATGGTGCGGCTGCGACCCACCGGCACGAAGATCGCCTGCTCGATCTCGCGTGCCCACTTCCAGGACAGGTGCACGCCCAGCACGCCGGTGACCTGGCCACTGTCGTCCTTGAGCGGGAAGGCGATGTCGACGAAGCGCATGGGCTCACCGCCCGGGCTGCCCACGATTTGGGCCAGCAGCAGGGCTTCGTGCACGTCGCCCATGGCCTGGCCCCTGAGCGCATTCTGAAACCACGGCCGCTGCGACACATCGGCGCCTTCGAGCAGGTTGCGCGTGGCGGCCAGCACCGTGCCGGCGGGGTCGGTCACGCCGATCCAAGCGTAGGTGGGGTAGCTCTGCTGCAGCGCATCGATTTCGCTGCGCACCTGGGCCAGGTCCAGCGGGCCGCTCAGCCGGTTGGCGATCAGGCGCACCTCGCGATAACGCTCGAACATCGCCTGGTCCAGGCGGCTGGTGGTCTGGTTGGCCAGCTCGGCGAGGTTGATGCCGATGCTGCGGCGCACCTGGGTGCTGGCGGTGCGGTCGCTGAACACGGTGAGCATCACCGTGAGCAGCAAAGACAGCAGGGTGAACGCGAGCGCGAGCCATGCGCCCAGGCTGAGGCGGTGTTGCAAGAGGTGGACCACGCTCAGTAGATCCTGCCGGCCTTGTACGACGCGCTGGAACGCGCCTGCAGGGCAGAGACCTTGTTGATCGCATGCAGCGTGCGGCTGACCTGCGCGTGCGTGATGGCCAGGCCCAGCGCGTCGGCCGCGTCCTTGCCCGGCAGACCGGGAAGCTTCAGCAAGCGTTTGACCATCTCCTGCACCTGCGGCTTGGCCGCCTTGCCGTAGCCCACCACCGCCTTCTTGAGCTGCAGCGCGGTGTACTCGGCCACCGGCAAATGGTTGGCCACCAGCGCGGTCAGGCAGGCGCCGCGCGCCTGGCCCAGCAGCAGCGTGGCCTGGGGGTTGACGTTGACGAACACGATCTCGCAGGCCGACACCTCGGGGTGGTAACGCGCGACCACTTCGGTGATGCCGTCGAACAGGATCTTCAACCGCGCGGGCAGCAGCGCGCCGTCTTTCGGGCTGGTCTGGATGGTGCCGCTGGCCACGTAGTGCAGGTGCGGGCCATCGGTGTCGATCACGCCGAAGCCGGTGCACTGCAGACCGGGGTCGATGCCGAGGATTCTCATAGGTCGAACGTCCAGCGCACCGAATGGAAAAACACCGGCGCGGCAAAACACAGCGCGTCCACCCGGTCGAGCAGGCCGCTGGCGCCGGTGACCGAGCGCCCGGCCAGGCCCCAATGGGTCACGCCGCGGTCGCGCTTGATGGCTTTCATGACCAGGTGGCCAAGCGACCCGGCCACACAGGCCACCAGCGCCATGGCCAGTGCCGGCAGCGGTTTGAAGGGTGTGAGACCGGCCAGCAGGGCGCCGAGCAGGCCGCCGGCGGCCAGTCCCATGGCCCAGCTGCGCCAGTGAAAACTGTCGCTGATGGCCGGGGCCACCGGTGTGCCCAGCTTGCGCGCAGCCAGGTGCTGCACCAGCATGCAGGTCTGCACCACCAGCACCAGGAAGAAGACGAGAAACGCAGTCCTGCCCGCGAAGCCGGGGAAGTTCAGCAGCAGCAGCGCAGGCACATGGCTCATGCCATAGACGCAGACCATGATGCCCCACTGCAGCTTGGCGTTGCGCTCCAGAAAACGCTGCGGGTCGTTGCCCAGAGCGCTCACCACCGGAATAGCGAGAAACACATAGACCGGGATGAAGACGGTGAAGAGGTTGAAGCGCTCGGTCCACACCAGCGCGTATTGCAGTGGCAACACGATGAAGAAGGCCAGCACCAGACTGCGGTGGTCGCCGCGCCGGGTGGGCGAGAGGCTGATGAACTCGCGCAGGATGAAGAACGAGACGAAGCCGAACAACACGATGGCCACACCTTCGCCCAGGGCCCAGCCGATCCAGAACACCACTGCCATCATCCAGGAGCTGCGCAGCAGCATCTGATTGTCGCGCAGCCGCAGTTCGCGTTCACCGGATTCGTCTTCACCGGCGCGGCGTTCGCGCACGGAGAGCAGCACGCTCACGCCGCTGGCGATGAACAGCAGGCCGAACAACAGCACGAACAGCAGGCTGACCTGTTGCTCGGGGGTGAGGCTTCGCACGAAGGAGCCCATCGGTTCAAACCTCCCGCAGGGCGATCACCGCCTCGCGCGCCCGCTTCAGGAAATCTGCGCGTGGCTCCTCCACGCCCAATGCGACGGGTTCACCAAACGTGACCGAACACAACACGGGCACAGGGACCACCTCGCCCTTGGGCATCACCCGCTGCACGTTGTGGATCCAGGCCGGCACCAGCACCACGCCGGGGAAGCGCTGGGCCAGGTTGTACAGGCCCGACTTGAAAGGCTGCGGGTCTTCTTCATGGCCGCGCGTGCCTTCGGGAAACAGGATCAGCGAGTCGCCGCTCTCCAGCGCGTTGATCAGCGGCTGCAGCGGGTCCTCGTCGCCCTTGCGCTCGCGCTCCACGTACACCGCGTTGAACACCTCGGTCGTGATCCAGCGCTTGAAGTTCGATGCGGTCCAGTAGTCCTTGGCGGCGATGGGCCGCGTGATGCTGCGCAGCTCGTGCGGGAGTGCCGCCCAGATCAGCACCAGGTCGGCGTGGCTCTGGTGGTTGGCGAAGTAGATGCGCTGCTCGGCCTTGGGCGGGCAACCGTGCCAGCGCGCCTGCGCGCCGGTGAGCAGGCGCACCAGGCCCAGCAGGAACACGCTCATGGCGGTGGCGCGCAAGTTCATGGCAGCCTGACTTCAGACATGCGGGCGACGATGGTGCCGGTGCGCCTGGCGAGGTAAGCCGATCCCGGGCGCGTCTCGAAGAACTTGGGCGAGGGCAGCATCACCGCCAGCCGCGCCGCTTCCGAGGCACTGAGCTTGCTGGCCGGCTTCTTGAAGTAGCGCTGCGCGGCCGCTTCGGCGCCGAACACGCCTTCGCCCCATTCCACGCTGTTGAGGTAGATCTCCAGAATGCGCTCCTTGCTCAGCAGCGTCTCCAGCGCCACCGCCAGCACGAGTTCCTGGCCCTTGCGCAGGAACTGGCGTTCGCCCGAGAGCAGCAGGTTCTTGGCCAGTTGCTGCGTGATGGTGGAGCCGCCGACCACCTTGGGTTCGCGCACCGGTTTGTTGGGTTGGGCGGCGGCGCGCTTCTCGGCGATCTGCTGGCGCTTCTCGTTTTTCTGCCACGCCCCTTCAATCGCTTCCCAGTCCACCCCACCATGCTCCAGAAAGCCCGCGTCTTCCGAGGCGATCACGGCGCGCTTGAGGTTGGCGCTGATCTGATCGCCTGCCACCCATTGGTGCGACCAGCGCCAGGTCTTGTCGGTGGTCAGGCTTTCCTGGCCGACGCGCCAGGCTTCCGAACGCATGAAGGCGGTGCTGGTCGGGTCGATCACCACCATGGCCGCGATGCGCAGTGCAAAGAACACCTGCAGCGCCACCCCGGCCAGGACCATCCACAACACCCAGCGCCCAAGTGACCTCATCTATTGGCCAGAGAGCTGGGTTTGCAGCGTCTCGTCGCGCGTGAAGCGGAAACGCGAGACCACCACGATCTGGTCGGCCTGGCGGCGCATGGGGTTGTTGAACTTGCCGAAGGACAGGCTGCGCACGATGGCCTGGGCGCGGCGGTCGAGCAGGTTGTTGCCCGATGTCTGCACGATCTCGGTGTCGAGCACCGCACCGCTGTGGTTGACCGTGATGATCATGGTGAGCTCGCCGTAGAGTTTGCGGCCGGCGGCTTCGGGGAAGTTGGTGGTGCCGCGGTCTTCGATCTTGCGGCGCAGCTCGTCGTAGTAGATGGCGTACACCGCCTCGCGCGTGGCCGGGCTGATGTAGCGCTTCTTGGGCCGGGCGCTCTCTTCGTTGATGCGCCGCTCGATCTCGGCCAGGATCTTCACCAGCGCCTTGCGCTTCTCTTCGCGCTCCACCACCTCGCGGCTGGGGTTGACCGACTGCGTGTCGGGCGGCGGCATCTTCGCCAGCTCCCGGCGCACCTGGGCGAGCAGCTGGTTCTGCTGTTCCTTGAGCGCTTCGATCCTGCGTTCGTCTTCTTCGGGCGTGTCGCCCACGCGTGCCACGGTGGTGGGTGGCAGGGGTGAGGTGGAGCGCCCGCGCACCGCGTCCCCGCCACCGGCCAGTGAGGCCTGCGCGATCGCGGTGGCCTTCTCGGGCCGTTCGTTGCTGCGCGCATTGACCAGGATCACCTCCAGCGGCGTGTCCTGGAACACCCGGTTGAAACCCTCGGGGTTCACGAATCGCACCGTGAGCACCGCCGCATGCACTGCGATCGACAACCCCAGCGCGAGCTGCAGTGTGGTCAGGGTTTTCAGGAACGCGAGGGAGGGTTTCACGCGGCGATTATCGGTGTGCCCCGGGCTGTCAGGCCGGATGACCCGCCGGGTCGGTGGTCCCCGGCGGCTGGGCGGCGGGCTCGGCGCCATCACTTTCGTTCACGTCGATGGCCAGGGCCAGCGGCGCGGACAGTTCCTCCTCCTCGCCATCCTCACCTGCGGTGTCGGCCGCAGCCTCATCGACCGGCAGATCCAGGCGCTCGATGACGGTGCCGTGCACGTCGAGCGTGATGTCGTCGATCTCGCCCAGTCTGATGCGCACATGCGCGCCGCGCGGCAGGCCGTCGGCGCCCATCACCGGCAGCACCAGGGGCAGCGCGTCGGCGCGCACCAGGTTGTCTTTCACCAAGGTGGCGGTGAGTTCGGTGGTGCCGCTTTGCCGCAGGTGCTTGAGCGTCCAGTAGCGTTCCATGCCGTTCTGGAAACCGTTGTAAGCGGTGTAGGCGGCATCGAACGCGCTGATGATGGAGAACAGGTTGGCGTCTTTGGGCTTGAAGGGCGCGGCGAGTGCCGCCGTCTTGCCGTGGCGTGCGCAGGCAATGATCTGCCACTGGTTGACCATGTCCACATAGCGGCGCAGGGGCGAGGTGCTCCAGGCGTAGCTCTTCACGCCGATGCCGGCATGCGGCTGGGCCTTGGTGCCCATGCGCACCTTCACGCCGGGGGCCATGCTGGCCTGGCTGCGGTAGATGCCGGGCACGCCGCAGTCGTTGAGCCAGTTGCCCCAGGTGCTGTTGGCCAGGATCATGGCCTCGGCCACCATCAAATCGAGCGGGGCGCCGCGCTGGCGGGTGCCGATCACCACCAACTCGTCCCCCACCGGTTCGTCGCCGGTCTTGCCCTCGAGGCGGAAGGTGTAGTCGGGCCGGGTGAAGTTTTCGGGTTTGCCGCGCACCACCTCGCGCTGGGCCTTGAGGTGCCGGGCGAGCGTGAAGATGAAGGCCAGCGTGGGCTGCAGCGCGGCGATCTCGGGCGCGGCGTTGTCGGCCGGGGCCTCGCCCGCGAGCCAGGCTTCGGTGATCACGGTGTCGAGCTGGTCGTGGCGCAGGTTCAGCGCGATCGGCACGCGCTCCAGCGCCGTTCGGGTGTCGGTGATGGCCAGCGTGGCCTCATTGAAGGTCACATACAGCGAGACAGCGGGGCAGTCGCGACCGGCCATCAGCGTGTAGGCCTGCACCACCTCGTCGGGCAGCATGGTGATCTTGTGGCCCGGCATGTAGACGGTCGACAGGCGGTGGCGCGCGACCTGGTCGATGGCACTCTCGGGTGCGATGGCCAGACCGGGTGCTGCGATGTGGATGCCCAGCGTGACGGTGCCGCTGCCCAGTCCCTGGAGTGACAGCGCATCGTCGATCTCGGTGGTGTGCGAGTCGTCGATGGAAAACGCCTGCACGCAGGCCAGCGGCAGCTCGTCGGTGATCAACGGCGCCTGCAGCGCCGGGAAGCCGGTGCCCTTGGGGAACTGGTCGAACAGGAACCGCTGCCAGTGGAACTGGTAGGCGCTGCTGATGGCGCCGGCGTTCTGCAGCAGGGTGAGTGGCGCGGTGTGGCTGCTGCGCGCGGCCTCGACCACGGCCTTGTACTCGGGCGCGTTCTTGTCGGGCTTGAACAGGATCTTGTAGAGCTGCTGGCGCACCGGTTCGGGGCAGGTGCCGCTGGCGAGCTCGGCCGCCCAGGCCTCGATCTGCGCCTGCACCTGCTTCTTCTTCTCGATGCCGGCCAGCGCCTGGGCCAGGATGTCGGCCGGCGCCTTCTTGTAGCGGCCTTTGCCGGCGCGCCGGAAATAGTGCGGCGCGCCCTGCAGGCACAGGAGCGCGGCCACCTGCTCGGCCGTGCCGGCGCTGCTGTTGAAGTACTCGCGCGCCAGATCGGCGAAACCGAACTCGTCCTCGGGCGCGAATTCGTAGGCCAGGGCCAGGTCCATGTCGTTGGACAGCTCGGTGGCGGCGCTCATCAAGGGGCCGGGGGCGGGCTTTTCGAACCGCAACAGGGCGTTGACCGCCTTCACCTTGACGCGCTTGCCGGATTCGAGCTCGACTTGCAGGGAACTTTCAGCCTCGGACAGGAGGCGGCCGGTCAACAACTTGCCGGCTTCATCAAACAGGATGTGCATGGACGGGATTGTCCCATGGGGCCACTACAGACCCAAGAATGCAAAGACTTCATCGATGTGATCGTCGAAGTCGCTGATCGCGTGGTCGCTGCCGGGCAAGAGCCGGATCGTCCCACCGTCGCAGAAAGCCTGCATTTCTCGCCAGTCCAGCACTTCATCGCCTTTGGACAGGATCGCGAACAGGCGCTCGGGCGTGGGTGGCTGCCGGGCTTCCAGCCGTTCGATGTCGGCCTGTTGTGCCTTGAGCTCGTCCACGAAGCCGGGCTGGAACACGAAGCGCTCCTCGGGTTGGTGCCACGCGGTCTGCTCCCCGATGTACGCCGAAAGGTCGCGTGCCGGGAACGGGGCCGGGTTCAGCAGCACCGCGGGGCAGCCGGTCTGCAGCGAGAACCAGCGCGCGTAGAAGCCGCCCAGCGAAGAGCCCACCACCGCCATGGTCTCGCGGGGCCAGCTCGCCGTCCCCCGCATCACCAGCGCCATCGCCTCGGCCGGCGAGGGGGGCAACTGGGGGCACCACCAGGTCAGATCCGGGTGCTCGGCCCGCACCCGGGCGGCCACCTTGCGCGCCTTCATCGATTGCGGCGACGAGCGAAAGCCGTGGAGATAGAGCAGGTGGGTGGTGACCGAGCGCATCGCCGAAGGATAATCCGGGACCATGTCCGCCGCGTTCGACAAACCCTCCCTGCTGCAGCGCATCGCCCCGATCTTTCTGGGCTTTGATCTGCCGCTGCTGTTGGCCATCATGGTCATGGCGGGCGCCGGGCTGCTGACCATGTACTCGGTCGGCTACGACCACGGCACGCGGTTCGAGTCCCATGGCCGCAACATGCTGATCGCCGCCGGCGTGCTGTTTCTCGTCTCCCAGATCCCGCCGCACCGGCTCATGACCCTGGCGCTGCCAGCCTATGCGCTGGGCGTGATGCTGTTGCTGGGCGTGGAGTTCTTCGGCATATCGCGCAAGGGCTCTCAACGCTGGCTCGATGTGGGCATGGTGATCCAGCCCAGCGAACTCATGAAGATCGCCATGCCCCTGATGCTGGCCTGGTGGTTTCACCGCCGCGAGGGCCAGCTCAAACCACTGGACTTCGCCGCCGCGGGATTCTTGCTGCTCATGCCGGTGGCGCTGGTCCTCAAGCAGCCCGACCTGGGCACCTCGCTGCTGGTGCTCTCGTCGGGCCTGTTCGTCATCTTCTTCGCGGGCCTGAGCTGGAAACTCATCCTCCCGCCGGTGCTCGTGGGCGCCGTGGGCATCGCGCTGCTGATCGCTTTTGAGGGTCAGCTGTGCGCGCCCGACGTGGACTGGCAGGTGCTGCGCGAATACCAGCGCCAGCGCGTGTGCACGCTGCTCGATCCGTCCAAGGACCCGCTGGGCAAGGGCTTCCACATCATCCAGGGCATGATCGCCATCGGTTCCGGGGGCGTGTGGGGCAAGGGCTTCATGCAGGGCACACAGACGCATCTGGAGTTCATCCCCGAGCGCACCACCGACTTCATCTACGCCGCGTTCTCCGAAGAGTTCGGCCTGGTCGGCACGCTGGCGCTCATGGTCGGTTTCATCTTTCTGATCGTGCGTGGCCTGGTCATCGCCATGGAGGCACCCACGCTGTTCTCGCGTCTGCTGGCCGGCGCCCTCACGCTCAACATCTTCGTGTACGCCTTCGTCAACATGGGCATGGTCAGCGGCATCCTGCCGGTGGTGGGCGTGCCGCTGCCGTTCGTGAGCTATGGCGGCACCGCCATGGTCACCATGGGCGTGGGCCTGGGCATGTTGATGTCGATCGCCAAGTCCCGGCGTTTCATGCAGTCATGACGGTCGCGTTCGTCGGAGCGGGCAACATGGGCGGTGCGCTGGTGGAGCGCCTGTGTGAGGCGCATTGGGCGGTGACGGTGTGCGACACCGATCCGCTGCGCCAGCAGCAGGCCCTGGCCGCCGGTGCCAGCCTGGCCGACACACCGCTCACCGCAGTGGCACAACTTGGGCCGCAGGACGCGCTGGTGATCGTGGTGGTGGACGCCGACCAGTGTCGCGAGGTGCTGTGGGGCGAGCAGGGCGCGGCCGGCGGCCTGCTGCCCGGGCAGACCGTGGTGCTGTGCCCGACCATCGCGCCCGAAGACACCACCGCCATCGCCGAGCGGCTGGCGCAGCAGGGCATCGCCTGCATCGACGCGCCCATGTCGGGTGGCCCGCAGCGGGCGCGCGACGGCCGCATGAGCCTGATGGTCGCCGCGCCACCGGCGGTGCTGGCGCGCCACGCCGACTTGCTGGCCGCCTTGTCGCTGAACGTGATGCGCATCAGCGAGCGTGTCGGTGACGGCGCGCGCACCAAGCTGGTCAACAACCTGCTCGCCGGCATCAACCTCGTGGGCGCGGCCGAGGTGCTGGCCCTGGCCGAACGCATGGGCCTGAACCTGTCCACCACGCTGGACGTGATCGAGCGCTCCAGCGGCCAGAGCTGGATCGGCTCGGACCGCATGCGCCGCGCGATCGACGGCGACCTGGCGCCACGTGCTCACGTGACCCTGCTGGAAAAAGACACCCGGTTGGCGGTGGCGGCGGCGCGCGGCGTGGGCTTTGAAGGCCCGCTGGGTGCGAGCGCGGCCCGGGTGTTCGCGCAGGCTGCCGAGGCGGGCATGGCCGGGCTGGACGACGCCGCCTTGCTCTCGTTCCTGCGCCAGAACACCCCAAGACCCTGACGCCAGCGCGCGGGGCGGGTCGTTCTTACAATGGCCCCATGATTTCACGCGAACCCACCCTGGCCCGTCTGGCCACCGCCCAAAGCCTGCTCCTCGAACCGTTTGGCCTCACGCCCGCGCATTTGCAGCGCGCGCTCGGCGAGATCATGTCGCACGGCGTGGACGATGCCGACCTGTATTTCCAGACCACCCGCAGCGAAGGCTGGAGCCTGGAAGAGGGCATCGTCAAGACCGGCAGCTTCAGCATCGACCAGGGCGTGGGCGTGCGCGCGGTGAGTGGTGAAAAGACCGCGTTTGCCTATTCCGACGACCTCTCCTGGGACTCGCTGCTGGACGCCGCGCACACCGTGCGCAGCATCTCCGGCCAGGGCCAGTCGAAGAAGGTCAAGACGCCGGCCTCCAAGGTAGCCAAGTCGCGCTCGCTCTATGGCGGCGTGGACCCGATCGGCACGCTCGACAGCACGGCCAAGGTGGCGCTGCTGGAGAAAGTGGAAAAGATGGCCAAGGCCAAGGACCCACGCGTGGTGCAGGTGATGGCCGGTCTGGCCGCCGAGCACGATGTGGTGCTGGTGGCGCGCGCCGACGGCACGCTGGCCGCCGACGTGCGACCGCTCATCCGCCTGTCGGTCACCGTGATCGCCGAGCAGGCGGGCCGCCGCGAGGTGGGTTCCTCGGGTGGCGGTGGCCGCTTTGGTCTGGCCTATTTTGACGATGCGATGGTGCAGTCCTATGTGGATGAAGCCGTGTCCTATGCGCTGACCAACCTCGACGCGCGGCCCGCACCGGCCGGCGAGATGGTGGTGGTGCTGGGCTCGGGCTGGCCGGGCATCCTGCTGCACGAAGCCGTCGGCCATGGGCTTGAAGGCGACTTCAACCGCAAGGGCAGCAGCGCCTTCGCCGGGCGCATCGGCCAGCGCGTGGCCGCCAAGGGCGTGACCGTGCTCGACGACGGCACCATCGCCGACCGCCGCGGCTCGCTCAACGTGGATGACGAAGGCCACACCTCGCAGAAGAACGTGCTGATCGAAGACGGCATCCTGCGTGGCTACATCCAGGATTCGATGAACGCGCGCCTGATGGGCGTGAAGCCCACCGGCAACGGCCGGCGCGAGAGCTACGCCCACGTGCCCATGCCGCGCATGACCAACACCTACATGCTCGGTGGCGACAAGGCGCCCGAGGAAATCGTGGCCAGCATCAAGAAGGGCCTCTACGCCACCAACTTCGGCGGCGGCCAGGTCGACATCACCTCGGGCAAGTTCGTGTTTTCCGCGAGCCAGGCCTACTGGGTGGAAAACGGCCAGATCCAGTACCCGGTGAAGGGCGCCACGCTGGTGGGCAACGGCCCCGATTCACTCACCCGCGTGAGCATGATCGGCAACGACATGAAGCTCGACAGCGGGGTGGGCACCTGTGGCAAGGAAGGCCAGAGCGTGCCGGTGGGCGTGGGTCAGCCCACGCTGCGTATCGACGGTTTGACCGTCGGCGGCACGGCTTAGTCGACTGTCCGGGTTCCGGAGTCAGGGACTTTCCCAGGCTTTTTCACGACCGCGTAGCGCAGCAAAGTCTGTTCGCGGGCGACAGCGTGGTCGACCACCGGGCGCGGGTAGGTCTTGCCCAATTCCACACCGGCGCCGAGCAACTCGATCTCGTTGGCCAACCAAGGCGCGTGAATGGCCGCATCGGGCAGGCCCGCGAGTTCGGGCAGGTAGCGCCGGATGAACCTGGCCTGCGGGTCGAACTTCTCGCTCTGGCTCACCGGGTTGAAGATGCGAAACCAGGGCTGTGCATCACAACCGCTGGAGCTGGCCCACTGCCAGCCGCCGTTGTTGGCGGCCAGGTCGAAGTCGATCAATTTCTCGGCAAAGTAGCGCTCGCCCCACTGCCAGTGGAGCCCCAGGTCTTTCACCAGGAAACTGGCCACCACCATGCGCAGGCGGTTGTGCATGTAGCCGGTCTGGTTGATCTGGTGCATGGCCGAGTCCACCAGCGGGTAGCCGGTGCGGCCCTCGCACCAGGCGGCAAACAGTTCCTTGCCGTGTTTGCCGTGCTCGAACTTGATGTGGTCGTACTCGGGCTTGAAGGCCTTCTCCACCACGTGCGGAAAGTTGGCCAGCACCTGGTGGTAGAAGTCGCGCCAGATCAACTCGGAGAGCCAGGTGCTTGCGCCCACCAGACCCTGCAGGTGCATCCGGTACGCCACCGAAGCCAGGTGGCGGATCGAGATGGTGCCGAAGCGCAGGTGCACGCTGAGGTAGCTCGGGCCTTTGACGGCGGGGAAGTTGCGGGTTTCGTCGTAGCGGTCGATGCGCTCCACGAAATCTTCAAACAGGCGGTGCGCGCCGCTGGCGCCTGTGGGCAGCGGCAGTTGCGCCAGGTTGGTGGGCTCGAAGCCGATGTCGGCCAGCGTGGGCACGGGCTTGACCCAGGCGGCCGGCACCGGCGCGAGGGTGCGGGCGTACTGCGCCACCGGGTAGGCCTTGAGATGGAAGGGCGTGAGCGTCTTGAGCCAGGCGTTCTTGTAGGGCGTGAACACACCAAAGGCGTGGCCCGCCTGCGTGAGCACCTCGCGCCGCTCGAAGATCACGTGGTCCTTGTGGCTGTGCAGCAGGATGCCGGCGTGCGCCAGCGCGCCGAACACCTGGGCATCGCGCGCCAGCGCGGCGGGCTCGTCGTCGTGGTTGGCAAACACCGCCTGCACCGCCAACTGCTGTGCCAGTGCCGGCACGGCCTTGGCGGCTGCACCGTGCATCACGATCAGGCCCACGCCGTCCACACCGTTGTCGCGGCCCAGCGCGCGCAACGAGGTGTCGAGCTCCACCAGGGATTCGCGGATGAACTCCACGCGCCGATCCGCCCGGGGCAGGGCGTCGAGGATGTCGGTGTCGAAGACGAACACGCACCAGACCTGGCGGCACACCTTGAGCGCGTGGTAGAGCGCGGCGTTGTCTTGCGCGCGCAGATCGCGCCGGAACCACATCAGGCCTTTGTCGTAGGTGTTCATGGCTCCGGGCGGCTGGTGCTGGGGCGGTGGCGGCCGCCACCTCTGGGGGGTACGGCAAGCGGCTTAAAATCGGCCGATGCCTGCTGATTTTGCCCCCATCAACCTCACCAATCATTTCCTGATTGCGATGCCCGGCCTCAGCGATGAGCTATTCGGCCGCAGTGTGGTGTTCATGTGCGAGCACAGCGAACGCGGAGCACTCGGTCTGGTGATCAACAAGCCCAGCGACATCCTGCTGCCCCGCCTGTTCGAAAAGGTCGACCTGCCCATGGGCCGCGACGACTTGCTGGAGCTGCCCGTGTTCCAGGGCGGCCCGGTGCAGACCGAGCGCGGCTTCGTGTTGCACGAGGCGGTGTCGGGCGAGGGCGAATCGGTTTACGCCTCCACCCTGTCGATTCCCGGCGGTCTTGAGATGACCACCTCGAAAGACGTGCTGGAGGCCATGGCCTCGGGCGCCGGTCCGCGCCGGGTGTTCGTCTCGCTCGGTTACGCCTCGTGGGGCCAGGGCCAGCTCGAATCGGAGATCACCGAGAACAGCTGGCTGACGGTGGAGGCCGATCCTGCCTTGATTTTTGATGCGCCGGTGGCCGAACGCTATGAGCGCGCCATGGCACTGTTGGGCTTGCAGCCCTGGATGCTGTCTCCTGATGCGGGGCACGCATGAGCAACCTGGCCACGGCCGTTCCGGCTGATTGCCAGATGTTTCTTGCATTCGACTTTGGACTCAAACGCACCGGCGTGGCCACCGGCAACCGCATCACGCGCAGCGCCACACCGCAGGCCACCATCAACGCCGAAGGCGATGCCCGTTTCGCGTTGATCGCACAGCGCCTGAAAGAGTGGCAACCCGACGCCCTGGTGGTGGGTGTGCCCTACCACCCCGACGGCGCGGCGCACGAGAACACCGCGCGCGCCTTGAAGTTCGCCCGCCAGCTGCGCGGCCGCCACGGCCTGCCGGTGTTTGAAGTGGACGAGCGCTACAGCACCACCGAGGCCCACAGCCTGGGCGCCAAAGACGCGGACGCCGCGTCGGCCTGCATCATCCTGGAACAATTCTTGAGGAGCCTGCCTTGACCCAGTTGAACGCGCCTTTGCCGCTGGACGCGGAGGCGCTTTATGCCGAACTCCTGCCCGCCGTGAAGGCTTTGATCGACGCCTCGCCCGCTCCGGTGGTGCTCGCAGGCATCACCTCGGGTGGCGCCTGGCTGGCCGAACGCCTGCAGCGTGACCTGGGCCTGCCGGGCAATGCCGGCGTGATCTCGTCAAGCATGCACCGCGACGATTTCGCGCAGCGCGGCCTGGCATCCAGCGCGCAGACCGTGCTGCCCTTCGACGTGAACGGCGCCCATGTGCTGCTGATCGACGACGTGCTCTACACCGGGCGCACGCTGCGCGCGGTGATCAACGAACTCTTCGACTACGGCCGCCCGGCCAGCGTGCGCCTGGCGGTGCTGGTGGACCGGGGGGGTCGTGAACTGCCCATCGAAGCCAACGTGTGCGCCGCCCGTGTCGAGATGCCGGCGGGTCAGTCGCTGGAACTCGCGAAAGACGACAGCGGCCGCCTGAGCTTCGTGCTGGAAACCAAGGAAGCCTGACCGTGCAAAGCAAGAATCCCCAGCTCAACAAGAACGGTGAACTCATCCACTTGCTCTCCACCGAGGGCCTCTCGCGCGACATCCTCACGCAGATCCTGGACACCGCGGCCAACTTCGTGAGCGTGAGCAACCGCGAAGTGAAGAAGGTGCCGCTGCTGCGGGGAAAAAGCGTGTTCAACCTGTTCTTCGAGAACAGCACGCGCACCCGCACCACCTTCGAGATCGCGGCCACGCGCCTGAGCGCCGACGTGATCAACCTGGACATCGCGCGCAGCTCCACCGCCAAGGGCGAGTCGCTGCTCGACACCATCGCCAACCTCAGCGCCATGGCGGCCGACATCTTCGTCGTGCGCCACAGCGAGTCGGGCGCGCCCTACCTGATCGCGCAGCACGTGGCGCCGCACGTGCACGTGATCAACGCTGGCGACGGGCGCCACGCGCACCCCACGCAGGGGCTGCTCGACATGTACACCATCCGCCACTACAAGCAGGACTTCACCCAACTCTCGGTGGCCATCGTGGGCGACGTGCTGCACTCGCGCGTGGCGCGCTCCGACATCCACGCCCTCACCACGCTGGGTTGCCCCGACGTGCGCGTGGTCGGCCCGCGCACGCTGGTGCCGAGCGACCTCTCGCAGATGGGCGTGCGCGTGTGCCACACGCTGGAAGAGGGCATCAAGGACTGCGACGTGGTGATCACGCTGCGGCTGCAGAACGAACGCATGAGCGGCGCGCTGTTGCCTTCGAGCCAGGAATACTTCAAGAGCTTCGGCCTTACGCCCGAGCGCCTGCGTTGGGCCAAGCCGGACGCGATCGTGATGCACCCTGGCCCGATCAACCGCGGCGTGGAGATCGACTCGGCCGTGGTTGACGGGCCGCAGAGCGTGATCCTGCCGCAGGTCACTTACGGCATTGCGGTGCGCATGGCGGTCATGGGCATCGTCGCAGGGAACGAGGCATGAGCATTGCCCCCACGCTCCACCGCTGCGCGGGTCGCTGCCCCCCAAGGGGGCGGGCCTTGCTTGGGGCTGCCCTGCGCTGCGGCCGTCTGATCGCTGAGCGAAGGAACCATCCATGAAGATCCTGATCCAGAACGGCCGCGTCATGGACCCGGCCACCGGCCGCGACGAGATCGCCGACGTGGCGGTCGCCGCCGGCCGCATCATCGCCATCGGCAACGTGGCGCCCGACTTCCACGCCGCCCGCACCATCGACGCCACCGGCTGCGTGGTTGCGCCCGGCCTGGTGGACCTGGCCGTGCGCCTGCGCGAACCCGGCCAGGAACATGCCGGCATGCTGGAGAGCGAGATGGCCGCGGCCGTGGCCGGCGGCGTGACCTCGCTGGTCTGCCCGCCCGACACCGACCCGGTGCTCGACGAGCCAGGCCTGGTGGACATGCTCAAGTTCCGCGCCGAGAAGCTGCACCTGGCGCGTGTGTTTCCGCTCGGCGCGCTCACGCGCGGCCTGCAGGGCGAAGTGCTCACCGAGATGGCCGAGCTCACCGAGTCCGGCTGCATCGGCTTTGGCCAGGCCGAGGTGCCCATCGTCAACGTGCAGGTGCTGCAACGCGCGCTGCAGTACGCCGCCACCTTCGGCTACACCGTGTGGCTGCGCCCGCAGGATTTCTGGCTGGGCAAGGGTGTGGCCGCCAGCGGCCCGCTGGCCACGCGCCTGGGCCTGGCCGGCATCCCGGCAGCGGCCGAAACCATCGCGCTGCACACGCTGTTCGAACTCATGCGCGCCACCCAGGGCAAGACGCCCGGCAGCGCCAACGCGCGCGTGCACCTGTGTCGCCTCAGCAGCGCGGCGGGTCTGGCGCTGGTGCGCCAGGCCAAGGCCGAGGGCCTGCCGGTCACGTGCGACGTGAGCGTGCACAACCTGCATCTGACCGACATCGACATCGGCTACTACGACAGCCGCCTGCGCCTGCAGCCTCCCGTGCGCCAACAGCGCGACCGCGACGCGCTGCGCGCCGGTCTGGCCGACGGCACCATCGACGCGCTGGTGTCCGATCACAACCCGGTGGACAGCGACGCCAAGACCCTGCCCTTCGCCGAGGCCGAACCCGGTGCCACGGCCGTCGAGCTGCTGCTCGGCCTGGCCTGCACCTGGGCGCAGCAGGATGGCCTGGGCCTGATGCAGGCGCTGACCGTGCTCACCCGTGGTCCGCAGTCGGTGCTGGGCGCCAGCCTGGGCACGCTGCAGGCCAGCGTGGGCCGCCTCGCGGTGGGTGGTGTGGCCGACCTCTGCATCTTCGACCCCAACGCGAGCTGGACAGTGCAAGCCGGCGCGTTGCGCAGCCAGGGCAAACACACGCCGTTCGGTGGGCACGAGCTGCCGGTGAGCGTGCGCGCCACGCTGGTGGGTGGACAGGTGGCTCACCAGGCGCTCGCCGAGCGGACCAGCGCCGCGTGAACCGCCTGCGCGCTTCCTGGCGTGCTCTGCGTGCCATCGGCCACGTGTTGCGTGGCTTGTGGATGATCCGCACCGAATTCGGCCGGCTCACGCCGCCGCAAACCCAGTTGCTGGTGCGCGAGTGGTCGCGCCAGATGCTGACCATCCTGGGCGTCGAACTCGTGGTCCAGGGCACGCCGCCCACCCACGGCCCGCTGCTGATGGTGGCCAACCACATCTCGTGGCTCGACGTCCTGGTGCTGAACGCGGCGCACCCCAGCCGCTTCGTCTCCAAGTCCGATGTGAAAAGCTGGCCGCTGCTGGGCTTGCTGACCACCGGCGCGGGCACGCTCTACATCGAACGTGAAAGCCGGCGCGACGCCATGCGCGTGGTGCACCACATGGCCGAACGCCTGCGCGCGGGCGACATCCTCACCGTGTTCCCCGAAGGCACCACCGGCGACGGCCGCGCGCTGCTGCCCTTCCATGCCAACCTGCTCCAGGCGGCCATCACGGCCAATGTGCCGGTGCTGCCGGTGGCGTTGGGCTTCGTCGACAGCGTGCGCGGCGGGCGGCACGACGCGCCGGTGTTCGTGGGCGACACCACGCTGGTGGCCTCGATCTGGACCATGCTGTGCGCCGACGGCGTGCGCGCGCAGGTGCGCTATGGCGAGGCCCAACAGCCACGCGGGCGCGACCGCCGCACCTGGGCGAGCGACCTGCGTGCGGCGGTGCAGCAACTGCAGGGCGCGGGCACCGACACCGCCGACTGACCCTGGCCCGCCGGGGTGCTGGTGTTCCACCCCGGAACACTTCTGGTTCAGGGAAATCCCGAGGATGAAAGCAGACGGACACAGGCGGAACATGCCGGTGTCTGTTCTGGTGCGCGTGCCTGGCTCGCGACCGGGCGGGCGCCCCACAACAAGCCTGCTCGCAGCGGGTTGCACCAGGAGACACGATGAAAAACACACCACTGGCCCGCCTCGGGTGCCGGGCGGCGGCAGGCTTGCTGGCCGCATGGGCCCTGAGTGCAGCGGCGTTCGCTCAGGCGCCTGCCAAGGGCTCGGCGGCGCACATCACCGCCGCTGTCAACAAGGTCAATGCGGCGTTCATGAAGAACAACGCCAGCAAGACACCCGACTGGCCGAGCTACGGCCTGGACTACGCCGAGACGCGCCATTCGAAGCTGAACCAGATCAGCACGTCCAACGTGAAGGACCTGGGCCTGGTGTGGTCGTACAACCTCGAATCCAGACGCGGCGTGGAGTCCACCCCGCTGGTGGTCGACGGCATCATGTACGTCACCGCCTCGTGGAGCGTGGTGCACGCGGTGGACGTGCGCACCGGCAAGCAGATCTGGACCTTTGATCCCAAGGTGCCGCGCGAAGCCGGCTACAAGGGTTGCTGCGACGTGGTCAACCGCGGCGTGGCGCTGCACGAGGGCAAGGTCTTCGTGGCGGCGTACGACGGCCGCCTGATCGCGCTGGACGCCGCCACGGGCCAGCAGGTGTGGGAGAAGGACACCATCGTCGACCGCAAGTTCAGCTACACCATCACCGGCGCGCCGCGGGTCTTCAAGGGCAAGGTGATCATCGGCAACGGCGGCGCCGAGTACGGCGTGCGCGGCTACATCACCGCCTACGACGCAAAGACCGGCGACCAGAAGTGGCGCTGGTTCACCGTGCCGGGCGACCCGGGCAAGCCGTTCGAGGACGAGTCGATGGCCAAGGCGGCCAAGACCTGGGACCCGGCCGGCAAGTGGTGGGAGGCCGGTGGCGGCGGCACGGCCTGGGACGCCATGGCGTTCGATCCCGAACTCAACCTGATGTACATCGGCACCGGCAACGGCTCGCCCTGGCAGCGTGACAAGCGCAGCCCCGCGGGCGGCGACAACCTGTATCTGGCCTCCATCGTCGCGCTCAACCCCGACACCGGCAAGTACGTGTGGCACTACCAGGAAACCCCGGGCGACAACTGGGACTACACCTCCACGCAGCCGATGATCCTGGCCGACATCAAGATCGACAACAAGCCGCGCAAGGTGATCCTGCATGCACCGAAGAACGGCTTTTTCTTCGTGATCGACCGCACCAACGGCCAGTTCATCTCGGCGAAGAATTTCGTCGACGTGAACTGGGCCAGCGGCTACGACAAGAACGGCCGCCCGATCGAGACCGCGATCGCGCGCACCGGCGATCGACCGCGCGAAATCATCCCGAGCGCGTTCGGCGCGCGCAACTGGCACTCCATGTCGTACAACCCGGCCACCGGGCTGGTCTACATGCCGGTGCAGGGCGTGCCGCTCACGTTGATGGACAACAAGGCCTGGAGCTTCAACGGGGTGCGCCCGGGCGAACCGCACAGTGGCATGGGCTGGAACACGGCGAACTTCGCCAACGTGGAGCCACCCACCAGCAAGCCCTATGGCCGCCTCGTGGCCTGGGACCCGGTGAAGCAGCAGGCCGCCTGGACCAAGGAGCAGATCTCGCCATGGAACGGCGGCACGCTCACCACCGCCGGCAACCTGGTGTTCCAGGGCACGGCCGACGGGCGCTTCATCGCCTACAACGCCACCACCGGCGAGCAGCTGTGGGAAACGCCCACCGGCACCGGCGTCATCGCCGCGCCCAGCACCTACCTCGTGGACGGCAAGCAGTACGTGTCGATCGCGGTCGGCTGGGGCGGTGTCTACGGCCTGTCCATGCGCGCCACCGACCGCCAGGGCCCCGGCACGGTCTATACCTTCGCCGTGGGTGGCCAGGCGCAGCCGCCGGCCTTCGTGAAATACCAACTGGACAAGCTGGTGGCCGGGGTGAAGTACGACCCGACCCATGTGCCCACCGGCACCGCGCTGTACGTGAGCAACTGCGTGTTCTGCCACGGCGTGCCGGGTGTGGACCGCGGCGGCAACATCCCCAACCTGGGTTACATGGACGCGTCGTTCATCGAGAATCTGGACAAGTTCGTGTTCAAGGGTCCGGCCACCGAACGCGGCATGCCGGACTTCACGGGCAAGTTGAGCATGGACGACGTGCAGAAGATCAAGGCGTTCATTCAGGGCACTGCGGACGCAATCCGGCCCAAGAACTAGGAGCACCCCCCGCCGCGCTGACGCGCGACCCCCCTCAAGGGGGGCGGTACCTGCGGCCTGGCAAAGCCAGTTCCGCGGTACCTCTGGGTGGGCCGGGCGTTTGCGCTCGGTCAGCCTTTTGCTCGTTTGAGCATCACCTCGGTGTTGGTCTTGCGGTCCGCGTTCACCGTCTGCACCGCGGGGCGCTCGCCCAGCAGCTTCAAGTAGTCGCGCACCGGCAGCTCGGCCAGGTAGTCGCGGCCGTAGATGATCCTGGTGGCGCTGCTCACCAGCGGCAGGTGCACCGCGGCCGCGCAGTCGGCCAGGGTGAAGGTGTCGCCCGCGATGAAGGGCGAAAACTTCACCAGCTGGGAGAAGGCCGCCACATTCTTGGTGAGCTGCTCGCCGGTTTTTTGCTTGGCCGCGTCGCTCACCTTGCCGCCAAAGAACGCCTCGCCGTAGAGGTTGCGCGCCACCAGCTCCAGGTGCAGTTCGATGTAGCGCACGATCTCGCGCACCTTGCCCTTCTGGAACGCGTCGGGCGGCATGAGCGGGCGGGCCGGGTAGGCGTCTTCGATGTACTCGAGCAGCACGGTGGACTCGGACAAGGGACCCGCGTCGGTCTTGAGGTAAGGCACCTTGCCCAGCGGGCTGGCGGCCTTGTCGGTCTGACCGAGCCAGGCCAGCTCTTCTTCAAAGGCCACACCTTTTTCGAGCAGCGCGAGCTTGACCTTGTTGTAGTAGTTGCTGGCCGCGAAGCCGCAGAGTGTGAGCATGGACATGTCTCCAGAGGGGTTGCAGTGGCGCGATGGTAGTGGGTGTGTGCGTGCTGCACACGTCTCGCAGTTGACCCCGGCTGATAAACTTCGCCCCCATGCTGGCCCATCCATTCCACCGTCGATTTGCTGCCTGGCTGGCCCTGCTCGCCATGGTGTGCGGCGCGCTCGCGCCCACGGTGGCGCAGGCGGTGGTGGCCTCGCAAGGGGGCGCCGGCTGGGTGCAGGTGTGCAGCGCGAGCGGCATGGTCTGGGTGCAGGCCAGCGCGACCGATGCGAGCGATGGCGAATCCATGGCCGATGCCTCACGCCATTGCCCCTGGTGCCATCTGCACGGCGCCGCCGGCCTGCCGCCTGCGGCGTTGCCGCCACTGGCACTCGCACCGCAGGCCGAACCGCCGCGCACACAGCCCCCCGGGCTCACGCCCGCCACCTTCTGGCCGGCCGCGCGTTCGCGCGCACCCCCTCGGGCCTGACGCGTCTGCCCTCATCGGGTTGCGCTGCGCACTCTTTGCACGGTTTTTTCCTCGAGCCGCCCGCCGCGTTCTGGCGTGAGACGGCCGATTCCCATTCAAACGCCTTTGCCGAATACGCCATGAAACATCTCATCATCTCCACCCTGCTGAGCCTCACCGCCAGCGCCTGGGCACAAGTGCCCGCCAACGTCGACGTGAAAGACGCCTGGGTGCGCGCCACCGTGGCACAACAAAAATCCACCGGCGCCTTCATGCAACTCAACGCCAAGGCCGACACGCGCCTGGTCGAGGTCAGGTCGCCCATCGCGGGTGTGGTCGAACTGCACGAAATGGCGATGGACAAGGACGTGATGCGGATGCGCCCCGTCACAGCGGGCCTCGCCTTGCCCGCGGGCCAGCCGGTCGAGCTCAAGCCCGGCGGTTACCACGTGATGCTGATGGACCTCAAAGGCCCGGTGAAGGCAGGCGACGTGGTGCCCGTGACGCTGGTGTTCGAGGGCAAAGACGGGCAGCGCTCGACGCTGGACGTGAAGGCCACGGCGCGCCCGCTGGGCAACGCCGCGGCGGCGCCCGCTGCGGCGGGCGACGACCACAGCCAGCACAAACACTGAGGCGGTGAGCACCGCTCAACGCGCGTCCACCGCGGACGCGGGGACAAGGTCGTCCCGATTTCACGCCGTTGCCTGGCGCTGGCACTTCTATGCCGGCCTGTGCGTCGTGCCTTTTCTGCTCATGCTGGCGCTCACCGGCGCCGTCATGGTGTTTTTCACCGGGTTCCAGACCCGGCTCGGCTTCACGGTGCCTGTGGTGCCGCAGGCCGTGGTGCTGCCGGTCAGCGCGCAGGCGCAGGCCGTGCTGGAGCTGCGCTCGCAAGGCCAGTTGATCGAGTACATCGCGCCGCGCGCGCCCGATGAAGCGAGCTGGTTTGTCGTGCAGCGCGACGGTCTCACCGAAGCGGTGGCGGTGGACCCGCACACCGCGCAGGTGCTGCAGCTGGTGGACAAGGAGAACACCGTGTTCGCCTGGGCCGAGCGCATCCACGGCACGCTGCTCATCGGCGATGTGGGCGACCGGCTGATCGAGATCGCCGCCGGCTTCGCCATCGTGATGATCGTCACCGGCCTTTACCTCTGGTGGCCGCGTGGCGGCACACGCTGGGCCCAGGTGCTGATGCCCGATCTGCGGCTCAAGGGCCGCCTGTGGTGGCGCTCGCTGCACGCCAGCGTGGGCTTCTGGCTCAGCGCGGTGCTGTTCGTGTTCCTGCTCAGCGGCCTGTCGTGGACGGGGGTGTGGGGCGCGCGGTTCGCGCAGCCCTGGGGCACGTTTCCCGCCGCCAAGTGGGACGCCGTGCCGCAGTCGGACGCCACGCACGCCTCGCTGAACACCGTTGGCCAGAAAGAGGTGCCCTGGGGTCTGGAGCAGACGCCGCTGCCCGCATCCGGCTCGGCGGCCGGGGTGCCGGGTGTGCCCGAAGGCCAGCCGGTGAACCTGGACACCGTGGCCGCACTCGCGCTTCAACTCGGTTTCACCGGCCAGCACCACATCCAGCTGCCGCAGAGCGACACCGGTGTGTTCACGGTCTCGGCCGACACCATGAGCGGTGACCTGAAGAACCCCACGCAGGACCGCACGGTGCACGTGGACCGCTACACGGGGCGCGTGATCGCCGAGGCCGCGTTTGCCGACTACGCGCCGGTGGCCAAAGGCATGGCGGTGGGCATCGCCTTGCACCAGGGCGACCTGGGCTGGTGGAACGCGGCGCTCAACCTGCTGTTCTGCGCGGCCACCGTGTTCCTCTGCGTCAGCGGCATCGTGATGTGGTGGAAGCGCCGGCCGGCGCGCAGCTGGCGCATTGCGGCGCCACCGGCACCGCGCGATCTGCCGCTGTGGAAAGGCGGTGCTCTGGTGATGTGCGGGGTGGCGTTGGCGTTTCCGCTCAGTGGCGCCGTGTTGCTCGCGGTGTTGCTGCTCGACTGGCTGGTGGTCTCGCGCCTGCCGGCACTCAAGACCGCCCTGGGCTGATCAGGCCACGGGCGTGGCCCGCGCCACGCCCGGCGCCGGCGGGCTCGATGCACCCGATCCGCGCTCGAAGGTGACCACGTGGTCCACCTCGGCGCGGATGCCGATCCATTCGCCCACCGCGTGGTTGTGGTGCGAGGGCACGTGCGTCATCAGCACCTCGCCGCTGGCCAGGCGCAGCGTGTAGAGGAACTCCGAGCCGCGAAACGCCTTGCGCAGAATCTGCGCCTTCACCGGTGCGCCGTCGTCGTGCACGATGTCGTCGGCGCGCAGCAGCACGTCGCACAGGCCCGAGGCATACGCCGTGGGCAGCGGGCATTCGTCCACGTCCTGCAGCGCGCCCAGCGGCGTCTGCACCGAGACCTCGTTGCCGTCCATGCGGATCTGCGCTGGCGCGAACACGCCGTGCCCGATGAACTCGGCCACGAAGCGTGTGGCCGGACGGTGGTAGAGCGCGTAGGCGTCTTCCCACTGGTGCAGGTGGCCTTCGTGCATCACGCCGATCACGTCGCCGATGGCAAACGCCTCCAGCTGGTCGTGCGTGACGAACAGCGCCGTGGCGCCCGCGGCCTTGAGGATGCCGCGCACCTCGTGGGCCAGGCGCTCGCGCAGGTCCACGTCGAGATTGGAAAAAGGTTCGTCGAGCAGCAGCAGGCGCGGGCGCGGTGCCAGCGCGCGGGCCAGCGCCACGCGCTGTTGTTGCCCGCCCGAGAGCTCGTGCGGAAAGCGCTTCTGCATGCCGTCCAGCCCGACCAGCTTGAGCACCTCGGCCACCCGCGCATCGCGTTCGGCGCGCGGCAGGCGGTCGATGCCGAAGGCGATGTTCCTGCCCACGTCGAGGTGCGGGAAGAGGGCGTAGTCCTGGAACACCATGCCGATGCGGCGCTGCTCGGCAGGCATGTGGTGTGCGCCGTCGCTGACCTTCTCGCCTTCGAGCGTGATGCTGCCGCCGCTGGCGCGCTCCAGGCCCGCCACCGCGCGCAGCAAGGTCGTCTTGCCGCAGCCCGAAGGGCCGATCAGAACCCCGATGTCGCCCGCGCGCAGCCCGAGCGAGACACCGTCCACCGCGGCATGGGGCAGGCCGGGGTAGTGCACGCTGAGTTGGGAGACGTTGAGGAACATGGCGTTGGGGGTGGGTGGCTCATTGTAGATAACTACAATTCTCATTTGCATTGATGTGCATCAAAAGCCCTGTCCGGTACGCGGCGGGCCCGCATGCCATCATCCCGCCCACCCCTCCGTCTCCCCCACCTCCCATTCTTCATGCTGCGTTGGTTGGCCCTCGCCCCGTTGATCCTGCTCGCGTGCGTGCTCACGCTGCCCGTGCTTTCGCTCGGCGGCTCGTGGTTCCAGTTCGATGCCGCCGCGCGCGACGTGCTGGGCCAGATGGCGCAGACCGTGTTGCCCGAGTACGTGCTCACCACCGTGGCGCTGTGCGTGGCGGTGGCGGTGGGCGTGGCGGTGGTGGGCATGCTCACCGCCAGCGCGGTGACGCTGTTCGAATTCCCGGGGCGGCGTTTCTTTGAATGGGCGCTGCTGCTGCCCCTGGCCATGCCGGCCTATGTGGTGGCCTACGCCTACACCGACTTCCTGCAGTTCAGCGGTCCGCTGCAGGTGTGGATGCGCCAGAGCTTCGGCCTGAGTGGCCGCGTGTTCCCCGAGATCCGCAACACGCCCGGCGCGGTCTGGGTGTTCACGTTTTCGCTCTATCCCTATGTGTACCTGCTGGCGCGCACCGCGCTGGCCGAGCGTGCTTCGCAGCTGATGGAGGCCGCGCGCCTGCTCGGCGCGCCGCTGGCCCGGCGCATCCGCGAGGTGGCGCTGCCGCTGGCGCGCCCGGCGGTGGCGGCGGGCGTGGCGCTGGCGCTCATGGAAACCCTGGCCGACTTCGGTGTGGTGAGTTACTTCGGCGTGCAGACCTTCACCGCCGGCATCTACAAGGCCTGGCTGGCCATGGACAACCGCCTGGCCGCCGCGCAGCTCGCCACCATGCTGCTGGCCGTGGTGGCGCTGCTGCTGTGGCTGGAGCACCGCGCGCAGCACCGCATGCGCTTCTCCACCTTGCGCGGTCAGCGCGCCGGCAGCAACGAAGCTCAGCCCAGCCAACTCCGCGGTGCCCGCGCCGGCCTGGCCATCGCGCTGTGTGCCCTGCCCATTGCCTTCGGCTTCGTGCTGCCGGTGCTGTTCATGCTGCGTCCGCTCATCGGTGGCTGGGACGAGTTGCCGTGGACGTCCTTCGTGCAGTGGTCGCGCAACAGCGTGTGGCTCGCCGGGCTGTCGGCCGCCTTGGCCACGGCCATTGCGCTGGCGCTGGCCTTTTCAGTGCGGGCCCGCCCCGGCAAGGTCACGCGCGGCGTGGTGCAGCTGGCGAGCCTGGGCTACGCCGTGCCCGGCGCCGTGATCGTGGTGGGCCTGCTGCTGCCGGTGGGCTGGCTGCAGGCGGTCAAGCCCGACACCAGCGTGGGCTACTTCGTCACCGCAACGGCTCTGGGCATCGTGTGGGCCTACATGGTGCGCTTCACCGCCGTGGCCCTGCAGTCGGTGCAAAGTGGTTATGCCCGCATCCCTGGCAGCCTGGACGATTCGGCCCGCATGCTGGGCACCACCGGTGTCGGCCTGGCCGCGCGCGTGCACTGGCCGCTGCTCAAACGCTCCACCGCCGCCGCCGCGCTGCTGGTGTTCGTGGATGTGATGAAGGAACTGCCCGCCACCCTGGTGCTGCGGCCGTTCAACAGCGACACCCTGGCGGTGGTGACCTACCAGCTGGCGCGCGACGAGCGCCTGGGTGAGGCGGCGCTGCCCGCGCTCACGCTGGTGCTGGTGGGTCTGGTGCCAGTCATCTTGCTGAGCCGCACCTTGCGCACCAAAGCATGATCCATCTTCCGCCACTGAGAGCATTCTCAGAAGTAGACACACTTTTTTAGCGCTAGGAGCACACATTGACCAAATCGTATGAACTTAGTGGACTTGATCCGTATGCATTCGAAAACTTGATTAATGTTCTGGCGCTCCGAGTGTTAGGAAACGGATCTTCTGGATTCGGGCCGGGATCAGACGGCGGTAGAGACGGAATTTTCGAAGGAGAGGCACCCTATCCTTCAACAACTGAGCGATGGAAAGGTACTTGGTACATCCAATCAAAATTCCACAGCCCTCATTTATCGAGAGATTCACAAAAATGGCTTATTGCGCAAGCTAGAGCTGAGATAAAACTATTTGAAAGCCCCGAAAATGAACGGGTTTGGCCTGACAATTGGATCATAGCCACCAATATCGAGCCCAGCGGAACTCCAAAAACAGGTAGCTATGACGTAATCAACGCTATGGTGAAAGAGGCTGTCAAAAAAAAGGTGAATGTTCATATTTGGGGCGGTAGGAAGATTCTTGATTTTTTCGTGTTGTATCCAGATATCGCTCAAAGTTATGCACATTTCATAACGCCGGGGAAAGTTCTCTCAACGCTTCAAGATCAATTGGGTGATCAGTATGGCTCCGTTAAGACAATTATTAACTATCTGGTGGCGACTCAGTTCTCTGAGCAAATTTATACAAAACTAGATCAAGCTGGCTCCTCATCTGATACGCGACCAGGAGTACACCATCTATTCATTGATTTGCCGCTCACGGTAAGTGAATCAAACATGAAAATGATGGCTCTTGACCATCTCTGTCGTGCATCTGCTAGGCCGCATAGACACTCGGTTTCCAGTAGTCTTCCTAAGTCATTGAGAGAGTGGAGTAAATACCCCCACAATGCTCGTGTTGCACTAATAAAAGGCGGTCCTGGGCAGGGGAAATCTACGGTGGGCCAGTATTTTTGCCAGATACAAAGAGCCGCCCTGCTGCTACTGCCGAATGCACCGAAGATCACGGACAAAAATAGAGCTGTTGTAAACGATGTCAAAGCAGCTGCAGAGCGAATTGAGGCATGGCCCTCTGTTCCAAGAATACCAATATCTGTTGAACTACGAGATTATGCCCATTGGTACGGAACGAAGAAAAATGATGAAGCGCGCGGCGTACTTACTTATCTCGCGGCGCGGATAGGGGCGAAAGTAGAGCAGACAATTCTACCCAGTACTCTAAGACGTACATTAGGCTTGCAGAGTTGGTTTGTACTATTTGATGGGCTAGATGAAGTTCCCAATGATGTTAAAGATCGAGTAGCAGACGAAGTGGTTGGGTTTGTGAACGATATAGTCGTTCAAGATGATGCGGATGTTCTGACTCTATGTACGTCCCGGCCACAAGGTTATTCTGGGCAATTTTCTGCACTTGATGGGCCTGTACTTAACCTGCAGATGCTTGACGTTAAGACGGCAATTAGATGTGCTGAACCAGTTGTACGCTACGACCGAAGCGCGGATGAGGGAGCAAGGTCGCTAGATCTACTTAAGTCAGCAGCTGCTTCAATAAGTGTTCAGCAACTTATGACAACACCGCTTCAGTCTCACATTATGGCTGTCGTTGTTAGAGATGGTGGCCGTCCACCAGAAAGAAGATGGCAACTATTTGAGAATTTCTATCAAGTAATGAAAAAGCGTGAGAGCCTTAAAAACGTTCATAATCCAAGAATCTCGAAATTGCTTCGAGAAGAGGATCGTCTTCTTCGAGCAGTTCATACCAGATTGGGTTTTGTACTGCATGCACGAGCGGAGCGAAGCGATGGAGCTCTCACAACATTGACGAAACACGAGTTTCGAGAGTTGGTCAATGATGTTGTCCTAAAATTAACCGATGACGATAGCAGTAATGTCGTCGAAGTTGTAATGGAAGCCATGACCGAGCGCTTAGTGCTGGTGAGTACTCCAGAAAATGGTGCCAACGTCCGGTTTGATATACGTCAGCTACAGGAGTTTTTTGCAGCGGAGTTCCTTTACGATTCAGTACTCCCAAGTATTTTGGCTCGAAGAGTCAGCGCGATAGGTGGGGATTCTCATTGGATGGAAGTAATGCACTTCTTGCTGAGTGCTCTAATTGAGAATAAGAGAACGACTGAGACTGACGTAACTATAAAGGCATTGGAGCAGATCAATAATGGAAATGAGAATGGCGAGCATCGGCTTTTCCACCGACGAATGGCGAAGGGAACGATATTGGCAATGCGACTCCTTAGCGAAGGGGTACTTGAGCAAGACAAACGAGATCGGATAAAGTTTAGGACGTTGTTCGATTCATTTGGCGGAATGATTGATAACAATGTTCTGACACACGTACATGAAGTTCATTCTGTGAACTCAAGGGCGTGGCTCATTTCAGTTTTGCTTGAGAAGATCACCGAGGCTAGTCCGTCTGAAAGCATCGGGGCTTTCATTGCTCTCGGCTATCTCCTGCCTGCTGATCATCCGGCGACTCGTGAGCTTACGTGCCAATTTTCAAATTTTTCTACTTCGTATCAAATTGAGATACTAAACGCGTGGTGCGATCGTAGTTTCGGCTCATTTCACGCCGAGCAAGACCAAGTACTGAGTCTTTGGGCAGTTGCATGTGTTGTGTCTGCGGCCAACAGTGAAGCATGGCGTTGTTACGATGCAGCCGGAAAAGCGTACATAAATGGCATTTTACAGAGAAATTATGAAAAAATTCTACCTGCATGTGCCATCCTTAATATTGATAATAAACTAGCCTCATTGATGCATTCGGTTTTCCGTTGGGAGAATAGTGGAAACACTGAAGCTAAGTCGTTCTCGTTCGGATTGGTTGAGACAACGTTGCACGTTCACAATTGGAGTACAGCGTCGCTGCCGTCCGAGGTGGAGCAGGCATTAAATCTAGAATGTGATTTCGCTGCCCAAGGGTTATTTCAAGTCATATGCGGTCTTTTGAATTTTAAGCAGACAACAACTTTCATTGCGCTTAAGCACGTTCTGGCCCTTATACCGGTGGGGGAAGAGAATATGCTTAGAGGTGTGCCGTCTTGGATTGTTGCCCTTTTGCCTTGCCGGACAGCGTATTACAAGTCAGAGTACGATTGTTCTCATTTGCGATGTATGTCGTCCGATGAATTCTCGAGTTTTTGGGCAAATGGACGGTTTGAAATGTTCCCCGCTGTTGCAGAGCAGTTAATGCTTTGTGATAACAAGGATTTGAAGTTAAAGGATTGGGAGTACTTCTTCGAGCATTTGCCTGCAGTGGCTGTCAATATTTTGCTGATGGATAATCTTCAATGGTTTGCAAATGTAGAAGTTGCACTTGATAGTCATTTGCAACGAGTAAAGCAAATTTTTCTTTCTTCGCCAAAAATTGCTCGAAATAATTATCTTTCTTGGGGTCAGGTTTTTAGGGATGATGCGGATGGCTTGAATGATCTTCGCACTCACATTCGAACCTTACCCCTTGAAGACGTCGAATATGTTCATGCTGTTTCGAACATCGTTTCTATTGGAATCGACGAAAAAAATTATTATTCGGTTTATTTTTTCGCATTGGGAATGCTTGCAATAATTGAGGGGCAAACCGACAAAGAGTGGACGGAAATGGTCGACGTGATTGCGAGCAATTTGCGAGAGTTTGATTTAGATTCTGAATGTCTTGCGCGATTAAAGGATGATTGTGCAATGGATGCGCGGATAAGAGTTGCAGCTCATTTTCTTCTGGTGTTTGTTGGCGGCCACTCTAGTGTGAAGGGGAATTTGAACAGTTCACTAAGTCAGTTGCCGTGCGTGCTTTCAATGTGCCGAGAGTTTGATTCGAGTTGGTATGCTCGAGGCATTTGTATGGTAATCGGCAAGGAAATGGTAGAGCGAGATTCCAATGCTGTTTTGGCAGTCGAAACTTTGCTAGCTGGTGCGAGGGAATTGGTTTGTTTTCGTGCTCCACTCTCGCAATTGCTGATGGTTTGGCGGGAGACGTCCGCACTGCCGATTGATTCTAGCGATAGTTTGAGCTATTGGCTTGATGAGTGAGGCTAGGTGCAATGTTGCGGTCGCAAGTAATCTGTTCATTGGGGGCGAAGTGAATTGCGCTTATTTATTTGTGAAGTTTGGGGAGTATCTTGGTTGTAATCCAATGCCCCCTTCGCTTAGTTTGTCGCCTTGCTTGAACTTTATGTTGCTTAAAAATGCACATGACTAGACTTGCCATTACTCGAGACTTGATAGAAGAGCGCCGCGGTTTCATGGCGCTGGCCGCTGCCAGCGGCGTTGCCGCTCTGGTGGCTGGCTGCGGTACCCGCTCGCCATTGCCCGGTCAGGCGCCCGCGAGCGCAGCGTACCGCCGCGAGGCCGCGACCCACCTCTACCGAAAGTACCCGGAGCGCATCTACCGAGGGCAACTGCCCGCCATGCTCTACGCCATCGGCGTGCTCGAGGTCGAGTTGGGCCAGGACGGACGCGTGGGCTCCACGCGCTGGTTGCGGGGGCCGAGCCATGCGCCCGAGGTCATGGCCGAGATCGAGCGCCTCGTGCGCCAGGCCGCGCCCTTTCCGTCGCCACCCGGCTTCGGGCGGGTTCAGTATGTCGACACGTGGCTGTGGGACCGCAGCGGGCGTTTCCAGCTCGACACGCTGACCGAAGGGCAGCTCTGAGCGGAGAGTGATCGTCGCCGTGCGGCACCGAACAGACTCCGCCGTTGGCGGCCTCTACCGTGGCTTCACGGGCCTCACTTGACGGGCCTGTTGGAGACGCACATGTCCAGCAACACCGACACCGCAGCCGCTTTCCCTTACACCGGCATCCCCAGCACCGAAGTCGTGCGCGAGCCGGGCCACACGGGCATGGCCGAGCACGGCACCGAGATCACCAAACACCTGCTGCAAGAGGCCAACGACCGGGTCGAGCGCATGACCGACGAGGCAGACCCGTTGGCCAGGCAGGTTGAACATGGCGGGTCCGATGCACATTCAAGCCGACAGAGGCGGGCGCAGCAACTGCGTGATGCGGGCAGGCATGCGGCCGACAGCGTGCGCGCGCACACCCGAGCCAACCCCTTGACCGCCGTGTTCGTCGGCGTGGTCGTGGGTGTTCTTCTGGCGCGCATCACGCACCGGTGACGCCGTCGCGTGGGTTACTTCTGCGCCATCTCCCGGGGCCCACCATTGACGCCCCAGGGCGTGCCGAAGCGGTCGGTCACCATGCCGAAGGTGTCGGCCCAGAACGTCTCGGCCAGCGGCATGATCACCTTGCCGCCGTCGGCCAGGGCGTTGAAGACACGCGTGGCTTCAGCGACCGTGGGGTAGGTGATGGCCAGCATGCAGCCCTGGATGCCGGCGAAGGGCACGCCGGGCGGTGCGTCGCCGGCCATGAGCGCGAAATCGGGGTGGACCAGATAAGCGTGCATGACACGGTGGGCATGCTCGGCCGGCATCGGCATTTCGCCGGGCATGTCGCCGTAGGTGATGAGCGCTTCGAGCTTGGCGCCCAGCACCTGGGCGTAGAACTTCATGGCATCGGCGCAGTCGCCGTCGTAGGACATGTAGGCACAGAGTTGAATCGACATGGGATCTCCTGAAAGGGATGAAAGATGGCTGGCCCACTGACGACGAACGGGCCCACGCGGTTTCGACAGGCGCGCGGACGCCTGGCGATGGGCGGTCAGGGAATGGCAGCGCTGTACCGCGCTGAGCGAACGCGCCATCGCGGTTGGTCGTTTCCGCCATTCGGCGCCTGGGGCCACCCACCTACAGTGGCGCCATGTGGAAAACCGATGCAGTGGAGTCCCCCCAAAGCCCGACCCTTGCGCAAGGTGCGCCGCTGGCCGGCGTGCGCGTGCTCGACCTGACCCGGCTGCTCCCCGGGCCGATGTGTGCGATGCACCTGGCCGATCTGGGCGCGGACGTGATCAAGGTCGAGGACATGGGGGCGGGTGACTACGCCGCGGCCGGCGTGCGCCACCAGGTCAACCGGAACAAGCGCGGCATCCGCGTCGATCTCAAGCACCCCGACGGTGTGGCCACGCTGCTGCGCCTGTGCGAGAGCGCCGACGTGCTGGTGGAAGGCTTTCGCCCGGGCGTGATGGAACGCCTCGGCGTGGACTGGGAGACGGTGCATGCGCGCAACCGCAAGCTGGTGTACTGCAGCATCACCGGCTACGGGCAGACCGGGCCGATGCGCCATGCACCGGGGCACGACATGAACTACGCCGCGCTCTCCGGCGTGGCCGACCAGATGGGCCAGCCCGGCGGTGCGCCCGCGCTGTCCAACGTGCCGGTGGCCGATCTGCTGGGTGGCACCATGCCCGCCGTCATGGGCATCCTGGCGGCGCTGTTCGATGCGGCGCGCAGCGGCCTGGGCCGGCATGTGGACATCTCGATCGCCGACGGCCTGATGGCCAACGCCATCATTCCCAACGTGGCCGTGCACGAGCAGGGCCGCACCCGCCCGGTGGGGCAGGACAAGCTCACCGGCGCGCTGCCTTGCTACAACTACTACCAGACCTCGGACCAGCGCTGGCTGGCCGTGGGCGCACTGGAGAAAAAATTCTGGGACCGCTTCTGCGAATGCCTCGAACGGCCCGACTTCAAGGCGCGGCACCCCGGCGACACGACACCGGAGCGCGAGGCGCTGCGCAAGGAAGTGGCCGCGGTGCTCGCATCGCGCACGCAGGCCGAATGGGTGAAGGTGTTCGAGGGCGAGGAGTGCTGCGTCACGCCCGTGCTGCGGCTCGACGAGGCGCTGGACCACCCACACACCCAGGCGCGCGGCATGGTGGTGCATGTGCCCACGCCCGACGGTGCGTCCCAGCGCCAGCTGGCCACGCCGGTGCAGATGACCGGCTTTCGCTTCGTGGTGTCCCGCCCGGCGCCGGACCCCGGTGAACACACGGATGCCGTGTTGATGGAGCTCGGATGGACAACGCAGGACATCACGCGCTTGCGGGCCCGCGCGGCGATCGGCTGAGCAATGGCTTGAGGCCCTGGGGCCTTTCGGGTATGGTCGCGGCGCGCCAAACGCGTCCTCCTGTGTCCATGTCCGCCAGTTACAGCCGTCCCGTCCAGCACACCATTGCCATCGCCCAGGTGGCGCACATCCTCCAGGGCGCGCGCGCCCGGGGGATGGATGGTTCGCGGCTGCTGCAGCGCGCGGGCATAGCGCCGATGTTGCTGGAGTCGCCCCTGGCCCGCGTGACGCAGGCCCAGTACGCCGCGCTCGTGGTGCAGCTCACCCGCCACATGCGCGACGAACTCTGGGGCCTGTGCGATCGCCCGGTGCCGCTGGGCAGCTTCGCCACCGGCTGCCGCTTGCTCGTGCGCTGCGAAACACTGGGCCAGGCCTTGCGGCAGGGCGCACGCTATGCCCACCAGGTGCTGCCCGGTTTCGGTGTGCACCTGCAGGTGGCGGGCGGGCAGGCCACGCTGCGCATCGCGGCGCGTGGCGCCAGCACCCCGGCGCTGGAGTACGCGCAGCGCTCGTTCATGTTCTTTGCGTTCGGCACCCTGTGCTGGCTGGTGGCGCGCCGCATTCCCTTGCAGGACGTGATCTACGACCGCGACGCGGCGGTGCAGCGCTCCGAGGCCTCGCGCCTGTTCCAGGCCCCGGTGCACCCCGGGCGTGGGTGGATGGGCCTGCGCTTCGATGCGCGCTGGCTGGACCTGCCGGTGGTGCAGAGCACCGAGAGCGTGGAGACCTTCCTGCGCCAGATGCCGGGCGACCTGCTGGTGAAGTACCGCGACCACACCAGCCTGACCGAGCGCATCCGCCGCGTGCTGCGGCGCCACCTGCATGAAGACCTGCCCTCGCTGGAGCAGGTGAGTGCCTCGCTGGCCATGACGCCGCAGACCCTGCGCCGCCACCTGCAGCGCGAAGGCCAGGGCTTCCAGGCCATCAAGGACAGCCTGCGCCGCGACGTGGCGGTGGAATACCTTTCGCGGCCCGATCTCACCCTGATCGAGATCGCCGAGCGCCTGGGCTATTCGGAGGCCAGCACCTTCCACCGGGCCTTCAAGGCCTGGACCGGGCTGGCCCCGGGGGCCTACCGCGAGCGTTACCTGGTGCCCGGCGCGGAAGCCCCGGACGCGGCGGCGCTGCCGCCGCCACTGCCCTCGGCCTGAGGCCACTGGCGGGGCACAACCCGCGTTGCGCTGGGCATTTCTGCCAATCATTTTGGGCCGTGCTGCGATTGGCCGCGGGCGCGGTGGCGGACACACTGTCCCCATCGATCACACCAACCCCAAGGAAACCCTGATGAGCCGTACCAGCAGGCCCGTTCACGTCGTC
This sequence comes from Hydrogenophaga sp., assembly GCF_036675665.1. GTDB lineage: Bacteria > Pseudomonadota > Gammaproteobacteria > Burkholderiales > Burkholderiaceae_C > Hydrogenophaga. Next base: position 17,591 of record NZ_JAKFEO010000093.1, on the reverse strand, counting down.
GGCGTGGGCATGATCCCCTTCACCAAACCCGGGGCCAGCGAGCCCTACACCGTCATGGGCATGCGCGCCGCGCAGGCCGCCCTCAAGGACGCCGGCGTGGACTACGACAAGGTGCAGCAAGCCTACGTCGGCTACGTCTACGGCGACTCCACCGCCGGCCAGGCCGCCATCTATGGCGTGGGCCTGAGCGGCATCCCGGTCTTCAACGTCAACAACAACTGCTCCACCGGCTCCAGCGCGCTGTTCCTCGCGCGCCAGGCCGTGGAAAGCGGCATGGTCGAATGCGCCATCGCGCTGGGCTTCGAGCAGATGCAGCCCGGCGCGCTCAAGGGTGCGTGGGACGACCGTCCTTCGCCCATGGCGCGCTTCGCCGACGTGATGACCAGCCACCAGGGTTACGACCCGGAGAAGCCGCGCGCCGCGCAGTTCTTCGGTGGTGCCGGCCGCGACTACATCGCGCAGTACGGCATCCGCCCCGACACCTTCGGCCGCATCTCGGTCAAGGCGCGCCAGCACGCCGCGCGCAACCCGCTGGCCGTGTTCCGCCAGACCCTCACGCTCGACGAGGTGATGGCCTCGCCTTCTGTGTTCGATCCGCTCACGCGTTACCAGTGCTGCCCGCCCACCTGCGGCGCTGCCGCCGCCATCGTGTGCTCGGCCGAGTTCGCGCGCAAGCACGGCCTGGACGCCAGCGTCGTGATCAAGGCCCAGGCCATGACCACCGACACCCCCAGCACCTTCGAGTCCGACGACATGCGCCGCGTGGTGGGTTACGACATGACCGTGGCCGCGGCCGCGCAGGTCTATGAAGCGGCCGGCATCGGCCCGGAAGACCTGGATGTGGTCGAGCTGCACGACTGCTTCACCGCCAACGAACTCATCACCTACGAAGCGCTGGGCCTCACGCCCGAAGGCACGGCCGAGCGTTTCATCATGGATGGCGACAACACCTACGGCGGCCGCGTCGTGACCAACCCCTCGGGCGGCCTGCTCTCCAAGGGCCACCCGCTGGGCGCCACCGGCCTCGCCCAGTGCGCCGAACTGGTGTGGCAGCTGCGCGGCCAGGCCGACCAGCGCCAGGTCGAGGGCGCGCGCCTGGCCCTGCAGCACAACCTGGGCCTGGGTGGCGCCTGCGTCATCACCCTCTACGAAAAGGTCTGACCCGCCATGATCGATCGCCAGTACATCGGGCACACCATGGCGCCCTTCGAGGTGGAGGTCGACAAGGGCCGGTTGCGCTTCTTCGCCAAGGCCACCGGCCAGACCGATCCGGTCTATGCCGACGAGGCCGCCGCGCAGGCGGCCGGCCACCCCGGCCTGCCGGTACCGCCCACCTTCCTGTTCTGCCTGGAGATGGAGGCGCCGGACCCGGCGGCCATCCGCAACCTGCTGGGCCTGGACTACCGCCGCCTGCTGCACGGCGAGCAGGGCTTCAGCTTCCACCGCATGGCCTACGCCGGCGACCGCCTGCGCTTCGAGCAGCGCATCGAGGACATCTACGACAAGAAGGGCGGCGCGCTCGAGTTCGTCGTTCGCAAGACCCGCGTGAGCAACCAGCGCGGCGAGCACGTGGCCGACCTGCGCTGCGTGACCGTCATGCGCAACAGCTGAGACATTCCCATGAGCACCCTGTCCGTCCCCGTTTCCCTCGAAGGCATCCAGACCGGCGACTTCCTGCCGCCGCTGGAGCTGCCGCCCGTCAGCCGCCTGACCCTGGCCCTGTACTGCGGGGCCTCCGGTGACCACAACCCGATCCATGTGGACACCGACTTCGCGCGCTCGGCCGGCCAGGCCGACGTGTTTGCCCACGGCATGCTGTCCATGGCCTGGCTCGGACGCCTGCTCACCAACTGGGTGCCGCAGACCGCCGTGCGCGAGTTCAGCGTGCGCTTTGCCGCCATCACCCAGGTGGGCGAGCGCATCCGCTGCACCGGCGAGGTGGTCGATGCCTTCGTGGTCGACGGCGAGCGCCGCGTGCGCGTGAACGTGCAGACCGCCAACGCGGCCGGCGTCGTCAAGCTCCAGGGCGAGGCCGTGCTGGCCCTGTCCTGAGCGCCCGACCGTCTCCCCTTCATCCATTCATCGAGAAAGTTTTTCCATGTCCCGAAAACTCGACGGCAAGGTCGCCATCGTCTCTGGTTCCGGTCGCGGCATCGGCCGTGAAATCGCCCTCAAGCTCGCCAGCGACGGCGCCCGCGTGGTCATCAACGACCTCGACGCCGCGCCCGCCGAGCAGACCGCCGAGGACATCCGGGCCGCTGGCGGCCAGGCCACGGCCTGCGTGGGCAGCGTGATCGAGGCCGGCTTTGCCGAGCGCTTCGTGCAGACCGCCATCGACACCTTCGGTGGTCTGGACATCATCGTCAACAACGCCGGCTACACCTGGGACAACGTGGTGCAGAAGATGAGCGACGAGCAGTGGGAGGCCATGCTCGCGGTGCACCTCACCGCGCCGTTTCGCATCCTGCGCGCAGCGTCTGATTTCATCCGCGACGCGGCCAAGCGCGAGGCCGAAGCGGGCACGCCGGTGTTTCGCAAGGTGGTGAACATTTCGTCGGTCTCGGGCGTGTACGGCAACGCCGGCCAGGCCAACTACGCCGCCGCCAAGGCCGGCGTGAACGGCCTGACCAAGGCGCTGGCCAAGGAGTGGGGCCGCTACAAGGTCAACGTCAACAGCGTGGCCTTCGGTCTGATCATGACCCGCCTGACCGAAGCCGCCGCCGGCAGCGACGCGAGCATCGACATCGCCGGCCAGCAGATCAAGGTGGGCGTGAATCCGCAGATCCTCAAGTCGATCGAGCAGACCATTCCGCTGGGCCGTGGCGGCACACCGGAAGAGGCCGCCGGCGCGGTCTACCTGTTCTGCATCCCGGAGTCCAACTTCGTCAGCGGCCAGGTGCTGGTCTGCGGCGGCGGCAAGCCCTGACCGGAGCCCGGACATGGAAAGCATCCTGACCTACCCGCGCCAGGTCTACCGCGAAGACCACGAGATGCTGCGCACCACCGTGCGCCGCTTCCTCGACACGGAATGCAAGCCGCGCCAGGCGCAGTGGGACAAGGACGGCCGCGTCGACCGCGAGACCTGGCTGAAGGCCGGGCGCGAAGGCCTGCTGTGTCCCACGCTGGACCCCGAATGGGGTGGCGCGGGCGGCGACTTCGGCCACGCCGCCGTGATCGTCGAGGAGATCGGCCGCTCCGGTGTGGGCGGCCTGGGTTTCGGCCTGCATTCGGACATCGTGGCGCCCTACATCGCGCGCCTGGGCACGCCGGCCCAGAAGGCGCGCTGGCTGCCCGGCTGCGCCTTGGGTGAGGTGATCCTCGCCATCGCCATGAGCGAGCCGGGCGCCGGCAGCGACCTCAAGGCCATCCGCACCACGGCGCGCCGCGACGGCGACGAGTACGTCATCAACGGCGCCAAGACCTTCATCTCCAACGGCCTGAACTGCGACCTCGTGGTGGTGGTCGCCAAGACCGATCCGGAGCTGGGCGCCAAGGGCGTGTCGCTGATCCTGGTCGAGGCCGACCGGGTGGGTTTTCGCCGCGGGCGCAAGCTGGAGAAGATGGGCCAGGAAGCGGCCGACACCGCCGAGCTGTTCTTCGACGAGCTGCGCGTGCCGGTGGACAACCTGCTGGGCGAGGAGAACAAGGGCTTCGGCTACCTCATGCAGGACCTGGCGCAGGAGCGTTTCATCATCGCGCTGGGCGCGGCCTCCAAGCTGGAGGCCATGTACGAGGAGACCGTGCGCTACACCCGCGAGCGCGTGGTGTTCGGCAAACCGCTCGTGGATTTCCAGAACACCAAGTTCAAGCTGGCCGAGATCCGCACGCGCGCCACCGCCGTGCGCATCATGGTCGACCAGTACCTGGGCGAGCACCTGCGCCGCAAGCTCACGCTGGACGAGGCCGCCATGGCCAAGCTCTTCGTCACCGAAGAACTGGGCCGCGCGCTCGACGAGATGCTGCAGCTCTACGGCGGCTACGGCTACATGATGGAGTACCCCATCTGCCGCGCCTACGTGGACTCGCGCGTCATGCGCATCTACGGCGGCACCAGCGAGGTCATGAAGGAACTCATCTCGCGCAACCTGTGATCCGGCCCACCCACAAGACCGGACACATTCCCAGGAGACGACATCGATGGAGCAGGGCCTCAACCCGTTCTGGCCGAAAGGCGTTCCCGCCGAGGTGCGGGTGCCGCGCGTGCCGCTGACCCACTGCGTGCAGACCGCCGCGCAGCGCCACCCCGACAAGCCCGCCGTGGTGTTTGCGGGCGCCACGCTGCCTTACGCCGGGCTGTGGCAGCGCGTGCAGGCGCTGGCCGGCTACCTGCAGCAGCGCCTGGGTGTGCAGCCGGGCGACCGCGTGCTGCTGCTCAGCCAGAACTGCCCGCAGTTTCTGGTGGCCTGCTACGGCATCCAGCGCGCGGGCGCGGCGGTGGTGCCGGTGAACCCCATGAGCACCGACGCCGAGCTGCGCTTCTACGCGCAGGACAGTGGCGCGCGGGTGGTCATCTGCGCGCAGGAACTGGTGGGCCCGGTGCAGGCCTGCCTGGCGCGCGGTGAGGTGGATCAGGTGCTGGTGCTGGCCTACAGCGATGCCCTGCAGGGCCTGGCCGCCGATCAGGTGGATGCCGACATGCCGGCGGTCGTCACCGAGCCGCGCCGTGCGCTGCCCGGGCCGGCGTTCCACGGTTTCGAGGACGCCATCGCGCTCGGCCTCGCACCTCCCACCGACCACCCATCGGTCGACGACCTCGCGGTGCTGCCCTACACCTCGGGCACCACCGGCCACCCCAAGGGCTGCCGCCATTCGCATGCCACGCTGCTGGCCTCCAACCTGTCGTCGCAGGTGTGGCGCGGCCTGCAGGGTGACGCGGTGTTCCTGTGCGTGGCGCCGCTGTTCCACATGCTCGGTCTGCAGAACGGCATGAACATGCCCATCACGCTCGGGGCCACGATGGTGCTGATGCCGCGCTGGAACCCGGCGCAGGCGGTGGCCCTGGTGGAGCGCCACCGCATCACCGCCTGGACCGCGCCACCGGCCATGGTGATCGACTTCTTTTCCCAGCCCGAGGCCCTGACGCGCGACCTCTCCAGCCTGGCGCTGCTTTCCGGCGGCGGCGCGGCCATGCCCGAGGCGGTGGCCACCATGCTGAGCGAGCGTTTCGGGCTCTCCTACAACGAAGCCTACGGCCTCACCGAGACCGCTGCCTTCCTGCACGCCAACCCGCTGGCGCGTGGCAAGCGCCAGTGCCTGGGTCTGCCCACGCCGGGGGTCGAGTCGCGCATCGTCGACCCGGTCACGCTGCAGGAACTGTCGTGTGGCGAGGTGGGCGAGCTGGTCACGCGCGGCCCGCAGGTGATGCTGGGCTACTGGCGCAATCCGGAGGCCGATGCCGCCGCCTTCATCGAGATCGACGGCCGGCGCTTCCTGCGCACGGGCGACCTCGCCTGCGTGGACGAAGAGGGCTACTTCTTCATGCGCGACCGCCTCAAACGCATGATCAACGCCAGTGGCTTCAAGGTCTGGCCGGCCGAGGTCGAGGCCATGCTCTACGAGCACCCGTCGGTGCAGGAAGCCTGCGTCGTCGGCGTGCCCGATGCCAGGCGCGGCGAGAGCGTGCGCGCCCTGGTCGTGCTCAAGGCCGGCGCGGTGTTGACCGAGCAAGACTTCATCGAATGGTGCCGTCAGCGCATGTCGGCCTACAAGGCCCCTCGAAGCATCAAGTTCATGGCGAGCCTGCCGCGCTCGGGCACCGGCAAGGTGGCCTGGCGCGAACTGCAGGAAGCCGAAGCCGCGGCCGAATCCGCACAGGAAACCCCATGACCACCACAACGACAACCACCTCCCCCGAACGCACCATGGTGCACGTCGACCTGCAGGACCAGGTCGCCACGATCACGCTCGACTGCGTGGAGAAACGCAACGCCTTCGACATGGTGCTGCGCGAGCAGCTCGCCGACGCCGTGCGCCGCGTGCGCCGCGACAGCAGCATCCGCGCCGTGGTGCTCACCGGTGCCGGTGGGCACTTCTGTGCCGGCGGTGACCTCAAGAACATCGCCGCGCTGCAGCTCGACAACGGCGAGTGGCGCCAGCGCATGGCCACGCTGCACGAGTGGCTGCGCGAGCTGATCACGCTGGACCGCCCGGTGATCGCGGCGGTGGACGGTGCCGCCGCCGGCGCGGGCTTTAGCCTGGCGCTCGCCGCCGACTTCGTGCTGGCCACGCCGCGCGCGTGGTTCTCCATGTCCTTCATCAAGGTCGGTCTGGTGCCCGACGTGGCGGCCTTCCACACCCTGCCGCGCGTGGTGGGCGTGCAGCGCGCGCGTGAGCTCATGCTCTCCGGGCGCGACGTCTCGGCCCAGGAGGCGCTGCAGCTGGGCATCGTCTGCGAGCTGCACGCACCCGAGGCGCTGCTGCCGCGCGCGCAGGCCATCGCGCGCAGCTTCGTGGGCGCCTCGCCCACGGCCGTCAGCCTGATCAAACGCATGCTCGACAACGGCAGCCCCAGCCTGGCCGCCGCGCTGGAGGCCGAGGCCAACGCCCAGGTCGTGGCCGCCGGCACCGCCGAGCACAAGAAGGCCGTGGCGGCCTTCCTCGAGAAGCAGCCGCTTCCCTTCCAGTGGCCCGTCAACCGCCCCGCAGCCTAGGCGGGGCGCGGACTTCCAGACACACAAAGGCCGGGTTTCGCAATCGCGCATTGCCGCGAGCGACCCACCCGGCGACCATCCTTCACAACTTGAGAAACATCACATGAGCGAGACAAACCAGAACATCGTGGCCGGCAAAGTGGTCGTGGTCACCGGCGCCGGTGGCGGCATCGGCCGCGACATCGCGCTGGCCATGGCGCGCGAAGGCGCGAAGGTCGTGGTCAACGACATCGGCGCCTCCGTGACCGGTGAAGGCCAGGACGCGGGCCCCGCCCAGAAAGTTGTCGACGAGATCCGCGCCGCCGGCGGCGAGGCAGCGGCCAACACCGACAGCGTGTCCGAGGCCGCCAGCGCCGGGCGCATCGTGCAGAGCGCGCTCGACCACTTCGGCCGCATCGACGTGGTGGTGAACAACGCCGGCATCCTGCGCGACCGCTTCTTCCACAAGATGAGCGTGGACGAGTGGGACGCGGTGATCAAGGTGCACCTGTACGGTGGCTTCTACGTCAGCCGCGCCGCCGCCACCCACTTCAAGGAACAGCAGTCGGGCAACTTCATCCACATGACCTCGACCTCGGGCCTGATCGGCAACTACGGCCAGGCCAACTACTCGGCCGCCAAGCTGGGCATCGCCGCGCTGTCCAAGTCCATCGCGCTGGACATGCAGAAATTCAATGTGCGCTCCAACTGCATCGCGCCTTTCGCGTGGAGCCGCATGATCGGCTCGATCCCGACCGAGACACCCGAAGAGCAGGCCCGTGTGGAGCGCATCAAGCAGATGACGCCGGCCAAGATCGCGCCCCTGGCCGTGGCCCTGGCCAGCGACCAGTCGGCCAGCGCCAACGGCCAGATCTTCGCCGTGCGCAACAACGAGATCTTCCTCATCAGCCAGCCGCGCCCGGTGCGCTCGGTGCAACGCGGTGAGGGCTGGACCCCGCAGAACGTGCTCAGCCACGCGCTGCCGGCGCTCCAGGCCAGTTTCTTCGACCTCGACCGTTCGAGCGACGTCTTCTGCTGGGACCCGGTCTGACCATGGCCAGCACCGACCTTGCCAGCGGCGGCATCCTGGCCCGCCACCAGGCCGCGCTCAACGCGGGGCACTTCCTCATCCAGCGCTGCCGCGCCTGCCACGAGCACGTCTACTTTCCGCGCGAGGTCTGCCCGCACTGCGGCAGCGACACGCTCGACCTGGTGGCGCCCGGTGGTGCCGGCACGGTGCACGCCGTGACCACCGTGCGCCGCAAGGCCGAGGCCGGCGGTGACTACAACGTGTGCATCGTCGAACTCGACGAAGGCGTGCGACTGATGAGCCGCGTCGAAGGCGTGACGCCCGACGCGGTGCGGATCGGCCAGCGCGTGCGCGCCCGGGTGGCCCGTGTGGGCGAACAGGGCCTCGTGGTCTTCGATCTGGAAGCAGGCAAAGCATGAGCACCGACCGCTTGAAATCCCTGCGCGGCAGCGCCGTCATTGCCGGCGTGGGCACCTTCGGCATGGGCGAGGCGCCCGGCTTCACCGACATGGAGCTGCTGGCCCGCGCCGCGCACGCGGCGGTGGCCGATGCGGGCCTCACCATGGCCGACATCGACGGCCTGTGCACCGCCAGCGCGGCCTCCACCATGTGGGCCCTGCCGGTGGTGGAGTACCTGGGCCTGAACCCGGGCTACATCGACAGCACCATGCTCGGCGGCTCCAGCTTCATCGCGCACCTGGAGCCGGCCATGCTGGCGCTGGAGGCCGGGCTGTGCAACGCGGTGCTGGTCTGCTATGGCAGCGCCCAGCGCTCGGCCACCTTCGGGCGGCGCGAGATCGTGGCCAGCCGGCGTTTCCTCGATCCGCAGCCCTACGAGATGCCGTACGAACCGATGCTGCCGCCCTCGGCCTACGCGCTGGCGGCTTCGCGCCACATGCACCAGTACGGCACCACGCGCCGCGACCTGGCCGAGGTGGCGGTGGCCGCGCGCGCCTGGGCGCGCCTGAACCCCGAGGCCTTCATGCGCGATCCGCTGTCCATCGACGATGTGCTGGGCGCGCGCATGGTCAGCGACCCGCTCTCGGTGCGCGACTGCTGCCTAGTCACCGACGGCGCCGGCGCCCTGGTGCTGACGCGCGCCGAGCGCGCCCGCGACCTGCCGGGCAAGCCGGTGTATGTGCTGGGCGGCGCCACCGCCGTGTGGAACCGCCAGATCTCCAGCATGCACGACCTGACCGTGACCGCCGCCTCGCAGTCGGGCCGCCAGGCCTATGCCATGGCCGGCCTGGGCGCCAGCGACATCGACGTGGTGCAGCTCTACGACGCCTTCACCATCAACACCCTGCTGTTCCTTGAAGACCTGGGCTTCTGCGCCAAGGGCGAAGGCGGGGCCTTCGTGCGCGACGGCGCCATCGCGCCGGGCGGGCGCCTGCCGGTCAACACCAACGGCGGCGGCCTGTCCTGCGTGCACCCGGGCATGTACGGCATCTTCGCGCTCATCGAGGCCGCGCGCCAGCTGCGCGGCGAATGCGGCGAGCGCCAGATCGCGGGGGCGAACACCGCCATCGCCCACGGCAACGGCGGCACCCTCTCCAGCCAGGCGACCGCGGTGCTCGGCACGGCCGATGCCCTCTGACGGCAGGCCTGGCGTGTCCCTGCCACCACCCTGAACCTCATCCCTGATTGAACGCACCCACCCATGATCCGAGACACCGAAACCCTCAGCCAGCTGCTGGACAGCGTCAACCGTTTCGTGCGCGAGCGCCTGGTGCCCGCCGAGGCGGTGGTCTCCGACACCGACGAGATCCCCGAAGACATCGTGCGCGAGATGAAGGACATCGGTCTGTTCGGCCTGACCGTGCCCGAAGAATTCGGTGGCCTGGGTCTGACCATGGAGGAGGAGACCGAGGTGATGTTCGCCATGGGGCAGACCTCGCCGTGTTTCCGCTCGCTGTTCGGCACCACCGTGGGCATCGGCTCGCAAGGCATCGTGTTCGACGGCACGCCCGAGCAGAAGAGCAAGTACCTGCCGCGTCTGGCCACCGGCGAGCTCGTCGCCTCGTTCGCGCTGACCGAGCCCGAAGCCGGGTCGGACGCCGCGTCGCTGCGCACCACCGCCATCCGCGACGGTGATCACTACGTGGTCAACGGCACCAAGCGCTTCATCACCAACGCGCCGCACGCGGGGATCTTCACCCTGATGGCCCGCACCAACCCGGCCGACAAGGGTGCCAGCGGCGTCTCGTCCTTCATCGTCGAGCGCGACACGCCCGGCATCACCATCGGCAAGCCCGACCGCAAGATGGGCCACCGCGGCGCGCACACCGCCGACGTGATCTTCGAGAACTGCCGCGTGCCCGCCACGCAGCTCATGGGTGGCCAGGAAGGGCAGGGCTTCAAGACCGCGATGAAGGTGCTGGAGAAGGGGCGCATCCACATCGCGGCCATCTGCGTCGGCGTGGCCGAGCGCATGCTGCGCGATGCGCTGGCCTACGCCATGGACCGCAAGCAGTTCGGCCAGCCGATCGCCGAGTTCCAGCTGGTGCAGGCCATGCTCGCCGATTCGAAGGCCGAGGTGTACGCCGCGCGCTGCATGGTGCTGGACGCCGCGCGCCGCCGCGACCTGGGCCAGAACGTGAGCACCGAGGCCTCGTGCTGCAAGATGTTCGCGTCCGAAATGTGCGGTCGCGTGGCCGACCGCGCGGTGCAGATCTTCGGCGGCGCGGGCTACATGTCCGAGTACGGCATCGAGCGCTTCTACCGCGACGTGCGCCTCTTCCGCATCTACGAAGGCACGACCCAGATCCAGCAGATCGTGATCGCACGAAACATGGTGCGCGAAGCCGCGCGCTGAAGCCCATCCGCCCCACCCGCCCGATTCCCGCCCACCACCAGAAGACAGGAGACAACATGAACATGCAACGACGCTTCACCCTGGCCGCCGCCGCAGCGACCGCCCTCGGCTTGCTGAGCACGTCCCCCGCGTGGGCCCAGGCCAAGTACCCCGACCCGGCCCAGACGATCCGCTTCGTCGTGCCGTTTCCCGCCGGCGGGGCCACCGACACGCTGGCGCGCACCGTGGCGCACAAGCTGGGCGAGTCCTGGAAGGTGCCCGTGATCGTGGAGAACAAGCCGGGCGCCAGCGGCACCATCGGTTCGCAGCTGGTGGCGCGCGCCGCGCCCGACGGCAACACCGTGCTGTTCTCCATCGTGGCCCTGGTGCAGCAGATCACGCTGATGAACCTGCCCTACGACCCGCTCAAGGACTTCACGCCCATCACCCGGGTGGCCATCAGCCCCAGCATCCTGGCGGTGCCCAAGGAGACGCCGGCCAACAACGCCAGGGAGTTCGCCGCGCTGGTGAAGTCGCAGCCGGGCAAGTTCAATTTCGGCTCCTACGGCGCGGGCAGCTCCGCGCACATCCAGGGATCGCTGCTCAACATGGAAGGCGGCCTGGACATGGTGCACGTGCCCTACCAGGGCGGCGCGCCGCTGGTCAACGCCATGCTGGGCAACCAGCTGTCGGCGGCTTTTCTGGACGCCGGCTCCTCGCGTCCGCACCTGCCCAAGTTCAAGCTGCTGGGCATCACCGGCACCCAGCGCGTGAGCTGGTTGCCCGAGGTGCCCACCTTCAAGGAGCAGGGCTTCAACGGTTTCGAGCCCATGGGCTGGTTCGGCATGCTGCTGCCCGCCGGCACGCCCAAGGCGGTGGTGGACAAGTTCTCCGCCGAGTCGCGTGCCATCCTGGCCAGCCCCGAGGTGAAGGACAAGATCGAGGCCCTGGGTTTGCTGCCCGCCTCCGACACGCCGGCCGACTTCGCCGAGATCCTCAAGAGCGATGCGGCAACCTATGCCCGCATCATCAAGAGCGCCAACATCAAGCTGAACTGATCCACCATGTCCTGTCCCACTCCCGCCCTGGCCGACGTGCTGGAAGAACCCGCGTCCGACACCTCGCAGCTGTTCCAGCAAGTGGCGTTCAACCACCTGCTGGGGCTGCGACGGGAGCTGGCCGAGGGCGGGGTCTCCAGGCTGGCGCTGGACCTGCGCGACGAGCTCACCAACAATTTCGGCAACGCCCACGGCGGCGTGCTCATGACCATGCTCGATGGCGCCATGACCAGCGCGGCGCTGTCGCACTCGGGTTTCCAGCGCGCGGCCATGACCATCGACATGTCGACCCAGTTCCACAAGCCCGGTCGCGGGCGGCTGGTGGCGCACGGGCGCGCCACGCGCGCGGGGCAGTCCATCTGCTTCTGCGAGGCCCAGGTCGAGGACGAGAGCGGCGACGTGGTGGCCAAGGCGGTGGGCACCTTCAAGTTCATGCGCCTGAACAACCGAGTTCCGTCATGACCCCTTCACTGTCCCCCGACCAGGTGCACCAGCTCCAGGGCTGGACCGACCGCACCGAAACCCTGCAGGACACCGCCACGCTGGCCCCGGCGCGCGGCCTGGCCGCCACGCTGGACATCGACCCCGCGCCACTGCAGGACGGTGCCGTGCTGCCACCGCTGTGGCACTGGCTGTACTTCCTGCCGCAGGCGCCGCACAGCCAGATCGGCCCCGACGGCCACCCCCGGCGCGGCGGCTTTTTGCCGCCGGTGCCGCTGCCGCGGCGCATGTGGGCCGGCAGCCAGTTGCGCTGGGAGCCCGGCAACCCGCTGCGCCTGGGCGATGCCCTGCAGCGCCGCTCGCGCATCGCCTCGGTCGAGCACAAGGCCGGGCGCAGCGGCGAGATGGTGTTCGTGAAGGTCGAGCACACCGTGAGCAACGACCGGGGCACCGCGCTGGTGGAGCTGCACGACATCGTCTACCGCCACGCCGCCCGGCCCGGCGAACCCGCGCCCCCGGGCGTGCCGGCCGAGGCCGGCGCCCCCTGGCAACAGCCCTGGCTGCCCGACCCGGTGATGCTGTTCCGCTACTCGGCGCTCACCTTCAACGGCCACCGCATCCACTACGACCGCAGCTACACCCAGCAGGAAGAGGGCTACCCCGGCCTGGTGGTGCACGGCCCGCTCATTGCCACACTGCTGCTCGACCTGGTGCGCCGCCACGTGCCCGGGCGCAGCCTGGCCAGCTTCCAGTTCCGCGCCCAGCGCCCCACGTTCGACGGCCACCCCATGCGCGTCAACGGCGCGCCCTCGGCCGACGGGCGCAGCGTTCGCCTGTGGGCACAAGACACCGACGCTTTCCTCACCATGTCGGCCAGCGCAGACTTCGTCTGACATCCCTTCACATCCCCGCCCCACCATGCCCAGCTCAGACGCTTATCAAGACATTCGCGACGCCGTGCGCTCGCTCTGCGCGCAGTTCCCCGACGAGTACCACCGCAAGGTGGACCAGGAGCGCGCCTATCCCGAGGCCTTCGTCGATGCGCTCACGCGCGCGGGCTGGATGGCGGCCCTGATCCCGACCGAATACGGCGGCTCCGGCCTGGGGCTGACCGAGGCCTCGATCATCATGGAAGAGATCAACCGCGCGGGTGGCAACTCCGGCGCCTGCCACGGCCAGATGTACAACATGGGCACGCTGTTGCGCCATGGCTCCAAGGCGCAGAAGGAGCTCTACCTGCCCAAGATCGCCAGCGGCGAGTGGCGCCTGCAGTCCATGGGCGTGACCGAGCCCAGCACCGGCACCGACACCACGAAGATCAAGACCACCGCCGTGAAGAAGGGCGACCGCTACGTCATCAATGGCCAGAAGGTCTGGATCAGCCGCGTGCAGCACTCCGACTGGATGATCCTGCTCGCGCGCACCACGCCGCTGGCCGAGGTGACGAAGAAGTCCCAGGGCATGTCGATCTTCATGGTCGACATCCAACAGGCCACCGGCCAGGGCATGACCGTGCACCCCATCCCCAACATGGTCAACCACGAGACCAACGAGCTGTTCTTCGAGAACCTGGAGATCCCGGCGGACAACCTCATCGGCCAGGAAGGCCAGGGCTTCAAGTACATCCTCGACGGCCTGAACGCCGAGCGCACGCTGATCGCGGCCGAGTGCATCGGCGACGCCCACTGGTTCATCGAACGCATCTCGGCCTACGTGAAGGACCGCGTGGTGTTCGGCCGGCCCATCGGCCAGAACCAGGGCGTGCAGTTCCCGATCGCCGACGCCTACATCGAGACCGAGGCCGCCGACCTCATGCGCTTCAAGGCCTGCGCGCTGTTCGACGCCCGCCAGCCCTGCGGCGCCGAGGCCAACATGGCCAAGTACCTGGCGGCCAAGGCCAGTTGGGAAGCGGCCAACGTGTGCCTGCAGTTCCACGGCGGCTTCGGCTTCGCCTGCGAATACGACGTCGAGCGCAAGTTCCGCGAGACGCGCCTGTACCAGGTCGCGCCGATCTCCACCAACATGATCTATTCCTACATCGCCGAACACGTGCTCGGTTTACCCCGATCGTATTGATGGAACACTGACATGACACGACCCCTCGACGGCATCACCGTGGTGTCGCTGGAGCACGCGGTGGCCGCACCCTTCTGCACCCGCCAGCTGGCCGATCTCGGCGCCCGCGTCATCAAGGTGGAGCGTCCGGGCACGGGCGACTTCGCGCGCGCCTACGACACCCGCGTGCAGGGCCAGTCCTCGCATTTCGTGTGGATCAACCGCAGCAAGGAAAGCCTCACGCTGGACCTCAAGCAAGCCGGGGCCATGGCCGTGCTGGGCGAGCTGCTCGACCAGGCCGACGTGCTGGTGCAGAACCTCGCGCCCGGTGCCGCCGCGCGCATGGGCCTGTCGTACCCGGCGCTGAAGGAGCGCAACCCCCGGCTGGTCGTCTGCGACATCTCGGGCTACGGCGAGGACGGCCCCTACCGCGACAAGAAGGCCTACGACCTGCTGATCCAGAGCGAGGCGGGCCTGCTGTCCATCACCGGCACGCCCGAGGAACCGTCCAAGGCCGGCAACTCGGCCGCCGACATCGCCGCCGGCATGTACGCCTTCACCAGCATCCTCTCAGGCCTGATGCTGCGCCAGCGCACGGGCGAAGGCAGCCACATCGACGTGTCCATGCTGGAGAGCCTGACCGAGTGGATGGGCTACCCGCTGTACTACGCCTTCGAGGGCGCGCCGCCACCGCCGCGCACCGCGGCCTCGCACGCCAGCATCTACCCCTACGGACCGTTCCAGGCTGGTGACGGCGGCACCGTCATGCTCGGCCTGCAGAACGAACGCGAGTGGAAAGCCTTCTGCGACCAGGTGCTGCGCCAGCCCGGGCTCGCCACCGATCCGCGCTTCGACGCCAACGCCCGGCGCAACGAGAACCGTGCCGAACTCAAGGCGCTCATCCTGCAGGCCTTCGCCGGCCTGAGCGCGCAGGACGTGATCGACCGGCTCGACGAGGCCCAGATCGCCAACGCGCGCATGAACGACATGGCCGGCGTCTGGGCCCACCCGCAGCTGCGGGCGCGCGAGCGCTGGCAGACCGTGGGCACCCCCGCCGGCCCCGTGCCCGCGCTGCTGCCCCCGGGCCGCAGCAACCGCTTCGCACCGCGCATGGACCCGGTGCCCGCGGTGGGTGAACACACCGAATCCATCCTGCGTGAACTCGGCCGCTCGGCGGCCGACATCGCCGCGCTGCGCGCCGCCTCCGCCATCTGAAAGACAGCCACACCATGAACACGCCCAGCGCCACCCTGGCCAGCTTCGCCGCGCAACTGCGGTTCTCCGACATCCCCGAGCCGGTCGTGCGCAAGACCGAAGACCTGCTGGTCGACTGGTTCGGCTCCACCGTCGCTGGCCATGGCTCGCGCCCGGTGGAGAGCATCACCCGCTTCGCGCTGGCCACCGGGCCCGAACACGGCCCCAGCGAGGTCATCAACGCGCGCCGCACCAGCAGCCCGTTTCTCGCGGCCATGGCCAACGCGGCGGCCTCGCACGTGGCCGAGCAGGACGACGTGCACAACGGCTCGGTGTTCCACCCCGCCACGGTGGTGTTTCCGGCGGCGCTGGCCGTGGCGCAGCAGATCGGCGCGAGCGGCCGCGACCTGCTGACGGCGTCGGTGGTGGGCTACGAAGTGGGCATCCGCGTCGGCGAGTACCTGGGCCGTCCGCACTACCGCATCTTCCACACCACCGGCACCGCCGGCACCCTGGCGTCTGCCGCCGCCGTGGGCCACCTGCTCAAGCTCGACGCGGCGCAGATGCAGCACGCGCTGGGCTCGGCCGGCACCACCGCCGCCGGCCTGTGGGAGTTCCTGCGCACCGCCGCCGACAGCAAGCAGCTGCACACCGCGCACGCCGCCTCGGCCGGCCTGATGGCCGCCGTGCTGGCGCGCGACGGCTTCACCGGCGCGGCACAGGTGCTCGAAGGCCCGCAGGGCATGGCCGCGGGCATGTCCAGCGGCGCCGACGTGGCCTGCCTCACCGACGGCCTGGGCAGCCGCTGGGCCACGGCGGAGACCTCGTTCAAGTTCCACGCCAGCTGCCGCCACACCCACCCTGCCGCCGACGCGCTGCTGCAGGTCATGCAGGCGCACGGCCTGCGCCCGCATGACGTGGCCGAGGTCATCACCCAGGTGCACCAGGGCGCCATCGACGTGTTGGGCCCCGTGGTGATGCCCGCCACGGTGCACCAGAGCAAGTTTTCCATGGGCACGGTGCTGGCGCTGGTGGCGCAGTTCGGCCACGCCGGCCTCACCGAGTTCGACGAGCACTTCCTCAGCCCGCTGACCCAGAGCTTCCGCGACAAGGTGAGCATGGTGCTCGACGCCGAGGTGGACAGCGCCTACCCGCGCCGCTGGATCGGCAAGGTCATCGTCAAGACCACCGACGGCCGCGAGTTGCACGGCCGCGTGGACGAACCCAAGGGCGACCCCGGCAACACGCTCACACGCGAAGAGATCGAGGCCAAGGCGCACCGCCTGGCGCGCTACAGCGGCGGCGCCAGCGAGGCACAGATGCAGGCCGCGCTGCAGCGCCTGTGGGCCATCGCCGATGCGCCGCGCGTGGGCCTGCTGCTGGGCGCTGCCTGATGGCCGAGCACGCCGGCCACGCGCTGGCCCGCGCGCGCAGCCTGCTGTTCGTGCCCGGCCATGCGCCCCAGCGCTTTGACCGCGCCCTGGCCAGCGGTGCCGACGCGGTGATCCTCGACCTGGAAGACGCGGTGGCGCCGCAGGACAAGCCCCGGGCCCGCGAACACGTGGCCGCCTGGTTGCGCGGCCTGGACGGCGGCACCCGCTCCCGCGTGCTGGTGCGGCTGAACGCGGGCGATGCGCCCGACGAACACGCAGCAGACCTGGCGTGGTTGCGCGAACTGGGCACCGGTTTGCCGGCGGGGCTGGTGGTGCCCAAGGCGGCCAGCGTCATCACACTGAACGTGATCGCGCAGGCCGCCGGTGCGCCGGTGGCCTTGCTGCCGCTGGTGGAGAGCGCCGACGGCTGGGCTGCGGCCGATGCGCTGGCGCGCGCGCCGCAGGTGCTGCGCCTGGTGTTCGGTCACCTCGACTTCCAGCTCGACATGGGGATGGCCTGCGGCCCCGCGCAGGACGAGCTGCTGCCCGTGCGGCTGGCGCTGGTGGCGGCCTCGCGCCGCGCCGGGCTGGCCGCGCCGGTCGACGGGGTGAGCCCCGACATCAACGACGAAACCCTGACCCAGGCCGACGTCGTGCGCTCGCGCCGCCTCGGCTTCGGCGGCAAGCTGTGCATCCACCCGCGCCAGGTGCCGCTGGTGCACGCGGGCCTGGCGCCCAGTGACGCCGAGCTGGACTGGGCCCGCCGCGTGCTGCAGGCCAACGCGCAAGCCGCCGGCGCGGTGTTCCAGCTCGACGGCCGCATGGTCGATGCGCCGGTGCTGCGCAAGGCCGAACGCCTTCTCGATTTACAACCCTTTGAACAAAGCAGATCAGCATGAAAGTCATCGTCCCCGTCAAACGCGTGGTGGACTACAACGTCAAGGTGCGCGTCAAGAGCGACGGCAGCGGTGTGGACATCGCCAACGTCAAGATGAGCATGAACCCGTTTGACGAGAT
>NZ_JAKFEO010000059.1:0-2394 GCF_036675665.1 Hydrogenophaga sp. | reverse complement strand
GAAAAGGGGACGGCGCCAGCGCCGTCCCCCGGGTTCCGCACTTCGGGCGTGCGGCCTTACTTGATGGACTTGGCCGCGGCGATGATCACGTCGGCCACCGCCTGCGGTTGCGACACCATCGGCACGTGGCTGGCAGCCAGCTCGGTGGTGTGGGCCTTGAGCTTTTTGGCCAGGGCGCGCTGGGCGCCGGGGTCGATCATGCGGTCCTGCGTGGCGACGATGTACCAGGACGGTTTGCTGGTCCAGGCGGCGACGCTGACCTTCTGCTCGAAGGCGCCACTGAAGACCGGGCCCTGGGTGGCGGCGATGAGGTTCGCCTCTTCCGGGCTGACGTCCTGGGCGAAGTCGCTGGCGATCGCGGCCGCCGGCAGGGTCAGGAAACCTTCCGCGTCGGCGACGAAGTGGGCCGAGCCGGGCGGTGTCGGGAAGGCCTTCAGGTCGGCGGTCGGCGCCGCGTCCAGCGATGGGGCGAAGGCGGCGACGTAGACCAGCGCCCTGACCTTGTCGTTGCCGCCGGCCTGGGTGATCACCGAGCCGCCCCAGGAATGTCCGACCAGCACCACCGGCCCGGCCTGCGCATTGATGATGCGGTTGGCCGCGGCCACGTCGTCCTCCAGCGAGGTCAGCGGGTTCTGCACCGCGACCGCGTCCAGGCCCTGGGCCTGCAGCAGCGGGATGATCTTGTTCCACGACGAGCCGTCGGCGAAGGCGCCATGGACCAGGACCACGGTGGTCTTGGCGGCGGCGGGCGCGGCGGTGCTGCTCTTGTCGGTGGTGCTCTCGGCGGCGCTGGCGCTCAGCAGGCCGGCGGCCGGCAGGGCCAGGGCCAGCAGCAGGGAGGAAGCCAGGCGGGTGGTTGCGGTTTTCATGGGTGTTCTCCAGTCAGGGTCGAGGGGACGTGCGGGAAGGTTGGCTGTGTTATCGCGGCAGTAGTTATCGCGATATGTATTTATTACCACGGGGCAGTTACTTGTCAAGCACTTTATTATCGTGATAAGCTTTATTTCGACAAGAGGTTGATTGGTTTCACTTTTTCGAGGTGCACGATGGCTGCCAACGTCTCCCTTCCACTCAGCGAACAGCTCTGCTTCTCCCTGTACGGGGCCGGCATGGCCATCAACCGCACCTACAAACCGCTGCTGGATCCACTGGGACTGACCTACCCCCAGTATCTGGTCCTGAGCACGCTGTGGGAGACCGATGGTCTGACGGTGAGCGCGATCGGCGCGCGCCTGGCCCTGGACTCCAGCACCATCACCCCCCTGGTCAAGCGCCTGGAAGCGGCCGGCTTCGTCACCCGCCAGCGCGGCACCCAGGACGAGCGCCAGGTGCATGTCTCGCTGACCGCTGCCGGCCGCGACGTACAGGCCCAGACCCGCTGCCTGGCCGAGACCCTGGGCATGCGATCGGGCATGCAGCTGGAGGAACTGGTGGCGTTGAACCGGCAGGTGCAGCGGTTGCGCGATGCGCTGTCGGCCGCATAGGACGGCCGGTTGCCCGTGCGTCCGGGTGGGCGTTGCGGGCTTTTGCTGGCGTACCAAATAAAAAGCCCCGCTTTGCGGGGCCTCTTTTTTCAACCGCTGGGTCCCGGCTTGCGCCGGGATGACGGCTTTCGGGATGACGGCGGTTATGCGAACGGATCCTGCAGCACCATGGTGTGGTCGCGGTCCGGGCCGGTGCTGACGATCGACAGCGGGCAGCCGGCCAGTTCTTCCAGCGCGCGCAGGTAGGCGCGGGCGGCGGCGGGGAGCTTGTCCCACTCGGTGATGCCGTGGGTGTTCTCTTCCCAGCCCGGGAACTCCAGATACACCGGTGTGCACTCTTCCCAACCCTGCGCATCCAGCGGTGCGTACTCCGTGCGCTTGCCGTGGTACTCGTAGGCGATGCAGATCTTCAGCGACTTCATGCCGTCCAGCACGTCCAGCTTGGTGATGCACAACCCGCTGATGCCATTGATGGCGACGGCGCGCTTCAAGGCCACGATGTCGATCCAGCCGCAGCGGCGCGGACGCCCGGTGGTTGCGCCGAACTCCTGGCCTTTCTTGCGGATTTCCTCGCCGACTTCATCGTCCAGCTCGGTCGGGAACGGACCGCCGCCCACGCGCGTGGCGTAGGCCTTGCAGATGCCCAGCACGTAGTCGATCGCGTCCGCGCCCACGCCGGTGCCGGCCAGCGCGCCGCCGACCGTGGTGTTGGACGAGGTGACGTAGGGATAGGTGCCGTGGTCGATGTCCAGCAACGCGCCCTGCGCGCCTTCGAACATCACCCGCTTACCCTGCTTGCGCAGGTCGTGGAGGATCCCGGCCACGTCGGACTTCATCGGCTGCACGTACTCGCCGAAGGCCAGCGCCTCGTCGAAGGTCTGCTGGAAATCGACCGGGTCGGTATTGAGGT
>NZ_JAKFEO010000084.1:0-16232 GCF_036675665.1 Hydrogenophaga sp. | reverse complement strand
CTAGCGCTTGTTGCAGCTCTTCAAGCTCGGCGTTGATGAAAATCCGAAAAGCCTGAAATGTGCGCGTTGCAGGGTCCTTGCCCGGCTCGCGGGTTTTGACCGCGCCAGCCACGACTTCGGCCAACTCGCGGGTGGTTCGAAAAGGGCCCCGTTCCTGTCGGCGACGATCAATCGCCTTTGCAATCGGTTGAGCAAACCGTTCTTCGCCATATTCACGGATGACCTCCGACAGGGTTGAGACATCGGCCGTTTCCAGCCACTGAGCCACGCTCTGGCCGCGCGTGGTGTCCATGCGCATGTCCAGAGGACCATCGTGGCGAAAAGAAAAACCCCTCTCGGGGTCGTCGATCTGCGGCGAACTCACGCCGAGGTCCATGAGCACACCATCCACACTGGTCGCCCCCAGTTCGCCGAGGTGCGAAAAGCCCTCGTGGCGGATGGAAAGGCGCGCATCGCTGGCAGCCAGCGCCTGCGCGGCCGCCACGGCTTGGGGATCCTTGTCGAAGACGGTCAACCGCCCTTGACGGGACAGCTGCTCGAGAATCAATCGGGAGTGGCCGCCGCGCCCGAAGGTGGCGTCGACGTAGTGTCCGTCCGGGTTGATCGCCAGTGCTTGCACGGCTTCGTTCAACAGGACGGTGTGGTGAATCCATGTGCCTTGCACCATCACCCTTAGAAAGAGAAGTCCTTGAAGACATCGGGCATGTCGGCCTTCATGGCTTCGGCTTCCTGCGCGGCGTAGACCTGCGCATCCCACAGCTCGAAATAGGCGCCCATGCCGAGCAGCACCACGTCCTTGCTGATGCCGGCCGCCGCGCGCAGCTCGGGCGACACCAGCACGCGTCCGGTGCCGTCCATCTCCACGTCCATGGCATTGCCCAGGAAGATGCGCTTCCACCACTGCGCCTGCATGGGCAGCGAGGCGATGCGATCGCGGAACTGCTCCCACGCGGTGCGCGGGAAAATCATCAGGCAACCATGGGGGTGTTTGGTGATGGTGAGCTGACTCGCCCCCGCGCTCAGGACGTCACGGTGCCGGGTGGGCACCGAGAGCCGACCCTTGGCGTCGAGACTGAGAGAAGAAGCACCCTGAAACACCGCGATCAATCCTTGAAAAACACTTTTCACCACTTAAATGCACTTTTTTCCACTTTATCAGGAAAACCAAGGCGTGCAACTCGGCAGAGACAAATTTTTTCAATGAAATCAACCACTTAGAACGCAATATGAAGCCTGCACAAGCCAAAAATGCATTAAAAGCAAGCACTTACAACCGGCTTTGCATGTGAAGCTTCAAAACCCTGCGGCGTCTGGGGTCGTCGAGACGGGCGTGGGGATTGGCATGAGCCGACCAACGGCATGCGTCGGCGGCGGTCGGCGCCAACGGACCGGCGAGCGGCCCGCGACGCTCAGAGGATGTAGCGCGAGAGATCTTCGTTGCGGCTGAGTGCGGCCAGGCGCCCGTTCACATAGGCCGCATCGATGGTGATGGTCTGGCCCTGCAGCTTGGTGGCATCGAAGCTCACTTCGTCGAGCAGGTGCTCCATCACCGTGGCCAGGCGGCGCGCGCCGATGTTTTCGGTGCGCTCGTTCACGTCGCAGGCGATCTGCGCCAGCTGACGGATGCCTTCGGGTGAGAACTCGAGCGTGACACCTTCGGTGGCCAGCAACGCCTGGTACTGACGCACCAGCGAGGCATGGGTCTGGATGAGGATGGCCTCGAAGTCGTCAACCGAGAGCGACTGCAGCTCGACGCGGATGGGAAAGCGGCCCTGCAGTTCGGGAATCAGATCGCTCGGCTTGCTCAGGTGGAAGGCGCCGCTGGCGATGAAGAGGATGTGATCGG
This sequence comes from Hydrogenophaga sp., assembly GCF_036675665.1. Classification (GTDB taxonomy): domain Bacteria; phylum Pseudomonadota; class Gammaproteobacteria; order Burkholderiales; family Burkholderiaceae_C; genus Hydrogenophaga. The sequence continues at coordinate 14,386 of NZ_JAKFEO010000084.1, read as the reverse complement.
TCTTGATCACACCGTATTTGGTGGTCACCGTCGTGCCTTCCACCAGGGGCAGCAGGTCGCGCTGCACGCCCTGGCGCGACACCTCGGCGCTGCCGGAGTCGTTGCGCGAGGTCACCTTGTCGATCTCGTCAATGAACACGATGCCGTTTTGCTCCGCGTTGTGCAGCGCGCGCGTCTTGATCTCGTCTTCGTTGACCAGTTTGCCCGCCTCTTCGTCAATCAGCAGCTTCATCGCCTCGGCGATCCTGAGTTTGCGGGTCTGGCGTTTGCCGGCCCCGATCTGGCTGAACATGCCGCGCAGTTGTTCGGCCATGTCCTCCATGCCGGCCGGACCCATGATCTCCATGGTCGGGCGAGGCTCCAGCAGATCGATCTCGATTTCGCGATCGTCCAGGTCGCCTTCGCGCAGCTTCTTGCGGAAGTTCTGCCGGGCCGTGCTCTCGGGCAGCGGCACCACGTTGGCCACCGGCTCTGCGCTGCGGGCCGGCGGGATCAGGATGTCGAGGATGCGGTCTTCGGCAGCGTCTTCGGCACGCACGCGCTGCTTGCGCATTTCGACCTCGCGCGTCTGCTTGATCGCGATCTCGGCGAGGTCGCGGATGATGCTGTCCACATCCTTGCCCACATAGCCCACTTCGGTGAACTTCGTGGCCTCGACCTTGATGAAGGGCGCATCGGCCAACCGCGCCAGGCGCCGCGCAATCTCGGTCTTGCCCACGCCGGTGGGGCCGATCATGAGGATGTTCTTGGGCGTGATCTCGGGGCGCAGCTTTTCGTCGACCTGCTGGCGCCGCCAGCGGTTGCGCAGCGCAATGGCCACGGCGCGCTTGGCACCCTTCTGGCCAATGATGAAACGGTCGAGTTCGGAAACGATTTCCTGGGGGGTCATTGAAGACATGTAGGGCTCAATCCAGCGTTTCGATCGTGTGGTTCATGTTGGTGTAGATGCACAGCTCGCCAGCAATCCCCAGCGACTTGCGCACCACGTCTTCTGCACTGAGTTCGGTGTGGTCGAGCAGGGCCTTGGCCGCAGCCTGCGCGTAGGCACCACCCGACCCGATGGCCACAATGCCGTGCTCGGGCTCCAGCACGTCCCCATTGCCTGTGATGATCAGCGAGGCACTGTGGTCGGCCACGGCGAGCATGGCCTCCAGGCGACGCAACACACGGTCGGTGCGCCAGTCGCGCGTGAGCTCGATGGCCGCGCGCACCAAGTGGCCCTGGTGCTTCTCCAGCTTGGCTTCGAAGCGCTCGAACAGCGTGAAGGCATCGGCGGTGGCGCCGGCAAAACCGGCCAACACCTTGTCGTGGTGCAGCTTGCGCACCTTGCGGGCCGTGCCCTTGACAATGATGTTGCCCAGCGTGACCTGCCCGTCCCCACCGATGGCGACCTGCATACCGGCGGGTGTCTGGCGGCGCACACAGATGATGGTGGTTCCGTGAAATGATTCCATGGCGTTGAGTTGGGGTTGATCGGGAGCCATGCAACAGCACCCGGCATCGTTGTTTGAAACAACGTGTAGGACCCGCGCAGCGCGGATCAGTCGTTGCGGACCACGACCTTGGCGTATTCGGTGATGCCGATCACGTGAAAAAACGCCGACACCAGGCGGTGGGCGTCCACGAACTGCACCAGACGGCGTTCAGCGTGGTGCTGAGACACCCAGTTGAGCAAGGTGCCGGCAGCAGAAAAGTCCACCCGAATCAGGTTGCGACAGGAAATGATCAGCACATCGGCGCCCATCAGGCGGCGCTCGAGCATGTCCAGGGTGGCTTGTGGGTCGCCACGGATCTCGCCGGAAAGCTCCACCAGGCCGAGCTGGTTGAACTCGGATGGTTGACCTTCAAGCACCGATTCGCCTGGATAAGCAGAAGGCACCGACTCCAGCACGGCTTCGCTCAGGACGGACTGGCCTGCGTCTTCGGGTCGATCGGCCGCAATGGACGTGACGTGGCAGCGCGGACGTTCCCAACCCGGTGGTGACACTTCGTAGGTCACGCAAAAATCCAGCGCTGTCAGCTCGAATTCGTCCGGCCGGTTCATGACCCGAAGCACGGCCATGCGCAGTTCCCACCAGAGTTGCTCGACATCCCGACGACCCGACGGGGTGAAGTGCTTGAGCAGATCGCGGAACACGGCCGAACCCAGAAATCGCAGTTCGACGTCCTGATCACCCCAGAGCGTGAAGATGCCGAGCAGGGCACGTGCCGCCTTGAGGTCCATGGACTCCATCGGCGTCCAGTCGATCACCCAGGGTTGCTTGGCGCGCAGCAACACGTTTTGCAAGGTGCCCACCGCATGGGCGTCGAGCTCGGCCTCGCTGACCCAGACCGCCCGGTTGTTGCTGGCTGTGGGCGTGAAGGTCTTGCCGGTCATGGAAGACACCGTTTCGGGCATGTCGTACCACTGAGGGGCGGACCGGTTGAAGCGGTTGGCAAAATCGACCGCGCGGCTCTCGAAGGGAGCCAGCTGACCCGTGGCCCGGTACAGATCGAACAGGGCGAGCCAGTCGTCGATCTGGTCGACTTTCGAACCGCCTTCACCCAACACCTCCATGAGCCCCTGCTCGGCGCCGGCATCGTCGCCGTTGGCAAACCGGATGGCGGCTTCTTCGACATCCGGATCCTGCACGATTTCCTGTACATCGAGCGAATAGAAATGGGATGCGGAAAAACCACCCCCGCGAGAATTCGAACTGGAGAGTTCGCTGGGCTGCGTTGGCGCCATCAATCCGGTGCGCGTCGGGCTGGCGGGGGTGGTCTTGCCGAACTCGACCATGTCTCGCGCATTTGCGGCCGGATTGCGTGTGTCCAGCGGATTCATCGCCGCTGGAGAGGCGGGTACGGCCGCCGCAACAGGCAGCGGGGCAGGTTCGGTCTCGTCGTACTGCGCCTTGCGTTGTCGGGCCACGGCATCGGGCGCAGCGCCCACCACCGGCATGTCTTCCTTGTTCTTGAGCGGCGTGCCGCCCGTGCTGTGGGCGCCGGCATTGAGACTGGACCCGGTGCTGACCAAGGAATCCGGGCCCTTCGTCTTCCACCACTGCATCGACATCTGGGCTTCGATTTCGTCGATCTTCTTCAGCGTCTCGGCACGATCGTCCGGCTTGGAAGGCAGGCTGCTCTGGAAAAAAGAAGGTCGCATGCCGGGACCTTCGGGGCTCGTGCCCTCGCGGCTGCGAATCTTGCGCAGCATGTCGAACTCGCGCTTGCGCACAAAGTCGTTGCGCCGCTTGCGCTCGATCATCTCCTTGAGCGCGGCCTTGCTGTACTCACTTTCGCGATCGGCCTGACGGGTGTCCAGATCGGCCCAGCTCGTGGTCGGATGACGCACGAACTTCACCACCTTGGAGAGGAAGCCGCCGTTGGAATCGTCCTTGGACATGGGTCAGGAGTTGCCGGAAATGAGTCGGGATCGGGCTCGGTGGAAACGGCTCAGTCTCCGAACATTTTCTGCTTGAGCTCGCGCCGCTGCTGGGCTTCAAGGGAAAGGCTGGCGGTCGGGCGGGCCATCAACCGGCCCAGACCGATGGATTCACCGGTTTCTTCGCAGTAACCGTAGTCGCCCGCATCGATGCGGGCAATGGCCTGTTCGATCTTCTTGAGCAACTTGCGTTCGCGGTCGCGGGTGCGCAGCTCCAGGGCGTGCTCTTCTTCGATGGTGGCGCGGTCAGCTGGATCGGGCACCACCACGGTGTCTTCTCGCAGGTGCTCGGTGGTCTCGCCCGCATTGGCCAGCATGTCGGCCTTGAGCTGCGACAGCTTGCGGCGGAAATAGGCCAGCTGCAGCTCGCCCATGTATTCGCTGTCAGGCATGGCCTGTACATCCTGATCGGTCAATTGATCGGCAGGCAGGGTTTTCCAGTTGTTGGCCCGCTTGGGGTCCTTCTGGACGGATGAGGGGACGGGAGGGGTCATGACGGCACGTTCGTTCATATGAGAAAAAGTTGCCTTGGCGGCATCGGGTGCGTGGGTCGGCACCACCGCAGCCTGGGTCATCTGCTCCATCATGACTTTCTTCGCTGCCCGCTTGCCCAATGGGCGAGGTGTGGGCTCAACAACCACAGGGGCAGGCGCCGGGGCACGCTTGGCGCTGGCAGCTTTGGAGACAGGAGCGGCGGACGCCGCCCGGGAAGCAGAAGAAGTCACGGTGGGGGCAGCCGCCTTGGCGGCGGGCTGTGCCTTGGATTTGGCGGTACTCGCCGGAATGGGCTTGACCGCGGGTGTGCGGGAAGGCGTGGGCTTGCTCGCAACAGCGGGCTTGCCCACTGGCTTGGATGCGGCTTTCGCGGGGGGCGAAGCGGTTTTCTTGGACGGCGCGGGTACTTTCGATGGAACAGCTGCTTTGGCCATTGGTTTGGAGGCGGCCTTCGCAGGCAGCTTGGCCGCTGTTTTCGCAACGGGCTTGGAGGACGCCTTCGTCACCGCTTTCGCCGCCACCTTGACAGCCGGCTTCCCGGCGCTCTTGACTGCGGGCTTGCGCGCCGCAGACACCACGGCCTTGGCCGCCGACGTGCGCCCCTTCGTGCCCGAAGCGGCGGGCTTGGCTGATTTCGCTGACTTGGTAGCCGGGGCTTTCACAACGGGTCTCCTCTCAGTGCCTGACGGTGCTAGATCCGGGTCCGGTGTGCGGGGTTGGGCCGCATCAACCTGTGTCGGCGTGGCCGACGGATGCGAGGTTATACCCTTACCGGGACCGGGATTCAGCCGTGGGCGAACACCAGTTGTGGAAGACCGCCGGGCCACCGGCATGGGGCGCGATTGTAACGAGATGGCGGCGTCACTCCCGGAATCCGGTCGGGAGGGGAAACCCAGGCGTTGGAGAAGCGAGACAAACAGCACGGTTGCGCCGGCGTCAGACCAGGCTCTGGTCCAGGCCCTGCACGAGGATGTCGCGCGGCAGATCGATGCCGATGAACACCATCTTGCTGGTGCGCTGCTCGCCTTCGGCCCATGGCGGACCGAGATCGCTGCCCATCAGTTGGTGCACGCCCTGGAAAATCACCTTGCGGTCTGTGCCCTCCAGATCGAGTACGCCCTTGTAGCGCAGCATGCGCGGGCCGTACACCTGCACGATGGCGCCCAGGAAGTCTTCCAGCTTGGCGGGGTTGAACGGACGGGTGGCGCGGTAGACGAAGCTCTTCACATCGTCGTCGTGGTGATGGTGGTGACCCGGCCCTTCGTGGCCATGATCGTGATCGTGTTGGTGAGACGGATGGTCGCAATGCTCGCCGTGTGCGTGGTCGTGGTCTTCGTGACCATGGTCGTGCTCGTCGGCCTTGAGGAAATCGGGGTCGATGTCGAGCTTGGCGTTGAGGTTGAAGCCACGCAGGTCGAACACTTCCTTGAGCGCCACCTCGCCGAAATGCACCGGGCGCATGGGGGCACGCGGGTTCATGTGCTTGAGACGGTGTGTCAACGCGTCAAGGTCTTCGGCGCTCACCAGGTCGGCCTTGCTGATGAAGATCTGGTCGGCAAAGCCCACCTGGCGGCGCGCCTCCTGGCGGTCGTTGAGCTGCTGGGCGGCGTGCTTGGCATCCACCAGCGTGAGGATCGAGTCCAGCAGGTACTGCTCGGCCACCTCGTCGTCCATGAAGAAGGTCTGCGCCACCGGGCCAGGGTCTGCCAGGCCGGTGGTCTCGATCACCACACGATCAAAATCCAGCTCGCCTTTGCGCTTCTTCTCGGCCAGGTCGTGCAGCGTGGCGCGCAGGTCGTCACGGATGGTGCAGCAAATGCAACCATTGCTCATCTGGATGATGTTTTCGGTGGTGTCGGCCACCAGGATCTCGTTGTCGATGTTCTCCTCACCGAACTCGTTTTCGATCACCGCAATCTTCTGGCCATGGGCCTCGCTGAGCACGCGCTTGAGCAGCGTGGTTTTGCCAGAGCCAAGGAAACCGGTGAGGATGGTGGCGGGGATGAGGGACATGGCGGGCGCGACAGTGTCGGAGGTGGGCAAACGGAAGAAGCGCGCAAGTGTATGCGAGCCCTCCAAGACATGCACACCCTACTGCTTTTTCATGACGATCAGGCCCTTGAGGTACTCGCCCTCGGGGAAATTCACCGTCATGGGGTGGTCGCTGGCGCCACCCAGGCGCTGCAGGATGGCACCATCCACACCGGCATCGAGCCCCGCAGAAGCCACGATCTTGTGGAACAGCTCCACCCCGATGCCGCCCGAGCAGGAAAAGGTGAACAGCACGCCGCCGGGTGCGAGCAGCTTGAAGGCCAGGCGGTTGATGTCCTTGTAGGCACGGGCGGCGCGCTCGGCGTGCGCCACGGTGGGGGCGAGTTTGGGCGGGTCGAGCACGATGGCGTCGAACTGGCGCCCCTCGGCCACGAACCGGCGCAGCGAGGCGTTCACATCGGCGTCCATGAAGCTGGCGCGTGACGCGTCGAAGCCGTTGAGCGCCACGTTGGCGGCGGCCTGCTGCAAGGCGGGTGCCGACGAATCGATGGAGGTGACATGCCCTGCCCCACCCGCCAGCGCGGCCACGGTGAAGCCGCCGGTGTAGCTGTAGCAGTTGAGCACCTGCCCGAACGTCAAGCGGCGGGCGTACTGGCTGCAGGCCAGCCGGCTGTCGCGCTGGTCCAGATAGAAGCCGGTCTTGTGACCCTGGGCGATGTCCAGGCCGAGTTGCCAGCTGTGCTCGCGCAGCACGAGTGCGGTGGAACCGGTGCCGCGCAACCAGCCGACGGCTTCGGGCAGGCCTTCGAGTTTGCGGCTGCTGGTGTCGGAGCGCTCGTACAGGCGCGGACATCCGGTGAGTTCGATCAGCGCATCGGCGATCACCGCCTTGTGGCGCTCCACGCCGCAGGCGGTGAACTGGGCCACCAGCGTGTCGCCGTAGCGATCCACGATGAGACCGGGCACGCCGTCGGATTCGCCGTGCACGAGCCGCACGCCGTCGCTCTCGATGCCAAGACGCTCGCGCAAGGCGATGGCGCGTGCCAGGGTGGCGCGCAGGAAGTCGGCGTCGATGCGTTGGGCTTCGTCGAAGCTCCAGGCACGCACCCGGATGCGTGATTCGGGCGAGAAAGCGCCCCAGGCGAGGAACTGCCCCTCGGCGCTCTCCACACGCACGGTTTCGCCGGCATCGCCACCACCTTTGGCAATGGCGCCGTCGAACACCCAGGGGTGGCGACGCAGGAGGGAACGGTCTTTGCCGGGCTTGAGGCGGATGGTTTTCATGCGGGTATTGTCGACCCCGCCTTCAAGCTCCTCAGCCCTTGGGCGGTTTTCCCTTGGCGTGCGCGCGCGGGTGCGCCGCGTCGTACACCTTGGCCAGGTGCTGGAAATCCAGCCGCGTGTAGACCTGCGTCGTGCTGATGCTGGCGTGGCCCAGCAACTCCTGTACGGCGCGCAGATCACCACTGGATTGCAGCACATGGCTGGCGAACGAGTGGCGCAGCATGTGCGGATGCACCGGCGTGGCCAGACCCGCCAGGCGCGAGCGGCGCTTGAGGCGCACGCGGATGTGCTGTGGCGTGAGGCGCTGGCCGCGCGAGCCGATGAACAAGGCCGCATCTTCCCGCGCCCAAGTGGCGCGGTGTTCGAGCCAGCGCGCCAGCGCTGCCAGGGCGGCCTTGCCCACCGGCACGCTGCGCCGCTTCGAACCCTTGCCCAGCACGTGCGCTTCGCCGTCCTGCGCGTCGATCCACCCGAGGGCCCCGCCGCTGGCCGCCACGTCCAGACCCACCAGCTCGCCGATGCGCAGGCCGCAGCCATACAGCAGTTCGGTGATGCAGGCGTCGCGCGCTTCCAGCGCGGGGTGATCGGCCTCTTCCACATGGGAGGCGAGCTGTACCGACTCGTCCACGCCCAGCGCCTTGGGCAGTGGCTTGCCGGTCTTGGGAGCGCGCACGTCCTGCACGGGGTTGTGACCGATCAGACCCTGGCGGCCGAGCCAGACATAGAAGCCGCGCCATCCGGAGAGGATGAGGGCAATGCCGCGCGCGCTGCGCCCGGCGCTGTGCATTTGCGCGATCCAGCGGCGAATGTGCGTGTTTTGAATGTCCTTGAGGCCGACCCGCGCCTCACCTGCGTGTGCGCAAAGCCGCTGCATATCCAGCGTGTAAAGCACCACCGTGCGCTCGGCCAGGCGCTTTTCCACCTTGACGTGGTTCAGGTAGGCCTGCACCAGCGCGGCATCGTCACCCGTCGGGGTTTCGGGGGCGGCGCGCACCGGCAGATTCATGGAACGTTATTCAGGACGGAGGCGGGACAACGCCGCGCTGGTGATCTCGCCGATGCGCTCCAGGAAGTCGGTGCCCATGTCGCTGGCGAAACGCTGTTGGTCGGCCGAGGCCAGCACCAGCAGGCCGAAAGCCTGTGGCGAGATGCCGGCGCGCAGCGGAATGAGCGCGAGCGACACCGCGCTTGATGGATCGTCCAGCCAGCCTGCGGCTTCCAGCCCGGGGTTGGCGCCGCAGTAGGGCCGGGTGAGCGACGAGGCAAAGGCTTTCACGTCGTCGCTGGCGCCTTGGGCAAACGGCTGGTCTTCGAACGCCGGCGCCACGCCCCAGACCTTGATGGCGACCTGCGGCACCATGAACTGGTTGGCGATTTCGCGCACCGCCACCACGGGCAGTTCGGCAGGCTCGCGGGTGAGCAGCAGCGCGCGGGTCCAGAGCTGCAGTTTGTCGGCGATGGTGGTGTTTTCGTGACCGTTGCGGATCATCTCGGCCGCCTTGAGCTCCAGTCCCTTGATCTTTTCGCGCAGCATCTCGGCCTGGCGCTCCTGCAGGCTCACCGCGCGGTGGCCGTGCGGGCTGGTGAGCTGCACGGCGGCCAGCAGGCTGGCATGGCGCTCGAAGAAATCGGGCGTGTTGGCCAGGTAGTTGGCGATGTCGTCTTCGGTGATAGGTGGGATGCTGTTGGTATTCATGGGTGTGTGGATTCGGGGCCGGGTTCAGCCGATGTCGGGAATGTCGATCTCGCCTTCGAACACGGTGGTGGCCGGTCCGGTCATGAAGACGGCGTTGTCGTGGCGGCGGCTGTCCTGCCATTCGATGGTGAGCACGCCGCCCTGGGTGTGAACGTCGACGCGCGCATCGAGCAGGCCCAGCCGGATGCCGGCCACCACCGCCGCGCAGGCCCCGGTGCCGCAGGCCAGGGTTTCGCCGGCACCGCGCTCGAACACTCGCAGCCTCACCTCGGTGCGGCTCACCACCTGCAGAAAGCCGGCGTTGACGCGCTGGGGAAAACGATCATGCCGCTCGATCATGGGCCCCCAGGCCTGCACCGGAGCGCTCTTGACATCGTCCACCATCAGCACCGCGTGCGGGTTGCCCATGGACAACACGGCGACCGGCACATCGCCTGCATACGGCAGCGCCAGCGGCCAGCGCTCGAAGTTGCCCATTGCCTGGGGTTGCAGGTCCTGGGCCAGGAAGGGCACACGGTCCAGGGCAAACACCGGCGGCCCCATGTCCACGGTCACCCCACCGTCCTGGTGGGCATGCAGCTCCAGCTCGCCATTGGCCACTTTCACACGCAGCGGATTGCGCTGGCTCAGGCCCTTGTCGTGCACGAAACGCACAAAGCAGCGCGCGCCGTTGCCGCAGTGCTCCACCTCGCCCCCATCGGCGTTGTGGATCACGTATTCGAAGTCCAGCTCGGGCTCGAGGGAGGCCCGCACACTGAGGATCTGGTCGGCGCCCACGCCGAAGTGCCGATCGGCGAGGAAGCGGTATTGGGCCGCGGTGAGGCCCAGACGGCCCCGCGTCTCGTCGAGCACCACGAAGTCGTTGCCCGCGCCCTGCATCTTGGTGAATCGGATGTGCATCGCTCAATTATCGGCGCTGACCCGCAGGCGGTGCCACAAGTGCGCTGGCTTCCCGCAAAATGCTTCCATGGTCAGACCCACCCAACTCCTGCATCCACATCGCCCACCCGTACCGCTGCGTGCGGCCGCCACCGTCCTGCTGCTGCGAGACAGCACCGATCCCACCCGCCCCGGCATTGAAGTCTTGATGACCCGCCGCTCCATGACGGCCAGCTTCGCGCCCGGGGCTTATGTGTTTCCGGGCGGTGGCATTGACGCTGCCGATGCCCAGTCGCATGGCATTTCCACGCGCCGCACCACACAAAGCGACCTGCACCTCACGCAGGCCATTGCCGCCATCCGCGAGAGTTTTGAAGAACTGGGCGTGCTCCTGGCGCACCGAGCCGATGGTTCACCCGTGGATGACAGTGACATCGCCACGCTGGATCGACAGGCCCCGTTTGCCGCACAGTGCCAGGCGAAGGGCCTCACGCTCGACGGCGCAGGCGTGTTCGTGCTGGCGCACTGGATCACCGACCGCGACCTGCCGCGCCGCTTCGACGTGCCCTTTCTCGTGGCCCGCATGCCCGAGGGTCAGGCTCCCGTGGCCGACGAGGCGGAGCAGTTCGAGCCGGTGTGGGTGCGTGCGGCCGATGCACTGGCGCGCCACGAAGCCGGCAACTTCTTCATCATCTTTCCCACCATCCGCACGCTGGAGCGCCTGCAGGCCTACGCGACGGTGCGGGACGTGCTGGAGGCTTGTGCAGAGAACGATCAACCGTTGTGGACGAGTTGTCCCCGGGCGGGCCTGCTGGCCGGGCGCGAATCGCGCCACATGGAGCACGAACCGCCCTTTGGCGAACTCGCCCTGGTGTGCCCCGACGGACATATCGCGCATCACCTGGACTGGCAGCACGAGCAGCCCGTGCAGTTGCTCAAGAATGTGCAGCGCCTGACAGCGCCCAACCCCGGCTTCATGACCGGCCCGGGCACCAACAGCTACGTGGCGGGCGACCCCGCCAGCGGCCACATCGTGATCGATCCGGGCCCGGACGATCCAGCGCACATCGAGCGGCTGTGGCGCGCCGCCGGTGGCCGCATCCAGGCCATTGTCTGCACCCACTCGCATCCCGACCACTCGCCCGGGGCGCCCAGGCTTCAGGCTCTGTGTGTGGCCGCCGGGCTGGAACGGCCGCCCATCCTGGGCCTGCCCAGCCAGCCGACCGCCCGAGAAAACAGCCGCTTCGCGCCCGAACGCTCGCTGGCCGATGGCGAACAACTCGTGTTGCTGGGCCAGTCGGGCGAATCGACCATCACCCACACGCTGGAAGTGGTGCACACCCCTGGCCATGCGGCCAACCACCTGTGTCTCCTGCTGGTTGAAGACGGTCTGCTCTTCACCGGCGATCACATCCTCAACGGCAGCACCACCGTGATCGACCCGCCCGACGGCAGCATGGGTGCCTACCTCGATTCACTCGACAAGCTGGCCGAGCGTTGCCGAACGCATGCGGTTGAGTTCATCCTGCCCGCGCACGGCTACGTGCTGGGTGATCTGCGGGCCAGCGCCGAGAACACCAGCGCGCCGGCCGAGGGTGGCGCGTTGGTGGCCATCGCGCATCTCAAGGCGCACCGGCTGCAACGCGAAGCCAAGGTGGCGCGCGCGTTGCAAAAGGCACCCGACGGTACGCCCGACGATTGGGTGAAGCTGGCCTACGACGATGTGCCCGAGCGGCTCTGGCCGGTGGCCAAACGCTCCCTGATGGCGCATGTGGAGCGTCTGCAAAGCTTGAGTGGCTTCAATCTGTAGAGGCCGAACGATGAAGATCGCGATCCTCTCCGATGTCCACGGGAATTTCTCGGCACTTGAGGCCGTGATCGCCGACATGGACCGGCGCGGCGGCGTGGACGAGGTGATCAACCTGGGCAACATGGTCAGCGGGCCTTTGATGCCCTTGCAGACCGCGCATTTCCTGATGCGGCAGAACTGGTTGCAGATCGCCGGCAACCACGATCCCCAGGTGCTGCATGAGACCACGGGCGTGCGCAGCGCATCGGACGCTTTTGCCGCCGGTGAACTCGACGATCCGTCACGGTGGTGGCTCACCTCGCTGAGCGACTCTCTTGATGCGCGCCTGCACACGGGCGAACTGTGGGCGGATCGTCTGGGCGGCGATGTGGCGGTGTGCCATGGCACCCCCCGCAGCCCGGTCGAATACCTGCTGGAGACAGCCGAAGGGGAAGGCATCCGCCTGGCGCTGGCGCCCGAGATCGCCGAGCGGCTGGGTGAACACGTGCCCGCCCATATCCGGCTGTTGGCCTGCGGTCACAGCCATATCCAGCGTGCCCTGCGTCTGCCGGGAGGCATGCTGGTCGTGAACCCGGGTGCCGTGGGCATGCCCGCCTACGATGTCAGCCGCGCTCACCCGCTCTCCAACTACCACCGCGTCGAAAACGGCAGTCCCGATGCGCGGTATGCGATCGCAGAGACCCTACAGGGCCAATGGCAGGTCGACCTGATCTCGGTGCCCTACGACTTCGAATCCACCGCTCAGCTCGCCATCAAGAACGGTCGGCCCGATTGGGCCCACGCCCTGCGCACAGGCTACATGCCACGCTTGCTCTGAGCCAGCGCGTGGCAGTCGCACGCCAGCGCCTGCAGCGCTGCGCGATCCAGCAGCCGCAACCGACCCGGCTCGCGTGCCAGAACCCCCAGACCGACCAACCGCGCTGCCGCGCCCGACAACACGTCGATCGGCACATCAAGCTGCACCGTCAAGTCGCCCAAGTCCATGGCCAGCGCGTCGTCGGGCATGCGGTCGAAAGCCATCAGCAGCCAGCGGCACAGGCGCTGTTCAATGCTGTGGGTTCGTTGGCACAGGGCCGTTTGCGACATCTGGTCCGTGAGCGCCTGCAGGTAGCCGAGCACCACCTGCGTCACCTGTACCGAATCGGGTCCGGGGGTCATCAAGGCGCTGGTGGGCAGCGTCCAGGCAGCGCCGGGATGCAGCACCACAGCCCGACCGGATTCGAAAAAATCACCCATGAATGCCGCCACACCCAACATGCCATCGTTGCCGACCAAGGCCACCGACACATCGCCTCCGCCCGGCGTGGGTTGCATCAAGGCGACGAGCGCCGTTGTGGGGAAATACACGTGGGCGGTTGCGGTGCCAGGCGCATGCACCTCGTGCCCGGCCGGCAAGTCCACCCTTTGGAGATGCTCACTCCAGGGCAGTTGGCCACCACCGGACAGCGAGGCCAGTATCCGGTTTGAAGGGTGATCTTCTGACAATGTCGGAACTCCCGCCCGGAGGCGATCGAGGGTGCGTGGCCGGCAGTTCCGGGGGTGCGCCAGTGTAGGCGCAAAGACGAATCAATATGTTCGATATCGAACACATCTACGCCGAGCACGACGAAAGCGTTCCACTGCAATTTGAAGGTCACCGTCCACCAGCTCTCGAAAGCCATGACCAAATTGGCGTTTTGGGGCCCATGCCCCGTACACTTCCTGCAACAGACCTTCGCTCGCCCCGGCCATTCCGCCATGGACCTCTCGTCGCAGTGTCGTTCTTCGACCATCCTCGGGAGCCCCATTGACCCTGACGCACAACGGCCTCGTGGCCCAGTTGTCAAACGACGACCAGCGCTTGCTTGAGAGCCGCTGCAAGCCCGTGGAACTGGGCACAGGCGACATCCTGGCGGCCCCCCACCAGCCCAATGGACACATTCACTTCCCGACCAGCGCCAGCGTGGCGCTGGTGGTGCGCCACACCGATGGCAGCGGCCTGGCCGTGGGACTGACAGGCCGGGAAGGCGCCGTGGGGCTGCAACATGCGCTGGGGCTCGGCGCAGGCAACCTCACGCTGCACGTGCAGCGCGGTGGAACGGCTTTTCGCGCCGATGGTGAGGCCCTGAAGCGGCTGGTGGCGCGACGCGGCAGCATGCTGCGGGTGTTCGCCATCTATATGTGGGTGTTCTCGCAGGAAGTGGCGTCCATGGCCGCGGCCTCCCAGTCGCACGACATCAAGGCGCGGCTCGCGAACTGGATCCTGCTGAGCCACGCCCGCAACGGACAAGAAGATCTTTACCTGACCCACGCGCATCTGGCCGACATGCTGGGCGTGCGCCGAGCTGGCGTGACGCTGGCCGCCGTCGAACTCAAGGCGATGGGTCTGGTGGACTACCAGCGAGGGCGCGTCCACATCCTGGACATGGATGGGCTGCGCGCCATGGCCAGGCGACCCGCCTTGAACAACGGCCTGCCGCAGGCATAAGTGTGAAGCGCGCCGTTACGCCGGATTCTGTGCATCCGGAACCTTCTTGCGAAGGCCCGGATGTGACCGCCATTCATCTGGGCCGGGGGTTGCCCACCCGGCTCGGTGCTACCTACCCGCCAGCTCTCCTCGCGGAACCACGAGGATCGTCAACACGGCGAACCATGTCGCCTCAGGCTGGCCTATTTGGTATTGCTGCGCGTAGAGATTGCCCGTTTCACCCGCACTGAAGCGGCTCGTCTCTGTTGCTCTGATCCTCACCTTAGGGCCTTGCGGCTTGTCGGTGGAGAGGTGTTACCTCCTACGCTGTCCTGTGCAGTCCGGACGTTCCTCCAGCAC
>NZ_JAKFEO010000063.1:0-2413 GCF_036675665.1 Hydrogenophaga sp. | reverse complement strand
CCGTGGTGCTCGGGCAGCACAGGGTCATGTTGTGGAACGGGGTGATCAGGATGCCGCGGTTGATCAGGTACAGGTGCAGGGCCATCTGCAGCTCGTCGTGGAAGGCCGCCTCGGCCTCGGCACCGGTCCTCGGCGGCGCCGCACAGAACTGGAACTCGCAACGCGCGCCCAGTTCGCTCACCGACCACTTGAGCTCGTGCTTGTCGATCAGCGAACGGAAGCCGTCGGCCAGGCGCTTGGCCAGCGGCAACATATGCGCGTAGGCGGCCGGGGTCATCACCTGTTCCAGGTTGGCGCGCATGCAGTGCATGGCCAGGGCGTTGGCCGACAGGGTGGTGCCCATGCCGCTGTGCCCATGGCCGTGGCCGCCCTCGCTGGCGTGCTGGCGCGCTGCGGTCATGGCCGCCGCCATCGCCGCGCTGCAGCCGAACACGCCGCACGGCACGCCGCCGGCGATCGGCTTGCCGAGCACGAAGAAGTCCGGGTCGAGGTTCCACAGCCGGGTGCAGCCACCGATATCGGTGGAGATGGTGTGGGTCTCGTCGATGATCAGCAGCGCGCCGTATTTCTTGGTCAGCTCGCGGCACTGCTGCATAAAGCCCGGCTCGGGCAAGACCATGCCGATATTGGTCATCGCCGGCTCGCACAGCAGGGCGCAGACATCGCCCTGGGCCAGCGCGGCTTCCAGCGCTTCGACATCGTTGAACGGGATGGCGCGGCTGTACTGGGTCAGGTCGTAGGCCTGGCCGACCAGGCCGCTGCGCGGCACGGTCGCGCCGTCGCGCTGGCGCACCATCACGTCGTCGACCGTGCCGTGGTAGCAGCCGTCGAACACCAGCAGGGTCTTGCGCCCGGTGATCGCCCGCGCCCAGCGCAGCACGTAGCGGTTGGAGTCGGTGGCGGTGGCGGTGACCTGCCAGAACGGCAGGCCGAAGCGCGCGGCCAGCAGCTCGCCGCAGACCACCGCGTCCTCGCCCGGCAGCATGCTGGTCAGGCCGTTGTTGCCCTGCTCGGCGATGGCCCGGGCGATCGGCTCCGGCGAATGGCCGAACATGCTGCCGGTGTCGCCCAGGCAGAAGTCGAGGTACTCGTGGCCGTCGACGTCATAGAAGCGCGCGCCCTTGGCGCGCTCGACGAACAGCGGCACCGGGGTCGACCAGTCGGCCATCCAGTGCATCGGCACGCCGCCGTACAGGGAGTGCCGTGCCCGCTCGGCCAGGGCCACGGACTTGGGGTTGCGCGCGATGAAGCGCTCCCGCTCGCGGTCGGCGAAAGTCCCAACGGCGGCTGGGCTGATACCACTGGCAGTCATGTTGAACACCTCGTTCGAATATCTGCACATGGTTGTTTGTGATCACAAATAAGTCAATAGGTGTTATTTTGTCAGTATTGCAGTAGGTTTTTCTGAATCTGTGATCACATGAGTAAGGTGAATGGACAATCTGCAGCACGTGGCCCTGGTCAGCGGGGCCGGCAGCGATAGCGGTATCGGCATGGCCATCGCCCGCCGCTTGGGCCGTGCGGGCGTGCGCGTGCTGCTCACGGCCAGCAGCGCGCGGGTCGAGCAGCGCGCCGCCGAATTGTGCGCCGAAGGAATTGAAGCACGGGCCCGCGCCGCCGACCTGACCGACGAGCAACAGGTGGCCGAGCTGGTCGAATGGGCCCAGGCGCAGTGGGGGCTGCTCGACATCCTGGTGAACAATGCCGGCATGGCCATGCAGGGCAGCCCAGAGCCGTTTGCCGAGTTGGACGAGATGGACCTGGCCACCTGGAACCTGTCCATCGCGCGCAACCTGGGCACCGCCTTCCTGCTCACCCGCGGCGTATTGCCAGGCATGCGGGCACGCGGCTACGGACGCATCGTCAATATCAGCTCGACCACCGGCACCCGCGGCAGCAACCGCGGCGAGGCGGCCTACAGCGCGGCCAAGGCCGGCATGCTCGGCCTGTCCATGGGCCTGGCGCTGGAAGTGGCCAAGCAGGGCATCACGGTCAACAGCGTGGCGCCCGGCTGGATCGCCACCGGCTCGAGCACCGAGGAGGAGCACCATGCCGCCGAGTACACGCCGCTCGGCCGCGCCGGTCGCCCTGAAGAAGTCGCGGCGGCGGTGGCGTTCCTGGCCTCCCGCGAGGCCAGCTATATCACCGGCGAAGTTATAGTCGTCGATGGTGGCAACTGCCTGATCGAGAACAAGGCCCCCTAGGGTGCGCCGTGCGCACCAGGCAGCCCGAGTCGAGTCACGGTGCGCACGGCGCACCCTACGCCAAAACCCAACAAGGAAATCAAGATGCGTGACTGCCTGCTGACCCTCAGCCAACTGCCTGCCCCGCCGGCCCGTGGGTAAATGACCATGGCCGACAATCTGCAGGACCAGCTCTACCAACGAATTCGTGAAGGCCTGCTGGCCGGGCG
>NZ_JAKFEO010000048.1:0-2451 GCF_036675665.1 Hydrogenophaga sp. | reverse complement strand
CAGCACAATCGTGGCCGTCGGACGCACGGTGTCGATGGCGTAGTTGTTGGAATCGGTGGTGCCACTGCCGGCGTTGCCCGCCAGATCGGCGATCCCGGTGTTGTCCAGGGTGATCAGGTTGGTCGTGTCGTTGATGCTCGCCGAGGGTGTGAAGGTCGCGGTCCAGGTGATGCCGCCATCGCTGCTGCTCACCGCCGTGAGCGTACCGTTGGCGATGCTCAGGTCGGCATTGGTGAAACCGCTCACCGCTTCGTTGAAGGTGATGGTCACCAGCGAGGTTTCGCCGACTCTCAGCGCATTATCCGCCACTACGATGGTCGCGGTCGGGCGTACGGTGTCGACCGTGTAGTTATTGGAGATGGTGGTGCCGACACCGGCGGTACCCAGGATGTTTATCACCCCGGTGTTGTCCAGGGTGATGACGTTGCTGGTATCGGAAATACTGGCGGACGGGGTAAATGTTGCCGTCCAGGTGATGCCGCCATCGCTGCTGCTGACTGCGGTCAAGGTGCCATTGGCGATGGTCAGGTCCGCATTGGTGAAACCGGTCACGGCTTCGGAAAAGGTGATTGTCACCAAGGACGTTTCGCCGATGCCTAGTGTGGTGTCAGCGACCACAATAGTCGCGGTCGGCGGTGGCGAATAGGCAGTGTTGAGTACACCGCCGTCGTTGTAGATGGTCGCGAAGGAGGTCGGCGAGGTGCCGGTTGTACCCCCGCCCTGCGCGGTACCACCGGCACCACTGGCCGCGGCATTACCGGCCAGGGCGGCGAAGTTGGCGGCCGTCATCAGCAGCGTGCCCTTGTTCCAGATCGCACCGACGCCCCGGCCGCCAATGCCGCCATTACTGGCATTGCTGCCCTGGCCACCACCACCGCCACCGCCGCCACCGGCGCCGATGTTGTTGCTGATGGTCGACGTGCCGACGATGGTGATGGTGCCGCTGCTGGCGTTGTAGATCCCGCCCACCGCGTTGCCGCCGGCGCCACCTACCTTGTCCCAACCGGCCCCGCCGCCGCCACCGCCAATGGAAATCGTGCCATTGGTGGCCGTCGCACCGTTACCGCCGTTGCTGTAATTAAAAGAAGGCACCCCACCCACTCCGCCGGTGCTGGTACCACCGCGACCGCCCATGGTGGCATAACCACCGCCGTAACCACCGACGCCACCGCCGCCCGCCTGGCCGCCGTAAGTGCCGGTGCCCGGCCCTACCGAACCACCGTTGCCGCCGCCCTGGCCGCCCAAACCGCCGCCACCACCACCGCCACCGCCGTAAAAAGCGCCCGTGACACCGCCGCCGCCGCCGCCACCGGAAGCCCCGTTGGAGGTCACGGTAACGTTGTTCAGGGTCAGAATCCCGGCGTTGAAAATACCCCCGGCCATCGCGCCCGTGGCACCGTAGCCACCGTTGCCGCCATTACCCGAGACCAGGCCACGGGTGATCACCAGGCCATCGAGCGTCACGATACTGCCGGAGCTCACTTCAATCACTCGGGTCCGGTACTGACCATCGAGAATCACGTCCGCCGCGCCGTCGTTGTTCAAGTCGCCATCAACGGTGATGTTCTTGTTGATCAGCAGTTCGGAGGTCAGCTGCACCGTCATGCTGCCGCTGAAGGTGACGATATCGCCGTTCTGCGCCGAGGCAATGGCGGCACGCAACGAACCGACGCCCGTGTTGGCGTTGTTGGTGGCGGTCCAGGTGGCCAGGCCCCACTGATAGTCGCTCATGGCCGTGGTCGAGAGCACGTTGGCGCTTTCGATGTTGCCGGTGGCGATTTCCAGGTCCCAGTCTCCGCCCAGCCCTGTGCGATTGCTGGAAGCCGCCACGTCACGACCGGTCATTTGCGTCAGGGAGTCGACGAAACTCAGGCCACGCTCACCTTCGGCGGTGTAGCAACCGTAGATCAAAATGTCGCCGCCGACGTTCATGTCCTTGCCGATTTCCGCCAGCACGGCGCTGCGGGCCGCGACGTTGTCGGCCGACAGATAACTATTACCCAGCCACAGGTCGCCTGCGTTGCCGTGGGCGATAATCTGCACCGAACTGATGCCCTGATGGGTGTCCAGATAGTCGGCAATTTGCTGCAAGCCGTCCTTGCTCGCATCCAGTTGAACCACCTGAGTGCCGGGCGCTACGCCCTGCAGCAGGCTGGCGGCGTCCTTGACCCGCGAATCGACGAACACCACGCTCTGCCCCGGCACCGCGACAGGCGTCGGTGCTGGCGTGGCATCGGCCTGGCCCTGGGTGTCCTTGCTGTCGACCGACTGGTCGGCAGTCGGTGCCTTGACCGCGTCGGCAGTGGTATGGCTGTCAGCCTGGGCCGCGTCGGCAACCGTGGCGGCCACCGCGCCGTCGAACAGCATGCGTGGCTCCAGGGACATGATCATTGGCGAGGCCAGCGCTCGTGCACCTTTGGTAACCCGCGACTTGCCTTTGCTCCACCACAT
>NZ_JAKFEO010000090.1:0-2462 GCF_036675665.1 Hydrogenophaga sp. | reverse complement strand
GAGCGTCCTGACCGGGGCTACCACTCAGAGCGTGGAAACCATCGAAACGCCTCGCAGACGACCCCGTCGCCAGTAGGGTGCGCCGTGCGCACCAGCATCCGAGCGAGGCCGCGGCGTGAGCCCCATTGGTGCGCACGGCGCACCCTACGGGTTGTGCGAGGCGGCGCGATCCTGCAGCCCGCATAGGGCGAAGCGTGGGCCTGGCAGGCCTAGACCAGCACGTCGCGTGGTGACGATGACGCCAGCGTCTTCTCCGGCTCCACCTTGCGCGCGGCGTCATCCAGTATCTTGAAGAACACCGTTTCCAGCGACACCGATGGCTTCACCGTCAGCAGGTGCCCGCCCATCAGGTTGAGCTGGGTAATGAAGGCCGGCAGCGCCTGCTGGGTGATCTCGCATTCGTACTCGCCGTCGCGCAACTGGCGCGCCCCCGGCGCGATGGCATGCTCGGCATTGAAGCGCACCAGCATATGGTCGGCGCGCTCGGCGGCCAGTTCGCGCGGCGAGCGCACGGTCAGCAGTTCGCCCTTGTTGATGAAGCCGAAGCGGTCGGCGATGCGCTCGACATCGTGCAGCACATGGGAGGTGAAGAAGATCGCCCCGCCCTGCCCCTTGTACTCGTTGAGGATATCCACCACATCCTTGCGCCCGACCGGGTCGAGGCCGGACAGCGGCTCATCGAGCACCAGCAGCTTGGGTTGCACGACCATGGCGTGGGCCAGCGCCACCCGCTGCACCGTGCCCTTGGACAGCTCGCGAATGCGCCGATTGGCCGCCGCGGCGATCGAGAAGCGCTCCAGCCAGCCCAGGCACCAGGCCTTCTCGTCCGCCCGGCGAATGCCGTACATGGACAGCGCCATACGCAGAATTTCCAGCGGCGTGAACTGCTCGTACAAGGCCGGGGTTTCCGGGACGTAGGCGATGCCTTCGCGCGACTTGGGGTTGCGCGAGGAGGTGCCGTAGAGCGTCACCTCACCCGAATAGTCGTTGATCAGGTCAAGCATCACCTTGATGGTGGTGGACTTGCCGGCGCCGTTGGGCCCGACGAAGCCGAACACCTCGCCCTCGGCCACCCGCAGGCTGACCTCGCGCAGCGCCCGCACCGACTTGCCCTTGACGTGAAAGGTCTGGCTGACGCCGTGAAACTCCAGTGCCGCACTCACGAGCGCTCCTCCATTCCGGCGATCTTCATTTTCTTCAGGATGATCCTGCCATCTTTCAGCTCGTATCCGAGTCTGAGCGGATCTTCCGGCAAGGCCGGCAATAGACCGGATTCGACCAATTGTTCAAGACTAGCCAGCGCGCCGTTTTTCGCCTCGAAACGCCGCTGCGCCTCGCGCAACGCCACCAGCCCCTGCAGGCGCACCACCCGCTTGTCGAGCATCTGCTGCAGCTTGGGGTCATCGCGGGCCGCATCTCGCTGCTCGATCAGGTAATCCAGGGCCAGCTTCTCGTCGGCGAAGCGTTCCGCCTGCAGCATCACCGCCATCTTGCGAAAGCCGGCTGCGTTGCCGGTTGCACGTTGTGCCGCCAACTCCAGCGCACGGCTGGCCTCGGCGATATCCTTGTTGAAGAACCACTGGTTGAAACCATAGAAAAAGGCCGGCAGCTCATCCCAGAAGCGACAGTGCATGGCCCGGCGCAACACCTCGGTGCCCTCACGATCCGCCCCGCCCCAGGTGAGCAGGCCATTGGCCAGGTAGTAGTTGTCTTCATGGCAGGGATTGAGCTCGGCCACCTCCTGCTGGGCACGGACCAGGTAGCCGGTGTCGGCCTGCCCCCAGTCCACCCCGGTAGCTGCCAAGCGCATGGTTTCCAGGTTAGCCGCCAGGAAGCGGTCACCGCCGAACAGCGCCAGCAACACCGGCGCGGCGATCACCACGCGCCCCTCGACGACCGGCGCCGCCCGCTCGGGCACCTGGGCCCGCCACTGCGAGGCCGCGGAGAACAGGCCAAACCCGAGCAGGGCCAGCAACAGGGGCAAGCGAGGTCGGCGGCGCATGATCAGGAAAAGCGCTTGCGTTGCAGCGCCCACACCGCCAGCGCAAGCAGGGCGATGGCATAGCCCAGGCTGGAGAACAGCAGCCAGGGCCAGTCGGCAGGGAGAAAGTCCATCTTTCCGTAGAGTGCCAGCATGCGCATATCCAGCGCGCCGAGATCCGGCAGCAGATAACCGAGCACACCGAGGCTGGCGCGATAGCCTTCAGTATTGCTAACCAGTCCTGCTTGACTGCTAAGCAGTTCGATAATGGCGCCATAGGAGCGCGCCACCAGCATAAAACCGAAGGTGCCGATCAGAACGAAGCTCGGCGTCGAGGCCACCACCGCCAACAGGGTCGCCAGGGTGGCCAGCACCAGAAGGTCGAGCGCCATAAAGGCGATAGTAACCAGATAGGGCTGCCCCAGCGCCACTGGCGTGGCCTGGAGATAGGCACCGCCTATAAGCCGCGCCAGGCCAATCT
>NZ_JAKFEO010000104.1:0-2666 GCF_036675665.1 Hydrogenophaga sp. | reverse complement strand
GGGCCGACCTTGGAGATGATGCGGATCGCCGATTCCTGGGTGGTGATGACTATCCTGTCGATCTCGTGCAAGCGGTCCTTGACCTGGGGGTGCAGTATCACCGCAGCCTCGCAGGCGGTCTGCCCATGGAACTCGGCCGGGAAGCTGATCTTGAACAGCACGTTCTCCATCACATAGCAGCCGAAGCCCTGGGGAAAGCTGAACTGGCGCGCCTCTATGGGTTTCAGCGCCAGATCCTGATTGGTGTGACTGAACAGCACATCGTAGAAGCCCCACTGCGGCGCGGTCAGCACGCCGGGGATGCCCATCTCGCCCCGCATGGCGATATCGGCCAGACGCACGCCACGACTGGAGGCATCGCCGGCGGCCCAGGACTTGCGCGAGCCGGCGTTCGGCGCGTGACGATAGGTGCGCAGCGCCTGGCCGTCGACGAGTGCGTGGGACAGGGCGGACAACAGCTGCTCGCGGCCCGCCCCCATCAGCTGGGCGGTGACCGCGGTGGAGGCCAGCTTGACCAGAAATACGTGATCCAGGCCGACTCGGTTGAAGGCGTTTTCCAGGGCGAACACGCCCTGGATCTCATGGGCCATGATCATGGCTTCCAGCACGGCGCGCATAGTTAGCGGCGCCTCGCCTTGGGCCATGCGCCGCTGCGCCAGGTGATCGGCCACCGCCAGGATGGCGCCGAGATTGTCGGACGGATGGCCCCACTCGGCCGCCAGCCAGGTGTCGTTGAAATCCAGCCATCGAACGAGGCAGCCGATATCCCAGGCGGCCTTGAGCGGGTCCAGGCACAAGCGGGTGCCCGGCACGCGGGCGCCGTTGGGCACCACAGTGCCTTCGACTATCGGCCCCAGGTGCTTGGTGCACTCGGGAAAACGCAGGGCCAGCAATGCGCAGCCGAGGCTGTCCATCAGGCAATGGCGGGCGGTATTCAGGGCCTCCGCGGACTCGACCCGATAATTCAGCACGTAGTCGGCGATGTCCTGGAGCACCTGGTCGTAGTCGGGACGCTCGTTCAGCTCAAAGGTAGCGGACATCCTGGTGCCTCCTGCTGCGGTGAGGTGCAGCGCCCTGTTAGCGCGCCTTAGAATGCATCGCCGGGCACAAGCACCCAGCCTTCCATCAACACCCGGGCGCTGCGGCTCATGATAGCTTTCTTCACCACCCAGCCAGCGTCTTCCAGCGAGGCCTCGGCGCCCACCCGCAGGGTGCCGGACGGATGACCGAAACACACTGCGCTACGCGCCCCACCACCGGCGGCCAGATTGACCAGGGTGCCCGGGATGGCCGCGGCTGTGCCTATGGCCACCGCGCAGGTGCCCATCATGGCGTGGTGCAGCTTGCCCATGGACAGCGCCCGCACCAGCAGATCCACATCGGCGGCCGCTATCAGTTTGCCGCTGGACGCAGCGTAATCCTTGGGTTTGGCCACGAAGGCGATCTTCGGCGTGTGCTGGCGGCTCAAAGCCTCTGCCGCCGTCTTGATCAGGCCCATGCGCAGGGCGCCGGCCACGCGTATGGCCTCGAAACGCGCCAACGCCTCGGGGTTGCCGTTGATGTCTTCGCGCAACTCGGTGCCGCTATAGCCGATGTCCTCGGCATTGACGAATACGGTCGGAATGCCGGCGCTGATCATGGTGGCCTTCAGCGTGCCGATGCCGGGAACGTCTAGGTAGTCGACCAGACTGCCGGTGGGGAACATGGAGCCGCCCTCCTCGCCATCGTCGGACGGATCGAGGAACTCCAGCACTATCTCCGCCGCCGGGAAGGTCACACCGTCCAGCTCGAAGTCGCCGGTTTCCTGCACCTGGCCCTTGTTGACCGGCACATGGGCGATGATGGTTTTCTGGATATTGGCCTGCCAGATACGCACCACGCACACACCATTCTCGGGAATGCGCTCCGCATCGACCAGCCCGGCATGCAGGGCGAAGGCTCCTGCCGCAGTCGAAAGGTTGCCGCAGTTGCCGCTCCAGTCGACGAAGGCCTTGTCGATGGAGACCTGGCCGTAGAGGTAGTCCACATCGTGATCGAGCTGGCTGCTCCTGGACAGGATCACGCACTTGCTGGTGCTGGAGGTCGCCCCGCCCATGCCGTCGATATGGGCGGCATAGGGGTCGGGGCTGCCGATCACCCGCATAAACAGCGCATCGCGCGCCGCACCCGGCACCCGGCAGCGCTCGGGCAGGTCATCCAGTTTGAAGAACACGCCCTTACTGGTGCCGCCGCGCATATAGGTGGCGGCAATTCTGACTTGGGGTATATGGCTCATGGATAGCTCCAAAAAGGATCGGACGCCCTGAGCAGGCGTCCGCTCCGCAGGACAGGCAGCAGGGTCAAGCCGTGACAGTCGACTCGAGGAAATCCTGGGCGAAGCGCTGCAACACGCCGCCCGCCTCGTAGATCGACACTTCCTCGTCGCTGTCCAGGCGACAGGTCATAGGCACCTCGACGCGCTCGCCGTTCTTGCGCTTGATCACCAGGGTCAGGGTGGCGCGCGGGGTGCGAGCGCCTATCACATCGAAGGTCTCGCTGCCATCTATGCCCAGGGTCCTGCGCGTGGTGCCCGGCTTGAACTCCAGCGGCAGCACGCCCATGCCGATCAGGTTGGTGCGGTGGATGCGCTCGAAACCTTCGGCGGCAATGGCTTCCACACCGGCCAG
>NZ_JAKFEO010000121.1:0-2685 GCF_036675665.1 Hydrogenophaga sp. | reverse complement strand
CTTCGCGCCTGCGCTCAAACCGCGATCGATGTGGCCCAGCACGCGTTGGTATTGCGCCTGATTGACCAGTGCGCCCATTTCCACGTTCGGGTCGAACGGGTCGGCCACGCGAATGGCTTCGGCGCGCGCCTTCAATCGCGCTACAAATTTTTCTGCCAGTTCATCGGCAACCAACACACGGCTGGTGGCGGAACACATCTGCCCGGCGTTGAAGAAACCGCCGCCACAGGCCACTTCGACCGCCAATTCGATATCGGCATCGGCGAGTACCAGCAGCGAAGATTTGCCGCCCAGTTCCAGGCTCACGCCTTTCACGGTTTCCGCCGCCCGTTGCATCACCTGCACGCCCACCGCATTGCTGCCGGTGAAGGAGATCTTGGCAATGCGCGGATCAGCCGACAGCGGCGCGCCCACGGCCAGGCCGGTGCCGCAGACCAGATTGAACACACCGTTTGGCAGACCCGCTTCGGCAATGATCGTCGCCAGTTCCAGCTCCGGCAGCGGCGTCACTTCCGACGGTTTGAGCACCACGCAGCAACCGGCGGCAAGGGCCGGGGCGAGCTTCCAGGCGGTGGTGACCATGGGAAAATTCCACGGCACGATCAGCCCCACCACACCGCACGGTTCGCGGCGCAAACGGGCGCTGAAATCGTCGGTTGGCAGATCCACTTTGCTGTCTTGCCTGGCATCGAGGCCTTCGGCCAGACCCGCGTAGTACTCGAAAGTGGCGATCACGTCGTCGACGTCGATGGCTGCTTCGAACAGCGGTTTGCCGTTGTTGCTCGACTGCAACTTCATCAACTGTTCGCGCCCGGCCTGCACGCCTGCGGCGATTCTGCGAAGGATCGCCCCACGCTCGGCGCCAGTGGTTTTCGACCATTCTTTGAATGCGTTGGTCGCAGCGGTGACGGCCTGATCGACAGCCTGTGCATCGCCGCCGTTAACGGTGGTCAGCAGCGCTTCGGTCGACGGGCTGATCACGCGCAGATGTTCGCCTCCGGCCGACCATTGGCCATTGATGTACAAGCCATCAAGTGCCGTTGGGAAAGTCATGCGCAAACTCATTTCGACACCGCCTTCATCCACTGGGTCTGGTCGATTTCAATCAGGGTCGGGCCCTGGCGATCGGTGGCCAGGCGCAGCGCATCACGCAATTCGTCAACACTGCTGACCGCCTCGGCCGCGCACCCCAGGGCCTTGGCCACACCGATGAAGTCCGGGGTGTAGATGTCCACGCCCACCGGCTCGATGTCGCGGTTGACCATGTATTTCTTGATCTCTTCGTAGCCCTGGTTATTCCACAGCAGGACGATCACCGGCGTGCGTGCTTCAACCGCACTGGCCAGTTCCGGCAGGGTGAATTGCAGGCCGCCATCGCCGATCAGGCACACCACCGGAGGGCGTGCGCCGCCCTCGACGCGACCACCGAGCCAGGCGCCAATCGCGGCCGGCAAGGCGTAACCGAGGGTGCCGTAACCGGTGGACGAGTTGAACCAGCGGCGCGGGCGTTCCGGGTTGAATGTGAGGTTGCCGGTGTACACCGGTTGGGTCGAATCGCCGACAAATACCGCGTTCGGCAATTCGTGCAGCACGGTTTCCAGGAAGCGGGTCTGGGCCAGGGTCGGGGCATCCCAGGTGACGGCCAGCTCTTCTCGCAAGCGAGCGGCACGCACCTGGCCCCAGTCGTTGTGGCGCTCGGCCAGCGACTTGTGGGACAGCGCGCTCAACAGGGCTTGGGCGGCATTGCGCGAGTCGGCCACCAACGCCACCTTCGGCGGGTAATTACGCACGGTCTGGTCAGGGTCGATGTCCACGCGCAGCAGCACGCCGGGAATTTCGAAGCCACCGGCGAAGGTGACGTCGTAATCGGTTTCGGCCAATTCGGTGCCGATGGCCAGCACCACGTCGGCCTCGGCCACCAGCGCACGGGTGGCCACCAGGCTTTGGGTCGAACCGATCAGCAATGGGTGGCTGGATTCGAGCATGCCTTTGGCATTGATGGTCAGGGCTACAGGCGCATCCAGCAGCTCGGCCAGTTCAGTCAGCTCGGCCGCGGCATCGATGGCACCGCCACCGGCAAGAATCAACGGGCGCCTGGCGCCGGCCAGCAAGTCGGTCATGCGGCTGATCGCGCTGGGTGAAGCACCGGCACGGTCGATGTTCACCGGCACGCTGGCGAGCAAGTCATCGGCCTCTTCGACCAGTACGTCCAACGGGATTTCGATGTGCACCGGACGCGGACGCCCGGCCTGAAACAGGGCGAAGGCCCGCGCCAGGACGCCCGGCAATTCAGCCGCCGACATCAAGGTGTGGGAGAACGCCGCCACGCCACCGACCAGTGCGCTCTGGTTCGGCAGCTCATGCAGCTTGCCGCGCCCGCCGCCCAATTGGCTGCGCGATTGCACACTGGAAATCACTAGCATCGGGATCGAGTCGGCGTAGGCCTGGCCCATGGCGGTGGTGATGTTGGTCATGCCGGGGCCGGTGATGATGAAGCACACGCCCGGTTTGCCGCTGGTGCGTGCGTAACCATCGGCCATGAAACCGGCGCCCTGTTCGTGACGCGGAGTGACGTGGTTGATGCTCGAACGGGCCAGCCCGCGATACAGCTCCACGGTGTGAACCCCGGGAATGCCGAACACCTGCTCGACCCCGTAATCTTCGAGTAACTTGACCAATACTTCG
>NZ_JAKFEO010000114.1:0-76840 GCF_036675665.1 Hydrogenophaga sp. | reverse complement strand
CATGGTGGCCACCGGTCGTGGCGCCACCCACGGTGTGCTGTTTCGCGACGCCGCCGCCATCGAGAACCTGCGCAAGGTCGACACGCTGATCGTCGACAAGACCGGCACCCTGACCGAAGGGCGGCCGACCTTCGAGCGAGCCATCGGCTTCGGGCACTTTGCCGAAGACGAGGTCTTGCGCCTGGCCGCCAGCCTGGACCAGGGCAGCGAACACCCGCTGGCCGCTGCCATCGTGGCCGCGGCGAAGCAACAGGGGCTTGCGCTGGACGAGCCCGAGCAGTTCGACTCGGAATCCGGCATCGGGGTGCGGGGCCGGGTGAGTGGCCAGGGTCTGGCCCTGGGCAATACCGCGCTGATGCAGCAGCTGGGTGTGGACGTGTCACCGCTGGCCAGCGAGGCCGAGGCACTCCGTGCGCAGGGAGCCAGCGTGATGTACCTCGCGGCGGACAAGGCACTGGCCGGTCTGCTGGCCGTGTCCGACCCGATCAAGGCCACCACGGCCGATGCGCTCGGCTCGCTGCGCCAAGCCAACATCCGCGTGGTCATGGCCACGGGCGATGGCCTGACCACCGCGCGCTCGGTCGGCCAGCGCCTGGGCATCGACGAGGTTCATGGCGAAGTGAAGCCGGCCGACAAGCTCAAACTGGTGGAGAAGCTGCAGGCAGAGGGCCGCGTGGTGGCGATGGCGGGCGACGGCATCAACGATGCACCGGCACTGGCCCGCGCCGACGTGGGCATTGCCATGGGCACGGGCACCGATGTGGCGATGAACAGCGCACAGCTGACCTTGGTCAAGGGCGACCTGCGCGGCATCGCCACGGCCCGCGCCCTGTCGGTGGCCACGGTGGCCAACATGAAGCAGAACCTGGCGTTCGCGTTCGTCTACAACGCGCTGGGCATTCCATTGGCCGCCGGCTTGCTGTATCCCTTCACCGGCTGGCTGCTTTCGCCCATGATCGCGGCCCTGGCCATGAGCCTCAGCTCTGCCTCGGTGATCGGAAACGCGCTGCGCTTGCGGCGCGCCAAGGCATGAAGCATCGGCTCTGCGACTCTCGGCCAACTCCTCTCGAGCAGTTTGACTGGCGATCACAGGCCACAGCAACTGCGTGGCGCTTCGCACTGGCAAAGGGGTTGCTGTGCAACTTGTGTCCCGCACGCTCCCCTCAAAAAGAAAAGCCCTCTCGCCGATAACGGCGGGAGGGACTGTCCAGTCAAGGTCTGTTTGGTCGTCGACTGGACAAATGGCCGAGGATCAGTTTCCGTGGCCTTTGTTCAGCAAGGCGGAAAGACGGGCGACTTCGTTGCCCATCGTCGTGATGCTTTTGCCGTCGGCGGTCTGGACGACTTCACCCTTGTTGAGGTGGATCACGCTTCCGAACTTGCTTTCCTTTGCCATCAGACCGTCCTTGAAGACGTAGAGCGTCTCACCGTTTTGCAGTGCGATGACCTGCTTGGCCTCGGACCTGGCGGCGTCCATCGCGATGGCTGGGGCCAGTGCGGCCATGGAGAGGACGACGATGCTGAGATTGCGAATCATGGGGGATCTCCTTTGAGAACAAATCACATTGTTCGACTGAATCAATGTGGTACGAGGTACGAGTTCAATGTAGCGAGGCACCCATGACCGGCAGCTTGCGAACGCATTACATCCCGGTCAGCGCAAAGTCAGGAGACCTTGTCGCGGTTGGCGTTCACGTCGACCCTGCCACCCCGTTTCGTCAGCGCAGTCCTGACCGTGATCAGAAAGGCGGCAAGCGGGGGTGTCCAGTGTGGTTGCTGCAGATCACTTCTGCTTGGCGTGCCACTCTGGGAGGCCGTGTCGGAGCGGGTTCACAGAGCAGGGAGGACACCATCCATGCGAAAAAAGGGATCGGTCATAACAACCGATCCCTTCACCCCAACCGACCCAGTGGGTCAGCAGCGTGAAATCACTTCATTGCTTTGATATCGGTGATCACCATCTTGCCGGCGTCCTGAACGACGATGAACTGGATCTTCTCGCCCACCTGGACTTTGTCCAGCATGGCTTTGTCTTTGACGTTGAACACCATGGACATCGGGGGCATGTCCATGTGCTTGATCTCGCCATGCTTGATCGTGACCTTGCCGTTCTCCTTGTCGATCTTGCGGATTTCGCCGTCGGTCATGCCGGGGGCCGCCGCCATGCCCATTTTGCTGTGGTCTGCACCCGCTTGCGCCATCACAGGCAAGGACAGCGAGAGTGCGGCAGCGGCGAGGAGTCGCGCAACGGTTTGGGTGTGCTTGTTCATGATGTGTTTCCTCGATGGATATGTCGTTGTCGGTGATGCCTATTTGGCAACGACTTTGATCTTGCCGATCATGCCGGCTTCGTAGTGACCAGGCAGCAAGCAGGCGAAGTCAAACTCACCGACCTTGTTGAAGTTCCAGACGATCTCGCCCTTTTTGCCTGCACCAACGTGCGCCATGTAGGGTTCATCGTGCTCCATGTTGGGAAACTTCTTCATCAGCGCAGCGTGCTCGTCCAGGTCTTTCCTGGTGCCCAGGACGAACTCGTGCATCACCTTGCCACCGTTGACGTGCACGAACCTGATCGTTTCGCCCTGTTTGACCTCAACGAGATCGGGCGTGAAGCGCATGTTGTCGGTCATGCGGATCTCCACGGTGCGCTTGACGGCGTTCGAGTGACCGCCGATGCCCCATTCCTTTTGCTCCATTTTCATGGGCGCGGCTCCTTTGGCGTGTTCCTTGTCCCCATGCGCAAATGAGGCCGCAGAGGCTGCAAGCATGGCGGACACGATCAGGGTTTTGGTGATGTGCATATGAAGGTTCCTTGTCGACTGTTCGGGTTGGGTGAGAGGGGTGAGAGGGGTGAGAAGTGAGTGACTTGATCAGTGCTTCATGGTTGTGCCACTGGGTTTCACCGCGTTGGCGGTGGCGGTGGCGGGTGCAGTGTCTGCACTCGCTTTGGGTCTGACAGCGGGCAACGATGCACCGGTCCATTCGTGCGCAATGGTGCCTTCGGGAAACTTGTACGGGCCTGGGTCCTTGTAGTCGCCCGGCTTCTGGTCCTTGCGGACCTTGAACACGGTGAACATCCCACCCATCTCCAGCGGGCCAAACTGGCCCGTGCCCGTCATCATGGGTGCGGTGTTGTCGGGGATGGGCATCTGCATTTCGCCCATGTCGGCCATGCCACGCTCGCCCATCAGCATGTAGTCGGGCGCCACTTTCTGAATCTTGTTGACCAGGCCACGGTGGTCCACGCCGATCATGGTGGGCACGTCATGGCCCATGGCGTTCATGGTGTGGTGGCTCTTGTGGCAGTGCATGGCCCAGTCGCCTTCCTCGTCGGCGATCAACTCGATCTGGCGCATCTGTCCCACGGCCACGTCGGTCGTCACCTCGTACCAGCGTGTGCTCGGCGGCGTCGGGCCGCCGTCAGTGCCGGTCACAAGAAACTCATGCCCGTGCAGGTGAATCGGGTGGTTGGTCATGGTGAGGTTGCCCACTCGAATCCGGACGCGGTCGTTCAGACGCACATTGAGTGTGTCGATCGCGGGGAACACCCGGCTGTTCCAGCACCAGATGTTGAAGTCGGTCATGGTGGCGGTCTTGGGCGTCTTGCTGCCGGGCTCGATGTCAAACGCATTGAGCAGGAAGCAGAAGTCGCGGTCCACCTCGCTGATGTGGGGGTGTTTGCCTTTGGGATGGGTGACCCACATGCCCATCATGCCCATGGCCATCTGGACCATTTCGTCCGCGTGGGGGTGGTACATGAAGGTGCCCGGGCGGCGCGCTTCGAATTCGTACACGAAGGTCTTGCCCACGGGGATGGCGGGCTGGTTGAGGCCACCCACACCGTCCATGCCGCTGGGCAGGCGCTGGCCGTGCCAGTGGATGGTGGTGTGCTCGGGCAGCTTGTTGGTGACGAAGATGCGCACACGATCGCCCTCGACCACTTCGATGGTCGGGCCAGGACTTTGGCCGTTGTAGCCCCACATGTTGACCTTGAAGCCTGGCGAGACTTCGCGCACCACCGGCTCTGCCACCAAGTGAAACTCTTTGACGCCGTTGTTCATCTTCCAGGGCAGGGTCCAGCCGTTGAGCGTCACCACCGGGTTGTAAGGCCGGCCGGTGGTGGGAATCAACGGGGGCGCCGTGTCCACGGACGTCTGGTAGACGGGTTCGGGCAAAGCGGCCATGGCTGAGCGCGCCACTGCCAGCCCAGCCACCGAAGTGGCAACACCCGCGAAGAATTGACGACGTGATTTGACGAGACTCATGCTGCTTGTTCCTTCAATGCGTTCGATGCAATCAGTGGCCAGCGCCGGCAGCGGGCTCACCGCCAGCACCGCCCAGTGAGACAAAGCTGTCGGGGGCGCCGCCTTGCAGGACCCACTGCAGGTCGGTCTCTGCGATCCAGAAGTCCCGCTGCGCTTCGATGGCGCTGGCCACCGCCTGTGACTGGCTGGAAACCTCACCCAACAAGTCCCACACGCTCTTGAGCATGCCGTTGTAGTGAAGAACGGTTTCTTCGGTGATGAACTCGCGAACCTTCAGCACTTCCTCACGCGCACTCACGGCCAGGGCATGGCTGGACAGGTAGGCCTGGCGTGCCAGGCGGGCGTTGGCACCATTGCGCATGCCCTCGGCGCGCGGCAGTTGTGCCGCGATGGCGGTAGCGCGTTCATCCAGCACCTGTGGTGACAGGGACTGAGCCGGCAGGTCGGGCAAGCGCTCAGGCAGGGCAACGCCGGTGTGCACACCGGTGAGCCGCAAGGTCTTGATGAGATCGGCCTCAGCCTGCGTGGCGGCGTATTGGGCCCGCCGCACGTTCATCTGGGCGGAGGACTGCGCCAGCCGAACCTGGGCCTGCTGGAGCTTGCTCCAGTTGCCCACGCTCACCATCCGGCGACCGAGTTCATTGCCAGCCTCGGCGGCGTTCAGCGCATCGCGGTGCTGCTTGAGCACCTGGCGGGCGGCGACAGCCTGAAACCACGCCTTGCGGCCATGAGCAGCGACTTCCAGAAGCTCGTCCAGATCCTCCACTTTGCGCTGCAGAATCGGATCAAGCTCGGCCCACTGGCCTTTGGCGATCAGATCCACATTCGCAGTACCGATCCGATTCATCGGCTTCACCAGTTCAAGGTGTGCGCGCCACGCCTGGCGAACCACGTCTTCAGCCGTCATGAGGCTCAGACCGGCGGCTGCCTGCTCCTGGTCTGGCGCGGCGGGGACATTCTCTTTTTCCCATTTGAGGATGTCGGCGTGGCCGCGTTTGTATTGACCCACAGCGTCGTTGGCTTCGCGCCAGTTCTTCTCGGTGGGCGCCGATGCCATCTGGGCAGACACGACCAAAGGAAGCGTCAGCACACCCAGTGCGATGGTCCGCAGTGCCGAGGATGGGTAACGTCGATGAATCACTGATTTGCCCCTGTTCAACTGTTTCAAGCTGAGCGCAGTGTGCAAAAGGCCACCCGTCATGAACCTGTCGGTTTCATTACAAAGTTGTCAGGTTCGGTTGCAAGCAGCCGCTGGCAGTGAAAATCGCTCCAGGAGTGAACGTGAAAATCTTGATTGTTGAAGACGAGCGCAGGATGGGTGAGTACCTGTGCATGGGCCTGCGCGAGGCGGGCTACGCGGTTGAGTTGCTCAACAACGGCGTGGACGGGTTGCACCAGGCGCTTGAGGGCGACCACGACCTCATCATCCTGGACGTCATGCTTCCCGGCATGGACGGCTGGCAGGTGCTCAAAGGTCTGCGTGCCCGGGGTCGAGAGATGCCGGTGCTGTTCCTGACCGCCAAGGACCATGTGGACGACCGCGTCAAAGGTTTGGAACTCGGTGCAGACGACTATCTGGTCAAGCCGTTTTCGTTTTCCGAACTGCTGGCCAGGGTGCGCACCATCCTGCGCCGGGGACGCTTGGGTATGGAGCCCACCACTCTGCAAGTCGCTGATCTGGAGCTGGATTTGCTGCGCCGTCGGGTCACCCGCGCGGGCAAGCGCATCGACCTGACAGCCAAGGAGTTCGGCTTGCTGGAATTGCTGATGCGCCGCAAGGGAGAGGTGTTGCCACGATCCCTGATCGCCTCCCAGGTGTGGGATGTCAATTTCGACAGCGACACCAACGTGATCGAGGTGGCCATGCGACGGCTGCGCGTCAAGGTGGACGACGGGTTTGAATGCCGCCTGTTGCAGACCGTGCGAGGCATGGGTTACGTGCTGGAAGTGCCGGAGCCCTCCTGATGATCCAGCGCTTGACTCTCACCGCACGCCTCACTTTTCTGTACACCCTGGTATCGGCAGCGGTGCTCCTGGGTCTCGGTGTTCTGGTGGCGTGGTCCACCCATCTGCACTTCATCGACCTCGACCGCGACTACCTGCTGGACAAGGTGCATCTGATCGAGAGGATCGTGGATGAGACGCCAGAGCCAACCGAGCTCTCTACCAAGCTGGACGAGCTGCTCGACAGCCATCATGGCCTTTTCATCTCGCTCACGCGCGGTGACGAACAGCTGTTTGGACCGGGTCGTATCACTTTCCCAGCCGAACTTGCAAAGCGAAGTGCGGCAGATCAGCCCATGGATTGGGCGGATGGAGGAAGGCCATTGCGAGGCATGAGCACAGAGCTTTCCGCAGCGCAGATGCCCGGCGGAGTTACCAGTCCAGGGCAGAGCATGCGCCTGACTCTCGCGCTGGACACGCAGCACCACACCCATTTCATGCAGATGCTGCGCCAGCAGTTGGCGATCTATGTGGTCCTGGCCACTTTGCTCAGTGGTCTGCTGGGGTGGTGGGCGGCACGCAGCGGTCTGGCCCCGCTGCGGACCATGAAAGAGAGAGCACTCAGGGTGACTGCCCACAAGCTCGACGAGCGCATGCCGATCGACGCCGTACCCGTGGAGATGGCAGAGCTGGCCAACAGCCTCAACACCATGCTGGAGCGGCTGCAGCAGGATTTTGCGAAGCTCATGGAATTCTCAAGCGACATCGCCCACGAACTGCGCACCCCCATCAGCAACCTGCTGACACAGACCCAGGTGTCGCTTTCGCAGCATCGTGATCCCGACACCTACCGGGACATCCTCGCCGCCAACGCCGAGGAACTCCAACGCCTGGCGCGCATGGTGTCCGACATGCTTTTCCTGGCGAAGACGGACCACGGCATCCAACTTCCGAATCGCGAACATGTCGCGCTGGAGGACGAGGTGACGAGCCTTGTGGATTTCTACGATGCGGTGGCGGAAGACAAAGAGCTTCGACTTCGGGTTTTGGGGGCGGGTACCGTGGTGGGCGATCGCCTGATGATTCGGCGGGCCATCAGCAACTTGCTATCCAACGCACTTCGATACGCGCACCCTCGCACCGACGTTGAACTGACCGTCGAACATCATAGGGATGGCACCAACCTGTGTGTGACGAACACCGGTGACCCGATTGACGCCGTGGACCTGCCGCGCCTGTTTGATCGGTTCTATCGAGTCGACAAAGCACGCACACACCCTTCGTCCGATGGCGCTGGCTTGGGTCTGGCGATCACCAAGGCCATCATGCTGGCTCATGGTGGGAGCGCCTCGGTCACTTCGGCAACTGGAACAACGCGGTTCTGCTTGCAGTTCCCCGGTCCTCAGGGTCCTCGCTGACGGCAGCCAGAAGACCTGTGCCCACAGCCAAACTGCCAGCGTCACGGCGGTGGCGATCACTCCGCTGTGAAGAAGCGCGGTCGGCCTGCGCGCCATAGAATCCAGCCATGCGCCGCGTGTTCATCCTCCTCCTGTGTCTGCTCATGCCCCTGCAGGGCTTTGCGTCATTGCAGGTCACGGCCTCACCATGCCCGATGCAGGACATGATGGCCATGGAGGATGAAGCCGGCGAGACGGCAGAGACCTTGGTTCAAGCCATGGAGGACTGCTGCAACGACCTTGCCACCTTCGATCGCACCGGCCAACCCTGCAAGAGTGCCCAGAGCTGCGCCGCGCCTGCAGCAGGCTTGTCGTCTTTCCCATCGCTCGTGGTCCAGACGCCTGTCACCCAGGACCCTCAAGCGCCCGCCTGGCGAAGTCTTCCTCCGGGCGCGACTTCGCGCCTCTGGCGCCCACCCACTTCCGTCTGATCCCCCGCACAGCGCAGCCCGCCCGCCGGTGGTGCTGCTGTCGCACGCTGCCAGGGCTTTTGCGCCCGGGCGTGCCTGCTCCGGAGCTCAGACATGGAACACCCTTCACTTTTTCTCGCACGCGCCGTGCTGGCCTTCGCTGGCCTGCTGGCGGTGATCACACCCGCCGCCGCTGACGAACCCTTGAGCCTGAGTGCCGCGGTGCACGCGGCCCTGGCGCGCTCGCGCAGTCTTGACGCCTCGAGCGCCGCCGCGCAGGGCGCACGCGAGATGGCGGTGGCCGCCGCGCAGCGGCCCGACCCGGTGCTGCGCCTCTCGCTGGACAACCTGCCGGTGGACGGCCCCGAGCGATTCAGCACCACGCGCGACTTCATGACCATGCGCTCCATTGCGCTCATGCAGACATGGCCGAATGCGGACAAGCGCCGCGCGCGGGGCGAGCGCTTCGAGCGAGAGGCCGAGGCGGCGCTGAGCGAACGCGCGCAACGGCTGGCCCTGCTGCAGACCGAGGTGGCGCAGGCCTGGCTGGAGCGCCGCCTGCAGGAGCAGCGCTGGCTGTTGCTGCAGGCGCAGATCACGGAGGCGCGAGTGCTGGTGCAAACCCTTGATGCGTCTCTTCGCGGTGGCCGCGGCTCCACGGCCGATGCGCTGAGCGCGCGTGAGGCGCTGGCGCAGCTGGAGCAGGGCTTGATCGGCGCGCAGGCCGAACGCGCCAACGCACGCCTGACATTGGCGCGCTTCACCGGGGGGACGCCCGACCAGCCACTGGCCGATGCACCACCCTTCCAGAGCAGCCCGACGGCGATCGCCGCGTGGGACCGCCTGCCCGACCTCGCCGCGCTGCAGGCCCGCGAGGCCGTGGCCCGAGCCGAGGCCGAGGTGGCCCGCCAGGAGCTCCAGCCCGACTGGAGCACCGAGATCATGTTCAGCCAGCGCGGCTCGCAGTTCTCCAACATGGTGTCGATCGGCGTGTCGGTGCCGCTGCAGTGGGACAAGCCGCAGCGCCAGCAACGCGAACTCGCCGCGCGCCTGTCGCGTGTGAACGAACTGGAGGCCGAGCGCGAGGAGCGGACCCGCGAGCGGGCGCTGCAGGTGCAGCGCTGGCGGCAGGAATGGCAGGCCGGGCTGGACCGCCTGGCCTTCCTGGATGCGCAACGCCAGCCCCTGGCCGCGCGGCGGGTCGATGCGGCGCTGGCTGCCTACCGGGGCGGGCGCGAAGGCCTGGGCGCCGTGCTGCAGGCGCGCCGCGATGCACTGAACCTGGCCCTGGAGTGCCTGGCGCTGGAGCGCGACACCGCCGGCCTGTGGGCGCAGCTCGAATACCTGTTCCCCGACACCGCGACTGGAGTGAAGCCATGAACAAGACAACAAGCCTCATCGCCCTCGTTGCCGTGGCCGCGCTCGTCGGCGTGGGTGCTGGCGCCTGGTGGCTGGGCATGCAGCAGGGCATGGATCGCACCGCGCCGGCGCCACAGCCAGCGGCGGCCAATACCGCCAGCGTCAGCGCCACCGACGATCCGTCGCTGTGGACCATCCCGCAAGGCGAAGAAGCCACGCGCCGCCACATCCGCGATTCGCTCAAGGCTGGCGACGTGGACCCGGTCACGGGCCGGCGCATCCTGAACTACCACGACCCCATGGTGCCGGGCAAGAACTTCGACGCGCCGGCCAAGTCGCCCTTCATGGA
The DNA here is from genome assembly GCF_036675665.1 of Hydrogenophaga sp. Classification (GTDB taxonomy): domain Bacteria; phylum Pseudomonadota; class Gammaproteobacteria; order Burkholderiales; family Burkholderiaceae_C; genus Hydrogenophaga. Next base: position 67,056 of record NZ_JAKFEO010000114.1, on the reverse strand, counting down.
CATGATGCTGGTGCCGCGCTACGCCGGCAGCGATGCGGCGGATGCCGGCAGCGTCACGGTGAGTCCACGCATCCAGCAGAACCTGGGCCTGCGCACCGCGCCGGTGGTGGAGGGCTCGCTGGTGTCGGAGGTGACGGCGGTGGGCAACGTGGCCTGGAACGAACGCGAGCAGATGGTGCTGAGTTCGCGCGCCATGGGTTTTGTGGAGAAGCTGCATGTGAAAGCGGCGCTGGACCGCGTGGCCGCCGGCGCGCCGCTGGCCGAGCTGTACGTGCCCGACTGGGTGGCCGCTCAAGAGGAATACCTGGCGCTGGCGCGCCTGAGCGGCGAGGGCTTCGACGCGCTGCAGGAGGCCGCGCGCCAGCGCATGCGCCAGGCCGGCATGACGCCCGCGCACATCGCGCGTGTGGTGGCATCGGGCGTGGTGCAGCCGCGCTTCACGCTCACCGCGCCCATCGCCGGCATCGTGAGCGAACTCATGGTGCGTGAGGGCGCCACCGCGATGCCGGGCATGACGCTGATGCGCCTGCAGGGCACACGCACCGTGTGGGCCGAGGGGGCGGTGCCCGAAAGCCAGGCCGCGCTGCTGCAGCCGGGTGCGCGGGTGCGCACCACCAGCCCCGGCGCGCCGGGTCAGACCTTCGAGGGCCAGGTGCAGGCCTTGCTGCCCGAGGTGGACGCGGTCACGCGCACCCTCCGCGCGCGGGTCGAGCTGGCCAACCCGCAGGGGCGGCTGGTGCCGGGCATGCTGGTGAGCATGCGGCTGGACCGCCCGAAAGCCGCGACCACCTTGCTGGTGCCCAGCGATGCGGTGATCCACACCGGGCGGCGCACCGTGGTGATGGTGGCCGAGGACGGCGGGCGCTTCCGCCCGGTGGAAGTCACCGCGGGCCTGGAGGTGGGCGGCCAGACCGAGATCAGCGCCGGTCTGCAGATGGGTCAGCGCGTGGTGCGCTCGGGGCAGTTCCTGATCGACTCCGAGGCCAGCCTGCGCGGGCTCGAAGCACGTCTGAACCAAACCCCCGCGTCCACCGCACCGCGCTACACCACCGACGCGGTGATCGACGCGCTCAGCGGTGACACGGTCACGCTCACGCATCCGCCCATTGCGGCACTGAAGTGGCCGCAGATGCAGATGGATTTCAAGCTGCCACCGAAAGCGCATCAGCCACGCGACCTGGAAGCCGGCGACCGGCTGCAGATCGAGTTTGAAATGCAGGAGGGCGAGGTGCCGCGCATCACCCGCCTGCAGCGCGTGGCACCGGAGCCTCGCCAATGATCGCCGGCCTGATCCGCTGGAGCATTGCCAACCGCTTCCTCGTGCTGCTGGCCACCGCGCTGCTGAGCGCCTGGGGCGTGGTGGCCCTGCAGCGCACGCCGCTGGACGCGCTGCCCGACCTGTCCGACACGCAGGTCATCATCCGCACCACCTGGCCGGGGCAGGCACCGCAGATCGTGGAGAACCAGGTCACCTACCCGCTGACCACCACCATGCTCTCGGTGCCGGGCGCGCGCGCGGTGCGTGGCTTCTCGATGTTCGGCGACAGCTTCGTCTATGTGCTGTTTGAAGACGAGGTGGATCCGTACTGGGCGCGCTCGCGCGTGCTGGAGTACCTCAACCAGGTGCAGGCGCGCCTGCCGCGCGGCGCCTCCTCATCCATCGGTCCCGACGCCACCGGCGTGGGCTGGATCTACCAGTACGCGCTGGTCGACCGCACCGGCCAGCAGGACGTGGCCCAGCTGCGCGCCCTGCAGGACTGGTTCGTGCGCTTCGAGCTCAAGACCGTGCCCGACGTGGCCGAGGTCGCCAGCGTGGGCGGCATGGTCAAGCAATACCAGATCGTGCTCGACCCCGACAAGATGGCCGCCTACCGCGTGACGCAGGCCATGGTGGCCGAGGCGGTGGCGCGTGGCAACCAGGAGGCCGGTGGTTCGGTGCTGGAGCTGGGCGAGGCCGAGTACGCGGTGCGCGCCAGCGGCTACCTGAAGACGCTGGACGACTTCCGCGCCATTCCGCTGATCACCAGCAGCGCCGGTGTGTCGGTGCGCCTGGGCGACGTCGCGCGGGTGCAGACCGGGCCCGAGATGCGGCGCGGCATCGGGGAGCTCAACGGCGAGGGTGAGGCCGTGGGGGGCGTGGTGGTGATGCGCTCGGGCAAGAACGCGCTGCAGACCATCGCGGCGGTGAAGACACGGCTGGCCGAGCTGCAGCGCAGCCTGCCGGCGGGCGTGGAGATCGTGCCGGTGTACGACCGCTCGGGCCTGATCGAGCGCGCGGTGAAGAACCTGGGCGAGAAGCTGCTGGAGGAGTTCATCGTGGTGGCGCTGGTCTGCCTGGCCTTCCTGTTTCACCTGCGCAGCGCGCTGGTGGCCAGCATCTCGCTGCCGCTGGGCGTGTTGATGGCCTTCATCGTGATGCAGCAGCAGGGCATCAACGCCAATGTGATGTCGCTCGGCGGCATCGCCATTGCCATCGGCGCCATGGTGGACGCGGCCATTGTGATGATCGAAAACGCCCACAAGCACCTGGAACGCTGGGCACACCAGCACCCCGGCGAAACGCTGCAGGGCGAGCCGCGCTGGCGCGTGATCGGCGACGCCGCGGCCGAGGTCGGCCCGGCGCTGTTCTTCTCGCTGCTCATCATCACGCTGAGTTTCATTCCGGTGTTCACGCTGGAGGCGCAAGAGGGCCGGCTGTTCGCGCCGCTGGCCTTCACCAAGACCTACGCCATGGCGGCCTCCGCCGGTCTGGCTGTCACGCTGATCCCGGTGCTCATGGGTTACCTGATTCGCGGGCGCATCCCGGCCGAGACCGCCAACCCGCTGAACCGCGCGCTCATGGCGCTGTACCGCCCGGTGCTCGAAGCGGTGCTGAAGGCGCCCAGGCTCACGCTGGTGGTGGCGGTCCTGGTGCTGCTGGCCAGCCTGTGGCCGCTCAAACACATCGGCAGCGAGTTCATGCCGCCGCTGGACGAAGGCGATCTGCTCTACATGCCCACGGCACTGCCCGGCTTGTCCGCCGCCAAGGCAGCCGAGCTGTTGCAGCAGACCGACCGCCTGATCAAGACCATCCCCGAGGTGCAGAGCGTGTACGGCAAGGCCGGGCGCGCCGAGACCGCGACCGACCCGGCGCCGCTGGAGATGTTCGAGACCACGATCCAGTTCAAGCCGCGCCAGGAATGGCGCGCCGGCCTCACGCCCGAGGCGCTGATCGAAGAGCTCGACCGCACCGTGCGCGTGCCGGGCCTGTCCAACATCTGGGTGCCACCGATCCGCAACCGCATCGACATGCTGGCCACCGGCATCAAGAGCCCCGTGGGTGTGAAGGTGGCCGGGCCCGACCTGGCCACCATCGATCGCCTGACCGGCGAGATCGAGCGCGCGGTGAAGGACGTGCCCGGGGTGAGCAGCGCGCTGGCCGAACGCCTCACGGGCGGGCGCTACATCGACGTGGACATCCGCCGCAGTGACGCGGCGCGCTACGGCCTGAACATCGCCGACGTGCAGGACATCGTGGCCGGCAGCGTGGGCGGCATGAACATCGGCGAGACGGTGGAGGGTCTGCAGCGCTTTCCGATCAACCTGCGTTACCCACGCGAGCTGCGCGATTCGCTGCCCGAGCTGCGCGCGCTGCCCATCGTGGCGCCCGGTGGCCAGCGCCTGGTGCTCTCCGACGTGGCCGACCTGCGCATCACCGACGGGCCGCCCATGCTGCGCAGCGAAAACGCGCGCCTGGCCGGCTTTGTGTACGTGGACATCCGCGGGCGCGACCTGCGCGGCGCGGTGCTGGACATGCAGCGCGCGGTGGCCGAGCGGGTGGAGCTGCCGGCGGGGTACTCGGTGTCGTGGTCGGGGCAGTTCGAATTTCTGGAGCGCGCCACCGCCAAGCTCAAGCTGGTGGTGCCGGTCACGCTGCTCATCATCTTCGTGCTGCTGTACCTGATCTTCCGCCGCTTCGACGAGGCGCTGCTGATCATGGCCACGCTGCCGTTCGCGCTGGTGGGCGGTGTATGGTTTCTGTGGCTGCTCGGGCACAACCTGTCGGTGGCCAGTGTGGTGGGCTTCATTGCACTGGCGGGTGTGGCGGCCGAGTTCGGCGTGATCATGCTGATCTACCTCAAGCAGGCCTGGCAGGAGCGGCTGGACGCCGGGCGCACCGACGAGCCCTCGTTGCTGGAGGCCATCCGTGAAGGTGCGGTGCTGCGCGTGCGGCCCAAGGCCATGACGGTGGCCACCATCGTGGCCGGTTTGCTGCCGCTGTTCTGGGGCATGGGCACCGGCAGCGAGGTGATGCAGCGCATCGCCGCGCCCATGATCGGCGGCATGATCAGCGCGCCGCTGCTCTCGCTGCTGGTGGTGCCGGTGGCCTACCGGCTGATGCGTCGACGAGAGGCGAAGCGGCCGGTCACCCGCTGAGTTCGCTCAGCCCGAGGTGGTGCGCAGTTCGTCGAAGCGGCTGGCAAATTCCTGGCGCAGTTGTTTGCGCACCTGGGCGGCGGCGTGGCGGCGGCGTTCGTCGGGGGTGTCGGGTTGCAGGGGTGGCACCGCCACCGGCTTGCCGTCGTCGCCCACCGCCACCATCGTGAAGAAGCAGCTGTTGGCGTGGCGCACCACCTGGTTGCGGATGTGCTCGGTCACCACCTTGATGCCGATCTCCATGGACGAGGTACCGGTGTGGTTCACCGACGCCATGAAGGTCACGAGCTCGCCCACGTGAATGGGCTGGCGGAACATGACCTGATCCACCGAGAGCGTGACCACATAGCTGCGCGCGTAGCGGCTGGCGCAGGCGTAGGCCACCTGATCGAGCAGCTTGAGGATGGTTCCACCGTGCACATTGCCCGAGAAGTTGGCCATGTCGGGCGTCATGAGCACGGTCATGGTGAGTTGGTGGGTGGGCAGGTCCATGGTCGGGTTCTCGTTGCGGCGCAGCAAGGCGCTGCAGGCGCGCATTGTGCCCGCATCGGTGCTCGGGCGGCGGGCCCCTGTGTAGGCCCCGTCCTACGGGCTTGTGCCCTGCGCGCCGACAGACCACCTTGGTGCGGTACTGAACACTGAGGCCATCAGCCATTCAGGAGCACATTTCCATGCACGCCCTCACCACACCTTCGCAATTCATCACACCTGCCCACCCAGGCATGTCGGCACACGGCTGCTGCGCGCGGCAAGAGCGGTTCGCGACGGGCGCTCCCCCCAATCATCTGCTGGCGGCGCTGCCCGCCGGCGACTGGGAGCGCTGGTCCGATCAGATGGAGTTGGTCGACATGCCGCTGGGCCAGGTGTTGTACGAATCGGGCAGTGACCTGAACCACGTGTACTTCCCCACGTCGGCCATCGTGTCATTGCTCAACCTCACGGCCAGCGGCGCCTGTGCCGAGTTCGCCACCGTGGGCAACGACGGCGTCGTGGGTGTGCCCCTGTTGATGGGCGGCATCTCGACGAACGGCCGCGCGGTCGTGCAAAGCGCGGGGCGGGGCTACCGGATGAACCGCCAGGTCGTCATTGACGAACTCAACGCGGGCGGCCCGGTGATGCAACTGCTGCTGCGCTACACGCAGGCCTTGCTGACCCAGGTGGCGCAGACGGCGCTGTGCAACCGGCACCACTCGGTCGACCAACAGGTCTGCCGGTTGATCCTGCTGAACCTGGACCGGGTGGAGGGCAACTGCCTGCAGATGACGCAGGAGCTGCTGGCCAGCAAGCTCGGCGTGCGCCGCGAAAGCGTCACGCTGGTGGCGCTGGCACTGCAACGCGATGGCCTCATCCGCTATGCGCGCGGTCGCATCGAGGTGCTCGACCGCCAAGGGCTGGAAGACCGGGCCTGCGAATGTTATGCGGTGGTAAAGCTCGAATGCGACCGGCTCCTGCCACCGGCGCCCGTTGACGAGCCTGAGCACTGGACGATCCACCATACCGGCATGCGCATCGGCTGACATCGGGTGATGGGGCGGGGCATCCCGGAGGAAACACCTTTTGTCACACACGGTCGTTCAGGGGTCGTCAAAGCCGGTTAGATTGCCTCAACTTCAAAAGGATGAGCACATGGACAAGTCAATGATCAAAGGTATCGCGGTGGGTGGTCTCGCCATGGTGGTGCTGGGGGCCAGCGGCGTCACCGGCTACAGGGCGCTGACGCAGCCGAAGTTCGCCGACGTGGTCGCCGTCAAGGAGATCAACGAAACCGTGGTGACCCCGCGCGAGCGCTGTGAAACCGTCGCGGTGCAGCGCGCGGCGCCGGTGAAGGACCAGAACCGCATTGCTGGCACGGTGGTGGGTGGTCTGGCCGGTGGCCTGCTGGGCAGCGCCGTGGGCAACGGCACCGGCAAGACCGTGGCGACCCTGGCGGGTGCCGCCGCCGGCGGCTATGCCGGCAACCAGGTTCAGAAGAACATGCAGCGGAAAGACGTTGTGACCACGTCCGAACAGCGCTGCAAGACCGTGAACGAAAAGTCGCAGAAGCTGGTGGGCTACAACGTGACCTACCGCCTCGACGGCAAGGACGGCACGGTGCGAACCTCCTTCAAGCCCGGCGCCACGCTGCCGGTGAAGGATGGCGAAGTGGTCACCACGCCACCGGCGCCCGCGGCCAAGTCCTGATTCGGCCGGGGCTGTTTCGCCTGCGTCAGTCTGGCGAAACGGTGTGCCCGGCCATCAACTCGAGCGCCTTCACCAGGGCCGAGTGATCCAGATCACCCATGCCGTGCGCGGCGCAGGCTTGCATGAGTTGCGCGGCGTTCGCGGTTTGCGGCAGTGACACACCGATTTCCTTCGCGCCCTGCAGCGCCAGGTTCAGGTCCTTCTGGTGCAGCTTGATGCGAAAGCCCGGGTTGAAGGTGCGCTTGATCATGCGTTCGCCGTGCACTTCCAGAATGCGGCTGGCGGCAAACCCGCCCATGAGCGCCTGGCGCACCTTGGCCGGGTCGGCGCCGGCCTTGCTGGCGAACACCAGGGCCTCGCTCACGGCGGCGATGTTGAGCGCCACGATGATCTGGTTGGCCACCTTGGTGGTCTGGCCGTCGCCGTTGCCGCCCACCAGCGTGATGTTCTTGCCCATCAGCTCCAGCAGCGGGCGCACGCGCTCGAACACGGCTTCGTCGCCACCGCACATGATGGTGAGCGAGCCGGCCTTGGCACCCACTTCGCCACCGGAGACCGGCGCGTCGATGTAGTCGGCGCCGAGCTCATTGATCTTCTTCGCGAAGGTCTTGGTGGCCATGGGGCTGATCGAGCTCATGTCGACCACGACCTTGCCCTTGCCGATGCCCTGCGCCACGCCGTTCTCGCCGAACAGCACGGCCTCGACGTCGGGGGTGTCCGGCACCATGGTGAACACCACCTCGGCCTCGCGCGCGACGGCCGCGGCGTTGTCGCAGCGCACGCCGCCTGCGGCCTGAATGGTTTCGGGCACCTGGCTGCGCGTGTGCACGTACAGCTGGTGGCCGGCCGAGGCCAGGTGCAAGGCCATGGGCGTGCCCATGATGCCCAGGCCGATGAATCCAATCTTCATGAAGGGTCCTTTTGTGAGAAGGGCAGGCTCAGTAGCCGCCCTCGGTTTGGGGTGCATTTCTGGCGCGCATGGTGGCCATCACCTGCTGTGCGCCGGCGGCCATGAGGCGTGCGTCGGAACTGACGGTGACGAACTGGAAGCCCATGGCCACGCGTTTGAGCGCGGCCTCGGTGGAGCCGTTGTGGATGCCGGCGACCAGGCCGTGCGCCTTGGCGCGCGCCAGGATGTGTTCCACGGCCTCTGCGGCCTTGGGATCGAGGTCGTCGAAGGTGGGCTTGCAGCCGAGCGCCAGCGACAGGTCGGACGGGCCGATGTAGATCGCGTCCAGGCCAGGCACCGAGAGGATGTCGTCGAGGTTGTCCAGCGCCTGCGCGGTCTCGATCATCGCGAAGGTCACGATGGTGTCGTTGGCGTGCTGGGGATAGTCGGCGCCGCCGTAGAGCAGGGCGCGCACCGGGCCGAAACTGCGTGTGCCGCGCGGTGCGTAGTGGGTGTAGGCCACCAGTTTCTGCGCGTCTTCGCGCGTGTTGACCATGGGGCAGATGACACCGTAGGCACCGGCGTCCAGCGTCTTCATGAGGATGCCGGGCTCCAGCCAGGGCACGCGCACCACGGGCACGGTTTCGGTGGTGCTGACGGCCTGCAGCATCGTCACCATGGCCTGGTAGTCCACCACGCCGTGCTGCAGGTCGATGGTCAGCGAGTCCCAGCCCTGGTGAGCCATGGTTTCGGCCGAGAAGCTGTTGGGGATCGCCAGCCAGCCGTTGACGACAGCGCCACCGGCGGCCCAGATCTCGCGCAGGCGATTGGGTCTCATGAAGCTTCCTTGCAAGTGCGGGGTGTCATCGGTCGAGCGCAGGGCGCTTGGGGTTGAAGGTCCAGTTCGGGATCAGGTGCTGCATGGCGGTGGCGTCGTCGCGCGCACCCAGGCCGTGCTGCAGATAGAGCCGGTGGGCCTTCTCCACCTCGGCCATGTCGAGCTCCACGCCCAGGCCCGGGGACTTGGGCACCTGCACGTGGCCGCCTTTGATGGTGAGCGGATCCTTCGTGAGGCGCTGGCCGTCCTGCCATATCCAGTGCGTGTCGATGGCGGTCACCTTGCCGGGCGCGGCCGCGGCCACGTGGGTGAACATGGCCAGCGACACGTCGAAGTGGTTGTTGGAATGCGAACCCCAGGTCAGGCCCCAGTCGCGGCAGGTCTGCGCCACGCGCACGCTGCCGGCCATGGTCCAGAAATGCGGGTCGGCCAGCGGGATGTCGACCGATTGAAGCGACAGCGCATGCGTGAGCTGGCGCCAGTCGGTGGCCACCATGTTGGTGGCCGTGGGCAGGCCGGTGGCGCGGCGGAACTCGGCCATCACCTCGCGGCCCGAGAAGCCGTCTTCGGCACCACACGGGTCTTCGGCGTAGGCCACCACGCCGCGCATGCGCTGGCCCAGGCGGATCGCGTCTTTCAGCAGCCAGCCGCCGTTGGGGTCGAGCGTCACGCGGGCATCGGGGAAGCGTTCGTGCAGCGCGGTGACGGCGTCCACCTCCTCGTCGCCGCGCAGCACGCCGCCCTTGAGCTTGAAGTCGTTGAAGCCGTAGCGTTCATACGCGGCCTCGGCCAGGCGCACCACGGCCTCGGGCGTCATGGCTTTCTCATGCCGCAGGCGGCTCCAGGCGTTGTCGGCGTCGGGCTCGCTGGCGTAGGGCAGATCGGTTTTCGACTTGTCGCCCACGTAAAACAGGTAGCCCAGCATCTCCACCGCGTCGCGCTGCTGGCCTTCGCCGAGCAGTGCAGCCACCGGCACTTCCAGATGCTGGCCCAGCAAATCGAGCAAGGCCGACTCCACCGCAGTCACCGCATGGATGGTGGTGCGCAGGTCAAAGGTCTGCAGCCCGCGCCCGCCCGAGTCACGGTCGGCAAAGCGGGTGTGCAGCTGTTGCAGCAGCTTCTGATGGTGGCCCAGCGACTGGCCCACCACCAGTTCGGCCGCGTCTTCCAGCGTCTGGCGGATCTTCTCGCCCCCCGGCACCTCACCCACGCCGGTGTTGCCGGCGCTGTCGGTGAGGATGAGCAGGTTGCGGGTGAAGAAGGGCGCGTGCGCGCCGCTCAGGTTGAGCAACATGCTGTCGCGCCCTGCGACGGGAACGACGCGCAGCGTGGTGACGCGAGGCGTGGTGGAAACAGTGACGGGATTCAGCATGAAAGACTCGAAGAAAAATAGTGCGACCGGTGCGAAAAGGCGCCCACCAGAGATGCCGAGGATCCGGCTCCGCCGGTCCCAGGCATCGCCCCCTGGAAGGGGGTCGCGCGAAGCGCGGCGGGGGTCACTCCACTTTGATATTGCGGGTTTCGATGAGTTTCTTCCAGCGCGCGTGCTCGGCGGCCTGGAAGGAGGTGAACTGCTCGGGCGTGTTCGCGACGATCTCGAAGCCGAGGTCGAGCAGCTTGGGCTTGACGGTCGGGTCGTTGAGCGTTTCAGCGATGGCCTTGTGCAGCTTCGCCTTGATGTCGGCGGGCAGGCCCTTGGGCGCGGCCACGGCTTGCCATGAGTACACGTTGGCGTCCTTGATGCCGAGCTCCTGCAGCGTGGGCACATTGGGCAGCAGCGGCGAGCGCGTGGCGCTGGTGATGGACAGGGCGCGCAGTTTGCCGGCGGTGATTTGCGGCATGGCGGTGTTGATGTTCATGAACGACGAATCGACCTGGTTGCCCAGCAGATCGGTCATCACCGGGCCGCCGCCTTTGTAGGGCACGTGCACGCCGCTGGTGCCGGTCTGCACCCAGAACAGTTCGGCGGTGAGGTGGTCGCTGCTGCCGGCGCCCGACGAGGCAAAGGTCATCTTGCCGGGGTTGGCCTTCTGGAAGGCGATCACGTCGGCCATGGTCTTGTGGGGCGAGACAGCGGGCACGACCAGCACGTTGGGCGCCTGCACGGCCACGGTGATGTAGTCGAAGTCTTTGGTGGCGTCGTAGGGCACCTTGATGAGGTGGGGCGCGATCACGAAGGGCCCAAGCGATGAGACAAAGAGTGTGTGGCCGTCGGGTGCGGCGCGGACGACCTGGGTGGCGCCGATGGTGCCGGTGGCGCCGGCCTTGTTTTCCACCACGAAGGTGCCGCCGAGTTTTTCCTGCAGCTTGCCTTGCAGCGTGCGGGCGATCAGGTCGGTCGAACCGCCGGGTGGGAAAGGCACCACGAGGGTGACGGTCTTGTCGGGCCAGGCCATGGCCGTGCTCATGACCATGGATGCGCCAAGTGCGCAAAGCAGTTTCTTCATTGCATGTCTCCTTTTGGGTGGGATCGGGTGGCGTTGACGCCGCGAATTGGTACCGGTACCAATGTTTTCCGGGTTGCATGGTACCGGTACCATTGTTCTGCGTCAACGGTCGTTTGTCGGGTGGTTTTTTATGCCTGCACCTTCGCGGGCTCGTGAGCGAGCGGCGCTCTGCTCCGCGGCTGTCCCCCGGCGGCTGGTGCCGCCTCCTCCTTTATGCCGCTGCGCAGAACGCCACTCACTCACGAGCCTCAAATGACGTGAATTGAGTCTTGACGAGCGCCAAGGAGGTCATCGGTGGCCATGGGGCACGGCGCAGCGAAATAAAGGAGGAGGGGCCGCAGGCTCCGGGGGACATTCGCGGAGCCGTGCCCCGTGGTCGCCGATGACCGGACCCGCCGGAGAAAACACCGGAGAAAAAACCTCAGGAAGTCTCGCGCTCAACGATGGAAAACCCCACATCCACCACCCGCTGCTCCACCTCGCGCCCCTCGGCCCGATCGATCAGGCTGCGCGCCGCCAGGCGGCCGATCTCCACGCCGTTGATGTGCACGGTGCTCAGCGCGGGCGCCATGTCGGCGGCAAACGGCACGTCGCCAAAGCCCATGATGGCCATCCGCTCGGGAATGGAAATGCCGCGCACCCGCGCCTCGGTCAACACGCCCAGCGCCAGCAGGTCCGAGCTGCAGAACACGGCGTCCACATCGGGTGCCTGCGCGAGCAGCTGGCCCAGCGCCTCGCGCCCGCTCCGCAACGAGCGCGAAGCACCCACATTCACCACCGCCACCGGCCCCAGGCCCGCGCGCACCACCGCGTCGGTGAAGGCGCTGGCGCGCCGGTCGGCGCGTTCGTCTTCGGCTCGGATCAGGGCCAGTTTTCGGCGGCCCTTGCCCATCAGAAAGCGCGCCACCTCGCGGCCGATGTCGGCATGCGAGAAACCCACCAGCATGTCGATCGGCGTGGGCGTGAGGTCCCAGGTCTCCACCACCGGAATGCCCGAGGCCATGAGGCGCGTGCGGCCCAGGCCGGGACGCAGGATGCCGGTGAGGAAGATCCCGTCGGGCCGCCGGCCGATGACGGCTTCCAGCAGCGACTCTTCGCGCGCTGCCGAGTAACCCGACTGGCCCAGCATGAGCTGGTAGCCGGCGTCGAACAGCGTGTCGTTGAGCGCCTCGATGGTCGGCATGAAGACCGACATCACCGTGCTCGGCACCACCGCAGCAATCAGCCGGCTGCGCGACGAAGCCAGGCCGCCGGCCATGCGGTTGGGCACATAGCCCGTGCGCTGCACCGCGTCCAGCACCTTCTGCCGCACCTCCGCCGACACCTGCTCGGGCGTGTTGAGCACGCGCGAGGCGGTGATGGGCGCCACGCCGGCGAGCTTGGCCACGTCGCGCAGCGTGATCGCGCCGCTGCCACGCCGGGCGCGCCGGGAGTTGTCGGTTTCTTTCATTTGAGGCTTAATTGAGGCTTGAAATGGTACCGGTACCAAATGGATGGCGATCGTATGCCGACATGGCACCGACGCTCGCCGAACCCCGCAATCTTAGGAGACAGGGATGTCACAAGCCCTCCAAACACCCCATGCGGCACGGTCGGCCGCACCGCTGACCATCCGCATGCACACCCGCGACAACGTGGCCATCGTGGCCAATGACGGTGGCCTGCCCGTGGGCACCGAGCTGCCCGGCGGCCTGGTGCTGCGCGACAAGGTGCCGCAAGGCCACAAGGTGGCGTTGGTGGATCTGCCCAAGGGCGCCGTCGTGCTGCGTTACGGCGTGCCCATCGGCCATGCGCTGGACGACATTGCCGCCGGCAGCTGGGTGCACGAACGCCTGCTGCAAATGCCCGATGCCCGCGAGCTCGACAACCTGCCCATGGCCACCGTCAAACCCGAGCCGCAGCCCGCCCTGGAGGGCTACACCTTCGAGGGCTACCGCAACGCCGACGGCTCGGTCGGCACGCGCAACATCCTGGCCATCACCCAGACCGTGCAGTGCGTGGCCGGCGTCACCGACTTCGCGGTGCAGCGCATCAAGGCCGAGCTGCTGCCGCGCTTTCCCAACGTGGACGACGTGGTGGCGCTGGAGCACGGCTACGGCTGCGGCGTGGCCATCGACGCGCCCGATGCGGTGATCCCGATCCGCACGCTGCGCCACATCAGCCTGAACCCGAACTTCGGCGGCGAGGTGATGGTGGTGAGCCTGGGTTGCGAGAAGCTGCAGCCCGAGCGCCTGCTGCCACCGGGCTCGATCCCGCTGGTGGACGAGCGCAACGTGGCCGACGTGGGCACCAGCGCCGAGACCCGTCTCGACGTCGTTTGTCTTCAAGACGATGCGCACGTGGGCTTCATGAGCATGGTGGACTCCATCGTGCGCCAGGCCGAGGAACACCTGGAGCGCCTGAACGCGCGCCGGCGCGTGACCGTGCCCGCGAGTGAGCTCGTGGTGGGCGTGCAGTGCGGGGGCAGCGATGCGTTCTCAGGCGTCACGGCCAACCCCGCCGTGGGCTTCTGCACCGACCTGCTGGTGCGCGCGGGCGCGAGCGTGATGTTTTCCGAAACCACCGAGGTGCGCGACGGCATCGCCCAGCTCACCGCGCGCGCCACCACGCCCGAGGTGGCGCAGGCCATGGTGCGCGAGATGGCCTGGTACGACGCCTACCTGAAGCGCGGCAGCGTGGACCGCAGCGCCAACACCACGCCGGGCAACAAGAAGGGCGGCCTGTCCAACATCGTGGAGAAGGCCATGGGTTCGATCGTGAAGTCGGGCAGCGCGCCGATTTCCAACGTGCTCGCGCCCGGCGAGAAGCTCAAGCACAAGGGCCTGACCTACGCCGCCACGCCCGCGAGCGATTTCATCTGCGGCACGCTGCAGCTGGCCGCCGGCATGAACCTGCATGTGTTCACCACCGGGCGCGGCACGCCTTACGGACTGGCGGCTGTGCCGGTCATCAAAGTGGCCACGCGCAGCGACCTGGCGCGGCGCTGGCACGACCTGATGGACATCAACGCCGGCGCGATAGCCGACGGCTCGGCCAGCATCGAAGACGTGGGCTGGGAAATGTTCCGCCTCATGCTCGACGTGGCCAGCGGCCGCAAGAAGACCTGGGCCGAACACTGGAAGCTGCACAACGCCCTGGTGCTGTTCAACCCCGCGCCGGTCACCTGATCTTCACGGCCTGGCCGTCGGTGATGGTGCTGCCCGGGTAGAGCAGCACCTGCTCGCCCTCGCGCAGGCCGTCGCTCACCCAGGCCACATCGGCGTTGCGCTCGCGCAGCGTCACCGCGCGGGCCACGGCGCGCTGCCCCTCGAAGACGAACACCCGCCAGGCCGTGCCGTCGCGCACCAGGGCTGCGCTGGGCACGAGCAGCGCACCTTCCTGCGAAGACACCGTGATGCGCGCATCGACCCGAAAGCCATCGCCCAGGCGCTGCGGCTGGGCGACCGGCGTGTCCAGGTCCACGATCACGTTCACCCGCTGCTCCTCGATACCCAGGGCCGACACCTTGGTGAAGGCCACCGGCTCGATGCGCACCACACGGCCGGGCAGCGCCGGCGCACCCGTGGTGAGCGTGAGGCGGGCGGGCGCGCCCGGCGCGATCTGCTGCACCTCGCTGGAGAGCACGTCGATCACCGCCTCCACCGCTGCGGTGTCGCCGATCTCCAGCAGATGCTGGCCCGCGGTCACCGGGGCGGCGCTGTCCAGGTGCAGCTTGATGACCTGGCCATCCACCGGGCTCTTGAGCATCCACAGACCTTCTGGGCGAACACCCGCGCCAGGCTCCGATCGCGCCAGCGCGGCCTGGGCTTCGGCCTGCGCGAACTCGGCCGCGCGCAGCTCGGCGCGTCCGGCGTCCAGCGCCTGCTGCGCGGAGCGCCGCGCCAGCACGCTCTGGTCGAGCGCGGAGGGCGCGATGAAGTTGTCGCGCGCGAGCTTTTGCGCCCGCTCGGCCTCCAGGCTGGCCTGGGCCAGTGCGGTCTGCAGCCGCTGCAGTTGTGCGGCCGATGCTCGCCGCGCCGCGTCGGCACTGCCCACGCGCTGCTGCAGCACCAGCCGTGTGCGGGCGTCGATCATCTGCGACGCCACCGGCGTGAGCGTGGCCACCACGTCACCGGCGCGCACGGTATCGCCCACCTTGAGCGTGGGCCGCGCCAGCTCGGCCAGCGTGGGCGCGGAGATCAGGTAACGGTGCTTCAGGCGCAGCTGGCCGTCTTCTTCGATGGCCTGCTCGAAACGGCCGGTGGTCACCGGTGCCACCTCCACCAGCAAGGGGCGCGGCTGGAAGGCCCAGAAGGCGAGGGCGGTGGCCACCAGGGCTCCAAGCGCCCAGGGCGCCCAGCGGCGCCATCGGTTGTTGTGGTTGGTCTTGTTCATTCGCGGACTTTCAAAACGGCGACCAGGTCAAGCCGGTCGATCTGGCGGCGCACCATCAGGGCGCTGACGATGCCCGCGGCCAGCACGATCAGCGCGGCCCAGGCGTAGGTGGCGGGTTCGATGACCACCGGGAAATCGATGTTGTCCGAGGACATGAGCCGCATCATCAGGGACGCCAGCGCCCAGCCCGCCACCGCGCCCAGGGGCAGGGCCAGCAGCAGCTCGGCCCCGAGTTCGCCGAGCAGCAGCACCGAGACCTCGGCGCGCGTCATGCCCAGCACGCGCAGGCTGGCGAGCTCCCAGGCCCGCTCCGAGAGCGTGATGCGCGCGGCGTTGTAGACGATGCCCACCGCCATCGCCACGGCAAACAACGTGAGGATGCCGCTGAACACGCCCATGTTGCGCGAGGTGGTCTCGTTGAAGCTGGCCATGGAGCCGGCCTTGTCGAACACCGCGTTGATCACCGGCGCTCGCTTGACCGCCCCCCAGAATTCGCCCATGGCCAGCGGGTCCACCCGCAGCGCGGCCTCGGCCACGCCGGCCCCGTCGCGCGCCAATCCGTTCATGGCGTCCAGATTCATGAAGGCCTGCTTGCCCATCAGGGTGTGCACGATGTCGACCACCTCCACCGTGGTGCGGGTCTGGTTCCAGAGGCGGAACTCCACCTCGACGCGGTCACCCACGCGCGCGCCCACGGCGTTGGCCAGCAGGGACGACATCACCAGCCCGCTGGCGGGCAGGGCCACGTGGCCCCGCGCATCGTCCACCGCGCGCAGGAGTTGCGCATCGTCGATCAAGCCCATCAGCGCCGCATCGTCGGTCCGCCCGCGCAGGCGCACGCGCACCGGCTCGCTGCGGTAGGGCTCAGCGCTCATCACGCCGGGCAGGCGCTGCAGGTCCTGCACCACCGACAGCGGCACCGGGCGGTCGAAGTTCACCAGCACGTCGCCTTGCTGCACCTGGCGGAACTGCACGTCGACGATGTGGGCGATGGCGTCCAGCCAGAAGGCGCCCGAGATCTGCAGCGCCACCGACAACGCGATGCCGGTGACGGTGAAGGCCGCGCGCAGCGGACGGCGCTCGAAGTTGCGGATGACCATGAGCGCGCCGGTGCTCACGCGTCGGCCCAGGCCCAGCCGTTCGATCAGCGTCTGGCGGTAGTGGGGTGGGGCAGGGGGTTGCATGGCCTGCGCGGGCCGAAGGTTGACGACCGCGCGGATGGCGGCCCAGGTGCCGGCGGCGGCGGCGGCAAAGGCCAGCGCCGTGGCCGCCACCACCAGCCACGGCGTGGTGACGTAGGCCAGGTGGTTGAAGCGGAACACCTCGTCGTACAGCCCGAGCATCAGTTGCCCGATGACCAGACTCAGGCCCAGCCCCACCACCACGCCCAGGCCAGCGATCACCATGGAGAGCTTGATGTAGTGCCAGGCGATGGCCCCGTCGCTGTAGCCCAGCGCCTTGAGCGCGGCGATCTGGCTGCGCTGCGTGGCCACCTGGCGGCTGATCACCACGTTGAGGATGAACATGGCCACGGCCAGGAAGATCGAGGGCAGCACCGTGCCCATCACCTTGAGCTGCGAGAGCTCGTCGGCCACGATCTTGGCCGAGAGCTGTTTGTCGCGACCCACCGCGCCCAGCGTGCCGTAGGCGTCGAGCAGGCGGTCGGTCTGCTCGATCACGGCAGGTTGTGATGCGCCCGCGTCCAGCCGCAGCGCGGCCTGGTTGAACGCGCCCTGCAGATCGAAGGCGTGCGCCATGCGCTCGCTGTCGATCCACCAGATGCCGAAGGTCTGGTCGTCGGGCGCGCCACCGCGCGAGGCAAACACGTACTCGGGCGAAATCGCCGTGCCCACCAGGTGCACCTGCTCCAGCCGACCATTGAGGATGGCGTTGACCCGGTCACCGGGCTTGAGACTTCGCGCCACCGCAAACCGGTCGCTCACCACCGCCTCCAGCGCACGGCCGCGCTCGGGCCAGCGCCCGCTGCGCAGCGTGAGCGCATTGAGGCCCTGTCGCTGCGCGTGCACGCGGGCCAGATCGAGGCCGATGAAGCGCCCCGTCACGGGCGCATCGGCATCGGGCAGCGCGATCTGCGCGTCCATCACCACGTCGAGCTTGACCTCGGCCACGCCGGGGATGGCGGCCAGCCGCGTGCCCAGGTGCACGGGCGCGCGCTTGACATTGGCGAACACGTCGGCGAGGCGGTTGTCGCGGTAGAAGCTGTCGCGCGATCCCTGCAGCGACTCGTGCACCGAGAACATGCCCACGAAGCCGGCCACGCCGATGGCCACCACCACCGCGATGGTGGCCACCTGCGCGCGCAGGCGCTTGAGATCGCGCCAGAGCTTGGTGTCCAGGGCCTTCATGGTGGGCTCACCAGTGCAGGGTGGACGCGGCCACCTTGTGTGTGTTGACCCGCGCGTCCTTGATGCTCCCATCGGCCAGGCGCAGCACGCGGTCGGCCATGTCGGCAATCGGCGCGTTGTGCGTGATCACCACCGTGGTCGTGCCCAGCGTGCGGTTCACGTGTTCGATGGCCTGCAGCACCATCACGCCGGTGGCGCAGTCGAGCGCGCCGGTGGGCTCGTCGCACAGCAGGACGGCGGGCCGCTTGGCGATGGCCCGCGCAATGGCCACGCGCTGCTGCTCGCCGCCCGAGAGCTGCGAGACGAAGTGGTTCCTGCGTTCGCTCAGCCCCACCAGCGCCAGCGCTTCCTCGGGTGGCATCGGATCGTCGGCCAGGTCGGTCACCAGCGCCACGTTCTCCAGCGCGGTCAGACTGGGGATGAGGTTGTAGAACTGGAACACGAAGCCCACGTGCTCGCGGCGGTAGCGTGTGAGCTCGGCGTCGCTGGCGCCGGTGAGCTCGTGCGATTCCCCTTCGTGCACCCAGCGTGCCGTGCCGGCGCTGGCGCTGTCCAGCCCGCCCAGGATGTTGAGCAGGGTCGACTTGCCACTGCCCGAGGCCCCCAGCAACACCACGAACTCGCCGCGCACGATGGACAGATCCACCCCGCGCAGCGCGTGCACGGCGGTCTCGCCTTCGCCATAGACCTTGGTCAGGCCCTCGGCAATGAAGACGGGTTCGGCATCCTGCGGGGCGGCGTTCATCGGGTGGGTCGGGCAAAAAAATTCCAGCTTTCCATTCAACCACCCGGGCGGTGGTGTGTCCTTGACACCGGTCAAGTCATTGCCAGTGGCTTAGACTCCCGCCTCCCCTCATGTCTGCATCCCTCACCCCCACCCCCTCCCACGGCCCGCTGATCGCCAACCTGATCGCGCAGCTCGCCTTCGGCCTGCTCGCCATGACCATCTGCCTGCCGTCCATGCAGGAGTGGGGTGCCATGTTCGGATCGGACCAGGCGAGCGTGCAGCTCACCTTCAGCGGCTACGTGGTGGCCTACGGCGGGCTGCAGCTGCTCTACGGCCCGTGGTCCGACCGGTGGGGACGCAAGAAGGTGCTGATGTTCGGCCTCACGCTCGCCGGCCTGGGCTCGGTGCTGGCGGCGCTCTCTCCCAGTCTGGCATGGCTCACCGCGGCGCGCGTGCTGCAAGGCGCGGGCTGCGCGGCAGGCATGGTGGTCGGCCGGGCCATGGTGCAGGACCTCTTCACCGGCCCCGAGCGCACGCGCGTGATGGCCTACGTGGGCATGGCCATGGGCCTGATCCCGCCCACCGCCACCATCCTGGGCGGGCAGATCCATGTGGGCCTGGGCTGGCAGGCCAACTTCGTGCTCATCGCCTTGCTCGCGGTCGTGCTGTTCGTGGCCGCGTGGAAGGGTCTGCCCGACCACGAGCCGGCCACCACCGTGCAACCGCACTGGCTGGGCGCCATGCTGTCGTCGTACGCGCGGCTGGCGCGCGAGCCTTCGTTCCTGCTGTTCGTGTTCATCCTGGCCATGACCACCGCCAACTTCTACGCCTTCCTGGCGGGCGCGCCCATCGTGCTGGGCAGTTATGGCGTGGGGCCCGCGGGCATCGGCTACTACATCATGGTCGTGCCGCTGTCCTACATCGTGGGCAACTACCTCACCACGCACCTGGTGCACCGCACCGGTGACCACGCCATGATGATGCTGGGCCAGGTGTGCACGGTGGGTGGCGTCGCGCTCATGCTGGGGCTGGCCCTGGCCAACGTGGACACCCCGCTGGCCTTTGCGCTGCCGCTCATGCTGATGGGCCTGGGCAACGGTTTCCTGGTGCCCCCGGCGCTCACCGGCACGGTGGGGCTGGTGCCCGCGCTGGCCGGCTCGGCCGCCGCGGTGGCGGGTCTGGCGCAGCAACTCATGGGGGCGGTGGGCGGCTATGCGGTGGGCCTGGTGCCGCACGACGGCGCGGTGAACCTGGGCTGGCTGATGCTGGGCCTGGGCGGCGTGGCGCTGGTGGCGCAGGTGATGCTGAACCGCCGGCGCATCGCCAAAGCCGCGCCGGTGCGCCGCGCTCCCGACGACGCTTGACGTCGGCTGGCCCGAGCGCACCGCTGGCGATGGGTTCGCTGGCGAACAGACCACCGCCTGGCGCGGGTGGTCAGATGATCCCGCAGGCACATGCCGATGCCCCTCACCGAGGGCCGGCAATGCTCGGGAGAATCACATGTACATCGGCGGCGGCGCTCTATTGCTCATCATCATCCTGCTCCTCGTGTTCGGTTGACCCCTGGGGCGAAGGCTCACCCATCCGTGTGTGGGTCCTCGCGCGCTGAATGCATGGGCGTGTCCATGGGCTCGTGGAAGCCCTGGCGAACGCGCGTGACAACCGCGGCCGCCAGATCGGTGCAACATGGCGTTGCCCGTCACCACCTTGCACGCCCGCACCATGACCACACAGCAATTCCAGGTCCGCAAGGACCAGCTCGCCACCACCCGCACCGTGCAACTGCCCGACGCGCCGCTGGCCGACGGCGAGATCCGTGTGCGCATCGAGCACTTTGCCTACACCTCCAACAACATCACCTACGCCGCATTCGGCGACGCGATGAACTACTGGCAGTTCTTTCCGGTCGCCCCCGCGGCTGGCGATGACGCCGCATGGGGCCTGGTGCCGGTGTGGGGCTTTGGTGTGGTGGAAGAGACGCAGTGCGCGGGCGTGGCCGTGGGCGAACGCCTGTACGGCTACTGGCCCATGGCCTCACACGCGGTGCTCAAGCCCGTGCGCCTGTCGCCCGACGGGTTCTCGGACGGCGCACCGCACCGCGCCACACTGCACCCGGTCTACAACCACTACCTGCGCTGCGCGGTGGACCCGCTGCACGATTCCGCCACCGAGCCGCTGCAGGCCTTGCTGCGCCCGCTCTTCCTCACCGCCTGGCTGATCGACGATTTCCTGGCCGACAACGATTTCTTTGGAACGAACCAGGGCGGGAAGCGCGGCGTGATGCTGCTCTCGTCGGCCAGCAGCAAGACGGCGTATGCCACGGCCGCCCAGCTGGCGAAGCGCCCCGAGGTGGAGGTGGTGGGTCTCACCTCGCCGGGCAACGTGGCGTTTTGCGAAAGCCTGGGCGTGTACAGCCGCGTGCTCACCTACGACCAGCTCGAGCAACTGCCGCCGGACACACCTTGCGTGTACGTGGACTTTGCCGGCAACGGCGCGCTGCGCAAGGCCATCCACGGCCGCTTCACCGCGCTGGCCTACAGCTGCTCCATCGGCGGCACCCACGTGGACCAGCTTGCCGGCGGCCGCGATCTGGCCGGGCCGCGCCCGGTGCTGTTCTTCGCGCCCGCGCAGGCCAAGAAGCGCCACGGCGACTGGGGCGCCGCCGGTTTCAACGAACGCATGGCCAAGGCCTGGCACGCCTTCATGGCCCAGGTGAGCCAGCCCGCCGCGCCCTGGGTGGTGGTGCAGCACCACAAAGGCCCCAGCGCCGTGCAGGCCGCCCACGCCCTGGTGCTGGGCGGGCGGGGCGACGCACGCGTGGGGCACATGCTGTCGCTGCCGTGAGCGCGTGACTTTACGCACAGAGACTGTGGCCTACGCTGTGGATAACAAGGTGGACAACCGCCGCAGCCCGCCGCCCGCCTGGCTTGGCGGGGTCTGCTTAAAAACAGGGCGCTGACCGCAGGTTCAGTACAGCCGCACGGCCGTGTCGAAATGCCAGGTGCGGCGGATCTCGATCACGTCGTACTCGCTCGCCAGGGCCGGCGGGAACGCCGGGTAGTTCGCCTGGCTGTGCACGATGCGAGGGATGGCCTCGTCGATGGCCGCCACGCCGCTGGAGCGAACGAAGGTCACCGACTCCACCGTGCCATCGCTGCGGATCGCCACCGTCACCACGGGTTGGGTGTGCGGCTGCCTTGCCGCCTCGCGGACCATGTCGATGGTCATGTTCATCTGGATCTTGCGGGCCCAGGCCTCCGCATAAAGGATGAGTTCGGTGTTGGGATCGGTGCGCCCGAAGAGCCGGGCCCGGCGCAAGGTGCTCGCCGAGGGCAAGCGGCGTGCGGCCGCTTCGGCCGCCTCGCGCCGGTCGGCTTCCTCGTTCAACTGCCGCCCGATGGCCCGAAGCCGCTCTTCGCGTTTCGCTTCCGCCGCCTGCCGCTCGGCCTGCAGGCGTGCGGCTTCTCCTTGTGCCGCTTGCTGGCGGGCCGCCTCCTGCTGACCAGCCGCTTGCTGCGCGGCGGCCTGGCGTTCGCCCTCTTGCCGTGCGGCGTCAGCGTCTTGCTGGCGGGCTGCCTCCTGCTGCGCGGAGGCTTGCTGCGCGGCCGCCTGGCGTTCGGCTTCCAGCCGCGCGGCTTCGGCCCGTGCCGCTTCCTGGCGTGCTGCGTCCTCGCGTGCCGCTTCCTGTTGCGCAGCCGCGCGTTCTGCCGCCGCCTGTTGCTCGGCTTCCAACCGGGCTGCTTCGACCCGTGCCGCTTCCTGGCGAGCGGCTTCCTGCTGCGTTGCCGCTTGCTGCGCGGCGGCTTGGCGCTCGGCTTCCAACCGCTGTGCTTGCTGGCGAGCAGCTTCCTGCTCGGTCGCTTGCTGCCTTGCAGCGGCCAGGCGCTCTGCCTCCTGGCGTTCTGCTTCCAGCTGCCGCGCGGCTTCTTCCTGCTGCGCTGCCGCTTGCCGTGCAGCCTCCTGGCGCTCGGCTTCCAGCCGCGCCGCCTCGACGCGCGCCGCTTCCTCCAGGCGCGCCGCTTCCTGCCGGGCGGCCTCCTGTCGCAGGGCTTCTGATCGGGCGGTGGCTTGCCGTTCGGCCTCCGCGCGCTCGGCGTCGGCCTGCGCGGTTTTCTGTCGGGCGGCTTGCGCGCGCTCGACCTCCTGCCGCGCCGCCTCCAGACGCTCGGCCTCCGCCTGCTGCGCCGCTGCCTGCTGCGCAGCCTTCTGGCGAGCCGCGCCCTGGCGCTCGACTTCCAGCCGTGCGCTTTCGACCTGCGCCGCTTCCTGTCGAGCGGCTTCCTGGCGTTCGGCCTCCAGCCGCGTGGCCTCGACGCGCGCCAGCTCCTGCCGGGCCGTCTCCTGTTGCGCCTCTTCGCGCCTGGTGGCTTCCGCCCGCGCAGCCTCTTGCCGAGCTGCTTCCCGTCGCGCCGCCGCTTGCCGCGCAGCCTCCAGGCGCTCAAGCTCCAGCCGCGCCGCTTCCTGCGGCGGCTCCTGCGGCTCGGCGCGGTTGAGCAGGGCCACCTCGGCGTGTGGCTCCGGTGCCTGCGGGGCGACAGGCGCAACCGCTGGTTCGCCAGCCTCTTGAATCGGTGGCAACGCCGCCTCTGGAACAGGCTTCGGCGCGGCCGCGACGACGGGCGCTGGCTGGGCCGGCGTCGGCTCAGCGGTCGGCGCAGGGGGCTTCGAAGGCTTTGGGGGCCTTGGCGCAGGCCGCCGGGCCGCGGGGCGCACCGCCTGCGCGGGGGGCGATGGCTCCACCGCCGGCGCCTGCGCAGGCGCCGCCGCCGCTTCCTTCGCCGCGGTCAGGAGCACGCGCAGATGGGGCGCTTCGACCCGGCGGTCCTGCCAGGGGAAGCCGAAGCCCGGCAGCCCGATGCCCTGGCCACCAAAGGTCAGGCTCAGCAGCAGGGCGTGGAACACGAGGGAGAGCAAGAGCGCGACCGCCATGCGCCTGCGCTCGCGTGTCAGGCGTTTGCTCTGCGGGCGGCCACGGGAGGCACCCCACGGCGATCCCGCAGGCTTGGGGGCAGAGGGCGGTCTCGGTGAAACGCTGGAACCGGTGGCGCTCAAATGTCCTCCACCGATGTTGCACGGGCACGGTCCAGGCGGGCCGGGTCGGGCCAAAGCGCTGGGGAGGGTGTCGTGAGCAGCATCCGGCCGATTGTCGTATCCAAACTGCCGGGTTCGTTTGCCGGGCCTCACCGGGCCTGTTCCTGGAGGCCCGTGGTCAAAGAATCAGGATTTCGACGCGCCGGTTGCGCGGGTCCGAAGCACCCGGACCGGAGGGCGTCAAAGGCTGGGCGTCACCGAAGAATTGCACCTCGATGTTGTTGAGCGAGGGATCGTTCGTTCTGAGCAGGTGGGCGGCGGCCTCGGCCCGATCGGCCGACAACTTCAGGTTCCCTTCCTTCGTGCCGATGGCATCGGTGTGCCCGAACACCGTGATGCGGGTGGGCTTGCGCTCGCGCACCGCGCCAAAGATGGCGGGCAGCATGGCCTTCGACTCCTCGGTCAGCTCGGTCTTGTCCAACAGGAATTGCAGGATGAAGGTCGTGGGCTTCGTCGGTTGCGCCTTGAGCAGGGTGCCGTAGGCCGTGTCTATCGTGTGGCGGCTGATCGTCCTTGCTTTTGACGGTGCCGCGTTGCTCCCGTTGACGGACGTGTAGCTGAACGCCTTGTCGAGCCGCTGCGATCCTGAGGCCGTTGAAACCGACACGGCGCCGACCGTGCTGTCTTCATCGGGCATCAGGACGACGGTCGTTCGGGTGCTGGTGGGCGGCGGTGTGGCGCAGCCGCCAAGGAGCGCGATGGCAAGCAGGAGCACCGCCGCGAACCGGACGCGCGGGTTTTCCGATGTCTTCATGGCAGAGAACACGCCCTAGTCCGCCTCGATGATGAAGCGCGTCCCGCGAACGCCGATGGTCGCCGTGGGCGTGCCCACCTTGACCGCTTCCGGCGCCAGCTTGGCGATCATTCCCGACGAGTAGATCGCGGCCCCCCGGGCGAGGTAGACAAAGAACTCGTATTTCGCCTGCTTGGGCTCGAAGGCGTAGTCGCGCACCTGGATGTCGGTGGACGGCCCGACCGTCAGCGTCGTTCCGTCCTTGAACACGACGCCCGCGGACGAACCGGTACCGGAGACGATGCGGTCCGAGACGAACAACGTCGAACCCGACACGGCGTCCAGCGTGGAGCCATTGCGAGCGATGCCGATGTCCCCGGACACATTCCTGAACGTGGCGACATGGTCGCCATTCGCACCGGCCGACCCGACAAACCCCAACGGCCCCACCACTGCCAGCAGCGAGGCAAAGATCAAGCGCTTCATCAGGCCCCCTTGTTTTGCGGTTGTCGAAAGACACAGGCCCGGTGCACCTTGGGCTGCGGCCGACGGTACGGACCAGGGCGCCGCTTGTATGTTCGGTGTCGTACATATAAAAACTCGAGCGCATCTCTTCAGAGAGGAGCGTGATGGAATCCACACGTTCGTCACTTGCGCGGGTGAATGTCTGCTGCGGACATCCTCAAGCGCTCCACCAGCAAGTCCACGAAGGCCCGCACCTTGGCGGGCCGAAAGCGTGCCGTTGGAAACACGGCATGGATCCCGCGTGGACCTCATGCGCCAGGGACACGCCACATTGGAGGCTGGGCGCTGAGCGGGGAGCCACCACTGGACACGGGTGGGTCTTTCATATACTGTACGTGCATACAGTATCTGTCTGGCCTTTCAAACCCCACCCGAACACTCCGCCATGCATCCCGCCCTCGACTGGCAGGAGGACGACCTGTCTTCCGCCTTCACGCCTCTCTCCCAACCACGGCCAGCCCGCCTGCCCGGTGAATTGCCCATGGCCGTGGCCGCGGCCATCTGGCGCGGCGACCAGCTCGGCGGCCCGGTCTCGGCCGTGCTGGCCAGTGGCTTCGAGGCGCTGGACGCGCAGCTGCCTGGCGGCGGCTGGCCGTGCCACGGCGTCATTGAAATCCTCGCATCGCAGAGCGGCATGCTGGAGTGGCGCCTGCTCGGGCCCGCGCTGCGCCAGGTGTGTGCCGCTGGCCGCGCGGTGGTGGTGGTGGGCCCGCCCAAGGCGCCGCACCTGCCGGGCCTGCGCTTCGAGGGCATCGACGAGCGCCACCTGGTGTGGGTGCGGGCCGACACGGCCGCGGAGCGCCTGTGGTCGGCCGAACAACTGATCAAGGCCAACGCCTGCGGTGCGCTGGTGGTGTGGCTGCCGCAGGCGCGGGCCGAGCAGGTGCGCCGCCTGCAGGTGCTGGCCGCCAGCTGCGAAGGCCCGGTGTTTCTCTGCCGGCCCAGCGCGGCGGCGCGCGAATCGTCGGCCGCGCCGTTGCGCCTGCAGGCCCGCGTGGGGCTGGATTGGGAACTGCACCTCGACATCTTCAAACGCAAGGGCCCGCCGCTCGAAGGCACGCTGCGCCTGGGCTCGGTGCCCGGGGGCCTGCGCGCCATCCTCACGCCGCGGCTGCGTTTCCCCAGCCGCCTGTTGCCCCGCGAGGCCGATCATGTTGTGGTCAGCACTCCTGCTCCCGACCGCCCCCACCACGCCGTCCACTGAGGCGGCGCGGCGCGCGGTGGCCACCTGGGCGTTGCAGTTCACACCCCGCGTGGCGCTGGCCGACGGCGCGGTGCTCATGGAGGTGGCGGCGAGCGAACGCCTGTTTGGTGGTCGGCGCGCGCTGCGCGACCGCGTGGTAGCCGAGAGTCAGCAACTCGGCGTGGTGCAGGTGGCCTGGGCGCCCAACAGCCTGGCCGCGCTGGCACTGGCGCGCGCCGGCCTTGAAAACGGCTTCAGGCAAGCGCTGCCGGTGCTGCTCGATGCCTTGCCCATGGTCGTGTTGAACGCCGTGCACCCGCACCGCCTCACGCTGGCGCACATCGGCTGCCGCACGCTGGGTGACGTGCGCGCGCTGCCACGCGGCGGCGTGGGTCGGCGGTTTGACCAGCAGCTCTTGCAGGCGCTGGACCAGGCCTACGGCGCCGAGCCCGAGGCCCATGTGTGGGTGGCGCTGCCCGAGCGGTTTGACGAGCGGCTGGAGCTCATGGCGCGGGTGGAGCAGGCGCCGGCGTTGCTGTTTGGCGCGCGGCGCCTGCTGCTGGTGATGAGCGGCTGGCTGGCGGCGCGGCGCGCGGGTGTCACGGCCTTCACGCTGCGCTGGGCGCACGACGCCATGCGCGCGCGCGACGCGGGCGAGGGCGGCGAGATCACGGTGCGCACGGCCGAGCCCACGCGCGACACCGAACACCTCTGCCGCCTGCTGGCCGAGCACCTGGCCCATGTGCAACTGCTCGCCCCCGTGGGCGACCTGCACCTGCTGGCCACCGAGGTGCACCCGTTGCACGAGGTGAGCGCCTCGCTGCTGCCCGACACGGTGCGCCAGGGCGAGACGCTGCACCTGGTGCTGGAACGGCTGGCCGCGCGCCTGGGACCCGGGCGCGTGTTGCGCCCGGTGGTACAGCCCGACCACCGCCAGGAATGGATGTGTCGCTGGCAGAGCGCGCTCGAGCCGCTGCCGCGCAAGCCGGCGCCCGACACCGGCCTGCCGCAACCCACCTTCGTGCTGCCCGAGCCGCTGAAGCTGCTGGTGCGCGGCAACCGGCCGATCTACCAGGGTGAACTGCAGTTGCTCGCCGGCCCGCAGCGGGTGGAGGGCGGCTGGTGGGACCGGGTGGACGAGGCGGGCACCACACGCAACGTGGTGCGCGACTACTGGGTGGCGTTGTCGGCCAAGGCGGGGGTGTTGTGGATTTTTCAGACCCGGTTGGATGAAGCGCCGGCGTGGTACCTGCACGGGCACTTCGCATAGGACTATGAATACCACCCTCCTGCCCGACTACGCCGAGTTGCGCTGCATCTCCAACTTCACCTTCCTGCGCGGCGCCAGCCACGCCGAAGAGCTGGTGGAGCGGGCCCAGGCCCTGGGCTACAGCGCGCTGGCGCTGGTGGACGAGTGTTCCCTGGCCGGTGTGGTGCGGGCCCACGTGGCCGCCAAAAAACACCAGCTCAAGTTGCTGGTGGGCAGCCAGTTCCGGGTGCAGTGCAGCGCGCCCTTCGTGCCGTTCACGCTCGTCGTGCTGGCCTGCAACCTCAACGGCTACGGCAACCTGTGCGAGTTCATCACGCACCTGCGCCGCACGGCTCCCAAGGGCACGTACCGCCTGGCATTGAATGCCATCCGCGCCGAAGCGCTGGCCGACTGCGTGGTGATCGCCGTGCCCGATCGCGACAGCGACCAGGACCCGATGGATGCGACAGCGCGCTGGCTGCTGCAGCATTTCATGGGCCGCTGCTGGCTGGGTGTGACGCAGCTGCGCCGGCTCGACGACGAGATGCTGCTGCACAAGCTGCGCCAGAGCAGCACGCTCACCGCCGTGCCGCTGGTGGCCGTGGGCGACGTGCACATGCATGTGCGCTCGCGCAAGCCGCTGCAGGACGTGCTCACCGCCACGCGCATCGGCCAGCCGCTGACCGCCTGCGGGCTGGCGCTGGAGCCCAATGCCGAGCAGCACCTGCGTTCGCGCCTGACGCTGGGCCAGTGCTACCCGCCCGAGCTGCTGGCCGAGACGCTGGCGGTGGCGGCGCGCTGCGCCTTTTCGCTCGACGAGTTGCGCTACCAGTACCCCAGCGAGGTGGTGCCCGAGGGTGAGACGCCATCTTCTTACCTGCACCGCCTGGCCTGGGCGGGCGCGGCCTGGCGTTGGCCACAGGGCACACCACCGCGTTTTGCGAAGCAGATCGAGCACGAGCTCCAGCTGATCGCCGACATGCGCTACGAGCACTACTTCCTGACGGTCAACGACATCGTGACTTTCGCGCGCTCGCAGAACATCCTGTGCCAGGGCCGGGGCTCGGCGGCCAACAGCGTGGTGTGTTACTGCCTGGGCATCACCGCCGTGGACCCGGAGCGCACGGGTCTGCTGTTCGAGCGCTTCATCTCGCGCGAGCGCAACGAGCCACCCGACATCGACGTCGACTTCGAACACGAGCGGCGCGAGGAGGTCATTCAGTACCTCTACAACAAGTACGGCCGCGAACGCGCCGCGCTCACCGCCACGGTGATCAGCTACCGCCCGCGCAGCGCCCTGCGCGACGTGGGCAAGGCCCTGGGGTTTGCCGACGGCGCGCTCGAGGTGCTGGCCAAGAGCACCCGCTGGTGGGACGGGCGCGCGATCGAGACCGAGCGGCTGCGGGAGGCCGGGCTCGACCCCGACGACCTGGCGGTGCGCCAGCTGCTGCAACTCACCGCGCAGCTCATGGGATTTCCGCGCCACCTCTCGCAGCACACCGGCGGCTTCGTGCTCACCCAGTTGCCGCTCTCGCGCCTGGTGCCGATCGAGAACGCCAGCATGAAAGACCGCACCGTGATCGAGTGGGACAAGGACGACCTCGACGCCCTGGGCCTGCTCAAGGTTGATGTGCTCGCCCTGGGCATGCTCACCGCCATCCGCAAGGCGCTTGCCCTCATCGGTGCCAGGGAAGGGCGGGTGATCGAGATGCCGGACATCCCGCCCCAGGACGAGGCCACCTACGACATGATCTGCGCGGCCGACACCGTGGGCGTGTTCCAGATTGAGAGCCGCGCGCAGATGAGCATGCTGCCGCGCCTGAAGCCCCGCAGCTACTACGACCTGGTGATCGAGGTCGCGCTGGTGCGCCCAGGTCCCATCCAGGGCGGCGCGGTGCATCCCTACCTGGACCGGCGGCGCGGTCTGGTGCCGGTGGACTATCCCGGCCCGCGCGGCGGGCAGGACCTGAAGGAAGCCCTGGGCCGCACGCTGGGCGTGCCGATCTTTCAGGAGCAATGCATGCAGATCGCCGTGCTGGCCGCGGGCTTCACACCCGGCGAGGCCGACGACCTGCGCCGCGCCATGGCCGCGTGGAAGCGCAACGGCAATCTGCACAAGTACGAACGGCGCCTGGTCGACGGCATGACCGCGCGCGGCTACACGACCGAATTCGCGCAAAGCGTGTACGAGCAGATCAAGGGTTTCTCCAGCTACGGCTTTCCCGAAAGCCACGCGGCGAGTTTTGCGCTGCTGGTCTACGTGAGCTGCTGGATCAAGCGCCACCACCCGGCCGAGTTCCTGGTGGCCATGCTCAACAGCCAGCCGCTGGGCTTCTACACACCCAGCCAACTGGTGCAGGACGCCAAGCGCCATGGTGTCGAAGTGCGGCCAGTGGATGTGATGCGCAGCCAATGGGACTGCACGCTGGAAGCGGGTGATGCCGTTCGCCTCGGCCTGCGCCTGGTCTCAGGCCTCAAAGCCGACGCCGCCGAACGCCTCGTCATCGCCCGCCAGCACAAAGCCTTCATCACCACGCAAGACCTCGCCCGCCGCGCAAACCTCGATCAACCCCAGATGAAACTGCTCGCCGCCGCCGATGCCCTCATGGGCCTGAGCGGCCACCGCCGCCAGCAGGTGTGGGACGCCGCCGCCCTCAGGACCGCACCCGAGCTGATGAAGCACGCCCCGGTCGCCGAAGCCCCGCTGCATTTGCCCGAGGCCAGTGAGGGCGAAGCCATCGTGTGGGACTACGGCAGCCTGGGCCTCACGCTGCGCCGCCATCCGCTGGCGCTGCTGCGGCCCGAGCTCGCGAAACGGAGGCTCATGAGTGCCGAAGAACTCCGGGACGCACCCAACGGACGGCTGGTGCGCCACTGCGGCATCGTCACCCTGCGCCAGCAACCCGAGACCGCCTCGGGCGTGGTGTTCGTGAGCCTGGAAGACGAGACCGGCGTGGTGCAGGTCATCGTGTGGAAACACCTGCGCGAGCGCCAGCGCACGGTGCTCACGCAATCACGCCTGCTGGCGGTGCATGGCGTGTGGCAGCGCGACGGCGAAGCCAAAAACCTGATCGCCGGCCACCTGGAAGATCTCACGCCGCTGTTGCGCGGGCTGTCCACGGTGAGCCGGGATTTCCATTGAGGGATGGGGGGACTTGATCCAGCGCAATGCGCCAGGGCGTTGTGCGGCGTAAGTTGCATGCTCGGTTCCCATGCTGGAAGGACTGTCCATGCCTGCGGATCGGGATGCCGATCCGCTCGTCATGGGCTGATGGTCCACTGAAAGGAGAGCCTCCTCCGATGCCGACTGCGTTCGAACCCTGGCACACCGGTCTGGTCGCCGCAGAGGTGGGCATGGCCTCGAGCGCCTCGCCCGAAGTGCTTGCCGAGCTGCGCGCGCGGCGCCTGGCGACCTTGTTCGAAGCGGCTGCTCAAGGCTCGCCACGCTACCGTCGACTGTTGGCCGGGCGCGACCCGGCGCACACCCGGCTGGAAGAACTGCCCATCGCACGCAAGTCGGAGCTGATGCGTCATTTCACCGACTGGGTCACGGACCCGGCCATCTCCCTCGACCACCTGCGCCGTTTCGTCGCCGACCCCGGGAACATCGCCCGGGCCTGTCTCGACCGGTACATCGTCTGGGAGAGCTCGGGGAGTTCCGGCGAGCCTGCCATCTTTGTGCAGGATGCGCAGGCCATGGGTGTGTACGACGCCCTCGAGGCGCTGCGCCGCCCGGTGCTGCGTCCTCTGCAGCGCTGGCTGGACCCCTGGGGACTGACCGAGCGCATCGCCTTTGTCGGGGCCACCGGTGGGCACTTCGCGAGCAACGTGTCGGTCGAGCGCCTGCGGCAACTGCAGCCGGGACTTTCGGCCCGACTGCGGGGCCTGTCGTTTCTGCAACCCATGAAGGCGCTGCGCGCCGAACTGGAGGCGTTGCAGCCGACCGTGCTGGCGACCTACCCCAGCGCTGCCGTGCTGTTGGCGCAGGAACACCTCGCGGGCCGCCTGCAGGTGGACCTGCGCGAGATATGGACCGGCGGGGAAGGGATGTCGTCGGTCCAGCGCGCATTCGTTCAAGACAGTTTCTCGTGTCCAGTCAGCCAGAGCTACGGCGCTTCGGAA
The DNA here is from genome assembly GCF_036675665.1 of Hydrogenophaga sp. Taxonomy (GTDB): domain Bacteria; phylum Pseudomonadota; class Gammaproteobacteria; order Burkholderiales; family Burkholderiaceae_C; genus Hydrogenophaga. The sequence goes on along the minus strand of NZ_JAKFEO010000114.1, from coordinate 35,915 downwards.
TTTCTGTCGCTGGCTTTCGAATGCCGCCATGGGGCGTTGCATCTCAACAGCGACTGGGCGATCCTGGAAGCCGTGGACGCGCAAGGCCGTCCCGTGCCGGACGGGCTCGCCGGCAGCACCACCTTGCTGACCAACCTGGCCAACCACGTTCAGCCGCTGATCCGCTACGACCTGGGAGATCGCGTGAGCTTTCAGCCCACCCCCTGCGTCTGCGGTTCGCACCTGCCCGTCATCACCGTATCCGGCCGCGACGACGACACACTGCAACTGCCCGGCGGCCGGGGACGCGCCCGCGTGGACGTGGTACCGCTGGCGGTGAGCACCGTGCTGGAAGATGCGGGCCTGTTCGACTTTCAGCTCGTGCAGAACGGGCCAGCCGAGTTGTTGCTCACCACAGGCATGCACGGCAGACAGGCGCAGCACACGCTCGACGCGGCTCGCCAGCAACTGGAGGACTTTCTGTGGGAGCAGGATGCCCGGGGTGTGCACATCCGATGCCGCAGTGGGGTGAAGGCACGGTGTGGCCGCAGCGGCAAGCTGCAGCGCGTGATCGTCTCACCGCACTGACCTTGCCCTGCACGGCGGGTGGGTGGGGCACGCTGGCGCATCGAGCGAGCGCAATACCCTGGCGCTTCGCGCGGTCGCGTCAGGCTTTCAGCAGCGTCCCGGTGATCAGCTGCCAGTGTTCGGCGCTCACCGGCGTGATCGACAACCGGCTGCCACGCTGCAGCAGCGTCATGTCGGCCAGCGCCGGTGTGGCACGCAGTTCGGGCAGGCCGAGCAGCCGAGTCTTGCGCAGCGCCTTCACATCGAGCAGCAGCCAGCGCGGTGCTTCGGGCTTGGACCTGGCGTCGAAGTAGGGCGACTTCGGGTCGAACTGCGTGGGGTCGGGTCGGGTGCTGGACGCGACCTGCGCAATGCCGGCGATGCCGGGTTGCGGGCAACTCGAGTGGTAGAACAGCACGCCATCGCCGACGCGCATGCCGTCGCGCATGAAGTTGCGCGCCTGGTAGTTGCGCACGCCGGTCCAGGGCACGGTGGCGCCCGGTGCGGCGAGTGCGTCGTCGATCGAGCACTCGTCCGGCTCGGATTTCATCAGCCAGTATTGGGTCATCGCGCTATTTTGCGACGACAACCCCCAGGCTTTGCAAGCGGGCCTTTAGAAGGACTCCCACTCGTCCGATGCGCCTGCCTTCTCGGCGACTTTCACCACTGGCTTGGGCGCTGGCTTCACGGGCGCAGCGGATGCGGCTTTCGGGGCGGTCGACACGGGCTTGACCGTTGCCGGCTTGGCCACGGGGGTGCTGCGCACGGTGGTGTTGCCGGGCTTGTGCAGGTCGGTCGATCGAATCTGGGCGATCGTGCTGTGCGAGGCGGCCTGCGCATCCACCCGGAACACGCGCACCACCTCGGCCAGGCGGTCGGCCTGCTCGTTCATGCTGGAGGCGGCTGCGGCGCTTTCTTCGACCAGGGCGGCGTTCTGCTGGGTCAGCTGGTCCAGGTTGGCCACGGCCGTGTTGATCTGGTTCACGCCGTCGGCCTGCTCGCCGGAGGCGCTGGCGATCTCGCCGATCATGTCGCGCACACGCACCACGTTCTCGACGATCTCGCCCATGGTCTTGCCGGCCTGGTTCACCAGCTCGGTGCCGGCGGTGACCTTGTCCACGCTGGTGCCGATCAACACCTTGATTTCCTTGGCCGCCTGCGCGCTGCGCTGGGCCAGGTTGCGCACCTCGGCAGCCACCACCGCGAAACCGCGGCCTTGTTCGCCGGCGCGGGCGGCTTCCACCGCGGCGTTCAGCGCGAGGATGTTGGTCTGGAACGCGATGCCGTCGATCACGCCGATGATGTCGTTGATCTTGCGTGAGGACTGGTTGATCTCTTCCATGGTGGAGATCACCTGGCTGACCACGTCGCCACCCTTCTGGGCGCTTTGACCGGCCACATCGGCCAACTGGTTGGCCACGCGCGCCGAGTCGGCCGACTGGCGGATCGCGCCCGACATCTGTTCCATGCTGGCAGCGGTCTGTTGCAGGTTGGAGGCGGTCTGCTCGGTGCGCGCCGAGAGGTCGTGGTTGCCGGTGGCGATTTCCTTGGCGGCCACGGTGATGTTGTCGGTGCCGCGCTTCACGTCCGCGACCACGTTCACCAGACGCTCGCGCATGGAGACGAGCGACGTGATCATGGCGCCGAACTCGTCCTTGCGGTCGTTGCGGATGGTGGCCGTGAGGTCGCCACCGGCGATCTGCTCGGCGAATGCCATCGCTTCGCGCAGCGGGTTGCGGATGTTGCGGATCAGGAAGAACGCGCCTGCGACGATGCCCGCGACCAAGAGAGCGACCTGGATGGTTGCAATCCTCAGACTGGTGGCACGCTGCTCGTCGAAACCCTGCTGGGCTTTGGCGCGGATGTCGGACTGCATGCGCGTGAAGTCGCGCAAGCCGCCCACATAGGGCGTCACGGCAGGGTTGAAGCGCGCCCGGATCTCCTCGGCGGCACCGGCGGCATCACCGGCCTTCTTCATCTCGTTGGCCTTGGCATGCGAGGCCAGAACGCTCTTGCGCAGTTCGGCGATCTTCTCCAGTTGCGCTTTCTCAGCCTCGTTCAACTCCATCGTCTGCAGCTTCTTTTGAAGTTCGTTGATGGTGGCGATGGCGGCGGGAACCAGGTCCTTGTACATCTCGCCCACGGCGGGGTCGCTGCTGACCACGGCGGCCTGGGTGCGGGTGACCGCGAGTTCCGTCAGCGCGGCCCACTCGCTGGCAATGGTGGTCTTTTCAGCCAGCTTGGCCAGCGTTTGTTCAGACGTCTTGTTGAGCTGGGTCGATCGCGATCCGGCGGTACCCACGACCACGAACAGGGCGACGATGATGGCGATGACGCCGGCCCACAGCCGGGCGCCGACGGAGAGATTGCGAAAGAAGTTCATGGCGGTTTATTGAATGGTTTCGGTGGGAGCGACCAGGCCCAGGTCGGAGCTGCCAAGCAAGGCTTCGATGTCGGCCAGGATGAGCATGCGCTCGCCCACGCTGGCGATGCCGGTGATGAAGCCGGCGTCCAGGGAGGTGTTGATCTGCGGTGCGGCCTTGATGTGTTCCTGGCCGAGCCGGATCACATCGCTCACCGAGTCGACCACCAGGCCCACGACGCGGTTGTGCACACTGAGCACGATCACCACGGTCAGGGCGTTGTATTCCACCTTGGCGCAGCCCAGCTTGATGCGCATGTCCACCACCGGCACGATCACGCCGCGCAGGTTGACCACGCCTTTGATCGATTCGGGCGCGTTGGCGATGCGGGTGGGCTCTTCGTACGAGCGGATTTCCTGCACGCGCAGGATGTCGATGCCGTACTCCTCGGCGCCCAGGCGAAAGCTCAGGAACTCACCGGCACCCGCCAGCGCCGGGGCGTGGCGGCGCGCGGGCGCGCCGGGAGAAGGGACCGCGGGGGTGGGGGTGTTGAGGGCGTCCATGGGTCCAGGGTGTGTGGGGTTGATACTTGCGTATCGACACCTGCCCGGGTTTCTTGAGCCTGGGTTGATACCTCTGGGCGGTTGGCCCCGCTTCAGCCTTGCGATTCCGCTTCGGGCCACAGCTTGGGGAAATAAAACCGCAAGGCGTGCTGCGGCACGCCCAGGCGCAGCCTGCCATGGGGGGAGTCGGACTCCAGCAAGCCGCGCTTGAGCAGTGCACTCACTTGCGCCGTGGCCAGGCGCTCGCCCAGCCCGAGCATGGCCTTGAAATCGTTGCGGTCGAGCTCGCCCTGGGTGGCAAAGAGGTAGTGCAGTGCGCGCAGCGCTTCGGTGCGCACGCCCGCTTTCACCACATGCTCTTCAAAGTTCAGGCAGGCGGCCATGCGGTCCTTCATGCCGCCCAGCGCAAGCGCGCCCGCCATGAAGTCCACCTGGTCCTGGCACAGGGTCAGCACGTAGGTGATCCACTGCTCCAGTCCTCGCTCGGTGAGGTTGCCGCGCCCATCCAGATCGCCACCTCGGGGTTCATCGGCCGCAGCAAGAAGGGCGTAGTAGCGGTCGTGGCTGCGGGCAAAACCCCGCAAGGGTGACCATAGTCCGTTGGTCAGGCCCAGGTGACCGAGCACCAGCTGGCTGTGCAGGCGGGCCACGCGGCCGTTGCCATCGCGAAATGGGTGAATCCAGGCCAGCCGCTGGTGCGCGGCGGCCATGGCCACCACCTGCATCTCGCCCCGTCGAACCTGAGCGTAAACCTGGGACCAGCGGGCCAGGAAGGCGGGCAGGTGTTCGGCGGCAGGCGCGGCATGGCGGCCCACGCTCACCTGTTGCTGCCGCAGTTCGCCCGGCTGCAGCCAGGCGGGCGCTGCGCCGTCAGGCAACTCGGCGGGGGGGATGGCCAGATCGGCCTGGGGCAGGCGGGCAAACAGGTCCTGGTGGATGTCCTGCACGGTTTGTGGCGACCACACGCGTGCCGTGTCCCACTGGGGCCACAGGGTTTCGAGCTGCTGTTCGGTGCCCATGTGGGCCAGGGCGAGTCGCTGGCGGCGCGCCTTGTCGGCGTCTTGTGCGTAGTCGTTGCGCAGCGCCTGCTCGATCTCCAGTGGAAACGTGTGCTGCCCCTCGATCTTGTTGGAGTAGTACGAGTTCATCGCCCTCAGCAGACGACGCAACCCGCCCAGCGCGCCGGGTTGGCACAGGCCCGACAGCTGGTCGGCGCGACGGATGAGATCGTGCGCGTGTTCCAGCAGAGGGCCCAGGCGATGCTCGCCTGGAAGCAAGGGCTCCATCTGCGAAGGATGATCGTAGAGAGAGAACTTTTGCGACTTTGAAGGCATGGCCAAGTGTATGCTTTCAAATGGAATTATTCAAATACTGCGAATCATTTTGCGACTTTGAATGCGTGTTTTTGAAGCAATCCACCGGGCCGACACGGGGTTTCAGGAGACTGTGTCGATCAGTTCGACTTCATCGCGCCGCTGCTTTGACCCATGCTCACCGTCGTGCTCATGGCGACACCCGCTGGACGAGCTCTCGCCGACAATCCACGCATGGCCCTCACGATCAATTCCGACACCGTTCACACGCCGCCCGTGCCTTCTGCCACCGTCATGGTGGTGCGCGACGGACCCCAGGGGCTGGAGGTGCTGCTGGTGCGCCGGCACGGCAATTCGGGCGTGCTCGGCGGTGCGCACGTGTTTCCCGGTGGCAAGCTCGATGCCGCCGACCACCAGGTGGATTCCGCAGCGCTGGACCGTTCGGCTCTCGATTGCGCGCAGGGTTTGCACGAGCCGGGTCTGAGCGTCGAGACGGCGCTGGGGCTGCATGTGGCGGCCCTGCGCGAGACGTTCGAAGAATGCGGCCTGCTGCTGGGTCAGGTGCATCGCGCGGATCTGGTCCCGCGCGTGCGTGAGCTCACCGCCGCGGGCATCGGTTTTGCCGCCGCCCTGCATCAACTCGGTTGCCCGGTGTCCACCGCCAGTGTGTTGCCGTGGTCGCGCTGGGTCACGCCACGTGTGCCCTCGGTGACCAACAAGCGCTTCGACACACGCTTCTTCGTGGCCACAGCGCCGCATGGCCAGGAGGCCGAGCATTGCACCTTCGAGGCCACCGAAGCCGTGTGGCTGGCGCCGCGCCTGGGGCTGGAGCGCTACTGGGCGGGTGAGATCGATCTGGCGCCGCCCCAGATCATGAGCCTGGGACAGCTCAGTCACCTGAGCACCGCCGCCCAGGTGATGGCCGCTGCCCGCAGCCGACCGCCCGCGCTGATCGAGCCCGAGCCCTTCGACCAGGACGGCGTGCGCGTGATCTGCTACCCCGGTGATCCGGCGCACAGCATCGCGCAGCGCGTGTGGTCTGGCCCCACAAGACTGGCCTACCGCAACCAGCGCTTCGAGGCCGAGGGCGGCCTGGCGGCCCTGTTGGGGTAGTCGGGAGGGCCACCAGGCTTTCAAGATGCCGTCGAAGCCCGGGGTCTTGGCAGCACGCAATGTCGTCCGTTCACCTGTCGGGTTTCTTTGCAGTTTTGTAAACCTGCGATCAAGGTCTTCAGCCACCTCTTTGTTTTTGTTGAGGAATTTTTCATGGCATGAAGCATGCGATGCACGACGCCTCAACGCTTGCTGTGCCTTGGTCTCAGGGGTCCGTATTGAGCTGTGGTGACCGCCCCTGGTCATGAGTTGCGGCAATCCCATGTCTGCACTTTTTCCAGGAGTCCTCATCGTGAAAAACTTCTCCACCCGGATCTGGATCGCGGCGTTGCTCTCGGGGGCGTCATGGGTCGCGCAGGCCGCGCCCATCGACCTGAGCTCCTGGTCGCCATTGACCCTCGACTTCGCTGGGGGCCAACCAGCGGGCAACTGGGTGCTTGAGCCGGGCAATGAAGCGGTACAACAGGTGGTCAATGCCGACCCTTCGTTCTATCTGAACAACCTCAACCAGACCAGCTATTCCATCCAGGGCTCCTGGCAGGTGCTTGAGAGCGGCGGGGACGACGATTACATGGGCTTCGTGTTTGGCTACCAGAATTCGAGCAATTTCTATTTGTTCGACTGGAAGCAGGGCACCCAAGGCTATGAGGGCCGAACAGCCGCCGAGGGCATGGCGGTGAAGAAAGCGACGGGTGCCACCGGCGACGGCCTGACCGATCTTTCGCTGGCCGAGCTCTGGGAGAACCAGGTGAACTTTGGCGACGTGGACGTGCTGGCCACCAACCAGTCCAGCAGCATGGGGTGGGAAGACAACACGCTCTACGACTTCCGGCTGGACTTCAATCTGGTCGCAGGAGAGTTCACCATCGTGGTCAAGAAAGGACTCGATGAACTCTGGAACGTGACGGTGGCGGACAACACCTTCACCTCAGGCGAGTTCGGGTTCTACAACTACTCCCAGCAATTCGTCCGATATGCCGGCTTCGAGCAGGAGGGTGGAGTCATCGTGGATCCAAACCCGGTGCCTGAGCCGGGTTCATTGGCCCTGTTGGTCATCGGACTGGTCGTGGCCGCCGGGACCGTCTACCAACGTCGGAAAATGACGGCGCAGGTTGCCCTGCTGAAGCGTTGAGGCCAATAGCCTCGCGCGGCTTCAACCGTGCTCGCCGTTGTCGCTTGTGCGACCGTCGGGGCTCACGATTTCGCAATGCCAGCGGTCGTGCCGCAGGATGTGACCCGCTGCCTCCAACTGTCGCAGCGAGCGCGCAATGGTTTCGCGGGTGGTCGACAGAAGGGAAGCCAACGCAACATGACTGGGCAACCGGATCACGCGGCTGCGTTGTTCGGTCGCGTACAGGCGCAATGCGGCAAGCAACTTCTGTTGAAGGCCTTTGATGCGCATCACGCGTGACCAGTCGGCCAACTGCCCCAGAGATCGCACGATGCGTGCCTGCACACAGGCGTGGAAACGCCGGTCCACCACACCGAGCCGATAGAAATCCGGAACGTCGAGGCGGCAGATTCGACCGGCGGAGAGGGCGATGGCGCTGATCTGCTCGCGGTGACCATAGAGGGCATATTCCCCCAGCGTCTTGCCGCGCCCGAGCAGGGCCACCGGGTGGGCCTGGCCGTCCTCACCCTGGCGACTGCCCATCACCGCACCGATCTTGATGATGGAAATCTGCTGTGCCACCTGGCCCTCTGGCATCAGCAGGTCGCCCTTGCCGAAGTGAGACTCGGCGACGCAGGGCGTCAGCAGGTCGCGTGAGGCCGCGGGCAGACAGCCCATGAGGCACATGGGCAGCGTGGCGCACTGCGGGCAGCGTGCGCGCACGGCATGGGTCTTTGGTGGTCTGGTACCCAGGACGGTTGCGGTGTTTGGCGGGTTCATGTGGATGTCACCGGACTCGTGGCGGCGTTGATCCTGTGTGGGGCCGTGTTGGCGTGAATCAAGGCCTGGCTGTGAACGAAGCTGTGTTGGGTCAAGGGATCGTCCAATTAGGCAGGCTTCCCCGGCCAGGGGCTGCGTCACTTCCTCGCACAAATGCGTGATGCGTCACATCGGATGTGGATACGGGAATTTTTGCTTCGATTTTTGATTTGGCTCAATCTGCTTGTGTGCCGAAATGGGAGAAGTTTCACCAACAAGATCGAACATTGCCCATGCGAGACAACCAGCCCGTGACCCAGCAGGAATACGTGTTCGACGATCGCAGCACGCTGCTGTCGACCACGGACACGCAAAGCCACATCGTCTATGCCAACGACGCATTCGTGAATGTGAGCGGCTTCGCGACGGAAGAATTGATTGGCCAGCCGCACAACCTGGTGCGCCACCCCGACATGCCCCCCCAGGCATTTGCCGACATGTGGGACACCCTGCGTCAGGGCATGCCGTGGTCCGGGCTGGTGAAGAACCGGCGCAAGAACGGTGACTACTACTGGGTGCGGGCGAATGCCGCGCCGGTGATGCGCAACAGTGTGCTCATGGGCTACCTCTCGGTGCGCACCCAGCCGGCACGCGCGGAAGTGCAGGCTGCCGAGGAGCTGTACCGGCGGTTTCGCGAAGGGAGGGCGCATGGGCTGCGCTTCTTTCGTGGCCTCGTGGTGCGCAGCGGCTCGCTCGCCTGGCTCTCCTGGAACCAGCGCTTGGGCGTGAGCGCGCGCATCCGCGTGGCCTTGCTGCTGCCCGGGCTGGGCATGGCCGTGCTGCTGGCCGTGTTGGACCTGCCTGCTTCACAGACCGCGGGTCTGCTGGGCGTGCTGGTGGCGCTGCTGTTGTTGGCATCCCGGTGGCTGCAGCGACAACTGGCCGCGCCTCTCAAACAGGTGTTGCTGCAGGCCCAGCGTGTGGCCAGCGGGCAGGCGGGTGGGCTCGCCAGTCTGAACCGCGTCGACGAGATCGGCATGCTGCTTCTCACGGTGAACCAGTCGGCGCTGAATCTGCGCTCCTTGCTGGACGACGTTTCTTCGCAGGCTTCGGGCGTGTCGGCGGCCAGTGGCGAGATCGCTGCCGCAAACAATGACCTGAGCGCACGCACCGAGCAGACCGCGGCCAACTTGCAGCACACGGCGGCGTCCATGCAGCAACTGGTGGGCACCATGCGACAGAACGCGAGTGCCGCCAGCCGGGCTGCATCGCTGGCCAGCGCGGCCAGTGAAGCGGCTGGCAGCGGGGGTGAGGCCATGCAGGGCATGGCACGCACCATGGAGCGGATCACGCGCTCGAGCCACCGCATTGCCGAATTCGTGGACATCGTCGACAGCATCGCGTTCCAGACCAACATCCTGGCGCTCAACGCCGCCGTGGAGGCGGCCCGCGCGGGGGAGCAGGGGCGGGGATTTGCGGTGGTCTCCACCGAAGTGCGCACACTGGCGCAGCGCAGTGCCGATGCGGCCAAGGAGATACGCGAATTGATCGACAGCAGTCTGACCAGCATCCGTGAAGGCGTGTCCCAGGTCGAGGCCTCCAGCGCTCGCATGAACGAGATCGTTGTTCAGGTGAGCGACCTCACCCGGTTGATTGCCTCCGTCAATGTGGCCTCGGTGCAGCAGACGGCGGAGTTGGAACAACTCAACACGACCGTGGGCCAGCTTGACGAAATGACGCAGCAGAATGCCGCGTTGGTGGAGGAGAGCGCCGCGGCGGCCAATGCGTTGAAGCACCAGTCACAGAGCATGAAGAACTCGGTGAACATATTTGCGTGATCCTCGAAACGAGGAGCCCGCCATGCCGACCCATTCGACGCCAGGTGCCCATGAAATGATGCAGCGTCTGCAGATGCTGGAAATGATCGTCGACAACACTTCCAACATGGTGGTGGTGACCGACGGGAAACGCCGCATCACCTGGGTCAACGCGGCCTATACCCGTGTCACCGGGTGGACGCTGGAGGAATGCGTGGGCCGCCACCCGGCCGAACTGCTGCACGGACCGCAGACCAGCGCCCAGGCGCTCTCGCGCCTGGGCGCCATGCTGCGCCGGCCCGAGCCCGTGCGGGACTTTGAACTGGTGAACCACAAGCGCTCGGGCGAAGCCTATTGGGTGTCGCTCAACATTCAGCCGATCTGTGATGCCACCGGCCGCCTGATCAGCTACGTTTCCATCCAGTCCGACATCACCGAGCGCAAGCAGCGCGAGCAGCTCACTGCCGCCTTGCAGCATCGCCTGGAGCAGGCGCAACGGCTTGCGCGTCTGGGTCGCATTGAGCACGACGAGACAACCGGCCACTCGCGGTGGACCTCGGAGATCTACCGCATCCTGGGGCGCGAGCGCGACGATGTGGCGCGCGATGCGGAGGACTTTCTGGCCTGCGCCCATCCACTGGACCGCGATGCCGTTCGGGCCGCGCAGGCCGAGGCGACGCGCACCGGCGAGGGACTCGATGTGGAGTTCCGCGTGATTGCGGATTCTGGAATCCACCGATGGGTGCGATGCCGAGGCCTGCCACGGGCCGACACGGTGGATGGGGACCAGCCGCTCACGCTGACGGTGCAGGACATCACGCTCTACAAGAACCTGATCGAACAGCGGCGCATCCGCAACGAGGACCTGGACCAGCAGGTGAAACTGCGCACGCGCGAGTTGCAGGAAGCCTACAGCTCACTGGAGGAGTTTTCCTATGCGCTGTCGCACGACCTGCGCACGCCCTTGCGCCACATCGCCGGTTTTGCCGAACTCCTCAAGGAAGCCGCGATCGCGGGCGAAGTGTCGAGCAGCGTGCAGTACTGCGAGAGGATCATCCGCGCTTCGGTGCAGATGAAGAACCTGATCGACGGCATGTTGTCCTTCGCACGCCTCGGGCGCCAGGGCATGACGCTGGAGGCCGTGGACATGTCCGCCCTGGTCAACGACGCGGTGGCGTCGGTGGCGATCGATGGTCACTCCAGGACACTGCGCTGGCACATCCAGCCCGGGCTGCCCACGGTGCAAGGCGACCCGGTGCTGCTGCGCGAGGTCTGGACCAACCTGCTGGAAAACGCCGTGAAGTACTCCGCGCACCGCGAGGTCGTCGAGATCCACGTGGGTTGGACGGCGCGGTCCGATGGGGTGGAATTCCACGTTCGCGACAACGGACTGGGCTTTGACCCGGAGCATGCCGATCGCTTGTTCGGCATGTTCGAGCGTCTTCACCGCGATGCCCGATTCGATGGCGCGGGCATAGGACTGGCTTTGGTGCGCCGGATTCTGGAATGCCATGGGGGCCGCATCTGGGCCGACTCACGCCCGGATCAGGGCGCGACGTTTCATTTTTTCCTGCCATGAGACCGTTGCACGATGGCGCGGCGTTCACATCCAGAGTGCTCGCCAGACCAGCCGGGGCAGATCGGCGCGCTGCAGCTTCACGCGGGTTTGCCAACTGCGGTGGTCCTGCTCCTGGATGAGCTCCAGGATGCGCAGGCCACCTTGCACCACCAGACGGAGTTCCCAGCCGGCGCGCCCCGGCACGCGGCGTGCCAGCGGTGCGCCGAGCTGCATGAGCGCGCGCGCGTAGGCGCAGAGCTCGGCCACCGCGGCTTGTCTGTCGGGCGTGGCCTCCAGCTGCGCACTCTCGAAATCGCTCACCTGCAGCCCGTGGCGTTGCAAGGTGTCGGTCGGCAGGTAGCAGCGCCCGTTGGGCAGATCGCGGCTGATGTCCTGCCAGAAATTGATGAGTTGCAGCGCGCTGCAGATCTGGTCGCTCTGCTGCAGCGATCGCGCGTCGTGCACGCCATACAGGTGCAGCAGCAGGCGCCCCACCGGGTTGGCCGAGAGGCGGCAGTAGCCCAGCAACTCCTCGGTGCTGGCGTAGCGGTGTTGTTGGTCGGTGTAGCGCACGTCCTGCTCGAAGGCGCTCAGCAGGTCGTGCAGCAGATCGCCCGGCAGCGCGTGGCGCGCCACGGCCAGGCCCAGCGGCTCGAACACGGTGGCCCAGCGCTGCGGCCAGGGCGCAACCGCGCCGCCAGTGGCCTTGACGATGCACAGCGCCAGTTCGTTGCGGTACGCGGCCAGATCGGCCAGCCGCTCTGCGGCGCTGGCCGAGCCTTCGTCGGCGATGTCGTCCGCGGTGCGGGCGAACCGGTAGATGGCCACGACCGTGGGCCTGAGCTGGGGCGGGCAGAGCCAGGACGCCACCGGGAAATTTTCGTAATGCTCCACGCCGCCGCCCAGCGCGCCAAGCGCGGCCTGCGCCGGGGCGTGGGTGGGGTCATCAGGAGGCAGGGATTGCACCGGCGGGGTGGGTTGCGTCATGGGAGTGAAGGCCGATTTGATGGGTATTTTTGCTTACTAACCGGTCAGTCAGTAATATACGGGCATCCGCTGCGGCCTGAATGTGCCGCGTGCCTTCCATTCTCACCCCGCCCAGATCACCATGAAAACGCCGAATTTGTTCCTGATCGTGACCGCAGCGCTTGCCTTGGTGGCGTGTGCGCCCGCGCCCGCGCCCGTCGAGCCGATCCGTTCGGTCAAGCTGATGACCGTGGGCGCGAGCGCCCTGGGGGCCAAGACCGAGTATGCCGGCGAGGTGCGTGCGCGCGCCGAGTCGCGCCTGGGCTTCCGGGTCGGTGGCAAGCTGGTGCAGCGCCCGGCCGAGGTGGGGCAGCGGGTGAAGGTGGGTCAATTGCTGGCCCAGCTGGATGCGCAGGATCTCGCGCTGTCCAGCCAGGCCGCGCAGGCCCAGGTGAGCGCGGCGCAGACCCAGCGCGATCTGGCCGCGGCCGATCTCAAGCGTTTTCAGGAATTGCTGGCCCAGGGCTTCGTGAGCGGCGCCGAGATCGAACGCCGCCAGGCCACGCTGCAGTCGGCCGACGCCTCGTTGCGTCAGGCGCGTGCCCAGGGCGCGGTGCAGGGCAATCAGGCCGGCTATGCCCGCCTGCTGGCCGACGGCGCTGGCGTGGTGGTGGCGGTCGAGGCCGAAGTGGGGCAGGTGGTGGCGGCCGGCGCGCCGGTGGTGCGCCTGGCGCGTGATGGCGCGCGCGACGTGGTGTTCGCGGTGCCCGAAGACCGCTTGGCGCTGCTGCGTGTGGGGCAGGCTGCGCAGGTGCGCCTGTGGGCTGGTGCTCCCAGCGGGCCGGCAGGCGCGGCCACGCCGCTGGACGCCGTGGTGCGCGAAGTTGCGGCCAGTGCCGACCCGGCCACACGCACCTACCAGGTGAAGCTGGCCTTGCCCGAAGGCGCGGCCGCGCCGCTGGGCGCCACGGCCTATGTGACGATGGTGGCGCCCACCGGTGGACCCACCGCTGCGATCAAGCTGCCGACCTCGGCGCTGATGCGCTCCGACGCGGGAGACCGCAGCGGCAGTGCGGTCTGGGTGTTTGACGCCGCCACCAACACGGTGCAGCCGCGCCCGGTGGTGGTGGCCGGCGCCGACGGCAACGAGATGGTGATTGCCTCGGGCCTCAAGCCGGGCGACGAGGTGGTGGCCGCTGGCGTGCATGTGTTGTCGCCAGGGCAGACGGTCACGCGCTTTGTTGGCGCAGCCACGAAGTGAGGCCGGCATGAGCTCGTCCGACTACGCCTCCGCCGACCAGGCCGCCACCTGGGTTTCCCGCTTCAACCTCTCGCAGTGGGCGCTGGACCACCAGGCCTTCACCCGCTACCTGATGATCGTGCTCATGCTGCTGGGTGTGGCGGCCTACTTTCAGCTTGGCCAGGACGAAGACCCGCCGTTCACCTTTCGCGCCATGGTGGTGCGGGCCTACTGGCCCGGCGCCACCGCGGAGCAGGTGGCCGAGCAGGTGGCCGACCGCATCGAGAAGACGCTGCAGGAGGTGCCGTACGCAGACGTCATCCGCAGCTATTCCAAACCCGGCGAAACGCTGGTGATCTTTCAGCTGAAGGATTCATCACCGGCCGCGGAGGTGCCGCAGATCTGGTACACGGCGCGCAAGAAGATCGGCGACATGCAGGCCACCCTGCCGCAAGGCGTGGTGGGGCCGTTTTTCAACGACGAGTTCGGCGATGTGTTCGGCGTGATCTACGCGCTGCAGGGCGACGGCTTCTCGTATGCCGACAAGAAACAGGTGGCCGACAACGTGCGCCAGCAACTGCTGCGTGTGCCCGACGTGAGCAAGGTTGAACTCTTTGGAGCGCAGGACGAGAAGCTGTTCATCGAGATTTCGCAGAAACGACTGGCGGTGCTGGGGCTGAACCTGCAGCAGGTGTTCGACGCCCTGGGGCAGCAGAACGCGGTGGCCTCGGCCGGCGCGGTGCAGTCGCCGCAGGACGTGGTTCAGGTGCGCGTGGCCGGCGCCTTCAATTCGGTGGAGCAGCTCGGCGCCATGCCGATCCGCGCGGCCAACGGCACGCAGATCCGCCTGGGCGACATCGCCGACATTCGCCTGGCGTATGTGGACCCACCTCAAGTGCTGGTGCGCCACAACGGCAAGGACAGCATCGGCCTGGGCATTTCCATGGCCAAGGGCGGCGACATCATTGCGCTGGGCGAGGCACTCAAGACCACGGTGGCCGGCATCGAGGCCACGCTGCCCGCGGGCATGGTGCTGGCGCAGGTGCAGGACCAGCCCAGCGCGGTGACCCGGAGCGTGAACGAGTTCGTGACGGTGCTGATCGAGGCGGTGGTGATCGTGCTGGTGGTGAGTTTTCTCGCGCTCGGACTGCACAGGCGCGCGGGCAGCAAGGGCCTGCGCGGCTACACGCTGGACATGCGCCCCGGCCTGGTGGTCTTCATCACGATTCCACTGGTGCTGGCCATGACATTCCTGGCCATGAACTACTTCAAGATCGGCCTGCACAAGATCTCGCTGGGCTCGCTCATCATTGCCCTGGGGCTGCTGGTGGACGACGCGATCATTGCGGTGGAAATGATGGTGCGAAAGCTCGAAGAGGGCTACAGCATGGTGCGCGCGGCCACCTTCACCTGGGAGGCCACGGCCATGCCCATGCTCACCGGCACGCTGATCACGGCCGCCGGTTTCCTGCCGATCGGCCTGGCCAACTCCACCACCGGTGAATACACCTTCGCGATCTTCGCGGTGACTGTCATCGCGTTGCTGCTGTCCTGGATCGTGGCGGTGTTTTTTGTGCCCTACCTCGGTGTGCGCCTGCTCAAGGTCAAGCCCCACGTGGGTGCGGTGCACGAGGTGTTCGACGGTCCGTTCTACGTGCGCTTTCGCGCGCTGGTGGACTGGTGCGTGCAGCACCGCTGGATCACCATCGGCGCCACCGTGCTCACTTTCGTGCTGGGCATCGTCGGCATGGGCCAGGTGCAGCAGCAGTTTTTCCCGGATTCGAGCCGGCCCGAGATTCTGGTGGACGTGTGGCTGCCCGAGGGCAGCAGCATCAAGGCCATGGACGAGGTGACGAAGCGCCTGGAGGCGCGCATGACGGCCGAACAAGGTGTGACCAGCGTGAGCACCTGGATCGGCTCCGGCGTGCCGCGCTTCTATTTGCCGCTGGACCAGATCTTCCCGCAGACCAACGTGTCGCAGATGATCGTGTTGCCGCAAGACCTGAAGACCCGCGAGCGACTGCGCAAGGCGCTGCCGGCCTTGCTGGCGACCGAGTTCCCCGAGCTGCGTGGCCGCGTGAAGCTGCTGCCCAACGGCCCACCCGTGCCGTATCCGGTGCAGTTCCGCGTGGTCGGCACCGACCCGACGCAACTGCGCACGCTGGCCGACGAGGTGAAAGTGGCGATGCGCGCCAACAGCAACATGCGCGGCGTGAACGACAACTGGAACGAGTCGGTGAAGCGCTTGCGGCTGGAGGTGGACCAGGCCAAGGCGCGTGCGCTGGGTGTGTCCAGCCAGTCGATCGCGCTGGCCGCGCGCACCCTGCTCACTGGCAGCACCGTGGGCCAGTACCGCGACGGCGACAAGCTGATCGACATCGTGCTGCGCCAGCCATTGAGCGAGCGCGATGCGATCAGCGATCTGGCCAACACCTACCTGGCCACGAGCAGCGGGCAAAGCATTCCGTTGCTGCAGATTGCCAAGCCGGTGTTCGACTGGGAGGCCGGTGTGCTCTGGCGCGAGAACCGCGACTACGCGATCACGGTGCAGGGTGATGTGGTGGAAGGCCTGCAGGGCGCCACCGTCACGGCCGAGCTGCAGCCGGTGCTCAAGCAGATCAGCGACGGCTGGGCGGCGCGGGGGCTCTCCGACTACCGCATCGAAGTGGCGGGCGCCGTGGCCGAGAGCAGCAAGGGTTCGTCATCGATCGTGGTGGGCATTCCGCTCATGCTGTTCATCGTCTTCACTTTGCTCATGCTGCAGTTGCAGAGTTTCAGCCGCTCGGTGCTGGTGTTCCTCACCGGTCCGATGGGCCTGGCGGGTGTGGCGGGTGCGTTGCTGTTGCTCAACCGGCCGTTCGGTTTCGTGGCGCTGTTGGGCGTGATTGCGCTCATGGGCATGATCCAGCGCAACTCGGTGATCCTGATCGACCAGATCGAGCAGGATCGCGCGCGTGGCGTGCCGGCGTGGGACGCGGTGGTCGAATCCGCTGTGCGGCGCATGCGGCCGATCGTGCTGACCGCCGCCGCGGCGGTGTTGGCGATGATCCCGTTGTCGCGCAGCGTGTTCTGGGGCCCGATGGCGGTGGCGATCATGGGAGGCCTTGTCGTTGCGACGGTGTTGACTTTGCTGGCTTTGCCTGCGATGTATGCGGCCTGGTTTCGGGTGAAGAGGGAGCCCTTGGTGGTCTGACGGTTGTGTGCCACTGCCTCGCGGGCTCGCGGACGCGGTGTGCGCTGCTCCGCGGCTGTCCCCCGGGCCGGCTGCGCCGTCCCTCCTCCTTGATGCCGCTGCGCAGCGCACACCGCGCCCGCGAGCCGAAGTGACGCTTGCGCACCCACAGACCGACCATGAGGTCATCGGCGGCCATGGGGCACGGCGCAGCGAAATAAAGGAGGAGGGGGCCAAAGGCCCCCGGGGGACATTCGCGGAGCCGTGCCCCGTGGTCGCCGATGACCGGAGCAGCCGGAGAAGAGCACCGACCTTGGTCAACAATGGCCACATGCGACTAAGACACATCGAAGTTTTCAACGCGGTCATGCAAACCGGCAGCGTGAGCGCCGCCGCCCGCATGATCAACGTGACACAGCCCGCGGTGAGCCGCACCTTGCAGCATGCCGAGCTGCAGCTTGGATTTCAGCTCTTCCAGCGGGTCGGTGGACGACTCAAACCCACGGTGGAAGCGCAGACCCTGTACCCGCATATCGAGCGCCTGTTTGCCCAGCTCGACGAGGTGCAGCGCCTCTCGGCCAGCCTCAAGGCCGGGCGCGGCAAAGGGGAGTTGAGGGTGCTCACCGTGCTCGCATTGAGCTACGAGGTGTTCCCGCGCGCGATGCGCCTGTTTCGGGAAAAGCACCCATCGGTCGTGGTTCACCACGAGGCCCTGCATTCACCCGAGATCGTGTCGTCGCTGGTGCTGCAGGAAGCCGATGTGGGCTATGTTTTCAGTGCGGTCACGCACCCCGCGCTGGCGCAGGAGCGGCTGGCCGAGCGGCGCGTGGAATGCGTGGTGCCCAAAGGCTTGCTGAGCGCCAGACAGGTCAAGGCCGGCACGATCACGCTGGCTCAGCTCGCCAAGCTGCCGGTGATCGCGCTCGATGGGCAGGATCCCCTGGGCATGCTGCTGGCCCACACCGTGCGAGAGGCCGGCACCGGGCTCAACGAAGTGATCACGGTGCAGACCTACCACGTGGCCCTGGCGCTGGCCCACCACGGGGTGGGCGTGGCCATGGTGGAGGGGTGCACGGCCGCGTCGGCCGATCTGCAGCGGGTCGACGTGCTCACGCTGGAGCCCGCCATCCCCACCTCGGTACACATGCTGCGTCCCACGGCGCGACCCAATTCGCTCACCACGCGCGCGTTCACGCGCTGCATGCAACAGGCCCTGCAGCAACTGGCCTGAGCGAGGCTGCCAGCTCGCGCGCCACCCGCTCGGCGCTGCCGAAGGCCAGCGTGAAGCCCAGCGCGCCGTGGCCGGTGTTGAAGAACAGGTTGGATGGTGATCCGCGCAGCCGGCCGAGCACCGGCAGGCCGGTGGGGGTGGCCGGGCGCAGGCCGGCCCAGGGGTTCAGTTCGCCCTGTGCTTCCATCAGCGGAAAGACATCGCGCACGCTGGCCAGCAGCGACTGGATTCGGCCGGGGTCAATGGTCCTGTCGTGGCCCACCAGCTCGGCCATGCCGGCCACGCGCAGGCGCTCGCCGATGCGGGCAAACACCACCTTGCGCGATACATCGGTCACGTTCACCCGAGGTGCCGCGGCGCTGGCCGGCACGGTGATGCTGTAGCCCTTGAGCGGGTACACCGGCACGTTCAGTCCCAGCGGGCGGGCGAGTCGGGGTGAGGCGGAGCCCAGCGCCAGCACGAACGCGTCGGCCTCCAGGGGGCCGAGAGGTGTTTCGGCCGAGCAGACCCGACCGTTTCTGCGCACCAGCCGCGTGACCGGGGTGTCGAACACAAACCGCACGCCGCGCGCCTGCAGCAGTCGCTGCAGCTCCTGGCACACCTTGAAGCAATCGGCCGCGCATTCGCCGGGGGTGTGGATGGCGCCCGAAAAACGGGGCGCGTAACCGGCCAGGGCAGGCTCGACGGCGACCGCGTCCGCTGGCGAGAGCGCGTGTTGCACGCTGCCCAGGGATCGCTGCAGGTCCATCTGGCGCCGCGCGGCGGCAAAGGCGGCTTCATCGGGATAGAGCACGAGCTTGCCGGTGGTTGAGAAATCGCAATCGATGTTTTCCTGGGCCACCAGGCGTTCGAAGCCGGCGCGGCTTTCGGCCGCCAGCGTGAGCAGCGCGGCCGTGGTGTCGTGCGACACGCTGGCGCGGCAGGCGGCGAGAAAGCGCAGGCCCCAGGCCCATTGCTGCGGGTCCATCTGTGGGCGGAGTTTCAGCGGGGAGTCGCTGGCCAGCAGCAGCTTGGGCAACTGGCGCCAGATGCTCGGGTCGGCCAGTGGCTGCACGTAGGCGTAGCTCAGTTGCGCGCCGTTGGCCTCGCTCGCGCCGGTGCCAGCCCGTGCACTGTCGACCACGGTCACCGTGTGTCCGTCGCGGTGCAGTTGCCAGGCCGTGGCCAGACCGACGATGCCCGCGCCCAGGACGCAGACATGCAGGGAATGTGTGGGGCGGTTGTCCATGGCGCACGACTGTAGGCAGGTCAAGTGTTTCTGAAAAATGCCAACAGCGACACCGCCCATGCCACAAAGTCATGGGGCGGCGGTGGGTGGCGAGGCCATAAACGCGCGGCATGGATCGGCACCAAAAAGGCATTTTCCCAAGGGCGCGGGGCTGCCTACACTGACCCACCGTTCAACACCGCCCGCCTCATCCATGCCCACTGCCAGCTCGCCCGGGACCCGCGTCTTCCATCGCCAGCTCAGCCATTCGTTGCCCACCGCGGTCAGCGGCCAGGGCATCACGCTCACCGACGCGGGTGGCCGGACTTACCTGGACGCCTCGGGTGGCGCGGCGGTGTCCTGTCTGGGCCACGGCCACCCGGACGTGATCGCGGCCATGCACGCGCAGATCGACCAGCTCGCGTATGCGCACACCAGCTTCTTCACCACTGAGGTGGCCGAGGAACTGGCCGACCTCTTGATAGAAACGGCGCCGCCCGGCATGAGCCACGTGTATTTCGTGAGCGGAGGCTCGGAGGCGATGGAGGCTGCGCTGAAGATGGCGCGCCAGTACTTCGTGGAGATCGGTCAGCCACAGCGTCGGCATTTCATTGCCCGGCATCAGAGCTACCACGGCAACACCCTGGGCGCGCTCGCCGTCGGCGGCAACGCCTGGCGGCGCGAGCAGTTCAAGCCGCTGCTGATCGACGTGACCCATGTGGCGCCGTGTTACGAATACCGCAACCGGCGCGACGACGAAACCGCCGAGCAGTATGGCCAACGCCTGGTGGCCGAGCTGTCCGATGCCATCGACCGCCTCGGTGGCGAGAACGTGATGGCCTTCGTGGCCGAGACGGTGGGTGGCGCCACGGCGGGCGTGCTCGCGCCGGTGCCGGGTTACTTCAAGGGCGTGCGCGAACTGTGCGACCGCCACGGCATTTTGCTGATCCTGGACGAGGTGATGTGCGGCATGGGTCGCACCGGCACGCTGCACGCGTGTGAGCAGGAGGGCGTGGTGCCCGATCTGCTGGCCATCGCCAAAGGCTTGGGCGGTGGCTATCAGCCCATCGGCGCCGTGCTGGCGCAGGGCAGGGTGGTGGACGCGTTTCGCCAGGGCAGTGGTTTGTTTCAGCACGGCCACACCTACCTGGGGCATGCGATCGCCTGTGCTGCCGCGCTCGCCGTGCAGCGCGTGATCCAGCGCGACGGTTTGCTGGCGCAGGTGCGCGAGCGCGGGCAACAGCTGCAGGCACTGCTGCACCAGGCATTTGACGGCCATCCTCACGTGGGCGACATCCGCGGACGTGGCCTGTTCTGGGGCGTTGAACTCGTGGCCAACCGCGGCGACAAGCAGTGGTTCGACCCCGCGCGCAAGCTGCATGCCCGCATCAAGAGCGAAGCCATGGCCGGCGGCCTGATGGTCTATCCCATGGGTGGCACGGTGGACGGCCGCTGTGGCGATCACGTGTTGCTGGCGCCACCCTTCATCAGCACGCCGCAAGAACTGGCGCAGATCGTGGAGCGGCTTGCCGGTGCGATCGACCGGGCGGTGGCCGCCTGATGTCGGCCTTGAGTCATGACGCATTTGCATGCCCATCTGGGGTAAACCCCGTCGCCGCGAAGGCGGGTCTGCACGAAGCTTGCTTTCTCGACAAACACCTTCGTGTCCGCACCAAGTTTGTTCAACCACGTAGAAACCTCCAGGAGCCATCCGCATGAAAAACATCTCCCTCAGTCTGAGTACGCTGGCCGCTGCGGCAGCCCTCATGGTTCCCATGGCGCCGGCCCAGGCGCAACAGAAATTCATGACCATCGGCACCGGCGGTGTCACCGGCGTGTACTACGCAGCGGGTGGTGCCATTTGCCGTCTGGTGAACAAGGACCGTGCCAAGCATGGCTTTCGCTGCTCGGTGGAGTCCACCGGTGGCTCGGTGGTGAACATCAACACCATCAAGGCCGGTGAGCTCGATTTCGGCGTGTCGCAGTCCGACGTGCAGTACAACGCCGTCAACGGCGCCAAGCAGTTTGAAAAGGATGGCAAACACGCCGACCTGCGCGCCGTGTTCTCCATCCACCCCGAGCCCTTCACCGTGCTCTCGCGCAAGGAAGCGAACATCACCAAGTTCGATGACCTCAAGGGCAAGCGCTTCAACATCGGCAACCCCGGCTCGGGCACCCGTGCGGCCATGGAGGAGTACTTGAGCGCGGCAGGCTGGAAGGTCTCCGACTTCGGCCTGGCCTCCGAACTCAAGGCCGACGAACATGGCGCCGCGCTGTGCGACAACAAGATCGACGGCTTCTTCTACGGCGTGGGCCACCCCAGCGCCAACATCCAGGACCCGATCACCACCTGCGGTGCCAAGCTGGTGCCAATGACCGGCGCGGCCGTGGACAAGCTGGTGGCTGCCAACAGTTACTACGCCAAGGTCAACATTCCCGGCGGCCTGTACGCGGGTCACCCCAATCCCACGCCCACCTACGGCGTGCTGGCATCCTTCGTGACCTCGGCCAAGGTGCCGGATGCGGCGGTGTATGAGCTGGTCAAGGCGGTGTTCGAGAACTTCGACGAGTTCAAGAAGCTCCACCCCGCCTTCGGTGCGCTCGATCCGAAGGCCATGATCAAGGACGGGCTGTCCGCTCCACTGCACCCGGGTGCCATGAAGTACTACAAGGAAAAGGGCTGGATGTGACCATCAGCCCTTGACGGAGGTCTCGAGGGACTGACGCGCAAGAAAGCTCTGACATGTCAGGGCTTTTTTGTTTTCTTGTGCCGAGCAACGACAACACGAAGAAATGAGGACCGCATGAACCAGCCGACCCCACCCGAAGTCGACGTCAATCAACTGGTGGCCGACAGCGACACAGGAGGGCGGGCTCCGGGGCCATGGATGAGCCGCTTTTTGCTGTACCTGGCGATCGCGTGGTCGCTGTTCCAGCTCTGGATTGCCTCTCCGCTGCCGTTCACATGGGGCGTGTTCGTCTTCAACGACACCGAGTCGCGCGCCATCCACCTGGCCTTTGCGATCTTCCTGAGCTACATGGCCTATCCGGCCTTCCGGCGATCGCCTCGTGCCCATGTGCCGGTCACCGACTGGATTTTCGCCATCGCCGGTGCGTTCTGCGCGGCTTACCTGTTCCTGTTCTACAAGGAGCTGTCAACCCGTCCGGGGCAACCGACGGACATGGACGTGTACACCGCTGCGGTCGGTGTCGTGCTGCTGCTGGAGGCCACACGCCGGGTGCTGGGACTGCCGATGGTCATCGTGGCCGCGGTGTTCCTGGTCTACACCTTCGGCGGGCCCTACATGCCCGACATGATTGCCCATCGCGGCTTTTCGCTCAACCGCGCCATGAGCCACCAATGGCTGACCACGGAGGGCGTGTTTGGCGTGGCGCTGGGTGTGTCGAGCAGCTTCATCTTCCTGTTCGTGCTGTTCGGTTCGTTGCTGGACAAGGCAGGCGCGGGCAACTACTTCATCAAGTCCGCGTTTGCGTTGCTGGGGCACATGCGGGGCGGTCCGGCCAAGGCGGCCGTGCTGTCCTCGGCGGCCACCGGCATCATTTCGGGCTCGTCGATCGCCAACGTGGTGACCACCGGCACCTTCACCATTCCGCTCATGAAGCGCGTCGGCTACAGGCCTGATCAGGCCGGCGCGGTCGAGGTCTCGAGTTCGGTCAATGGTCAGATCATGCCTCCCGTGATGGGCGCCGCGGCGTTCCTGATGGTGGAGTACGTGGGCATTCCCTACATCGAAGTGATGAAGCATGCCTTCCTGCCAGCCATCATTTCCTATATCGCGCTGCTTTACATCGTGCACCTGGAGGCGCTCAAGGCCAACATGAAGGGTCTGCCGCGGCGTGGCACCGGCACCGCGGGCTCTCGCCTGCTGTCCTTTGCCCTCACACTGTCCGGCTTCCTCGTGCTCGCCGGGGCGGTCTACTGGGGCATCGGCTGGATCAAGTCCCTGATGGGGGATGCCGCCATCTGGGTGGTCGGCGCCGGCCTGCTGGCGGCATACGTGGGCCTGCTGTGGTTTGGTGCGAAGCAACCCCAGCTGGAGCTGGACGACCCGAACGCACCCGTGTTCGAGTTGCCCGAGACGGGGCCTACCGTGAAGTCGGGCCTGCACTACCTGCTGGCCGTGGTGGTGCTGATCTGGTGTCTGATGGTCGAGCAGATGTCCCCGGGGCTCTCGGCCTTCTGGGCGACGATGTTCATGATCTTTGTCATGGTCACCCAGAAGCCCATCATTGCGCACTTCCGCGGACACGGCCAGATTGCGGCCGCCGCGAAGCTCGGCTTTGCAGATCTGGTCGAAGGCCTGGCCACCGGCGCGCGCAACATGATCGGCATTGGCGTGGCAACGGCCGCGGCCGGCATCATCGTCGGTACGGTCTCGCTCACCGGTGTCGGCCTGGTCATGACAGAACTGGTCGAACTGCTGTCGGGCGGCAACCTCATGCTCATGTTGGTGCTGGTGGCGTTGATCAGCTTGATTCTGGGCATGGGCCTGCCCACGACGGCCAACTACATCGTGGTCTCCACGCTGATGGCACCGGTGGTTGTGGAGCTGGGTGCGCAAAGCGGGCTGATCGTGCCCCTGATCGCCGTGCATCTTTTCGTGTTTTATTTCGGCCTCATGGCCGATGTGACGCCGCCAGTGGGCCTGGCTTCGTTCGCGGCGGCGGCCATTGCGCGTGCCGATCCCATCAAGACCGGCATCACGGCCTTTGCCTACAGCATGCGCACGGCCATCCTGCCCTTCCTGTTCATCTTCAACACGCAGCTGCTCTTCATTGGTCTCACCGGGCCCTTCCACCTGCTGCTGACGGTGGTGAGCGCTGTCGTGGCCATGCTGGTGTTCGCAGCGGCAACCCAGGGTTATTTCATCGTGCGATCGCGCTGGTACGAATCCCTGGCACTGCTGCTGGTCACGTTCACGCTGTTCCGGCCTGGTTTCTGGTGGGACATGGTCTACCCGCCTTACGAACAGGTGCCGGCGGCGAAGATGTCCGCGCTGATCGAGGCGGCCCCTGCCAATGCGGGCAAGCGCCTCTGGATAGAGGGCACCAACTTGAACGGAGAGGACATTCGCAAAGGCGTGCTGCTGCCTCTGGGGGCGCAGGCGCCGGCTCGAGAGCGCCTGTCCAGTGCGGGCGTGAGCGTGGTGGCACAGGGCGACGAACTGCTGATCTCGGGTATCAAGTTCGGCAGCCCGGCCGAGAAGCTGGGCATGGAACAGGGCTTCCGCATCGTCTCGGCAGAGATCGATGCGGCGCGGCCGGCCAAGGAATGGGTGTTCTTGCCGGCGGTGCTTCTGCTGATGGTGGTGATGGGACTGCAGCGCCTGCGCCGACCTCGCAAGGGCAGTGTCGCGCCGGCGGGAGGAACTGCCGCGTGACAAGACTGGCACTGATCCATGCGCTGGCCCATTCGGTCGCCCCGATCAATGAGGAGCTCTCTCGGGCCTGGCCGGAGGCGGTGCGCATGAACCTGCTCGACGACAGCCTCTCGGCCGATCTGGCGCGCAGCGGCACCGGGCTGGATGCGGCCATGCACCAGCGCTTCGAGTCGCTGGCGGCCTACGCCGAAGGTACGGGCGCCAACGCGATCCTGTTCACCTGTTCGGCTTTCGGGTCCTGCATCGAAGCCGTGGCGGCGCGCCGGCCGCACATGCCGGTGCTCAAGCCCAACGAAGCCATGGTGGCGGAAGCGGTGGCCGTGGCGCGGGGCGGACGCATCGGCCTGGTGGCGTCCTTCGCCCCCACCCTGACGTCCATGCCGCCGGAGTTCCCGCCCGGCACCCAGCTGGTCACCCGCCTGGCCGAGGGTGCGATGGAGGCGCTCAACCGGGGTGACACCGCCGAGCACGACGCCCTGGTCGTCGAGGCCGCGCGCTGGCTCGCCGACCAGGGCTGCGATGCGATTGCATTGGCGCAGTTCAGCATGGCACGCGCGCAGATGGCGGTGCACAGGGCCGTGGACCTGCCGGTGCTCACCACACCGGGCAGCGCCGTGCGCATGCTGCGCCACCGCTTGGGGGCTTGAACAGCGTCCGGACCGCTTGCTGGCAAGGGCTACAATCGAGGGTTGCCGTGAGGAGGACAAGGCGTGGCGCAGACCCCATCTGCGCCGGGCCCGAAACCCCAACCAGGCGCGCGGGTGGCGAAATTGGTAGACGCACCAGGTTTAGGTCCTGACGCCAGCAATGGTGTGGGGGTTCGAGTCCCCCCCCGCGCACCACCACAGACACATGCATTCCCCGGTTCGTCCAGGCAGGCTGGCCGAACCGCAATTTTTGGGCATCACCCTTTTGGAGAGAACCATGACCGTGACCGTTGAAACCCTGGAAAAGCTCGAGCGCAAGATCACGCTCTCGCTGCCGGCCAATGTGATCCAGAACGAGGTGGCGAACCGCCTCAAGCGCCTGGCTCGTGATGTGAAGATGGACGGTTTCCGTCCGGGCAAAGTGCCCATGAACGTGGTCGCCCAGCGCTACGGTTATTCGGTCCACTACGAAGTGATGAACGACAAGGTCGGCGAGGCTTTCGCCACCGCCGCCAACGAAGCGCAGCTGCGTGTCGCCGGCCAGCCCAAGATCACCGAAAAGGAAGGCGCACCCGAGGGCGAGCTGACCTTTGACGCGGTGTTCGAGGTGTACCCCGAAGTCAAGATCGGTGATCTGGCCACCGCCACGGTGGACAAGGTCTCGGCTGAAGTCGATGCCGCCGCCATCGACCGCACGCTGGACATCCTGCGCAAGCAGCGCCGCACCTTCGCGCAGCGCGCGCAAGACCAGGCCGCACAGGACGGTGACCGTGCCACCATCGATTTCGCCGGCAAGATCGACGGCGAGCCGTTCGAAGGCGGCAAGGCCGAAGCCTTCCAGTTCATCGTGGGCGATGGCCAGATGCTCAAGGAATTCGAAGACGCCGTGCGTGGCATGAAGCAAGGTGAAAGCAAGACTTTCCCGCTGGCCTTCCCCGAGGACTACCACGGCAAGGATGTGGCCGGCAAGACCGCCGACTTCCTGGTCACCGTCAACAAACTTGAGGCCGCCCACCTGCCCGAGGTGGACGAGGCCCTGGCCAAGTCGCTCGGCATCGCCGACGGCACGGTTGACGGCCTGCGCGCCGACATCAAGAAGAACCTGGAGCGCGAAGTCAAGTTCCGCCTGCAGGCCCGCAACAAGCAGTCCGTGATGGACGCGCTGATCGCCACGTCCGAACTCGACCTGCCCAAGTCGGTGGTGCAGTCCGAACTCGACCGCCTGGTCGAAGGAGCGCGCGCCGACCTCAAGCAGCGCGGTGTGAAGGATGCCGAGAAGGCCCCGATCCCCGAAGAGCTGTTCCGCCCACAGGCCGAGCGACGCGTGCGCCTGGGTCTGGTGGTGGCCGAACTGGTGCGCGCCAACGAGCTGCACGCCAAGCCCGAGCAGATCAAGGCCCACATCGACGAGCTGTCCGCTTCCTATGAGAAGCCGGCCGACGTCGTGCGCTGGTACCAGGGCGACAACCGCCGCATGGCCGAAGTTGAAGCCATCGTGATCGAGAACAACGTGACCGAGTTCGTGTTGTCCAAGGCCCAGATCACCGAAAAGGCGGTCAGCTTCGACGAACTGATGGCTCAAAACTGATCGGCCTGCCGGGCCTGATCGCAGAGGGCGGAGCGATCCGCCCTTTTTTTTGCCGATTTGAACCCCACGTGCGACCCACTGTCCTTTTGGCGCCTCAAAGGCCATCGCCCTTGTGTGCATACGGCCACAGTGGGTTGGTTACAGTAGTGACACGGCAATGCAACAACACATGGAGAAACGCATGAGCGCAATGGACATTCAAGGCTTGGGCATGGTGCCCATGGTGATCGAAACCTCGGGTCGCGGCGAGCGTGCCTACGACATCTATTCGCGCCTGCTCAAAGAGCGCGTGATCTTCCTGGTGGGTGAGGTCAACGACCATTCGGCCAACCTCGTGGTGGCACAGTTGTTGTTTCTGGAGAGCGAAAACCCCGACAAGGACATTTCGTTCTACATCAACTCTCCAGGTGGGTCGGTGAGCGCCGGCATGGCGATTTTCGACACCATGAACTTCATCAAACCCGATGTATCCACGCTGTGCTGCGGTTTTGCGGCCAGCATGGGGGCATTCCTTCTGGCGGCGGGCGCCAAGGGCAAGCGGTTCTCGCTGCCCAATTCCAAGATCATGATCCACCAGCCTTCTGGTGGCAGCCGCGGCCAGGCGACCGAGATCGAAATCCAGGCGCGCGAGATCCTGAAGACCCGCGAGCAACTCAACAAGATCCTGGCCGAACGCACCGGCCAGCCTCTGGAGCGCATTGCGCGCGATACCGAGCGCGACTACTACATGTCCGCCGCTGAATCGGCCGAGTACGGCCTGATCGACAAAGTGATCGACAAACGTCCGAGCGCGAACTGAGTCCGACCGTGCGGCGAAAAGCGGGAGACAGTGCCAATAAAGGCACTTTTCCCGGGTTTGGCGCCCGGAAGGCTTGATCTATCATTGTTCTTACTGTTCCACCTGACCTTCCCCTATGGCCGACAAAAAAGCCGCCTCCAGCGAAAAAGCGCTCTACTGCTCCTTCTGCGGTAAGAGCCAGCACGAGGTCAAGAAGCTCATCGCTGGCCCCTCGGTGTTCATCTGCGACGAATGCATCGACCTGTGCAACGACATCATCCGTGACGAGTTGCCCGGCCTTGAGTCGGTGAAGGCGTCGGGCGAAGACGTGCCCACGCCCTCTGACCTGAAATCCAACCTCGACAACTACGTGATTGGCCAGCAGGGTGCCAAGCGTGCTCTGGCCGTGGCGGTCTACAACCACTACAAGCGGTTGCGCCACAAGCAGACGGCCCGCAAGGACGATGTGGAACTGGCCAAGAGCAACATCCTGCTGATCGGACCCACGGGTTCGGGCAAGACGCTGCTGGCCCAGACCATGGCGCGCATGCTCAATGTGCCGTTCGTCATGGCCGACGCCACCACGCTGACCGAAGCCGGCTACGTGGGTGAAGACGTGGAAAACATCGTGGCCAAGCTGCTGCAGAGTTGCAACTACGACGTCGAGCGCGCTCAGCAGGGCATCGTCTACATCGACGAGATCGACAAGATCACCCGCAAGTCCGACAACCCGTCCATCACCCGCGACGTGTCGGGCGAGGGGGTGCAGCAGGCCTTGCTCAAGCTCATTGAGGGCACCATGGCCTCGGTGCCGCCCCAAGGCGGGCGCAAGCACCCCAACCAGGATTTCCTGCAGGTCGACACGACCAACATCCTGTTCATCTGCGGCGGCGCGTTTGCCGGCCTGGAGAAAATCATCGAGAACCGCACCGAGGCCTCGGGCATCGGCTTCGGCGCCACGGTGAAAAGCAAGAAGCAACGCAGCCTGACCGAAGCTTTCAAGGAAATTGAACCCGAAGACCTGATCAAGTTCGGCCTGATCCCCGAGCTGGTGGGCCGTGTGCCCGTGATCGCCGCGTTGTCGGAACTCAGCGAGGACGCGCTGGTCGAAATCCTCACCGAGCCCAAGAACGCCGTGGTCAAGCAGTTCTCGCGCTTGCTGGCCATGGAAGGCGCCGAACTGGAAGTGCGTCCCGCCGCGCTCAAGGCGATCGCCCGCAAGGCGTTGGCCCGCAAGACGGGCGCTCGCGGCCTGCGATCGATCCTCGAGAACGCGTTGATCGACACGATGTTCGAACTGCCGAGCATGAACAATGTCGAGAAGGTGGTGGTGGACGAGTCCACCATCGACGAAAACAAGCCGCCTTTGCTGGTTTACCGCGAGGCGGCCAAGCAGGCCTGAATAGGCCTGCGATGACGGGCGCTGCAGGAAGCGCCCTTTAGCGATGCGTCCGGTTGATATCGCCCGCACCAACCCCAGTTACCTGTTTTAGTCGAGGTTGAAATGTCCGGACAAACCCCTCTCCCCAGTTCCCCGGTTGACTTGCCGTTGCTGCCGCTGCGCGACGTGGTGGTGTTCCCGCACATGGTGATCCCTCTGTTCGTGGGTCGTCCCAAGAGCATCAAGGCGCTCGAGTCGGCCATGGAGTCCGAGCGCCGCATCATGCTGGTGGCGCAAAAAGCGGCGGCCAAAGATGAACCGTCGACCGACGACATGTTCGAAATGGGCTGTGTGGCCACCATCCTGCAGATGCTCAAGTTGCCCGACGGTACCGTGAAGGTGCTGGTAGAAGGTGTGCAGCGCGCCAAGGTGTTGGCCATTCGCGATGGCGAGAGCCATTTCATTGCCAGCGTGAGCCCGGTCGATCCGGTGGTCGAGCGTGCCGACACGCAGTCCAACGAACTGGAGGCCCTGCGCCGCGCGGTGATGCAGCAGTTTGACCAGTACGTCAAACTCAACAAGAAGATCCCGTCGGAAATCCTGACCTCGATCTCCAGCATCGATGATCCAGGCCGCCTGGCCGACACCATCGCCGCGCACCTGCCGCTCAAACTGGAATCCAAGCAGGTCGTGCTCGATCTGGATCCGGTCAACAAGCGACTGGAAAACCTGTTCGAGCAGCTCGAACGCGAGGTCGACATCCTCAACGTCGACAAGAAGATCCGTGGCCGCGTGAAGCGCCAGATGGAGAAGAACCAGCGCGACTTCTATCTCAACGAACAGGTCAAGGCGATCCAGAAGGAACTCGGCGAAGGTGAAGAGGGCGCCGACATCGAAGAGATCGAGAAGAAGATCAAGGCCGCCAAGATGCCCGCCGAGGCGCGCAAGAAGGCAGACGCCGAGTTCAAGAAGCTCAAGCTGATGTCGCCCATGTCTGCTGAGGCCACCGTGGTGCGCAACTACATCGACGCTCTGGTGGCGCTGCCCTGGAGCAAGAAGACCAAGATCAAGCACGACCTGGCGCACGCCGAGGCGGTGCTCAACGAAGACCACTACGGACTGGAGAAGGTCAAGGACCGCATCCTTGAGTATCTTGCTGTGCAACAGCGCGTGGAAAAGGTCAAAGCGCCCATTCTGTGCCTGGTGGGCCCGCCCGGCGTGGGCAAGACCTCGCTGGGGCAGTCGGTGGCCAAGGCTACCGGGCGCAAGTACGTTCGCATGGCGCTGGGCGGCATGCGTGACGAGGCCGAAATCCGAGGACACCGCCGCACCTACATCGGCGCCATGCCGGGCAAGGTATTGCAGAGCCTGACCAAGGTCGGCACGCGCAACCCCCTGTTCCTGCTCGACGAGATCGACAAGCTGGGCACCGACTTCCGTGGTGACCCGTCGAGCGCGCTGCTCGAGGTGCTGGATCCTGAGCAGAACCACACCTTCGGCGACCACTATGTCGAGGTCGATTTTGATCTGTCCGATGTGATGTTCGTGGCGACCTCGAACTCGATGAACATTCCGCCGGCCCTGCTGGACCGCATGGAAGTGATCCGCCTTTCGGGCTACACCGAAGAGGAAAAGACCAACATCGCGATGCGCTACCTGCTGCCCAAACAGCTCAAGAACAACGGTCTGAAAGAGGGCGAACTTGAGGTGAAGGAAGAGGCGGTGCGCGACATCGTTCGTTACTACACCCGCGAGGCAGGTGTGCGTTCGCTGGAACGCGAGCTCTCCAAGATTTGCCGCAAGGTGGTCAAGGGATTGCTGCTCAAGAAGTACACGCCCACCGTGGTGGTGGATGCCGAGAACCTCAACGACTTCCTGGGTGTGCGCAAGTACAGCTATGGCCGTGCCGAGGCGCAGAACCAGGTCGGCCAGGTGGTCGGTCTGGCGTGGACCGAAGTGGGTGGCGATCTGCTCACCATCGAGGTTGCGATCATGCCGGGCAAGGGCATCATCACCCGCACCGGTTCGCTGGGCGACGTGATGAAGGAGTCCGTGGAAGCGGCCCGGACCGTGGTGCGCAGCCGTGCCCGCATGCTGGGCATCAAGGACGAGCAGTTCGACAAGCGCGACATCCACATCCACGTGCCCGATGGCGCCACGCCCAAGGACGGACCGAGCGCAGGTGCTGCCATGACCACGGCCCTCGTGTCGTCGATCACCGGCATCCCGGTGCGAGCCGATGTGGCGATGACCGGTGAGATCACCTTGCGCGGCGAAGTCACGGCCATTGGCGGCTTGAAAGAGAAGCTGCTGGCTGCCCTGCGCGGCGGCATCAAGACGGTGATCATTCCTGAAGAGAACGTCAAGGACTTGGCCGACATTCCGGACAACGTCAAGCAAGGTCTGGAAATCGTGCCGGTGAAATGGATCGACAAAGTGTTGGCCATTGCACTCGAACGCCAACCAGTGCCGCTGACGGACGAAGAGGTGGCGGCGCAGATCGCAGCGGCTTCCACGCGCACGCCTACGCCCGGGCAGGACGCGGTAAAACATTGATCAAAAATATTGAGTGGGCTTGAAAGAGGATCGATTTTTAGGTTAGAATTTCGGTTTCCGGCAGACAAGCGGAACAGCATGAAGAAGATGCTGAAAAATGCGGGAATAGCTCAGTTGGTAGAGCGCAACCTTGCCAAGGTTGAGGTCGCGAGTTCGAGTCTCGTTTCCCGCTCCAGATTCAAAAAGGGAAGCTCTGCTTCCCTTTTTTGTAGCCTTTTCAGATCGGTGCTTTGGTACCGACCCTGATGGCGCGATAGCAAAGCGGTTATGCCCCGGATTGCAAATCCGGTTAGTCCGGTTCGACTCCGGATCGCGCCTCCAGATCATTCGCAACCCCGCCAACTTGAACATTGCCGGGGTTGTTTCATTTCAGCCGTCTGGTTCATGGGGGCTCGCTCGCATCCCAAGGAGTCGCCACCTGCGACAATCCGCACTCGGCCTCGATGGTGAAATTGGTAGACACAGCGGACTTAAAATCCGCCGCCATCCCGAAAGGGAGCGTACCGGTTCGACCCCGGTTCGAGGCACCAGAACTAGGTTTTTTCCGGTTTCGCCGGTACAGTGAGCTTTCATGACCCGATACAACGCGCCCTTCGAAATCCACGTGCATGGCGACGTGCCCCTGCGCGAGGATGTGGTCTATGCGCAGATCCAGGACGCCCTCAAACCTGTGTGGGTATATGCAGGTGCCAAGTCGCTGGCCGCGGCGGCGGAAAGCAGCTACGAAGACGAGCCAGGCATCCGCTTTGATGCCGAAGCCCATGTGCTGCAGATCTGCTGGACCGTGCCCGGCGACGAGGACTTTCGCCAGGTGATCGAAGAAGCCTGCATGGGCCTCAATGACATTGCGGCCACCGGTGCTCCGCTGGAGGTGTCGTTCTACGACGCCGAGTTTGACGAAGAGGACGAATCCTCCGAGGAGGAAGCGCGCGACGACTTCCTGATGTGCTTTGTCGGACCTACGCCGGCCGCCATCATGCAGGTGCAGCGCGATTTGCTGGTGCAGGATGTGCTCCACGTCATGGAGCGCCACTTTGATGCCGCCGAACTGGGCGACGTGGTGGGCGCCATCGACAAGCTCTTCACCCAGCGCTTTGATGCCCTGGTGAGTTCCATGCAACTGGGCAAACCCCCGCGCGGCTACGGTGGTCCTTCGGGCCATGGTGGCCCGCGCAAGCCGCGCCACCTGCACTGATCCGCGACGGGATGCGTGGGCCTGACATCCTCAGGCCCTAGACTGCGCTGCATGGCGGGACTCCAGCCCGCCGCCGGAGCGTCCATGCCTTTCTTTTCCACCGATGCCCTGAACCCGGGCGTGCGCAAGCGCGAGGTGTTCGGCTGGGCGATGTTCGACTTCGCCAACTCGGGCTACACCACGGTGGTGTTGACCGCGGTGTTTGCCGCCTACTTCGTGGGCGCTGTGGCAGATGGTGCCACGTGGGCCGCGTTCGCATGGACGGCTGCCTTGAGCGTGTCGCACCTGATCGTGATGCTGACCGTTCCGGCCATGGGCGCCTGGGCCGATCAGCACGCCGCAAAGAAACGGCTCTTGATGCTGACGACTGTGGGCTGTGTGCTCGCCACGGCCGCGCTGGCCCTGGTGGGGCCCGGGGCGGTCGTGTTGGCCATGCTGCTCATCGTGGTGTCCAACGTGTTCTTTGCCTGGGGAGAGTCCCTTGTGGCGGCATTCCTTCCGGAACTGGCCAGGCCGTCGGCGATGGGTCGTGTGAGCGGATGGGGTTGGAGCCTGGGCTACTGCGGGGGCATGCTGGCCCTGGGCGTGAGCCTGGCCTATGTGTTGTGGGCGCAGGCACAAGGGCAGAAGGCCGCCGAGTTCGTGCCGGTGACGATGTTGATCACGGCTGCCGTGTTCGCGGTTGCGTCTTTGTTCACCCTGGTTTTGTTGCGCGAACGCGCAAGGCCTCAAACCGGCTTGAGCACAGGGTCGGCCTGGCGGCAGTCGTACCGTCAGTTGCGCAGCACGTTTCAGCAGGCGCGGCGCTACCAGGACTTCATGTGGCTGCTCGCCTGCGTCACCGCTTACCAGGGTGGTGTGGCGGTGGCGATCACGCTGGCGGCCATTTACGCCGAGCAGGTGATCGGCTTCGTGCAGCAGGAAACCATGGTGTTGATCTTCGTGCTCAACATCGCAGCCATGGTGGGTGCGTTCGCCTTCGGTTACTGGCAAGACCGCCTGGGTCACAAGCTGGCGCTGGGCATCACGCTGGTGGGCTGGGTCGCCACCTGCGTCATCGCGGCCATCACCACCACCAAGGGTGGTTTCTGGTACGCCGCTGCCATTGCGGGGGTGTGCATGGGCTCCAGCCAGTCGTCGGGCCGCGCGATGGCCGGCATGCTGGCTCCATCGGCGCAACTCGCCGAGTTCTTCGGTCTGTGGACCTTTGCCACCCGCGTGGCCAGCATCATCGGGCCGCTGAGCTATGGCGCCATCACCTGGATGACGGGGGGCAACCAGCGGCTGGCCATCGGGTCCACCGCCTTGCTGTTCGTGATCGGGTTGCTGTTGCTGATTCCGGTCAACATGAAGCGCGGTCGGGAGGCCGCGCTTCAAACGGTCAGCACGTCAGGCCAGTAGCTGCTCGGCGCGGGTCTGCAGGCCGAGCCAGCGGCTGGCCGCCTGCGACAGTTTTGCTGGATCGCCGGTCGACAACAGCACAGGCGGCGTCGCATGGGCCGCGACCCCGATGGACAGGCCCAACACGTCGCGTGTGCGGCGTGCGACGGCGATGCCCGTGTCGACCAAGGTCACGTCGGGCCCCAGAAGTCGCGTCAGAACATCTGCGGCGAAGGGGTAGTGCGTGCAGCCCAGCACCACGGTATCCATGTCCCCGGGAGCGTGTTCGCGCAGCGCGGCCACGTAACGTTCGCACAGGGACTGTCGGGTCCGCAGGTCGTCACGCTCGATCGCGTCGGCCAGGCCATCGCAGGGCTGGCAGATGAAATGCACTGGGCTTGAAGCCGCGCTTTCCAGTTGCGAGCGCAGGCGCGCGAAACGTCCGCTGTTGAGCGTGCCGCGCGTGGCGAGCACACCGATGTGACGCGTGAGGCTCATGGCCGCAGCGGGCTTGAGCGCAGGCTCCACGCCCACGATGGGAAGGTCGGGGTGGGTGGCGCGCAGGCTGTCAATGGCGAGAGCGGTGGCGGTGTTGCAGGCAACCACCAGGGCATCGATGTGGTGGGTGTGGCGCAGCCAGGCGGTGATGCGTTCCGATCGCTCGGTGATCTCGGCCACCGTGCGCTCGCCGTACGGCGCGTACGCGCTGTCGGCCACATACACAAAACGCACCCCGGGCAATTCGGCCAGCAGGGCGCGCAGCACGCTCAGGCCGCCGACCCCGCTGTCGAACACCCCGACGGTTTTCAAGCAGCGGCGACGCTGATGCCCTTGAACTCGCCAGTGGCGATGCGCTTCTGCCATTCGGCCGGGCCGGTGATGTGCGCGCTGGTGCCGCCCGAATCCACCGCCACCGTCACCGGCATGTCGACCACGTCGAATTCGTAGATGGCTTCCATGCCGAGGTCTTCAAAGCCCACCACCTTGGCGTGTTTGATGGCCTTGGACACGAGGTAGGCCGCGCCGCCCACGGCCATGAGGTAAGCGCTCTTGTGTTGTTTGATGGATTCGATGGCGACCGGGCCGCGCTCGGCCTTGCCGATCATGGCGATCAGGCCGGTCTGCTCCAGCATCATGTCGGTGAAGCCGTCCATGCGTGTGGCGGTGGTCGGGCCGGCGGGGCCCACGGCCTCGTCGCGCACCGGGTCGACCGGGCCGACGTAGTAAATGACGCGGTCGGTGAAGTCCACCGGCAGCTTTTCGCCTTTGGCGAGCATGGTCTGGATGCGTTTGTGCGCGGCATCGCGGCCGGTGAGCATCTTGCCGTTGAGCAGCAAGGTCTGGCCGGGCTTCCAGCTGGCCACCTCGGCCTTGGTGAGCTTGTTCAGGTCCACACGCTGGCTCTTCTGCGTGTCGGGCACCCAGTTCACGTTGGGCCACAGGTCCAGGCTGGGCGCTTCCAGGTAGACCGGGCCGCTGCCGTCGAGCACGAAGTGCGCGTGGCGCGTGGCGGCGCAGTTGGGGATCATGGCCACGGGTTTGCTGGCCGCGTGCGTGGGGTACATCTTGATCTTGATGTCGAGCACGGTGGTGAGACCGCCCAGGCCCTGCGCGCCGATGCCCAGGGCGTTGACCTTCTCGTAGAGCTCCAGGCGCAGTTCTTCCACCTGCGTGAGCTTCTCGCCCTTGGATGCCTTGGCCTGCAGCTCGTACATGTCGATGTCGTCCATGAGGCTCTCTTTGGCCATCAGCACGGCCTTCTCGGCGGTGCCGCCGATGCCGATGCCCAGCATGCCCGGCGGGCACCAGCCGGCGCCCATGGTGGGCACGGTCTTCATCACCCAGTCGGCAACGGAATCGCCGGGGTTGAGCATGATCATCTTGCTCTTGTTCTCGCTGCCGCCGCCCTTGGCCGCCACCGTCACTTCCACCGTGTCGCCGGGCACGAGCTCGGTGAAGATCACGGCGGGCGTGTTGTCCTTGGTGTTCTTGCGCGCGAACTGCGGGTCGGCCACGACCGAGGCGCGCA
>NZ_JAKFEO010000112.1:0-77176 GCF_036675665.1 Hydrogenophaga sp. | reverse complement strand
CAACAGGACAGCGACGACATGATGAGCGAGATCAACATGATCCCGTTCATCGACGTGATGCTGGTGCTGCTGATCATCTTCATCATCACGGTGCCGGTGATCAAGCACGCGGTCAACATCGAGTTGCCGCAAGCCAGCATGGAGAAGGTGCTGGACAAGCCGGAGAACATCCGCCTGTCGGTGGATGCCGACGGCACTTACTTCTGGAACGACCAGCGTGTGGACGACGCGGACTTTGCGAACCGTCTGCAGGCCGCGGCCTCCCAGGAACCGCAACCCGAACTGCACATCCGGGGCGACAAGGCGGTGCGCTACGAGCGCGTGGCTCTGGCCATGGCCACGGCGCAGCGCACGGGCGTGCGCAAGATCGGCTTCATCACCGAACCCGCGCCATGAACACCGAACCTCGCCAGGACCCCGGCCAGGAGCCCGCCCCGGCGGTTCGCGACACCGAACCCAGGGAAGACGCTTCGCCTTCCCTGACCAGCGACTCGCTGCTGCGTGGCCAGAAGGCCGTGACGATCAGCCACAACGGATCCGTCTACCGCCTGCAGGCCACACGCCAGGGCAAGCTGATCCTGACCAAGTAGGTATTTGAATCGTGGGGCGACCTCGGAGAATTCATCATCTCCGAGTGTCGTTTTTGACCAGCCAAGGGGCGTTGCGCCCGGTTAGCCAGGTCTTTTTTCCGGCCGCAGCGCAGGGCCGCCCCAAGCCAGGCCAGCCCCTCGGGGGCAGCGACCCGCGAAGCGGCGGAGCGTGGGGCAAACAATACTCACAGCCCGATGGCCGCAATGCCGGCCCGCGCAATCTGCGCGTCTTCGGACGACTTCACGCCGCTCACACCCACCGCGCCCAGGCATTGGCCGTCCTTCATGATGGGCACGCCACCTTCGAGCATGCCCGAGATGAACGGTGCGCTCAGGAACGACACACGGCCCTGGTTGATCACGTCTTCATACACCTTGCTCTCGCGCCGACCCATGGCCGCCGTGTGGGCCTTGGACGGGGCAATGTGCGACGAGATCGCGGGTGCGCCATCCAGACGCTGCAGGCCCAACAAGTGGCCGCCGTCATCCACGATGGCGATCGTGACCGCCCAGTTGTTCTTCAGCGCTTCGGCTTCGGCGGCGGCAGCGATCAGTTTGACGTCGGCGCTTTCCAGCATGGGTTTGTTTTTCATGAACTTAAGTCCTGTTGGGATGTCAGATGAAGGTTGCAGGCAGGGATTGTGAGCGCCCGCGCGCCCATGGGGAGACGATACCGCGACCATTGAGGGTCATGAGGTCACAAGTGACCTTACCAAAAGAGCGGTTTCCACCCCCGTGTGCCCCAGGCGGATCATCGCCCTACAATGCGTTTCCACCGGTTGGGCGTCATTCCGATGCCCAGACACCGGCCCCCGTGTCAGATGATGAAGGAGTCACCACCATGACCGACCAAGTCCACACCAGCGGCCGCTTCGGCACCGCGGTATCGAGCGATGCGCTGCGCAACAAAGTCATGCGCAACACCTACTGGCTGCTGGCGCTGTCCATGCTGCCGACCGTGCTGGGCGCCTGGGTGGGCGTGCAAACCGGCATCACCGCCGGCCTGGGCGGCGGCCTGGGGCTGATCGTCTTCCTGGGTGGTGCCTTCGGCTTCATGTTCGCCATCGAAAAGACGAAGAACTCGGCAGCCGGTGTGCCGGTGCTGCTGGGCTTCACCTTCTTCATGGGTCTCATGCTCTCGCGCATGCTGGCCATGGTGCTGGGTTTCAGCAACGGCTCCAGCCTGATCATGACCGCGTTCGGCGGCACGGCCGGCGTGTTCTTCGTCATGGCCAACCTCTCGACCCTGATCAAGCGCGACATCTCGGGCATGGGCAAGTGGCTCTTCGTGGGCGCACTGGCCATCATGATCGGCGCGATCATCAATGTGTTCGTGGGCAGCCCGGCCGCCATGGCAGCCATTGCCACCATCGCCATCGTGGTGTTCAGCATGTACCTG
The DNA here is from genome assembly GCF_036675665.1 of Hydrogenophaga sp. Classification (GTDB taxonomy): domain Bacteria; phylum Pseudomonadota; class Gammaproteobacteria; order Burkholderiales; family Burkholderiaceae_C; genus Hydrogenophaga. Next base: position 75,187 of record NZ_JAKFEO010000112.1, on the reverse strand, counting down.
CTGTACGACCTCAAGCGCATCGTGGACGGCGGCGAGACCAACTACATCACCGCCACCCTGGGCCTGTACCTGAGCCTGTTCAACATCTTCCAGAGCCTGCTGATGCTGCTGGGCATGTTCGGCGGCGAGCGCGAGTAAAACGGGCCTCGCACTCTGAAAAAGGACCTTCGGGTCCTTTTTCTTTGCCGCTGCGTGTCCGTTGCCAATCAAGTGTCAAGTTCCTGCATCAAACGCCGAAACAACTGGGAACCCACACCGACGACCATGCGACACACAGCCCTCACCACCTGCCTTCTTGCTGCCGCCAGCCTGCTGGCGGGCTGCGACGCCCTGGGCGTCGAAAGCGCCAGCCAGGTGGCCGCGAAAAAGGAAGCCGAGGGCAAGGCCATCGGCAGCGCCTGCCGCCACGCGGTCCGCAGCATCGAGGACTGCTTTGGCGGCTACCCGCGCGCCGGCAAGGCCGCCGTGTTCGCTGGCTGGAAAGAGATGGACGAGTACATGCGCGAGAACGCCATCGTCGGCATGCCGGCCGAGCCGGCGCCAGCAGAAGATGCGCCCGCCGCCGGCCCGAAAGCCCCCGACGGCGGCGGCAAGCCGGCGCGCACCTCCTGAGCCGGCGACACGCCGCGTCGGCTATTCAGGTGCCGGGTCGTGGCCGGGCAAGCGCGTCGGGTCCAGCTCGAACACCGCCATGCTCTCCACATGCGCCGTGTGCGCAAACATGTTGATCACCCCCGCCGCCACGCAGCGGTAGCCCGCCTGGTGCACCAGCAGGCCCGCGTCGCGCGCCAGCGTGGCCGGGTTGCAACTCACGTACACGATGCGCTGCGGCGGCGTCCAGCCACCGCGCTGAGCCGGGTTCTGGTGCAGGTCGGCGAGCGCCTTGGCCAGCGCAAACGCACCCTCTCGTGGTGGGTCCACCAACCACTTTTGCGCCGTCCCGTCGGACACCAGCAGGCCGGGCGTCATCTCGAACAGGTTGCGCGCGGCAAATGCGGTGGGCGCGAGCGCAGCACCCTGCCCCGCCTGGTTCAGCGCCAGGTTCTCGCGCGAACGCGCCACCAGCGCCTCGCTGCCCTCGATGCCCAGCACTTCACCAGCGGTGGTCGCGATCGGCAAGGTGAAATTGCCCAGGCCGCAAAACCAGTCGATCACGCGTTCGTGCCTGCGCGCATCGAGCAGGCGCAGTGCGCGTGTGACCAACACCCGGTTGATGGCCGGGTTGACCTGGGTGAAGTCGGTCGGCTTGAACGGCATGGTGATGCCGAACTCGGGCAAGGCGTAGCTGAGCAAGGGGCCGTCCACATCGAGCAGCTTGACCGTGTCGGGCCCCTTGGACTGCAACCACCACTGCACACCATGCTGCTGGGCAAACGCGCGCAACCGGCTGATGTCGTCCTCGCTCAGCGGCTCCAGATGGCGCAGCACCAGGGCCGTCACGTCGTCGCCGCAAGCCAGCTCGATCTGCGGACAGGTCTCGCGCGCGTCCATGCCGAAGATGAGTTCGCGCAGCGGCATGAGCATCTCGCTCACATGGGCGGGGAGCACCGGGCAGACCTTCATGTCGGCCACGTAGCGGCTTTTGCGCTCGTGAAAACCGATCAGCACCTCACCCTTCTTGTGCACGTGGCGCACCGACAGGCGCGCGCGGTAGCGGTAGCCCCAGGCCGGCCCTTCGATCGGGCGCAGCATCATCTCGGAGCGGACCTTGCCCAGATGCCAGAGGTTGTCTTCCAGCACGCGCTGCTTGATCGCCACCTGGGCGGACTCGTGCAGGTGCTGCATCTTGCAGCCGCCGCAGGCTCCGGCGTGCAGGCCGAAGTGTGGACATCCCGGGCGCACGCGCTGCGAGGACTCGTGGTGCACGGCCGTGACGACGCCAGCTTCCCAGTTGTTCTTCTTGCGGTGCACGTTCACGCTGACCTGCTCGAAGGGCAAGGCGCCTTCGATGAAGACCACCTTGCCGTCGGGCCGGCGGGCGATGCCCTGGGCATCGATGTCGAGGGATTCCACCGCGAGCCAGCCGTCGGGCAAGGGGCGCTCGGGTGCGTCGTGGGCCGCGGCGCTGGCGGTGGTGAGTAGGCTGTTTTCGTGGAGGGTGGCGGCGGTTGTCATGCACCGATTGTCTCAGGCCGCGTTTCCCATGGGAGGTGCAGCAACCCGCGCAACGGCGAGCGTGGAGCAACGCTCTTCAGACCCAAGCGCGCAGATACTCATCCCAGTGCGATTCGGTGGGCGCCAGGTTGCCCAGCGTCTCCTTCACCATCGCAATCTCCTGCTCGTATTCGGCTTCGGTGAAACCGCCGCGCATCCTCTGAAAGCGGCAATACACGAGGTAGGTATTCATCACATCGGTTTCGCAGTAACGGCGGATGTCCTCGGTCTGCCCGGCGAGGTACTGCGCATACACCTGCGAGCCGTCCATGCCCAGCTTGCCGGGGAAGCCACAGAGCTTGGCCATGGCGTCCAGCGGTGCGTTGTTCTTGGGCGAGTACATGGCCAGCAGATCCATCAGGTCCAGGTGGCGCATGTGGTAGCGGCTGATGTAGTTGTTCCACTTGAACTCGCGGTCGTCCTCGCCGAGATCCCAGTACTTGCTCGCCTCCACGCCGTGGCGCAGACCGCGGTAGTGCAGCACCGGCAAGTCAAAACCGCCACCGTTCCAGCTCACCAGCTGCGGCGTGTGTTTCTCCACCGCATGAAAAAAAGTCTGCACCACCTTGCCTTCGCTCTGGCCATCGCGGTCCACGAACGAGTGGATGCGCAGGCCTTCGGCGTTGCGGAACACGCAGCTGATGACCAGCACGCGCTGCAGGTGCAGCGGCATGAAGTCGCTCTGGCCCTTGGCCTGGCGTTCCTCCAGCCAGCTGGCGTAGATCTGCTCGTCGGTCCGATCGGCCGGCTCGCCGCGCAAGGCGCGCAAGCCATCGATGTCGGGGATCGACTCGATGTCGAAAACAAGAACGGGCCAGGCCATGGTGGCCCGGCTCAACGCTTCGGCAGATAACCGATCGGGTCGACCGGCTTGCCCAGGCGGCGCACCTCGAAGTGCAGCTTCACGCGATCGGTGTCGCTGCTGCCCATCTCGGCGATCTTCTGGCCTTGGCGCACGGCTTGATCTTCGCGCACCAACAAGGCTTGGTTGTGCGCGTAGGCCGTGAGGTAGGTGTTGTTGTGCTTGAGGATGATCAGGTTGCCGTAGCCACGCAGACCGGCACCGGCGTACACCACACGGCCATCGGCCGCGGCGACCACCGGATCACCGATCTTGCCGGAGATCGACACACCCTTGTTCGTCGTCTCGTCGAACGAAGACACCACCGTGCCCTGCGCAGGCCACACGAAATTGAGCTCGTCGGCGCCAGCCGAGGCGGGCGCAGGGGCCGGCGCCGGCGCTGGAATGGGAGCCGCTGCGGGCGAGGTGTCGGTAAGCGGACGGGAGACGACGCCGGCCGGACTCACCGGCGTGCTGGCCACGGCAGGCGTGGAAGGCGGCACTGGCGCCGGCGGCTGCACGCGCAGCACCTGACCCACTTCAATCGCGTTGGGATTGGTCAGGCTGTTCCAGGCTTGAACATCGCGCCAGTTCTGGCCATTGTCCAGAGCGATGCGAAAGAGCGTGTCGCCCGGTTTCACGGTGTAGTAACCGGGCTTGCCGGCGTTCTCGGCGCCGGGCAGGGGAACGATGTCTGCGGGTCGGACCAAGCCGCGGTCTTCCACCGGAGCAGGACCCGACACACGCCGGGTGGAACAACCCGCAGTGACCAGCAAGGCCGCCAGAACGGTCAGGACCGCGGCACCACGCCAGGCGGAACGACGCGATTCAAGGGGCAGGCCCGGTGCCTGGGGAAAACGCATGTACATGAAAACTCCCAACCAATGGACGGGACACGCCCGCAGGCGGCCCCGATTGAAAAAACGCTGCCGCTGCTCAGGGCAGCGGGACACTCATGCGATGCCCGATTTTAGTGGCACAAAAAACACCGCCTCCAGCTCGGTGCGAACCACGCCGGTGGCGGTTTTGTCCACCACCACCAGGTTTTGCTTGCCCGCTGCGGTCACGGCCGGTGCCACCAGCCGACCACCCACCGCCAGCTGATCGATCCAGGCCTGGGGGATGTCGTTGCCACCAGCGGCGGCAATGATGGCGGCATAAGGAGCACCTTTGGCGTACCCCAGCATGCCGTCACCGAACAGCAGGTGCAAATTGGAGACGCGAAAGGCGCGAAGGTTCTCGCGCGCTTTCTCGTGCAGACCGCGCAAGCGCTCGATGCTGTAGACCTCGCGCGCCACATGGCTGAGCACGGCGGCCTGGTAGCCGCAGCCGGTACCGATCTCAAGTACCCGGCCGAGCTTTCCAGTGTGGCTGGCGCACAGCAACTCGATCATGCGCGCAACCACGCCGGGCTTGGAGATGGTCTGGCCCAGGCCGATCGGCAGACTCGTGTCTTCGTACGCCTGATTCACCAGCGCGGTGTCGACAAACCGGTGGCGCTCCACCGCCTGCAAGGCTGCCAGCACGCCTGCGTGGCTCACGCCTTGCGCCTGGATCTTGCGCACCATGGATGCGCGCACGGCCGATGAGTCCATGCCCACGCCGCTGGGCACCACAGGCCGCGTTGCGGCGAGGGCCTTGATGGCCGGACGTGGCACCGGTTTGATCGGGGCCAGTGCGGGCTGGGAAGCCCGTGCCACCGGTTTGCGCACCGTTGGCGGGTGCGGGAGCACCGGCAGCCTGGCCGGAAAGCCTGGACGGGCCTTGCCGCCGTCTTTCAAGAAACCGCTCCACCCGTGGGTTGCACCCCCTCTGGCGCCGACAGGCTGGCAGCGGTCGGTGCCCAGTAGGCCAGCCGCTCGTGGTCGGTCAGGTCCACCTTCAACGGTGTGATGGTGGCGTAACCCTGCAACGCGGCGTGGAAGTCGGTGCCATCGGCGTCGTCCTTGGCCTTGCCCGCGCTGCCGATCCAGTACATGGTGTCGCCGCGCGGGTTGGTCTGCGAGATCACCTGCTCGGCCGCGTGGCGCCGACCCAGACGCGCGACCTTGAAGCCCCGGATGTCGGCCAGTGGGCGGTTGGGGATGTTCACGTTGAGCAGCCAGGGTTCGACGGGGGCCCCGCTCTCCAGCGATGGCAGCAATTGCGACACGAGGCGCGCCGCCATCTGGCCCGCGTCCTCCAGGTGTCCCCAGCCCTTTTCGGTCTGCGAAAACGCGATGGCTGGAATACCAAAGAGGTAACCTTCCATGGCAGCGCCCACGGTACCTGAGTAAATGGTGTCGTCACCCATGTTGGCCCCGTTGTTGATGCCCGAGACCACCAGATCGGGCCGATAGCCCAGCAAGCCGGTGAGCGCAATGTGCACGCAGTCGGCGGGCGTGCCGTTGACGTAGCGAAAGCCGTTGTGCGAGGTGTGCACGTACAGAGGGGAATGCAGGGTCAGCGCGTTGGATTTGGCGCTGTTGTTGTGCTCGGGTGCCACCACCTCCACCTCGGCCAGCCCCTTGAGGGCCTCATACAGCGCCACGAGGCCGGGCGCCTGGTAACCATCGTCGTTGGAGATGAGAATTTTCATTGCCACGATTTTAGGTGGGTTCCCCCCGGTCACGCTTGAGACAGACAACGGGCTTACCCGCTGCAATCGAGGTCGCCTGCCTGCCTATCATGGACCGATCATCGACCCCAACCACCAAGGAGAAGGCATGCACGCCTGGCTTTGTGAAAACCCCGTGGGCGTTGACGCCCTGACCTGGAAAGAACTGCCCACGCCCGAGCCCAAGGCGGGCGAGGTGCTGATCGAAATTCAGGCCGCGAGCCTGAACTTTCCCGATCTGCTGATCGTGCAGAACAAGTACCAGATGAAGCCCGCCCTGCCCTTTGTGCCGGGCTCGGAATACGCCGGCGTCGTGCGCGCCGTGGGCGAGGGTGTGAAGCACCTTCAAGTGGGCCAGAGCGTGGCCTGCCTCAGTGGCACCGGAGGCTTCGGCACGCACACCATCGCGCCCGCTGCGTTGTGCATGCCACTGCCGGCCGGTTTCCCGGCGGTGGACGCGGCCGCCTTCATCATGATCTACGCCACCTCGTGGCACGCCCTCATGGACCGCGCAGCGCTGAAAGCCGGCGAGACGGTGCTGGTGCTGGGCGCCGCTGGCGGCGTGGGCACGGCGGCGATCCAGATCGCCAAGGCCGCCGGCGCGCGCGTGATCGCCGCCGCCTCCAGCGACGAGAAGTGCGAGCTGTGCAAACAGCTCGGTGCCGACGCCACCATCAACTACAGCGTGCACACGCCCAAGGAAGGCCTGCGCGATGCGATCAAGCAGCTCACCGACGGCAAGGGTCCCGACGTGATCTACGACCCGGTGGGTGGTGACTTCGCCGAACCTGCTTTCCGTTCGATCGCATGGCGCGGCCGCTACCTCGTGGTGGGCTTTGCCAGCGGCCCCATCCCTGCCCTGCCCCTGAACCTCACCCTGCTCAAGGGCGCGAGTATCGTGGGCGTGTTCTGGGGCGACTTCGCGCGCCGCGAACCCAAGGCCAACGCCGAGATGATGCAGGCCCTGGCCGTGATGTACGCCAAAGGACAGGTCAAGCCGGTGATCGACCAGACCCTGCCCATGAGCGAATTGCACAAGGCCTACGCCATCATGGGGTCGCGCTCGGTCAAGGGTAAGCTGGTGATGGTCAACAACGCCACCTGAACCCTTCCGGATCCACGTGAAATCAAACGCTCCCCCCAGCACCGGCAGCCGCCCTGCCCACCCGAAGTACCTGGGCCGATACGAACTGCGCCAGGTGCTGGGCAAGGGCGTGCACGCCACGGTGTGGCTGGCCCACGATCCGCGCCTGGACCGGCTGGTCGCCATCAAGGTGATGCAGGTGGTGCGGCCGGGCGCCGGTGCCGCCATGGAGCCCTGGCTGCGCGAGGCGCGCCATGTGGCCCGGCTCGCCCACCCGCACATCGCCACGCTGTTCGAAGCCGACATGATCGACGGCCAGCCCTCACTCGTGTTCGAGTATGTGGCCGGCCAGACGCTGGCCGGGCACCTGCATGACACCGGCGCGCTGCCTGCGGCCGACGCCGTCGCCCTGATGCTCCCGGTGCTCGATGCCCTGCAGGTGGCGCACGCCGCCGGGCTGGTGCACCGGGACCTCAAGCCGTCCAACATCCTGCTCGACCGCGGCCTGCGCCCCAAGGTCACCGACTTCGGCATCGCCGCGCGCATGGGTGCGGCCGACGTGGACGCCGACACGGTTCAAGGCACGCCGGGCTACATGTCGCCCGAGGCCGCCACCGGGCAACCCGCCACCGCCACCAGCGATGTGTTCAGCGCGGCCCTGGTGCTCGCCGAAATGGTGTTCGGCACGCCGCTGGTCGATGGCCGCGACACCTACCGCGCGATCTACCGGGTGACCCACGAAGACCTCGTGCTGCCACAGGACAGCGTGCACGAAGTGGACGACGCGCTGCGCACCCTGCTCATGCGGGGCCTGGCGCGCGACGCGCGCCAGCGCATCGAGAGCGCGCAGGTGTTCGCCCAGGCGCTGCGCGAATGGCAGGGCCAGCAGCAAGACAGCGCCAGCGCCCCGGAGGCCCTGGGCAGCCACGCCACGCTGGGCTTCCTGCTGCGGCGCATGCGCCACAAAAGCGATTTCCCCGCCATGTCGGAGTCCATCGGGCGCGTGCAGAGCATGGCCTCGTCGGAAAACGAAAGCCTGAATTCGCTGACCAGTGAAATTCTCAAAGACGTGGCGCTGACCAACAAGCTGCTGCGACTGGTCAACACGGCACAGTTCGCGCACGCCGGCGGCGGCAGCATCAGCACCGTGTCGCGCGCGGTGAGCCTCATCGGCTTTGTCGGCATCCGCAACATCGCCATGAGCCTGGTGCTGCTCGAACACATGCAGAACAAGGCGCACGCCAGCCTGCTCAAGGCGGAGTTTCTGCGCGCGCTGCTGGCCGGCTCGCTCGCCAGCGATCTGTGCGCCCACTCGCGCGAGGGCGAAGAGGTGTTCATCGGCTCGCTGTTCCAGAACCTGGGCCGCCTGCTCACCGAGTTCTACTTTCCCGAAGAGGCGCAGCAGATGCGCAAGGGCGTGGCTGCCGGCAAGAGCGAAGACGTGGCGGCCCTCGGTGTGCTGGGCATGACCTGCGAAGACCTGGGCCTGGGCGTGGCACGGGTGTGGGACTTGCCCGCCAGCATCCAGCGCCTCATGCGCAAACCCGCAGGCAACCCCCCGGTGCGCACGCCCGCGGACACCGAGGAGCGGCTGCGCTGGTTGTGCCTGGCGTCCAACGAAATGGCCGACGCCTTCCTGCACAAGGAGGGCGATGCGCTGGCGCGAGAGCTCGCGCGCCTGTCCACCCGCTACGCCAGCGGCCTGGGACTGGAGAGCAGGCACATCCAGGCCATGGCGCTGGCCGCGCGCGAAAAACTCGCGCAGACCGCCGAGGCCATGGGTGTGCAGGTGGCCGGCGATTCGCCCGCGGCCCGGCTGCTGCGTCCCGCGCCGATCAAGGTGCTGCCCGCCGATTCCCTGCAGCCACTCGAACTGACGGCCGAGCCCGCGCCGGCCGCGGCCGAGACCGTCCCGCCAGCGACCCCGCAGCGCGCGGTGTCGGCCGACTTGCTGGCCACCGGCATCCAGGACATCACCAACGCCATGGTCGAAGACTTCGAGCTCAACGACGTGCTGCGCATGGTGCTGGAGACGATGTACCGCGCGCTGGGATTTCGCCGCGTGCTGTTCTGCCTGCGCGACGCGGCCACGCACAGCCTCACCGGCCGATTCGGCCTGGGCGACGACGCCGCCTCGGTGGCCAAGCTGTTCCGCGTGCCGCTCAAGGACGCGCAGGATCTTTTCGGCATGGTGTGCAACAAGGGCCTGGACACGCTGATCCGCGATGCCAGCGTGCCCAACGTGGCGCAGAAGCTGCCCGTCTGGTACCGCAGCCAGATCAACGCGCCGGCCTTCCTGTTGCTGCCCTTGCAGCTCAAGGGCACGCCTTTTGGTTTGATCTACGCCGACAAGGCCAGCGCCTCCGATATCGCGCTCGACGAGAAGGAACTTGCCCTGCTCAAGACCCTGCGCAACCAGGCGGTGATGGCGTTTCGCCAGTCACGACCCTAGCCCCAGCATGTGCGCCAGCCCGTGCGGCTCGGCGGGCCGTTCCAGCATCAGGTGGCGCTCCAGGTCGCGCAGATGCTGGTCCATCAGGGCCACCGCCTGATTGGCGTCGCCGCGCGCAATGCAGTCGACGATGCGCTCGTGTTCGTCGTGCTCACAGGCTGCGTTGCCCGGCGGCTGGTGCACCGCCACGATGAGCGAGCAGCGCGAGACGATCTCGATCAGATAGCGCTGCAGGATGGCATTGCCCGACAGCTCCGCCAGCCGCAGGTGGTAGGCGCTGGCCAGGCGCGCCCACGACGGCTGGTCGAAGCGGTGCATCACCTGGTGTTCTTCCTTCAGCTGCTTGCGCAGCGCCTTGAGGTCCGCGGGCGTGGCGCGCTCGGCCACCAGCCGAACGATGGCGGCCTCCAGCGCACGGCGCGCCTCGAAGATCTGTTGCGTTTCCTCGCGCGTGGGCACTGCCACGATGGCCCCGCGGTTGGGGCGCAGTTGCACGATGTGGTCGTGCGCGAGCTTCTGCAGCACCTTGCGCACCACCGCGCGGCTCACGCCGAACAACGCGCACAGCGGCGCCTCGGGCAGTTTGGTGCCGGGTGCCAGGCGCTGGCTCATGACGCTGTCGAACACGGCGCGATAGATGCGCGCTTCCACGTCTTCGTCCGTTGCTTCGACGGCAGGTGCCGCAACGCCCTTGGGTGCGCGGGGCGCACGGCGTTTGCTGGCCGGGGGTTCAGCGGTGTTGGGCATTCAGCGTTCCTTGCAGTTGCACCGCCAGTCTAATCAGGGCAAGGTCGCTGCCGGCCGGGCCGAGCAGCGAGACACCCAGCACGCTGCCGTCGCGCAGCGTCAGAGGCAGGCTCACCTGGGGCAGGCCGGCCAGGCCGGCGATGCAGGTGATGGCCATGGTGCGCAGTCGCACCGCATCCACCACGGCGGGATCGGCATCGCGCCGCGGCGCCAGGCTCGCGGCCGAGGGCAGCACGGCCACACCATCGCCGCCGAGCAGTTCCCTCACCTGCGCGCGCACCTGGGCCACGCGCGACCGGGCGGTGGTGGCCGCGTCATCGGTCACGGCACTGGCCGCGCGCCAGCGCGCTGCGATCGCTGCGCCGAACTCGGGACGGTGCTCGGTGATCCACGCGCCGTGCATGGCCCAAGCTTCGTGCGCACCGGCGGTGGCGTAGGTCTGGCGCCAGTCGGTCAGGGGCGTCTCGCCGGCCACGCGCAGCGTTTGCGGCGCGGTGTTCAGCAGCGCGGCCAATGCATCGCGGGCGCGCTGCAGCGGCTCTGCAAACGCCGGGTCGGCCAAATCCCAAGCGTCCTGCGGCACGAGCACGCGCGTGGGTGCAAAGTCGCTGCGCGGCAGCAGCACGGTGCCCACGCGTTCGAAGGTGGCGGCATCAAACGCCAGCCAGGTGACGGTGTCGAACGCGGGGTGCAGCGGCACCACACCCCGCGCCGACACCAGGCCGTGCGTGGTGCGCAAACCCCAGAGACCGGCGTAGCTGGCCGGCACGCGGGTGGATCCGCCCGTGTCGGTGCCCAGCGCGAAGTCGACCAGGCGCGCGGCCACCGCGGCGCACGATCCGCTGGACGAACCGCCGGGCACACACGCGGGCGCGGCGCTGTTGATGGGTGTGCCGTAGTGCGTGTTGTCGCCGTGCAGGCTGTAGGCCAGCTCGTCGGTGAGCACCTTGCCCATGAGCGTGGCGCCAGCGCCCAGCAAACGGGCCACCACCGCGCTGTGCTCGGTGGGCACGGCGTGCGTGGCCAGCCAGGTGGGGTTGCCCGCGCCGGTGGGCTGGCCGGCCACGTGGAACACGTCCTTGGCCACAAACCTCAGGCCGTCCAATGGCCCGCTGGCGGTGGGCTCGATCACGAAACGACCGTGTGGCACCCAGGCGCCCACGGTGTCAACGATGGGGAAACTCATGTCGGCTTTCATGCAAAGGGATCGGGATCGTTCAGCGCGAGGCCGTTCACATGGCCGCAGATCGCGCCCGGCGTGGTGAACCAGATCTCACCGCGATCGCGCGCGGCACACAGGTGCAGCAGGGCGCGGCGCAGGTGGCGCAACCGATAGGGTTGCCCCACCAGATAGGGGTGCAGCGCAATGCCCTGCACCAGTGGCTGCGAACGCGCCTGCTCGAGCATCTCGTCGGTGTTGTCGATGACCATCTGCGCGAAGTCCTTGGCATCCATCTGCCGGGTCACGATCATGGGAATGTCGTTGAGCTCCTGCGGGTAGGGCACGGCCCACAGGCCTTGCCCATCGCGAGTGCGCATGCGCATGGGCTGGTCGTCGTGGCACCAGTTGAGCGTGTAGCTGTAGCCGGTCTCGGCCAGCAGGTCGGGTGTGCTGCGGCTCTCGGATATCCAGGGCGAGAGCCAGCCTTTCACCTCCGCACCGCTTTCCTTTTTCATGCGGTCGCGGCACAGCACCAGCAACTCGCGCTCGGCGGCCTCGGGCAGCACGCCCTGGCGCTCGGCGTTGCTGTGGCCGTGGCCCACCAGCTCGTCGCCGCGCGCGATGAACGCCGCCACCAGCTCGGGGCAGTGGTCGTACAGCGCGGTGTTGATGAGCGCGGCGGTGGGCAGTCCGAGCTGGTCGAAGAGTTCGAGACAGCGCCAGGCACCCACGCGGTTGCCGTATTCGCGCCAGCTGTGGTTCAGCACGTCGGGCTGTGGCGAAGCTGGTCCGATGCCGGCGCCCAGGCCTTCGCCGAACGCGAAGTGCTCGATGTTGAAGCCGAGGTACACCGCCAGCCGCGCGCCGTTGGGCCAGCGGTAGTCAGCCCGGCGCGTGATGGGGCGGTAGGCAAAGCGCCCGTGGTCGGGCAAAGGCCCGAGGTACTGTGCAGACATGGAGAGCCTGCTCACAAGCGGGTTAAACCAGCGCGCACCATCAGCCACTCGGCGCTGTCGTTCCATACCTCCATCTGCGTGATCAGGCCGTGGCTCACCACGTAGCGGTCCACATAGCGGTTGCCTTCGAACGGCGTGCCGTCGGGCCATTCGCCGTGCAGCGTGCCGATGCTGTAGACCACGGTCTCGGCCTCGGTGCCGCCAGCCACCGTCTCGGTGCGCTCGATGCGTTTTTTCACCCAGCGGTAGCGGGTGGCATTGAAGGCCGAACACTCCGCCGGGTCGCTCATGGCGCGCCCGCCGGTGAAACGGATGCGCAGGCCGGGCGCGGTGAAACGGCGCGCGCCGGCGGGGTCGGGAATCATGATGATGCGCAGGAATTCGTCGACCACCTGGGCCGGCGAGAGGGGTTGCTGGGGCGCGTCGGACATCGGCTTCTCCACAAAAAATGCACCGTGTTGAGGAATCGTGCACCGCCTTGGCGAGCGGCCAGGGCCGGGTGCATGCACGTTCAAAGTGCGTGCAAGACACGTGCCAGATTGTCAACAATCCAATTATTCCAATGTCTACATATGCAGGCAAGCATTGACGACATGGTTGGCACGCCCCTTGCAAACGGAGGCCCGGGTCATCTCCGCCCTTCCCTCACTTCATCTGGAGTCCTGCCATGTCCTCACCTGTCCAGTCCACCCGCCGCGCCCTTCTCGCCGCCGGATTCGCCCTCGCCGGCACCACGCTCGCCGGCCATGCCCTGGCCCAGTCGGGCGAGCCCATCAAGCTCGGCCTGGTCACCGCGCTCTCGGGCCAGTCGGCGCTGGCCGGTGAGTCCATCACGCGCGGCATGCAGATCGCCATCGACGAGATCAACGCCAAGGGCGGCCTGCTGGGTGGACGCAAGCTGGAGCTGGTGCGCCGCGACGACGAGGCCAACCCGGCCAAGGGCGTGATCGCCGCGCGCGAACTGATCTACCGTGAAAAAGTGGCGGTGGTCTTCGGCGGCCTGGACACCCCCGTGTCCATGGCCATCGTGCCGCTGATCAACCAGGAGAAGGTGCCGTTCATGGGCCCATGGGCCGCGGGCACCGGCATCACCAAGAACGGCGCCGAGTCCAACTACGCGTTCCGCGTGTCGGCGGTGGACGAGATCGTGGACATGGGCATGCTGGCCTACGCGCAGAAGAACTTCGGCGCCAGGAAGCCGGGCCTGATCCTGGTGAACAACCCCTGGGGCGAAAGCAACGAAAAAGGCCTGAAGGCCGCGATGGCGGCCAAGGGGGTGGTGCCCGCCGGCGTGGAAAAGTTCGAAGCCAACGATGTGGACATGGTCCCGCAGCTCACGCGCCTGAAGGCCGCTGGCGCCGACACCCTGTTCATGGTGGGCAATGTCGGCCCCTCGGCCCAGGTGGTGAAGTCGCTCGACCGCATGGGCTGGAAGGTGCCGGTGGTCTCTCATTGGGGCCCGGCCGGCGGCCGCTTCACCGAACTCGCCGGCCCCAACGCCAAAGAGGTGCATTTCGTGCAGACCTACAGCTTCTTCGGCAAGCAAGGCCCGGTGGGCGAGCGCGTGATCAAGGCCATGATGGCCAAGTACCCCAACGTGAAGACCCCCGCCGACATTTCGCCGGCCGTGGGCGTGGCCAATGCGTACGACGCCACCCACCTCGCGGCACTCGCCATCCAGGCCGCCGGCTCCACGCAGGGTGAGGCGGTGCGCCAGGGCTTCTACAAAATCGACAGATACGAAGGCCTGATCAAGACCTACGCGAAGCCGTTCACCCCGACGGTGCACGACGCCGTCACGTCGGATGACTACGTCTGGGCGCAGTTCATCGACAACCGCATTGTTCCTGTGAACTAACGCCCCCACGCTCCGCCGCTTCGCGGGTCGCTGCCCCCCGAGGGGGCTGGGCCTGCCTTGGGGCGGCCCGGCGGCTGGCCCGGCCTTTTTCTTTTTCACAAGGACTTTGGATGTTGGAGTTGTCAGCGCTGGTCAGCGGCCTCGGCCTGGGCAGCATGTATGGGTTGATGGCGCTGGGGTTCTACGTGACCTACGCCGTCTCGGGCACGGTCAACTTCGCGCAGGGCAGCTCCATGATGCTCGGCGCGGTGTTGACCTTCACCTTCGCGCAGACCTTCGGTTGGCCCGGCTGGTCCGCGGTGATCCTGGCGCTGGCCCTGTGTGCGCTCTATGGCCTGCTGGTCGAGGTGCTCGCGGTGCGGCCCTTCGTCAACCGCGGCTCGGACGCCTGGCTCATGGCCACGGTGGCCATGGGCATGGTGCTCGACAACGTGGTCATGTTCACCTACGGCAAGGAGCCGCGCAGCCTGCCGTCTCCCTTGGCGCAGTCCCCGCTGGAGATCGCCGGCACCAACCTCGGCGTCTACCCGCTGCAGTTGCTGATCCCGGTGGTGGGCCTGGCGCTGGCCGCCGTGCTGCACACACTCTCGCGCCGCACGCGCTGGGGCATCGCCATGCTGGCCGTGGTGCAGAACCGCTCGGCTGCGCGACTCATGGGCATTCCGATCCGGCGCGCGGTGGCGGTGGCGTTCGCGCTGTCCACGTTGTTTGCCGGGGTGGCCGGCGTGCTCATCGCGCCGCTCTTCAACGTGCACTCCGACATGGGCACGCTCTTCGGCCTGAAGGCCTTTGCCGTGGCCATCCTGGGCGGCATCACCAGCGCCTGGGGCGTGATGATCGCCGGCCTGCTGTTTGGCCTGGTCGAGGCCACGATCACCTCCCACCTCGGCTCGGGCTACACGCAGATCATCACGTTCGCGCTGGTGATCGTGGCGCTGGCCTGGCGGCCCAACGGGCTGTTTGGCCGTGCGGAGGTGAAGAAGGTATGAGCTTGAGCCCCTCCAGAACCACCCGTCCTTTGCTCGGGCTGGGCACCGGCTGGCAGATCACCGCGGTGGCCGCCGTGCTGGCACTGGGCGCCATCCTCGCGCTCACGCTCAACGGCTACTGGGTCTTCGTGCTGGCCAACGTGGCGCTGCTGGCCATCGTCGGCGTGGGCCTCAATGTGCTGGTCGGGCTCACCGGCCAGGTCTCGTTCGGCCATGTGGGCTTCTATGCCATTGGCGCCTACACCATGGCCATCCTCACCACCAGGACCGGTTTGAGTTTCTGGTTGGTGTGGCCGATCGCCGCGCTCATCGGCGGTGCGTTCGGCGCGCTGGTCGCCCTGCCCGCGCTGCGCGTGAAGGGCCCCTATCTGGCCATGATCACCATCGCGTTTGGTCTGATCGTGGAGCACAGCATCGTCGAGGCCAGCGGCCTCACCGGTGGGCAGAACGGCATCATGGGTCTCACCGCGCCGTCGCTCGGCGGCCTGGCCCAGGGCGAACGCGCCATGGCGCTGCTGGCCATCGGCGCCGCCGCTCTGGCCTTGGCGGCCTACGCCTGGCTCTCGCGCGGCACCTGGGGCGCGGCCATGCGTGCGGTACGCGATGCCGAGACCGCCGCCGAATCGGTGGGCCTGAACCCGCTGGCCATCAAGACCGTGGCGTTTGCCATCTCGGCCCTGTGCGCGGCCGCGGCCGGCGCGCTGTTCGCGCCGCTCTCGGGCTTCGTCACGCCGCACACGTTTGGCTTCGTGCAGTCCATCCTGTTCGTGCTGGTGGTGATGATCGGCGGCGCCGGCTCGGTGGCCGGCCCGCTGGTGGGCGCGGTCATCGTCGGCCTGTTGCCCGAGCTGCTTTCGGGCCTGGAGGAATACCGCCTGCTCTTCTTCGGCGCCATGCTGCTGCTGGTGCTGTGGGTCGCGCCCGACGGCGTGGCTGGCCTGGTGCGTCGCCTGCGCGAGCGCCTGTGGCCGCGCAGCGCAACGGGTGTGCCCACACCCGCCAGCGCCACGCTGGCCCTGCCCGCCCGCCCACGCCAGCCCATCAGCGCACAAGGCCTCACCATGCAGTTCGGCGGCGTGCGCGCCGTGTCCGATCTGCACTTCACCGCGCAGGCCGGCCAGGTCACCAGCCTGATCGGCCCCAACGGCGCGGGCAAGTCCACCGCGCTCAACATGCTCGGTGGCTTCTACCTGCCCACGGCAGGCGGCTTTGCGCTCGGCGGTCGAGCACTGCAAGGGCAGAACGCCATGCAGATCTCGCGCCGTGGCGTGGCGCGCACGTATCAGACGTCGCAACTCTTCGGCTCGCTCAGCGTGCAGGACAACGTGGTGCTGGCCATGCAGCGCGGCGCACTTGGCCCTCTGCTGGGCAACGCACGGCGCAGCGCCCCCGCGCTCATGGAACAGGCACGACAACTGCTGGCCTTCTGCGGCTACACCGGCCACCCCGACACGATGGCCGGCGACCTGCCCCATGTGGACCGGCGACTGGTGGAGATCGCCCGCTCGCTCGCCACCGACCCCGATGCCCTGCTGCTCGACGAGCCCGCTGCCGGTCTCTCGCGCGAGGACAAGCTGCGCCTGGGCACGCTGCTGCAGCGCATTGCCGACGCGGGCCTCACCGTGCTGCTGGTCGAGCACGACATGCCCTTGGTGATGGACATCAGCCACCAGGTGGTCGTGCTCGATGCCGGGGTGCGGCTGGCGGTGGGCACACCGGTTGAAGTCCAAGCCGATCCGGCGGTACAACTGGCCTATCTTGGAGAGGCGTTGGAGACCACCGCGTCAATACCGCGCGACACCAACGCGAACCGACCCGAGATGCTGGGCGTGGGCTCACTGGTGGCCGGCTACGGCGCCGAGCCGGTGCTGCACGGCATCGACCTGCAGGTCAGGTGCGGCGAGGTGGTGGCGCTGCTGGGCGCCAACGGCGCGGGCAAGTCCACGCTGATGAAGGCACTCGCTGGCCTGCACCGCCCCGTCCAGGGCGGCATCCACCTCGAAGGCCGCGAGCTCATGAACATGGGTGCCGAACAGGTGGTGGCGCAAGGCGTGGTGCTGGTGCCCGAGGGCCGGCAGGTGTTCCCCGAGCTCAGCGTGCTCGACAACATTCGCCTGGGCGCCTTTTTGCAGACCGACGATCGCGAAGCGCGGGTGGAAGAACAGCTGCGGCGTTTCCCGCGCCTGCGCGAGCGCCTGCACCAGCGAGCCGGTCTGCTCTCCGGCGGTGAGCAGCAGATGCTGGCGATCGCGCGCGCCCTCATGTCGCGCCCGCGCATCCTGCTGCTCGATGAACCCTCGCTGGGTCTCGCGCCCAAGGTGATCGCCGAGTTGTTCACCGCGCTCGATGTGCTGCGCCGCGAAGGCATGACGCTGCTGCTGGTGGACCAGATGGCCGGTCTGGCGCTGGCGTTGGCCGACCGCGCCTACGTGATGGAAGAAGGCCGGATCGTGGCGCAAGGCACCTCGGCCGAGATCGCGGCCGACGGCGCGCTGGCGCAGGCATATCTGGGCGAAACAGGTTCCATTCCTGCCGCCGTGCCGGAGATCGCTGACCTGCCCTGACGCGGTGACGCGCCCAACGAAAAAAGGCCCCGGAACCGAAGTTCCGAGGCCTTTTGGGCTTTGCTCAGCGCGAGGCTGAAGCAGCGCAGGGCTTAGTAGCCGCCGCGTCCACCGCCGCCACCGCCGTAGCCGCCACCGCCGGAGCGATCGCCGCCACCACCGTAGCCGCCGCCGCCGGAGCGATCGCCACCACCGCCGTAGCCGCCGGTGCGGGGAGGACGTGCCTCCATCGGACGGGCTTCATTCACGGTGATGCTGCGGCCGCCGAGCGACTGACCGTTCATGCCGGAGATAGCGGCTTGCGCTTCGGCATCGCTGCCCATCTCGACAAAACCGAAGCCTTTGGAGCGACCGGTGTCGCGTTCCATCATGACCTTGGCGCTGGAAACAGAGCCGAATTCGCTGAAAGACTGTTGCAGGTCTTCGTCGCGGACGGTGTACGGCAGGTTGCCGACGTAAAGTTTATTGCCCATGGGGACTCCTCAAAAAACACATGAAACAAAAGCGATGGGGTCCCGAAAGCACAACAAATCCAAGAAGTACCGCCGTAGCGCGCGAAACTGACCGATCACCTAGCTTGTGCAACTGATGGACAGTCGCACGCGTCGATTATGCGCTTTATGTGGACGAATCCCCATCACCGGACAAACCCCCATGCGCCGCCGACCTCAAAAAGGGCCCAATGCGCACGGGTCCGGGCCATTTCGAGCCCTTGCAAGGAGACGGCCAATGGCCAGGTTGATGCTGGAATACGCCTTTGAACACGAACGTCTGCGGCGGGACGAACCCTTCCTCACGCAGCCCGCGGGCAACGGCGAAGTGGTCACATTCACCTGGGGCCAGACCATGGACCAGGCGCGGCGCATGGCCGCCCACCTGCAGGCCCGGGGCTTCGAGCCCGGCGCGCGCATCGCCATGCTGGCCAAGAACAGCGCCCACTTCTTCATGGTGGACCTGGCCGTCTGGATGGCCGGGGGCACCACGGTGGCGATCTTTCCCACCGAATCGGCCCACAACATCCGCTACGTGCTGGACCACTGCGAAGCCCGCCTGCTGTTCGTGGGCAAGCTCGACGACTGGCCCAAACAAGCGTCCGGCGTGCCGCCATCGCTGCCCTGCATCGCCCTGCCGCTGGCACCCGACACCGGCTTCGAGCAGTGGCACGACATCGTGGCGCGCACCGCGCCGATGGCAGGCCAACCCACCCGTGCCGCCGACGACCTGGCCCTGCTGCTCTACACCTCGGGCTCCACCGGTCAGCCCAAGGGCGTGATGCAGACCTTCGGCAGCGTGAGCGCGGCCACCGAGTGCATCGTCGACGAAATGCGCCACCGGTTCACAGGCACGGCGTTGCGCGTGTTGTCCTACCTGCCACTCGCTCACTGCTTCGAGCGCGCCTGGGTGGAGTGCCAGGCTTTCGTACGCGGTGACATGCAGGTGTATTTCACCGACACCGCCGCCACCTTCATGGAGGACCTGCAACGCGCGCGGCCCACGCTGTTCATCTCGGTGCCGCGCCTGTGGACCAAGTTCCAGCAAGGCGTGCTGGCCAGGTTGCCGGCAGCGCAGCTCGACGCCCTGCTCGACGACCCGGCCACCGCCTCTGCGGTGGGCGCGAAGGTGCTCACCAGTCTGGGGCTGGACCAGGTGAAGAACGCCGGCAGCGGCTCGGCCCCGTTGCCGGCCGAGCTGCTGGTCTGGTACCGGCGCCTGGGCCTGAACCTGTTCGAGGGCTACGGCATGACCGAGGACTTCGCCTATTCGCACGGCGGCGATGGCGACGCTTCGCTGCCCGGCCACGTGGGCAAGCCCTACCCCGGCGTGCAGGCAAGGCTGGCCGAGGACGGCGAAATCCTCGTCAAGTCGCCCGGGCGCATGGCGGGCTACTACAGGCAACCCGAGCTCAATGCCGAAGCCTTCACCGACGACGGCTTCTTCCGCACCGGCGACCTGGGCGTGCTCAACGAGGCCGGCGTGTTGCGCATCACCGGGCGCAAGAAGGAACTCTTCAAGACCGCCAAGGGCAAGTACATCGCGCCCGTGCCGATCGAGAACCTGCTGAACGCGCACCCGATGGTGGAGCTGGCCCTGGTCTCGGGTGTGGGGCAGGCCACGCCGTACGCGGCGCTGGTGCTCGACGAAGCCCTGCGCCCGCGGCTGGCCGACGCAACGGTGCGTGAACAGGTGACGGCGGCGTTGACCGAACTGATGAGTCAGGTGAACGCGCAGCTGGCCAGCCACGAGCAGCTGCAGTTCCTGGCGGTGGCGCGCGAGCCCTGGAGCATCGAGAACGGCTGCCTCACGCCCACCATGAAGATCAAGCGCAGCCGCATCGAAGCCGCGCTGGCACCGCACCTCCCGCAGTGGTACGAGCAGCCACAAGCGGTGATCTGGGCCTGAGCGGCGGTGGCCAACTGGCGGGCCCCTGCGCCCTCAGGCCAGCGTGTAGGCCGTCTTGACCGTGGTGAAGAACTCGGCAGCAAAGCGCCCCTGCTCGCGCGGCCCGTAACTGCTGCCTTTTCTGCCGCCAAAAGGCACGTGGTAGTCCACGCCCGCCGTGGGCAGGTTCACCATGACCATGCCCGCTTGCGCGTGGCGCCTGAAGTGCGTGGCGTGCTTGAGGCTGGTGGTGGCGATGCCGGCCGACAGGCCGTACGGCGTGTCGTTGGCCACCGCCAGGGCCTCGTCGTAGTCCTGCACACGGATCACGCTGGCCACCGGGCCGAACACCTCTTCGCGGTTGATGCGCATGGCGGGCTCGGTGTCTGCCAGCAGGGCCGGGGCCATGTAAAAACCCTCGGTCTCGCGCTGCAGGCGTTGCCCGCCACACAGCAGCGCGGCGCCTTCGGCCCGGGCGATCTCCACATGGGCGAGGTCCTGCTCCAGCTGCGCCAGGCTCACCACCGGGCCGATCTCGGTGCCGGGCTTGCGCGCGTCGTCCACCCGCAGCGCCGCCACGCGCGCCTGCAGCGCCGCGATGAAGGCCGGGTAGATGCCGTCGGTGACGACGAGCCGGCTCGACGCCGTGCAGCGCTGCCCTGTGGAGAAGAAGGCGCTCTGGGTGCACAGCTCCACGGCGCTGGCGAGGTCGGCGTCGTCCAGCACCACCTGCGGGTTCTTGCCGCCCATCTCCAACTGCACCTTCTTGTGCTGCGCCATGCAGGCCTGGCCGATGCGCTGGCCCACCCCCTGCGAACCGGTGAAGCTGATGGCGTCCACGCCGGGGTGGTTCACCAGCGCCTCGCCCACCGTGCGACCCTGCCCCATGACGAGGTTGAACACGCCGGCAGGCAGGCCCGCGCGGCTGATGATCTCGGCCAGCGCCCAGGCGCTGCCGGGCACCAGGTCGGCCGGCTTGATGACCACACAGTTGCCGTAGGCCAGAGCCGGCGCGATCTTCCAGGCGGGGATGGCGATGGGAAAGTTCCAGGGCGTGATCAGGCCGATCACACCGAGCGGTTCGCGCGTGATTTCCACGCCGATGCCGGGGCGCACCGAGGGCAGCAGCTCGCCCGCCAGGCGCAGGCATTCGCCGGCGAAAAATTTGAAGATGTGGCCGGCGCGCGTGGCCTCGCCGATGGCCTCGGGCAATGTCTTGCCTTCCTCGCGCGCCAATAGCTCACCCAGTTCTTCTCGGCGCGCCAGGATCTCGCTGCCGATGCGGTCGAGCGCGTCGCTGCGGGCCTGGATGCCGGACATGGACCAGGCGGGAAAGGCGGCGCGGGCGGCCGCCACTGCGGCACCGACCTGCGCAGCATCGCCCAGCGCGTACTCGCCCACCACGTCGGCCAGATCGGAGGGGTTGACGTTGGGCGCCGAGCCGCTGCCCGCGAGCCATTCGCCCGCGATGAAGTTGCCGTGAACCATGTCAGTGGCCCCAGCGCAGCACGAGGGGATCAAGGCGTTTCGCGGCGTCGAGCAGGCCCGCGCGCACCTCGGGCTGCATGGCAGGGAAGGGATGGCGCGAGGCCTCGCAGGCGATCACGCCGCCGACCTTCATCAATGCCTTGGCGCTCAGGATGCCGCCCTGGCGGTTCTCGCAGTTGATCAGCGGCAGCCACTTCGCATACGCCGCCACCGCGGCCTCGCGGTCCCCCGTGAGATACGGGTCGATGATGGTGCGGATGCCGTCGGGGTACGCGCCGCCGGTCATGGCGCCGGTGGCGCCCGCGTCCAGGTCGGCCAGCAGGGTGATGGCTTCTTCACCGTCCCACGGACCTTCGATCGCGTCGCCGCCCAGGCGGATGAGTTCGCGCAGTTTGCTGGCCGCGCCTGCGGTCTCGATCTTGAAGTAGGACAGTTGCTCGATCTCCTTGGCCATGCGCGCGAGGAATGGCGCCGAGAGCACCGTGCCGCTGGCGGGCGCGTCCTGCACCATGATGGGAATGTCGATGGCGTCGGACAACCGCGCGTAGAACTCGAAGATCTGCGCCTCGGGCACGCGGAAGGTGGCGCCGTGGTACGGCGGCATCACCATCACCATGGCCGCGCCCTGCTCTTGCGCGCGCCGGCTGCGCTCGGCGCACACGGCGGTGCCGTAGTGGGTGGTGGTCACGATCACGGGCACGCGGCCCGCCACGTGTTCCAGCGCCACGCGGGTGAGGGTTTCGCGCTCGGCGTCCGACAGCGAAAACTGCTCGGAGAAGTTGGCCAGAATGCACAGGCCGTTGGAGCCGGCGTCGATCATGAAGTCGAGGCAGCGCTTCTGGCTTTCGAGATCGAGCGTGCCGTCTTCATGGAAGGTGGTGGGCACCACCGGGAACACGCCCTTGTAGCGTCGGTTCATCGCGCGCTCAGCCGATGATGTTGAACTGGTCGAGGAACCCGGTCTTGAGCGTGAGGCCCAGGCCGGGCACGTCGTCGCGCAGGTCCAGGAAACCGTTCTCGGCCACGGGCTCGCCGTCGAAGATGTAATAGAACAGCTCGTTGCCGACCTCCACATCGAACATCGGAAAGTACTCGCTCATGGGCGAGGCCAGCGTGCTCATGGTCAGGTGGTAGTTGTGCATCTGGCCGGCGTGCGGGATCACCGGGACGCTGTAGGCCTCGCACAGCGCGTTGATCTTGTGCGCCGCGGTGATGCCGCCCACGCGGTTGGTGTCGTACTGCACCACGCTCACCGCCTTCTTGTCGAGCAGCTGCTTGAAGCCGTAGAGGCTGAACTCGTGCTCGCCACCCGAGATCGGGATGTCGGTGAGCTGGTTGAGTTCGGCGTAGCCGTCGATGTCGTCGGCGATCACCGGTTCTTCAAGCCAGCGCGGCTCGTACTTCACCAGCTTGGGCAGGATGCGTTTGGCGTACTCCAGGTTCCAACCCATGTAGCACTCGAGCATCAAATCGTTCTCGTAGCCAATCACCTCGCGCACCGCTTCCACCGACTTGAGGTTCTCCACCACGCCCTGCTGGCCGTGACCCGGGCCATGGCCGAAGCGCATCTTGAAGGCCTTGAAGCCCTGGTCCTTGTAGGTCTGCGCCTCTTCCTGCATGGCCTTGAGGTCGGTGCGGTAGAGCTTGCTGTAGTAGCAGGGGATTTTTTCCTTGGTGCGCCCGCCCAGCAGCTTGAACACCGGCTTGTTGACCGACTTGCCCAGGATGTCCCAGATCGCAAGATCAATGGCCGAGATGGCCGCCATGGTCACGCCCTTGCGGCCCCAGGCGTGGGTGCCGCGGTACATGCGCTGGAACAGGTATTCGTAGTCCCAGGGGTCCTGGCCCAGCACCAGTGGCGTGAGGTACTCGTCGATGATGGCTTTGGCGATCTTGGGCGCCAGCGCCACGTTGCCCAGGCCGACGATGCCGGTGTCGGTTTCGATCTCCACCACCGTCCACGAATGGAAGCGGAAGGTGCTCATGGTCTCGGCGTTCGAGTACAGCAGGTCCATGGCGTTGGAGCAGAAATTGCCCTGGGGAGGCACGGTCTTGCCTTTCCACTCGAACACGCGGGCGCGGACGGATTTGATCTTCATGGGAATGTCAGGTTGGGATGAAAGGGTTCAGGCAAGGCGCGCGGCGCCCATGCGGACAGCGATGCGCAGAGCGTTGTAGGTGGCATTCACATCGGCGCGCCCCTGGCCGGCAATGTCGTAGGCGGTGCCGTGGGCCGGCGTGGTGATGGGCACCGGCAGGCCGCCCTGCACGGTCACGCCCTTGGAGAAGCCCATGAGCTTGATCGCGATCTGGCCCTGGTCGTGGTACATGGTCACGATGGCCTGGTACTCGCCGTCGCGCGCCTTGAGAAAAATGGTGTCGGCCGGGAACGGGCCGCCCACCGCGATGCCCTCGGCCGCGAGCTCGCGCACCGCCGGCTCGATGATCTCGATCTCCTCGCGCCCGCAGGTGCCGCCGTCGCCGCCGTGCGGGTTGAAGGCCGCCACCGCCACCCTGGGCTGGGCGAAACCCGCCGCCTGCAGCGAGCGGTAGATCAGGCGCGCGGCGTCCTTGATGCGGTCCTTGCTGAGGAAGCTGGCGGCGTCCTTGAGCGGGATGTGCGAGGACACGCGCGAGGTCCACAGCTCGCCCAGCGTGTTGAACTCACAGAAGTAGCCCTGCACGCCGAGGTACTCGGCGAAGTGGTGCAGCTCGTCCTCGTGTTTGAGGCCGCCCTGCTTCATGGCGAACTTGTTGAGCGGCGCGAAGCAGATCGCATCCACCTCGCTTTGCTGTGCCGCGTCCATGCAGGCGTTGAGCACCCGCAGCACCGAGGCACCGCCCGGCGCCTGGGCCAGGCCGCGCTGCACCTGCTCGGGCGCCACCGTGTCCATCGCCAGCCAGGCCGGCGTGTGCGCATCGGCGCGCCCACGCACCTCGGTGAAGCTGCGCACCGGCATGGTGGGAACCTGAACACCCGCCACCTCCTGGCCAGCCGCCCACAGCCAGGGGTCGCCCACCAGCACCAGGTTGGCGTGCCGGGCAGCATCGGTCTGGCCCAGCAGGCGGGCGATCAGCTCGGGGCCGATGCCGGCGGGGTCGCCCAGGGCCAGGGCAACAACGGGAAGGTCGGTCGGGTTCACAGGGTCTCCTCGGGACTCGGGGTGTCAGCGGTTCGTGCTCACTCGAGCTTGATGTTCTTGCGGCGGATCAGGTCGCTGTAGCGCTTGTTCTCGGCGTTGTGGAAAGCCAGGAAGGCCTCGGGTGTCATGGGGGTGAGGTCGGCACCGATGGCCGAGAGGCGAGCCTGCGTTTCGGGCATGGCGATCACCTTGTTGACCTCGGCATTGACGCGTGCGATGACTTCCTTGGGCGTGGACGATGGCATGTAGATGCCGTACCAGGCACTCATCTCAACGCCCTTCACGCCCGCTTCGGCCATGGTGGGCACGTCGGGCAGTTGCGGGTTGCGCTTGGCCGCGGCCACCGCCAGCGGACGGATCTTGCCGTTGCGGACATGGCCGATGACAGAGGGCATGGTGTCGAAACTGACCTGCACGGCCCCACCCATCAGGTCGACCAGCGCGGGCGCGCTGCCGCGGTAGGGGATGTGGGTGATGAAGAGACCTGTCACGTCCTTGAACATCTCGGCCGCGATGTGCTGCGTGCTGCCCGAGCCGCTGGTGGCGTAGTTGAGCTGTCCGGGGTGGCTCTTGGCAAGCTTCACCAGATCGTCCACGCTGGTCACGGGCAGGGCCATGTTGGCCACCAGCACATTGGGCACCGAGCCCACAAAGGCCACCGGCACCAGGTCCTTGTCGTTGTTGTAGCTGAGCTTGAGCAGGTGCGGCGCGATGGCGTGCGCGGTGGACACGCCCATGATCATGGTGTGCCCGTCGGTGGACCTGGCGGTCAGGTCGGCAGCCAGGGTGTTGGAGGCACCTGCGCGGTTCTCCACCACCACGTTCTGCTTGAGCAGCGGGCCCAGCCGGTCGGCGATGGCGCGCGCCATGGCGTCGGTGCCGCCGCCGGGCGACGAGCCCACCAGGATCCTCACGTTCTGGCGCGGCCAGTCCTGTGCGGTCGCGCCGCCGGTGGTGAGGGCCAGCGCCAGCGCGGCCAGCGCCCATTTGATTGTCTTCATGGTGTGTCTCCGTCGGGAATGGTGGTGTGAGGCGAACGGATGGTAGGTTGCCGATTGATCGCCGTATATTGAAAGTTTGGAAACCATTGATAACCCAGAGTTATCATTTGAGCAATGGCCACCTCCCCCACCCAACAGCTGCTGAACCGCATGCGCATGCGCCAGGTGGCGCTGCTGCTGGCCATCGGCAAAAGCGGCACGCTGCGCGCGGCCGCCGCGGAACTCGGCATGACCCAGCCGGCCGCCACCAAGATGCTGCACGAGCTGGAAAACGCACTCGGGCACGCGCTGTTCGAGCGCGCGGGCCGGGGCCTGAAGCTCACCGAATCGGGCCGCTGCACGCTGGGCTACTTTGAGGGGCTGCAGGGCAGCCTGGATGCGCTGACGCGCGAGCTCGACGGCATCGAGCAGGGCGGCAGCGGCAAGCTCTTCATCGGCAGCATCATGGCCGCCTCGCCGGAGCTGCTGTCGGAGTCGTTGCTGCGGCTGCGCGAGACCTATCCGCAGCTGGCCATCGAGATCATGGTGGACACCAGCGATCGCCTGACCGACGCCCTGCGCCGTGGCGACCTTGACCTGGTCATCGGACGCGTGCCCGAAGGCGCGCTGGACGACATGGAGTTCAAACCGGTGGCCGACGAGGCGCTGAGCGTGGTGGCAGGGCCCACCCACCCGCTCGCCCACAAACCGCGCGTGGCCTTTGCCGAGCTGCTCGAGCACCCATGGATCCTGCAGCCGCGCGGCAGTCCCATGCGCGAAGTCCTGGAGCAGGAGTTCCGCCGCAACAAGGCCCGCCTGCCGCGCGGGCTTGTCGAAACCTCATCCATCCTCACCACCATGAACCTGCTGGTGCGCTCGGACATGATCGCGGTGATTCCGGCCGAGGTGGCGGCGCGCTACGAATCGCACGGCATGCTGGCCTGCATCCGCTACGCCGTGCGGCAGCAGTTGGGCGTGTTCGGCTGCCTCACGGCCCGGGGCCGCCCGCCCAGCCCGCCGCTGGCGCACCTGCTGTCCCTGCTGCTACCGTCTCAGCCGGGCAGCGTCAGATGAAGCACTCGACGTCGAGCAGCGTCGCAGCGGTCTCCTTGGTCAAAGGCTTGACCAGGTAGTTTCGGATGATGCCGATGGATTGGGCCGCGGCCTTGTCCACCGACCATGCCGACGAGGTCAGCATGTGGAGCTGCAGGGCCGCGCGCGGCTGCAACCGGTCGGTGAGCGCGCGCGCCACCTCAAAGCCATTCATGCCGGGCATGTTGATGTCGAGCAAGATCAGGGTGGACACGCCGATCTGGTCTCGCAACAGGAATTCGAGTGCGCGTTCACCGCTTTCGAAGATCCGGATCTCTCCATCGAACCCAGCCTTGCGCAGCGCGATCTCGTGAAAGAAGTTGTCGTTTTCGCTGTCGTCGATGAGAACGACCCGCTGGATCGGGGTGGTGAAGATCATGCGGCGGTCCCGGTGCGTTGAAGCTCGATCGCCCTGTCGGGGCCTGGCAGGATGACGGAGTAGCAATTGGTGCCGTCGGACCTGAGCTCGATCTGCAGCACGCCCTGGTGCAGGTCGACGATGTGGGAAGCAATGGACAGGCCCAGCCCCAGTTCGCGGACATCGGCCATGGCCCGCTTTCGGGTGCGCCGTGCCGACATCGGGCGGGTGGTGGCATCGACAGTGGCGACCACGGAGGTGGTGGGCGGGGTACTGCGGCGCTGCACCGTGATGTCCACGCGGTGCGTGAACAGCTCTTCCTGCGATCGAATGACCACCAGCGAATCGCCCGGCACCGAGCCCTGGCGGTTCGCCGAACTCAGCAGATTTCCCAGAATGCTGCGGATGGCCAGACTCAGGAGCGGCGCATCCACGCGGATGGTGCCCGCAACAAACAGGTCGACCTCCACGCCCCCGGCTTCCAGCTCGGCCTCGATCTCCGTGAGAGCCCCGGCGTAGATGCTGTGAGCCGGGTGCGGCTGCATCCGCACGTCGCTGATGTCCACCTCGCTGTACAGGCGCAGGTCTTCCAGCACGCGCGACAGTTTGGCACTGGCTTCCTGGGCGATGCGAAGGCAGCGCGTCTCCAACGGGTCGGCGCGCAGCGCGGCGCCCTCTGCCAGCAGAAGGGTCGCGTTGGTGATCGCGTTGACCGGTTCTTTCAGGTCGTGCGAGACGCTGTAGACGTATTTGCGGTTGGCCAGGCGCTTGGCCTGCAGCTCCTTCACGGCTTCATCCAGCTGTCGTTCGCTTTGCTTGCGCGCGGTGATGTCGCGTGTGCGCTCAACCACGCCATGAACCTCACCACCGTCTCGCGCCGGCGTGTGCGTGACCTCCAGGTAGCGCACGCCCATGCCCGGAAACCCCAGTTCCAGTGCGAACTGCGATTCGTGGCCCGCCAGCGCCTGGTTGAGGCTGGGCTTGAACAGGGCGCGGTAGCTCGTGGGATCGATCAGGTCTTGCACCTGCATGCCCATGATCTCCTGCGGCTCCCGGATCCAGTAGCGCTGAAACGCCGGGTTGACGAAGAGGTAGCAGTGATCGCGGTCGATGAAGGCGGCCATGTCCCGGCCCTCGTTGAGCACATCACGAACGATCTGATGACCTTTCACGATCTGCTCGACCATGTGATCGGACTGGTCGCGGCGGCTTCGCTCGTGTTCGATGAGCTCCATGGCCAGATCGGCCAGGTGCTTGAGCATGTTGAGTTGTGCGTCGTCAAGCTGGCGCGGCACGCTGTCGATGACGCACACAGTGCCCAACGCGGCGCCGTCGGAGGTGACGATGGGCGCGCCGGCATAGAACATCAGATCGCCTTTGCGCACCATGGGGTAGTTGTGAAAGCGCTCATCGTGCGTGGCGTCATTCACCACCAGCACTTCACTCGGCTCCATGATGGCGTGGGCACAGAACGCCTCGTCGCGCGAGGTCTCCGCCAGCTCGGTGCCCAACCGCGACTTGAACCACTGGCGGTTGGAATCCACCAGCGAGATCAGCGCGATCGGTGTGCCACAGATGCCGGCAGCCAGGCTGGTGATGCTGTCAAACGCCTTTTGGGGCAGCGTGTCCAGGATCTGCAGCCGCCGCAACGCAGCCAGACGATCGGGTTCGTTGGCTGGAATCGGGGTGGGCATGTCTTGAACTTGTTGCACAGAGGTCAGCACAGGTCGATCAGCGCGGCCGCCGTTTCCTGCGTCAGGGGTTTGACAAGGTAACTCTGGATTCGGCCGATCGAATCGCATGTGGCTTTGTCCACCGACCAGGAAGAAGACGTCAGCATGTGCAGCTGCAGCGGTACGCCAGGCTTCAGTTGCTCGTCCAGCGCTCGGGCCAGCTCGAAGCCGCCCATGCCGGCCATGTTGATGTCCATGAACATCAGGGTGGGCACGCTCACGCCGTCCTGCAGCAGAAACGCGAGCGCGTCCTCACCCTTGTCGTAGATCCTGATCTCGCCACCAAAGCCGCACTTGCGCAGGGCGATGTCGTGGAAAAAGTTGTCGTTGTCGCTGTCATCGACCAGGATGACGCGTTGGGTGTGGGTGGTGTGGTGCATATGAGAGCTCCTGGAGCAAAGACGGACGCTTGCCCTTGAGCCCAATGTAGGCAGCGGCGAACAAGCCGCAGGTGTCATAAGACACAGGGTGCACGGGATTGGTTCAACCCGCCGTGCCGTGGGTCACGGGAACGCCCCGCATCGACCGCAGTCTGCGGCACCGGGCGGTTCTAGATGAACCGCTCTATATAGATCAACGCGCCTTCGTCGAAATGGTCGAAATTTCGGTGGATCGCGTGCGCGGCGCGGATGAGCTCCGCTTCGACGAAACGCGGGCAATCGATCGCCCAGAGTTGCAACGGGATGTTCGCCGCCGCGGCCAGCATCGGGCCACTCGGCGCCCAGAACAGCGTGCCGCTGTCGTGGCCAACCCGAAGGTCCTGATAGTTGTACTGGTAGCGGCGCGTGAACATGACCGCCACGAAACGCAGGGCCGCCGCCATGGCCACCGCCTGGGGCTGCCCCGCCGAGACGAACTGGTGCTGGATGTACTGCATGCCCAGCTCCAGCGAAGGCAGGTCTTCGATGCCGGGGATGACCGGATACGACTCCAGCGCTTGCAGGTCGGTCTGAAGCTTGTGACCCATGAGCTTGAGCGCGCGGCGCGCGGCCTCCACGAACAGCAGGCGCGGCACCGGCTGGCAGGCAGCGTCCAGGTCGATCTGCACCACAGGGCCTGCGCCCTGGGGCTTCGAGTTGGCATCGTGCGGTTCGGCGTTCATGGGATTGCGCGCAGCGCAGCGACCTCAGGCCAGCAGATTGAGTTGCGTGCCCACGCTGCCGCTGGTGGCCAGCGGCAGGTTGCCGGTGAGGCTGTTCAGCAGCGAAATGGCACCTGCGCCCTGCATGTCCATCGCCTTCTTCAGCACGGCCAGCTGCACTTCCTGGGCCGCGTTGGCCTGCTTGTTGGCGACATGCGCGCCCACGATTTCAAGGGGAGATACGTCCACGGTGGTTCCTGGTGGATGGAGATACCTCCTGTATCGGTCGCGGCGGGGAGATCTTGACATCTCCCTGCGCCACCGGCTCACCCGTTGCGGAACGTGGCGGAGTGCTCCTCGAGTGCTGCGCCGGGCAACTCGACCGTGAAGGTGCTGCCTCTTCCGACGCCAGCACTCGACCCTGAAATGTTGCCCCCATGCATTTCAACAATCGAGCGCGCCAGCGCGAGCCCGATGCCCAGACCCCCTTGGCGACTTTCCTTCACGCCATCCCCCTGAGCAAACAGCACAAAAAGCCGATCGATGGTCGCCGGGTCCATCCCCACACCATTGTCTGAAACCTCCACCCGCAACCAGTCATTGACCACGGTGGCTTGCAACCGGATGGTGCCGCCGTCCGGTGAAAACTTCGCCGCGTTGGACAGCAGGTTCTGGAGCACCTGGATGAGACGAATCTCGTCGGCGTTCAGGCAAACATGGCCCTCGGGCATGTCGACGTCGAGCACCTGGGATCGCGCGTTCATCTCTGGCCAGACGGCCTCGACGGCCTGCGTCACGACGCTGTTGAAAGTGATCCGCTCGGGCTTCGTATGAATCTTGCCGCTGGTGAGCCGTCCGGCATCCAGCAGATCACCCATCAACCGATTGAGGTGGGTCAGTTGACGGTCCAGGACGTCGCGCGCGACGGACAGCGACGGGCTCAACGATGGCTCCCGCTGCATGAGGGTCACAGCGTTGCGCATGGGCGCCAGAGGATTGCGAAGTTCATGTCCCAGCATCGCCAGAAACTCGTTCGTGCGGCGCAACGAGTCCTCCAGCTCATGCAGCCTGTGGCGTTCGCTCATGTCGCGAGTCACCTTGGCAAAGCCTGCCAGCACGCCCTCGCTGGTATGGATGGGCGTGAGCACGATGTTCGCCCAGAACGTTGTGCCGTTCTTGCGAACGCGCCATCCCTCCTCTTCCGTTCTTCCGTGGAGAAGAGCCCTTTGCAGTTGCCAGGCTGGAAGCCCCTCCACACGGTCGTTCTGGCGAAAGAACATGCTGTAGTGCTTGCCAATCACCTCCGAGGCCGAGTAGCCCTTGATCAACTCGGCACCTCGGTTCCAGCTCTGGACATGACCCTGGGGGTCGAGCATGTAGATGGCGTAGTCCCGCACCGCATCCAGCAGCCTCAGGCGCTCCGAGTCCGTCAAATCCACACGATCGAGAGTCGACATACCGTTGCACTCCGGCTTGAGAAAAGTGACCATGACTGTACGGCAACGCTGGCCGCACAGGCCAGGTGCGGGACGCGCTGGCGATCATTCCGGGGGCTGCGTCCTGCCCCTCCAGTGGCGAACGGTGAACGGGAATGTCGGGCGGTGGTCCCTTGCCGCGAGCGCACCGTCGGGTGTTGAGCCAAGCTCGCCCCAGCCCGCCCCCGCCGCGTGCTCACCCCAGTGCCGAAAACCGTGCTGGAGAACGCTGTGGCTCTCGCCGGGAATGCCGAGCGCCGTGGTTTCATACACGCCCTCGCGTTCGGGGGGGCCGTTGGCGTCAATCGTGAACCAGGGAGTGAGCTCGGTGGACATGGTGTGACCTCTGCAAAACATCGAGGACGCCAGCCTAAATCCGATCCGCACTGGTCGACTGTTCGCTGGCCAACTCAGCAGTCATCCCGTGAAGCGGTGGTCAGCGGCGCGTGGACCGCGGGCCATGGTTCGGCGGCGCGGGGGCATCGACAGCGGCCCCGGGGTCTTCTTCTCCCGCGACCGATAGGAGCAGGGAGACAGACGGATCGGCCGGGCCGGGATCGGGGTCCGGGGTCCTGGGTGGCACGGGCGAATGGAACGCGAGCGAACCGGGCGCATCCGGGTGGGCGCCCGCGTGCACCCCCACACCCAGCCGGGTCACCAGTTCGCCGCCCAGCCACACCGTCCCCAGCATGCAGGCGCCCGCGACCAGGCTCAGCGCCAGGACCGCGGCGGAAGGCGGCAACCCCTCCTCACGCAGGAACCAGCTCAGCGCAAAGAGACTCAACGCCACCGCGTTACCCCCGCCGTGAAGCGCGCCCAGCCGGCGGGCGCGGGTACCGCGCGGGATGCGGCGCCAGTCCAGCCAGCCAAAGGGCGCGGCCAAGAGGCCTCCTGCCAGCCCCAGGGCCAGCAGATCCTGCGCCAACTGCACGGCGCGCGGGCCCGTGCCGACCAAGGTGGAAAGATCGACCAACACCGCACTGAACAGCAACCCGCCGGGGAACAGCACCAGCAGTGGGTGCACCGGGTGGCCGAACAGGTGGATGCTGCGGTTCATGGCGGGTGACGGGGCAAGGCACATTCCCGGCAACTCTGCTCTGCCCCTCACGGTGTGCGGGCGCCGCCCCGATGAGAGGCGGCAGAAGTTGCAGCACTTTTGACGGAAACGCTACAGGTCGAGGCTTGCGCGGCGCAGTTGCGCGAGCAACTCGGGGCTCGGGCGCGGCGCGCTGCACGCGGTGGTGCCGAGTTGCCGCCGTGCCCAGTGGCCCGCGGCGGACACGCTGTCGATGAGCGGCACGTCCACCTCCGCCTGCAATTTGGCGGCCATGCCGGCCAGGCCCGCGCCGCCCACGATGACCGAAGGCACGCCCCAGCGCTGCCGTGCATCGCGGCAGGCACGCCCCAGCAGCGCGCGCGCCCCCACCGGGTCGGCCACCAGTTGCGCGCCAGTGGGCGCCACGGTGTGCACGCCCGCCAGCGCGTCGCCAAAGCCCAGCGTGTGCGCCAGGCGCTTCAGCATGGGCCCCCAGCGTTCGCCGCCGGTGACCACGGCAAAAGGACCCAGCCGTGCTGCTTCGATGAAGGCCGCCTCGGCCAGACCGCTCACGGGCACCGGGCTGCTTTCGCGCAGGGCCAGCAGGCCGGGGTCGCCGAAGCAGCCGATGAGCACCGCGTGGGGTGCGGCATCGTCGGTGTGCAGGGCGTGCAGCCAGGCGTCGAGCACGGCGTGGCCGGCAACTGCGCAACCCGCTTCGTCGGAGATGTAGGGTGGGCCGAAACGCGCCGTGACCGCGCGCACCTGCACGGCGGGGGACAGCACGCCGCCCAGGTGGCGGGCGAGCAGATCGGTGACCAGCGCCGTGGTGTTGGGGTTGATGACCAGCAGCTGCGGGGACACTGGTGTACCTTCGGCTTCGCCTGCGGCACTCACACGCTCAGGGGCGCTTGCCCCGTGTCTGCAGCCGGCTGAAGAACGCGGCCAGGGCCAATGCGGCGGCCATGACCACCAGCGAGACCACGGTGGTCACCGTGCCCAGCGCGTAGATGGCAGGCGTGGTCACGGTGGTAGTGAGGCCCTGCAGTTCCAGCGGCAGCGTGTTGACGTCGCCGATGGCTTGCGAGGTGCGCGCGATCTCGTCCCAGCTGAGCGTGAAGCCGAACATGGCGATGCCCACCACCGATGGCGCGATCAACGGCAGCACCACATGGCGAAAGCCCTGCCAGGGCGTGGCACCGAGATCGCGCGCGGCCTCCTCGTAGGCCGGGTTGAAGCGGTTGAAGATGGCGAACATGATCAGCAGGCCGAACGGCAGCGTCCAGGTGAGGTGCGCGCCCAGGGCCGAGGTGTAGAGGCCCAGCGTGGTGTTGAAGGTCTCCTGCATGCCGGTCATGCCCAGCGTCTCGAACACCCACTTGAGCCCGGTGTCGAGCAGGCGGAACGCCAGTCCGATGCCCAGCGACACGATGATGGACGGCATGATGAGGCTGGCCACGACCACGAAGAACAGCGCGTTGCCACCCCACAGCTTCTTGCGAAATGCCAGGCCCGCCAGCACCGACAGCACCACGGTGAACACCATCACCGCCAGGCCCAGGCCGAGCGAGCGCTGCAGCGCCGCGCCGATGTCGACCACGCCCAGGCCTTCGGCGAGCTGGCGGAACCAGTGCAGCGAGAACCCCCGGATCGGGAACGTGAGCCCGCCCTCGGGGCCCTGGAAACTGAGCACCACGATCACCAGCATGGGGCCATAGAGGAACACCACGAAGGCGGCGAAGAAGGCGGCGAGGAACCAGAAGCTGGCCGGACGCTTGTCGCGGTTCATGGCTCAGAGCTCCTTGCGCACATCGACCAGCCGCGTGAGCGCCCAGATGATCATGAGCACCAGCGCCAGCAGGATCACCGCGTTGGCCGCGGCCAGCGGGAACTGCAGGTACGAGGTCTGCACCTGGATGATCTTGCCCACCGAGGCGATCTGCTGGCCGCCCATGACGCCGATGGTGACGAAGTCGCCCATGACGATGGTGATGACGAAGATCGAGCCGACGATGATGCCGGTGCGCGAGAGCGGCACGATCACGTTCCACAGCGTCTGCCAGGCCGAAGCACCGCTGTCGCTGGCGGCCTCCAGCAGGCTGCGGTCGATGCGCATCATCGAGTTGAAGATGGGCACGATCATGAACATGGTGTAGAGGTGCACGAAGGCCAGCACCACGGAAAAGTCGGAGAACAGCAGCCACTCGATGGGCTGCTCCACCACACCCAACTCCACCAGCGTCTGGTTGACCAGGCCGTTGCGCCCGAGCAGCGGCACCCACGAGATCATGCGGATCACGTTGGAGGTCCAGAACGGGATGGTGCAGAGCACGAAGAGCAGCGTCTGCACGGTGCTGGAGCGCACGTGAAACGCGAGGAAATACGAGACGGTGAAGCCCACCACCAGCGTGATGAGCCAGACCAGCAGGCTGAACTTGAAGGTGGAGAGATACGTCTTGAAGGTGGTGCACATCTCCGCGGTGTTGCCGCAGCCTTCAAAGATCGAGATGTAGTTCTTGACCGTGAAAGCGGGCAACAACTCGTACTCGTTGAAGTCCCAGAAGCTCACCATGCCGATGAGCGCCAGCGGCGCCAGGAAGAACAGCACGAACACCGCCGTCAGCGGCAGCGCCTGCCACCAGGCGGCCTGGCCCGGGCTGGCGGTGGTGGCTGCGTGCTCGGAGACGGCGGGTGAACTCATGGCAGCGTCAGATCACGTTCAGGCCGCGACGAACTCGTTCCACTTTTGCACCATGTAGGTGTTCTCGTCCATCAGCGCGTTCCAGCAGGCGATGCCGCCCATGCGCTGCTCGTACGAACCCCCGTCGCGGACGCCGCCGGCCTTGTGCAGCAGGTCGCCGTTGGGGCTCTTGATGTCCTTCTCGGCGGGCTTGCCTTCCATCCAGTAGGCCCACTCGTAGGGCTCCATCTTGGCCTTGGCGGTTTCCAGCACGGCGCTGTAGTAGCCCTGGCGGTTGAGGTAGGCGCCGGCCCAGCCGTCGAGGAACCAGTTGATGAATTCGTAGGCGCCGTCGAGCTTGCGGCCCGAGAGCGTGGTGGGCAGGCCGAAGCCGGCGGCCCAGGCGCGGTATCCCTCTTTCAATGGCTGGAAAGTGCAGGCAATGCCCTTGGAGCGCACGGCGGTCACGGCGGGCGACCACATCGACTGGATCACCACCTCGCCCGAGGCCATGAGGTTGACCGACTCGTTGAAATCTTTCCACAGGCTGCGGAACTGGCCGGCCTTCTTGGCTTCGATCAAGGTCTTGATCGTGAGGTCGATCTCCTTCTTGGTCATGTTGCCCTTGTCGGGGTACTTGTAGATGCCCATGGCCTCCACCACCATGGCCGCGTCCATGATGCCGATGGAGGGGATGTTGAGGATGGCGGCCTTGCCCTTGAACTCGGGGTTGAGCAGCTCGGCCCAGCTGGTGACGGGACGCTTGATCAGATCGGGGCGGATGCCCAGCGTGTCGGCGTTGTAGACCGTGGGGATCAGGCTCATGAACTGCGTGGGCGAGGTGGCGAACTTCTTCGACTTCTCACCTTCGAGGTACATCACCTTCTTGGGCGCGGTGCCCTGGTCGCCCACCTGCTTGCCGGCGATCTCACCCTTGGTGAACAGCGGGGTGATCTTGTCGGCATTCTTGATGCGCTTGGTGTCGATGCCCTTGAGGTTGCCGGTGGGCACGATCTTCTTGAGCGAGAAGTACTCGGTGTCCAGCAGATCGAAACTGTTGGGCGCGGTCACGGCGCGCTTGGTCACGTCGTCGGTGGTCACGGCCACGTACTGGATCTGGATGCCGGTGTCGGCCATGAACTTCTCGGCGATCGCCTTGTCCTGGTTGACCGCGGTACCCAGGTAGCGCAACACGATCTTCTCTTGCGCGTGCACGGCCGGGAACATGCCGGCGGCCAGGATGCCGGCCGTGCCCTTGAGCAGCGAGCGGCGCTGGACGTGGCCGCCTTGTGGGTCGGTGTCGTGTTGAGGTTGGTCTGACATGGTGAGCTCCTTGAGCAAGGGTGGGTGGAAAGCGGAAAGAAAGGATTCAGGCAGCGAGTGCGTGCGCGGCGTCCGCGGCCCAGGCCAGCTGCACCTCTTCACCCAGCGCAAACGGCTGGGCGGCAAAGGCGGCCTCGGAGACCATCACCGAGATTTCGGCAGTGGTGCTGGCGGAGATGGCGGCACCGGCGTTCTGCAAGCCCAGCAGCACGTAGGTGCCCTGGTACTCCACGTCGGTGATCACGGCGCGGCGGTTGGTGGCACCGTCCGCACCGGCTTGCGCCAGCGGCAACACGCTGATCTGGTCGGTGCGCACGCCCACCTTTCCGTTGGGCGTGTCCAGCACGTTGTGCCCACCCATGAAGCGGGCGACGAATTCACTGACCGGGCGGTTGTAGACCGTGTGGGGCGAGCCCACTTGTTCGATCAGCCCGTGGTTCATCACCACCATGGTGTCGGCCAGCGCCATCGCTTCTTCCTGCGAGTGCGTCACGTGGATGAAGGTCAGGCCCAGCTCCTTCTGCCAGCGACGCAGTTCGGCGCGCATCTGGATGCGCAGGAACGGGTCGAGCGCGGAGAGGGGTTCGTCAAGCAGCAGCACGCGCGGCTGGGTGATCAAGGCGCGCGCCAGCGCCACGCGCTGCTGCTGCCCGCCCGAGAGTTCGGAGGGCTTGCGCGCGCTCAGGTGCCCCATGGCCACGCGCTCCAGCAGCTCGGCCGCGCGGGCATGGCGCTGCGCCTTGTCCACACCCTTCATCTTCAGACTGAAGGCCACGTTGTCGAGTGCACTGAGATGGGGAAACAGCGCGAAGCTCTGGAACATCATGGCCGTGCCACGGCTGGCGGCCGGCAGGTCGGTGATGTTGCGGTTCTCCAGCAGGATGTCGCCACTGGTGGCGGACTCGTGCCCGGCGATCATGCGCAGCGTGGTGCTCTTGCCGCAGCCCGAGGGGCCCAGCAGGCAGCAGTAGCTGCCGCGCTCGATGCGCAGGTTGATGCTGTCCACCGCCGGGATGCCGGTGCCGTAGCGCTTGGTGAGCGCGACCAGTTCGATCGCGGGGCTGGAGGAAGTCTCGGGAACCGTCATGCCCTGCACAGTGCAAAGTCCATGCCATGCGCTGGTGCAACCCGGCGTGCCGGGTCTGGTGCACCGGGCCCGACAAACTCCCCAAACGGGTGCGGTGCCGACCGTTTCGCACCACAACACCATGAATGTTCCCGTGTCGACCCACTGAAACCTCAGAAGGTCGGTGCATTGCGCACGCTCAATGCACCAGATCCGCCAGAACCAACAATGGGTTGTCGTTGACTTCCGTTTCCGGAATATTCCGGGGTTTTCAAACGAGGCACCCATGTCTACCTTGCTCATGACGGAGCCCGTGCAGCTCGGCTCGCTGGCGCTGCCGGGGGATCTGGTGATCCCACCCCAGGCGCTGGGCGTGGTGATGTTCGTGCACGGCAGTGGCAGCGGGCGCCAGAGCCCGCGCAACCGCTGGGTGGCCGGCGAGTTCCAGAAGCTGCACCTGGCGACCTTGCTGTTCGACCTGCTGACCGAAGAGGAAGCGCAGGACCGTCGCATGGTGTTCGACATCGATTTGCTGGGGCGGCGCGTGGTCGAGGCCATCCACTGGACCGAGCACCACCCCGACCTGGCTGACCTGCGCCTCGGGCTGTTTGGCGCCAGCACGGGCGCGGCCGCAGCGCTCGCAGGTGCGGCCAAGCGACCGGATCGCGTGGCGGCCGTGGTCTCGCGCGGCGGGCGTCCGGACCTCGCCCTGGCCAGCCTGCCTCATGTGCAGGCGCCCACCCTGCTGATCGTGGGCGGGCTGGACACCGAAGTGCTGGCACTCAACCGCCAGGCACTGCGCCAGCTGCATGCACCCAAGCGGCTGGAGGTGGTGCCCGGCGCGGGCCACCTGTTCCAGGAACCGGGCGCGCTCGACAGCGTGGCGCTGTTCGCCTCCAGCTGGTTTGAACAGTACCTGTGTGTCAGGAGGTCCGCATGAACACATTCGTGAGACGCGACACCGACCAGTTTTCAGACTCACGCGGCGTCGCTTCCGGCTACCCCGGCGCGACCATGGCCCGAAAACCCTTTGCAACCCGCAAACAGGCAGGCCTCGCCCTCGCCCGCGAGCTGCAACTGCTGGACTTGAAAGGGCCCGTGGTGGTGCTTGCATTGCCGCGCGGGGGCGTGCCGGTGGCCGCCGAGATCGCGCGCACGCTGGGCGCACCGCTGGATCTGCTGCTCGTGCGCAAGATCGGCGCCCCCTTCCATCCCGAGCTGGCGGTGGCCGCCGTGGTCGAGGGTTCACCGCCCGATGTGGTGGTCAACGAAGAAACCGCCGACCTGCCCGGCGTGAACGACGCCTGGATCCAGGGCGAGTTGCCCACCGCGCTGCGCGAGATCGAACGCCGCCGTGGCGTGTACATGGCAGGCCGTCCGCTGCGGCCCGTGGAGGGCGCCACCGTGATCGTGGTCGACGACGGCATTGCCACCGGTACCACCATGCGGGCCGCGTTGCGGGCGCTGCGCCGGCGCCACCCGGCCCGCCTCATCGTGGCGGTACCGGTGGGGCCGCACGCCACCATCGCGGCCCTGAGCGACGAGGTGGACGAGGTGGTCTGCCTGATCGAGCCGCGACCGTTTCGCGCCATCGGGTTGCACTACCTCGACTTTCACCAGCTCGGCGACGACGAGGTGTGCGCGGCGCTGGAGGCGGCGAACGCGGTGCCCTGAAGCCCCTCAGGCCGGTGGCGCCGAGGTTGCGGCAAAGCTCACCAGCACCAAGCCGCTGTTGCCACTCTTGTCGGGCACTCGGCGCGTGCGCACCCGCAGGTGCTGCAGGCCGATGCCGGCGAATTCGTGGCTGACCGCGCGGTCTTCTCCCGGGCGCTGGCCGGGCAGCGGGCCGTCAAGCAGCTCGTGCATGGCCGCGAAGTCCCACTGATGGTTCGCGATCTCGTAGAACCCCTCACCCAGGGTGTTGTCGGCCTGGCCGCCAAACAGGTCCAGAAAGGCGCGGTTGGCGGTGAGCACCTTCAGCTGCGCGTCGAGCACCACCAGCGGTTCGTACACCGTGTCCACCACCGCCTCGGCCAGGTCGCGCGCCTGGCGCACGGCCAGCGCCAGCACGCGCTCGGTCACGTCGTTGAAAGTCAGCACCACGCCGTCGATCACGTTGTCCACCGTGCGGTAGGGCTTGATGCGGGCGAGGTACCAGGTGTTGCCGCTGGTGCGCACCTCGCGCTCCACCGGCGTGAGGGTGTCCAGCACGGACTGGGCCTCGGCCAGCAGGTCCATGCCCTGCAGCTCGCAGCGGATGTCGGCCAGCGGGCGTCCCACGTCGGACGGCACCAGGCGGTAGACCGCCGAGGCGTCGCGCGTGAAACGGCGGATCAACAGCCGACGGTCGAGAAAGATCGACCCCACGCTGATGTTGTCGAGCAGGTTCTTCATGTCGTCCTGCATGCCGGTGAGCTGCTCCACCTTGGTCTGCAGTTCGGAGTTCACCGTGACCAGCTCCTCGTTGACCGACTGCAGTTCCTCCTTCGACGTTTCCAGCTCCTCGTTGGTGGACTGCAATTCTTCATTGGTGGACTGCAGCTCTTCGTTGGTGGACTGCAGCTCCTCGTTCGAGATCTGCTGCTCCTCGACCATCGCGCCCAGCGTCTGTTTGCTGAGCAGAAGCTCGTGCTCCAGCGCCTGCATGCGCTGCGCCTCGGTGCTGGCGCCGGCCTTGCGCCGCCGCGCCGGACTGCGCGCCTGCGAGTGGTCCCGCTCCTGAAAGCTGAACAGCAGCAGATGGCGGC
Organism: Hydrogenophaga sp.; assembly: GCF_036675665.1. Taxonomy (GTDB): domain Bacteria; phylum Pseudomonadota; class Gammaproteobacteria; order Burkholderiales; family Burkholderiaceae_C; genus Hydrogenophaga. Next base: position 35,203 of record NZ_JAKFEO010000112.1, on the reverse strand, counting down.
TGGGCTCAGGCCCTGCGATCGCCCGCACGCTCAAGGTCACCGTCCGGACCTCGTCGTCGATCTTGTGCAGGACGTCGCGGCTGAACGGCGTCAGGTCGCCCGCAGCCGCCTTTTGCAGGGCATCGCGCACATCGATCTGGAGGCTGTCGTGGGCCATGTCGACCACGTTGTGCGAGGGCTGACCCGGCGCCAGACGCAGGAACCTACCGGTCTCGCCGTGCACGAACAGGATCTCGCCCTGCAGATCGGTGAGCACCGAGGCGGGGGCGAAGGTCTGCAGCAGCGTGCGCCGCGCGAGGTCGGCCACCGCGGTTTCGCGCGGCTTGGTCACCACCACCGGCAGGGCCGTTCCCGCACCGTCGGTGGTCCAGGACAGCCGGCTGCTGATCACCGCGCGCCGGGAGGCCACGGTGGGCCGCGCGCGGTAGATGTTGAGCCGGCGCTCCAGCGTGTCGAACAGCTCGCCATGGCTGCCGATGCTCTCGGACGGTGACAGGCAGAGCACGCCGCCCGGACGCAGCGCGTAGTGGAATATCGGTATCAGCCGCTCCTGCAGTTCGGGCTCCAGGTAAATCAGCAGGTTGCGGCAGGTCAGCAGGTCCAGCCGGGTGAAGGGCGGGTCCTTGATGACGCTCTGCACCGCGAACACCACCATCTCGCGGATTTCCTTGCGCACACGGTAGCCGCCATCTTCCTTGACGAAGAAGCGGCGCAGGCGCTCGGGCGTCACGTCCTGCGCGATGTTGGGCGGGTACAGGCCCGCGCGGGCCACCGCGATCGCGTCGGCATCGATGTCGGTGCCGTAGATCTGCACCTGCCAGTCGTGGTGTTGCTCGTCGGCCAGCTCGCGCAACAGCATGGCCACCGAGTAGGCCTCTTCGCCGGTGGCGCAGCCCGCCACCCACACGCGCAGCGCCTCGTGTTCGGGCCGCCGGGCCAGCATGGCCGGCAGCACCTCGCGCTTGAGCGTGTCGAACACCGCCGCGTCACGAAAGAAACTGGTGACGTTGATCAGCATCTCGCGAAAGAGCGTCTGCACTTCGGGCGGGTGCTCCTTGAGGAAGCGTTCGTAGGTGGCGATGTCCTCGATGCCCTGCTGCGTCATGCGCCGCTCGATGCGCCGGCCCAAGGTGCTCTTCTTGTACTGCGAGAAGTCGTGGCCCGTGCCCAGGCGAAGCTGCATGAGCACCCCCGCGAGCCGGCGCGATGCCTCGCTGCCGTCTCCCACGCCCGGACGAGAACCCAGGCGTCGGGCATGCGCCTGCAACAGTGCCGGCATGGCCTCCACGGCGAGGGCCTGGGTGGCGAAGCCCGACTTCAGCGCGCTGGCCGGCATGCCGTCGAAGCGCGCGCTGGCGGGCTCCTGCACCAGCCCCAGGCCCCCCGCGCCGTGGATGGCCCGGATGCCCAGCGTGCCATCGGTGCCGGTGCCCGAGAGGATGATGCCCACCGCCGCTTCGGCCTGGTCGGCGGCGAGCGCGCGGAAGAAGCTGTCGATGGGAAGGTGACGGCCGCGCGGCTCGGTCGGCAGGCTCAGGCCCAGGACGCCGCGCGAGATGACCATGTCGCGGTTGGGCGGGATCACGTGCACGCGGTTGGCTTGCACCGGCATGCCGTCGGTGGCCTCCACCACCGGCATGCGGGTGCTGCGCTGCAGGATCTCGGCCAGGATGCTGGGGTGGGTGGGGTCGAGGTGCTGCACCAGCACGAAGCCCATGCCGCTGTCCTGCGGCATGGCGCGCAGGAACTGCTCGAAGGCCTCCAGGCCGCCGGCCGATGCGCCCAACGCCACCACCGGGCGTCCGCACTCCACGGCCGCTGTGGGCGCCTGGGCGTCGGCACTCCCGTTGCCGCCGGGCAATGTCTGCTGCTTCTTCGTGACCATGTCCGCTCCTCGATGCCGGGTATTGTCACCCGGGCACCGGGCTCAGCCGAGGTCCGGGGTCGCGCCCAGATCGACCTTGTCGAGCCGGTGCTCCAGACCAAAACGGATCAGGGCGGCCGTGCTGTCGAGCTGGAGCTTTTCCAGAATGCGGGTCTTGTGCGTGCTCACCGTCTTGATGGACAGGTGCAGCGATTCGGCGATGTCGACCATGCGCTCGCCCGCCACGATGCGCTGCATGATCTCCAGCTCGCGGTTGGACAGGGTGCCGATGTCGGCGACAGGGCGGCTGCCATTGAGTTGCTGCACCACCCGCTCGGCCAGCACCGAGGTCACGAAGACCCCGCCCGAGGCGACCTTGCGCACGGCCGCCACGAGCTCGTCGCTGGCACTGTCCTTGGTCACGTAGCCGCTGGCCCCGGCCTGGAAGGCGCGCAGCGCGTACTGCTCCTCGCTGTGCATGGTCAACACCAGCACGGCCACGCCGGGAAAGCCGTCCTTGATGCGTTGGATGAGGTCCAGTCCGCTCATGCCGGGCAAGGACAGATCGGCGATCACCAGGTCGAAGGACTCGCGCCGCAGGCACTCGAGCGCCTGGAAACCGGTGCCCGCCTCGGTGATGGACCAGTGATTGCCCAGCGGATCGAGCAGACGCTTGAGGCCCTCGCGCACCACGGTGTGATCGTCCACCAGCAGCAGGCGCAGCTGGACCTGAAGAGAAGATGCTTTCATGCCGGCCGCCCCGCCCGGTTGACGGGGGTTTCCTTCAGGTCCAGGTTCTGGGTCAGTTGCAGGCCGATCCAGCCCGAGCCGTCGGGCGCTGCATCGAACCCGAGCCGCCCGCCCAGCAGGCGGGCGCGGTGCTCCAGGATCAGCGACGGCTCCGAACGGGTGTCCAGGCGCCACGGCGTCTTCAACTCGTCGCCCCGTGCGCGCAGGGTGAGGATGAACTGGCCCAGTGGGCGCTGCACCACGATGATCAGTTCCGAGGCATTGGTCTCGTGCAGCAGGTAGGACAGCGATTCCTGGAAAAAGCGGTAGAGCGCCAGCGAGACCGCACGGCCCAGTGGTGGCAGGTCGTTGTCCATGCGCAGGGACAGCTTCAGATTGAGCCGACGCGCCGTGTCCCTGGCCAGCCACTCGATGGCGGGGTGTAGCCCCAGGTCGTCCAGCATGGGTGGGCGCAGGTCGGTCGTGATGCGCCGCACCAGCGCCAGCGCCTGATCGATCTCGCCCACCATGTCGTCGTCATTGCGCCTGGCCAGGTTGATCTTGATGGCGCTCAACCGCTGGCCCAGATCCTCGTGCAGCTCCAGCGCCATGCGCCGGCGCTCCGATTCGCGGGCGTCGGCATCAATGGCGGCGATGCGCCGCTCCACCTCCGAGCGCATGCGGTCGGTCACGTCGGTGATCGACACCCGCAAGGTGGGCGCGCCATCGTCGGCCAGCACGCGCACGCTGTTGACGGCGGCGAACCAGTGCAGCGTGCCGTCGGCAAAGTTCATGGTGAGGTCGATGCGCTGCGGTGTCTCGCGCGCCAGCGCCCAGCGCAGGTAGAGGTGCCAGCGGTCGGCGTCGTTCTGGCTCACGAAGCGCGCCAGCGGCTTGCCGTGCAACGCCGCGCGCGGTTGCCCCAACAGGCCGGCGCCGGTGAGGTTGATCTTCAGGATGCAACCCTGCTCGTCCAACGTGCAATAGCCGACCGGCGCAAAGTCGTACAGGTCGCGGTAGCGGTCGTGCGCCAGGGCGAGGTCGGACTGGGTGCGCTGCAGTTCCTCGTTCTGCTGCTCCAGTTCGATCTGGTGCACGCGCAGCTCATGCGCCAGGGCGTCGCGGCTGGCGGCTGAAGAGGTTGGTGAGTCGCTCATGGTGTTGCCTCCGTTGTTCAAGGGTCCAGGGTGCCTCGTGTGGATTCGTCGAAAAGCGGCTCCGTCGAGTCCTTGAAATCCTCGTCCGGCGCATGCGCGGGGGGTTGTGTCAGAGGCACATGCACCACGAGACGGGCGCCACCTTCGGGCGCATTGCCCACGGAAAGTCGCCCGCCCAGCATCAGCACCCGCTCGCGGATGCCCAGCAGGCCAAACGATCCGGGGATGCGCGAGCGGGTGCCGTTCACGAACCCCACACCGTTGTCCTGGATGGTCAGCCGCAGCTTCTGGTCGTGGCATTCCAGCGTGAGCGCCACCCGCGTGGCCCGCGCGTGGCGCGTGATGTTGGTCAGCGCCTCCTGCACGATGCGGTAGAGCGTGGTTGCCAGTTTGGGCGAGAGTTCACGCAGTCCTTCGCCCAACCGGGTGTCGATCTCGATGCCGGTGCGCCGCTTGAATTCCTTCACCAGCCAGTCGATGGCCTCCGGCAAGCCGAGGTCGTCCAGCATCAGGGGGCGCAAGTCCATGGCAATTCGGCGGGCCGACGCCACGGTGTCGTCCAGCATGTCCTGCATGAGTTGCGCGCGCTCGCCTGCCTCCGGGTTGGGGTGGTCGCGCTGGCAGGCGGTCATCTCCAGCTTGAGGGCGGTGAGCCGCTGGCCCAGCTCGTCGTGCAGTTCGCGGGCAATGCGCCGGCGTTCTTCCTCGCGCGCCTCCACCATGCTGGCCGAGAGTTCACGCAAGGTGCGGCGCGAGCGCAGCAGATCCTTCTTCTCGCGCGAGCGCTGGGTGATGTCGTTGATGACCATCTGCACGAAGCTGCGCTCGTGATCGGGCAGCACAGCCACCACCAGCTCGACCTCTCGCAAGCTGCCGTCGCTGCGCTGGATGGATCCCATCAGCACCGACACGCCCTCTTCCGGCCCCAGGTTCTTCAGCTTGCTGCGCACCGGTTCGTGCGAAGCGGGCGAGAGCAGTTCGAAGATGGAGAGACCGATCAGTTGTTCCGGGCTCTCGAGGCCGATCAGGTGCGCGCAGGCGCGGTTGGCGAACACCACGCGCTCCTGCTCGGTGATCCAGATGGCCACCGGTGCCATTTCGAAGACGGAGCGCAGGCGCAGGTTGAGCTGCTCGATGATGGAGCTCATGCGGTTGAGCTCGGTGAGGTCGCGCAGCAGCGCGGTGTAGTAGGTCTGGGTGCCCGACGGCTGGACCACCTCGCTCTTGAAGATGGCCGCTTCGAGCGGAAACTCCTCGCCGTTGGCGCGCAGCCCAAGTACCCGGCCGCGCTTGCCCATCGGACGCTCGATCTGGCCGGAATCGTGAAATTCCCGGATGTGGTCCGCATGCGGCGCGCGCAGGCGCTGGGGTATGAGGCGGGCGAGCTCCATGCCCAGGGCCTGTTCACGGGTGAGGCCGAACATGCTCAGCCCGGCAGGATTGATCATGACGATGCGCTGCTGGTGATCGACCGTGATCACCCCCTCCAGCGCCGCATGCGCCAGCCGGGGCTCCGCCAACGCCGCCACGGGCGGGGGAACACGGGGCATGGCATGTGCCGTCATGACGTCTGGTGTGCGTGGATACCTGTGGGGGCATCTTAGAAAGGTTTGGGCAGATCAACCAGCCCCGCCACTGGTCGATGTTGATACGCATCAACGTCTCCACCAGGGGGTAGGAGTTTTCCGAACGGGTCGTGGGAATCCAGGCCATCGCATCAAGCCTCAATCCGAACGCAGGTCGCGCCGGATTCCGATGGTGCTTCGAAGGCCGCTGGCGCATCCTTGAACCAGTCCACAAGTTCCCCAAGCCCTCGAGGAGCCACCCTTGAACCCACCGTTCACCCCGCCGATCCGCCTGGCTCCGGCCAGGATCTCCGATGTCGCTCCAACCGGGCGCGGCACTCTCGCCGACCTGATGCGCATGCTGGGCAACGACGCGCTGGACAACCCCGGTTCGGATCCGACCGCAGCCCACACGGCTGTGGGGCTGCGCCGGGTGCTGGCGGGCGAGCACCTCATCCACATGGGTGCGCCCAGTGAGGCGTTGTACTTCGTATGCACCGGCACCTTCAAGATCTTCCGCACCGACGAAGACGGCTACGAACAGGTGCTGGCCTTTGCAGGGCGCCGCGAAGTGCTGGCTTTCGACGCGCTGTGCATGGAGACCCACCCCACCGCCGCCAGCGCGCTGGAGGATTCCACCGTCTACGTGATCCGCAAGACCGACCTGCCCGCCCTCAGCCGCGCCGCGCCGGGGTTCGAGCGCGAGTTGCAGCGTGCCGGCAGCCGGGCGCTCACCCACACCAACGAACTGGTGGACGTGATGGCCGCTGTGGCGGCCGAGGTGCGGCTCGCACGCTTCCTGTTGCAGCTCTCGCGCCAGCTGGCCGCCAGCGGTCAGTCGCCGCGGCGCTTTCACCTGCGCATGGGCCGGCGCGACATCGCCAGCATGCTGGGCGTGGCGCACGAGACGGTGAGCCGCTCGTTCACGTCCCTGGCCATGACCGGGCTCATCCATGTGAACGACCGCGATGTGGAGATCCTCGACATGGACGGACTCAAGACGTATTCGCGCAGCACCCGCAGATCGCTGGACGAACCCGGCGTGTCCGGCACACGGCACCCTTCCCAGCGCCACAGCACCTGCAAACCCCCGGGCCTGCGCCAACTGGCAGCTTGAGGAGATCGCCACCATGCAGCTCACCATGCCTTCACTGATTGAAGCGCGCATCGGGCAACTCTCGCGCCCCCTGGCATTGCAATGGCCCGGTGGCCGCGCGGGCGTGGCCGACGCGCCGGTGCGCCTGAAAATCAACGACGCCCAACAGCTCAAGTCGCTGGCCAGTGGCCACATCGGCACCCTGGCCGATGCGTATGTGCGCGGTGACCTGGAGATCGAGGGTGACCTGCGCGAGGTGATGGAGATCGCCGCCGAACTCGTGGGCGACCCTTTGGCGCAAGGCCACGCAGGGCTGGGCATCCAACTGCTGCACCACCTGCGATCGCGCTGGCTGCACCGCCCGCACAAGGACGCCGAGCAGGTGCGCTTCCACTACGACCTGTGCGACGACTTCTTCGCGCTCTGGCTTGACCCGCTGCGCGTGTACTCGTGCGCCTACTTCGAGCGTCCCGACATGACGCTGGCCCAAGCTCAAGAGGCCAAGCTCGAACACATCTGCCGCAAGCTGCAACTGCAGCCGGGTCAGATGTTTCTGGACATCGGTGCCGGCTGGGGTGGACTGCTGTTCTGGGCCGCCGAACACCACGGCGTGCACGCCATGGGCATCACGCTCTCGCATGACCAGCACGCCTACGTGAACCGCCTGATCGACGAAAAAGGCCTGCGCGACCGGGTGACCATGCGCCTGCTCGACTACCGCGACCTGCCGCCCACCGCGCGCTTCGACCGCATTGCCTCGGTCGGCATGTTCGAGCACGTGGGCAGCGCCCGGCTCGACGGGTATTTCGGTCGCTTGCAGCGCCTGCTCAAACCCGGAGGCCTGCTGCTCAACCACGGCATCACCGCTGGCGGCACCGACAACCACCAGCTTGGCGGCGGCATGGGGGACTTCATCGGCAAGTACATCTTTCCGGGTGGCGAACTGGTGCACGTCTCGCGCGTGGCGCGCAGCCTGAGCGCCAGCGGCCTGGAACTGCTGGACGCCGAAAACCTGCGGCCGCACTACGCACGCACGCTGTGGGCCTGGTCAGCCGCGCTGGAGAGCCAGCTCGATCGCGCGCGGGCACTCACCAGCGAAGCCACGGTGCGCGCCTACCGGCTCTATCTCGCCGGCTGCGCGGTCGCGTTCGAGCGCGGCTGGATCTCGATCCACCAGTTGCTGGCGAGCCGGCCGAGCGGGCGGCTGAACGACACACCGTTGCGGGGCGCCCAGTCGGACTACCCGTTCAACCGACACCACATGTACACGGCGGAACACGCCTGAAATCTCTGGAAAGCCATCCATGAAAACCGATGCACAACTCAAGAAAGACGTCGAGGCCGAACTCGAGTGGGAACCCGCGGTGGAAGCTGCCCACATCGGTGTGGCGGTGAAGGACGGCGTGGTCACGCTCACCGGCCACCTGGAGACTTTCGCCGAGAAATACGTGGCCGAGCGCGCCGTGCGGCGCGTCGCCGGCGTGCGGGCGATTGCCGAAGAAATCGACGTGAAGCTGGCCCGAAGCCATGTGCGCAGCGACTCCGACATCGCACAAGCCATCGAAGGTGCGTTTTCCTGGCACACGCTCATCCCGAACGACCGCATCCAGGTCAAGGTGGAACAAGGCTGGGTCACGCTCACGGGCGAGGTGAACTGGGACTACCAGCGCCGTGTGGCCGAGCAGACGGTGCGACCCCTCACCGGCGTGCGCGGCGTCACCAACAGCATCACGCTCAAGACCACGTCCACGCCCTCGAACATCACCGAGCGCATCGAGCAGGCGCTCAGCCGCCAGGCCGAGCGCGAGGCCAAGGCCATCGAGGTCACGGTCAACGGCACCACGGCCACGCTGCGCGGCCAGGTGCATTCGTGGGCCGAGCGCAACGCGGCGCAGGGCGCGGCGTTCTCGGCGCCGGGCATCACCAGCGTGCTCAACGAACTCAAGGTCACCGGCTGACATGGGACAGATCGCACTCGACCTGCAGTCCGACCTGTTCGTGCTGCCAGCGCCCGTTGTCGCGCCTCAAATCACGCTGGCCGAGGCACTGCGCCAGCGGCGCTCGGTTCGCGCGTTTTCAGCGGAAACCGTACCGGCAGAGGCACTCTCGGCCTTGCTCTGGGCCGCGTTCGGCATCAACCGACCATCCACCCGTCACCGCACTGCCCCGTCGGCCCGCAACTGGCAGGAGATCGATGTCTTCGTGGTGCTGGCGCAGGGCAGCTACCGCTTCGATGCGCACAACCACCGGCTCGACCTGGTGAAGGCCGAAGACCTGCGCGCTGCCACCGGGACGCAGGACTTCGTGGGCGAGGCGCCGGTGAACCTGGTCTACGTGGCCAACTTCGACTGCATGAATGGCGCGACGGCCGAAGAGCGCCATTTCCTCGCTGGCGCCGACGCCGGCTGCATCGCGCAAAACGTGTACCTGTACTGTGCCGGCGCAGGCTTGGCTACCGTGGTGCGCGGCCTCGTGGACCGCCGTCAACTGGCCCACGACCTCGGCCTGCGGCCCACCCAGCGCATCGTGCTGGCACAGACCGTGGGCTGGCCCGCCGCCTGAGCCAACCTGGAGCAACGCAGCCATGGACAACGAGATCCGAAAAAAAATCCTCCTGCTGCTGGACCAGCACAGGATCATGACCGTGGCCACGCTGCGTCCGGACGGCTGGCCACAGGCCACAACGGTGGGCTACGTGAACAAAGACCTGACCTTGTATTTCCTCTGCGGACTGGACAGCCAGAAGGCGAAAAACCTGGCGCAGGACGATCGGATCTCACTCACGATCGACCACGACACATCGGACTTGATGATGATCACAGGCCTGTCCATGGCAGCGCATGCCCGGGCGGTCCATGACCGCGCAGAGGCAGAGGAAGTCTTGCGACTGCTGCCGCTGAAGTACCCACAGGCGCTGGCGCAGGCACTGCCCTTCAAGATGCCGACGCCGGACGAGATCCGCGTGTTCCGCGTGACGCCGGTCGTCATCTCCGTGCTCGACTACACCAAGGGCTTCGGGCACACAGATCTGGTGATCTGCTGAGCGTCCCGTTCCTCAAGGTACCCAGCCCGTGCGTGCCACCACAAACGCCGTGATCCTCTTCATCGCCAGCGCCGCCTCGGGCAGGAAGGCGGCCAGCTGGAAAGCGTGCGGCACGCTGGGCCACAGCTCCACTTCCACATCCACCCCGGCAGCGCAGGCCTTGTCGGCCACGCGCAGGGCTTCGTCGCGCAGCAGTTCGGTGCTGCCGGCCTGCATGAACAGCGGCGGGAAACCGGTGAAGTCGGCGAAGAACGGTGACACATCGGGGTGGCGATACAGCTCGGGGCTGGGCACATAGCCTTCGCGCAGCGCCAGCAACCGGGGCATGCTGATCACGGCATCGAAGCGGTGGTTGTCGGTGAGGCTGGGGCTGGCCAGGGTGCAGTCCACCGCTGGCGAGAGCAGCACCGCGCAAGCCGGCAGCGGCTCGCCGTTGCGCAGGCTGCGGTTGAGCGTGACCAGACTCAGCGTGCCACCAGCCGAGTCCCCCACAAAAACGGTGTTGCCGGGCCGACACCCGTGTGCAAGCGCCCAGCGCCAGGCACGTTCGCAGTCGTCGGGCGCGGCCGGAAACGGGTGCTCGGGCGCGAGCCGGTAGTCGGGCACCAGGGCGCTGGCGCGCAACTGGCGGCACAGGCGTGCGGCAAACGCCGTCTGGGCGTGCGGGAATCGAAACGCAAACGATCCACCGTGCAGGTAGAACAGCGTGCGCCCGGGCAGGCTCTGGGGCACGCTCACCCAGTGGGCGGGCACGCCGTCGCAGTCCACCGCCTCGCGGCGCACCGAGCGGTGCAGCGGAAAGCAGCGCGCGTCCATGCGTTCGTAGCGCTCGCGCAGCGCGGCAAAGTCGGCGTCGGGGTTCAGGGTGCTGCCCGAGGCCAGGCGCAGCACCAGATTCAGGGCACGGCTGCGCCAGCTGCCCGGGCCTTCGATGGTCAACACCCGGGGTGAGGCATCGCCGCTGCTCATGGCGCGCCCTCCGCTCGGCCAGCCAGCCGGTGGCGCCACTCCAGCACGCAGGCGCCCAGGCCAGCGGCCATGGTGAGCGTCACCAGCAGCGGTCCCAGCAAGGGCACCGCCCCCGCCACCAGCAGCGCGATCACGGCCAGTGCCATCCAGCCGAACGGCACGGACTGGCCGTTGGGGTGGTTCCCCGAAGCGCTGGAAGCCAGCCAGCGCGCGACGAACAACGCGCCGATCAACCAGCCCAACAGCAACAGCGGCGGGTACAGGGCCATGACCACCAGAGCCAGTGGAATGCCCAGCAGCGTGAAGAACAGCAACAGCGCCAGCACCGGCAGGGCCACCAGCAGAGCGGCGCCCACGCCCAGGGCGTGCCACGGTGTGGTCTCGATCCGGCGCGCGGCCTGACCGGCAAAGCGCGAGAAGACGAACAGGATGACGCCCGCCAGAGCCAGCACGCCGAGCAGGCCCATAGACAGGGGCACCAGCAGCCACCATCCGGCCATGCCTGGCCACCCGTCGTCGTGCATGGGGTGTCGACCGCCGCGGCCCGGGCCACGGTCAAACAAGCGATCGACACGCTCGATCGGGCCGGACACCGAGGCGGCCGGGTCCCGCGTGAACGTGGTCGAGGCATGGCGCAGGCCCCCGCCAACACGGGCCTGAGGTCCGAGTTCGAGCGTCTCGACGGACGCCTCGACGTTGCCGCCCACCGGCCCGTTGAGCACCAGGCGCCGGGCCCGCACGGTCAGCGAACCATCCACCCGGCCATCCACCAGCACCTCGCCACCGGCGAGCTCCGCGCGGCCCGCCACCTGAGCACCGTTGGTGAGTTTGAGGTTGCCGGCGGCGGCCATCACGTCACCGCCGACCGAACTCTCGACCACCACGTCGCCCCCGGCGGTGCGCAGGTCGTCACCCACCGGGGCTCGCACATCGACCGTGCCACCGAACAACAAGGCGTCCCCCGACACCGGCTGGTCCACCACCACGCGCGCCCCCATCGCCGTGAAGTCGCCCTTCACCGCGGTCTCGGTCCGCACCGACGAACCCGCCACCTGCTCGTTGCGCTCGATCGGCAGCGGCTGGCAGAACACACCAGGCAACCACAGACCCAGCAGCAGGAGCAGCGCGGTTTTCATGCCGTTTCAGGCGGGCGCCCGGTCCTGCGTGGGGGGCAGCGATTCCGAGGCCGAGCGCACCCGCTTGAGCTCGAGCAGGAAATGGCGAAACGCCGGGTCGCCCCTGCATTGCCCCAACGCCCGCTCGGTCATGGCCAGCCGCGCCAGCGCCCGGTGTCCGCACAAACCCTCCAGATCATCCAGTGCCTTGGCATGGCCGGAGCCAGCGCAGGTGCAGAAGACTGCCACGTTGTCCAGGGCACCGTGGTGGCGCTGCAGCCAGGTTCGCAGGGGACTGGCCACGTTCCAGCACCACACCGGCGTGCCCACGATCACGAGGTCGTAGTCGGCCGGGCGGCGTTGCATGCGCTCGATGGCCGGGCGCAGCCCCAGGACCGCCTCCGCCGCCGAGCGCAGATAGCCGATCACACCCTGGCGGCGGTGGCGGTACTCGACGCGCTCGAGATCGGCGTGGCAACGCGCCGCAATCTGCCGCGCCACGAACTCGGTGTGACCGTTGCGGGAGTAATAGACCACGAGGATGCGTTTCACGAATCGCCTCACTTCACCAGCAGCACCGGCACCGGCGCCTGGTGCACCACGTTCAGGGCCACCGAGCCCAGGAACAGGCTCCCCACCGCACCCATGCCGCGCGTGCCCATCGCGATCAGGTGCGCACCGGTCTCACGCGCCAGTTCCACGATCTCCGCGGCCACCGGCCCGCTCGTGCCATGCCGGGCACCGACCGTGAGGCCGTTGGCGCGCAGCAGTTGCGCCGCGTCTTCCAGCACGCGCTCCTGCTGCAGGCGCCGGGCTTCGTCGACCTGCTGCAGCGCCGAGGCCGGGATGTCGCCGTAGTACATCGGGTTGCTCACATTCACCAGCACCACCTCCAGATCGCCGGGCTCGCGCGGCAGCGCGGCCACCGCCTCGATGGCGCGGTTGGCGTGTGCCGAACCGTCGATCGCGATCAACACCTTGTACATGTCCGACTCCTTGATTCCAGGGCTGTTCGCGGCACGGGCTCCCTCGTCGTCGTGCGCAGCAAAACCCCCAGTCTGCAGGGCGCTGCGACCGGCGCGCTTGAGCGTGCTCAATGACCGGGCAGGTTGGTCGCGCCACCGCTTGCGCGGGTGTTGATCGAACTCAACGTTGCGCGCACCCGCTGGTCCTAGATTGGGTACCTACACCTTGAAAGGACCCGCCATGAAGAAGCAATGGATTCTGGTCGCCAACGGCTCCCTGGCCCGTCTCTTCAGCCGCACCGACGCGAGCGATCCGATGGTGCCGCTGGAGACCATCGACTTTCCCGAAGGTCGCCTCAAAGGCAGTGAGCTCGAACGCGACCGCCAAGGTCACGAGAGCAGCGACAACAGCAGCGCCGCCACGCACTTCGAGCCGCACACGAGCACGCGCAAGAAGGTGCTGCACCAGTTCGCCCGCGAACTGTCCGAGCGGCTGGAGGAAGGCCTGAGCACAGGTGAATACGATTCGTTGTGGCTCACGGCCTCCAGCCCCTTCCTCGGGGAACTCAAGGCCGCGCTGAGCCCGAACGTGACCGCCCGGCTTCAATGGGTGCACGACGCCGATTTCACCGGTCAGGACGTGGCGACCATCGAGTCCCGCCTGCGCGAACTGCGCCTGCCCGCAGGCTGACACCCTGCCCCCGCAAGCGATGGCGCCGGATTGAAGCATTGCATTGCCCCTTTCCCCCCATGCCCCACAATGGCCGATGCAACCCACCAACCGCCTTCTCCGAACCCTCTTGCCAGAACTTCGCCACTTGCTCTTCGGCCTGCTGCTGCTCAGCGGCCTGACGGCGCCATTCGCCTGGGCGCAAACCCCGTCACCCGACACCTTGCATGCGCAGTTCAACGCCTTGCGCGAGAAGGGCACGGGCCAGTTGATGGACCAGTCGATCTACCTGCGCTCCACCGAATCGGCCGACCGCATGCAGGGCGAGGTGCATGCGCTGATCGACGAGCCTTTCGAGCAGGTGCGCCAGCAGTTGGCCCGGGCGGAGCAGTGGTGCGACGTGCTGATCCTGCACATCAACGTGAAGTACTGCCGCGCCCAGCGCACCGCGGCAGGCGAGGAACTGGTCTCGGGCGTGGGCCGCAAGTTCGACCAGCCGCTGTCCGAGGTGCACTGGGTGCGTTTCGGCTTTCGTGTGGTGACCGATCGCAGCGACCATCTGCTGGCCGTGCTGCGCTCCCCCACCGGTCCGCTGGGCACACACGACTACCGCATGAGCGTGGAGGCGGTGCCGCACGCCAATGGCCAGTCGCTGCTGCGCATGACCTATTCCTACGGCTACGGCACGGCCGCGCGCTGGGCCATGAAGACGTATCTCGCCACGCTGGGGCGCGACAAGCGCGGCTTCAGCGTGGTGGGCAAGACGGCCGCGGGCCTGCCGGTCACGGTGGACGGCGTGCGCGGCGTGGTGGAGCGCAACACCTTGCGCTACTACCTGGCTCTGCAGTCGCACCTGATGTCGCACGACAAGCCCGGTGGCGACGCCACACGGCTGAGCCTGCAGACCTGGTTCGACGCCACGGAACGCTACGCCGAGCAACTGCGCGAGATGGACGGCCCGGCCTACATCGCCATGAAGCTCAAGGAAGTGCAGCGCCAGGAGACGGTGGCGCCACCTCCACCTGGCTGAAACCCAGGTGGTGCATGAGCTCGCGCAGGATGAGCAGGCTTGCAGCCGCCTCCTTGCCCGCCGGCAGGCCACGCAGCGCTGACGGATCGCCCAGCGCGCCCGAGGCCAGGCGCTGGAACAAGCCCTCCACCACGTCCCGCGTGAGCACCGCCCCGGCCTGACCTTCGGCCTGAGCCAAAGCCCGCACGAGCGGGTGGTCTGTCACCAGCGTGGAGCGCCCGGCCGTCCAGGCCGTGGCGCGCATCAATTCGTCTTCCACATGATCGATCGCCCGCTCCAGTTCGAGTGGCGTGGGCAGGTCACCGCGAAAGAAGCGCTGCGCCGTGCTCGCGCTGCCCAGATCAAGCGCGAGCGACCTCCCCTGTTCCTCATCCCCATCGCGCGCCAGCCAGGTGGCCGTGGCGCCCAGGCGCAGGAACACGCGGTCGTGGCTCACTGCGCCACCTCGCCAAACACGAAGGCGTCCATCGACAGCACGCCGTGCGTGATGCCACCGTCGATCACCCGCGCGGGAACCGACTCGCCCGCGGCACCGGCGGCCACCAGCAGGGGCAGGAAGTGCTCGGTGGTGGGGTGGGCGCGCTTCGCGTGGGGAGCGATCTCCAGCGTGCGCTGCAGGCGCGCACCATCGCCCTGCCGCACGGCTTCGCGCACCCAGGCCACGAACTCGGTGGCGTAGGCCTCTTCATGCCCGTGCCCGGCGCGGAACTCGTAGAGGTTGTGCGTGAGGCTGCCCGAGCCGACGATGAGCACGCCTTCATCGGCCAGCGGCGCCAGCGCCTGGCCCAATGCCCAAGCGCCGGCGGAGTCCAGCGTGGCGGGCAGCGACACCTGGAACACCGGCACGTCCGCGTCGGGGTAGAGGTAGCGCAGCGGCACCCAGGCGCCGTGGTCCAGGCCGCGGCGCTCGTCGCCCTGCGCGGTCCAGCCGGCTTGCTGCAACACGGCCAGCGTGCGGCGGGCCAGCTCGGGGTGGCCGTTGGCCGGGTAGCTGAGTTCGTACAGCGGCTGCGGAAAGCCGCCGAAGTCGTGGATGGTGGTGGGTTGCTGCGAGAGGCCCACGCGCGCGCCCTGCGTCATCCAGTGCGGGGAGACGATCAGCACCGCCCGGGGCCGGGGCAAGGCGCGGCCCAGCGCGCTGAGTTGCGGCCCGGCCAGGCCGGGCTCCAGCGCGAAGGTGGGCGCGCCGTGGGACACAAAAACGGTGGGCAAGCGGGTCATGCGTTTCTCCTGCGGCGCCGGGCGCCGTGTGGTGGATGAATCTCAGTCGGCGCGGCGGGCCAGCGTGGCGTCCACCGAGGCCTTGCCGGCGCCGCTGATGAGCAGCGAAACGGCGGCGGCGAGCAGGGCCAGCGCGAACTCGTAGCCGTTGTTGGCCATGAAGAGGCCCTTGTCCAGGTGCACGGTGGCGATCGCCACCAGCATGGTCACGGCGAGCACGGCGGCGGCCGGGCGCACCAGCAGACCCAGCAGCAAGGCCAGGCCGCCGAAGAACTCGGCGGAGCCGGCCAGCAGCGCCATGAGGTAGCCCGGGCTCAGGCCCAGCGAGTCCATGAACTGGCCCGTGCCTTCCAGGCCGTAGCCGCCAAAGGCACCAAACAGTTTCTGCGCGCCGTGCGCCACAAAGACGATGCCGATGGGAATGCGCAGGGCCAGCGGTGCCCAGCCGGCGCTGGTGGTCAGCAGGCGTTGCAGGGGGGGAGCGGTGGTGACGTTGTTCATGGTGAATTCCTGAAAAAGGGGTTGAGGGTGAATCGATGACTGGACTTTAGAAGTTCCACACCAGAAGATAAACATGATCCAATGAGACTGACTGTTCCGAAAAATGACATAAATGGATCCGGATGGACCGATTTGAAGAAATGCGGGTGTTTGCGGCGGTGGTGGACGCGGGCAGCTTCGTGGGCGCCTCCGACGCGCTGCCCATGTCCAAGGCAGCGGTGTCGCGCCACGTGGCCGAGCTCGAAGCGCGCCTGGGTGTGCGGCTGCTGCATCGAACCACCCGCAAGCTCTCGCTCACGGCAGAAGGCGAGGTGTTTCATGCGCGCTGCAAGGACGTGCTCTCCACCGTGGACGAGGCCGAGGCCGAGATCACCTCGCGCAGCGGCGAGGCCAGTGGCCTGCTGCGCATCAACGCGCCTTTCACCTTCGGCCTGCTGCACCTGGCGCCGCTGTGGGTGGAGTTCATGGCGATGCACCCCAAGGTCACGCTGGACGTGACGCTGTCCGACCGCATGGTCGATCTGGTGGACGAAGGTTTTGATCTTGCGGTGCGCATCGCCCGCCTGCCCGACTCCACCCTCATCAGCCGCCAGCTCACCAGCACCCGCCTGGTGCTGTGCGCCTCGCCCACCTACCTGCGCCAGCACGGCACGCCGCAGCATCCGTCGGAGCTGGTGCACCACGCCGTGGTGGCCTACAGCCTGTTTTCGATGGGCGAGAACTGGGTCTTCACCGGACCCGACGGTCCGGTGGCGGTGAAGGTGTCACCGCGCCTGCGCAGCAACAACGGCGACACCTGCCGCATGGCCGCGCTGCGCCACCTGGGGATCGTGCTGCAGCCCTCGTTTCTGGTGGGGCCCGATCTGCGGGCCGGCACTTTGGTCGAGGTGCTGCCCACGTTCCGTTCGCTGGAACTCGGCGTGTACGCGGTCTACCCCTCGCGCAAGTTCGTCTCGCCCAAGGTGCGCCTGCTGATCGACTTTCTGGCCGAGGCCTTCAAGATGCAGGCCTGGCCGGTGACACCGCCGCCCCCCTGAATCAGCGCACCTTGCCCAGCGCCCGCAACACCTTCTGCGGTGTGATCGGCTGCGAGAACACGTGGGCATCGAACGGTGCGATGGCGTCGTTGATGGCGTTCATCACCGCCGCGGGCGCGCCCGCCGTGCCGGCCTCGCCCGCACCCTTGGCGCCCAGCTTCGAGGTGGCGGTGGGCGTCTGGATGTGGGCCACCTCGATGTCGGGCATCTCGGCCGACATGGGCACGAGGTAGTCGGCCATGCTGGCGTTGACCATCAGGCCACTGTCGTCGTAGAGGCACTCTTCGAGCAGCGCGCCGCCGATGCCCTGCACGATGGCGCCGCGCATCTGCTCGTCCACCAGCATGGGGTTGAGCACGCGGCCGCAGTCTTCCACCGCCCAGTGCCTGAGCAGCTTCACGAAGCCGGTGTCGAGGTCCACCTCCACCCAGGACGCCTGCACGCCGTTGGTGAAGATGAACGGGTAGTCGCGTTGCGCGTAGTGCCGCGTGACCATGAGCTCGGGCGTGAACTCGGCGGGGAGCGTGTCGGAGCGAAAGTAGGCGATGCGGCCCAGCTCGGCCAGCGGCAGCAGCGCTTCGCCGGTGGCGGCGTCGACGATGCGGTCGCGCCGCACCGCCAGGGTGGCGCCGTCGCGCTTGAGGATGACGGCGGCCACCTTCACGATGTTCTCGCGCAGCGCCTGGCCGGCCAGCAGCACGGCCTCGCCGCCAATGCCCGCGCCGCGCGAGGCCCAGGTGCCACCGCCATACGGGGTGGCGTCGGTGTCGCCGGTGACCACGCGCACCTTGGCGATGTCCACGCCCACCGCGTCGGCCGCGATCTGCTGGTAGATGCCCTCCGTGCCCTGGCCCTGTTCGCCCACGCCGATGAGCACGGTGATGTGGCCTTCGGGGTCCAGCCGCACGGTGGCGCCGTCCTGCGAGGCGATGCGCGCGCCGCCCACGCCGTAGAACGCGGCGCTGGGGTTGGTGAGCTCGATCACGGTGGCAAAGCCGATGCCGCGGTGAATGCCCTGCTGTCGCAGCGCGGCTTGCTCGGCGCGCAGCGCGTCGTAGTTCATCAGCTCGCGCAGCTTCTTCAGGCTGGCCTGGTGCGAGAGGATTTCCAGCTTGATGCCCGAGGCCCCGGCGGTGGGGTAGGCGTCGTCGGGGATCACGTTGAGTTCGCGGATCGTCAGCGGGTCCATGCCGATCTTCTGCGCGGCCAGGTCCACCAGCGCCTCGGTCACGGCACAGGCGATCGGGTGGCCCACGCCGCGGTACTGGCAGGTGGGGGTCTTGTTCTGGAACACCACGTCGAGCCTGGCGCGGTAGTGCTTGTGCTTGTAGGGGCCGCCCACCAGGTTGACCACCTGGTTGCCTTCGATCGCGCTGGTGCGCGGGAACATGGAATACGGGCCGATGCCGGTGAGGTCCTCCATGTCGAAGCCGAGGATCTCGCCGTCGCGGTTGACCGCGATGCGCGCCTGGATGTGGTGGTGGCGCGCGTGGATGTCGCTGGTGAAGCTCTCCAGCCGGTCGGCCACGAACTTCACCGGGCGGCCCAGCAGGATGGACAGCGCCACGGTGGCGAAGTCGTCCGGGTAGGCGTGCACCTTGATGCCGAAGGAACCGCCCACGTCCTTGCAGACCACGCGGATCGCGCTGGCCGGCAGGTCGAACTGGCGGCCATAGAGGTCCTGCATCATGTGCGGCGCCTGGCACGAGTGGTGCACGGTCAGGCGCCGGTCGGCCGGGCTCCAGTGCGCGATCTGCGCGCGTGGCTCCAGCGTCACGCCGGTGTGGCGGCCGAACTCGAAGTCGATCGCGGCCACCACGTCGGCGTTGGCGAAGGTCTCGTCGACCTGGCCCACGTCCAGCGTGCGGGTGAAGCACAGGTTGTCGCCCAGTTCGGGGTGGATCAGCGGCGTGGCCGGGTCCAGCGCGGTGCGCATGTCGGTGGCCGCGGGCAACTCTTCCCAGTCCACCTCGATGTAGGCCAGCGCGTCTTCGGCCTCGGCGCGGGTCTCGGCCACCACGGCCACCACCGGCTCGCCCTGCCAGCAGGCGCGATCCAGCGCCAGCGCGTATTGCGGTGCGGACTTCATGCCCGCCAGGTGGCCCAGCGTGGCCACCCAGGGCTTGCAGACCTTGGCCAAGTCATGCCCGTCGGCCACCAGCAGCACGCCGGGCATGGCGCGGGCGAATTCGGCGTTGACCGACTTGATGCGCATGTGCGCCACGGGGCTGCGCCAATAGACCACATGGGCCATGCGGGGCAGCTCGATGTCGTCCAGGTACTGGCCCAGGCCCTGCGTCAGCCGCTCGATGCCGCCGCGCTGCACCGAAGCACCGATGTAGCGTTGGTCGTCGTTGACCGGGGTCAGCGGCCGGCTGTGGTCCACGCCGGGTTCGAGGTTGACGGTATCGCGCTTCATGCGGTGGCCTCCTTGCGTTGTTGCAGCACGTCGCAGATCGCGTCCACGATGGCCTGGTAGCCGGTGCAGCGGCAGTAGTTGCCCGAGATCCATTCACGCACCTCGGCGCGGTTGGCGCCCGGCATCTGCTCCACCAGTTCCTTGGCCGCCATCAACATGCCCGAGGTGCAGAAGCCGCACTGCAGCGCGTTGCGCCGCACGAAGGCCTCTTGCAGGTCGCGGATCACGCCGGACTGGCTCACACCCTCGATGGTCTGCACGCGTGCGCCGTCGGCCTGCACGGCCAGGGTGAGGCAGCCGCGCACGATCTGGCCGTTGAGCTCGACGGTGCAGGCGCCGCACACGCCGTGTTCGCAGCCGAGGTGGCTGCCTTTGAGGCCGAGGTCTTCGCGCAAAAAATCCACCAGATGGGTGCGGGGCTGCACGCTGCACTGGTGCGGCTTGCCGTTGACGGTGACTTTGATCGGGTACAGGTCTGCCATGGTGTTCCTTGGAGGCTCAGGCGCTGGCAGTGGCCACAGTGGGCAACATGCGGTGCAGCAGCACGCCGGCGAGATGCCGCTTGGTGTCGGGGGTGTTGGTCAGGTCGGGCAGCGGGTCGATTTCACTGCGCAGGCTGGCCACGGCTTGCGTCACGGTGGCCAGGTCCAGCGCGCGACCCTCCAGCAGGGCTTCGGTCTGGCGGGCGCGCACGGGCGTGGCGTCCACACCCAGCAGCACGATGCGCAGGTCGTGCAGGGCCGCGCCCTCGCGCCGCGCGGTGGCGGCCAGGCCCACGATGGCGTAGTCGCCGTGGCGGCGCGCCAGCTCGCTGAAGCCGAACCAGTGGTCCGCGCCGGCCAGCGGAATCTCGCAGGCGGCCAGCAGCTCGTCGGGCCGCAGCGCCGTGCTGTAGAGCCCGGTGAAGAAATCGTCGGCCGCGATGCGGCGTTCGCCTTGCGGCCCGCGCGCCACCACCGTGCCGCCCAGCGCCAGCAGGCAGGTGGGCCACTCGGCCGCGGGGTCGGCGTAGGCGATGGAGCCGCCCCAGGTGCCGCTGTTGCGGATGGCGCGGTGCGCGATGTGGGGCGCGGCCGCCTTGAGCAGCGGGGCGTGGCGCGCCACCAGCGGGCTGAACTCGATGTCGGTGTGCGTGGCCAGCGCGCCGATGCGCAGCACCTGGCCCTGCACGCTGATGCCGCGCAAGGATTCGATGCCGGTGATGTCGATCACCAGTTGCGGCTCGGACAGGCGCATGTTCAGGGTGGCCATCAGCGTCTGGCCGCCGGCGAGCAGGCGGGCGTCGTCGCCGTGTTCCTGCAGCAGGGCAATGACCTGGTCGATGGAGGCGGGTTTGACGTAGTCGAAGGCGGCGGCTTTCATCGGGCGGTCCTCAAGCAGTCAACAGCGAAGCGATCCACACGCCGAAGCCGGTGGACAGGGACCCGAGCACGAACCACAGCACGCGCACGCCTTCGCCGCTGGCGGCGGGCTGGGGTGCGTGGACGGTGCGCGGCACGAAGGCGGGCTGCGGCGCAGCGGTGGCGCTTGCCGCGGTTTCCGCGGGCGCTGCTTCAACAGCCTCCACCACCGGCACACCCACCATCTGTTCGTTGAACGCGGTGAAGAACTGGTCGGCCATCTGCTTGGAGGCTGCGTCGATCATGCGGCCGCCCACCTGGCCCAGCTTGCCGCCGATGGCGGCCTGCGCGGTGTAGCGCAGGCGTGTGCCACCGGCCTCGTCGGTGAGTTCAACGTTCGAGTGGCCCTTGGCCATGCCGGCCGCGCCGCCCGAACCCTGAAAGCGCAGCACGCAGCCTTCGTTGGCGCGGATGTCTTCCATGCGCACATGGCCCACGAAGCGCGCACGCACCGGGCCGATCTTCACGGCCACGCGGGCGGTGCGCTCGGTCGGGCTGGTGGCTTCCATGGCTTCGCAGCCGGGAATGCAGCGCGTCAGGATCTCCGGGTCGTTGAGCCCGGCCCAGACCTTCTCGCGGGGTGCGCCGATCAGGATGTCTCCAGTCAATTCCATGCCTTGAATCCTCGGGTTTTCACGGGTGTTTTTGTTTACCAGTCGGTTAACAATGGTACGAATCATTGACCCGTTGGTAAATAGCATGCGCATCCAGACAAACCCTGACAAGGCCAGGAAGGCTCAAAAGCCAGCACCGGAAGCCCCGGCACGCAGGCGCATGGGCGTGGTCGAGCGCGAGCGCCAGATCCTCGACGGCGCGATCCAGTTCTTCTCGGTGCACGGATTCAATGGCCAGCTGCGCGACCTGGCCAAAAGCATCGGCGTGACCCACGCCCTGCTCTACCACTACTTCCCCACCAAACAGGCGCTGGTTGACCGCGTCTATCTCGAAGTGTTCGAAGGCCGCTGGCGCGCCGAATGGGATGCGCTGCTGGACGACCCCGACATGGCGGTGGAAGACAAGCTCACCGCCTTCTACTGGGAGTACGTGACGATCACGCTCTCGAAGGAGTTCGTGCGCATCCTGGTGTTCTCGGGCCTGACCGACCACACCATCACCGACCGCTTCTTCGCCATGCTGCGCGCGCGCCTGTTCCCGCGCCTGATCCGCGAGACGCGCCGCTTCCGCGGCCTGGTCAGCCGCGCCAAACCCAGCGAGCGCGAGATGGAGCTGCTCATGGGCCTGCACGGCGGCTTCTTCTACATCACCATGCGCCGCTGGATCTACGCGCAGGACGTCTACAGCGAAAGCGCCCACGAGGGTTACGACGAACAGCTGGTGCGCGACCGCGTGCGCGCCTACCTGCACGCCAGCCGCGATCAGTTTGCCGACACCACCGGGAGCACGCGCAAGCGCCCGTCCCAACGCTGACCCACCCTTTTGATGAAGCTGGTGCGGGGGCACCGGCGCCCTGCCCACCCGGCTGAAAGCTCAGCCATGACACCCACCGAGGAGACAACATGCAACTCAAGAGAATCGCCGTCGCGGCCCTGATCGCCATGGGCGCCACGCTGGCCACCGGATCCGCCATGGCGCAGCAGCGCGTCACGGTCAACATCGGCTCCAGCCACCCCACCACCAACATCTGGGCCTTCGCGATGAAGGAAGTGTTCCAGCCCGAGGTGGACCGCCTGCTGAAGGAAGGCGGCGCCAAGTACGAGGTGCGCTGGCGCGAGAACTACGGCGGCACGCTCTACAAGTTCACCGACACCCGCGCTGCCGTGCGCGACGGCATCGTGGACGTGGGCATGGTCGGCACGGTGTGGGAGAACTCCGCCATGCCGCTGCAGAACGTGACCTACTTCACCCCCTTCGCCACCACCAACCACGAACAGCTGATCGAGATCTTCGACAAGCTCAACGCCAGCGTGCCCGCCCTGCGCGACAGCTGGGCCGCCCAGAACATGGTGCCGTTGTCCTCGCTGATCACCGACAGCTACGACATCTACGCCACCTTCCCGGTGAAGGACATGGCCAGCCTGAAGAACAAGCGCATCAACGCGCCCGGCACCTCGGCCAACTGGTTGCGCGAGACCGGCGCCACCCCGGTGGACGGCGCGCTGACCACCTACTACACCAACATCCAGACCGGTGTGACCGATGGCGCGCTGTCGTTTGCCAGCGGCATCGGCCCGGCCCGCGTGTACGAAGTGGCGAAGAACCTGACCCGCATCGACATCGGAGCCATGTACTTCGGCAGCGTGGCGGTGAACAAGAAGGTGTTCGACGGCCTGCCCAAGGACGTGCAGGACGCGATGCTCAAGGCCGGCAAGGCCACCTCGATCGCGCACGGCAAACACGTCACCAAGACCGCCAATGCCGCGCTGGACACCATGAAGGCCGCCGGCCTGCAGATCACCGACCTGCCCCAGGCCGAGAAGGCCAAGTGGGTCAACAGCCTGCCCAACATCGTGGCGCCCTGGCTGCAAGGCACGGGTGAGGCGGGCAAGCAGGTGCTCAAGGCGTACTTCGACGAGTTGCGCGCGCGTGGCGTGAAGCCCCTGCGCGACTGGGATCTGCAGAACCGCTGACCGCCCCCCTTGTCCACCCGGTGGCGCCGACGCGTTGCCGGGTGGTGTGTCTCTCCGCTTTCACAGGTGACCTGTGCACAACGAACCCGACTTCGCCAGCGAAACCCCAGCGGTGGCCGGCCTCGCCAACCCGCTGCAGGGCGTGGCCAACGTGCTGGCCGCCGTGGGCACGGTGTGGATCTTCCTCATGATGCTGCTGATCGTGGCCGATGTGCTGGGCCGCAACTTCTTCGACGCGCCCATCACCGGCGTGGCCGAATTCGCCGCCCGCTCGGTCGCCTCCATCGTCTTCCTGCAGCTGGCCGCGGCCGTCTGCTCGGGCCGCATGACCCGCAGCGACTTCCTGCTGCGCATCATCGGCAAACGCTCGCCAGCCACCTTCAAGGCGCTGGAGGTGTTCAACGTGGTCATTGGCGCACTCCTCTTTTTCGCGCTGGCCTTCATCGCCTGGCCCGAGCTCACCGAAGCCATGAAGATCAAGGAGTACTTCGGCGTGCAAGGCGTCTTCACCGTCGTCACCTGGCCGTTCCGTGCCCTCATCGTGCTGGGCTCGGTGGTGGCTGCCGTGGCCTATCTCGCCTGCATTCCTTCGCTGCTGCGCCAGCCACCGTCCACCGGAGCACAGGCATGAGCGAACTGGCCATGGGCGGGCTCCTGATCGGAGCCCTGGTATTCCTCGTGTTGATCGGCCTGCACATCGCGGTGGCTCTCACGGCCGTGGGTTTTGCCGGCATCTGGCTGATTCGCGAAGACGTCGACATGGCCATGCGCCTGTTGTACCTCTCGGCCTACAACGGCGTGGCCGACTACATCTTCGCCACCATTCCGCTCTTCGTGCTGATGGGGCTGCTGGTCTCGATCTCCAACGTCGGCAAGGACACGTTCGATGTGGCCGAAACCCTGCTGCGCCGCCTGCGCGGCGGTCTGGGCGTGGCCACCGTGGCGGCCAACACCGTGTTTGCCGCCGTCACCGGCGTGTCCATCGCGTCTGCCGCCGTGTTCACCCGGGTCGCCGTGCCCGAGATGGTGACGCACGGCTACCGCGCCAGCTTTGCCGCCGGCACGGTGGCCGGCAGTTCGGTGCTGGGCATGATGATCCCGCCCAGCCTGCTGCTCATCATCTATGGCGTGCTGGCCGAGCAGTCCATCGGCACCCTGTTCATCGCCGGCATCATCCCCGGCTTCGCCATGGCCGCGGCCTTCGCCGCCATGATCATGCTGATGGCCCGCTTCACACCCGGCCTGGTGTTCGACCTCAAGCGCCAGGCCCAGCTAGCCGCCGAACGCAGCACCGCGCGCCTGCTCACCACCACCGAGATGCTGGCCAGGCTGGTGCCCATTGCCGCGCTGGTGGCGCTGGTGCTGGGCGGTCTGTACTCGGGCTTCTTCACGCCCACCGAAGCCGGCGGCGTGGGCGCTTTCGGCGCCTTCATCATCGCCATCCTGCGGCGCAAGCTGGGCGGTGGCAACCTGTGGCGCGTGCTCACCGAAACCGGCGCGGTGTCGGTGGGCATCCTGATCCTGCTGGTGGCGGCCGGCTTCTACAGCCGCATGCTGTCGGTGGCCGGCGTGCCCATGGCCATCAGCGATCTGGTACAGGACGCAGGCCTCGGCCCTTACGGCTTCCTGTTTCTGTACGTGGTGATCCTGCTGTTGCTGGGCATGATCCTGGACTCCAGCTCCATCCTGCTGATCATGACCCCGGTGGCGGTGCCGATCGCGGCGGGTCTCGATTTCAACCTCATCCACTTCGGCATCATCACCGTCATCGCGGTGGAGATCGGCTTGCTCACACCGCCCTTCGGCATCTCGGTGTTCACCGTCAAATCCACCCTCAACGATCCCCGGGTGTCGGTGGAAAGCATCTTCGCCGGCACCCTGCCGTATGTGGCCGTGATGCTGATCGTGCTGCTGCTGATTGCCGTCTTCCCGCTCATGGCGCTGGCCTTGATCTGAGACGCCAGGCCCATCCGCCCAAGACAGCGGTGCGGGGACTTCCGATCAGACGGTCAGACCGAATTTCCTCGCCCGGTAGGCCACGGTCGCGCGGCTGACGCCGAGGTCGCGCGCCGCGGCCGCGAGGTTGCCCCCCCTGCGGCGGATGGCCTGGCGCAGCAGCGCCAGTTCGGCCTGCTCCAGCGCACCGCTCTTCGGAACGCCCGTCGCTTCGTCCGGCGCGGGTGGTGTGCGGGACCCCAGCAGGCTCAGCGTGGCGGGACCGCCATCGCGCCAGGCCAGCGAGAGCACGTCCTGCGCAAGCGACTCGCCGCTGCTGAAGATGTGGTGCACATCGATGGCTTCGCCGTCGCTCACCAGAATGACGCCGCGCTCCACCAGGTTCTGCAGCTCGCGGATGTTGCCCGGGAACGCGTAGTTGTACATGGCCTTCACCGCGGCCTGGCTGAAGCCCGCCACCTGGCGGTGGTGGCGCTTGTTGTAGTGCCCCAGAAAGTGGCTCATCAGCAGCGGGATGTCGTCGCGCCGGTCGCGCAGCGGGGGCAGGTGGATGGGGAAGACGTTGAGGCGGAAGAACAGGTCTTCGCGAAACCGCCCTTCGCGCACCGCCTGGCGCAGGTCCACGTTGGTGGCCGCGATCACCCGCACATCGACACCGATGGCTCGTGTGCCGCCCACGCGCTCGATCTCGCCCTCCTGCAAGGCGCGCAGCAGCTTGCCCTGGGCCACATAACTCAGGGTGCCGACCTCGTCCAGGAACAGCGTGCCACCATGGGCGCGCTCGAAGCGGCCTGGGCGGGAAGCGCCGGCGCCGGTGTAGGCGCCCCGCTCCACGCCGAAGAGTTCACTTTCCATGAGGGTCTCGGGGATGGCCGCGCAGTTGATGGCCACGAAGGGCTTGTCCTTGCGCGGGCTGATGCGGTGCAAGGTGCTGGCGAACATCTCCTTGCCCACGCCGGACTCGCCGGTGAAGAGCACGGTGGCGGTGGTCGGCGCCACGCGGTGGAGCATGTGGCAGGCCGCGTTGAACGACGAGGAGGTGCCCACCATGCTCTGCTCGGCGCCGGGGTTGGCCGCCGCATACGCCTGCAGATCGACCACCGGCACCGAGCCGCCCTCCGCTGCGGAGGCACCCACAAAGGCCTGCGCATTCAGGTAGCGCAGGTCCTGCTGCACGTCGTCCCAGTGTTCGGCCGATTTGCCGATGACGCGGCAGTGGGCGTCACCTGAGGACCGGCAGTTCAGTTCGCGAAAAACGATCAGCCGCCCGAACAGCGTGCTCACATAACCGGTGGCATAGCCCACCTGCATCCAGCAGGCGGGTGAGCCGCCCACGCCATAGGCGGCGATGTGCTCGTCGTCCTCACTGGAGTTGTGCCAGAGGAATTCGCCTTCGTAGACACCAGTGACCGCGTCGTAGGCCGCGTGCACCAGTTCCACCTGGACCACGCCCTCCAGCGCATGCAGGCGCGTGCCCGCCATCGCGGCAGCCGGTGGGTCGGCGTCGGGCCACTGCTGGCGCACCAGTTGCGCGTCGCGCGCACCACTGACGTAACCCGCGCGCGTGAGCAGACCCCGCGCGGTGTCCAGGCCGATGCTGTCGATGAGTTCGCGGCGCAACGAGCCCAGCGACTCCGAATGCAACAGCACCATGCGCTGGTCCTGCAGCCAGATGCGGCCGTCCCCCGGTGAGAAGAACAGGCACTCGCTCAGGTCGGCCACCGTGGGATGCGCCTGCTGGCTGATGCCGCTGGTGTCGAACCCGGCCATCACCAGATGCCCGGGTTCGGCCCGGTGTCCGTCTTTGCTGCTGTTCGCGATGCGGGCCAGATCGGCCAGGGAAATGCGTTGTTTGGACATGGCGAACATCAATAAATGGATGTTTTGATGAAATGTGAACATCAAATTTGTTGATTGATAGTAACTTTTTTAAGTCCTCAGCAGGCCATTCAGACCCGCATGGACCCCCTAGGGAAAGTCCTGATCGGCTCCTCTGAAAAAACGCGGAAATGCCGACCTCCAGACCGGGATGCCGGCCCGCGCTGGTACGCCCGTTGCGAAACCTGTTGCAGCCGCCGTGTGGCGTGCATGAACGATCAACAGGAGCAAAACAATGGGTGTTTCCGAAAATCCGGTCTGGCTCGACAACCGCCTCACGTCCGGCAAGGCCTTCGACGGCACGTGGTCCACCGCGCTCGCCAGCGTGCGCGATGTGAAGGAACCGGCCACCGGCCAGGTGCTTTCGCAGGTGGGCATCGCCAGCGCGGCCGACATGCGCGCCGCCATCGGCCGGGCACAAGCGGCCCAGCCCGCCTGGGCCGCCATGGGGCCTCGCGAACGTTCGGCCGTGTTCCACCGCGCCGCCGCGCTCTTCCAGCAACACTTCGCCGAGCTCGCCATGGCCGTCGCCCGCGAGACCGGCGGCATCGTGCCCAAGGGCCAGCACGAGGTCAACGAGTCCATCACGCTGTGCCACCTGGCCGCCGCCCTGCCCATGCAGGCCCAGGGCCAGGTGCTGCCCGCCGCGGCCGGCCGGCTGTCGTTCGCGCGGCGGGTGCCGCACGGCGTGGTGGGCGTGATCTCGCCGTTCAACTTTCCGCTGATCCTGAGCCTGCGCGCGGTGGCCCCGGCGCTGGCACTGGGCAATGCGGTGGTGCTCAAGCCCGACACGCGCACCCCCGTGAGCGGCGGCTTCATCATTGCCCGCGTGTTCGAAGAAGCCGGCCTGCCGGCGGGCGTGCTGCAGGTGCTGCCGGGCGACGCCGAAGCCGGCGAGGCGCTGGTGGTCGACCCGCGCGTGCCCATGATCGCCTTCACCGGTTCGCCCGCCGTGGGCCGGCGCATCGGCGCGCTGGCCGGTGAACACCTGAAGAAGGTGTCGCTGGAGCTGGGGGGCGCCAACAACCTGATCGTGCTGGAAGACGCCGACCTCGATGCCGCGGCCAGCGCCGCCGCGTTCGGCGCCTGGTTCCACCAGGGCCAGATCTGCATGGCGGCCAACCGCATCCTGGTGCACGAGTCCATCGCCGACGGCTTCAAGGCGCGCATGGTCGGCAAGGCCACGCACCTGCCGGTGGGCGACGGCGCCAGTGGCCAGGTGGCCCTGGGTCCGATGATCGACGCCAGGCAGTTGAAGCACTTCGATGACGTCATCCAGGACAGCATCAGGCAGGGCGCCGTGCTCGAAGCCGGTGGCACCCATGAGGGCCTTTTCTACCAGCCCACCGTGCTCTCGGGCGTGAAGCCCGGCATCCGCTCGTTCGACGAAGAGCCCTTCGGCCCGGTGGTCAACCTGGTCACGTTCCGCACCGACGACGAGGCCGTGCAACTGGCCAACACCAGCCAGGGTGGCCTGGCCGCCGCGGTGATCAGCCCCTCGATCGGCCGCGCCATGGCCATCGGCCAGCGCCTGCGCGCCGGCATGGTCCACATCAACGACCAGACCGTCTGCGACGAGTGCACCAACCCCTTCGGTGGCCCCGGCATCGGTGGCAACGGCGGCAGCGTGGGCGGCCCGGCCGACATCGATGAGTACACGCAGTGGCAGTGGATCACGGTGAAGGACGCCCCACCCGCGTTCCCGTTCTGACCTCGACCCACAACACCAGGAGACAACGCACATGACGCTCGCCAACAAGACCATCGTTGTCACGGGCTGCGGCTCGGGCATCGGTTCGGACTTCGCCAAACTCGCCCGCCTGCAAGGCGCGCGCGTGATCGGCGTGGACCGCAACGACCCCATGCTCACGCTGGACGGTTTCGTCAAGATCGACCTCGGCGACCCCGCTGCCATCGATGCGGCCATGACCCAGCTGCCCGTGCACATCGACGCGCTGGCCAACATCGCCGGCGTGCCCGGCACGGCGCCCGCCGAGCTGGTGGGCCAGGTCAACTACCTGGGCCTGCGCCACTTCACGCAGCGCGTGATGGAGCGCATGACCGAGGGCGGCTCGGTCGTCAACGTCTCGTCCATCCTGGGCGCCGAATGGCCGGCCCGGCTGGAGCTGCACCGCGAACTGGGCGCCACCCCCAGCTTCGAGACCGGCGCCGCCTGGCTCGCGAAACACCCGGTGCCGCAGGACACCTGCTACCAGTACTTCAAGGAAGCCCTGATCGTCTGGACCTACACCCAGTCGCAGAAGCAGTTCCTGGCGCGCGGCGTGCGCATGAACTGCGTGGCCCCCGGCCCGGTGTTCACGCCCATCCTGGGCGACTTCGTGCAGATGCTGGGCCACGAGCGCGTGGAAAAAGACGCCCACCGCATGAAGCGCCCCGCCTTCAGCGACGAGGTGGCCCCGGTGATCGCCTTCCTGTGCAGCGACGCGTCGCGCTGGGTCAGCGGCATCAACCTGCCGGTCGACGGCGGCCTGGCCTCGACCTACATCTGATCAGAACAAAGGGCATCCATGACATGCCCCCGACCGAGCCCCCCACCCACAACGAGGAGACAAGCATGCAAAGAAACTTCACCGCCCACCGACACCATGCGCTGGCCCTGGCCTGCGGCCTGGCCTGTGCGCTGCCCGCCTTCGCGATCGAACTGAAGTCGGACGACCCCGACACCAGAATGCGGCTCGACTTCACGCCCAAGGTCAGCCTGGCCTACCGGCTCAAGGACCCCTCGGCCGTGCTGACCTCGCCCGCGGCGCGCGGCGATGGTGGCGTGACCAACGAGAACGACGGCGACCTCAATTTCGGCAAAGGTGTGGTGTCCAACCGCCTGGACCTGCTCACCGAGTTCGACTACAGCCGTCGCAACTGGGGCCTGCGCTTCAGCCACGCGGCCTGGTACGACTCGAAGTACCTGGGCCGCAACGACAACCCGGGCACGATGGGCGTGAACAACCAGCCGGGCCAGGCGGCCAACGCGTTCATTCCGGCCACGCGCAGCCAGCACGGCCGTGGTGGCGAGGTGCTCGACGCCTTCGTCTTCGCCAAGGGTTCGCTCGGCGACCTGCCGGGCTCGATCCGCATTGGCAAACACGCCCTGCAGTACGGTGAAAGCCTGTTCTTCGGACAGAACGGCATTGCCGCGGCCCAGGGCCCGGTGGACGTGGCCAAGATCGTCTCGGTGCCCAACTGGCAGTTCAAGGAAGTGCTGCTGCCGGTGGAGCAGATCTCCGGCACCCTGCAGGTGAGCAACAGCGTGACGCTGGGTGGCTACTACCAGCTCAAGTGGCGGCCCAGCAAGATCCCGGGCGTGGGCAGCTACTTCTCGAACCAGGACTACATCGGTGGCGGCCAGGTGTTCTTCGGCCCACCGCTGCCACCGGTGCTGGTGACCGACAACAGCAAGGACCAGTTGCCGGGCAACAGCGGGCAGTTCGGCGCCCAACTGCGGTGGTCGCCCGCGGGCAGCGACTACGAGTTCGGCTTCTACGCGGCGCGCTACCACGACAAGACCCCCGCGGTGCCGGTGTTCGATCTGATCAACGGCAACGCGCACAGGGTCTACGCCAAAGGCATCAAGACCCTGGGGGCGAGCGTGACCTCGTCCATCGGCCAGCTCAACTGGGCGCTCGAAGGTTCGGTGCGCGCCGATGCGCCTCTGACCAACGACCCGGCCGTGCTCGGTGGCGCGCCCTTCATGCCGCCGGCCAACTGCAGCGGCGACGCCAGCAACCCCTGCTACGCCATCGGCAAGACGGCACACCTGAACCTCTCAGGCATCTATGTGCTCAACAAGTCGGGCCTGTGGGACGGTGGTGCCCTGGTGGCCGAACTGGCCTGGAACCGCCTGCTCAGCGTGACCCGAAACCCCAGCGCGGTGGGCTTTGGCGGGCTCGACCCGAACACCACCCGCGACGCCCTCGCCTTTCGCATGATCTTCGAGCCTCAGTACTTCCAGGCACTGCCCGGTCTGGACCTGTCGATCCCGATCGGCCTGGGCTACAACTTCGGCGGTCGCTCCTCGGCCATCTTCAACTTCGCCGGCGGCGCCAGCAACGCGGGCGACCTGAGCATCGGCATCAAGGGCAAGTACCAGAACGCCTGGAACTTCGGCCTGAGCTACACGACGTTCTTCGGCACGGAGAACACCTTCACCGTGGCCGACCCGAGAACCCCGACCCGCATGCTGTCCTTCGGTCAGTCCCTCAAGGACCGCGACTACCTCTCGCTCAACGTCTCCCGGACTTTCTGAACCTCCCGCACACACCCCATGAAAACCACACAACATTCCCTGGTCCTGGCCGCCATGATGGCCGTCACCCTCCCCGCTCTGGCCGCGGTCGGCGCGGATGAAGCCGCCAGGCTCAAGTCCAGCCTGACGCCGGTGGGCGCAGAAAAAGCGGGCAACAAGGCCGGCACCATCCCGGCCTGGGACGGTGGCCTCACCAAGGCCCCCGCGGCCTACCGCAACGGCGACGCGCGCCCCGACCCCTTCGCCGCCGACAAGCCGCTGCTGTCGATCAGCGCGAAGAACATGGCCGAACACGCCGACAAGCTCACCGACGGTGTGCAGGCGCTGATGAAGAAGCACCCGGACTTCCGCATCGACGTCTACCCCACGCGGCGCAGCGCCGCCATGCCGCAGTTCGTGTACGACAACACGTTTTTGAATGCCACCCGGGCGAAGACGGTGGAACAGGGCCATGGCGTGGAAGGCGCCTACGGTGGCATTCCTTTTCCCATTCCCAAAGACGGCTACGAGGCCATCTGGAACCACCGCCTGGCCTGGCGCGGTGGCAACTACACCATGCCGGTGCGCGTGTGGGTGGTGACCGCCGACGGCCAGCGCAGCATGGCCTCGGGCGGTGTGCAGACCATCAGCCAGACCTACTACGACAAGGGTGGCAGCCTGGACAAGTTCGACGGCTTCTACCAGTTCGGCAAGTTCGTGGCCAACGCCCCGGGCTCCAAGGCCGGCGAAGCGATCCTGGCGCACGACGGCGTCAATGCATCGGCGCCGCGCGGCCTGTGGCAGTACCTCGTGGGGCAGCGCCGCGTGCGCAAGGCCCCCTCGGTGGCCTACGACACGCCCGACTCGGTGACCTCGGGCATCGGCCTGTTCGACGAAGCCTTCAACCTGTTCGGCCCGATCGACAAGCACGATCTGAAGCTGGTCGGCAAGAAGGAGGTCTACATCCCCTACAACAACAACCGCGCCGCCGCCGCCAAGGTGGACGATCTGGTGACGCCGGGCACGCTCAACCCGGCGCAGGTGCGCTGGGAACTGCACCGGGTGTGGGAAGTCGAGGCCACGCTGGCCGCGGGCAAGCGCCACGTGGTGCCCAAGCGCAAGTACTACATCGACGAAGACTCCTGGCAGATCGTGCTGTTCGACGGCTGGGACGCCAAGGGGCAGCTCTGGCGCACCAACTATTCGCTGATGCTCACCGCGCCCGACATCCCGGCCGTGACCAGCTTCGTGATGTGGGGCGGCTACGACCTGCAGACCGGCGCCTACTACCTGAACATGGCCTCCAACGAACTGCCCCGGCAGTACGAGGTCACGCCGCCGATGGCGCGCACGGTGTTCAGCCCCGAGTCGCTGGCCAACGAGGGCGGCCGGTGATGGCTCCCCCCCGAAGCGCCTTCGGCGCCTCCCCCCCAGGGGGGCGCCACCTGCGGCCCGGCGAAGCCGGTTCCGCGGTGGCCCTGGTATCGGCTGCACGCCGCCGCGCCATCGCGGGGCTGGCGGGCTGGGCCGTGGCGGGCCTGCTGCCCGCCAGCGCCCGCGCGGCGCAGACCGCTGCGGCCCCGGCCGCGCTCTCGCGCCCGGCCCTGATGAGTCCCAAGGCGCTGGGTGCCGCGATGCTCGCGGTCACGCGGGCCGGCAGCCGGCTGGTGGCCGTGGGCGAGCGCGGCACGGTGCTGCTGTCGGACGACCACGGCCAACACTGGCGGCAGGCGGCCGTGCCGGTACAGGTGACGCTGACCTGCGTGAGCTTCGCCGACGAACGCCACGGCTGGGCCGCCGGTCATCTGGGCACCATCCTGCACAGCGACGACGGTGGCCTGAGCTGGCGCAAGCAGCTCGACGGCATCGCCGCCGCCGCGCGCGTGGCCGAGGCCGCGCGCGCATCGGGCGACACCGCGGCCCTCGCCGATGCACAAGCCCTGGTGGACGAAGGCCCGGACAAACCTTTCTTCGACCTGAGCTTCATCGACGCGCGGCGCGGCTTCGCCGCGGGCGCCTACGGCCTGCTGTTCGCCACGGTGGACGGCGGCCAGACCTGGCAATCGCGCTCGGCGCGAGCGGCCAACCCGCAGGGACTGCACCTCTATGGCCTGCGCGCCACCGCCAGCCAACTGGTGGTGGCCGGCGAGCAGGGCCTGCTGATGCGTTCGGTGAATGGCGGCGCCAGCTTCTCGGCCCTGCCCTCGCCCTACAAGGGCAGCTTCCTCGGGCTGCTGCAGACCCCAGGTGGCCAGTTGATCGCCCACGGCCTGCGCGGCTCGGCCTACCGCGCCGGCCCCGACGCCGCTCGCTGGGAGCGGCTGGACAGCCAGACCACCGCCACGCTGGGCGCCAGCGCCGTGCTGCCCAACGGCGGCTTCGTGCTGGTCAGCCAGGTGGGCGAGGTGTTTGCCGCGCCGCCCGACGCCTCCACCCTGCGCCGCCTGCCGGTGCGCGAAGCCCTGCCCATCGCCGGCGCCGTCCTGGCCGCCGACGGCGCCCTGGTGCTGGCCAGCCTGCGCGGCATGCGCCGCCTGGCCTCATTGCCCATCGAGTGAACCCTGTTCCCATGAACCACGATTCCCCCCTCGACGCCCAGCCCGTCGTCACACGGCTGGAGGACTTCGACCCGGCATCGGGCTCTTCCATCGAACGCGCCTTCTTCAACCACCGCCCCTGGGTGCTGCTGCTGAGCCTGCTGCTCACCCTGGTGCTGGGCTGGCAGGCCACACGGCTGCAGCTCAACGCCAGTTTCGAGAAGACCATTCCCACCGGCCACCCCTACATCGCCAACTACCTCGCGCACAAGGGCGACCTGGCCGGGCAGACCAACGCGCTGCGCCTGGTGGTGCAAGCCAAAGAGGGCACCATCTTCGACCCGCGCTACCTGGAGACGCTGCAGAAGATCAGCGACGAGATCTTCCTGCTGCCCGGGGTGGACCGCCCGTTCATGAAATCGCTCTGGACCTCCAACACACGCTGGGTGGCCGTGACCGAAGAAGGCCTGGACGGCGGACCGGTGATCCCCGATGCCTTCGACGGCTCGCCGCAAAGCCTGGCCGAACTGCGCGCCAACGTGGAGCGCTCGGGCGAGATCGGCCAGCTGGTGGCGGGCGATTTCAAGTCCAGCATCGTCTTCGTGCCGCTGCTGGACCACAACCCCGAGACCGGCCAGGCGCTGGACTACGGCGAGCTGTCGCGCCAGATCGAGGCGCTGCGCGCGCGCTACGACAGCGACACGCTGCAGATCCGCGTGACCGGTTTTGCCAAGGTGGTGGGCGACCTGATCGAAGGCCTGCAGCAGGTGCTGCTGTTCTTCCTGCTCGCGCTGGCCATCACCACGGCCCTGCTGTACGGCTACACGCGCTGCCGGCGCAGCACGGCGCTGGTGGTGGCGTGCTCGCTGGTGGCGGTGGTCTGGCAGTTCGGCGTGCTCGCGTTGCTGGGCTTCGAGCTCGACCCGTATTCGGTGCTGGTGCCGTTCCTCGTGTTCGCCATCGGCATGAGCCATGGCGCGCAGAAGATGAACGGCATCATGCAGGACATCGGGCGCGGCACGCACCGCGTGGTGGCCGCGCGCTACACCTTCCGCCGCCTGTTCGTGGCCGGGCTGACCGCGCTGCTGTGCGACGCGGTGGGCTTCGCGGTGCTGTTCATCATCCAGATCAAGGTGATCCAGGACCTGGCGCTGATCGCCAGCATCGGCGTGGCCATGCTGATCGTGACCAACCTGCTGCTGCTGCCCATCCTGCTGTCC
>NZ_JAKFEO010000018.1:0-2741 GCF_036675665.1 Hydrogenophaga sp. | reverse complement strand
TCACCCTCATCGAGGTGGTGATCGAGACTCAGAGCGGCACAGTGCTGCGCCAACGCTACGACAGTGGGCGCCCAGCCAGCGACCTGCTGGAGCAGCAGCAGCGCCTGGAGGAAAAGTTTCGCCGGCTGGTCAAGTCTGTGCTCATACCTGACGAGTGCGACGAGCTGATAGACCTGGTGGCACGGCTCGACGAACTGACCGACCTCTCGCCGCTGGCAGGCATGCTGGCTCGCCAAGCGAGCGCTGATCGACACTAACAGCGTTTATTGGTGCGGGCAGGCTGGCGTGCGGAAAAAAAAAAAGACGTGCAATACCCCTCATTGGTCGGCGTTTTTGCTCTCCGCGGAAGGGCTGCGCCCAATGCGGCAAAACAAGCGCTGCAACATGCTCCTGGTCTCCCCACGGGCCCGCTGCTGCGGATGGTGACCAACTCCAGGCAGCGCCGTCACTTCAAGCGTCATCAGACCGTGGCGAAACAAGGCAATCGCGCTGGGCCGCCAGCCATATTCATCGTCATTGCCGAACAACACGGAGACCGGACAACGCACTGCGGCAAGTTCGACGCTCATGTCCCATTGAAGTGCCTGCGGGCTGGCCCAGGGCTCGTACCAGCCCCAGAACATGGTGTCGGTGTTGTCGCCATGGTGGCGACGAAGTTTTTCGCGCAAGCCGTCTTGCTCAAACGCGCGCCGCGCGACGGCCATGGCGTCCACCATGAACTGATCCACAGCCATGGTTGGCGAGCAGGCAAAAACGCCGCATACCAGCTCAGGATGCGCCGCCGCAGCCAGCACCGACATGGCTCCTCCATCACTGTGGCCGAACATCAACGCCTTGTGGATTCCAAAGTGGCGCAACACCTCGCCAAGCACCGGCCCAGCCTCTTCACGCCGGTAGCTGGGCTCGCGCCCACCCACCAGACTCTCGGATCGCCCATAACCATACCGGTCATAGGCCAGCACCGGCCAGCCGCTGGCTTCGGCCAACACCTGAGGCAGGTCTTTCCAGGTGGTGATGCAGTCCAGACCGCCATGCATCATCACGATGGTCGGCTGCCCGTTGCCCACATCACCCCAGGTGGTGGCGGCCAGCCGATGGCCTCCCGCAAACAGTTCGTGTTCCTTCATTTCGTTCTTTTTCATCATGTCAATCTGCCTCCGGGTTGGGCATTGCAGAGGATCCACACAGCCTACAGGTCGGCCTGTCCAGTCAGCAGTTGGCGCGCGACGGTGCGGCGCTGGATTTCGCCCGTACCGTCGGGTATACGCATCACGCGGGCGAAGCGGTAGCCCTCTTCCAGGCGCAGTTCGTTGGTCAGGCCCATGCCGCCGTGGATCTGGATGCTGCGGTCCATCACGCGCCCCAGCATCTCGGTCGAAAATGCCTTGACCATACTGACCTGTGCGTTGGCTGAGCGGCCGCTGTCCAGGCGCCAGGCACAGTTCTGAATCATGGTCTTGGCAGCGTAGATGTCCATCGCGCTGTCGGCCAGCATGAGCTGGATGGCCTGGTGCTCGGCAATGGGCACGCCAAAGGTTTTTCGCACCTTGGCGTAGTCCACCGCCTGGTCCAGCGCCCAGCGGGCCAAGCCCAGGCAGGATGCAGCCATGCCCATGCGCCCGGCGTTGACGCCGTCCATGGCCACCGCCAAGCCGTGCCCGACGTCGCCGAGCCGGTGGTCGTCGCGCACACGCACGCCGTCGAGCACGATGACGCCGGTGTCGCCGCCTAGGTGACCCATGGTGTTGATGATGCGCGGCACTGAAAAACCTGACGCGCGCGTGTCGACGAAGAAACCGGTGACACCACCCTTGTGGCGCGCTGCGGCTTCGGGGTCGGTCAGCGCGAACACCATGGCGTAATCGGCGTAGGGCGAGTTGGTTATCCACTGCTTGGTGCCGGTGAGCACCCATTCGTCACCGTCGCGCACGGCGCGGGTTTGCATGCCGAATACATCGGAGCCCGCATCGGGCTCGCTCAGACCAAAACACAGGGTCTTGTCGCCGCTGGCGATGTCGTCGCGGTACTGCGCGAAGATGTCCGGCTTCAGATGCCGCAGCACAGGCGACAGACCGTTGGTGAAGGGCGAGGGCAGCACCACCGTCTGCACCAGCGGCTGGGCCGGACCCAGGCAGTGGTTGAGGCTCTCCTGCACATGGGCCATGACCTGCGCGCCCTGCCCGCCACCACCCAGTTTTTCGTCGCCGAACAAGGTGTAGAAGCCCAGTTCCGCGGAGCGCTTGCGCACCTGCTGGCGCAGCGCCAGCGCCTCGGGCACATAACGGCCGCTGGCGTCGAACAAAGTGCGTTCGCTGCCCAGCAGATCGTGGTGGCGCTGCTGCAGTGGCAGCACTTCGCGCTCCACGAAGCGCAGCACTGCCTCGGCAATCGCCACGGTATCGGGATCGATGGTGAAGTCCATATGGGAAACCTCGGCGCTACAACAGCCGGAACTTCGGCAGCGTGACCTCGTCGGTCACGTCGTCGTACTGCACCGTCACACGCTGGCCGATGCGCACCGCCTCCACATCGTCGGTGACGATGTTGGTCATCATGCGCGCGCCCTCGTCGAGGTCGATCACCGCCACCACGTAGGGGGTGTCGGCCTTGAAGGCCGGACCGGCCGGCCGGCGCGCGATGGTGTAGCTGTAAATGGTGCCGGTGCCGCGCGCATCGACCCATTCGACGGCGTCGGAATGGCAGTGCGGGCACAGGACGCGCGGATAGA
This sequence comes from Hydrogenophaga sp., assembly GCF_036675665.1. Lineage (GTDB taxonomy): Bacteria > Pseudomonadota > Gammaproteobacteria > Burkholderiales > Burkholderiaceae_C > Hydrogenophaga. Next base: position 13 of record NZ_JAKFEO010000018.1, on the reverse strand, counting down.
AATGGTGCTTGCC
>NZ_JAKFEO010000095.1:0-2760 GCF_036675665.1 Hydrogenophaga sp. | reverse complement strand
TGCGGATTTCAGCGATCGTGGACGCCTGTTTCAGTCTGATCGCGGACGGCGTTTCAGTCTGATGGTGGACGCGCGGGGGGTGCGCGCAAGCGAGGGGTTTAATGTATCTCAATCGTCCACGATCAGTCTGAAACGTTCTCTCGCGAAGCGATTATTGAAGCTGCGCGGTGCAGACTTATCCACGGCGGCGGACGGCGCTTGCGACGTACCGGCCGACGCGGTGGATAAGTCGTCTGTGGCGCCCAGGAGGTAGTGCTCGGGGTCATTGGTTTTGCTCTTGGTCGCGCAGCGATTTGCCTTTGAGCTCGATCTTGTGGCTGCTGTGCACGACGCGGTCGAGGATCGCGTCAGCGAGTGTGGGGTCGTCCAGATAGGTGTGCCAGGCCTTCACCGGCAACTGGCTCGTGATCAAGGTTGAGCGGCTTCCCACGCGGTCATCGAGCACCTCAAGCAGGTCGTTGCGCTCGGTAGCACCCATCGGAGAAATTGCAAAGTCATCAATGACCAGCAGATCGAGCTTGGCCAGCTGCGTCAGGCGGCGCGCGAAGCTGCCGTCGCCGTGAGCCACCTGCAGCTCATCGAACAGACGCGCAGCGCGGGTGTACAGCACGGAGAAGCCGGACCTGGCCGCCTGATGCGCGAGCGCACAAGCAAGCCAAGTCTTGCCGCAACCGGTCGCGCCCGTGATCAACAAATTCTGCCCGTGGCGCAGCCAGTCGCCACCGGCCAGCGCGGCCACCAGTGAGCGGTCCAACGAGCGGCTGGTGCGCCAGTTGATGTCCTCCACGCAAGCGGCGCTGACTTTGAGCTTGGCGGCCTTGAGCAGGCGCGCGACGCGCCGGTCGTCACGCCAGGCAACCTCGCGCTGCACCAGCAGGGTCAGCCGCTCATCAAACCCCAGCGCCGTGGCGGCGGTGCTGGTGGCTTGCTCCTCGATGGCGCGCACCATGCCGTCCAGGCGCAGGCTGCGCAGTTGGTTGAGGGTGTGTTCATTCAACATCGGTCTTCTCTCTTTCAGTGGTGGATGGTTCAAGGCTCAGTGGTAGTAGTCGGGGCCGCGCACGTTCTCGTGGGCCGGCAGCGGGGGCGTCGCGGGCGTGAACAACGAGGGCTGGCGGTCCAGCCCGTTCTTGAGGATCGAGGCCACGCTGCGGTAGGTGGGTGAGCGGATCGCCAGCGCCCGGGTACAGGCCGCCTCCAGCCGAGCGGGCGTGTACTGGCGCGCCAGGCGCTGCAGCCCCAGGCAGGCGCGGTAGCCCTGCTCGGGGTGCGGGCGGTGCTCAAGCTGCCAGGTCACTACGGCAGCAGTGCTCACGCCGATGCGCTTGCCCCAGTCGATCAGCTTGCCGGGCGTCCACTGCAGGTGGGCGCGGTGGGACGCCGGCATGTGCTCGGCCGTCGTGCTGTGGGCGCCGCGCTTGTGGCTCAAGGCGTGGCAGGCCACGCGCTGGTTGGCCGCAAAGCACTCCAGCAGGCTGTCGGTGATGCGCATCTCGACCGTGGTGCCCACCAGGGCGTGCGGCACGCTGTAGTAGTGAGCGTCGAACTCGACGTGATAGTCGATGTTGACCTTGGCACTCTTCCAGCGACTGACCTCGTAGCGGGTAGCCGGCAAGGGCTTGAGCGCTGGGGCGTCCAGCGCCTCGAAGGCGCTTCTCCTGCAGCCGGGCAGTTTCTTGAAGGGGCGCTGGTTCAGATCGATGAGAAGCTCGGCGATGGCGCGGTTGAGCTCGCCCAGGCTGAAGAATCGGCGGTTGCGCAGGCGCGCCAGAATCCACCTCTCTACCAGGAGCACCGAGCCTTCGACTTTGGGTTTATCACGGGGATGACCCGGACGTGCGGCCAGCAGGGCGCAGCCGTAGTGGGTGGCAAACTCCTCGTAGCTCCGATTGGGCTCGGGGTCGTAGCGGTCGGGGTACTTGATCAAGGCGCGGGTCTGGTCGGGCACGATCAGGCGCACCACGCCGCCGATGAACTCGAGTGCGCGCACCTGAGCGCCGATCCAGTCAGCAGTGGTCTGACGCGCGGTGGCACAGGCGTAGGTGTAGTTCGAAGCCCCCAGCGTGGCCACGAAGATCTGCGCGGCGGTGATCTCGCCGGTGGTCGCGTTGATCAGCGGCACGGTCTGTCCGGCGTAATCGACGAACAGCTTCTCGCCACCAATGTGGACCTGGCGCATCGAGAGCTTCAAGCTCTGCGCGAACAACCGGTACTTGACGCAAAAGCTTGTGTACTTGTAGGCCAGCGCGTTGCCCCGGGCGTACTCCTCCCACAGCAGCTGCAGGGTGACGCCGGCACGCTTGAGCTCTTGGTGCACCAGCGCAAAGTCGGGGGCCAGCTGGTGGCTCGAGCGCGGCAGCGCCGGACGATACAGCCTGGCTTCCAGTTGCTCGTCGGTGAGGGTCTGAGCGAGCGCCCAGTCCACCCCGGCAACGCGGGCCAGCGACACGTACTTGCCCGCCGCGCTCTTGGAGATCTTCAGCGCTCGGCCGACCTCGTTGTAGCTCAGCCCTGCCTGCAGGTGCAGGCGTAATGTCTCTCTGATTCGGCGCATAGTGATTCTGTTTGTGGGCATCGGCTTCAATCGCAAAAAGCGCTAAGCCTATGCCGGTTCAAAAAATCACTTGCACGCTCCCCAATCGTCCACGATCACGCTGAAACAGCGTCCACGATCAGCCTGAAACACCGTCCACGATCACGCTGAAATGCCGTCCACCATCAGCCTGAAACGCCGTCCACGATGGGCTGAAATACGCACTT
>NZ_JAKFEO010000044.1:0-77683 GCF_036675665.1 Hydrogenophaga sp. | reverse complement strand
CCGAGCATCTTGGGCTTGGAATCGCGCCCGTTTCGCGTTGAGCCGCCGCCTTTTTTCTGTGCCATGTTGACTTACTCCTCAGGCTGCGATCGACGAAATCTGCAGTTCGGTGAAATTTTGACGGTGACCCTGGCGCTTCTGATAGTGCTTGCGACGGCGCATCTTGAAGATGTGCACTTTGTCGTGTCTACCATGAGCCAACACCGTGACCGTGACCGTTGCGCCGGAAACCAAGGGAGTGCCGACCTTGATCTCGGTGCCGTTGCCGACAGCCAAGACTTGGTCAAACACGATCTCTTGGCCCACATCCGCAGCAATCTGTTCTACTTTAATTTTTTCGCCAGCAGCAACACGATACTGTTTGCCACCGGTTTTTATGACCGCGTACATATGAACCTCTTGTAAAAAATCCACGAATGGAAATCCAGCGGACCAAATTCCGCTGAGCCTGCGAGTTTAGCATGGCACAGTCTGGACAACAAGTAACACCGTTCAGCCCACCAAGCAGGCGCAACGACTGCACTCCGCCTCCAAGGGAGGGGGCAACCTTCTTCCTATAATCCGCATTGCAGCGGCATACCCCAGCCACCCCCTTTCTCTGGCTCGCATCTTGACGATCTCCACCCCCCAAACTGGCAACCCGCTCGAATTGATCCAGCCGGACATGCATCGGGTCGACCAAGTGATCCATGAGCGGCTGACAACCGAGGTACCGCTGGTCAGGGAAGTCGCTCAGTACATCATCTCGGCGGGAGGCAAACGTTTGCGCCCCGCCCTTCTGTTGATGCTCAGTGGTGCCATTGGCAGCCAGAGTCCACATCGACACGCGTTGGCTGCGGTCGTGGAGTTCATTCACACAGCGACTTTGCTGCACGACGATGTTGTGGACGAGTCCACGCTGCGACGCGGACGTGAAACCGCCAATGAACGCTTCGGCAATGCTGCAAGTGTTCTGGTCGGTGACTTCCTGTATTCACGCGCCTTTCAGATGATGGTGGACGTGAACGATATGCGCGTCATGCAAGTGCTGTCGGACGCCACAAATGTGATCGCAGAAGGAGAAGTGCTGCAACTCATGAACATGCACGACGCCTCCATAGACGAGGCGGCCTACCTGAAGGTGATTCGCTCCAAGACCGCCAAGCTCTTTGAAGCCAGCGCCCGACTCGCCGCCATTCTTGCCCGCGCAGACGAATCCACCGAGGCTTTGTGCGCCAGTTACGGACAGGCGTTGGGCACTGCGTTTCAAGTGATCGACGATGTACTTGACTACGAGGGCAGTGCGGAGGAACTGGGAAAGAACCTGGGCGATGATCTGAGGGAAGGAAAGGTGACTTTGCCGATCATTTGCGCCCTGAGAACCGGATCTGAAGCTCAGAAGCACCTGATCCGCCAAGCCATCGAGCAAGGGGATGTGGCCCATCTGGATGACATCCGCTCGATCATTCTCGACACTGGCGCCCTAAGAGAAGCAAGAGCCAGTGCAGATGCTGAAGCGCGGCGAGCGATAGACGCCGCAGCGCAGCTTCCCGAGAATGTCTACAGTGCCGCTTTGCTACAATTGGCGGCGGGTTTGCTGGAACGCCGCTCCTGATCTCCAAGGCGCTTCAGAAGCCGCTTTTTTTTGCGCGGCCCAACAGGCCCATCGGGGTGTAGCTTAGCCAGGTAGAGCGCTACGTTCGGGACGTAGAGGCCGGAGGTTCGAATCCTCTCACCCCGACCAAATTCACCCCCATGTCAAGCCGAAACAGGCACCGATGAACGGGGCATTTCAAGCGATCAGCGCAGACCGCGCAACCTCGTTACAACGCAGATCGGCGCGAATACGCATATTCAACACAACTTGCCTCAATATTGACGGCCAAGTCGTTGATTTACGCTAGATTACGAGTCTATGGCGTCCGTCGAATCAGTCACTCAGGAAACTCCGTCCATGGCCCTGCCCGGCCTGGGTCGCGCATTGGTGTCGGCAGGAAAGCTCGGGCAAAAAGCCGCTGAGGATCTTTACCGCAAAGCCCAGAGTGGCCGATCCAGTTTCATCGCAGAACTCACGGGTTCTGGTGCCGTGTCTGCTTCGGATCTGGCGCACACCATGTCGGTGGCGTTTTCTGCACCTCTGCTTGATCTGGATGCGATCGACGTTCCGCGTCTGCCCACGGGTTTGCTGGATGCAAAAATCTGCGCCGACTACCGAATCGTGGTTCTCAGCAAGCGCAACAACCGCCTGATGGTGGCCACGGCCGACCCGGCCGATCAGCAAGCCGCAGAAAAGATCAAGTTCGCCACGCAGATGGGTGTGGACTGGGTGATCGCCGAGTACGACAAGCTCAGCAAGTTGGTGGAGACGCAGACCACCAGCGTCTCCGAAACGATGGACAACATCATCGGAGGAGAGTTCGAGTTCGACGAAATGGCCACCGAGACCGTGGTCACGGACTCGACCGACAAGGCGTCGGAAGTCGATGACGCCCCGGTGGTCAAGTTCCTGCACAAGATGTTGATCGACGCGTTCAACATGCGGGCCTCAGACTTGCACTTTGAACCCTACGAGCACAACTACCGCGTTCGGTTCCGGGTCGACGGCGAGCTGCGCGAAATTGCCTCGCCGCCCATTGCCATCAAGGACAAATTGGCTTCCCGCATCAAGGTGATCTCCCGCATGGACATCTCCGAGAAGCGGGTGCCGCAAGATGGGCGGATGAAACTCAAGATCGGACCGGACCGGGTGATCGATTTCCGGGTGAGCACATTGCCGACCCTTTTCGGCGAAAAGATCGTGATCCGTATCCTGGACCCCAGCAGTGCCAAAGTGGGCATTGATGCGCTGGGCTATGAACCAGAAGAAAAAGAGCGGCTGATGGCCGCCATTGTTCGTCCTTACGGCATGGTGCTGGTGACGGGTCCAACGGGGTCGGGCAAGACTGTGTCGCTCTACACCTGCCTGAACATCCTCAACAAGCCCGGCATCAACATCTCGACGGCGGAAGATCCATCCGAGATCAACTTGCCCGGGGTGAACCAAGTCAACGTGAATGAGAAAGCCGGCTTGACGTTTGCTGCGGCGTTGAAGGCTTTCCTCCGGCAGGATCCTGACGTGATCATGGTCGGCGAGATCCGGGATCTGGAAACTGCCGACATTTCCATCAAGGCTGCGCAAACCGGGCACATGGTGCTGTCCACGCTGCACACCAACGATGCACCGACCACCCTGACCCGGATGATGAACATGGGCATTCCCACGTTCAACATTGCATCCAGCGTGATCCTGATCACCGCCCAGCGACTGGCCCGCAAGCTGTGCGTTGTTTGCAGGGCGCCCCTGGACGTGCCTCGCAAGGCGCTGATCGACGCAGGCTTCAAGGCCGATGACCTTGACGGCACCTGGACACCCTATCGCCCCGTAGGATGCTCGGCCTGCAACAACGGCTACAAGGGCCGAGTCGGCATATACCAAGTGATGCCGATCACGGAAGAGATTCAACGCATCATCCTGCGCGGTGGAAGCGCGTTGGACATTGCCCAGCAAGCCAGCAAGGAGGGCGTCCGTACGCTGCGAGAGTCTGGCCTGCTCAAGGTGAAGCTGGGCATGACGTCGCTGGAAGAAGTGCTCAGCGTCACCAACGAATGACGCCGAGCCAGATATACGCCTGAGAGGACAACATGGCAACCGCTGTATCCAAGAGCATCAAAGAAGCTGTTTTCGAGTGGGAAGGCAAGGACCGCAACGGCAAGACGGTGCGAGGTGAGACGCGTGCCGCCGGTGAAAACCAGGTGCTCTCTGCGTTGCGCCGCCAGGGCATCATTCCGGGCAAAGTGAAAAAGCGCCGAATGAGTTCGGGCAAACGCATCAAGCCCAAGGACATTGCGATCTTCACGCGCCAACTGGCCACCATGATGAAGGCCGGTGTGCCTCTGCTGCAGGCCTTCGACATCGTCGGACGCGGCAACCCCAACGCCAGCGTGACCAAGCTGCTGAACGACATCCGCTCCGACGTGGAAACGGGCACGTCGCTCAGTGCCGCATTCCGCAAGAACCCCCTCTACTTCGACAGCCTCTACTGCAATCTGGTCGAGGCGGGTGAAGCAGCCGGTATTCTTGAAGAATTGCTGGATCGCCTGGCGGTCTACATGGAGAAGACCGAAGCACTCAAGTCAAAGATCAAGTCGGCGCTGATGTACCCGATCGCAGTGGTCATCGTCGCATTCGTCGTGGTTGCGGTGATCATGATTTTCGTGATTCCCTCGTTCAAGGAAGTGTTTTCTTCGTTCGGAGCTGACCTCCCTGCTCCCACCTTGTTTGTGATCGCCATGAGCGAGTTCTTCACCGAGTACTGGTGGCTGATCTTTGGCGGATTGGGTGGAGGGTTTTATTTCTTCATGCAGGCGTGGCGCCGCAATGAAAAGGTCCAAAGATTCATGGACCGCGTCCTGCTGAAACTGCCGATCTTCGGTGTGCTGATCGAGAAGTCGGTCATTGCCCGCTGGACCCGCACGCTTTCCACGATGTTCGCAGCAGGCGTGCCCTTGGTGGAAGCGCTCGATTCAGTGGGCGGCGCCTCGGGCAATTCGGTCTATTCGATCGCCACAGAGCGAATTCAGCAGGAAGTGTCGACGGGTACCAGCCTGACCAACGCGATGACCAACGCCAACATATTCCCGTCCATGGTGCTGCAGATGTGCGCGATCGGTGAAGAGTCCGGCTCAATCGACCACATGCTGGGCAAGGCCGCAGACTTTTATGAAGCCGAGGTGGACGACATGGTGGCCGGCATCTCCAGCCTGATGGAGCCCATCATCATCGTGGTGCTCGGCACCGTCATTGGGGGCATCGTGGTCTCGATGTATCTCCCCATCTTCAAGCTGGGTCAGGTGGTTTGATGCTGGGCGCGGGCGCGCCGGAGGCGGCGCTGCTGGGGCTTCTGGGCCTGTTGGTGGGCAGTTTTCTCAATGTGGTGATCCACCGACTGCCCAAAATGATGGAGTTGCATTGGGCGGCTGAATGCGCGGACCTCCAAGCGGGAAAAGAAGTCTTGCAACAGTCCGTTCCCGCGGCCGAACCTTTCAATCTCATGGTGCCGCGCTCGCGCTGTCCCCACTGTGGGCACCAGATTCGATGGTTTGAAAACGTCCCGGTCTTCAGTTACCTCGCGCTGCGCGGCAAGTGCAGCCAGTGCGCTGCGCCGATCAGCCTGCGGTATCCAGTGGTGGAACTCACATGTGGAGCGCTTTTCGCCTGGTGCGGCTGGCGATGGGGTCTGGGTTGGGAAGCCTTTGCATGGTGCGGGTTTTCGGCAGCGGTGCTCTCGCTGGCCGGCATCGACTGGGACACCACCTTGCTGCCCGATGACATCACGCTGCCCTTGTTGTGGGCTGGATTGTGCGCTGCGGGGCTCAGGCTCACCGATACGGCGCTTCCCGATGCGCTGTGGGGCGCGGTGGGAGGCTACCTGTCGCTGTGGCTGGTCTATTGGGCCTTCAAACTGACCACGGGCAAGGAAGGCATGGGCTATGGGGACTTCAAGCTCTTCGCGGCCTTCGGCGCTTGGTTTGGGTGGCAGGCACTCGTTCCCATCATCCTGATGGCCTCTGTGATCGGCGCCGTGATCGGAATCGGCATCAAACTCAAAGGTGAGCTGCGCGAGGGTGGCTATGTCCCGTTCGGCCCCTTCCTCGCGTTGGCGGGATTGACCGCCATGATCTTCGGACCATCGGCGATCCTGGCTGTCATCGGACTGTGAACGCCTCTTTGCGGTCAAGCCCACGCCTGCGACTGGGACTCACCGGTGGCATTGGCAGCGGTAAAAGTACCTTGGCGCGGCTGCTTCAGGGGATGGGCGCAGACTTGATCGATGCAGACGCCATTTCGCGCGCTTGCACCGAAAGCGGTGGCTCGGCCATCCAGGCGATTGCTGAAACGTTCGGCGACGCGTTCATCACAACCGACGGCGCCCTGGACAGGCAGCGCATGCGCGAACACGTGTTTGCCCAACCCGAAGCGCGCAAAGTGCTTGAACGCATCGTCCATCCGTTGGTGGGCGACGAGATCCGCCGCAAAATCTCGCTCGCAACGGCCAGCGTGGTGGTGTTTGATATCCCCCTCTTGGTCGAGTCGCCACACTGGCGACCGCAGCTGGATCGGGTGCTGGTGGTGGACTGTTTACCTGCCACACAGGTCCGTCGAGTGACCCTGCGCAGTGGGTGGGACCTGCTCACCATCGAGGCCGTCATGCGCAGCCAAGCTGCGCGCGAGACGCGATTGGCCGCGGCGGACTTTGTGGTGTTCAACGACTCCGACAGCATCGACAACCTGCAACATCTGGCTCGGGCGCTGGCGAATCGGTTCGGGCTATGATGAAGACCCGCTCGCTGCACCGCCCTGCGCACCCAAGCCGCTGTGATCCTGTACGAATACCCTTTCAACGAACGCATCCGCACCTACCTGCGACTTGAACAACTGTTCCGTCGCATGGTCGAACTGGTGCCGCGCCAGCATCCGCTGGACCACCACTTCGCGATCCAGACCATCTTCGAGATCATCGAAGTCGCCTCTCGAGCAGACATGAAGTCCGATGTGCTCAAGGACATCGACCGGCACAAGCAGCAGCTCATCGCCTACCGCGGCAACCCGATGATCTCGGAGCAAGCACTCAACGAGGCCATTGGCCAATTGGAAGATTGCTTTTCACAGCTCAACGGGCTGGCAGGCAAGACGGGTCAGTCGCTGACCGAAAACGACTGGTTGATGAGCATCCGCAGCCGCATCGGCATCCCCGCGGGCACCTGCGAGTTTGACCTGCCCGCTTACTACAGTTGGCAGCACCACAGCGCCGAGGAGCGTCAAGCCGACTTGCAACGGTGGTCAGTGCCATTGGCGCCGCTGGCTGAATCCATTGTTTTGCTGCTCAAGATGCTGCGGGATTCAGGCTCTCCGCAAAAGGTGGTGGCACCCGGTGGTCAGTTCCAGCAAACCCTGCCACAGGGTCGCACCTTCCAGCTGCTGCGCCTGCGCATGGACCCGAGCACCGGCCTGATTCCGGAAATCAGCGGCAACCGCCTGATGCTGTCGGTGCGTTTGATGCGCCAGGGTGATGACGACCGCTTGCACTCGGCACAAGACGACACAGCGTTCGAACTGACCCTCTGCGCCTGAGTTTTCTCTGACACTTGCCATGTCCTCGAACGTCAACACCAACCCATTGAAAACAGTGCGTTGCCCGGGATGTGGCGGGCCGAGCATCTATGCGCCCAGCAATGCCTTTCGCCCGTTCTGCTGCGAGCGCTGCAAGAACATGGACTTCGGTGCCTGGGCCACGGAGAGCTTCAAACTGCCCGAGCAGGACAGCCAGAACGATCCGGACTTCGGGGTTTCTTGAACGATCGGCCTCGGCTCAGCTGGATGCCGAACCGCGCTCCTGCACAAGCCATTCCAGCACCGGCACGGTGCCAGGCAAAATCGGCTTGCATCGCACTGGCACACCTTCCCAACTGAACTGCTGACCTTCGCGCATCTGCAGTTCACCCGTCCAGTCATACACCTTGCAGAAGTGCAGGCGGACCAGTGCATGGGGGTAATCCACCAGGCTGTCGCGCCAAGCGTGTGCCGCACCGATGGTCACGCCGATTTCTTCCTGCAGTTCGCGCCGCAGGGCCTGCTCGACCGACTCGCGCGCTTCAAGCTTGCCGCCCGGGAATTCCCAATAGCCTGCGTACACCTTGCCCACCGGACGTGACGTGAGCAGGAAACGGCCATCGGGCGCGATCAGGACCCCCACCGCAACATCGACCACGGGTCGGTCAATCGGTCGCGCAATGCCGGGCTCAGCGTCCACGACAAGGACCTGGCCGTTCATGCCTTCGATGCGTGTGTGCCGGCGTAGTCGCGGGCGAACTGGTAGGCCACGCGCCCACTGCGCGAACCACGCTCCAGCGCCCAGACCAGCGCCTGGGGTCGCGCCGTCGCGATGTCGATGGCGGACACGCCGAACGAGGACAACCATTGCGCCACGATCGTGAGGTACTCATCCTGACTGAAAGGATAGAAGCTCACCCACAGGCCAAAGCGCTCCGAGAGCGATATCTTTTCTTCCACCACCTCGCCCGGGTGCACTTCGCCCTCGGCGGTGTGCGTGTAGGTGAGGTTCTCCTTCATGTACTCGGGCAACAGATGGCGCCGGTTGCTGGTGGCGTAGATCAACACATTGGGGCTGGCCGCCGACACCGAACCGTCCAGGATCGACTTGAGCGCCTTGTAGCCGGGCTCGCCGTCTTCAAAGCTGAGGTCGTCGCAAAACACGATGAAGCGTTCCGGGCGGTCGGAGACGACATCAACGATGTCCGGCAGGTCCACCAGATCGGCCTTGTCGACCTCGATCAGGCGCAGGCCTTGAGGTGCGTATTCGTTGAGACAGGCCCGTATCAGCGAAGATTTGCCCGTGCCGCGCGCGCCCGTGAGCAGCACGTTGTTGGCAGGAAGGCCCTGCACGAACTGCAGGGTGTTGCGTTGGATCTTCTCTTTCTGGCCATCGATTTCCTGTAGGTCGGCCAGGCGCATGGCGCCGACCTGGCGCACCGGCTCCAGCGCGCCATGCCCACTGCTGCGCTTGCGGTAGCGCCAGGCCACCGCAGCAGACCAGTCGGGCGCCTGCATGGGCTGTGGCAACACCGATTCAATGCGGGCCATCAGCTGTTCGGCGCGCTCCAGCAGGCGTTCGAAATGTTCGTTCATGGCACGCAGATCAAGAGCGGTAGTCGGCGTTGATGGTCACGTAGTCGTGGCTGAAATCGCAGGTCCACACCGTCTCGGTGGCAGTGCCACGGCCCAGGCCGATGCGAACCAGGATTTCCGCCTCCTTCATCACGCGCTGACCGTCTTCCTCGCGGTAGTCGGGGTGACGGCCTCCTTGGGTGACCACATGCACATCGCCGAGGTGCAGGTCGATGCCGCTCACCTCCAGGTCGTCGATGCCGGCGTAACCCACGGCAGCGAGGATGCGGCCCAGATTGGGATCGCTGGCGAAGAAGGCGGTCTTGACGAGGGGCGAGTGCGCCACGGCGTACGCCGCCAGCAAGCATTCAGCGGCGGTGCGTCCACCGTCAACCTGGATGGTGATGAACTTGGTGGCGCCTTCTCCGTCACGCACGATGGCGTGCGCGAGGTGCCGCGCCACCTGCGTCAGGCCCTCCAGCAGGGCACTGCCTGCCGGGCTGTCCAGATCAGTCACGGGGGTGTTTCCCGCTTGACCCGTGGCAACCACCACGAAGGAGTCGTTGGTGCTGGTGTCGCCGTCCACTGTGACGCGGTTGAACGATGCATCGGCGAGGCGACGGGCCAGCTCGTTCATGAGCGTGGGGGCCACGGCGGCGTCGGTGGCCAGGAAACCCAGCATGGTGGCCATGTTGGGGCGAATCATGCCGGCGCCCTTGGCGATACCCGTGGCACTCACGACGCACCCATCAATCGTCATGCGCTGGCTGGCAGCTTTGGGCAAGGTGTCAGTGGTCATGATGCCCTGGGCCGCCGAGAGCCACTGCGCACCGCTGTCCGTCTGCGGCAAGGCCGCATCGGTCAGTGCACCGGGCAATCCCGCCAGCAGTCGATCAAGCGGCAGTGGCTCCATGATCACGCCTGTGGAGAACGGCAGGACTTGTTCGTGGTGCAGGCTCAACGAGCGGGCCAATGCAGTACAGGTCTGGCGCGCATGGGCCAAGCCGGGCGCACCCGTGCCCGCGTTGGCGTTGCCGGTATTGACCACCAACGCACGAACACCCTGCCCCGCCGCCAGGTGCTCACGGCACACCTGCACCGGGGCGGCGGCGTAACGGTTCTGGGTGAACACCGCGCCAACCGCACAACCCTCGTCCAACAAAAAGACCGTGAGGTCCTTGCGGTTGGCCTTGCGAATGCCTGCCTCAGTCACACCGATGCGCACGCCCCCGATGGGGAGCAGGTCCGAGGCCGAGGGCGTGTCGAGTTGAACGGGCATGTGAACTCCGTGTATTCAGGGTGAAGTCAGCCAGCGGGACGCGCGGGACCGAAGGCCCCGCTGCGTCAGTCCAGCTTGCCGTGGCACTGCTTGTATTTCTTGCCGCTGCCGCAGGGACAGGGGTCGTTGCGTCCCACACGCGGCACATCGCCGGCGGGACGAGGCACGGCACGGGCCGCACCCACCGTAGTCGCTTCACCTGTTTCGGTGGGCGCTGTGTAGGTCACGTTGGCGATCTGCTCGGCACGCTCCTCCAGTTGCTCGGCCGCCTGGGTCATTTGTTCAGCCGACTGCACGCGCACGTTCATCAGGACACGCGTCACGTCGTTCTTCACCGTGTCCAGCAACTGGCCGAACAGCACGAAGGCCTCGCGCTTGTACTCCTGCTTGGGTTGCTTCTGGGCATAGCCACGCAGATGAATGCCCTGGCGCAGGTAGTCGAGAGCGGACAGATGCTCGCGCCATTGCCCATCGATGGTCTGCAGCAGCACGACACGCTCGAACTGGGTGAAGTTCTCTTCGCCCACGATCTGCACCTTGCCATCGAACACCACTTTGGCAGCGGCCACCACACGCTCGGCAACCTCTTCGGCGTCGATCGATTCCGCATCCGACACCCAAGTCGTCACGGGCACATCCACTGCCCACTCCTCGCGCAACACGCGCTCCAGCGTGGGCAGGTCCCACTGTTCCTCGACGCTGCCTTCGGGCACGTATTCGTGCACCAGATCGGCAAAGCAGCCGTCGCGCAGCGAATCAATCTGGGCTCGCAGCGATTCGGCATCCAGGATGTCGTTGCGCTGCTGGTAGATCACCTTGCGCTGGTCATTGGACACGTCGTCGTATTCGAGCAGTTGCTTGCGGATGTCGAAGTTGCGAGCCTCGACCTTGCGCTGCGCGCTCTCGATGCTTCGCGTGACGATGCCAGCCTCGATGGCCTCGCCCTCGGGCATCTTCAATCGATCCATGATCGCTCGCACGCGATCGCCGGCAAAGATGCGCATCAGCGAGTCATCCAGGCTCAGGTAGAAGCGCGAGGAACCCGGGTCGCCCTGGCGGCCTGAACGACCACGCAACTGGTTGTCGATGCGCCGCGATTCATGGCGTTCGGTGGCGATGATGCGCAAGCCGCCGAGTGCCTTGACCTTGTCGTGATCGGCCTGCCAATGCTGGCGCAGCGATTCGATGCGCGAGGCCTTGGTGGCTTCGTCCAGCGACTCGTCGTTCTGCACCGCGTCGACCATCTTTTCCAGGTTGCCGCCGAGCACGATGTCGGTACCGCGACCTGCCATGTTGGTGGCGATGGTGATGCCGCCCGGGCGACCCGCCTGGATGATGATGTCGGCCTCGCGCGCATGTTGCTTGGCGTTCAGCACCTCATGGGGCAGGCCTTCCTTGGCCAGCAGCTCGGCGATGATTTCCGAGTTTTCGATCGATGACGTGCCCACCAGCACGGGCTGCCCCCGTTCATGACACTCGCGAATGTCCTCGATGGCGGCAACGTACTTCTCTTTCGTCGTCTTGTAGACACGATCAAGCTGGTCAACCCGCTTGCTCACCCGGTTGGGCGGAATGACCACCGTTTCCAGGTTGTAGATTTCCTGGAATTCATACGCTTCGGTGTCGGCCGTGCCGGTCATGCCGGCGAGCTTGCCGTACAGGCGGAAGTAGTTCTGGAAAGTGATGGAGGCCAGCGTCTGGTTCTCGGGCTGGATCGCCACACCTTCCTTGGCTTCAACCGCCTGATGCAGGCCGTCGCTCCAACGCCGGCCCGTCATCAAGCGGCCGGTGAACTCGTCGACGATCACGATTTCGCCGTTCTGATTCACGTAGTGCTGATCGCGGTGGTAGAGGTGGTGCGCCTTGAGCGACGTCACCAGGTTGTGCAGCAACGCAATGTTGGCCGGGTCGTAAAGCGACGCGCCCTCGGGCAACAGACCAGCCTGGCTGAGCAACTGCTCGGCATGCTCGTGACCCTGTTCGGTCATGTGGATCGCATGGGCCTTTTCGTCCACCGTGAAATCGCCCGGTTTGATGACTCCCTCACCCGTGCGCACATCGGCTTCACCTTCCTGGCGCACCAGGTGTGGAACCAGTTGCTTGATGGCCATGTAGGTCTGGGTCTGGTCTTCGGCCTGACCGCTGATGATCAAGGGCGTTCGGGCCTCGTCGATCAGGATGGAGTCCACCTCGTCGACGATCGCGTAATTCAAGCCGCGCTGCACGCGGTCGGCAGACTCGTACACCATGTTGTCGCGCAGGTAGTCGAACCCGTATTCGTTGTTGGTGCCGTAGGTGATGTCGGAGCGGTAGGCCGCCTGCTTCTCTTCGCGCGGTGCCTGAGGCAAGTTGATGCCAACCGTCAGGCCCAGGAAGTTGTACAGACGTCCCATCCATTGCGCATCGCGGCTGGCCAGATAGTCGTTGACGGTGACCACATGCACGCCCTTGCCCGTGAGCGCGTTCAGGTAAACCGGCAGGGTCGCGGTCAGGGTCTTGCCCTCACCCGTGCGCATCTCGGCCACCTTGCCGTGGTGCAGCGCGAGGCCACCCACCAACTGCACGTCGAAGTGGCGCATCTTCATGATGCGCTTGCTGCCCTCCCGCACCACCGCGAAGGCTTCGGGCAGCACGGACTCCAGGCCCTCGCCCTGCGCTATGCGCTGCTTGAACAATTCGGTCTGGCCACGAAGCTCGTCATCGCTGAGCTTTTCAAACTGCGCCTCCAGACCATTGATGCGCTCCACCGTTTTGCGGTAGGTCTTGAGCAAACGGTCGTTGCGGCTACCAAAAAGTTTGGTGAGGAAGTTTGTGGCCATACATGCAGGCCCGCACCAGACACCCTGAAGGCGCCGGGCAGGCAAAAGAAATGAGGAGGGCTCTTGCGAACCTGGAGGGCATACACCGAGCGCCACTGAGGTGCCGGCGAACGCGGAGCTTTCAAGAGCAAAGCCGCGATTTTAACTGGCGAGACCCGGCCCTGTTCAAGGCTTGCGAGGGCCCACCGCCGCAGGCCGGGCCGCAGCAATTTTTTCACCAGCCGCCAGGAAACGTTGCGGGTCCTGTGGCACGCCGGCAACCCAGACTTCAAAGTGCAGATGTGGACCGGTGGAACGACCGGTAGAACCCACGCTGGCGATCTTCTGCCCGCGTTTGACGATGTCGCCCTTCTTCACGAAGGTCTGGGAGGAATGGGCGTAGCGAGTGATCAGGTCGTTGCCGTGGTCAACCTCGATCATGTTGCCGTAGGCAGCGTGGTACTCCTGCACCACCACCACGCCACCGGCGGCCGCCAGGATCGGCGTGCCCACATCGGCCGGAAAGTCCAGCCCGGTGTGCAGGGCCGAGCGGCCGGTGATCGGATCGATGCGGAAGCCAAAAGGCGACCCGACCCGGACACCGTCCACGGGTTTTTCGGTGGGTATCAGCGTTTGCCGGATTTTCTGATCGAACAACCGCGATTCCACGACCGTGAGCCAGTCCACCCGGGAGCCACTGGAGACCTCGACCGTGTCAAGCGCCTGCATCAGCTCCTGCATGCTGATGTCACGGCTGGCCACGAGGGAGCCACCGGAGCCTGGTGCATTCTTGAACTCGGCCGGATTGAGCCCCGCCAGACCCGCCACACGCTCACCCAGCGAATCGATCTGAATCATGCGTGCCTGCATTTCCCCGAGCTTGCGGGCCATGGCGTCAAGATTGGCACGCATGTAGGCGTCTTTGGAATCAACCTCACTTTGGTGGACCAAGCGGGCGACAGAGGCAAAGCCGGGCCATCCTTGACGCACGCCCTCGAGAAAGAACCAGTGGTATGTGCCGATCGACACGAGCATCAGTACCACGGAGGCCAACATGCCCGCACCGATCAGCTTGAAACCGTTGAGGTGCAGCGCCTTGCTCTTGGCCAACCAGGCGTCCGTGATAATGATGTGCACTCTGAAACCTTTCCTTGTGGTGAGCCGCGAGTGCCCATCCGTCCAATTCACATGGCCACCGACCAACGACCCCGCACGCTCTACAGCCTTGAACAGGCCGTTGGGGCCGCACCGTCGCTGGCCCTGCTGCAGGAGCGCATTCGCGAGTCCCAAGGGTGCATGGATCAGATACGACATCTGATACCGGCTGCCATGCGTCAGCAGGTGGTGGCTGGCCCTTTGCAAGACCAGGAGTGGTGCCTGCTGGTGGGCAGCGCGGCGGCGTCCACCAAGCTGAGACAACTGTTGCCGGCCATCCAGCAGGCATTGACCCAAAGCGGTGCGCAGGTTAACGCAATCCGGATCAAAGTCCAAGTGCCGGGGCGATGAATGCGCGCTGGGCGCAGGCCGATGGCAAATACCGGGGGTTGGTGCCGCTTGTCTGACTCGAACAGACGACCTATCGCTTACAAGGCGATTGCTCTACCAACTGAGCTAAAGCGGCCCCGGGGAAGGATGCGAGTTTACTTGACGCGTTTGAGCTGCGGCCGACCCGCCGCGCGGCCTGGGCCATCGGATGGTGGCTCAGGCGGTTCGTCGTCCTCGACTGGCGCATCCTCGCTCGTCACTGAGCGCAGCGGGCTGCGCGACGCGGTGTCTGTTGCCGGCTCGGGCGCATCGGACGTCGCGTCCGCTTTGACGGCGGACAGCGTGGCGGGCGCCGGCGCGGGGAAGGCCATGCCCTGGCCGTTCTCGCGCGCATAGATGGCGATCACATGGCTGATGGGCACGACAATTTCGCGCGCCACGCCACCGAAACGGGCCTTGAACTCGATGAAATCGTTGCCCAGACGCAAGGAGCTGATGGCGTCCACGCCCACGTTGAGCACGATCTCACCGTTCTTCACGAACTCCATCGGCACCTGCACAGAGGCATCCACCTGCACGGCAATGTAGGGGGAGAACCCGTTGTCCGAACACCATTCGTGCAAGGCACGGATCAGGTAGGGCCGGGTGGATGGGATATCGGTGTCGACAGGACTCATAACCGGTTGCTGGGGCTAAAGACGACCCGGCCGCACACGACCGGGTGCGTCATCACTTGCGCATCACTTTCTCGGACGGCGTCAACGCTTCAATATAGGCCGGGCGCGAGAAGATGCGCTCGGCGTACTTGAGCAGAGGAGCCGCATTCTTGCTGAGTTCGATACCGTAGAAGTCCAGACGCCACAACAACGGCGCAATGGCCACGTCGAGCATGGAGAAATTGTCGCCCAGCATGAACTTGTTCTTCAGGAACACGGGGGCCAGCTGCGTGAGGCGGTCGCGGATGTGGGCCCGAGCCTTCTCAAGCGCCTTTTCGTTGCCTTTGGTGGCGCGCGATTCGAGCATGGAGACGTGTGTGAACAGCTCCTTTTCGAAGTTCAGCAGGAACAGCCGCACACGAGCGCGGTCCACCGGGTCACCGGGCATCAGTTGCGGGTGAGGAAATCGCTCGTCGATGTATTCGTTGATGATGTTCGACTCATACAGGATGAGATCGCGCTCGACCAGGATGGGCACCTGGCCGTACGGGTTCATCACGCTGATGTCTTCGGGCTTGTTGTAGAGGTCGACATCCCGGATCTCGAAGTCCATGCCCTTTTCGAACAACACGAAGCGGCAGCGGTGGGAATACGGGCAAGTGGTGCCCGAGTACAAGACCATCATGAGGGAGTCTCCTTAAAGCAAAAAACAGTGGTTTGCTTTCGTGTCATACGGACACTGCAAACCACTGCGGAACAGACAGGCTGGTGGTTTGCACCACCAACCTTGTCGGGTGGGATTACTTGATGTCTTTCCAGAAGGATGCATTCAGGCGCCAGGCCACCACGGTGAAGGCGGCCAGGAACAACATCACCCACACGCCAACGCGGACCCGGTTGTTCTGGGCCGGCTCGGCCATCCACTGCAGATAGGCGACGAGGTCGCCCACGTTCTGGTCGTACTCGGCGGCACTGAGGGTGCCGGCCTTGACCGGCGCCCAGCCCTTGACCCGTTCGACTTCATGGCCGTGGCTCATGATCTTTTCGACCACCGGGCGTTGCTCCCCCTGAAGTTCCCACAAGGGATTGGGCATGCCGATGTTGGGAAATGCCAGATTGTTCCAACCCGTCGGCTTGGTGTCGTCGCGGTAATAGGTGCGCAGCAGGGTGTAGACGTAATCTGCACCCGTGCCTGCATGGCTCGAACGTGAACGGGCGATCAAGGTCAGGTCGGGCGGGTTCACGCCGAACCATTGCTTGGCCTGCTTCGGATCGATGGAGGCCTTCATCGTGTCACCGATCTTGTCGGTGGCAAAGGTCAGGTTCTCGGCAATCTGCTTGTCGTTCAGGCCGATATCGCGCAGGCGGTTGTAGCGCATGAAAGCCGCCGAGTGGCAGCTCAGGCAGTAGTTCACGAACAGCTTGGCGCCGTTCTGCAGAGCGGCCATGTCGTTGGTGCGCTCGGGCGCCTTGTCCAGTGGAATGCTGCCGCCAGCAGCCACGGCAGCGCCAGACATGCCCAATGCCATCACGAAGCCCAAGAGGATTTTTTTCATTTGCTTGACTCTCTGAATTGGCTCTTCGGGTTCAGTGGGGCTGGAAGGTGACGCGGTCGGGCACGGGCTTGAACTCGCCCAGACGGCTCCACCAAGGCATCAACAGGAAGAAGCCGAAATAGAACAAGGTGCCGACCTGCGACACGCGCTCGCCGATGGGCGACGGTGGCAATACACCAAGGTAGCCCAGGATCAGGAAGTTGATGACGAACACGCCATACAGCCACTTGTTCCAGGTGGGGCGGTAGCGGATCGACTTGACCGGGCTGTGATCCAGCCAAGGCAGGAAGAACAGGATGATCACAGCACCGCCCATGGCGACCACGCCCCAGAACTTGGCATCGATGGCCAGCATCAAGGCCACCAGCACGACAGCGCCACCCAGAACCACTGCCTTCAGGACGGCAGACAACCGGGTCTTGATGACGCCCACCACGGCCCCCAGCAGCACGCAGGCGATCAGGGCGTACATCATCTCGCTGGTGATGGCACGCAGCATCGAATAGAACGGCGTGAAGTACCAGACCGGCGCGATGTGCAACGGCGTGACCAGCGGATCGGCCGGAATGAAGTTGTTGTATTCGAGGAAATAGCCGCCGAACTCGGGGGCAAAGAAAATGATCGCCGAGAAGATCATGAGGAACACCGACACACCCAGCACGTCGTGCACGGTGTAGTACGGGTGAAATGGAATGCCATCCAAGGGAATGCCCTTGGCATCCTTCTTGGCCTTGATCTCCACGCCGTCCGGGTTGTTGGAACCCACTTCGTGCAGCGCGATGATGTGTGCGACCACCAGCCCCAGAAGGACCAGCGGCACAGCAATCACGTGGAAGCTGAAGAAGCGGTTCAGCGTGGCGTCACCCACCACGAAGTCGCCACGAATCAGCAGCGCCAGGTCAGGGCCCACGAAGGGAATGGCAGCGAACAGGTTCACGATCACCTGGGCGCCCCAATAGGACATCTGACCCCACGGCAACAGATAGCCCATGAAGGCTTCGGCCATCAAACACAGGAAGATCGCGCAGCCAAACACCCACACCAGTTCGCGCGGCTTGCGGTAGCTGCCGTAGATCAGGCCACGGAACATGTGCATGTAGACCACCACAAAGAACGCCGAAGCGCCCGTGGAGTGCATGTAACGGATCAGCCAGCCCCAGGGCACATCCCGCATGATGTATTCGACCGAGGCAAACGCCAGCGCGGCGTCGGGCTTGTAGTGCATCACCAGGAAGATGCCGGTGACGATCTGGATCACGAGCACGAGCAGTGCCAGCGAGCCGAAGAAGTACCAGAAGTTGAAGTTCTTCGGTGCGTAGTATTCGGCCAGGTGCTCGTTGTAGAGCTTGGACAGCGGGAACCGGTTGTCGATCCAGTTCAGTGTCTTCTGACCGATCGGTGCGTCGGGGGAAATTTCTTTGAATTCAGCCATGGGGATGCCTCTGTGATCCGTTGTCTGTCAACGCCGCTCAGGCCTGCTTGTCTTCGCCGACCAGCAGTTTCGTGTCGGAGATGTAGTAGTGCGGCGGCACTTCCAGGTTGTCGGGCGCGGGCTTGTTCTTGAACACGCGACCCGCCAGATCGAAGGTTGAGCCATGGCAAGCACACAGAAAACCGCCTTGCCAATCGTCGGGCAGCGAAGGCTGAGGGCCGGGCGTCAGCCGGTCGCCGGGCGAGCAACCCAGGTGGGTGCAGATACCCACGGCCACCAACAGCTCGGGCTTGATGGAGCGGTGGTGGTTTTTGGCGTATTCGGGTGTGGGCACCGCATTGCGAGCCGATTCCGGATCTGCCAGCTCGCCACCGATTTTTTCGAGCGCGGCCAGTTGCTCGGGGGTGCGGCGCATGATCCACACAGGCTTGCCGCGCCACTCGACCACGATCTTCTCGCCAGGGAGGATGCCCGAGACATCCACTTCGACCGCTGCACCTGCGGCTTTGGCACGCTCGGATGGCTGGAATGTGCTCACAAAGGGCACAGCGACAGCGGCTGCACCCACGCCACCCATGGCGCAGGAGGTGATCAGCCAGGTACGGCGGCTGCTGTTCGCAGGCGCGTGGACGGTTGCTTCACTCATGGAACTCTTTCAATGAGATTTCAGGTCAGGACATTCGGGACAACCCGGCATTGTACTGGAGCACATAGGGTCTTCCAGGGCTTGCCGGGGTACAGGACTGGGCTATTGGAGGCCAGGGTCGCGGGCTGTCGAGTCCGTCTCAGTGCGCAGCTGTCGGCAGCGGGCCCAGCCCTTGTGTGAGAATCGATTTTGCCCATCAGCCCCGGCGCATGATGGCCATCGCCAACAACCATCCACCGAGGGGAAGCACCATGAGCGTGATGCAGGAATTCAAGGAGTTCGCCGTCAAGGGCAATGTCATCGACCTGGCGGTGGGCGTGATCATCGGGGGTGCGTTCGGCAAGATCGTCACGTCGATGGTGGACGACATCATCATGCCCATCGTGGGCTCGATCTTCGGCAACCTCGACTTCACCAATCTGTATGTGGCGTTGGGCAAGGTGCCCGAGGGCACGGCTCCCACGCTGGCGGCACTCAAGACCGCTGGCGTGCCCACGCTGGCCTATGGCAATTTCATCACCGTGGCACTCAACTTCACCATCCTCGCGTTCATCATCTTCATGATGGTCAAGCAGATCAACCGACTCAAGCGCGAAACTCCCGTGGCGCCCCCAGCGCCCGTGGCAACACCCGAAGACGTGGTGTTGTTGCGCGAGATCCGCGACAGCCTCAAGAAGTAACGGCTGTTGCCAGGGCAGCGTCGATCGCAGCCAGCAGGCTGCTGGCGCTGGCGCGGCCCGTACCCGCGATGTCGAAGGCCGTTCCATGGTCAGGACTGGTGCGCACGAACGGGAGGCCCAGCGTGGTGTTCACGCCATCGTCCAGGCCCAGCAGCTTGACGGGGATCAGTCCCTGGTCGTGGTACATGGCCACCACAACGTCAAAGCCACCTTGCCGGGCACGCATGAACACGGTGTCCGGTGCGTGCGGGCCGCTGGCGTCCATGCCGTCCTGCCGCGCGCGTTCGATGGCCGGTGCAATGACGTCCCTGTCTTCCAGCCCGAACAGGCCGCCCTCTCCCGCATGCGGGTTCAGCCCCGCCACCGCTATGCGCGGCTGCGCCAGACCGGAGCGTTGAAAGTGTGCGTGGGTGATGCGGATCGTCTGCAGCACCTGCTCGGTTGTCACCGCATCCAGCGCCTGCCTGAGTGACACATGAATGCTCACCAGCACCGTGCTCAGGCCCGGGCAACTCAGCATCATGCGCACGGGCAGCGCAGACACTGCCACGCCGAGGTGCGTCGCGCTCAGCGCCTGCAGCAGTTCGGTGTGCCCGGGATGCTCGACGCCCGCCGCGGCCAGGGCCTCCTTGTGGATGGGCGCGGTCACCACGGCACGCGCCCGCCCCTCCAGTGCGGCCCTCGCTGCCCACTCGATGCAATCGGCGGCTGCGCGCCCGGCATGCGCGCTGACGTGCCCGAACTCCACCGACCGCGCCAGACGGCACGCCTGCACCACCGCCATGCAACCCGGCGGCACAGCCGCCAGATCCGCGAGGTCGGCGATCTCGGCCACCATCAACGGCGCCGATCCGGCCTCGACCAACCGCGCCGCCCGGCGCAGGATATCCACGTCGCCAGCCACCACGATCTGCCCAAGCAGTCCGGGTCGCTCCCTGAAGGCCTTGGCGATGATTTCCGGGCCGATGCCGGCCGGGTCTCCCATGGTCAGGACCACAGGACTGAAAGCTGGGCGGTGGAAAGTGGGCCGGTTCATCGGGATTCAAGCCGGATTGTCGATGTCGATGAACACATGCTCCAGCCCGAGCTGAGCAGCCACATGCGCGCCCACCGCAGGCGCGCCGTAGCGTTCGGACGCATGGTGACCACAAGCGATGTAAGCCACACCACACTCGCGCGCATAGTGGGCCTGTGGCTCGGAAATCTCACCGGTGATGAACACATCCGCCCCAGCGGCAATGGCGGCTTCGAAGTAGCCCTGCGCCCCGCCAGTGCACAGCGCCACATGCTGCACCGGCCGATCCGGCTCGGCCACCAGCGTGACGGCGCGGCCCAATTGCGCGGCCACATGGTCGGCCAGCTCCGCGGCCGATGCCGACGGCCTGTGACCCATGAAGCCCAGGGCCTGATCGCCAAATCGGCCACGCGCATCGGCGTAGAGCGCCACCCCCAGCCGCTGCGCCAACTGGGCGTTGTTGCCCAGCACGGCGTGGGCGTCCAGCGGCAGGTGGTAGGCCAGCAGGTTGATGTCGTGGGCCAGCAGGCGGGACAGACGCTGCTTCATCCAACCCGTGACCCGTCCATCCTGTCCGCGCCAGAACAGACCGTGGTGCACCAGAATGGCGTCTGCCCCTTCAGCAATGGCGGCGTCGATCAGCGATCGGCTGGCCGTCACGCCACTGACGAGCTTTCGCACCTCGGAGCGACCTTCCACCTGCAGCCCGTTGGGGCCGTAGTCTTTGAACTGCGTGGGCTGGAGCAACTGGTCCAGGGCCTCGGTCAGGGCAGCTCGGGTGACTGCCGATGGCAGCGAGAGAGGGGTCATCATGAGGTGTCCGGGTTCCACAGAAGCAACAACAGCTGCCCATTCTGACACCGGGCCAATGCTTGCCCCGGCGTGCGCTGTTCAGGGTTTGAAGACCGCATGTCAGCACCCATTTGCGGGACAATGGCCATTCCGGCCCGCTGCTCGCAGATCGCTCGTGCCCAACCACCAATTCAGCCCCCTCATGAAACGTCTCTGGCTCCTGTTCGCCCAAACCGTCACCGTGCTGGTGGCCGCCTTGTTCGTGGTGGCCACCCTTCAACCGCAGTGGCTCGGACGCCCCACCTCCGTCGCTTCGGCGGTGCCCGTGCTGGAGGCCCCTTCGGTGCGCGTCGCGCCTTCCGGTGGGGCTGGCTCAACCAGCTTTCGTGACGCCGCGCGCTCGGCGTCACCAGCCGTGGTCAGCATCAACACCAGCAAGGCCGCTGTCAATGGCGCACAGAACGCGGACCCCTGGTTTCGGTTCTTTTTCGGTGATCAAGGCCAGAGCCAGCCACAAAGCGGCCTGGGATCGGGTGTGATCGTGAGCCCGGCGGGCTACGTGTTGACCAACAACCATGTGATCGAGGAAGCCGACGAGATCGAGGTGATCCTCAACGACGGGCGCAAGAGCGCAGCCAAGGTGATCGGCACCGATCCGGAAACCGATCTCGCCATCCTGAAGATCGAGCTCACAGACCTGCCGGTGATCACGCTGGGCAACTCCGATGCCCTGGAAATCGGTGATCAGGTGCTGGCCATCGGCAATCCGTTCGGTGTCGGCCAGACCGTCACCAGCGGCATCGTGAGCGCACTGGGGCGCACGCAGCTGGGCATCAACACCTTCGAGAACTTCATCCAGACCGACGCAGCCATCAATCCAGGCAATTCCGGCGGTGCACTGGTCGACGTGAACGGGCATTTGATGGGCATCAACACAGCCATCTATTCGCGCTCGGGTGGATCCATGGGCATCGGCTTTGCCATTCCCACCTCCACCGCGCGCAGCGTGTTGGACGCGATCGTGCGCGACGGGCAAGTGACGCGCGGCTGGATCGGGGTGGAGCCGCAGGACCTCACGGTCGAACTGGCCGAGAGCTTTGGCTTGCAACCCGGCACCGGGGTGGTCATCACGGGGGTGCTGCAAAACGGGCCCGCCGCTCAGGCCGGCATACGGCCCGGCGACGTCATCACCGCGGTGGGGGGCAAAGCCGTGACCAACGTGCCCCAACTCCTGTCCGCCGTGGCGGCACTCCAGCCTGGCACGGCATCTCCTCTGGATGTGACCCGGCGCGACGGCAAGATTCAGCTTCAGGTGACGCCCGGCCGGCGCAACATTGCGCGCCAGGCGGCGGCGCGCTGAACCGACTCAGGAAGCCGATTCCTTTTCAGCCGCCTCGGCCTCGGTGGGTGCTGAGGCCTTGATGAACCATTGCGCGCCCCATATGCCCAGTTCGTAGAGCACGCACATGGGCACGGCCAGCGCCAGTTGGGAAATCACGTCGGGAGGCGTGACCACCGCCGCGATGACGAAGGCCACCACGATGAAATAGCCGCGGAACTCCTTGAGCTTGTCCACCGTCACCATGTTCATCTTGACCAGCAACACCACCACGATGGGCACCTGGAAGGCCAGGCCAAAAGCGAGGTAGAGCGAAAGGATGGCCTCTACATACGAGGCGATGTCGGGCGTGGCGGCCACACTGGCGGGTGTGAACTGCTGGATGAAGCCGAACATCTTGTCCAGCACGAAGAACTGCACGAAGGCAATGCCCACGTAAGCCAGCAAGCTGCCCAACACGATCAGCGGGATGGCAAAACGCTTTTCATGGCTGTAGAGGCCCGGTGCCACAAAGGCCCACACCTGGTACATCCACCACGGCAACGACAGCAGCAGCGCGGCCATGGCCAGCACCTTGATCGGCACGAAGAAAGGAGAGAACACGCCCACCGCAATCAGCTTCGCGTCCGGCGGCATGTGCGCGCGGATCGGCACGGCGATCAGATCGATCAAACCGCTGGGGCCTGGCCAGAAGGCCAGCAGGGCCATGCAGATCGCAAGCCCGATCACCCCATAAAGCAACCTGTCCCGCAGCTCCATGAGGTGCTGCACGAACGGTTGCTCTGAACCGGCGAGTTCGTCGGTGGTTTTATCGGTGTCGGACATCAGCGGGGAGCAGAAGAGGAGCGGGGCCGGAAACGGGCCACGCGGGCCGCGCCGGATTGGGTGCGTGTGCGCACCCCGGTGCGGGCCTTGTACCACTGGGGCATGGCTTTCTGCTTGAGCCGCCAGTTCTTTTTGGGGTGTTTGTAAACAGGCGGTTCGAGTGAACCGAGGATGTCGTTCGAACCGTATGACGAACTGCTGCTGCCATCCAGACCGGCGGTGGCGTCGGACCACGATTTCTCGAAATCGCTGGTGCCGCTCTGGACCGACTGCTCGACATCGCGCGCAGCGCTGGTCACCGTGTCCTTCATTTTCTTGAGTTCTTCGAGCTCCATGGAGCGGCTGACCTCGGACTTCACGTCGGCCACATAACGCTGTGCCTTGCCCAGCAGCGCCCCGACGGTGCGCGCCACACGCGGCAGCTTTTCGGGGCCAATGACGATCAGCGCCACGGCCCCGATGAGGGCGAGTTTGGAAATGCCCAAATCAATCATGTGTCGGCCATCCTGCGGGCGAGTACGAGCTCTGGAAGAGCCTGGAGGTCGGCGCTCGGGCAGCGATGGTGGTCACCGCAGCGCACGGAAGAAATCAGCTTTTTTGCTTGGCTTCGACGTCGATGGCGTTTTTGTCAGCCCGGGTTTCCTGGGTCACCTGGCTTGCAGGCGCCGCATTCGCGTCAGCGGGGTTCTGACCGCCTTCCTTGATGCCATCCTTGAAGCCTTTGACGGCGCCACCCAGGTCGGATCCAATGTTCTTGAGCTTCTTGGTGCCGAAGACCATCACCACGATGAGCAGCACGATGAGCCAATGCCAGATAGAAAACGAACCCATGGTTTACTCCAGATATTGAGGTGTCGCGCAGTGCGCTGTGGGTGGGATTCTAAGCCCGTGCAGTAGTTCAAGCCCTGTGAGCAAGCAATTCCAGCACCAGCGCAATGGGACGCCCACCGGGTGCGGGACGATCAGCCTCGCAACCAGGGCCTGGGGCCACCCATCACGTGAACATGGAGGTGATGCACTTCCTGCCCGCCCTCGGTGCCGGTGTTGCACACCATGCGAAAGCCCCCCTCGGGATACGGATTGCACCCCAGTTCCATGGCCAGTTTGGGCGCCAGCACCATCAGGCGGCCCATGAGCCTTTCGTGTTCGGGCCCCAACTGTGCCATGGACGCAAGGTGCACCTTGGGCACCAGCAGGAAATGCACGGGCGCCCAGGGGTGGATGTCGTGAAAAACGAAGAGGTCTTCGTCCTCGTAGACCTTCTTTGATGGAATCTGGCCTGCAATGATCTTGCAGAAGATGCAGTTGGGGTCGTGTGCGGTCATGTCGAATGCGAGGGGGTCAGTTCAATCGGGCATGGGCTGGCTGGCATTCATGCGCACCATGCCCTTGACGATGCGGTAGAGGAACCAGATGGAGATGAGGCCCCAGGCGATCCAGCCGGGGACGAAGAAGAGCAGCCACAGCGGCAATGTGACCAGGTAGAGCACGGCGGCCCAGATCACCGTGCGGATGCGCCAGGAGAAATGACTGGCTTGCCAGGTGCCCTCCGCATCGCTCTTTTTCACCAGGTCGATGATCAGTGCCACGATCAGCAAGGCCACCCCAGGCTGGGTGCCGGGCAACACCGCACCCACGGCCACGATGAGGTGCAGGATGTAGCTGACCCAACCGATGGTCTTGAGGGACTGGGCGCGTTCGCTGTCGACCGGCTCGACGTCGATGATGTCGCTCATGGCAACCTCCTTTCAGTTGGCTTCGGGTCCGGGCGCCGCTTCGCGCGCGAGCACCTTGCGCATGGCCTTCTCTTCCAGGCCGCTGAGACCTTCACGGCGCACCAGCTCGGCCACCACATCGGCCGGGCCGAGGTTGTAGTGGGCCAGCGCGATCATGCAGTGGAACCAGAGGTCGGCCGTTTCGTTCACCAGCTTCTGCGGATCCCCACCGTGGTCCAGGTCCTTGGCGGCCATCACCGCTTCGGTGGCTTCTTCACCGATTTTTTTGAGGAAGCCGTCGGGACCCTTGTGCAGCAGCCGGGCGACATAGCTTTTCTCGGGATCACCGCCGTTGGCCGGCTTGCGGCTTTCGATCACGGCGGCCAGACGCGCCAGGTCATCGGTGGGGTTCATCGTTGGCTCACTTGTAGATCGATTCGGGGTCTTTGAGCACGGGCTCGACGGCCTGCCACTGATCGTTGTCCAGGCGCTGGAAAAAGCAGCTGTGGCGGCCGGTGTGGCACGCAATGCCGGGCTCGTGGCCAAGCTGAGTGACCTTGAGCAGCACCACATCGCTGTCGCAGTCGATCCGGATGTCGTGCACTGTCTGCACATGGCCCGACTCTTCACCCTTGAACCACAGCTTGTTGCGCGAGCGGCTGAAATACACCGCGCGACCGAGTTCGGCGGTCTTCTGCAGCGCCTCGCGGTTCATCCAGGCAAACATGAGCACATCGCCCGTGGCCGCTTCCTGCGCGATCACGGGCACCAGGCCTTGCGCGTCCCATTTCACATCGTCCAACCAGTTCATCCGGGGAATCTACCATGGGCATTTGCCGGACCGCGGGGGAACGCGGGCAAAGCCGCTACGATGAAGCCGGTTCTGACAAGACCGATGCCACCCCGATCTCTTGCCACCGCGCCCGCGCAAAGGAACCCTCATGAAACTCCGCACCCTGCTCCTCGTTGTCTTCATCCTGCTGATCGCTGGATTCGTGGCGCTCAACTTCGCCCAGATCCTGCAACCCACCGCGTTGAATTTCGGTTTCACCGAGGTGCAGGCGCCACTGGGTCTGGTGCTGCTGGGCATGCTGGCACTCGTGCTGGTGGTGTTTCTCGCTGCGCTCGTCTTCCAGCAGACGACACACATGATGGAAGTGCGCCGCA
This sequence comes from Hydrogenophaga sp., assembly GCF_036675665.1. GTDB lineage: Bacteria > Pseudomonadota > Gammaproteobacteria > Burkholderiales > Burkholderiaceae_C > Hydrogenophaga. The sequence continues at coordinate 51,594 of NZ_JAKFEO010000044.1, read as the reverse complement.
TCACCCGCGAAGCCTCGGAGCAACGCACCCTGGCCGACAAGGCCGAGGCCTCGCGTTTCACCGAACTGCGCACCTTCCTGCAAGCCGAGATGCAAGCCACGGCGGCGCGTGAAATCGATCTGGCCGAAAAACTGCACCAGAAGGTGGACCGCCTGCAGGCGGCCATGACCGAGGTGATCGAACAGAATGGCAACGGCCTGAGCGCGAGCCTGGGTGAGCTGGAAGACCGCCTTGAGCGGCAGTTTCAGCCGCGCGGCGATCGCATCTGAGCGCAAGAGCTCAGAGCCGTACCGGGATCCCGCGTTCGGCCATGCGGGCCTTGGCCTGGGCCACGGTGAACTCACCGTAGTGAAAGATGCTGGCGGCCAGCACGGCGTCGGCACCACCCTGTTGCACGCCATCGGCCAGGTGGTCGAGGGTGCCCACACCGCCGGAGGCGATCACCGGCACGTCCACCGCATCAGCCACCGCACGGGTAAGCGCCAGATCGAAGCCCGACTTGGTACCGTCGCGGTCCATGCTGGTGAGGAGGATCTCGCCAGCGCCGTGTTCGGCCATCTGGCGAGCCCAGGCCACAGCGTCCAGGCCGGTGTTCTTGCGCCCGCCGTGGCTGTACACGTCCCAGCCTTCTCCACGCAGCGCCAGATCGTCACCGTGTCGGCGCTTGGCGTCGATGGCCACCACGATGCACTGCGCGCCGTATTTGGCCGAGGCATCGCGGATCACCTGGGGGTTGGCGATGGCTGCCGAGTTGAAACTGGTCTTGTCGGCCCCGGCGTTGAGCAGACGGCGCACGTCTTCCACGGTGCGCACGCCACCACCCACGGTGAGCGGAATGAAGACCTGCGAGGCCACGGCTTCGATGATGTGCAGGATCAGGTCGCGTCCGTCGGAGGTGGCCGTGATGTCGAGGAAGGTGAGTTCGTCGGCGCCCTGTTCGTTGTAGCGCGCCGCGATCTCCACCGGGTCGCCCGCGTCGCGCAATTCCACGAAGTTGACACCCTTGACGACGCGACCGCCGGTCACGTCCAGGCAGGGAATGATGCGTTTGGCGAGCATGTCAGGCCGCAGCGCAGGGCCGCCCCAAGCAAGGCCGCGCCCCGTTGGGGGGCAGCGAATGCACGAAGTGATGAGCGTGGGGGCGATTCATATCAGCCGTTGAGTTCGTCGGCCAGCTGCTGCGCGGCCTCGAAGTCGAGGTCACCGCTGTAGATCGAGCGTCCGCAGATCACGCCCTCGACGCCCTCTTCTTCCACCGCGCACAACGCGCGGATGTCCTCCAGATTGGAGAGGCCTCCCGAGGCGATGACGGGAATCGACAGCGCCTGCGCCAGCTTCACCGTGGCGTCGATGTTGATGCCCGAGAGCATGCCGTCGCGGCCGATGTCGGTGTAGATGATGCCTTCGACGCCGTAGTCCTCGAACTTTTTGCCCAGGTCCACCACCTCGTGGCCTGTGAGCTTGCTCCAGCCGTCGGTGGCGACTTTGCCGTCCTTGGCGTCCAGGCCCACGATGATGTGGCCACCGAACGCGGTGCAGGCGTCCTGGAGGAAGCCGGGGTTCTTGACCGCGGCGGTGCCGATGATCACGTAGCGCAAGCCGGCGTCGAGGTAGCGCTCGATGGTGTCGAGGTCGCGGATACCACCACCGAGCTGCACGTCCACTTCGGAGCCCACCTCTTTCAGGATGGCACGGATCGCCTGCTCGTTCTTCGGCTTGCCAGCAAAGGCTCCATTGAGGTCCACCAGGTGCACGCGGCGCGCGCCCTTGTCGACCCAACTGCGGGCGATGGCGGCCGGGTCTTCGCCGAACACGGTGGATTGGTCCATGTCGCCCTGTTTGAGGCGAACGCACTGGCCGTCTTTCAGATCAATGGCAGGAATCAGCAGCATGATGGTGTGGTGAAAGGCCTAGGGTTTCCAGGAGAGGAAGTTGCGGTAAAGCGCCAGCCCCTGGTCGGCGCTTTTCTCGGGGTGAAACTGGGTGGCAAAGATGTTGTCGCGGGCGATGGCCGCGGCGAAGCGACCACCATAGTCGGCTTCGCCCACACAGTGCAAGGCCTGGGCGGGGCGAGCATAGTAGCTGTGCACGAAATAAAAATAGGAGCCATCCCCGATTCCGGCCCACAACGGGTGCACCGGGCGCCCCAATTCGTGGAACACCGGGTTCCAGCCCATCTGCGGCACCTTGAAACGGCTGCCATCGGCCTGCAGCCGGCCTTCCAACCGGAAGCGAACCACCTCACCGGGAATCAGGCCCAGCCCGTCGGTCGGGCCTTCCTCACTGCGGTCGAGCAGCATCTGCATGCCCACGCACACGCCGAACAGCGGCTTGTTGGCTGCCGCGTGCAGCACGGCGTCTTTCAGTCCGGAGGCGGCGAGCTCGTTCATGCAGTCGGTCATGTGGCCCTGGCCGGGCAACACCACGCGGTCGGCGTCGAACACGTCTTGCGCGCGCGAGGTGACCAGCACCTCCACGTCTTCGGTGCGCGCCACGTGCTGTACGGCCTGCGACACGGAGCGCAGGTTGCCGCTGCCGTAGTCCACCACGGCGACTGTCTTGCGTTTCATGGCCGGGAAGGGGTTACAGCGAACCTTTGGTCGAGGGAATCACGTCGCCCATGCGCGGGTCGCGCTCCAGCGCCATGCGCACGGCGCGGGCAAACGCCTTGAACACGGTTTCGGCCTGGTGATGGGCGTTTTCACCGTGGAGGTTGTCGATGTGCAGAGTGACACCGGCGTGGTTGACGAAACCCTGGAAGAACTCGAAGGCGAGCTGGGTGTCGAAACCGCCGACCATGCCGCTCTTGAATGGCACACGCATGTGCAACCCCGGGCGGCCCGAAAAGTCGATGACGACGCGCGAGAGCGCTTCGTCCAGGGGCACGTAGGCGTGGCCGTAGCGGCGAATGCCTTTTTTTTCGCCCACGGCCTGCGCGAAGGCCTGGCCCAGCGTGATACCCACGTCTTCCACCGTGTGGTGGCCGTCGATGTGCAAGTCGCCTTTGGCCTGGATGTCGAGGTCGACCAGCCCGTGGCGGGCGATCTGGTCGAGCATGTGATCGAAGAAGCCGATGCCGGTGGACAGCGTGGCGGCTCCCGTGCCGTCGAGGTTGACGCGCACGCCGATCTGCGTTTCCGAGGTGTTGCGCTGCACGAACGCCACGCGGTCGTTGGTACCGGCGGGAGCGGATGCGGAAGGCGTGGAAGTCATAGAGGGGTCTGAAGGGCGCGGATCAGCGAGGCATTTTCCGACGGTGTGCCCACCGTCAGCCGCAGACAGTGCGTCAGCAGTGGGTGCATTTTAGAAACATTCTTCACCAGAATGCCCTGGGCCTTGAGGCTGTCAAAACAACGTTGCGCATCGGGCACACGCACCAGCACCATGTTGGCTTCGCTGGGGAACGGCTGGAAGCCCGGCATCTGGCGCAGGGCGTCGATCAACACGGCGCGTTGTTCGCAGATCTGCACCGCCTGCTGCGCAAACACATCGGCGTGCTCCAGCGCAAACAGCGCGCATTCGGCGTTGAGCACGCTCACGTTGTACGGCGGGCGCAGCTTGTCGACTTCGTGCACCAGCGCCTGGGCTCCAAGCATGTAGCCCAGCCGCACGCCGGCCAGGCCGAACTTGGAGAGCGTGCGCATGAGCAGCACGTGGGCGTTGGCCACGGGGTGGGCGCGGATCTCGTCGAGCCAGCTCAGGCTGGAAAACGGCTGGTACGCCTCGTCCATCACCACCAGGCCACCGAAGCCCGCGGCCTCGGCGATCAGGCGGCGGATGGTGTCGGCGCTCCAGAGGTTGGCGGTGGGGTTGTTGGGGTAGGCGATGTAGGTGATGGCGGGCTGATGTTCGCGCATCGCGGCCAGCATGGCGGCTTCGTCGAGTTCAAAGTCCACCGTGAGCGGCACGCCGACGAACTTCAGGCCCTGCAGCTGCGCGCTCATGGCGTACATCACGAACCCCGGCAAAGGGGCCAGAACAGCCGCACCCGGCAGGTCGCAGGCCAGGGTCAACAGCGAGATGAGTTCGTCCGAGCCATTGCCCAGCATCAGGCTGCAGCCGGCAGGCAGGTCCACGTAGCGGGACAGGGCGGCCTTGAGATCGTCGATGCGCGCGCCGGGGTAGCGGTTCACGGCCACGGCGCCCAGTCGGGCGCCGAGCGCAGCCTGCAGATCGGGCGGCAGCGCGAACGGGTTCTCCATCGCGTCGAGCTTGACCATGCCGGTGGCGTCCTGCACGGCGTAGGCGTGCATGGACTGCACGTCCTGGCGGATCACGTCCAGGGGATTTCGGCTCATTGGGAACCCCGCATTGCCGGCACTTCGTCCAACCGCAGTTCGGCGGCGCGCGCGTGGGCCTGCAGACCTTCGCCATAAGCCAGCTCGGCAGCGATGAGCCCCAGGCTCTGGGCGCCGGCGCGGCTCACCTCGATCAGACTGCTGCGCTTCTGGAAGTCGTACACGCCCAGCGGGGAACTGAAACGCGCGGTGCCGCTGGTGGGCAGCACGTGGTTGGGGCCGGCGCAGTAGTCGCCCAGACTTTCGCTGGTGTAGGCGCCGAGGAAGATGGCGCCGGCGTGTTTGAGCAGCGGCTCCCAGCGGTGCGGTTCGCTGCTGGACACCTCGAGGTGCTCGGGCGCGATGCGGTTGCTGATGGCGCAAGCCTCTTCCATGCTGCGGGTGTGTATCAGCGCGCCGCGGTCGTTCAGGCTCTTGGCGATGATGGCCGCGCGCGGCATCGTCGGCAGCAGGCGGTCGATTTCGCGCTGCACCGCGTCGATGTAGGCGGCATCGGGGCACAGCAGGATGCTCTGCGCGAGTTCGTCGTGTTCGGCCTGGCTGAACAGGTCCATCGCCACCCACTCGGCCGGCGTGCTGCCGTCAGCGAGCACCAGGATTTCGCTGGGGCCGGCAATCATGTCGATGCCCACGGTGCCGAACACGCGCTTCTTGGCGCTGGCAACAAAGGCGTTGCCGGGACCGGTGATCTTGTCGACCTTGGGCACGGTGGCCGTGCCGTAGGCCAAGGCAGCCACGGCCTGCGCGCCACCGATGGTGAAGGCGCGCGTGACACCGGCCACGTAGGCGGCCGCCAGCACCAGGTCGTTGCGCTCGCCGCGCGCCGAGGTGCTCGCACCGCTGCCGCCGGTGGCCACGCTGCCGCGCACCGGCGTGGGCACCACCATGATGATTTCCTGCACGCCGGCCACGTGCGCGGGCACGGCGTTCATGATCAGGCTCGACGGATAGGCCGCCTTGCCGCCGGGCACGTAGATGCCCACGCGGTCCAGCGGCGTGACCTTCTGGCCCAGCAAGGTGCCGTCTTCGTCGCGGTAGCTCCAGCTCTCGCCACCGGCCTTCTTCTGCGCCTCGTGGTAGCTGCGCACGCGGCGCGTGGCAGCCTGCAGCGCCTCGCGCTGGGCGGCCGGCAGACCATCGAACGCGGCCTTGAAATCGGCCTGGGTGAGTTCGAGATCGGCCATGCCGGCGGCGGCCAGACCGTCGAAGCGCGCCGTGTACTCGAGCACCGCCGCGTCTCCGCGCTTGCGCACATCGGCCAGGATGTCGGCCACGCGCTGCTCGATCGCGCCGTCGGTCTCGGCCGACCAATGCAGTCGGGCCGCGAACTGCGCCTCAAAATCGGCATGGGTGGTGGACAGGCGGGCGGGACGAGCGGTGAATGTCATGCGAGGGAGCCTTGCTCGATGGCTTGCGCAAAAGCGTTGATGAGGGGGCGGATGGCCGTCTGCTTGAGCTTGAGCGAAGCCTGGTTGACGACCAGCCGGGCGCTGATGTCCATGATGCGTTCGACCTCGACCAGGTGGTTGGCCTTGAGCGTGTTGCCGGTGGAGACGAGATCGACGATGGCGTCGGCCAGACCCGTCAGCGGGGCCAGTTCCATGCTGCCGTAGAGCTTGATCAGATCCACGTGCACCCCCTTGGACGCAAAGAATTCGCGCGCGATGTGGGTGTACTTGGTGGCCACCTTCAGGCGCGAGCCCTGGCGCACGGCCGAGGCGTAGTCGAAGTCCGCACGCACCGCCACGCTCACGCGGCAGCGCGAGATGTTGAGGTCCAGCGGCTGGTACAGGCCCTGGCCACCGTGCTCGATCAGCGTGTCCTTGCCGGTCACGCCCAGATCGGCGCCACCGTGTTCCACATAGGTCGGCACATCGCTGGCGCGCACCAGCACCACGCGCACCTGCGGGTTGCTGGTGGCGAGGATCAACTTGCGCGACTTCTCGGGGTCTTCGAGCACCTCGATGCCGGCGGCCTTGAGCAGCGGCAAGGTCTCGTCGAAGATGCGGCCTTTGGACAATGCCAACGTGATCATTTGACCCTTTCGATATCAGCACCGATGCCGCGAAGCTTTTCCTCCATCTGGTCGTAGCCACGGTCCAGGTGGTAGATGCGGTCCACGATGGTTTCACCCTCGGCCACCAGACCGGCGATCACCAGGCTGGCCGACGCCCGCAGGTCGGTGGCCATGACGGCGGCGCCCGACAGACGCGAGATGCCCTCGACCACCGCCACCTTGCCATCGGTCTGGATGCGCGCGCCCAGGCGCACCAGTTCGTTGACGTGCATGAAGCGGTTTTCGAAGATGGTTTCGGTGACCTTGCTGCTGCCTTCGGCAATGCAATTGAGCAACATGAACTGGGCCTGCATGTCGGTGGGAAAGCCCGGGTATTCGGTGGTGCGAAAGCTCTGCGCCTTCATGCGGCCGGTGACGCGCACACGAATGAAATCGCCGCCCGCGTCCTTGCCGGCTTCGATCTCCGCCCCGGCGTCGTGCAGCTTGTCGATCACCGCGTCGAGGTGGTCGGCGCGGCCATGACGCAACACCACGTCACCCCCGGTGGCGGCCACCGCGCACAGGAAGGTGCCGGTCTCGATGCGGTCGGCCACCACCTGATGCGTGCAGCCATGCAGGCGCTCCACGCCCTGGATGTGGATGCGGCTGGTGCCGTGGCCTTCGATCTTCGCGCCCATGGCAATCAGCATCTCGGCCAGGTCACCGATCTCGGGCTCCTGCGCGGCGTTTTCCAGCAGCGTCTCGCCCTCGGCCAGCGCGGCGGCCATGAGGAAGTTTTCGGTACCGGTCACGGTCACCATGTCGGTGGCAATGCGCGCGCCGTGCAGGCGCGTCTTGCCCGCTGGCAACTTGGCAACCATGTAGCCGTGCTCCACCACGATCTCGGCGCCCATGGCCTGCATGCCTTTGATGTGCTGGTCGACCGGGCGCGAGCCGATGGCGCAACCACCCGGCAAAGACACGCGGGCGTGGCCGAAGCGCGCGAGCAGCGGCCCGAGCACGAGCACCGACGCGCGCATGGTCTTGACCAGCTCATACGGCGCTTCGGCCTGTATGGGGTCGGCCGCCTGCAGCGTGATGCCACCACGATCACCATGGGTCTGCGTCTGCACGCCCATGTTGTCGAGCAGCTGGCGCATGGTGGCCACGTCGCGCAGGCGTGGCACGTTGTTCAGGGTCACCGGGTCCGAGGTGAGCAGTGCAGCACACAACTCGGGCAGTGCGGCGTTCTTGGCACCGGAAATGGTCACCTCGCCATGGAGGGTTCGGCCACCCGTGATTCGGAGTTTGTCCATGCCTGGCTATCGGTTCAGGGTTGGGCCGCCCATTCGGCGGGGGTGTAGGTCTTCATCGACAGGGCATGCACCTCGTCGCTCTGGATGCGCTCGCCCAGCGTGCCGTACACAGCCTGGTGGCGCTTGATCAGGCGCAGGCCCTCGAACGCGGGCGAGACGATCACGGCGGCCCAATGTCGGCCATCGCCTGTGACTTCGATGTGCTCGCACGGCAGGCCGGCAGCGATGAGGGTTTGCAGTTGTTCAGCGGTCATGTCTAGTGGCGAATTTTGTAGCCGGTCTTGAGCAGGTGCAGCGCGATCGCACTCACGATGGCGAGTGCCCCACCCACCAGGGCCAGACTGATCCAGGGCGACACATCGCTCACACCAAAAAAGCCATAGCGAAAGCCATCGATCATGTAGAAGAACGGATTGAGGTGGCTCACCTTCTGCCAGAACTCGGGCAGGGAGTGGATCGAGTAGAACACGCCCGAGAGGAAGGTCATGGGCACGATGATGAAGTTCTGGAACGCGGCCATCTGGTCGAACTTCTCGGCCCACAGACCGGCGATCAACCCCAACGCGCCCAACAGGGCCGCGCCCATGAAGCCGAACGCCAGGATCCACAGCGGCGCCACCATCGACGGCTGGGCAAACCACCAGGTCACCACCATCACGCCCAGGCCAACAGCCATGCCCCGCACGATGGACGAGCCGACGTAGGCGACGAACCAGGCACGGTGCGAGAGCGGTGTGAGCAGCAGGAACACCAGATTGCCCATGATCTTGCTCTGGACCAGCGAAGACGAGCTGTTCGCAAACGCGTTCTGCAACACGCTCATCATCACCAGGCCAGGCAGCAGGAAGGCGGTGTAGCTCACCGAGTCGTAGACCTGGACCCGGTCTTCGAGCACGTGGCCGAAGATCATCAGGTACAGGATGGCGGTGATCACGGGTGCGGCCACGGTCTGGAAGCCGACCTTCCAGAAGCGCAGCACTTCCTTGTAAAAAAGGGTTTGCCAACCGGTCATGCTGGCACCTTCACCTGGCTGGCGGTGCGAGGTTGTGCACCCGTCAAATCCAGAAATACGTCTTCAAGATCGGCCTTGCGGATCTCGATGTCTTCGGGCACGACGCCTGTCTCGCGCAGCCTTGCCAGAATGTGCTCGACCGCGAGCGCATCGTTGGCCGGCAACTGCACCACACGACCGGTGATGCGCGCCTGTACCACCAGCTCGGGGGGCAAAGTTGCATCGGTCTTGAAACGCAGCACGTTGGACGCGGCGCGCGACAGCAGCGCCGAGGTCGATTCGAGCGCCACCACCCTGCCCTGCTTGAGCATGGCGATGCGCCCGCACAGCGCTTCGGCCTCTTCCAGGTAGTGCGTGGTGAGCAGCACGGTGCTGCCCAGGCGTTTGTTCAGATCGGAAATGAAATGCCACAGGGTCTGGCGCAATTCCACGTCCACGCCCGCGGTGGGTTCGTCCAGCACGATCACCGGTGGCTTGTGCACCAATGCCTGCGCGATGAGCACGCGGCGTTTCATGCCACCGGAAAGCTGGCGCATGTTGGCGTTGGCCTTGTCGGTGAGACCCAGACCTTCCAGCAGCTCGTCGATCCAGGCGTCGTTGCGCTGGATGCCGAAATAGCCGGACTGGATGCGCAGGGCCTCGCGCACGTTGAAAAAGGGGTCGAACACCAGCTCTTGGGGCACCACGCCGAGCTGGCGACGCGCCGTCTGGTAATCGCCCTGCACGTCACTGCCGTGCACCAGCACGCGGCCTGAGGTGGCGCGGGCCAGTCCGGCCAGGATGCTGATCAGGGTGGTCTTGCCAGCGCCGTTGGGCCCGAGCAGGCCGAAGAATTCACCGGCCTCGATGTCAAACGACACCGACTGCAGGGCCTGTACGGCACCGCGCGAGGACGGGTAGCTTTTGGAGACGTCTTGAAAGGAAACTGCGGGCATGCGCGGGGAAAACCACTGAGGTCATTGGCCGCGCACAGGACATCTGGCAGCGGTTGGGGAACCGCGTATTTTATGCCCGGTGGGTTGCCCGCACTGTGCACGGGACAAGTGCCCGGCGCCAGATGCGATGGCGAGCCGTCAGGGGGCAAGCAGGTCGCCCACCCCGTACAGACCCATGAGGTCCTCCAGCCGTCGCGGCCAGTTGCTCACCTGCAGGGTCTTGCCTTCCGCCCGGAGTTGACGGCGCAGCTCCAGCAGAATGGCCACCGCCGACGAGTCGAACACGCGCAGCGAAGCGGCATCGAGCATCACCACCGGGCCGGATTGCTGAGCAAGAGCTTGCTTCAACTCCATCAAGGTCTTGCCGGCTTCCGCCAGAGTGACCTGCGCTGGCAGGGCCGCGGACACCGCGGCCGGGGACATGACAGTCGTCACGGGGTCAGCTGGTCTTGGCCACGTTGGACTTGTTGCGCTGCACCAGCGACGCGATCAGGCCATCAATGCCCTTGGCGTTGATTTCCTGCGCGAACTGGGTGCGGTAGGTTTCCACCAGCCAGACGCCCAGCACGTTGATGTCGTAGATCTTCCAGCCGCTGGCGGTCTTTTCCATGCGGTAGTCGAGCTGGATCGGATCGCCCTTGCCGCGCACTTCGGAGCGCACCACCACCTCGGTGTCTTCGGGCTTGGAGCGCATGGGCTTGAAGGTCACGGTCTGGTCCTTCACCTCGCCGAGCGCGCCGGAGTAGGTGCGCACCAGCAGGATCTTGAACTCGTCCTGCAACTGCTTCTGCTGCGCGGGTGTGGCCTGACGCCAGAAGCGGCCGACCGCCGAGGAGGTCATGCGGGTGAAGTTGACGCTGGGCAGGATCTTGGTGTCCACCAACGCCACGATGCGGTTCACATCACCGGCCTGGATGGCGGGATCGGCCTTCACGGAGGCAAGCACGTCGCTGGAAAGGCGCTTGATCAGGGCATCGGGGGCTTCGTCTTGCGCCATGGCAGGCACGGACATCACGCCAGCGGCGGTGATCACGAGGGCGGTGAGCCAGGAGCGGCGTTTCATCATGAGGTTGTTTCCTTTCGCGGCCAGAGGCCCTGCTGCAGACAATGCAGCGTAATTCATCAGAACGGTACAAATATGAAGCAGTTCCACCTCATTCGTTGCGATACGTATCAGCGCGTCACTGGTCGCCGCCCAGACCGATCCCTTTGTCGATCATGTCGTCGATCTGGCTTTGGCGGCGGTTGAGGTACAGATCGCGGGTGAAGCTGTATTTATCGAGCGCAGCGTCTTCCAGCAGCGATGACGCACGCAGCAAGCCGGCGCGGGTGTCGACCACGCGCAACGCGGTGAGCGAATTGCGGGCCGGCACATCGTTCAGACCGGAAACCGGGTCCACGCTCATGTCCACCACCAAGCCGGTGCCGTCACGCACCGACGAGGGACCGAAGATCGGCAGCACCAGGTAAGCACCGGACGGCGCGCCCCAGAAGCCCATCGTCTGGCCGAAGTCCAGGCGGGTGCGGGGAATACCGGCTTCGGTGGCGATGTCGAGCAAGCCCGCCAGACCCAACACCGTGTTGACGCTGAAACGCATCAGGTTTTCCGTGGCTTCGCGGGGACGGAGCTGGAACGCCGCATTGGCCGACGACCACAGGTCGCCAATGTTGCTGAAGAAGTTGTTCACGCCGGTTTGGACCGGACTGGGCGTGACGTCTTTGTAAACGGTGGCCACCGGCTTGAGCACCGCCGTGTCCACGGCGTCGTTGAAGCGGTAGACACCACGATTGAACGGCTCCAGCGGATCGCGCGGATTGGCGTCGGGGCCGGTGGCGCAGCCGGTGAGCACGGCCAACGCAATGCCGCCCGCCAGCAGTCCTGCGGACCGACTGATCTTGGCGAATCTGTCTTTCATCTTGGAACCCCCTGGGCGCAATGCCCGAATCGTTGTTGCTTGAGCAACCTGCATTCTTGTCAGGTTGCAGTGTCTTGTCTGAACGCTCCGCCAAAAGCCCTGTTGGGCTTACTCGGCGGGCTTGGCATCGCCGCTGTCGGCGGCCTTGCTGAACAGGAACTGGCTGATCAGGTTCTCCAGGATCACCGCCGATTGGGTCTGGGTGATCACGGCACCGGCAACGATGTTCTCTGGGTCGCCGCCCGGCTCGATGCCGATGTACTGCTCGCCCAGCAGGCCGCTGGTGAGGATCTTGAGTGAGCTGTCCTTGGGAAAGGCGTAGCGCGATTCGAGTGCCAGCGTGATGTTGGCCTGGAAGGTCTTGTCGTCAAAGGTGATGGACTCCACCCTCCCGACCACCACGCCCGCGCTGCGCACGGCGGCCTTGGGTTTGACGCCACCGGCATTGTCGAAGCGCCCGACCACCTGGTAGGTCTTCTCGAAGTTCAGACTGAGCAGGTTGGCCGACTGCAGGGCCAGGAACAGGATGGCTGCCGCACCGATCAGCACGAACAGGCCGACCCAGATGTCGTTTTTGGAAGTTTGCATGTTGATCTCCGCTGAAGGGTTGTGGCCTCAGATGCTGAACATCGTGGCGGTGAGGATGAAGTCCAGCGCCAGCACGGTCAGCGATGCCATCACCACGGTGCGGGTGGTGGCGCGCGACACGCCTTCGGGCGTGGGGTGTGCGCTGTAGCCCTGGAGCAAGGCGATGAAGGTCACGGCGAAGCCGAACACCACGCTCTTGACGACGCCGTTGCCGACATCGGCCCAGACGTCCACACCGGCCTGCATCTGGCTCCAGAACGCGCCACCGTCCAGGCCGAGCATGAGCACACCCACCACCCAGCCGCCGATCACGCCCACCGCGCTGAAGATGCCGGCGAGCAAAGGCATGGCGATCACGCCGGCCCAGAAACGTGGGGCCAACACGCGGCGCACCGGGTCCACCGCCATCATTTCCATGGCACTGAGTTGTTCACCGGCTTTCATGAGGCCGATCTCGGCCGTGAGCGACGTGCCGGCGCGCCCGGCAAACAAGAGCGCCGTGATCACCGGGCCGAGTTCGCGCACCAGCGAGAGCGTGACCAGCAGCCCCAGCGCTTCGGTGGCGCCATAGATGCGCAACGTGTAGTAGCCCTGCAGGCCGAGCACGAAGCCGACAAACAGGCCAGAGACGCCGATGATGGCCAGCGAGTGGTTGCCCAGGAAGTGGATCTGGTCGCGCAGCAGCGCCGGGCGGCGCAGTGCCGCGCCCAGCAGCCACAGCAGGCGCGCCATCAGGCGCGTGCCGGTACCGATGTCGGTGATCTGGCTGCGCACCGAGAAGCCCAGGCGGGCGATCCACGCCGTTGTCATGCCCGCTCCTTGTGGCCAGCCGGGTCGCCGTTGCCGAAATCTTCTTCCAGGCTGGGGCCGGGGTGGTGAAAGCGCACCGGGCCGTCGGGCAAGGCGTTGACGAACTGTTTGACCAGCGGGTCTTCGCTGTGGCGCACCTCGTCGGGCGTGCCCTGCGCGGCAATTTTGCCGTTGGCCAGCACGATCACCCGGTCGGCGATGTGGAAGGTTTCATCCAGGTCGTGCGAGACCACGATGCTGGTCAAACCCATGGCGTCGTTGAGCTGGCGGATCAGCCGGGCGGCGGTACCCAGCGAGATCGGGTCGAGGCCGGCAAAGGGCTCGTCGTACATCACGAGTTCGGGGTCGAGCGCGATGGCGCGGGCCAGCGCCACGCGCCGGGCCATGCCGCCCGAAAGTTCACTGGGCATGAGGTCGCGCGCACCGCGCAGGCCCACCGCGTTGAGCTTCATCAGCACGATGTCACGCACCAGGGCCTCGGGCAGATTCGTGTGCTCGCGCAAGGGGAAGGCCACGTTGTCCAACACGCTCATGTCGGTGAACAGCGCGCCGAACTGGAACAGCATGCCCATGCGCCGGCGCGCGGCGTACAGGGCTTCGGCCCGCATGACGGTCACGTCCTGGCCGTCGAACAGGGTCTGGCCCTTCTGTGCGCGCAGTTGCCCCCCGATGAGGCGCAACACGGTGGTCTTGCCACCGCCAGACGCGCCCATGAGCGCCGTGACCTTGCCGCGAGGCACGGTCAGCGTGATGTTGTCGAGGATGGCGCGCTCGCCGTACCCGAAGGTGAGGTTGCGCAGTTCGACCAGGGGAGAGGCGTTTTCAGTGGACATCAAACAAAAACCGGGCAGTGGATGCCCGGTCGTTGAATGATAAGGGATTCGGGGTAAACCCGAGTCCGGTGGGGCAGCACCGGCTTTCAGCGCGGCAGGTCGGAGAAGCCCATGAGGAATTCGTCAACCGCTCGAGCGGCCTGGCGGCCCTCGCGGATCGCCCAGACCACCAGGCTCTGGCCGCGGCGCATATCGCCGGCCGCGAACACCTTGGGCACGTTGGTGGCGTAGCCGCCGGTGAATTCGGTGCTGGCCTTGGCGTTGCCGCGGCCATCCTTGTCCACGCCGAAGCCGTCCAGGATGCTGGCGACCGGGTTCACGAAACCCATGGCCAGGAGCACCAGGTCGGCCTTGTATTCCTTTTCGGTACCTGGAATCTCGACCAGCTTGCCGTCTTTCATGTCGACGTGCACGGTGGTCAGGCCGGTGACCTTGCCCTTTTCGCCCACGAAGGCCTTGGTGGAGATGGCGAACTCGCGGGTGCAGCCTTCTTCATGGCTGGAACTGGTGCGCAACTTGAGCGGCCAGTACGGCCACACCAGAGGCTTGTTTTCCTCTTCGGGTGGCTGGGGCATCACCTCGAACTGGGTGACGCTGACGGCGCCATGGCGGTTGCTGGTGCCCACGCAGTCGGAGCCGGTGTCGCCGCCGCCGATCACGATCACGTGCTTCCCATCGGCGCGCAGCTGGCCCTTGACCTTGTCGCCCGCATTCACCTTGTTCTGCTGCGGCAGGAACTCCATCGCGAAATGGATGCCGTCGAGGTCGCGGCCAGGCACCGGCAGGTCGCGGCTTTGCTCGGAGCCACCGGTGAGCAGCACGGCGTCAAAGTCCTTTTGCAGCTGTTCGGGGGCGATGGTTTCCTTGGCCCAGTTGGTGACCTTGCTGTCCTTGGGCAGCGTGCCGACCATCACGCCGGTGCGGAACACCACGCCTTCAGCCTCCATCTGCGCCACGCGGCGGTCGATGTGGGTCTTCTCCATCTTGAAGTCGGGGATGCCGTAGCGCAGCAGGCCGCCCACGCGGTCGTTTTTCTCGAACAGCGTCACGTCGTGACCAGCGCGCGCGAGCTGCTGGGCCGCGGCCATGCCGGCCGGGCCGGAACCGACCACGGCCACCTTCTTGCCGGTCTTGTGGCGCGGCGGCTGCGGCTGCACCCAGCCCTCGGCCCAGGCGCGGTCGATGATGGCGTGTTCGATGGACTTGATGCCCACCGGGTCGTCGTTCACGTTGAGCGTGCAGGCGGCCTCGCAGGGCGCAGGGCAGATGCGGCCGGTGAACTCGGGGAAGTTGTTGGTGCTGTGCAGAACAGTGATCGCGTTCTTCCAGTCGCCCTGGTACACGAGGTCGTTGAAATCCGGAATGATGTTGTTGACCGGGCAACCGCTGTTGCAGAACGGCGTGCCGCAGTCCATGCAGCGAGCAGCCTGCACCTTGGATTGCTGGTCATCCAGCGCAACAACGAACTCCTTGTAGTGCTTCAGGCGCTCGGGCACGGGCTTGTAGCCCTCTTCCAGACGCTCGTATTCCATGAAGCCGGTGACTTTTCCCATGATGCGTGTCCTTCGATTGCGTTGGCTTATTTGGCGGCGACGGTGGCTTTTTTCGCCGTGGCCTGGGCCTTGGTGGTCGCCTCAGCAGCGTTCTTGCGGGCGTGGATCTCACCGAGCGCGCGCTTGTACTCGTTCGGGAAGACCTTCACGAACTTCTCGCGGGCCTGCGCCCAGGTGTCGAGCAGTTCGCGCGCGCGTTTGCTGCCGGTCCAGCGGTTGTGCTCTTCGAGCAGCTTTTTCAGCTGTGCTTCGTCGCTCAGGCCGCGGTGCCAGATGGCCTTGTCCATGGTGATCTCCTGCTCCTTGGCGGACAGCACTTTTTCCATGCTGACCATGGCCATGTTGCAGCGCTTGGCGAATTGGCCGTCTTCGTCGTACACGTAGGCCACGCCACCGCTCATGCCGGCGGCGAAGTTGCGCCCGGTCTTGCCCAGCACCACCACGGTGCCGCCGGTCATGTATTCGCAACCGTGGTCTCCCGTGCCCTCAACCACCGCCGTGGCACCCGAGAGGCGCACCGCGAAGCGTTCGCCGGCCACGCCGCTGAAGAAGGCTTCACCGGTGGTGGCGCCGTACATCACGGTGTTGCCCACGATGATGTTGCGCGCGGCTTCACCGCGGAAATCGATGCTGGGACGCACCACCACGCGGCCCCCCGAGAGGCCTTTGCCGGTGTAGTCGTTGGCGTCACCGATCAAATACAGCGTGATGCCCTTGGCCAGGAAAGCGCCGAACGACTGACCGCCCGTGCCTTCGAGCTGGATGCGGATGGAGTCGTCCGGCAGACCCTCGGGATGCACCTTGGTCACCGCACCCGAGAGCATGGCACCCACCGAGCGGTTGACGTTGCGCGCCACCTCGATGAACTGGACACGTTCGCCCTTGTCGATGGCCGCGCGCGACTTGGCGATCAAGATGTTGTCCAGCGCCTTGTCCAGACCGTGTTCCTGCTCCTGCGTGTGCAGGCGCGGCACGTCGGCCGGCACGTTGGGCAAGGCCAGCAGGCGGCTAAAGTCGAGGCCGCGCGCCTTCCAGTGCTCGATGCCCTGCTTCATGTCGAGCAGATCGGCGCGGCCGATCAGGTCGTCGAACTTGCGGATGCCCAGTTGGGCCATGATCTGGCGGACTTCTTCGGCGATGAAGAAGAAGTAGTTCACCACGTGCTCGGGCTTGCCGCTGAATTTCTTGCGCAGCGCCGGATCCTGCGTGGCCACACCCACCGGGCAGGTGTTGAGGTGGCACTTGCGCATCATGATGCAGCCCTCGACCACCAGCGGTGCGGTGGCGAAGCCGAACTCGTCCGCGCCCAGCAAGGCGCCAATGGCCACGTCGCGACCCGTTTTCATCTGACCATCGGCCTGCACCCGGATACGGCTGCGCAGGCGGTTGAGCACCAGGGTCTGCTGCGTTTCGGCCAGGCCGATTTCCCAGGGGCTGCCCGCGTGCTTGATGGAAGACCAGGGCGAAGCGCCCGTGCCACCGTCGTGGCCAGCGATCACCACGTGGTCGGCCTTGCACTTGGCCACGCCCGCTGCGATGGTGCCCACGCCGATTTCGGACACCAGCTTCACGCTGATGCTCGAGTGCGGCGCCACGTTCTTCAGATCGTGAATGAGCTGTGCCAGATCTTCAATGGAGTAGATGTCGTGGTGCGGCGGTGGGCTGATCAGGCCCACGCCCGGCACGCTGTGGCGCAGCTTGCCGATGTAGTCGCTCACCTTGCCACCGGGCAGCTGGCCGCCCTCGCCAGGCTTGGCGCCCTGCGCCATCTTGATTTGAATCTGATCGGCGCTGTTGAGGTATTCGGCGGTGACACCGAAGCGGCCCGAGGCCACCTGCTTGATCCTGGAGCGCATGGAGTCACCCGCCTGCAGCTCGTAGTCGACTTCAAAGGTGTCCTTGCCCAGCAGGTCGGACATCGTCTGGCCCTGCTTGATCGGGATGCCCTTGAGTTCGTTGCGGTAACGCAGCGCGTCTTCACCGCCCTCGCCCGTGTTGCTCTTGCCGCCGATGCGGTTCATGGCCACGGCCAGCGTCGCGTGCGCCTCGGTGGAAATGGAACCCAGCGACATGGCGCCGGTGGCGAAGCGCTTGACGATCTCCTTGGCCGACTCGACCTCGTCGATCGGAATCGCTTTCGCCGGATCGATCTTGAACTCGAACAGGCCGCGCAGGGTCATGTGGCGACGGCTCTGGTCGTTGATGAGCTGCGCGTATTCCTTGTAGGTGTTCCAGTTGTTGGCGCGCGTGCTGTGCTGCAGCTTGGCGATGGCGTCGGGCGTCCACATGTGCTCTTCGCCACGGACGCGCCAGGCGTATTCACCACCGGTGTCGAGCATGGTGGCAAGCACCGGGTCGTCGCCGAAGGCCGCCTTGTGCATGCGGATGCCCTCTTCGGCAATCTCGAACACGCCGATGCCGCCCACGCGGCTGGCTGTGCCGGTGAAGTATTTGTTGACGGTCTCGGTGTTGAGGCCGATGGCTTCAAACAGCTGGGCGCCGCAATACGACATGTAGGTCGACACGCCCATCTTGGACATGATCTTGGACAGGCCCTTGCCGATGGCCTTGACGTACTGGTAGATCGCCTTGTCAGCGCTCAGGTCGCCCGGCAGGCCCTGGTGGATCGCGGTGAGCGTTTCCATGGCGAGGTAGGGATGCACGGCTTCGGCGCCGTATCCCGCGAGCACGGCGAAGTGGTGCACTTCGCGCGCGGTGCCAGTTTCGACCACCAGTCCGGCGGTGGTGCGCAGGCCCTCGCGCACCAGGTGCTGGTGGATGGCCGAGAGCGCGAGCAGCGCGGGAATGGCGATCTGCGTGGCGCTGATGGCGCGGTCGCTGATGATCAGGATGTTCTTGCCACCCTTGATCGCATCGACCGCGCTGGCGCACAGGGAGGCCAGCTTGGCTTCCACGCCGGCGCGACCCCAGTCGGCGGGGTAGGTGATGTCCAGCGTGTGGCTGCGGAACTTGCCCTGCGTGGCCGATTCGATGTCGCGCAGCTTGGCCATGTCGGCGAAGTCGAGCACGGGCTGGCTCACTTCCAGCCGCATGGGCGGGTTGACCTGGTTGATGTCGAGCAGGTTCGGCTTGGGACCGATGAAGGACACCAGCGACATCACGATCGCCTCGCGGATCGGGTCGATCGGCGGGTTGGTCACCTGCGCGAACAACTGCTTGAAGTAGTTGTAGAGCGGCTTGTTCTTGTCGGAGAGCACAGCCAGCGGGCTGTCGTTGCCCATGGAGCCGATGCCCTCTTCGCCGTTGGCGGCCATCGGGCTCATCAGGAACTTGATGTCTTCCTGCGTGTAGCCAAACGCCTGCTGGCGGTCCAGCAGCTCGGGCGTGACGCTCCCCATGCCGCCGGTCTGCGGTTCGGTCGCGCCGATGCCCTGCTCCAGCGCGGATTCACCGGCCACCGGCGTGTCCACGTCGTCCAGGCGGATGCGCAGGTTGTCGATCCACTGCTTGTAGGGCTTGTTGTTGGCGAGGTTGGCCTTGAGCTCCTCGTCGTCGATCATGCGGCCCTGCTCCAGATCGATCAGGAACATCTTGCCGGGCTGCAGGCGCCACTTGCGCACGATCTTGTTTTCCGGCACGGGCAACACGCCCGACTCGGAAGCCATGATCACGAAATCGTCGTCGGTGATGCAGTAGCGCGAAGGACGCAGTCCGTTGCGGTCCAGCGTGGCGCCGATCTGGCGACCGTCGGTGAACACGATGGAGGCCGGGCCGTCCCACGGCTCCATCATGGCGGCGTGGTATTCGTAAAAGGCCTTGCGCCGTTCATCCATGGTGGTGTGCTGCTCCCATGGCTCGGGAATCATCATCATCACGGCCTGCGCCAGCGGATAGCCCGCCATCGTGAGCAGCTCCAGGCAGTTGTCGAAGGTGGCGGTGTCGGACTGGCTCGCAAAGCTGATCGGGTAGAGCTTCTGCAGGTCGGCACCCAGCACGGGCGAGGACATCACGCCCTCGCGCGCCTTCATCCAGTTGTAGTTGCCCTTGACGGTGTTGATCTCGCCGTTGTGGGCCACGTAGCGGTAGGGGTGGGCCAGTGGCCACTCGGGGAAGGTGTTGGTCGAGAAGCGCTGGTGCACCAGGCCGAGCGCCGAGACACAACGCTCGTCCTGCAGATCGCGGAAGTAGGTGCCCACCTGGTCGGCCAGCAGCAGGCCCTTGTAGACCACGGTGCGGCTGCTCATGCTCACCACGTAATACTCTTTGCTGTGCGTGAGCTTGAGGCGCTGAATGGCGCCACTGGCCGTCTTGCGGATCACGTACAGCTTGCGCTCCAGTGCATCCTGCACGATCACGTCGTTGCCCCGGCCGATGAAGACCTGTCGGATGATGGGTTCCTTCTTGCGCACGGTGGGCGACATGGGCATGTCGCGGTTCACCGGCACGTCGCGCCAACCCAGAAGGACCTGGCCTTCGGCAGCGATGGCGCGCTCCATTTCCTGCTCGCAAGCAAGGCGGCTGGCGTGTTCCTTGGGCATGAAGATCATGCCGACGCCGTATTCGCCCGCCGGCGGCAGAGTCACGCCCTGCGCGGCCATTTCTTCCCGGTACAGCGCATCGGGCAACTGAATCAAAAGCCCCGCGCCGTCGCCCATGAGTTTGTCGGCGCCGACCGCACCCCGATGGTCCAGGTTTTCCAGGATCTTCAGGCCCTGCTGCACGATGCCGTGGCTCTTTTCGCCCTTGATGTGCGCCACGAAGCCCACGCCACAGGCGTCGTGCTCATGGGCCGGGTCGTACAGACCGTGTTGCTGGAGGTGCTGTTTTTCGGCTGCCGTGGTCATGGCGCTTCCTTCTCGGTTCGGGGGCGTTGATTCAAAACGTGGGACTGCGGAGCATATTGCATTGCAACAACAATGCCAAGCAGATTAAATAGGGTCAGATTCTAATTATCTACACCGATCTTCAGCTTTCTATTAATTGGGGACATATTACCGTTGCGCACAATTGGGCTTGAGGCAGTTGGGCGACCACTTACTTTTTAGAGGGCGGCCTGCCGGCACGCGCTTTGCTGATCCGACGCGGCGTCTGCTTTTGAAGGGTCTCCACAAAACCGGCATCGCCCAGTGCCCAACCGTGCAGCGTGGCGAGTGAGATGGCATGTTGTTCATCGGCAGCCAGGCCGGCGTGCACCAATTCGGTGTAAGCGGCCTCCCTGGCAAAGGGCGTGTTCCCCAAACTCCAGTACAGGGAATGGGGTGTGACGCGCCGGTCGTTGGTCTGACCGACAAAGTGGTGGTGGCTGGACCAGACGTATTGCCTCGGGTCGCCAACGAGGCCCGCACGCACCGGATTGAGGTCCAGATAGGCCATGCAGGCCAGCAGGTAACGATCGGACTGAATCAGCGTGGACTTGTAGCGTCCTTCCCAGAGCGTGCCGGTGCGCTGGTGCAAGTCGTTGAAATAGCGCACGTAGCGTCTCCCCACCGCCTGCATCATCAACGGCACACCCTCCCCTGTTTCGGGCGTGAGCAGCAAGTGGAAATGGTTGTCCATCAACACGTATGCATTGATCGCTACCTGGTGTTTTTTGGCGTTCTCGCCCAGCAATTCGAGCAACACTTCGCGGTCAGCATCGGTTTTGACGATCGCTTGTCGGTTGTTGCCGCGCTGGATCACATGATGGGGATAGCCGGCAACGGTGAGGCGGGGCAGACGGGCCATGGTGGTTGAGCGCGTGGAGGGCAGCGTGAGGCTGCGAAATCGGAATCCGACCCCGATTATCTGATTATTCGACCCGATGGCGCCAGCTGGCCTGAAGCCGACCCGCCAGCAGCAAACCCAGCACCGACGAGGTGCCGGTGACCCACCAAGTGGACTGCCACCCACCGGCCTGGGTGGCCACCCAGGCCACCAGTGGTGGGCCAATGAACTGTCCCAACGCCGAGAACTGCTGCATCCAGCCCACGGTGGTGGACACCGTGTCCTCGCCAGGCGCCAGCACCACAGCCAGACCGAACAAGGTGCCAGGAATCAAGCCACCCACGCCCGAAAAGGCCAGCACGGCGACGTATTGCCAGATGGGGTATCCCACCGCTGTGAACGTGATGATGGAGCCCAGCCCCATGGCACAAAAGCCTGCGGCGAGCAGTACGCCGGGACGCACCCCCTGCGCCAGCAACCGCCCGGCGCCGATGTTGCCGGTCATGTTGATGCCGGCGGCCAGTGCGCTCAAGGCACCCACCGCCACCGCGCCGTATCCGGCTTGCGCATAGATGGTGGGCAGAAAGCCGACCACAGCGAGCCATTGGCCCGAGTAAAGGAAAAACGCCAACGCAACCCACCACGGGCCATGCGCCGTGAGGGTTCTCTTGAGCCGAGGACCCCATGCCGCAGGGCGCGGGACTGTGTCCTGCCCATTGGATTGCACGTCGGCCGCAACGCAGCGCGCGAGCACCACAGCCGCACACAACGACAACAGCGCCAGCAAGGCCCAGGCCCACCGCCAGCCCATCGCCCCCATGAGTGCTGCGCCGAAAAACAGGGCCAGCGCCGTGCCCAGTGGCATGTAAGCACCCCACCAACCCAGGGCGCGTGACAGGGTGGGCGCATGGAGCACGCGTTGGCGCAACAGACCCGGCGCAGGAAGCACGGCGAGCAGGAAGCCCATGCCCTCCACCACGCGGGAGAGCAACAGCACTCCCGTTCCCGGTGCCACCGAACCCAGCGCACTGCCCAGCGCCAGCAACACCAGCCCAGCCAACATCACGCGCCGTGGGCCCAACCGATCCGCCGTCAAGCCCACGGCCAACCCCAGCGTCATGCCGGCCAGTTGCACCAACGACAGCAGGAAGCCCGCCTCCACCAGTGACAAGCCCAAAGCCTCTCGCAACACGGGTATGGCGACAGGCAGCTTGCCCACGTGCAGCGCGCAAGTGACGCCCACGGCGAACACGATCGCGGCAGTTCGCCGGGAGGCGGGATCGTCTCTGGAAGTCATGTTGGCGCTCGGCCCGGATCAACTCAAGGGAACGCCACCGTGCCGAACAGACGCTCGTGCTCTCGAATGGCGAAACGGTCGGTCATGCCGGCGATGTAGTCGGCCACGGCGCGCGCGTGATGCTGGCTGCGGCCGTGCGCCTCGGGGAGTTCCTGTGGAGCGTTCATGTAGCGCTCGAACAGGTCGCTCACCACACGGCGCGCGCGGTTGGTGGTGTCCATCACCTGGGGGTGGCGGTAGAGGTTGCGCAGCAAAAAGGCCTTGAGTACCTGCGAACGATCGAGCATGGCCGGGGAAAACGCCACCAGCGGCGGCAAACGTCGCGCCGCATCGGCGTTGTCCAGCGCGTGTTCGGCGATGCGCAGGCGGGTGTGGTCAATCACGTCGTACACCTGATCGCTGAGCATCAGCCGAATCGATTCGAACAAGAGGCGCCGGCCAGCCAATGTGGGATGGGCGTGCAGCGCTTGTTGGCGGTAGTGCTCGAACAAGGGCACCTCATCCAGTTGTTCCAGGGTCAACAGGCCCGAGCGCACGCCGTCATCGATGTCGTGCGCGTTGTAGGCGATCTCGTCGGCCAGGTTGCACAGCTGCGCCTCCAGGCTGGGCGAACCACCCTTGAGGAAGCGCGCGGCCACGCCTTGCGGCTCCTGCTGCTCCAGCCGCCTCGCGTTGTTCCGTGAACAATGTTTGAGGATGCCTTCGCGGGTCTCGAAGCACAGGTTCAAACCGTCAAAGGCCGGGTAGCGCTCCTCCAGTTCGTCAACCACACGCAAGCTCTGCAGGTTGTGCTCGAAGCCCCAGCCATCCACGGCATCTTCAGTGGGGGTGAGCGACTGCATGCAGGCATTCAACGCGTCCTGGCCCGCGTGGCCGAACGGCGTATGGCCCAGGTCGTGGGCCAAGGCAATGGCCTCCACCAGATCCTCGTTGAGTTGCAACGATCTGGCGATGCTGCGCCCGAGCTGGGCCACTTCGAGCGAGTGCGTCAGGCGCGTGCGGAACAGATCACCTTCGTGGTTCAGAAACACCTGGGTCTTGTAGACCAAGCGGCGAAACGCGGTGGAGTGGATCACACGATCCCGGTCGCGCTGAAAGGCCGTGCGTGTGGGTGCTTCCGCCTCGGGGTATCTGCGACCACGGCTCTGCGCCGGGTCGCTGGCATACGGCGCCAGCGTCTGGACGGTTCGTTCCGGCACTCGCTCCATCAGGCCCGCACACCCGCCTGGATCACCTGGGCCACGAGCGCATCGGGTGCGGTTCGGACCACGGCATTGCCCGGACGATCGATCACCACGAACTTGATCTCACCCGCCTCCGATTTCTTGTCCACCCGCATCAGGGCGAGGTAGCGGCCGACGTTGTCATGCGCATCGATCACGGGCGCCACTGTGGGCAGACCCGCCGCCTGCACCAAACGCGTGAGGCGTTCGACAAACGCCGCATCCACCCCACCCAATGCCTGCGAAAGGCGCGCCGCCATCACCATTCCGCAGCCCACGGCCTCGCCGTGCAGCCAGGCACCATAGCCCATGCCAGCTTCGATGGCATGGCCAAAGGTGTGACCGAAGTTGAGAATGGCACGCAGGCCCGCCTCGCGCTCGTCCTGGCCCACCACCCACGCCTTGATCTCACAACTGCGTTTGACCGCATAGGTGAGCGCTTCGCGGTCACGTGCCATGAGCTGGTCGATGTGTTCCTCGATCCAGTCGAGAAACGCCATGTCGGCGATGGGGCCGTACTTGATGACCTCGGCCAGCCCGGCGCTGAGCTCACGCGCGGGCAAGGTATCGAGCGTCTCGAGGTCGCACACCACGCGCTGCGGCTGATAGAAGGCCCCGATCATGTTCTTGCCCAACGGATGGTTGATGGCCGTCTTGCCACCGACCGACGAATCCACCTGTGCCAGCAAAGTGGTAGGCACCTGCACGAAAGGCACACCACGCATGTAGCTTGCGGCGGCGAAGCCGGTCATGTCGCCCACCACACCACCGCCCAAGGCAAAGAGAACCGTCTTGCGGTCGCAGCCATGGGACAACAGGGCATCAAAGATCAGGTTCAGCGATTCCCAGGTCTTGTAGGACTCGCCGTCGGGCAGGCTCACCGTGTGGACTTGCGCATACCGCGATGAGAGCGCGCGCTCCAGGCGCTTTCCGTAGATCGGCGCCACCGTTTCATTGGTGATGATCATTGCGCTGTGCGCTGCCGGCAGCGAGCGGTAGCTTTCCTGCGCATCCAGCAAACCAGCGCCGATGTCGATGGCGTAGCTGCGGTCGCCGAGATCGATCTCGACCTGTTGATGGAGGGAAGAGGTGGCTTGAAGCGTCATGGCCCCAAGTTTATGCCCTGACCGGGACGAGCCCCGGGTCGACTCGCTAGCGAGCTGGAGAACGCCCGGCGGCATCGCCAGAGCCGGGAGAGTCGGGCGATACCACTCCGCCAAGTTCCAGTTGCATCAGGATCATGTTCACCAGCATGGCCACAGAAGGCCGTCCGGTCTCTATCACGAAGTGGGCGGTCTGGCGGTACAGCGGGTCGCGCGCGGCATACAGATCCTTCAGTCGCTGCTGAGGGTCGGCCACTTGCAACAAAGGTCGATTGCGGTCATGCCTCAGGCGGCGAAACACTTCTTCGGGTGTGGAGCGCAGGTACACCACGGAACCGCGCTGATGCAGCCGCTCCCGGTTTTCGGAACGCAGCACAGAACCACCGCCAGTGGACACCACACAGGCGGGCCCAGCAGTCAGTTCATCGATCACGGACGCTTCAAGATCTCGAAAGCGCTCCTCGCCCTCACGCTCGAAGAACTCTCGAATCGAACAACCCAATCGTTGTTCGATCACATGATCCGAGTCAAAGAAAGGGAGCGAGACGCGGCGAGCCAACTGCCGGCCCACCGTCGACTTGCCCGAACCAGGCAAGCCGATCAGGAAACAGGAAGTGGCACTCAATTGATGGCAGATCGACCCAGCACGCGTGGGGTGATGAAGATGAGCAACTCCGATTTGTTGTTGGTCCGTTCACGCGACTTGAACAAATTGCCCACGCCAGGCAGATCCCCCAGAAGTGGGACCTTGTTCACGGTGTCGCGTTGCGTTTGCTCGAAGATGCCACCGATCACGACAGTTCCGCCATTTTCGACCAGCACCTGGGTCTGCACGTGCTTGGTGTTGATGGCCACACCGTCGGGTGTGTCCACACCCCTGCTGTCCTTGTTGATGTCCAGATCCAGAATGATGTTGCCCTCGGGCGTGATTTGAGGCGTCACCTCAAGCTTCAGATTGGCCTTGCGAAACGCGATGGCCGTCGCACCACTGGACGTCGCCGTCTGATACGGGAACTCCGTGCCTTGCTCGATCAGGGCCTTGACGCCATCAGCGGTCACGACTCGTGGACTGGCCACAATGCGGCCCTTGGAATCCGATTCCAGCGCAGAGATCTCAAGACTCAAGAAGCGCGATGCGTTGGGACTGAAGAGCGACAGCGCATAGGAAGCTGCCAAGGCCGTACCCGGGTTGGCCGGCAAACTCACAAACGGCTGCGACGTTGTAGTTGGACCCGTTGAGACGGCTCCATAGGTAGAACCAAAGTTGCCCTGCACTTGATTCCCGTTGATTGAGCCCGCACCGAAGCCGCGCACACCACCGCCCAACCTGACGCCCAGCGATTTGCCGAAGGTATCGTCAGCCTCAACGATGCGGGCCTCAATGATCACCTGGCGAATCGGGATGTCCAACTTGGCGATCAGATCCTGAACTTGCTGCAGTTTGGACGGAATGTCAGTGACGAACAGCTGGTTGGTCCGCGGCTCGGAAATGACACTGCCGCGCTCGGACAGAATGCGAGCGTTGCTGCCGCCTGCTGCGCCACCACCACTGCCGGTTGCGGTCAGTTGCGTGGCAATGTCGGCCGCCTTGGCGTAATTCATCTGGAAGCCCTGCGTGCGCAACGCCTCCAGACTCTCCGTCGAGGCCCTTGCTTCAAGGTCCTGCTTCTCTCGCGCGGCAATCTCGTCTTTCGGCGCAATCCACAGCACGTTGCCCGACTTGCGCATGCCCAAGCCTTTGGCTTGAAGAATGATGTCCAAGGCTTGGTCCCACGGCACGTCCTTGAGCCGCAATGTCACCGAGCCGGTCACGGAATCCGAGGTCACCACGTTGAAGTTGGTGAAGTCGGCGATCACCTGCAGCAGCGAGCGAACTTCAATGTTCTGGAAGTTCAACGAGAGCTTCTCACCGTTGTAGCCAGGACCTTGCGTCAGCTTGCTGGAATCGATCTTCTGCTCGCGAATTTCCAGGACGAACTGGTTGTCGCTCTGATAGGCTGAATGCTCCCAGTTGCCAGTGGGCGTCACCACCATGCGCACGCGGTCACCGGTTTGCGAGGTTGTAACGCTCTGCACGGGGGTGCCGAAGTCACTCACATCGAGCCGACGGCGCAAGCCCTCGGGCAAGGAGGTCTTCAGAAACTCCACCACCAGGTTTTGCCCTTGCTGACGTATGTCAACACCGACCTGATTGTTGGCCAACTCCACCACCACGCGCCCAGCGTTGCCCACGCCACGCCGGAAGTCGATGTCGCGAAGCGACGAAACATCGCGATTGCGGTTCTCTGCAAAAGAAGTTGGGGGCGCCGTCACAGCCGTCACAGCCTCGGAGCGCTGCAGCACGACCAGAAGGGAGTTGCCTTCAATCTTGGTTTCGTAAGAAGCCGTCTGCTTCAGATTGATCACCACACGGGTCCGGTCGCCGGCCTGCACCACATTCGCCGAGCGCAGATTGCCTTCGTTGATTTCAACGGTGCTGCGACCAATGGCGTTGGCAACACCAGGAAAATCCAGCGCGATGCGGGCGGGAGACTGAATGGTGAACCCGGTTGGCACCGCCGTGAGCGGCTGGGTGGTGTTGATGCGAATGACCTCTACCCCACCCTGCACGCCTCCCGTCAACGACTGGATCGCGTTTTGAGCCTGCGCCCAGACGGAGGTGAATGCCATGCAGGCAAAGACTGCGCCCTTGACCACGCCCCATTGCACGGCTGAGACCACGGGAGCCTTGTTTGGCTTGTTCATTTAGAAGCTTCCTCTTGTAACTGCAGCGCTGCGGGGCGCTCCGTCCATTCGCCGCCGGAATCCTGCACAACCTCGCGCATGACCACCTCTGTCTCCGAGATCCGGGTCACGCGTCCATAGTTTTGACCAAGGTAGTTGCCTGGACGCACTTGGTACAGCAGGTTGTCCACCTTGACGAGCGCAACCAGTTGCCCATCTCGATTCAAGCTGCCGACCATGGACATCGTGTCCAGTGGATAGGCTTCAAGCGGCTGCTTGCGCCGGTTGAGTTCGGGTTCGATCAAGGCCGCGTTGACCACCGGGGTGGATTGGCTTCCGCGCAGCACACTGGTGAGCTTTTCAACGCTGAAAGGCGGAGTCAACCGTTCCCCTGCATAGGCTTGCGGTTCAAACTTTGTGGGCGCGGGTATGGGTTTGACCGATGGCCTGATGCTGTTGCGCTCACTCTGCATCCAAGCCTGCAATTCGTCTTGTCCAGAAGAGGTGCAGGCTGACATCACCAGCGCAACTGCAAGCACGGCAAGGCGATTCAAATAAGTCGAGGAAGTCACTTCTTGGCTCCCTGTGCTTTTTGTTGGAGAGCAATTTCGTCCTGATCCAGGTACCGGAAGGTCTTGGCGACGCAGTCCATCGTCAGAACGCCTTCGCGATTGGCCACCGGCGTCAGCGACAGATTGTTCAGCGTCACGATGCGGGAAAGGTTCGCGATGTCGGCAGCGAACAGTCCGATGTCGTGGTAAGTACCCGTCACACGCACCGAGATCGGCAATTCAGCGTAGTACTCCTTCACGCTGACAGCGCCTGGGCGGAACAGCTCAAACTGCAAGCTGCGACCCAGGCCCGCCTGGTTGATATCTGACAACAGGGCGTCCATCTCGGCCTTGCTGGGCAGTTGCTTTTCAAGCTGCGTGACGTACTGCTGCACCTGTTCCAGTTGCTTGCGCAATGCATCCAGGTTGACCGCTTGCACGGCCTTCTTCTTGTAGTCTTCGCGAAGCTGCTGCTCGCGGGCCTTCTCGGCGATCAACTCCTCGTCGGAGTCTTTCAACCAGGCAAACCACAAGCCGGCAATGACCGCCACACACACCGCCACAAACAACAGATTGCGCGGCAGGCCGGGCCACTGCGAAGGATCGTTGGGATCGAGCCCGGTGAACTGGCTCTTGAGTTTTTCCTGGACTCCTTTGAAGTCCACGTTGATGCTGGGCGATTTGGCCATGATGCGTTGCCTGTGTCAGACCTTGCCCGGGGCGGCAGGTGCGCCGGCGGGAGCGGTCCCTGCTTCGGCAGAGGGGCGTTTGAGTGAAGCGCGGATGGAGAAGTTGAATACCCGCCTCTGTTGTGCAGCCAAAGCAACGCTGGAAGACACAATCTCGATCAACTCGGGGCGCACCAGCCATTGGCTGTTGTTGGCCAGATTGCGCAGCAGGTCGGACACCCGCTCCTGGGACTGGGCCACGCCATTGAGCAAGACACTTTGGTTCTCATGCTTCATGGATTTGAGGTAAACGCCGTCAGGCAACTGGGTTACCAACTCGTCCAGCAGATGCACCGGTGTGTTGCGGTCGCCCTGCAGGTCCTCAACCGCGGTTTGCCTGGCCCGCAGGGATGCAATTTCCTTTTGCAGGCTCGCGATGTCCTTGATTTCGGTATCCAGGCGGGTTATTTCGGCCTGCAGGAACGCGTTGCGATCCTGCTGCGCGGCGATCTGCCCTTGATACCAGGTGAACACAGCGCCACAAACGATGCCGCCCAACAAAGCTGACAGACCCAGCTGCGTAAAAAATTGATCCTTTTGCCGCTTGCGCGCCGCCTCTCGATGGGGCAGCAGGTTGATCAAGATCATTGGTAGAACCTCCGCAAGGCCAACCCGGTTGACGTCAAGTACGAAGGCGCTTCGCGCGAGATCTTGCGAGCCTGTATGGAGGGCGCCATTTCCATGGCATCGAAGGGATTGATGACCATGCAGGCAAACGAAGTCTGGTGCGTCACCGCCTCCGTCAGCCCCGGCAACGCTGCACTGCCGCCCGCCAGCAGGATGTGGTCCACCTTGTTGTAGGGCGTGCTGGTGAAGAAGAACTGCAGTGCCCGGCCGACCTCTTGCGCCATGCTTTCAATGAAAGGATCCAGGACAGCCGCACGGTAATCATCCGGCAAGTCACCGGAACGCTTCTTGGCCTCAGCCTCGTCAGCGGAGAAACCGTACTGGCGAACAATCAACTGCGTCAGCTGTGCACCACCAAAGGCCTGATCCCGCTCATACAAAACATCGTCGTTGCGCATGACCTGCATGCTGGTCGTCAGGGCGCCCACTTCAAACAGCGCCACCAAAGAATCTATGCCTTGGTTGGGCAACGTCTCGATGACCCTTCCTGCGGCCATGCGGGAGGCGTAGGACTCGACGTCCATCACCACCGGCTTGAGGCCGGCCGCTTCGGCCAGACCCTGACGGTCCGATACTTTTTCCTTGCGCGACGCAGCAATCAGGACCTCGACGTCGCCCACCGAATTGGCGCTGGGACCAATGACACAAAAGTCCAGGCTCACTTCGTCGAGTGAAAAGGGAATGTACTGATTGGCTTCAGATTCAACCTGCGCCTCAAGCTCCTTGTCGGACAACCCTCCGGGCAGGATGATCTTTTTGGTGATCACCGCGGATGCAGGCAGCGCCAAGGCCACGTTTTTCGTCTTGCTGCCACTCTTGCGGACCACTCGCCGAACGGCTTCGGCCACCTCGTCAAACTTTTCGATGTTGCCGTCGGTGATCCAGCCACGTTCGAGCGGCTCCATGGCACAACGCTCCAGCACCAGATCGCCAGATCGGTTGCGGGACAGTTCAACCAGTTTGACGCTCGACGAGCTCACGTCAATGCCCAACATGGGCGCCGGTTCCCGGCTGAATAACGACCCCAATGAGATCAAGGTGACCCCCAGATATGATGACGCCAGAGGGCGTCAGACTTAAGACTTCACTTGAATGCTAGCAGCAAGCCCTTTGTCCAGCAAAGAAATTTTGCTTTTGCGACAAATCGAAACGTTGTCAAAATCCTACGTATTGAAGCTGGGCCGCCAACCCTGTCATGAACCTTTGGTCAGCGAAATACACAACAACTCACAATATGCCGACAACGCTGGCTCAGGCCGCTTCGCGCCATTTTTATAATCAGGGTTTGAGGCCTTGATCGACTGCATGCCCACCCAAGATACCCCCACCCCTTCCGAATCTTCCAAGCCAGTATCTGCGGGGCACACGGCACTCATCTGGGTGGGACGCTTGGTGGTGGCTGTGGCCGGACTGGCGGCGGCAGGTGTTGTAAGCGTGCTGATGGCCGTGGGTATCGCGTTGGCTGTTGCCTACCCGAATCTTCCCGACGTGACGGGACTCGCCGACTACCGACCCAAGCTGCCATTGCGCGTGCTGACCGCGGAAGGACAGCTGATCGGCGAGTTCGGCGAAGAGCGCCGCAACCTGCTCACGATCAACGAAATTCCCGAGGTGATGAAGAACGCGGTGCTGGCCATTGAGGACGCCCGCTTTTTCGAGCACAGCGGCGTCGACTACCGGGGCATGATCCGCGCCGCCCTGGCAAACCTGCGTCAGGCCAAGAGCCAGGGCGCCTCGACGATCACCATGCAGGTTGCACGCAACGTGTACCTGTCTGCCGAGAAGAGCTACACGCGCAAGATCTACGAGGTCCTGCTGACCTTCAAGCTGGAGCACATGCTCACGAAGGAGCAGATTCTCGAGATCTACATGAACCAGATCTTCCTGGGTCAGCGAGCCTATGGGTTCTCGTCGGCAGCCCAGGTCTATTTCGGCAAGGCGCTCAAGGACGTGACGATCGCGGAGGCCGCCATGCTGGCGGGCCTGCCTCAGGCGCCTTCAGCCTACAACCCGGTCAGGAACCCGCGGCGGGCCCGCGCTCGCCAATTGCACATCATCGACCGCATGGTGGAAAACGGGTTCATCACGGCCGAACAGGCTGAGCAGGCCAAATCCGAGGATCTGAGGCTGCGTTCAGTGGGAAGTGTCCCCCAGGTACATGCGGAGTTCGTGGCAGAGATGGTTCGGCAAGCCATCGTCACTCAGTACGGTGAGGAGGCCTATACCCGGGGGTTGGTGGTCACGACATCCCTCAAACAGACGGAGCAGCTGGCGGCTTACCGAGCCGTGCGTCAGGGGGTGCTGGACTACGAACGGCGTCAGATCTACCGGGGGCCCGAGCTGTTCATCGATCTACCCACCGACAAGGCGGCCCTCGATGAAGCAGTGGACGACGCCCTGACGGAAAGGCCAGACAACGACGACCTGCTGTCTGCTGTGGTGCTCGAGGCAGGACCCAAACGTGTGCTCGCGGTGCGGCAGGACGGAGAACCCTTTGAAATCACGGGTGATGGCCTCAAGCCGGTTCAATCCGGCCTGTCGGAGAAGGCCGGGCCCAACATCAAGATCCGGCCTGGTGCGGTGGTCAGGGTGGTGCAAACCACCAACAACGCATGGCGGATCACGCAGTTGCCTGACGTGGAGTCGGCCTTTGTGGCCATGGATCCTCGCACCGGCAAAGTCCTTGCACTGGTGGGCGGCTTCGATTTTCAGAAGAGCAAGTTCAACCATGTGACTCAGGCCTGGCGCCAGCCGGGCTCAAGCTTCAAGCCCTTCATCTATTCCGCTGCACTTGAAAAAGGGCTGACACCGATGACCGTGGTCAACGACGCGCCACTGTTCTACAGCGCCGACGCGACCGGAGGCAAGCCGTGGGAGCCCAAGAACTACGACGGGCAGTTCGAGGGGCCGATGTCGGTGCGTCGCGCACTGGCCAAGTCCAAGAACATGGTGTCGATCCGCGTGCTCCAGTTGGTGGGCACCCAGAGCGCGCAACAGTGGGTGGGGCGTTTTGGCTTTGATGTCGGCAAGCATCCGCCCTACCTCACGATGGCTCTGGGCGCGGGTTCGGTCACGCCGATGCAGATGGCAGTGGGCTACGGCGTGTTCGCCAACGGTGGTTACCGCGTCGCCCCGACGCTGATCACCCGGGTTGCCGATCACAAAGGCAAAGTGATCTACGAAGCGACTGAGCCCACGCTCACCGATGCCCAACGGGCCATCGAGCCGCGCAACGCCTTCATCATGAACAGCCTGCTGCAGGAGATCACACGCTCCGGCACGGCTGCGCGTGCGCAGGCCACCTTGAAGCGGACCGATCTTTTCGGAAAGACCGGCACCACCAACGATTCGGTCGACGCCTGGTTCGTGGGCTACCAGCCCACGGTGGTGGCAGCCGCCTGGGTAGGCTACGACGCGCCGCGAAATCTGGGCAGCCGGGAAACAGGTGGCGGCTTGAGCCTGCCGATCTGGATCTCGTTCATGTCACAGGCGCTCAAGGATGTGCCGGTCGCAGCGTACACGCCCCCTCCGGGGGTCATCAATGTGGGCGGTGAGTGGTATTTTGAAGAGTTTGGTCCCGGCAACGGAGTGCATGGCCTGGGACTGCAGGATCCGTGGCCAGGCGCCGCTCCACCGGTCCCGGACCCGGCAATCCCACCAGTTGCGCCCCCGCCCCAGGTGGAGGACCGGCGCGGCATCCTGGATCTGTTCAGGAACTGAAGTCCAGCGCCTGTCCGGACTGTTCGGAGGCGAAGCGGGAGAGGTGGGCCAACAGCTCGCCCTGGCCTTTGGTATCCATCCACGCCACCCCGTCGTGGCGGTAGTGGAAGCCCCCCGCGCGGGCCGCCAGCCAGACTTCCTGCAACGGCTTTTGCAGGTTGATGATGATCTGGCTGCCGTTGGCAAACGTCATGGTGATCATGCCGCCCACTCGCTGGTTGTCGACATCGGCATCGGTTTGATCGTTGATGCGGTCGCAGGCCAGCTCGATCGACCGCAGCAGCGATTCCGCCAGGTCTTGGTACTCGGTGTCGGTCATTACAATGGGTGCATGTTGAGAACGTCACGCATTCTAGGCCGCACCCCTTCACTCACTCGGGGTGTGGGGATGGTGTTGAGCCTCTTGTTGCTGACGGCTTGCGGTCAAAAAGGCCCCCTGTACCTGCCCAATCCAGCACCAATACCGGCCTCTGCAACCCCCACGCAGGCCACCCCGGCAACACCAGGCAGCACAACAGCCCCGCGCTGAAATGCCGAGCGGGTCCTCCGCCGGCATGCTCATCAGATCCATCCGCACCTCTCCCTCCCAGCATGACCACCCTGCCCGGCCCGCCACCCATGAACCTGCCTCCCTTCATCTCGTACCAGGCGGGTGATCTTGTGATGGAGGGCGTGCCGCTCAAACAATTGGCCATTGCGCACGGGACCCCCCTGTTCGTGTACAGCCGCGCCGCCATACTGAACGCGCTGGCTGCCTACCAGCGCGGCTTGGCAGGACGCTCACACCAGATCTGCTACGCCATGAAGGCCAATTCCACGCTGGGCATCCTGCAGACACTGGTGCGCGCAGGTTGCGGACTGGACATCGTCTCGGGCGGAGAACTCGAACGCGCGCTGGCTGCTGGCGTCGAGCCGGGCAAGGTGATCTTCTCCGGCGTGGGCAAGACGCGCGCCGAAATGCGCCGCGCACTGGAAGTCGGCATCGGGTGCTTCAACGTGGAGAGCCGCGCCGAGCTGGACGTGCTCGACGGGGTGGCGCGCAGCATGGGACAACGCGCGCCGGTGAGCGTGCGAGTCAACCCAAACGTGGATGCCCAGACCCACCCCTACATTTCCACCGGCCTCAAGGGCAACAAGTTCGGCATCGCGCATGAAGACGTGGTGGCCACTTACCGGCATGCGGCCGGCTGCGCTGGTTTGCGCGTGGTGGGTATCGACTGCCACATCGGCTCGCAGATCACGCAGACCGGGCCATACCTTGACGCCATGGACAGGGTGATCGACCTCGTGGAAAGCATCGAAGCCGCGGGCGTGCCTGTTGAACACATCGACTTCGGCGGCGGCCTGGGTATCGACTACCACGGCGACGCCCCGCCACAGGCCGATGCACTCTGGCAGCAGCTGTTGCAGCGCCTGGACGAACGCGGTTTTGGCGACCGCAAGATTTTCATCGAGCCCGGGCGCTCGCTGGTGGGCAACGCGGGCGTGTGCCTCACCGAGGTCCTCTACCAGAAGCCTGGCGAGCAGAAGAACTTCCTCATCGTGGACGCGGCCATGAACGACCTGCCGCGCCCGGCCATGTACCAGGCTTTTCACCGCATCGTGGAGGTCTCTCCCCGCGATGAAGCACCCGTCACCTGGGATGTGGTGGGCCCGGTGTGCGAGAGCGGCGACTGGCTGGGCCGCGATCGCGCGCTGGCCGCACAGGCGGGTGATCTGCTGGCGGTGCTTTCGGCAGGTGCGTACTGCATGAGCATGGCGAGCAACTACAACACGCGCGGACGGGCCGCCGAGGTGCTGGTGGATGGAAACACCGCCACACTGATCAGGGCGCGCGAGTCGGCTGCCGATCAGTTGCGGCTCGAAACTTTGCTGCCGCAAGCCTGAGCCGCATCTCAGGCGGTGCGCGGCTTGGAGAGCCGCCGCCAGAGGCGCCAGCCGAGCAGCGCCGCAAAGAGGGTGGCATAGACCGCGACCTCTGCAAAGTCGTTTTTGCCGCTGCGCATCCAGAAAAAATGCAGCACGGCCAAGCCGGCGATGGCATACACCGTGCGGTGCAGCAACTGCCAGCGTTGGGCTCCCATCGCCCGGATGGCGCGGTTGAACGACGTGGCTGCCAGTGCGAGCAAAAGCAGCCAGCTCAGGAAACCCACCAGAATGAACGGCCGCTTGATGACGTCGTCCACGATGCCCGGCACGCTGAATTCCATGTCGAACCAGGCGTAGGCCAGCAGGTGCATGCAGGCGTAGAAGAACACGAACAAACCCACCATGCGGCGCAGGCGCGCCAGCGCCACCCAGCCCGTCACCGTGCGCAGCGGCGTGATGGCCAGCACCAGCACCAGGAAACGGATGGTCCAGTCGCCGAGCGAACGGATCAGCGCTTCAGCCGGGTTGGCGCCGAGTTGGTTGGCAACCGCCGCCCAGACCAGCCAGGCGAACGGCAACAGGGCCAGCACGAAACCGATCGGCTTGGCCGCGCGGTGACCAAGCCAGCGGTTGATGGGGGAGCCGGTGGGACGGCCTGCCGCCCTTGCGATGGTCGGGGAGACGGTGGAAGTGCCCATGGCTTAGCGGACCACGGGTCAGAAGAACTTGCGAAGGTCCATGCCCGCGTACAGCTGGCCAACCTGCGGCTCGTAGCCATTGAACATCTGCGTCTGGCGGCGCTTGGCAAACAGACCTCCCTCTTCGCCGATGCGGCGCTCGGTCGCCTGGCTCCAGCGCGGGTGGGACACCTGCGGGTTCACGTTCGAATAGAAGCCGTATTCCTGCGGTGCCGCGCGGTTCCATGCGGTGCGCGGCTCCTTGTCGGTGAAGCGGATCTTCACGATCGATTTGCCGCTCTTGAAACCGTATTTCCATGGCACAACCAAGCGCACTGGTGCGCCGTTCTGGTTGGGCAGCACCTCGCCGTACATGCCAAAGGCCAGCAGCGTGAGCGGGTGCATGGCCTCATCGAGCCGCAGGCCCTCCACATACGGCCACTCCAGCACGTTCGAGTTCAAGCCCGGCATCTGTTTGTTGTCGGCCAGCGTCACGAACTCCACGAACTTCGCGCTGCCCTGCGGCTGCACCTGCTTGATGAGCTCTGTCATGGAATAGCCCACCCAAGGCACCACCATCGACCAACCTTCAACGCAACGCAGGCGGTAGATGCGCTCTTCCATGGGACTGAGCTTGAGCAGCGCGTCCAGGTCGAACGTGCCCGGCTTGTTCACCAGGCCTTCCACCGCCACCGTCCAGGGACGGGGCTTGAGCGACTTGGCGTAGACCGCCGGGTCGGCCTTGTCGGTGCTGAACTCGTAGTAGTTGTTGTAGGTGCTGGCGTCGTCGTACGAGGTCAGCTTCTCGACCGTGGTGGCGCCGGGCACGCTGGAGGCCTTGCCCGGCAATGGCAGCAGCTTGCCCGGCCGGGGTGTGGGGCCGGTCGCCTGCGACCAGGCATCTTGTGTCGCCAACGAGGCCACGCCGCCCAGGGCAGCGGCCGTGAGCGCGCCTCGCTGCAGCCACTGCCGACGGTTCTGATAGGCCGCCTTGGAGGTGATTTCGCTCGGGAAGGGATGGTTGAAGCCGTCTTGGGTGGTGCGGATGATCATGGGGCGGTCCTGACTGATGCAACGCCCCGCGCAGAGGATGCCGCGCAGGACTTGCCGTGAGTCGTCGGACAGCTGCGATTCTTACAAAGTTCCAAGGCAGACCGCCCGGCCTGCCCGCTTGACCCACCGCAGCGATCAGAGTTCGCCGTAGCTGTGCAGGCCCGACAGGAACATGTTGACCCCCAGGAAGGCGAAGGTCGTGACGGCCAGACCCACCAGCGCCCACCAAGCGGCCACGGTGCCACGCAGGCCCTTCATGAGGCGCATGTGCAGCCAGGCCGCGTAGTTCAGCCAGACGATCAGCGCCCAGGTTTCCTTCGGGTCCCAACTCCAGTAACCACCCCAGGCCTCGGCCGCCCACAGAGCACCGAGCACGGTGGCAATGGTGAAGAAGGCGAAACCCACCGCAATGGCCTTGTACATCACGTCATCCAGCACCTCGAAGCTGGGCAGGCGCTCGGCAATGCGCTTGCGTCCGAACATGATGGTGGCCACGATCAGGGCGGACACACCGAAGTAGACGAACCAGTAGCTGCCACCCTTCTCGGTCGCCGACTGACGGAACACGATCGGCTCCAGGCACAGCACCAGTCCCAGGACCCACAGCGGGGCAAGCTTGTACCAGCGGGTTTCGCTCGCGCTTTGTTTGATCAGGTAGGCAAAGGCCAGCATGGCCGCGATGGCAAAGGTGCCGTAGCCGATGAAGTTGGCCGGCACATGCAGCTTCATCCACCAGCTCTGCAATGCAGGCACCAGCGGCTGGATCGCATGCGCTTCGCGGATCACCGTGTACCAGAGCAAAAAGCCCACTGCGGCACTCACCACCAGCATCACGAACGCACCCATGCGGCGGGTCTTGTACTGGTCTTCGTAGTACAGGTAGAAGGCCGCCGTCATCCAGCAGAACAACACGAATACCTCGTACAGGTTGCTCACAGGGATATGGCCGATGTCGGGGCCGATCTGGTGGCTTTCGTACCAGCGCACCATGGTGCCGATGAGCGCCAGGGTCACGGCCACCCAGGCCAGGCGCGAGCCGAGCAACTCGAAAGTATCGCCAGCGCGGGTGAACATGCCCGTCCAGTAGAACGCGGTGCTCATGAAGAACAGCATGCTCATCCACAGGATGGCCGACTGGCTGGAGATGAAGTACTTCAGCATGAACATCTGATCGGCACGCGCCAGATCGGCGGTGCCCGCAGGCGTCTGGTAGAGCCAGATCGCCAACAGTGCAAATGCCGCCACGGCCACGACCAGCGCACGCAGCGGCCGCCAGAACCAGCCGAGCCAGATCAAGGAGGGCGCCACACCCACGAGGATGGCCTTCTCATAGCCATCCATGGCCGCGCCATAGAGCGCAAACGCGATGGCGGTGCCCGCCACGACCAGCGCGGCGAAGAGCCAGTCCCACACATTGCGGCGAGCAAAGTAGCTCGGCTCCAGGCCTTGACCGCCGCGGTCCTTCTTCAGTTCGATGGTCTGGTTCGCAGTGGCGGTATTCATGCTGGCACCTTCAACAACTGGGTCTTCAAAAGTTCGAATTCGCGGTCGGCTTCCATCGTCTTGCGGTTCGACGACAGCGCCATGCTGGCCTGGGAAGCCTGCTCGCCCGAGGGCGAGAGCCACACCCAGAGGCGCCGTTCGCGCACATAGAGCATGGCAAACACACCCACGATCAGCAACAGGCAGCCAAGGTAAACGATGTTCTGGCCCGGCGCACGCGCGACCTGAAACACACTGGCCTGCACGTGCGTGAAGTCCTTGAGCTGGAACGTCATGGGCGCAGGGTAGAAAAAGGTGTCGCTCAGGCTGATCACCGCCTGCGTCATGAACTGCTGTGTGGCGTCGTTGCGCTCCAGCGGCGGCAATCCGGCACGTTCGCGGCTGACCTGCAACAGCTCGAACAAGGTGCCGTTCAGGATGCGCACCAGCACTTCGCTGGCACGCTCGCGCTCGGCTTGCGGCACATTGGTTTCCAGAAAATTCGACACGGCCTGCAAACCGCCTTGCCCCCGTGGCTTGGTGGTCGCCACACCGTTCACCTCAGCCACCGGCGTGATCTGGGCCGCGGGTTCCGCGCCGGCAAACAAGGCCAGTGCGCGCGTGGCCGAGGCCACCAGGGCTTCGGCCAGCTCCGGGCGCCCGTCTTCGACCGCCGAGACAGCGTAGCGACGCACCGCGAGTTCGCGCATCTGCGGATCATCGAGCGCGGCACGCAACCGCACGAAGCCCTCCATGCTGTCGTTCTCGTCCACCGGAATGCGCAGGTAGCGGAACGGCTCGGAGGGCGTTTCACGCAGACCCAGCAGGTACATGCGCGCGCCTTCAATGTCCATGGGCAGCATGTAGTTGTGGTACTCCACCGCCTGGCCCGCCGCATCGCGCAGCTTGTAGGTGATGCTCGGACCCACATTGCGCAGGGTCTTCTCGGTGGTGGTCTTGTGGCCGCTGCCCAGGCGGCTCTCGATCGAGCTGCGCAGGTCGACCTTGCGCACGTCCACGCCGGCGGCCGGGTTCACGTCGGCGAAGTTCTCGACATTGATCGTGCGCAGGCCGGTGTATTCCAGCACCAGCTTGTCGTCGCCGTTGCTCAAGGCACTCGAACTGCCGATGGTGCCTTCGATCTCGAACGGCCGAGTGGGTCGGTTCAACGGCACGGCCTGCAACTTCACGCGCGAACCACCGTCGTCAAAACTCGACTGGTAGATGTTGATGCCGCGGTGGCTGGCCGGATGGTTCACCTCCACGCGCGCTTCCTTCTTCTCACCGGTCTCGAAGTCGGTGATCACGATGTCGCTGGCGAACAGCTTGGGCATGCCGGTGTCGTAGTACTCGACGATGAACTTTTTCAGCTCGACCGAGAACGGCAGGTCTTGCAGCAACACGCCGTCGGGCTGGGCCAGGATGGCCGTGCTGGCGGTTGTGCCCTCGGTCACCAGGAGGTTGGCGCGAAAGGTCGGGTTGCTGGACGAGAGACGATGCTGGGCTGGCACATCGGCGATGAGACCACCACCGGTGAACGCCGACTTGCCGTTGAACCAGGTCTGGGCACGCACCATCAGGTCGCCGTCGAGCAAGCCACCAATGCACACCAGCACGATGGCGCTGTGGGCCGCCAGGTAGCCGATCTTGTTGGTCGCACCGGTCTTGGCCGCCACCATCCAGCCTTGTCCCGCCGGGGTGTCGCGCGACTGCAGCTTGACCTTCCACCCGGAGCCCAGCAGTGTCTGGCCGATGCGATTGGCCGCGGCCAGCGGCGTTTCTCCCAGCGTGCTCTCGGCGCGGTGCGGGAACGCTTTCAGGCTTTGCTCACGGATGTTTTCCTTGTAGGCCTTGAAGTCGGCAAAGATCTTGGGCGTGTTGCGGGCGATGCACAAGCTCGTGCTGGTCACCAGAAACGCCAGGATCAGCAGGAACCACCACGCGCTGTACACCGAAAAGAGGTTGGCGCTGGCAAACACATCGGCCCAGAACGGGCCGAACTGGTTGACGTAGTTGTTGACCGGCTCGTGTTGCTTGACCACGGTGCCGATCACCGACGCGATGCAGATGACCGTGAGCAGCGAGATCGAGAACCGCATCGACGACAACAACTCCACCGTCTCGCTGACGATGCGCGAGCCGGTGCGGATGTGCAGGCCTTGGGTGGAAACGGTCATGGAGAAGTGGGGAAAACGGTTCAACAAAAAGGGCGCTTCCAGTGATCCCGGAACGCGCCCTGTTGTGATGTTGTTTTTCGCTGGCGGTTCACCGCCGGGAGGCTTTATCGCATTGTGCCGGCAAATATTAACGTTTGCTTATATCCCAGCAGCCGACCAAGGGCAAGAGCCCGGATGAATCTCAGCGCAGACCCGCGATGTAGTCGGACACCGCCTTGATTTCGCGGTCGTTCATCTTCGCGGCCACACCCGTCATCTGGAGGTTGTTGGCACGGGTGCCGTCGCGGAAATGCTTGAGCTGGGTTTCGGTGTAGTCGGCGTGCTGGCCGGACAGGCGGGGGTACTGGGAGGGAATGCCGGCACCGTTGGGGCTGTGGCAGCCAGCGCACGCGGCGATCTGGCGGTCCGGGATGCCGCCGCGGTAGATGCGCTCGCCCAGGGTCACCAGATCTTTGTCGGTGGCAGCGCCTGGCGTGGCCTTCTGAGCCGCCAGCCAGAAGCCGATGTTGCGCATGTCGACCTCAGACAAGCCAGCGGCCATACCCTTCATGATGGCGTTGTCACGCTTGCCCGACTTGTATTCCTGCAGTTGCTTCACCAGGTATTCCGGGTGCTGCTGAGCGAGTTTGGGATTGGCCGGCGTGGTGGAGTTGCCGTCTGCCGCGTGGCAGGCCACACAAACCTGACCGAACACCGCCGCGCCCTTGGCCAGATCGGGTTTGACCGACTGCGCCTGGACACTGAACGACAAAGCCGCGGCAGCGGCGGCGCAAAGAAGGGAAACAGGCAATTTCATGACGGGACGGGCGTCGCGTGCGACGTGTTCAGGTTGAAGAATTTCGCGGGATGTCTGGTTACAGCCAATCGATTTTACAATGCCCTCTCGGGAAACACCCCCAATGACCCAGAACCACACTCCAGCCAACACCCCTGCTTCTCCGTCTGCGGACGCCAAGAACCCCCAAGCCCGCAAACCCAACGCTGGAAAATCGCCCGATTCGCTGAACCCCGATCTCAAGATCGCCCACGGCTGGTTGCACACCGCCCGTTTCCTCACCACCGCCCCCCAGCTTGAGCACCTGCCCGCGCTGGACGTGCCCGAAGTGGCCTTCGTGGGCCGCTCCAACGCCGGCAAGTCCACCTGCATCAACACCCTGACGCAGCAGAAGCGTCTGGCGTTCGCCTCCAAGACACCGGGGCGCACGCAAAGCATCAACCTGTTCTCGCTGGGCAAACAGGGCGTCACCGATGCCGTGCTGGCCGACTTGCCCGGCTACGGCTACGCAGCCGTGCCGCGTGAAGCCAAGCTTCGGTGGCAACGCGTCATGGGCAACTACCTGCTCACGCGCGAGAACCTCAAAGGCGTGGTGCTGCTGATCGACCCACGTCTGGGCCTGACCGAGCTCGACGAGATCCTGCTCGAAGTGATCCGCCCGCGGGTCGAGGAAGGCCTGAAGTTCCTGGTGCTGCTCACCAAGTCCGACAAGCTCAACCACGCCGAAGCGCAAAAAGCGCTGTCGATTGCGCGACTGCAATCTGGCGGCGGCGAAGCCAGACTCTTCTCCGCTCTGAAGAAAAAGGGCCTGGACGAGGTGGCGCAGATGCTCTGGCGCTGGACGCATGAAGACGGTCCGGCCGTGGCCGCACCTGCCGCCCAGCCTCAACACACGCCCGAAGACGAACCGCCCGCCCTCGATTGACCTTGCGCGGGCCCCAGGAGACCGCCCGCGATGATCGAAACATTTCTACAGGCCCTGCCGCACGGCATCACGCTGAGCTGCCGGGCTGCGGGCGAGGCGGGTCGACCGGTCCTCCTGTTTCTCCACGGTTTTCCCGAAGCCGCATTCGTTTGGGACGAGCTGCTGGCACATTTCGCCCAGCCCCGACACGGCGGTTATCGCTGCGTGGCGCCCAACCTGCGGGGCTACGAACACTCCAGCGCGCCCAAGGAGGTGGCGGCCTACCGCGCCAAGCCGCTGGTGCAGGACCTTGCCGCGCTGATCGAGGTCATCACACAGGACAGCCCCACGCCAGGACAACTCGCGTGTCTGGTGGCGCACGACTGGGGTGGAGCGCTGGCCTGGAGCGTGGCCGCGCAGATGCCGGCGGCCATGCGTCAGCTCGCCATCGTGAATGCGCCCCACCCCGCCACCTTCCAGCGCGAACTGGCGAACTCACCGGCACAGCAGGCATCGAGTGCGTACATGAACTTCCTTGCGCGTCCCGACGCACCCGCGCTGCTGGCAGAGAACGATTTCGCGCGGCTGTGGCCCTTCTTCACCAACATGGCCGCCGACAGCGGCCCGATGGCCTGGCTCGACGGCGCCACGCGCGAGCGCTACCGCGAAGTCTGGAGCCTGGGCCTGCATGGTCCCTGCAGCTACTACGCGGCCTCGCCGCTGCGCCCACCGACCACCAGCGATCCCGGCGCGACGGCCGTGCAATTGCCGCGCGAGCGCGTCGCTGTCAACGTGCCCACGCTGGTGATCTGGGGACTGGGTGACACCGCCTTGCCGGAGGCTT
The DNA here is from genome assembly GCF_036675665.1 of Hydrogenophaga sp. GTDB lineage: Bacteria > Pseudomonadota > Gammaproteobacteria > Burkholderiales > Burkholderiaceae_C > Hydrogenophaga. Next base: position 8,919 of record NZ_JAKFEO010000044.1, on the reverse strand, counting down.
TGCTGGACGGGCTCGACGGCTATGTGGGCGATCTGCGCATCGAGCGCGTGCCGCGCGCCACGCACTGGATCGTGCACGAGCAGCCGCAGCAGGTGACGGCGCTGATCGGGGCTTTCCTGAGGGCCTGAGCGAGCATGCTCAGAGGTTGGCGTAGAACGAAGGTTCGCCGTCAGGCCGCGTCTTGAAGCGTTTGTGCACCCAGTAGTACTGCTCGGGCGTGGCGCGGATGAAGCTCTCAAGGTGGGTATTCATCATGGCCGTGTCGGCCTCCACGTCGCCTGTGGGGTAGTTCGGCCAGGGGGCATGCACCGTCACCTCGTACCCCTCCTTGGTCAGGCGGCTGACCACCGGCACCACCCGTGCCCTGGCCATGCGTGCAAACCGCGAGAGTGAGGTGATGGTGGCGGTCTGCACGCCGAAGAAGGGCACGAAGACAGAATCGCGCGTGCCGTAGTCCATGTCGGGCAGCAGGTACAGCGGCAGGCCTTGGCGCAGCGCTGCCACGAGCGGCTTGAGCCCCTGGCGCATGGCCACGATGTGGGGCTCGCCAAAGCGCTGACGGCCCTTGGACATCCAGCGGTCCACGTCGGCGTTGAGCTGTTCGGCGTAGATGCCGCAAAAGCGGCGCTCCACGTGGGCGGTCAGGGCAGTCCAGCCAGCGTCCATGCCCACGAAGTGCGGTGCAAACAGGACCGTGGGTTCGTTGCCCGCCAGCGCCTGCAGGTCACCCGTGAGCTTCAGGCGCTGGCGGATGGTCGCATCGCTGGCTTCCCACAGCCAGCTGCGGTCCATCCAGGCCTGGGCAAAAAACACGAAATGTCGGCGCACCGCGCGATTGCGCTCAGCGGCGCTTTGCTCCGGAAAACACAGACCCCAGTTGGTGCGGGCAATGCGGCGGCGGCGCACTGCGACCGCATGCAGTACCTGACCGAGCACCCAACCCAGCGCGCGCACCCACGACAAGGGCACAGCAGCCAACACGCGCATGAAAACCAGCCCCAGCCGATTGGCGATGCCGCCGGGCGGCAACTGGTGGGCGGAGACGGGAATGGGATCGGACATCAGCGCAAGGGCGGTGGGCTCTTGTAACGGTCGTAAGACCAGAGGTATTGGGCCGGGCATTCTCGCACCAGCGCTTCCATGGCCTGGTTGATCTGCCGCGCCGCGGCCGTGGCGTCGCGGTCCAGGGGACCAAACGGCCGCACGTGCACCCTAAAGCCCCGGCCCCAGCTCAGCCGCTCGCCCCAGCTGACCAGCATCTGCGTGTCACCACTTTGCGCCAAGCGCGCCGAGAGCGTCATGGTGTAGGCGTCGCGCCCGAAAAAGGGTGCCCAGACGCCCTGTCCATCGGGCGGCACCTGATCGGGCAGCAGGCCCACCACATCGCCGCCCTTGAGCGCCTTGATGAGCTGTTTCACACCGGCCAGGTTGGTGGGTGCAGCCAGCAAACCCGGGCGCTGGCGCGCGCCCGCCACCAGATCGCGCAGCCAGGGTTGGCGCGCCGGGCGGAACAGCACCGTCATGGGATGCCGGGCGCCAAAGCGCTGCGCATAGGCTTGGGCGGTGATCTCGAAGCAGCCCAGGTGCGGCGTCAGGAACAGCACACCCGAGCCCCGCGCCTGTGCCTGCTCGATGAGCTCGGCACCGTCCCAATCCACGCGCACCGGCCGGCCCAGCCACAGGCGTGGCAACTCGGCCACCAGCTTGCCCGCCTCCCCAACGGAAGCCAGCACAACGCCTGAGGAAAACCCCGCCTGCTTCGCATGGGCCAGCAGGCGGCGGCGGTAGCGGCCCGAAAGCAGAAAGCTCGCCCAGCCCAGCACCCAGCCCAGCGCGTGCAGCGCCGGCAACGGCAGCAGACTCAAGGTGCGAAAAAGGAACTGGATCAGCGGGGCCAAGGCGGTGGTGGGTGAACGGGACGGGGCACGGACCTTGGTCTAGAATTCGCCCATCGCCGAGTTACTGAACTAATTGCGGGGCGATTCACAAATTCCGCTAAAGCGTTCGCCGAACTCTGACAGACCGGCAACGCCGATCTACCAACTTGGAGTTTATACATGGCGAACGATTTCCTTTTCACCTCCGAATCCGTCTCTGAAGGCCACCCCGACAAGGTCGCCGACCAGATTTCCGACGCGATCCTTGACGCAATCTTCGAGCAGGACCCACGCAGCCGCGTGGCGGCCGAGACGCTCTGCAACACCGGTCTGGTGGTGCTGGCCGGCGAGATCACGACCAACGCGCACGTCGACTACATCCAGACCGCGCGCGACACCTTGAAACGCATCGGCTACGACAACACCGAATACGGTATCGACTACAAGGGTTGTGCGGTGCTGGTCGCCTACGACAAGCAGTCCAACGACATCGCCCAAGGTGTGGACCATGCCAGCGACGACCACCTGAACATCGGCGCTGGCGACCAGGGCCTGATGTTCGGCTACGCCTGCGACGAGACGCCCGAGCTGATGCCCGCGCCGATCTACTATGCGCACCGCCTCGTGGAACGCCAGGCCCAGCTGCGCAAGGACGGCCGCCTGCCATTCCTGCGCCCCGACGCAAAAAGCCAGGTGACGATGCGCTACGTCGACGGCAAACCCCACAGCATCGACACGGTGGTGCTCTCGACCCAGCACAGCCCGGACCAGAGCGAGACGCCGCACAAGATGAAGGCCTCGTTCGTTGAGTCCATCATCGAAGAGATCATCAAACCGGTGCTGCCCAAGGAGTGGCTCAAGGACACCAAGTACCTGATCAACCCCACCGGCCGTTTCGTCATCGGCGGCCCACAGGGCGACTGCGGCCTGACCGGTCGCAAGATCATCGTGGACACCTACGGCGGCGCCTGCCCGCACGGCGGTGGTGCGTTTTCCGGCAAAGACCCGTCCAAGGTCGACCGCTCGGCCGCCTATGCCGCTCGTTACGTGGCCAAGAACATCGTGGCCGCCGGTCTGGCCAAACAGTGCCAGATCCAGGTGGCTTATGCCATCGGCGTGGCCCGCCCGATGAACGTGACCGTCTACACAGAAGGCACCGGTGTGATTCCCGACGAGCAGATCGCCGCCCTGGTGAATGAACACTTTGACCTGCGCCCCAAAGGCATCATCCAGATGCTGGACCTGCTGCGTCCGATCTATACCAAGACCGCCGCCTACGGCCACTTCGGCCGCGAAGAACCCGAATTCACCTGGGAGCGCACCGACCGTGCTGCCGCCCTGCGCAAGGCCGCCGGAATGTAAGCAGCCACTTACAAACCAAAAAAAGCCCCGGCGCACAAGCCCCGGGGCTTTTTTTCGCCAGAAATGGGCGGGATTCACCCTGCATTCCAGTGATCGAACACCCTGAATTTTTGCCGCCAGCATCCGATAAGGAAGTACGAAGCAATTCCTTGCCCCGATCCGAACCGACCTGGAGCCCTTCCCATGGACACCTCTGCACCGACCCCTGAGCAGCTGGCACCCATCACCGACGAACTGATGGCGGCCCTGAACGCCGCGCGCGCCTTGTACGACAACGCGCCCTGCGGCCTGTTGGCGCTGGACGCCGACCTGCGCTGCGTGAACGTCAACCAGACGCTGCTGGACTGGCTCGGCATGGACCGGGAAGACGTGGTCATGTTCATGACGCTCGCGGATCTGGCCGCTCCGGAGTGCCGCAGCCTGGCGTCCACGCATGTGGAGCAACTGTTGATCAGCGGCCGCACCGAGCCCCTCTCGCTGACGCTGCGCCGCGCCAACGGCGACTTCCTGCAGGCCCGGCTCACCTCGACTGCCATCTACGACGCCGAAGGCCGGTTCCTGCACACCAGCACCATGGTGGCGGACCAGGGCAATGTATCGGTCAACCACGTCATCGATGCACCGAAGGACACGATCTTGCGCAGCATCACCAACCGCATCCCGGCGCGGCTGGCCTACTACGACAAGAACCTGATCTGCCGCTTTGCCAACAACGCGCACGCCCAGCGCTACGCCAAGGAACCCGAAGACATGGTGGGCTCGCACCTGAGCGAGGTGGTGCGCCCCGAGGTGCTGCCTGAAATCATGCCGCGCGTGCTGGCCACGCTCAGCGGCCAGGCGCAGAATTTCGAAGCCGCACGCAAGGGCGCCGACGGCGAGCTGAACTACTTCGATATCCACTACATCCCCGACCTGCAGAATGGTTCGGTCGAGGGCCTGTTCATCGAACTGCACGACATCACCGAGCGTCGCCGCACCGAAGAGTTCGTGTTGCACGCCAACCAGGATCTGGAAGAGCGGGTGCGCGAACGCTCCGAAGAGCTGTTTGCCAGCGAACAACGCTACCGCCTGATGGTCGACGCCATCCAGGATTACTGCATCTATTTCGTGGACGAAACCGGCGCCGTGACCGAGTGGACCGAGAGCGCCCAGCGCCTGCACGGCCACCAGCGCTCGCAGATCGTCGGCCAGTCGTACGAGACGCTGATGTGCACCGACAACGCGGGCGAAGACGAAGTGGACCCCAGCCAGGTGCTGCGCCTGGCCAAGGACCACGGCCAATGGGAGTCGCGCGGCTGGCGCCTGCGCGAGGACGGTTCGCGCTTCTGGGCGCACACCGTGCTCACCGCGCTGCGCAACGAGGCCGGCGAACTGCAGGCTTTGTCGAGCATCACGCGCGACATGACCGCGGCCAAGAGCCTGGAGGACGTCATGAACGACCTCAACCGCGAGTTGGAAAAACGCGTGGCCGAACGCACGCAGCAACTGGTCGCGGCCAACAAGGATCTGGACGTGTTCTCGCACATGGTCTCTCACGATCTGCGCGCACCGCTGCGCCACATCGCCAGCTTCGTGAGCCTGCTGCAGGAGCAGACCGGTGAATCCGCCGACAACCTGGCCCGCCAGTACCAGACTTCGATCGCCAAGGCGGCCAAACGCATGAGCTCGATGATTGAAGGCCTGCTGGAGTACGCGCGCCTGGGCCGCGTGACGATCGATGGCCAGCCTGTGCCGCTCACGCCGCTGTTGCACGGCGTCGTCGCCCACCTCAAACAAGAGCACCCCAATCGCTCCATTGAATGGTCGATCGATCCGGATCTGCCGGTGGTTCGTGGCGATGCCATGCTGCTGGCCCAGGCCTGGGGCAACCTGCTCGACAACGCGGTGAAGTACACCGGCAAGCGCATGGATGCCGTCATCAAGGTGGGCTGGAAAGTCAACCCCATGGGCGGGCGCACCTTCTACGTGAGCGACAACGGCGCCGGCTTCGACCTGGAGAAAGCGCACAACCTGTTCGTGATGTTCCAGCGCCAGCACCACTCGATGGACTTCGAGGGCACCGGCACGGGTCTGGCCCTGGCGCAACGCATCATCGATCGGCACGGCGGCCGCATCTGGTCCGAAACCGCTCCAGGCGCCGGCTGCACCTTCTACTTCACGCTGCCGCTGGAGAACATCGAGCCCGAGTTGGCCTTCCCGGAATCGTCGATGGTCGAACTCACGGCTTGAGGCGCGTCGCTCGGTGGGCGTGATGCCCATCGATAATTCGCGCGTGATCTCAACCTCCCTCTTCTCCTTGCAAGGCCGCGTGGCCCTGGTCACCGGTGCCAGCCGTGGCCTGGGCCTGGCCATGGCCCGTGCGCTCGCCGCTCACGGGGCCGAGGTCTGGCTCAATGGCCGCGACGCTGACAGCCTCAACATGGCCGTGGAGGAAGCCCGCGCCGCCGGACAAGCGGGTGGTGGTTTCGCCCACGCACTGCCGTTCGACGTGACTGACGAAGTCGCTGCCACCGCCGCCATCACCCGTGTGCTGGCTGAAAGCGGTCGCCTGGACATCCTGATCAACAACGTGGGCCAGCGCCGCCGCCAGCCGCTGGACAAGCTGCCCGCCCAGGCCTTGCGCGAGGTACTGGAGGCCAATCTCGTGTCGGCCTGGCACCTGTGCCGGGAAGCAGCGCGTCCCATGCGTGCCCAGGGATTCGGCCGCATCATCAACGTGACCTCCATCGCCGGGCCGATCGCCCGCGCCGGCGACGCGGCCTACACCACCAGCAAAGGCGCGCTCGCAGCCCTGACCCGCGCCCTGGCGGCCGAGCTCGGCCCGCACGGCATCAACGTCAACGCCATCGCCCCGGGCTTCTTTGCCACCGAAGCCAACACAGACATGGTCGAAGACGCCCAGGCACTGGCCTGGCTGCAGCAGCGCAGTTCACTCGGCCGTTGGGGCCAACCGGACGAGATCGCGGGCGCCGCCGTGTTTCTGGCTTCGCCCGCAGCCAGCTACATGACCGGTCATACGCTGGCGGTCGACGGCGGTTACCTGGCCCATTTCTGATTCCAGCGCCGACCGGCCCTACGCGGTTTGCGTCAGGTGCAGCACGACCCTGCGCGGATCTTCGGCGAATTGATCCAGCGCGCGATGCAGGCGGGCCATCAGTCGCGTGTCGTCGAGAGACTCGTCGTCTTCGTCGGGCAGCGCTGCCGAGACCAGACGAAAACGCAGTGGCAGGTCTGCTGGCAGCAAAGGCACCCGCTCCAGTCCCTTGGCCACGATGTGCTGACCCAGCAGCTTGAGATCCTCGGGCCCCTCGACCAGCATCGCGAAGCGTGTTTCGGCCACGCGGCTGACCGTGTCCACATCGCGCACCACCGCCGACAGGCGCGAGGCGGCCACCACCAATGCTCTGTCGCCAGCCTCGCGTCCTTCGCGCTCGATGATGGCGGTGTGGTTGGAGAGCTCCACCAGCACCAGACCGCAGCGGTGGCCGTAGCGACGAGAACGGCGCAGCGCATCGCGCAGGCGCAGCAGGAGCACCGGCGCAATGGTCAGGCCAGTCAGGGGATCGGTGCTTTCGATCGCACGCAGGCGGGCGCGGTTCTCGCTGAAATCCTTGGCGCGCCGATGCAGGATGTAAAGCAACAGTGGAATCTCGATCGCGGAGCCGATCAGCACGGCGTACTGCGTTGCCCAGCTGTCCGGCAGCACGCCAGCGCTGCGCAGGGCGGGAAAGGGATAACCCAGATGCACCGGCAGAAAGCCCAACGCCATCCAGCCTGCGTAGGTCTCGCCCCTGCGCCAGGTCCAGATGCACAGCCAGAAGCTCAGCACGACCGACAGCAGGCCATACAGGTTGAGCACGATGAAGGCGGGCTGGTTCAGCAGGATCAGGTAGGCCGCGGGGAACAACAGGCCGAACACCGACCAGGCCAGCACCAGGCGGTCGACCCCACGGTGGTGGCGCGAGACCACACAGACCTCGCGCACGAACCAGATGCCGGAAGCCGTCAACCACAGCATGAACACGGCCGGTGCCGCATCGTTCCATGCGGCATGGTCTGGCCAGAAAAACAAGCCGCCGATGCCGGTGAAAGCGGCCTGAAAGCCCAGCATGCAGGCCACGTAGCAACAGTAGGCGATGAACGCCCGATCGGCGTAGAGGCGTGCATGCACCCAGCCGATGAACAGCACCAGCAGACCGAAGCCCAGGTAGCCGCCCACCATGAGAAAGGTCCATTGACGCTTCTCCTGCAGTTGCCGCTCATCCAGCAGGCTCAGTCGTGGACTCAGCGGTGCAGGCCGGTTCTCCAGCCGCAGCCAGACGGGGCCGGTGGCCTGGGGGTCGAGTGCAAACACCGGCGTCTGGTCCGGGTGAGTCCAGTGCGAGACCGGCAGGTGGTCACCGGCCTGCTGGGCCGTCCAGGCGCCCGACGGGCTCGCGGTGTACAGCGTGGCCCGATCCGTGAAGGCCGCGGCGCTGAGCATCAGGTACCACCGGCGCCCGGCGTCGCGCTGCGGCAACTCCATACGCAGCCACAGCGCGGCGCCGTCGAGCTGGAAGCTGCGGTGGCCCTCCATGGGCTCGAAATCTCCGGCTGGCCGACGAACCACCTCCTCGATGGTCTGGTTGCCGGAAATGTCGATCCAGTGACGCGCCTGCAAGGTGATGTCGGTTTCGCCCGTCGAAGCGCGAGCGAGGTCCGGCCACAGAGCCAACCAGAGACCGCACGACAGCACGGCCAATCCCGCCAGGCGGCGGAACAGGAAAGCAAAACAAGTGGTCGGATCGGGTGATGAGGTGAATCGATCCATCCCGGAATCGTAAATGTTCGCGCGATCCGTTCAGAGAAAGGGCGGCCACGTGCCCCGCCTGCACCAGAAATAAAGCACGCCGGCCTTGAAATGGGTTGCCGTCGCCCTTATCATTAGCACTCGCTGGGGTTGAGTGCTAACAAACTTTCCCCAAGTGATCGGCGGCATCCGCCCGGCTTCAAGTCGGCACCGCCGACCTGAGCCCCCTTCCCATCCGTTCCATATCCAGGAGATGCAATGAACCTTCGTCCTCTCGGCGATCGCGTGATCGTCAAGCGCATTGACAGCGAAACCAAAACCGCTTCCGGCATCGTCATCCCCGACGCAGCCGCAGAGAAGCCTGACCAAGGCGAGATCCTGGCGGTCGGTCCTGGCAAGAAAAACGACAAAGGCGAACTCGCCGCCATGAACGTCAAGGTCGGTGACCGCGTTCTGTTCGGCAAGTACAGCGGCCAGACCGTCAAGGTCGATGGCAACGAATTGCTGGTGATGAAAGAAGACGACCTGTTTGCGGTTGTTGAGAAGTAATTCTTCTCTTTTCATTTCTTTTAACTGAATTCTGGAGAAATCAACATGGCAGCAAAAGACGTCATTTTCGGCGGCGAAGCCCGCGCACGCATGGTCGAGGGTGTGAACATCCTGGCCAACGCCGTCAAAGTCACCCTGGGCCCCAAAGGCCGCAACGTGGTGCTCGAGCGCTCGTTCGGTGCCCCCACCGTGACCAAGGACGGTGTGTCCGTGGCCAAGGAAATCGAACTGAAGGACAAGCTTCAGAACATGGGCGCCCAGATGGTCAAGGAAGTCGCTTCCAAGACCTCCGACAACGCCGGTGACGGCACCACCACCGCGACCGTGCTGGCCCAGGCCATC
>NZ_JAKFEO010000085.1:0-18199 GCF_036675665.1 Hydrogenophaga sp. | reverse complement strand
GTCGGCGTGTCGCTGATCGACATGGGCACCGGCATGTGGGCCACGATGGCGATCCTGGCCGCGCTGCTGCGCCGCGCCAGCACGGGCGCAGGCATGCGCGTGCACGCGAGTCTGCTCGAGACGGGGCTGTCGTGGATGACGGTGCCGGTGGCGAACTATCTGGCCACCCGGCGCCTGCCCCGCAAGATGGGTTCGGCGATGGCGATGATGGCGCCCTACGAGCTCTTCGACAGCGCCGACGGCAAGGTCTTCATCGCCGCCGCCAACGACCGGCTGTTCGGCCGAATCTGCAGCGCGCTGGGCTGCCCCGCGCTGGCGCAGGACCCGCGCTTCATCGACATGTCGGCGCGCATCGGCCACCGCGAGGCGCTGCATGCCCAACTGGAGGCGCGCACCCGGCTGCGCAACACCGCCGACTGCGTGGCGGCGCTGCGCGCGGCCGGTGCGCCCTGCAGCGAGATGCACGACGTGGCCCAGATGCTGGCGCACGAACAGGTGCAGGCGGTGGGCATGCTGGGCGCGCTGCCGCTGCCGGGCGCACCGCAACACCAGGCCATGGGCCTGCCCTTCAGTTCGCAGGGCCGACGCGGACGCAGCGGCCAGCCGCCGCCCGTGCTGGGCGCGAGCACCGACGAGGTGTTGACGGCGCTGGGCCTGCATGCCGATGAACTGGCGGCGCTGCGGCAGCAGGGCGTCGTCGATTGACACAGACAAGGCCGACATCCCCATGAACTTCGACTACACCGAAACCCAGGGCCAGATCCGCGCCGCCGTCAAGGACCTGTGCAAGGGCTTCGGCCCCGAATACTGGCGCCAGTGCGCGCAGGACGGCGCCTACCCGGAAGCCTTCGTCGACGCGATGGCCAAGGCCGGCTGGCTGGCTGCGCTGATTCCCGAGGAATACGGCGGCGCCGGGCTGCCGCTGCTCGACGCCTGCCTGATCCTGCAGGAGATCAACCAGAACGGCGGTAGCGCGGTGCATTGCCATGCGCAGATGTACACCATGGCGTCGATCATGCGCCACGGCAGTGAAGCGCAGAAGCGCGCGACGCTGCCACGCATCGCCGACGGCAGCCTGCGGCTGCAGGCCTTCGGCGTGACCGAGCCCGATGCCGGCTCCAACACGCTGGCGATCAAGACCTTCGCGCGCAAGGTGCCGGGCGGCTACGTCGTCAACGGCCAGAAGATCTGGACCTCGCGCTACAGCCACTCGCACATGTATCTGCTGATCGCGCGCACCACGCCGATCGACGCGGTGAAGAAGAAGACCGATGGCCTGAGCCTGTTCCTGATCGACATCAAGAAGGCGGGCGCGTCGCTCAAGGCCACGCCGATCCGCACGATGATCAACCACCACACCTTCCAGGTCTTCATCGACAACCTCGAACTCACCGACGACGACCGCATCGGCGAGGAAGGCAAGGGCTTTTACTACCTGCTGGATTCGCTGCATTCCGAGCGGCTGCTGGTGGCCAGCGAGGCCATCGGCGACGGCCACTGGTTCGTCGGCAAGGCCGCGCGCTACGGCAGCGAGCGTGTCGTCTTCGACCGCCCGATCGGCGCCAACCAGGGCGTGCAGTTTCCGATCGCGCGCGCCCACATGAACATCGAGGCCGCCGAACTGATGCGCAACAAGGCCGCGACGCTGTTCGACGCCGGCCTGCCCTGTGGGCGCGAGGCGACCATGGTCAAGTACCTGTCCAGCGAAGCCGCCTGGGAGGCCGCCGAGGCGGCCATGACCACCTTCGGCGGCTATGGCGTGGCCTGCGAGTACGACATCGAGCGCAAATGGAAAGAGAGCCGGCTGTTCCGCACCGCGCCGATCTCCAACAACCTGGTGCTGGCGCAGGTGGCCGAGCATCTGCTGGGTATGCCCCGCTCTTACTGATGGCCCAGATGCACCACGAAACCCTGCTGATCCACCCCGCGCCGGGCACCGCACCCGAGGACGGCATCCGCTGCCTGGTGCTCAACCGCCCCGAGGTGATGAACGCGATGAACACGCAGATGTTCGTCGACCTGCGCAACGCCCTGCACGAACTGGCCTTCGACGACGGCCTGCGTGTGCTGATCATCACCGGCGCCGGTGAACGAGCTTTCTCGGCCGGCGGCGACCTCAAGCAGCGCGACGGCATGACCGACGGTCAATGGCGGCGCCAACACCAGCTCGCCGAAGAGGTGTTGCTGGCGGTCAAGGATTTCCCGCAACCGGTGATCGCCGCCGTCGAAGGCCACGCACATGGCGGCGGCTGCGAACTGGCGTTGATGTGTGACTACATCGTCGCTTCGCGCGCTGCGGTATTTTCGCTGCCCGAGCTGCGGCGCGGCATCATGCCCGGCGGCGGGGGTATCCAGAACCTCGTGCGCGCCGTCGGTGCGCGGCGCGCCAAGAAGCTGCTGTTCACCGCGCGCCGCTTCTCGGCCGAAGAAGCCGCCGAATGGGGCATGGTCACCGACCTGGCCGAGCCGGGTACGGCGCTGGCCGCCGCAGTCGCCGACGCGCGCGACATCGTGCTGGCCGCACCGATGGCCACCCACTACGCCAAACTCGCCGCCTCGCGCGGCGGCGAGATTGACTTCCACAGCGGCTACATGCTCGACATCGCCGCCTACAACGTGCTGGTGTCCTCGGCCGACAGGCTGGAGGGCGTGAAGGCCTTCAATGAAAAGCGCCCACCGCGCTGGAGCGGACTCTGACATGTTCAAAAAAATCCTGATCGCCAACCGCGGCGAAATCGCCTGCCGCATTGCACACACCTGCCGGCGCCTCGGTATTGCAGTGGCCGGTGTGCATTCGAGTGCTGATCGCGATGCGCTGCACGTTGACCTGATCGGCGAGTCGATCGAAATCGGTGGGGCAACGCCAGCCGAGAGCTACCTGCGCATCGATGCGGTGATCGATGCGGCCCGGCGGACCGGGTCGCAGGCCATTCATCCTGGTTTTGGCTTTCTGGCCGAAAACGCGGTCTTCGCGCGCACGGTCGAGGCGGCCGGCCTGGTCTTTATCGGCCCGACGCCCGAGGTCATTGAGCGCCTGGGCGACAAGGCGTCGGCCAAGCGCGAGGCGCGCGCCGCTGGCGTGGCCGTGCTCGGCGGCAGCGAGCTGCCCAGCCGCGACGCGGCTGAAGTGGCGGCCACCGTACGCGGCCTGCCACTGCCGGTGATTCTGAAAGCGGCCGCCGGTGGCGGCGGCAAGGGCATGCGGGTGGTGCAGCAATTGGACGGGTTGATGGAGGCCATCGATGCGGCCATGCGCGAAGCCAAAAGTTCCTTTGGCGACGCGGCGTTGATCGTCGAAGCCTTTGTCGAGCGCGGGCGCCACATCGAGGTGCAGATTGTCGGCGACGGCCATGGCGAAGTGATTCACCTGTTCGAGCGCGAATGCACGTTGCAGCGGCGCCATCAGAAAGTCATCGAAGAGGCTCCAGCGGTGAATCTCGCCCCGGCGCTGCGCGAGGCGATGCTCGGTGACGCGGTGCGCCTGGGGCAGCGACTGCGCTATCGCGGTGTCGGCACGGTGGAGTTCATCGTGCAGGGCGACAGTCACCATTTTCTCGAAGTCAACCCGCGTCTGCAAGTTGAGCATCCGGTGACTGAAGAGGTGACTGGCATCGACATTGTGGAGGTCATGCTGCGCATCGCTGCCAACGAGGGATTACCCTTGCGTCAGAGCGAAGTGCAGATGCGCGGCCACGCGATTGAGGCGCGGGTCTGCGCTGAAGACGCAGCGCAAAATTTCCTGCCATCCACCGGTGAACTGATCGCGGTGCGGTTCCCGACTTCGGGTGTGCGGGTTGAATCGGGGGTGCGGTCCGGCATGGTGGTCACGCCCTACTACGACTCGATGCTGGCCAAGCTGATCGTTCATGCGCCCACGCGCGAGGCTGCGCTGGACCGTCTGAGTGGGGCGCTGGGCGAAACCCAGGTGCACGGCGTCGAAACCAATTGCGCTTTTCTGCAGCGTCTGCTGGCCCTGCCTGCAACGCGGGACGCCAGCTTCCACACCCGTCTGATTGACGAGGTGCTGGCAGAGGGGGGTCAGGGCACGGGTAGCGCGCCGCTGGAGCGGCTGGCTGCAGCGGCGGCCTGGTGGTTGCTCGATGCGCGGCGCAGCAGCAAGCCATTCGGAGCCTGGTCGGCCTTGGACGTGACGGGTTGGCAGATGCACGCTGGCGACGATCGGCTCACGCCGGTTCCGGCGCTGTTGCTGCGCTCGGGAGGAACAACACACGAAGCCCGGTTCGGCGCCGTCTCGCCCGAGTCCGAAGTGACGGTGCAAATCGGCACCGAACGGGTTCGCCTGGCGCTGACCGCCAGCGCCGGGAGCGATTGGCGTTTGCGCATAGGGGATTGTCATGAGGTACTGACCATCGTGCGCAGCGACGATACCGTGTTTGTGCAGAGCGGCGGCACCGCCCACGCCATCGGCGTGACCTCCTACCTCAGCCAGGTCGCCACTGGCCGCCAGGCCAGCGGACAGTTGCGCACGCCGATGATGGGAATGATCCTGAAGACCCATGTGGAGGTTGGCGAGCGGGTACGTGCCGGCGACGTGGTGGCGACGATGGAGTCGATGAAGATGGAGATGCGCATCAACGCCGATCACGATGGCGTGGTGCGCTCGCTGTCGGTGCAGCCCGGGCAGATGGTCGAGCGCGGCCTGGTGGTGGCCGTGGTTGAGTCCGAGGGCGCCGCGGAATGAGCGGCAGCAAATCCAGCATGCGCGCCCCTCTTTGCAAACCTGGTGTTATCCACCGCTCAAAATGACGTGCCCGAGACGGCCCATGACCGGCATCCAACTTCCGAACGGTATTCAGGTTTTTGAGCGCGGCTGGCTGTCCTCCAACAACATTCTGTTCCTTGGATCGGCATCCAGCGCACTCGTTGACAGTGGCTACAGCACACACGCGGAACTAACGGCCGGGCTGGTCAGCGCCGCTTTGCAGCAGCGGCCGCTGGACTTGCTGCTCAATACCCATCTGCACAGCGACCACTGCGGCGGCAATGCCGCCCTCCAGGGCAATTACCCAGAACTTCAAACCCTCATTCCGCCAGGCCATGCATCACTTGTCTCGCCGTGGGACCCCGTCGCCCTGAACTATGTGCCATCCGGGCAACACTGCCCCCGGTTCAAGTTCGATGGCCTTCTGTCGCCAGGCACGGACATCCAACTGGCCGATACCGCGTGGCAAATCCATGCGGCACCGGGCCATGATCCCCATTCAGTCATTCTGTTTGAGCCGCAGTCCCGAACCCTGATTTCGGCCGATGCCTTGTGGGAAAAAGGCTTCGGCGTGGTGTTTCCGGAACTCGATGGTGAAACCGCGTTCGATGAAGTGGCCGCCACATTCGACCTGATCGAGCGGCTTGACCCGCGCTGGGTCATTCCCGGCCACGGCCCGGTATTCCGCTACCGTGCCGAGGTGCTGGCCTACGCGCGCGAGCGCCTCAACGCCTTTGTCAAGAACCCTGAGCGGCATGCGCATCACGCGGTCAAGGTGTTGCTGAAGTTCAGACTGCTGGAGCAGCAGCAACTGCCTTTTGCTGATTTTGTCGAGTGGGCCGCCAACACACGCTACTTGCGGCTCATTCACCAGAGGTTTGTTCCTTCGGTTCCCATCGACCAGTGGATGGAGCAGTTGACTCAGGAGCTGGTGCGTTCCACCGCTGCGCGCAGAGACGGCAACAGGGTCTACAACGCGTGAAATGGACCACGTCGTGAGCCACTGAACCAGGGCCCTGACAAAAACCAGCGGCCGCATGCGAAAGCCAAGCCATCTTTTAACCTGGAGATAAACATGAGTGAAGCAGAAACCGTTTTGTATCACGTGCGCGATGGTATCGCCACCGTCAAGATCAACCGCCCCGAGATGCGTAACGCGCTGTCACCGGCCGCTGCCAATCGGTTGCACGATCTGTGGTGCGAAGTCGATGCCGATAAAAATGTGCACGTGGCCATCCTGACTTCTGCCGACTGCGGCACTTTCTGCGCCGGGCTCGACCTGCGCGAGGCTTCTCGTGTCAAGAAGGACGAGGGCGTGGACATCCTGACCAAGATGAGGGACCCGTTTCACGGTCGCCAGCGCCGTGTGGCCAAGCCCATCATCGCGGCCATGACCGGGCACCTGATTGCCGGCGGCATGATGCTGAGCCTGAACTCGGATTTGCGCGTAGGCCTCAAGGGCACGCAGGTCGGCATCACAGAAACCCGTATCGCCGGGCGCGGCAGCCCCTGGGCCATTCCCCTCCTGTGGATGCTGCCGCAGCCGCTGCTGATGGAGATGGTGCTGACCGGCGACCTGTATCCGATCGAAACCTTCCATGGGCTGGGTTTCATCAATTACCTGGAAGACACGCCTGATGCGGTGCGCGCTCGGGCCACCGCGCTGGCCGAACGCATCCGCGACAACGCTCCGCTGTCGGTGATGGCGGGCAAGGAATCGATCATGACGGCGATGAGCGCCGGTTGTGAGGCCGGCATGGCGCTGGCGCACAACATTTATCGCACCGCCTACGCCAGCGAGGACGCGCAGGAGGGTCCGCGTGCCTTCGCCGAGAAGCGCAAGCCGGTTTGGAAGGGGTGCTGATGTCGCTGCGGGGAGATGCCATCTCCAGCCTGGCCCCTCTTTTGGAGAACAACCGTGCCTGGTCGGCGCGCTGCGCTGCGGAAGATCCGCAGTACTTCGAGCGACTGGCGCACCAGCAGATGCCGCGCTACCTGTGGATCGGCTGTTCCGACAGCCGGGTACCGGCCAACGAAATCCTGGGGCTGCGGCCTGGCGAGGTGTTCGTGCACCGCAACGTCGGCAACCTGGTAGTGCACTCCGACCTGAACTGCCTGACGGTGCTGCAGTATGCGGTCGAGGTGTTGAAAGTCGAGCATGTTCTCGTGGTGGGTCACTACGGCTGCGGCGGCGTGCAGGCGGTGATAGAACAGCGCCGCACCGGTCTGGCCGAGAACTGGCTGCGCCATCTGGAGGACGTGGCGCGGAAACACATTGATCGGCTCGACGGCATTTCCGGCGTTGACGAGCGCGCGGCGCGGCTTTGCGAGATGAACGTGATTGAGCAGGTCAGCAACGTGTGTCGCACCACCACCCTGCGCCGCGCCTGGGAGCGCGGGCAGCAAGTCGAGGTGCACGGGCTGGTTTACGGTCTGCGCGACGGCTTGCTGCGGCCAGTCGGGGGCAGCGTCAATGGGGTCAGCGAGTTGCAAGAGCAGTACACCCTTTCATTGGCCATGCTGGACGCCGGCCCGGCCGTTTGATCGCATCAAGAAAGAAGGAAAATCCCTGTGCCAACCGACACGACAGACCCCGCGACCGACAACATTGCCACCCAGTTGGCCGCCTTTGCACACGGTCTCAAGCCTGGCATGTTGCCCGCAGTCGTGGTGGAACAGGCCAAGCTGCTGATGCTCGACGCTCTGGGCATCGCCCTGGCCTCGTCTCAGCACGACTTCGCGCACTGCGCTTACCGCGGCTTGCGCGCCCTGGGTGGCGCGGGTGACAGCGCCGTCATGGGCGCCTTTGCACCCCTGCCGCTGCGCGATGCGGTGCTGATGAATGGCATCCTGGTCCACGGGCTGGACTTCGACGACACCCACCCCGGCGCGATCACACACCCCAGTGCCAGCGCCTTTCCGTTGGCGCTGGGTCTGGCAGCGCAACGGCATGCCACGGGGCCCGAGATGATCACGGCCTATGTGCTCGCGATTGAGGTTGCTGCCCGTCTGGGTGCGGCGGCCGGGGGCGGCTTCCACGACGTTGGCTTTCATCCGACCGGCCTGGTGGGAGCTTTTGGGTGCGCGCTGGCGGCCGGCAAGCTGATGGGGCTGGATCAGGTGGGCTTGGAGCATGCGCAAGGCGTGGTGCTGTCGATGGCATCCGGTAGCATGGAATTTCTGAGCGACGGCGCCTGGACCAAGCGCATGCACCCGGGCTGGGCCGGTGTCAGCGGGCTGACCGCCACGGCGCTGGCCGGTGCCGGTTTTCGGGGGCCTTCACAGCCTTATGAAGGGCGCTTTGGTCTGTACGCCAGTCACTTGGCCGCGCGCGGCTTGTTGGCCGATTTGTCGTTGTGCACGCGCGGCTTGGGCGAGCGCTGGGAGCTGCTCGAAGTGGCGGTAAAGCTGTACCCAACCTGCCACTTCACGCACGCCAGCATCGATGCCGCGCTGGCGCTGCGGGCGACGGGGCTGCGTGCCGAGGAGGTGGCATCGGTGCAGGTGCTGCTGCCGCCAGGGGTGCACCCGGTGGTGTGCGAGCCGGTGGCGGCCAAGCGACGACCGGCCAACGTCTATGAATCGCAGTTCAGCATTCACCACCTGGTCGCGCTGGCCCTGCTGCGCGGCGAGCTGGGGCTGGCCGAACTGGATGCCGCCAACCTGAGCGACCCGCAGGTGCAGGCGCTGGCTGACCGCATCGAACACGCGGCCGACCCCGATGCCGATTACCCCACCTTCTTTTCCGGCGAACTGCACGTGCGCACGAACGACGGGCGCGAGCTGCGCTGGCGCGAGTCAGCGCACCGCGGCGCACCGGGCCGGCCGATCACGGCCGCTGACATCGAGGCCAAATTCATGGGCAATGCACTACTGGCATTGCCGCGCGATCAGGCGCTGCGCCTGCGCGATGCGCTGCTGTCGGCCGATCGCGCCGAAGACGCCGCCACTCTGGCGCATACCCTGACCCATTCCAACACCTCCGGATCCCTTTAATGACTACCAGCCCGCCCATCGCCTTTGATGCGGAAAAAGAAACTCTGGTGCTCGACGCCGTCGAGCGCTTTGTCGACCGCGAGATCAAGCCGGTGGCGCAGCGGCTCGAGCACGCCGACGAATGGCCGGCCGACATTGTGGCCGGCATGCGCGAGATGGGCCTGTTCGGCTGCATCATCCGCGAGGAATATGGCGGCCTCGGCCTGTCGGCCAGCACCTATGCCAAGCTCGTGGAGCGCATCGCGCGGGTATGGATGTCGGTTTCGGGCATCATCAACTCGCACCTCATCATGGCCGCCTGCGTGCAGCGCAACGGCACCGAGGCGCAGCGCCAGCGTTTCCTGCCGCGCTTTGCCAGCGGCGAACTGCGCGGCGGGCTGGCGCTGACCGAGCCCGACTGCGGCACCGACTTGCAGGCGGTGCGCACGGTGGCGCGCCGTGACTGCGACCACTACGTCATCAACGGCACCAAGACCTGGATCTCCAACGGCGTCCATGGCCAGGCCTTTGCCGTGCTGGTCAAGACCGACCCCGCAGCGCAACCGCGCCATCGCGGCATGAGCCTGTTCATCTGCGAAAAAGGCCCCGGCTTCACGTCCACTCGCAAGCTCGAAAAGCTCGGCTACAAAGGCATCGACAGCGCCGAGCTGGTGTTCGACAACTTTCGCGTGTCGGCCGCCAACTTGGTCGGTGGCGTGGAAGGACAGGGTTTCAAGCACGTGATGGGCGGACTGGAACTTGGGCGCATCAATGTGGCTGCGCGCGGCGTGGGTGTGGCGCGCGCCTGCCTGGAGGAGTCGGTAGCCTATGCCCAACTGCGTCGCACCTTCGGCAAGCCGATCTGCGAACACCAGGCGATCCAGCTCAAGCTGGCCGACATGGCCACTCGGGCGGAGGCGGCGCGTCTGCTGGTTGAACAGGCCGCGCGGGCTTATGACGCTGGCCAGCGTTGCGACATGGAAGCCGGCATGGCCAAGCTGTTCGCCAGCGAGGCGGCGGTCGAGAACTCGATGGAGGCCTTGCGCATCCACGGGGCTTATGGCTACTCGAAGGAAATGAACGTCGAGCGCTACTACCGAGACGCGCCTCTGCTGTGCATTGGCGAAGGCACCAACGAATTGCAGCGCTTGATCATTTCCGCCCAGCTGGTGGAACGCAGCCCGATCTGATGTATCGCCTGGGGCGGCGCCTCAACTCGGCGGTGAATGAACCCCTCGGAGGAAAATTTCTTGAACAACCTGCTGTCCGCTTTCCGGTTCGCCGCCCTGCCCGCCGGGACGAATTCATTTCGCGCCGAGGTAAAGGCCTTTCTCCAATCCAGCTTTGAGCCAATGCCCGCCGACATCCGGGCCCGTTCATGGATGGGTTTCAATGCCGCTTTCAGCAAGAAGCTGGCCGCACGGGGCTGGGTCGGCGTGACCTTGCCAGCGCAATACGGTGGCGCCAGCCTGGACGCCTTCTCGCGCTTCGTGCTGGTGGAAGAACTGCTGGCCGCCGGTGCCCCGGTTTCCGCACACTGGATCGCCGACCGCCAGAGCGGGCCCCAGATCCTCAAGTTCGGAACCGAGGCGCAACGCCAGTTCTATCTGCCCAAAATTTGTGCCGCCGAGGCCTTCTTTTGTATCGGCATGAGCGAGCCCAATGCCGGCTCCGACCTCGCCAGCGTTGGCACACGGGCCAGCCGCTGCGAAGGTGGCTGGCGTTTGAACGGCCACAAGATATGGACCACCAATGCGCAGCACTGCCACTACATGATCGCGCTGGTGCGCTCGTCGGGCGAGTCGCAGGATCGGCAAAAGGGCCTGTCGCAGTTCATTGTCGACTTGGCATTGCCCGGCGTGACGGTGCGCCCGATCCGGGATCTAACGGGGGACGCGCATTTCTCAGAAGTGTTTTTCGACAACGTGCTACTGGCCGACGACGCGCTGATCGGCAATGAAGGCAGCGGCTGGGCGCAAGTCAATGCCGAACTGGCCTTCGAGCGCAGCGGCCCGGAGCGGGTGTACTCCAGCATCGTGCTGCTGGAGCACTGGATCACCTGCCTGCGCAGTACACCGGCGGTCTCGGCCCATGCCGCCACCATCGGGCGTTTCGCCACGCACCTGGCCACGCTGCGCAACATGTCGATCGCCGTCACGGCCAAGCTCGTCAACGGGGAAAGCCCGTTGGTCGAAGCGGCCTTGGTAAAGGATATAGGCACCGAATTCGAGCAGAGCATTCCCGCCGTGATCGGAGCCGCCATCGCTATGGACCCGGACGCCCTGGTCGATGCCGAGTTGTACCGCGCCGTGGCTTATGTAAGCCAGATTGCGCCCACCTATTCCCTGCGCGGCGGCACGCGCGAGATCCTGCGCGGCATGATCGCGCGCGGTCTGGGCCTGCGTTGAAAACGAGAGCATTCCATGTTTGCACAAGCGATTGAAGATATCCTCGAGGATCAGTGCACGCCCGCCGTGGTGCGCGCGATTGAGGCGGGCGGCTCGACAGCTGCGCTGTGGCAGGCGCTGCAAGGCGCCGGCTTCCTCGAACTGCTGGCGTCCGAGGACGCTGGCGGTGCCGGCCTCCCGCTGGCCGATCTGTTCCCGATACTGTGCAGCTTCGGCCGCTACACGGTGCCGGTGCCGGTGGCTCAGACGATTGTGGCGCGAGCGCTGCTGGGGTCGCAGTTTGCGATGCCCAACGGCATGATTACGCTGGGCGCTGCGTTGCGGCGCGAGGACGATGGCGCCATCGTGTGCTCATTCACACCTTACGGCCGGGTGGCCGATTTCGTGCTGGCCCAAGATGGTGATGCCTTGTTGCTGCTGCCTTGCGCAGCGGCGCAGCGTGAAGCAAGCGGCGTGCATGGGAGCCTTGCCGCCAACCTGCGCTGGCCCGATGAGCGCATCGCGACGCACGTGCCCGGCGCTGGCCCACTGCTGCCGACATTCGCCGCGGCCTTGCACGCCGCCCTGCTCAGCGGGGCCATGACACGGGTCTTCGAAATGACACTCCAATTCTGCAATGACCGCATCCAGTTCGGCAAAACCCTGGGCAAGTTCCAGGCGGTGCAGCACCAGTTGAGCGTCATGGCCGAACATGTGGCTGCTGCCTCGATAGCCGCCGAAGCAGCGTTCCGTACCGACACGACCACGCCCTCCTTGCTCGCCGCTGCCATGGCCAAATCCCGCACCAGCGAGGCGGCGGTGCTGGTTGCCTCCATTGCCCACGCGCTGCACGGTGCCATTGGCATTGCCGAAGAATACGATCTGCAATTGCTGACCCGGCGTTTGCATGAATGGCGCATTGCCCATGGCTCGGAAGCGCACTGGAACGCATTGATCGGCAATAGCGTGCTGGCTTCAGACGCGTCTATTGCCGATTTTGTACGGTCGGTTTAGCGGGCGAGCGGCCTCGCCAGCCCAGCCACTACCCTGCCAGCTTGCCCTGCAGCTCGGTCACCGCCTCCGGGTTGACCAGCGAGGACAGGTCGCCCGGACCGTCGCCCCGGTACACGGCCCGCACGACGCGACGCATGATTTTCATGTTGCGTGTTTTGGGCAGGTCGCTGACCAGCAGCACCTGTCTGGGTCGGTAGGAGGCGCCCATGCCATGGACAACCGCTTGAGACAGTTCAGCTTGCAGCGCCGCGTCCGCCGCCACGCCGGGCATGGGCACGCAGACGCAGACGATGGCCGAGCCCTTGATCTCGTCGGGCACGCCGATCACCGCCGCCTCTGACACCTTGCCGGTGCCGGTGAGCAGGGTTTCAATCTCCGACGGGCCGGTGCGCTTGCCTGAGACCTTGATCGTGTCGTCGCTGCGGCCGAGGATGTAGAACAAGCCGTCCGCATCGTGCATCGCAAAGTCGCCATGCACCCAGACGCCGGGCAGCGTGCGCCAGTAGCTGTCGAGGTAGCGCTCGTCGTCGCGCCACAGGCTCTTGGTGAAGCCGATGTTGGGGTTGCGCAGCACCAACTCGCCGACCTGGCCCGCGCCGACCGGCTGACCGTTGTCGTTCACGATGTCGACCCCGGCGCCAAGCCCGCGCGCGCCGAACGAGCCTGGTCGCAAGGGGTGGTGCAGGGTGCCGGTGAAGTTGCAGCCGCCCACCTCGGTGCCGCCGACAATGTTGAGGAACGGCAGACGCTCTTTGCAGATGTGCTTGAAGAACCAGCGCCAGGGCGCCTCGGTCCATGCCTCGCCACCGGAGCAGGTGATGCGCAATGCAGACAAGTCGTAGCTTTCGACCTCTGTGTCGCCGTAGCGCATCAGGCTGCGGATCAGCGTGGGCGCGACACCCAGATAGGTGACTTTGTGATCCTGCACCAGACGCCAGAAGCGTCCCGTGTCCGGGTAGTCGGGCGTGCCTTCGGCCACCAGCAGGCTGCCGCCGAAATAGCTCGGGATGCAGGCGCACATGGCACCCACCATCCAGCCCATGTCGCTCATGAAGAAGAAGCGGTCGCTCTGCTTGAAATCGGCGCAGATGTGCATGTCGCGCGTGACCATCGAGCCCAGGAAACTCACGTGGGTCCAGATGCAGCCCTTGGGCTTGCCGGTGGTGCCCGAGGTGTAGAGCAATACGGCGGGTGCCTCGGCGGCCATCTCGGCGGTCGGCATGTCACGGGGTTGGGCGGCGACCAGGCTGGCCCAGTCGTGGTCGCGTTCCGGCGTCATCGGGCATGGGGACGCTTCACCCAGGTGGCGCAGCACCACCACGTGCTGCACGCTGGGTACCTCGCGCAGGGCTTCGTCAAGCACCGACTTCATGACGCCGGGGGTGCCGCGTCTCCAGGTGCCATCCACCGTCAGCACCGCCTTGGCTTGTCCGTCGTTCAAACGGGCGACAATGGGTTGCGGCCCGAAGCCCGAAAACAAGGGCATCAACACGGCGCCGATCTTCAGGACCGCAAAGAACGCGACAAAGGTCTCCGGCAGGTTGGGCATGTACAGGCCGACCCTGTCGCCCCGAGCAATGCCCAGCGACTGCAACGCTCCGGCCAGGCGGCAAACCTCGGCATCAAACTCGCGGTAACTCAAGGACTTGCGGTTTTTCGGGTCTTCGCCCTCCCACACCAGGAAAGGCTGGTCCCACACCGGCGTTCCGCGGTGCCGGTCCAGGCAGTTCAGCACGATGTTGGTGGTACCGCCGACACACCAGCGCGCCCACTCGATGCCGCGCGAGGTGTCAAGCATCTGCGTGTAAGGTTGATAGAAGCGCATGTCGCAAAACTCGAACACCTCTTGCATCAACCAGGCCGGATCGGCATCGGCGCGAGCGCTCAGGTTCTCGAAGCTCGATTCGCCCACTTTGTGCAAGAAGGCGGTCAGGTTGGACCGCGCCATCAGTTCAGGAGCGGGCTTCCATTCAAACGGTTGTTTGGTAGAATTCATGCTGCCATCCTATCCGAACGTCGTATGGGAGTCCAGCGGTGCTGGTCTCACCGCGTCGTTTCTTCTCCGTAGCTCTACGCAGTCAGAAAGGCAGTCCGTCCGTGCATGTTGATGAAGCGATTCGCAGTCGAAAATCGGTCAGGCGGTTTCTACCCACGTCCGTTCCTTCCTCGGTTGTGCAGCACATTTTGAACGTGGCGGCGCGAGCCCCGAGTGGCAACAACGTGCAGCCGTGGAAGGTGTATGCGGTGGCGGGCGAGTCCCGGCAGCGTCTGTGCGATGCCTTCATTGAGGCGGCCACGCACGAGCCAGACCGCCACCAGCCTGAATACGCCTACTACCCCACCACCTGGGTCGAGCCCTACCTGGATCGTCGGCGGCGCTGCGGTTTTGGCCTGTATGCCAGCCTGGGCATCGCCCGCGACGATGCGGCGGCGCGCGCGCATCAGATGCTGCGCAACTACCTGTTCTTCGACGCGCCGGTGGGCCTGCTCGTCACGCTCGATCGCCGCCTGAACACCGGAAGCTTCATGGATCTGGGCATGTTCATCCAGAACATTCTGGTGGCCGCCCGCGCACAGGGCCTGCACACCTGTGCGCAGGCGGCGCTTGCTTGGTACCACAAAGTGGCGCGTGCCCAACTGCCTATCAGCGACCACGAAATCCTCGCTTGCGGCATCGCCCTGGGACACGAGGACCTGTCGGCCCCGGAGAACGCCTTCATCACCGAACGAACCGATGTGGAGACGTTTTCCAGCTTCCATGGTTTCGACGCGGCTCGCTGAGCTCACGCGCCAGCGATTGAACCTTTGATTCATTCCGACAAGCACACCCAAAGGAGCCGAGCGATGATTCTGCACACTGCTGAGACCTTGAAGTGTTACACCGAAAGCAGCCACTGGGGCCGGCGCACCCTGCTCGATTTGCTGCGCGAGACGGCGGCCAAGGCGCCGGAGCGGCCCGCCGTGGTCGACCCGGCTGATCGGCCTGATCTGACCGGAACAGCAGCACAGAACCTAAGCTATCGGGAGTTGGCCGCGGCCGTCGACGCCATCGCGACCGGGCTGCTGGACATGGGTTTGCGCAAGGATGAAATCGTCGTCGTGCAACTGCCCAACGTATGGGAACTGGTTGCCATGTTTCTTGCGGTCAGCCGCGCCGGCGGCGTGCTCTCGCCGATGCCGATTCAGTGGCGCGACAACGAGTTCCAGAATGTCAAGAAACTCACCGAGGCGCGCTTCTTCTTCGGGATGCGCGATTTCAAGGGTGCCGATCAACTCGCCATCGCCGAGAAGACCGGATTTGTCGCGCTGCCGATCGAGCGTATTGCCGAGATGGCGCGTGGTGCGGCCGACGTGGCCAGGCTCGACGCCATCGGTGTCGACGCCAACGACATTTTCAGCCTATGCTGGTCGTCCGGCACCGAAGCCCTTTCCAAGGGCTGCCCGATGTCTCACAACAACTGGCTCTTTCAGATGAACCTGATCCCGCTGACGGCCGGGCTGCACGAAGGGGACCGGGTGCTGGCGACCGCGCCGGTGGTCAACATGACCGGTGTGGCAACCTGGCTGGCTTCGCTGGCCATCGGGGGCACGACGCTCTTGCATCACCCGCTGAACATGCCGCTGCTTCTCAAGCAGTTAATGCATGACCAGGTGCATTTCACCCTGCTGGTGCCTGCCCTGCTGAACATGATCCTCAAGTTGCCCAACGTCGATCAGCTTGACTTCTCCAGCGTGCGCTGCATCGCCTCGGGTTCGGCGCAACCCTCGCGCTGGAGCATGGAGGAGTTCAAGCGGCGCTGGAACATCGAAATCCTGCACGCCTGGGGACAGACCGAAGGCACCGCGGTGTTTGCAGGGGCGCGAGACGTGCCCGATTTCGCCAAGCGGGCAGATCACTTTCCGTGGTGGGGTCGCCCGGGCGTCGAGTGGCCCTCGGACATCCAGGGTGTAGAGATGAAGCTGCTCGATGAGAGCGGTGCAGAATGCACGCAGCCCGGCCAGGTGGGCGAGCTGGTCTACCGCGGACCCAATGTGTTTGCTGGCTATTACCAGCGGCCGGACCTGGAGATAAGCACGTTCACCCCAGACGGCTTTTGCCGCACAGGTGACTTTTTCATCGTGCGGGACGTTCACCACATCGGTTTCTTTGACCGCAAGAAAGACATCATCATTCGCGGTGGCTTCAACGTTAGCGCAGCCGAGGTCGAGAACCTGGTTCTCACCCATCCCGGCGTGCAGGAGGTGGCGGCGGTGGCGGTGCCCGACGAGATCATGGGCGAGAAGACCTGTATCTTCGTCGTTCCGAAGGACAAGGCCCAGCCGCCGGCGCTGGAGGATATCGTCGGCCACCTGAAGCAGATCGGCGTGGCGGCTTACAAGCTGCCCGAGCGCATCGAGTACCTTGACGCCATCCCGCGCAACCCGGTAGGAAAAATCCTGAAGGCAGAACTGCGCAAGCACCTGCGCCCCGCGGCTGCCTGAGCCCACTCCGACCCACGAACCCAGTTATGGCAAACATCAAATCCGCACCCTCGTCGCATACGCTTCGCGGTAAAACCGCGATCATCGGTGCGGGCATTTCCGCCGTCGGCCGCGTGCCGGGCAAGAGCGCGCTCGCGCTGGCCGCCGACGCAGCGGGCAAGGCGCTGGCCGAGGCCGGCATCGGCAAGCACGAGGTCGATGGCGTGCTCTCAAGCTCCGCCTTTGCCTCGCCGTTCCACCGCTTCAGCGTGGCTTTCAGTGAATACCTGGGCATCCAGCCAACGTTTTCCAACACGCTGCAGGTCTCCGGCGCCACGGCGGCCACCATGTTCAACATCGCCGCCGCCGCCATTGCCGGCGGCCTGGCCGAGACGGTGCTGGTGGTGGGGGGCGACAGCCTGCTGACCGGTCTGTCCCCCGACCTTGCCCTGCGCTCGATGACCGAAAGCCGGGACCAGCAATACGAAATGCCCTTCGGCATTCCCGTGGCCAACACCTTCGCCATGACCGCGCATCGCCACATGAAAGAGTTCGGCACCACCTCCGAGCAGTTTGCCAAGGTGGCGGTGATCCACCGCGAACACGCACGCCGCACGCCGGGGGCGCAGATGACCGATCCGCTGAGCGTCGATGACGTGCTGAATTCCGGCTGGGTGACAACGCCTTACCACAAGCTCGACTGCTCTCTCATCTCCGACGGCGCAGCAGCCTTCATCGTTACGTCGGCCGAGCGCGCCAGGGCGCTGGGAATTGCTAAGCCCATTTACATCCTCGGCGGCGGCGAATGCTACACGCACGAGCACATCTTCCTGATGCCCTCGCTGACCACCACGGGCGCGGTGCAGTCGAGTGCCAGGGCCTACGACATGGCGGGCTGCAGGCCGAAGGACATCGACGTGGCCGGCGTCTATGACTGCTTCACCGGCACGGTGATCATGATGCTGGAGGACCTCGGTTTCTGCCCCAAGGGCGAGGGTGGGCGCTTCGTCGAGGACGGGCAGATCACCTACGGCGGAGCCATCCCCTGCAACACCCATGGCGGCCTGCTGTCGTTCGCGCACTCGGGCATGCCGGGCTCGCTGTTTCATTTCTACGAGGTCGTCAACCAGCTGCGCGGAAACTGCGGCGAGCGCCAGGTCGCGGACGCTGAACTCGGCCTGGTGCACAGCCTGGGTGCCGGTTTTGCGACCAACGCCACCACCATCCTGGGAACGGAGGCCACGCTGTGATCAACCAAAAAGACGCCCACCTCAAGCCGCAGCCGATGCCGGATTCGGATTCGGAAATCTATTGGCGCGGCATTCAGGGGGGCAAGCTGCTGCTGCAGCACTGCCCAGCGTGCGACCACGTGCAGCTCTACCAACAGGCGATCTGCCGTGAGTGCGGTAGCGAGCGCCTTGAGCACCGCGCCTCCAGCGGTCGCGCCAAGGTGCATTCGTTCAGCGTGGTTCACCGGGCGCCCGGGCCGGCCTTCAAACAGGACACGCCCTATGCCGTGCTGCTGGTAGAACTCGAAGAAGGTCCGCGGATGATCAGCGCCTTCGTCGGTCCAGATCCTTCGGTGGTCACCTTCGACATGGCCGTCGAGCTGGTTTGCGAGCCCGTCGGTGGCGGTGTG
>NZ_JAKFEO010000113.1:0-2848 GCF_036675665.1 Hydrogenophaga sp. | reverse complement strand
GATCCAGCAGCTCCTGCGCCATGGCGGCGGCGTCTTTGACGTGGGCAACAAGAACATTCCCGCGACGGCCACCGCGCCCTACGCCGGCCAGCGGTACGTCGATTGGGTCGAGGACACCCAGGGCGACATGCACACCTACACGCTGGATGAACTGGTCGGCGTGGTCGCCAGCAACCAGTTGGTCGGCGGCCTGCCCGGCGAGGCGTTTCGCTATTCGAACACCGGTTATTCACTGCTGGCGAAGATCGTCGAGCAGGTCTCGGGGCAGACGTTCGCGCAGTTCGTGCACAACGAACTGCTCGTGCCCAACGGCCTCAAGGAGACGAGCTTTCCCGACGACGGCCGGACCCAGCAACTCCCGGCGCCGTTCCTTGAGGGAACGACGCGGGTCGGCGGCACGCTCTACCCCACCACCCACCGCAACGTTTCCTGGGGCGTTGGCGAGGGCAACGTGGTCACGACACCCTCGGATCTGGCCCGGTGGTTTCGCCGGCTGCTCAAGGGCGAGGCCGGGTTGAACGCGCAGACGATTGCCCGCATGCGCGAGTGCGAGACCACCAACGAGGTCCATGTTTCCTACGGCCTCGGCCTCGCGTGCGCTCCCGCCGAGCTCGGCGCGGGGCACAACGGCGGGATCACCGGCTACCTCACCACGGCGCGCCATGACACGGTGAGCGACGTGACCGTGGTCGTCTTCGCGACCTTGCTCGATGCCGACGACCTCATGGCCGAAGGCGAGATGCTCTACGAGACGGCCCGTCAGGCGCGCGCCGCGCTCGGCTACTGACAGCCTTCAGATCGGGTCGCCCAGCAGCTTGGACAAAGCCGCAATGTTCGCCGCGCTGGGGACTTGCGGCTTCATCTCGTCTTCCAGGGCCGTGGCGTTTTCGTGCGCCTGGATGGTGTCGACCATCTCGTACTGGCTTTCCCAGGTGATGGTCTTGCCCGGCGGGCAGAGGTCGCGCAGGGTGCCGAACCAGTAGTAGCCGTCCTGACCACCAAAGAGCTTGTCGATGCCGCCGGCATCACCGGGTTTCAGCCCGTGGGCCGCGAGCACCAGGTTGAGCTTGTGGTGGGAGACCGAATAACGCATGGGATTTCCTGTGGTTGTAGCGAGAGACGAGGCGGCGCACACGCACACGCAGACGGATCGTCGGGGCCGGCGATTCTACTGAACGGCAGGTCCTCGCCCACGACACAGCGGCGCGCCACGACAACGCCCACCCGCCCGCGCAAGGGCAAAAGCCTGGGCCCGGCAAGCCAGCGCGGGGCGCCTTACACTGCCCGCTCGCCGCGCCACGCGGTTGCCCGCCTCTCCCGGCCCGCACCGCAACGAAGCGGTACGGCGCCCGCCCCCACCGCCCCACCCCCCCGCGTTTTCAACACGGCGCTGCCGCATGGCCATTCACGTCCGCCCCCTTCTTTGCATTACCACCCCCGAGGCGCAGCCCGGCCCCGGCCCATGGAAAGGCCGCGCTTGAATCCCGCGCTGCGCTGGCTGCGCTCGTTCTACCCGGCCCCGCTGGCCATTGGCCGCGGCGAGCTCTGGCTCAGCAGCCTGGGCGTGGGCCTGGGGCTGCTGTGCACCGACTGGCTCAGCCGCCACGTGCTGGGCACGTCCAGCGTCTGGTTCATCGCGCCCATGGGCGCTTCGGCGGTGCTGCTGTTCGCGGTGCCGGCGAGTCCGCTGGCGCAGCCCTGGTCCATCGTTGGCGGCAACGTGCTCTCGGCGCTGATCGGTGTGGCCTGCCACCAGTGGCTGGGCGCCACGGGTTTGGCCGCCGCGGTGGCGGGCACGGGCGCCGTGGCGGCCATGTTCGCGCTGCGCTGCCTGCACCCGCCCGGCGGCGCGGTGGCGCTCACCGCCGTGCTGGGCGGCCCGGCGATCCATGGGCTGGGTTTTGGTTTTGCGCTCTGGCCGGTGGCTGCCGATTCGGCCGTCATGCTACTGCTGGCGCTGCTGTTCAACAACGCCATGGGGCGCAGCTACCCGCACCACGGCGTGGCCCGGAGCCGCCCCCACGACACGCGCGACCCCCTGCCCACCCAGCGCGTGGGCCACACCAAGGAAGACCTGGACGCCGCGCTCGCCTCGTTCGGCGAGCTGCTCGACATCGACCGCGACGACCTGGAAGAAATCATGACCCGCGCGCAGATGCATGCGCAGCGCCGCCACTGGAACGGCGTGCGCTGCCAGGACATCATGTCGCGCGACGTAGTGAGCGTGGGCCCCGGTGATTCGGTCGACGAAGCCTGGGCGCGCCTGGCGCACCACAAGATCAAGGCCCTGCCCGTGGTGGACGCCGGCCAACGACTGGTGGGCATCGTGTCGCTGCACGACTTCTTCATCGGTCAGAGCGCGCCGGCGCCCAGCCGCGTGCCGCGCATGAACACCGCGCGCCGGGTCGAAGACATCATGACGCGCAAGGTGCGCACCGCCCGCCCCGAACAGGCCATCGCCGACCTGGTGCGCGGGTTCTCCGATGGCGGCCTGCACCACATGCCCGTGCTCGACGCGCAGGACCGTCTGGTCGGCATGGTCACGCAGTCGGACCTGGTGGCCGCCCTGTTCATGGCCCCTGCCGGCCCGGCCGTTGACCCGCCGTGAATCCCCCGCGCCGGCCGGGGATGAAGGCCGCGAAACTGGCCCCAGGCCGCATATCCGACTATATTTGTCAACTATGAATCACGCCACCACGACCCCGACCCAACCCACCCAGCCAGCCCCCAAGACCTCCATCGACAAGAACAAGATCCGCTTCCTGTTGCTGGAGGGCATCCACCCCTCGGCTGTCAGCGTGCTGCGCGCGGCGGGCTACAGCCAGATCGAGAGCCTGCCCGGCGCCCT
>NZ_JAKFEO010000062.1:0-2860 GCF_036675665.1 Hydrogenophaga sp. | reverse complement strand
GACCCCCGCAGGCATAGACGCCGACGCCGTGCGCAAGATCATTTATGAGCGCTTTGACTGCTCGCTGGGCACGGGCCTGGGCAAAGTCAAGGGCAAGATGTTCCGCATTGGCCACCTGGGCGATTGCAACGACCTGACCCTGATGGCGGCGCTGTCGGGCTGCGAGATGGGTCTCAAGCTCGCCGGCGTCAAGCTGGCGGGTTCGGGCGTGCAGGCTGC
Source organism: Hydrogenophaga sp. (assembly GCF_036675665.1). Lineage (GTDB taxonomy): Bacteria > Pseudomonadota > Gammaproteobacteria > Burkholderiales > Burkholderiaceae_C > Hydrogenophaga. Next base: position 2,641 of record NZ_JAKFEO010000062.1, on the reverse strand, counting down.
GATGGACCATTTTTCAAGCCACGCGGCCGTGGTGCCGCTGCGCAAGGCCGCCTGACGATATCTTTCCTCGCTTTCCGCTTTCCACTTTCCACTTTCCACTTTCCCGTTTGCCGAGTTTCGCTACATCACAACTATTCCTGGAGACAAAACCATGCAACGCAGAACCTTCGTAACCGTTAGCGCCGCGAGCGCCGCAACACTCGCCTTTCCCTCGCTGATGGCGCAGACGCTACCCAATGGGCCGATTCGCATCATCGTGGGCTTTGCGCCCGGCGGTGGCACCGATATCCTGGCGCGGGTGATCGGCCAGAAGCTCGGCGACATGTGGAAGACGCAGGTCATCGTCGAGAACAAGGCGGGCGCCTCGGGGACCATCGCTGCCGACTACGTGGCCAAGCAGCCAGGTGACGGCAACACCTTGCTGATGGCGCACATCAACAGCCAGGCGATCACGCCCGCCCTGCAGAAAGTGAACTACGACCCGGCCAAGGACTTCCAGCCGGTCGTGTTGGTCGGCATCACGCCGAACCTGCTGATCTGCAACGAAAACCAGCCGGCCAAGACCGTGAAGGATCTGGTCGAGTTGTGCAGCGCCAACCCGGGCAGGGTGAGCTTCGGCTCGGCCGGCACGGGCAGCGCGCAGCACCTGGCGCTGGAGATGTTCATGCTGGCCGCCAAGGTCAAGGCCATCCACGTGCCGTACAAGGGCTCGGGCCCGATGCTCACCGACCTGATCGGTGGGACCATTCAATACAGCTTCGACACCATGACGGCGGCCACGCCCCACGTGAAAAGCGGCAAGGCCATCGCCCTTGCGCAGACGCGCCAGCAGCGCGTGGGCGCCTACGCCAACGTCCCGACCATGGCCGAGTCGGGCTTCCCCGGCTTCGAGGCGACGACGTGGTATGGGCTGGCCGGTCCCGCGAAGATGCCTCTGGCCATGGCCAAGCGCATGAACGAGGATCTCAACAAGGTCATGCTGATGCCCGACGTGATGGAAAAGCTGGCGGCCTCGGGCGCCCAGGATGGTGGTGGCTCGACCGAAAAGTTCGGGGACTTCATGCGCGCCGAGCAGATCAAGTGGGCCAAGATCATCAAGGACGGTGGCGTCAAGGCCGAAGCCTGAGCCCTGGGCATCGGGTCGCGCCGAGCCGGTCCTGAAGCCCGTTTTGCCTTGTTCGAGGGTGCTGCCATCGTGGCGGCATCCCGACTGTCGCCTCCCGGGCTGCCTGGGCGGATTGTCCAGTTCCGCAAACGATCAACATCCCTCCACAAGGATTACCGAGTGAAAGAAGCAGAAGCGTCAGCGAATGAACAGGCGAAGAAGGCGGCGCGTCCGCTGCCGCTGGCCGGTGTGCGCGTGCTCGACATCAGCCAGGTGATGGCCGGCCCTTATGCCTGCATGTTGCTGGCCGACCTGGGCGCCGACGTGATCAAGGTCGAGCCGCCGGGCGCGGGCGACCAGACGCGCGGCGCGATGGGTTTCAAGATGAAGGGGGCCGACAGCCTGGGTTTCCTGAACATGAACCGCAACAAACGCAGCGTCACGCTCAACCTGAAGTCCATGGCCGGGCGCGAGGTGCTGCTGCGCATGGTCAAGGACGCCGATATCCTTCTCGAGAACTACCGCCCCGGTGCGATGAAGCGGCTGGGCCTGGGCTACGAGGTCTTGAAAGAAATCAATCCGCGCCTGGTTTACACCAGCATCTCGGGCTTCGGCCAGACCGGACCATGGGCCGACCGACCGGGCTTCGATCTCATGGCGCAAGCCATGTCGGGCGTGATGAGCGTGACCGGCTACCCCAACAGCCCGCCGGTGAAGGCCGGCGTGCCGGTGGCCGACATTGGCTGTGCCCTGTTTGCCGTTTATGCCACCTTGTCGGCCTACATCGGGGCCAAAGCAAGCGGCGAAGGGCAGCATGTGGACGCATCCCTGTTCGACTCGGCACTGGCTTTCTCGGTCTGGGACATCTGCGACTACTGGGGCACGGGCAAACCGCCCGAACCACTGGGCACGTCCAACAAGATGACAGCGCCTTACCAGGCCATGGCCTGCTCGGACGGGTACTTCGTGATGGGCGCCAACAACCAGAAGCTGTGGCAGCAATTGTGCGTGCTGCTGGAGCGGCAGGAGTTGCTGCGGGACCCGCGCTTCACTACCATCTCGCTGCGGCTGGCCAACCGCCCCGCGCTGGAGGCTGAGCTGGAGCGCACTTTCCGCCAGCACCCCAAAGACTATTGGGTACAAACCTTGCTCGACGCCGGTATTCCGGCTGGCCCCATCCTCTCCTACCCGGAGGCTTTCGGCAGTGAGCATGCGCGCGCGCGCGGCATGCGCATGGAGATTGACCACCCGGTGGAAGGTTCTGTGCCCAACATAGGCTTTGCGGTCAAGCTGTCCGGCACGCCGCAGCAGGTGCGTCGGCATCCGCCCTTGCTGGGGGAACACACCGACGAGGTGCTCGGCGAGATGGGCATTGGCGCCGGCGAGCTTGCCGAACTTCGGGCGCAGGGCGCGTTTGCAGCATGAGTGACGGTGCAGTACACCTGACGGTCAAGGCCGGCGTGGCGTCGGTGGTGTTTGACCGCCCGCAGGCGCGCAATGCCATGACCTGGGCCATGTACGGGCAGCTGGGCCGCA